>NZ_AP018786.1:630000-1830000 GCF_003609995.1 Sutterella megalosphaeroides
AAAAGGGAAACAACCCAGACCGCCGGCTAAGGTCCCTAATATTGACTAAGTGGAAAACGAAGTGGGAAGGCTAAGACAGTCAGGAAGTTGGCTTAGAAGCAGCCATCCTTCAAAGAAAGCGTAATAGCTCACTGATCGAGTCTTCCTGCGCGGAAGATGTAACGGGGCTAAGTCAATAACCGAAGCCGCGGATGCACAGCAATGTGCGTGGTAGGGGAGCGTTCCGTAAGCCTGCGAAGGTGACTTGCAAAGGTTGCTGGAGGTATCGGAAGTGCGAATGCTGACATGAGTAACGTTAAAGCGGGTGAAAAGCCCGCTCGCCGTAAGCCCAAGGTTTCCTGCTCTACGTTCATCGGAGCAGGGTGAGTCGGCCCCTAAGGCGAGGCTGAGAAGCGTAGCTGATGGGAACAAGGTTAATATTCCTTGACCGCCGCCAAGTGCGAAGGGGGGACGGAGTATTGAAGATCATCCGGGTGTTGGAAGTCCCGGTTTCCGAGCGTAGGAAGTCGACAGGCAAATCCGTCGACGAATTTCCGAGGCGAAGGATCGAGGTTCTACGGAACCGAAGTGATTGGATGTGCTTCCAGGAAAAGCCTCTAAGCTCCAGCTTGGCGGGACCGTACCGCAAACCGACACTGGTGGGCGAGCTGAATATGCTCAGGCGCTTGAGAGAACTCAGGAGAAGGAACTCGGCAAATTGACACCGTAACTTCGGGATAAGGTGTGCCTTGGTAGCGTGAAGGGAGAAACACCCGGAGCGTGAAGAGGTCTCAGAGAATCGGTGGCTGCGACTGTTTACTAAAAACACAGCACTCTGCAAAGACGAAAGTCGACGTATAGGGTGTGATGCCTGCCCGGTGCTGGAAGATTAATTGATGGGGTGCAAGCTCCTGATCGAAGTCCCAGTAAACGGCGGCCGTAACTATAACGGTCCTAAGGTAGCGAAATTCCTTGTCGGGCAAGTTCCGACCTGCACGAATGGCATAACGATGGCCACACTGTCTCCTCCTGAGACTCAGTGAAGTTGAAGTGTTTGTGATGATGCAATCTCCCCGCGGCTAGACGGAAAGACCCCATGAACCTTTACTGTAGCTTTGCATTGGACTTTGAACCGATCTGTGTAGGATAGGCGGGAGACTGTGAAGCGAGGACGCCAGTTCTCGCGGAGTCGTCCTTGAAATACCGCCCTGATTTGTTTGAGGTTCTAACCTAGGTCAGTCATCCTGATCGGGGACCGTGCATGGTAGGCAGTTTGACTGGGGCGGTCTCCTCCTAAAGGGTAACGGAGGAGTGCGAAGGTACGCTAGGTACGGTCGGAAATCGTGCTGATAGTGCAATGGCAAAAGCGTGCTTGACTGCGAGACCGACAAGTCGAGCAGATACGAAAGTAGGTCATAGTGATCCGGTGGCTCTGTATGGAAGGGCCATCGCTCAACGGATAAAAGGTACTCTGGGGATAACAGGCTGATACCGCCCAAGAGTTCATATCGACGGCGGTGTTTGGCACCTCGATGTCGGCTCATCTCATCCTGGGGCTGTAGCCGGTCCCAAGGGTATGGCTGTTCGCCATTTAAAGAGGTACGTGAGCTGGGTTTAAAACGTCGTGAGACAGTTTTGTCCCTATCTGCCGTGGGCGTTGGAAGATTGACGGGGGCTGCTCCTAGTACGAGAGGACCGGAGTGGACTGACCTCTGGTGTACCGGTTGTCACGCCAGTGGCATCGCCGGGTAGCTATGTCGGGAAGAGATAACCGCTGAAAGCATCTAAGCGGGAAACTTGCCTGAAGATAAGTCTTCCTGGAGGCTTGACCTCCCTAAAGAGTCGTTCGAGACCAGGACGTTGATAGGTTGGGTGTGTAAGCGCTGTGAGGCGTTGAGCTAACCAATACTAATTGCTCGTGCAGCTTGATCCTATAACCGTGAAGCTTTTCTCCTGTCGGAGAGAACTTCGAAATCGATGGGCATCGCAGCCCGCTTCATTTCGATTCCGTACAAAATTCAAAGTTTTGTCTGGCGACCATAGCGAGGTGGCCCCACTCCTTCCCATTCCGAACAGGACAGTGAAACGCCTTAGCGTCGATGATAGTCGGTTGTATTTCCGGTGAAAGTAGAACATCGCCAGACTCCCCATTCGAGAACCCCCGGTGCTTCGGCATCGGGGGTTTTTGCTATTTATGAGAGGGTTGCTTTCGCAGCCCGCTCCCAAGAAGAAAAATTCGAAAATTTCGAAATTTTCCTCTTGACAAATCGAAATCACTCAAGTATGATTTCACTCCTGCGCTTCACGAAGCGCAGTGCTCTTTAAAAATCAGATTCAACGAACCGATAAGTGTGAACATCGGAAAGCGAGAGGTCGCTCAAACGACAACGTGTCCTCACGGGCACGGCTCGAAAATTTTACGAAGTTCGCACTTGTCTGATAGAAAGACGAAGGTTAATTCCTTCCTCTTTCAATTCCGGCGAGAGAGCGAAAAACAGAGATTGAACTGAAGAGTTTGATCCTGGCTCAGATTGAACGCTGGCGGCATGCTTTACACATGCAAGTCGAACGGCAGCACGGGGAGCTTGCTCCCGGGTGGCGAGTGGCGCACGGGTGAGTAATACATCGGAACGTGTCCTCTTGTGGGGGATAACAACCCGAAAGGGTTGCTAATACCGCATGAGACCTGAGGGTGAAAGCGGGGGATCGCAAGACCTCGCGCAAGGGGAGCGGCCGATGCCCGATTAGCTTGTTGGTGAGGTAAAGGCTCACCAAGGCGACGATCGGTAGCTGGTCTGAGAGGACGACCAGCCACACTGGGACTGAGACACGGCCCAGACTCCTACGGGAGGCAGCAGTGGGGAATTTTGGACAATGGGGGAAACCCTGATCCAGCCATGCCGCGTGCAGGATGAAGGTCTTCGGATTGTAAACTGCTTTTGTCAGGGACGAAAAGGTTTCGGTTAATACCCGGAACTGCTGACGGTACCTGAAGAATAAGCACCGGCTAACTACGTGCCAGCAGCCGCGGTAATACGTAGGGTGCAAGCGTTAATCGGAATTACTGGGCGTAAAGCGTGCGCAGGCGGTTCCGTAAGATAGATGTGAAATCCCCGGGCTTAACCTGGGAATTGCATTTATGACTGCGGGACTGGAGTTTATCAGAGGGGGGTGGAATTCCAAGTGTAGCAGTGAAATGCGTAGATATTTGGAAGAACACCAATGGCGAAGGCAGCCCCCTGGGATACGACTGACGCTCATGCACGAAAGCGTGGGGAGCAAACAGGATTAGATACCCTGGTAGTCCACGCCCTAAACGATGTCTACTGGTTGTTGGGGATTCATTTCCTTGGTAACGAAGCTAACGCGTGAAGTAGACCGCCTGGGGAGTACGGTCGCAAGATTAAAACTCAAAGGAATTGACGGGGACCCGCACAAGCGGTGGATGATGTGGATTAATTCGATGCAACGCGAAAAACCTTACCTAGCCTTGACATGCCAGGAATCCCGAAGAGATTTGGGAGTGCCCGCAAGGGAATCTGGACACAGGTGCTGCATGGCTGTCGTCAGCTCGTGTCGTGAGATGTTGGGTTAAGTCCCGCAACGAGCGCAACCCTTGTCACTAGTTGCTACGAAAGGGCACTCTAGTGAGACTGCCGGTGACAAACCGGAGGAAGGTGGGGATGACGTCAAGTCCTCATGGCCCTTATGGCTAGGGCCTCACACGTCATACAATGGTCGGAACAGAGGGCAGCGAAGCCGCGAGGCGGAGCAAATCCCAGAAAACCGATCGTAGTCCGGATTGCAGTCTGCAACTCGACTGCATGAAGTCGGAATCGCTAGTAATCGCGGATCAGCATGCCGCGGTGAATACGTTCCCGGGTCTTGTACACACCGCCCGTCACACCATGGGAGTGGGGTTCACCAGAAGACGTTTGTTTAACCGCAAGGAGGACGGCGTCCACGGTGGGCTTCATGACTGGGGTGAAGTCGTAACAAGGTAGCCGTACCGGAAGGTGCGGCTGGATCACCTCCTTTAAAGAGAGCAAGTCCGAACGGCCTGCCGCTCTTCACGGTGTTCACACTTATCCGTGTCGTTGAAATGATTTTCGAAGACAGGAATGTTCTTTAAAAATTTGGAAAAGAAATGAAGCGTTCAACTGAATGCGCCGGCTCTTGATGAGAGGGTCGGAGATGCAGCAGTTGAGGGTTGTGATTGCATTCATTTGATTTCATGAAGTTCTCAAGAACCGACATAAATCAGAGAAACAGCGAAACACGTTACAGGTTGCTTGTAGCTTTGAAGGCAAAAGGCTTCAGAGTTATAGGATCAAGTGACTAAGTGTATGTGGTGGATGCCTTGGCGATCACAGGCGATGAAGGACGTGACAGCCTGCGAAAAGCTGTGGGGAGCTGGCAAATAAGCTTTGATCCACAGGTCTCCGAATGAGGAAACTCACCTGTTTTACAGGTATTCATAACTGAATACATAGGTTATGAAGGCGAACGCGGTGAACTGAAACATCTAAGTAACCGCAGGAAAAGAAATCAACCGAGATTCCGAAAGTAGCGGCGAGCGAAATCGGAGAAGCCCTGTGTTTGATAATGACTTCGATACCGGAACGATCTGGAAAGTTCGGCTATAGAGGGTGACAGCCCCGTACGGGAAATCGCAGTCATGGTACTAAGAACACGACAAGTAAGGCGGGACACGTGACATCCTGTCTGAAGACGGGGGGACCATCCTCCAAGGCTAAATACTCGTGATCGACCGATAGTGAACCAGTACTGTGAAGGAAAGGTAAAAAGAACCCCGGGAGGGGAGTGAAATAGATCCTGAAACCGCATACATACAAACAGTAGGAGCCTCGTAAGGGGTGACTGCGTACCTTTTGCATAATGGGTCAGCGACTTACGTTCAATGGCAAGCTTAACCGTATAGGGGAGGCGCAGCGAAAGCGAGTTCGAACAGAGCGATTCAGTCGTTGGGCGTAGACCCGAAACCAGATGATCTATCCATGGCCAGGTTGAAGGTGTGGTAACACACACTGGAGGACCGAACCGACTAGTGTTGCAAAATTAGCGGATGAGCTGTGGATAGGGGTGAAAGGCTAAACAAATCTGGAGATAGCTGGTTCTCCCCGAAAACTATTGAGGTAGTGCCTCGTGTATGACTCCAGGGGGTAGAGCACTGTTATGGCTAGGGGGACATGGCGTCTTACCAAACCATGGCAAACTCCGAATACTTGGAAGTTTGAGCACGGGAGACAGAGCACCGGGTGCTAACGTCCGGACTCAAAAGGGAAACAACCCAGACCGCCGGCTAAGGTCCCTAATATTGACTAAGTGGAAAACGAAGTGGGAAGGCTAAGACAGTCAGGAAGTTGGCTTAGAAGCAGCCATCCTTCAAAGAAAGCGTAATAGCTCACTGATCGAGTCTTCCTGCGCGGAAGATGTAACGGGGCTAAGTCAATAACCGAAGCCGCGGATGCACAGCAATGTGCGTGGTAGGGGAGCGTTCCGTAAGCCTGCGAAGGTGACTTGCAAAGGTTGCTGGAGGTATCGGAAGTGCGAATGCTGACATGAGTAACGTTAAAGCGGGTGAAAAGCCCGCTCGCCGTAAGCCCAAGGTTTCCTGCTCTACGTTCATCGGAGCAGGGTGAGTCGGCCCCTAAGGCGAGGCTGAGAAGCGTAGCTGATGGGAACAAGGTTAATATTCCTTGACCGCCGCCAAGTGCGAAGGGGGGACGGAGTATTGAAGATCATCCGGGTGTTGGAAGTCCCGGTTTCCGAGCGTAGGAAGTCGACAGGCAAATCCGTCGACGAATTTCCGAGGCGAAGGATCGAGGTTCTACGGAACCGAAGTGATTGGATGTGCTTCCAGGAAAAGCCTCTAAGCTCCAGCTTGGCGGGACCGTACCGCAAACCGACACTGGTGGGCGAGCTGAATATGCTCAGGCGCTTGAGAGAACTCAGGAGAAGGAACTCGGCAAATTGACACCGTAACTTCGGGATAAGGTGTGCCTTGGTAGCGTGAAGGGAGAAACACCCGGAGCGTGAAGAGGTCTCAGAGAATCGGTGGCTGCGACTGTTTACTAAAAACACAGCACTCTGCAAAGACGAAAGTCGACGTATAGGGTGTGATGCCTGCCCGGTGCTGGAAGATTAATTGATGGGGTGCAAGCTCCTGATCGAAGTCCCAGTAAACGGCGGCCGTAACTATAACGGTCCTAAGGTAGCGAAATTCCTTGTCGGGCAAGTTCCGACCTGCACGAATGGCATAACGATGGCCACACTGTCTCCTCCTGAGACTCAGTGAAGTTGAAGTGTTTGTGATGATGCAATCTCCCCGCGGCTAGACGGAAAGACCCCATGAACCTTTACTGTAGCTTTGCATTGGACTTTGAACCGATCTGTGTAGGATAGGCGGGAGACTGTGAAGCGAGGACGCCAGTTCTCGCGGAGTCGTCCTTGAAATACCGCCCTGATTTGTTTGAGGTTCTAACCTAGGTCAGTCATCCTGATCGGGGACCGTGCATGGTAGGCAGTTTGACTGGGGCGGTCTCCTCCTAAAGGGTAACGGAGGAGTGCGAAGGTACGCTAGGTACGGTCGGAAATCGTGCTGATAGTGCAATGGCAAAAGCGTGCTTGACTGCGAGACCGACAAGTCGAGCAGATACGAAAGTAGGTCATAGTGATCCGGTGGCTCTGTATGGAAGGGCCATCGCTCAACGGATAAAAGGTACTCTGGGGATAACAGGCTGATACCGCCCAAGAGTTCATATCGACGGCGGTGTTTGGCACCTCGATGTCGGCTCATCTCATCCTGGGGCTGTAGCCGGTCCCAAGGGTATGGCTGTTCGCCATTTAAAGAGGTACGTGAGCTGGGTTTAAAACGTCGTGAGACAGTTTTGTCCCTATCTGCCGTGGGCGTTGGAAGATTGACGGGGGCTGCTCCTAGTACGAGAGGACCGGAGTGGACTGACCTCTGGTGTACCGGTTGTCACGCCAGTGGCATCGCCGGGTAGCTATGTCGGGAAGAGATAACCGCTGAAAGCATCTAAGCGGGAAACTTGCCTGAAGATAAGTCTTCCTGGAGGCTTGACCTCCCTGAAGAGTCGTTCGAGACCAGGACGTTGATAGGTTGGGTGTGTAAGCGCTGTGAGGCGTTGAGCTAACCAATACTAATTGCTCGTGCAGCTTGATCCTATAACCGTGAAGCTTTTCTCCTGTCGGAGAGAACTTCGAAATCGATGGGCATCGCAGCCCGCTTCATTTCGATTCCGTACAAAATTCAAAGTTTTGTCTGGCGACCATAGCGAGGTGGCCCCACTCCTTCCCATTCCGAACAGGACAGTGAAACGCCTTAGCGTCGATGATAGTCGGTTGTATTTCCGGTGAAAGTAGAACATCGCCAGACTCCCCATTCAAGAACCCTCGGTACTTCGGTGCCGGGGGTTTTTGTTTTGGATCGTGTATTCTTGGTGCACTCCGGGCCTCCCGACGACGGGACGGCCGGTCGAAGTTTCAGTAGCGAGAGGAGAGGGCCCCGAAGCACGAGGGCCCGCAGGTGATGAAGGACAGCGACGATCTTTTCGGCGGTACGCTCGGTGCGTTCGAACCGCCCGTTTCCGCCAAAGCGAAAGAGGAGAAAGGAGCCCGGGGCTCGAAGTCTTCCGGACGGCGTTCGGGGGCTGCGGCTTCCGACACGGCCCCCATGCTTGCGCCTCTCGCCGAGCGGTTGCGCCCCAAGACGCTCGACGAAGTGGTGGGTCAGAAGCATCTGATCGGACCGGGAGCCCCCTTGCGCGTTGCCTTTGAAAATCACCGTCCGCACTCGATGATTCTCTGGGGGCCGCCCGGGGTCGGGAAGACGACCTTGGCCCGTCTGATGGCAGGAGCCTTCGACCTTCCCTTCATCGCCATTTCCGCCGTCTTGGGCGGCGTCAAGGAAATCCGCGATGCGGTGGAAACGGCCCGCAACACGATGGCGCTCTCGGGAAAGCCCACGCTTCTCTTCGTCGACGAAGTGCACCGCTTCAGCAAGAGCCAGCAGGATGCGTTCCTTCCCCACGTCGAATCGGGCCTTTTCATCTTCGTGGGGGCGACGACCGAGAACCCCTCCTTCGAAGTGGTGAACGCGCTGCTGAGCCGCGCGACCGTCTATACGCTCGAAAGCCTCAAGGACGAGGAGGCACTCGAACTTCTTGAGCGTGCGCTCTCCCGCGAATTTCCCGATACGGCTTGGACCGACGAAGCCAAACGCATTCTCGTGACGCTTGCGGACGGGGATGCTCGACGGCTTCTCAACGCGGTCGACGTCGCGGGTACGATGGCGCGCGAGCGGCACGTTCCCGAAATCGATGCGGCGTTCCTGAGGAAAACGCTTCCCGCGACCCTGCGACGCTTCGACAAGGGGGGCGACAACTTCTACGACCAGATCAGCGCCATGCATAAGTCCGTGCGCGGGAGCGACCCCGATGCGGCCCTCTATTGGATGGTGCGGATGCTTGACGGCGGGTGCGATCCGCGCTACATCGCGCGTCGTGTCGTGCGGATGGCGATCGAAGACATTTCGCTTGCGGACCCGCGTGCGACGGAACTTGCCGTGGAGGCTGCCGAAATCTACGAGCGGCTCGGGAGTCCCGAAGGGGAGCTTGCGCTCGCTCAGGCCGTCGTGTACCTCGCGTGCGCTCCGAAGAGCAATGCGGTCTACAAGGCCTACAACGAGCTTAGGGCCTTCGTGAAAGAGGACGGTTCGCGCGCCGTCCCCATGCACCTTCGGAACGCCCCTACGAAACTCATGAAGGATCTCGGCTACCACGAGGGGTACCGCTACGCGCACGACGAACCCGGAGCCTTTGCCGCGGGGGAAATCTACCTTCCCGAAGGGCTCGAAGGCCGCAAGTGGTACCACCCGACGGATCGAGGGCTCGAAGTACGGATCGCCGAAAAGCTCGCGCGCCTTGACGCCCTCAACGAAGAGGCTCGGAAGGCCGGTCGCGGTCGGAGGAAAGAGAACTGAGGCAAAGGGCCTGAGGAGCTTCCCGAAGCACGACTGCGCGTACAACGCAAAAATGCGAAAATACGAAATCGCGCTCCGCGTGCGGGGTTGAGTTTCTCCCCCGAGCGCCCCGAGCGTCCGCTTTTCCCCAATCGGACGGCACGCCCCCCGACCGAGGCGTGCCGTTTCGGCATTTACTACATAGGACACTTCACCATGCTCGACATCGCCCTGCTCCGAAAGAACCTTCCGGAGGTCGTGGCTCGTCTCAAGACCCGCAATTTCGATTTCCCCGAGGCGGAATTCAATGCTCTTGAAGCGGAGCGCAAGTCCGTTCAAACGAAGACCGAAGAACTCCAGGCCAAGCGCAACACGCTCTCCAAGCAGATCGGGCTTGCGAAGAAGTCCGGTGAAGACGCCTCCGCTCTGATGGCCGAAGCGGGCCGCATCCCCGCAGAGCTCTCCGCCCTTGAAACGAAGCTCGACGAAATCCGCACGAAGCTCGAAGCGATGATGCTTCGCGTGCCGAATCTTCCGAACGAGTCCGTCCCCGTCGGCAAGGACGAAAGCGAAAACGTCGAAGTGCGTCGCTGGGGCACCCCCCGCACGTTCGACTTCGAGGTGAAGGACCACGTCGACGTGGGCGGTCCTCTCGGTCTCGACTTCGACACGGCCGCGAAGCTCTCGGGCTCGCGCTTTTGCTTCATGCGCGGTCAGGTCGCGCGCCTCCACCGAGCGCTCGCTCAGTTCATGCTGAACACGCACACGCAGGAAAACGGCTACACCGAGTGCTATACCCCCTACATCGTGACCGCCTCGACGATGCGCGGCACGGGGCAGCTGCCGAAGTTCGAAGAAGACCTCTTCGCCGCGAAGAAGGGCGGCGCCGAAGGCGACGGCGAACAGATGTACCTCGTTCCGACCGCCGAAGTGACGCTCACGAACCAGGTTTCGGGCCGCATGCTGAAGGCCTCCGAACTTCCGATCCTCGTCACGGCCCACACGCCCTGTTTCCGCTCCGAAGCCGGCGCCTACGGTCGCGACACGCGCGGCATGATCCGTCAGCACCAGTTCGACAAGGTCGAAATGGTTCGCATCGTGCGTCCGGAACGCTCCTACGCGCACCTCGAACAGATGACCGCCAACGCCGAAGGGATCCTCCAGAAGCTCGGCCTTCCCTACCGCGTCGTTGCGCTTTCGACGGGCGACATGGGCTTTTCGGCCGCGAAGACCTACGACCTCGAAGTGTGGCTTCCCGCGCAGAACACGTACCGCGAAATCAGCTCCTGCTCGAACTGCGAAGACTTCCAGGCCCGCCGCATGGGCACGCGCTTCAAGGACGAAGAAGGTCGCACGCGTTACGTCCACACCCTGAACGGCTCGGGCCTGGCCGTGGGCCGCACGCTCGTCGCGGTGCTCGAAAACTATCAGAACGCCGACGGCTCCGTGACGGTCCCCGAAGTGCTCCGCCCCTACATGGGCGGCCTTGAAGTTCTCCGTCCGGCCGAAGCGAAGTAATCGCGCTATACTCCCCGTCGGGTGACCAACACACCCGTCGGGAGCAAGGGGCGAAGCATTCGTGCTTCGCCCCTTGCGCTTTTCCGCACTCCGAATGCCCTCGAATGCGGTCTCCAGGCGGTCTTTCGCGCTTTTCGCCTCTCCCGCAGTCCCCGAAAAGAAAAAAGAAGAAATTTTTTCGTCGCCTCTTGCTTTTTTCAAATTCATGCTGTAATATTCGAATTCTCCTCTGACGCGGAAGGGTGGCAGAGAGGTCGAATGCGCCGGACTCGAAATCCGGTATACGGTTATACCGTATCGTGGGTTCGAATCCCACCCCTTCCGCCAGAGCCCAAATTCCGAACCCCGAACGGTTTGACTGTTCGGGGTTCTTCGTTTGCGGCGGTCGGACGCGAAAACCTGCGTGTTAAAATTCGCACGGTACGGCGCGCGACGGCATCCGTTTCCGAGCTCCCTTTTTTGCGAAGACCGACTCCTCCCCGCGCCTTGCGCGCGGAGAACCCGTTCTATGGCGAAACTCTCACCTCCCTTCGTCATCGAGGCTGCGCTCCTTTCGGCTTCGAAGCCCGTGAGTTTGCGGGACCTGCGCCGCCTCTTCAACGACAAGCTTTCCGCCAAGGCGGTGCGCGAGCACCTCGAGGAGCTGCGCGCCTTCTGGTCCGGTCGCGGCTTGCGGCTCGTGGAGGTTGCGGACGGCTGGCGCTTTCAGACGACCGAGGAAACGGGGACGTATTTGAAGCGGTTGGAGCCCGAGCGCGAACGCCGCTACTCCCGGGCTGCCATGGAGACGCTCGCCGTCATCGCTTACCGACAGCCCGTCACGCGCGGCGATATCGAAGCGGTGCGCGGCGTCGCGGTGAACCCGGCCATATTGAAGCAGTTCGAGGAACGCGGATGGATCGAAGTGATCGGCCGCAGGGAGACGCCCGGGCGTCCCGAACTCCTCGCCACCACGAAACAGTTTTTGAGTGACCTCGGGTTGAAGTCCGTTGCGGACCTGCCTGCGGTCGAAGCGGTTCCCGAACCCGAGTTCGAACTCGGCTTGCGGGACGAGACGGGTGACGCGCCTCCCGCAGAGGCCGCCCCAAAGGAATCCGATTGTGAAGAAGACCGTTAACGCACGCAAAGGGGCGGGCCCCTCGAAGTCGAAGAAGACGCCGTTCCGTCGCCCCGGGCAGGCTTTCCAGGGCGAACGCGGCGCCTCGCGCCGCACGGGCGGACGCGCTTCCGGGCGCTCGCTCCACGCGATCAACCCGGGTGACGCTTACGACCGCCTCGGTCCCGCGGACAGCTCGATGCCCGAAGGGCTGGCCGAAAGCCCCCTCGCGCTTGAGATCATCAACCGCGCGCGTGCCGCGAAGAAAACCGTCGAACTCCCGACGGAAAAGCTCCAGAAGGTGCTCGCCGACGCGGGTCTGGGCTCGCGCCGCGACATGGAAGCGCTGATTGCTCGGGGCGTTGTGACCGTGAACGGCCAGACCGCCCGCGTGGGCGACCGAGTGAGCGCTGCGGACGCGATCCGCATCGAAGGGCGCCTCGTGCACCGCAAGAGCACCGAGTCGCCGACGCCGCGCGTGCTCATGTACCACAAGCCCGCGGGTGAAATCGTCTCGCGCGACGACCCCGAAGGCCGTCCGAGCGTCTTTCACGGGCTGCCGCGCGTGCCGGGCGCCCGTTGGGTGGCGGTGGGTCGTCTCGACTTCAATACGGAAGGGTTGCTTCTCTTCACGACCTCGGGGTCGCTGGCGAACCGTCTCATGCACCCGCGCTACGAGATCGAGCGCGAATACGCCGTGCGCGTGATCGGCGAACTCGAAGCCGAAGCGATGCAGGAACTGACAAAGGGAGTCATGCTCGAGGACGGCATGGCGAAGTTCGACGAACTCCACGACGAGGGCGGTACGGGCCTCAACCACTGGTACCGCGTGAAGATCCGCGAAGGGCGCAACCGCGAAGTGCGCCGTCTCTTCGAAGCGGTGGGTTCCGTCGTCTCGCGCCTCATCCGCATCCGCTACGGTGCGGTGAGCCTTCCGAAGAATCTGCCCCGCGGCAAGAAGATGGAACTCACGCCCGAAGAAGTGCGTGCGTGGCTCTTGGATCTTGACGAAGCGGAAAAGAAGATGGCGGCCGCCGCTCCCGCGAAGGCGGAGGCGAAGAAATTGGAAAAGTCGCAGGCGCGACTTCGCGCGCGGGCGCTCGCCCGCGAAGCCGAAGAGGGCCGCAAGCCCGAAGCGAAGGCGGACCGCAAGGGCGAACGCTTCAAGAAGTCGGGGGCGAGCGACCGCACGGGCGTGCCCTTTGCCGAGGCGCGTGACCTTTCGGATCGTCCGACCCAGGGGAAGCGCCCCGGGAAGAAGCCCGCGCGTCGCGGTTGAGGCCACAGAGGCCGCAGTACCCGAAGAAGCGCACGCAGCCTTGACAAGAGGCTCTTTGCGCGCGCTTCGCCCGCCCGGGGTTCTTCGCTCGAAAACAAGGGACTTATCCTTGCAGGCGAGCGAAAGATCCCCTAAAATCACGTGCATTCATCGATCGGCCGCCCTCGGACTCCTTTTTTCGTCCGGGGCGTATCGGACGCTTTCGGGGTTGCGACCCCGGCCTCCGGTCGATCGATCTGTCACTTTCAGGTGCCGCGCGACGGCCTTCCCGATCGGGGAAGGGCCGACACCGCACAGGCGCAACCCTTCGCCCGACCCTCTAGAAAATCTCTCTCGCAACGAAGAAGGAGATCCGAGGTGCTCGGTGCGCTCGCCGACGAGGACCCTCAGCGGTCGTTCGACGGCAAAAAGGGTCTTGGGATGGGCGTATGCCCATTTTTTTTTGGTGTTTTCCGGTGCGACGAGCCCGTAGCGGGCCCGCATCGGTCCTCTTTTTCGAAGGAATTGACGTTGATGATGAATTCGGCAGCGCTCAACGAGCTCGTCGAACGCACGGTCGAAGGGATGGGGTACGAATTCGTGGAATTCGAACGCCTCGCCCGCGGTCTCGTGCGCGTGACGATCGACACGACGGCCGAGGGCGGCATCTCGCTCGAAGACTGCGAGGCCGTGAGCGAACAGCTCTCCCACCTCTTTACGGTCGAGTCGGTCGATTACGAACGGCTCGAAGTTTCGTCCCCGGGCGTGGAACGCCCCCTCAAGCGCGCCCGCGACTGGTCGCGCTTTGCGGGCGAACTGGCGCATGTTGAACTCTTCGCCCCCCTCAAGGCCGAAGGCTTCCCCGAAGCGGGGCGCCGCAAGCTCGAAGGGCGCATTGTCTCGATCGAGGGCGAATCGGGTGCCGAAACGATCACGTTCGATTTCTTCGAGGTCGACGTGGCCCGTACGCCGGGCGCCGCTCATCTGCGCTCGCGCTCGAAGAAGGCCGCCGCGCCCGCCGAACCCGTGCGCGTGAGCTTTGCGCTCGCCGACGTGGACCGTGCGAACCTCATTGCCGTTTTGAACTTTAAGGGGTAATTCAAATGAACTGCCGCGAAATGCTTGAACTCGTCGACGTGCTCGCTCGTGAGAAAAACGTCGAGAAGGACACGGTTTTCGACGTGCTCGAAATCGCTCTGGCCGTCGCCGTCAAGCGCGCCCGCTTCCCGGGCGAAGACGCCGACGTCGTCGTGCACGTCAACCGCGCGACGGGCGAATTCACGGCCGCGCGCCGCTGGATCGTCGTGGCCGACGAAGAGGGCCTGATGGAGCCCGATCGTCAGGAAATGTTCTCGGACATTCACGACGAATACCCCGACCTGGTTCCCGGCGACTTCGTCGAACGTCCCATTGAAAACGTCGATACCGACAGCGCCGGCCGCCGCTTTGCTCAGGACGCCAAGCAGGTGATTCTGCAGCGTCTGCGCGACGCCGAACGCGAACAGATCTTGAAGGAATTCCTCGAGAAGAACGAATCGATCGTCACGGGGACCGTCAAGCGCATGGACAAGGGCGACGCCATCGTCGAAGTGGGCCGCCTCGAAGCGCGTCTGCCGCGCAACCAGATGATCCCGCGCGAAAACGTCCGTACGGGCGACCGCGTGCGCGCGATCGTCGACCGCGTGGCCGAGCTTCCGAAGGGTAAGACCGTGCTCCTTTCGCGCACCTCGCCCGAATTCATGAAGAAGCTCTTCGAACTCGAAGTGCCCGAAATCGAAGAAGGCATCATCGAGATCAAGGCCTGCGCGCGCGACGCCGGTCTTCGCGCCAAGATCGCCGTGCGCTCGCACGATCACCGCGTCGACCCGATCGGCACCTGCATCGGCATGCGCGGCTCGCGCGTCAATGCGGTGACGACCGAACTCTCGGGCGAACGCATCGACATCGTCGTCTGGAACGAAGATCCCGCGCAGTTCGTCGTGGGCGCTCTCGAACCCGCGAAGGTCCGTTCGATCGTGATGCTCGAAGAAACGCACACGATGGAAGTCGTCGTCGACGAAGACAACCTCGCGATCGCGATCGGTCGCGGCGGTCAGAACGTGCGCCTCGCGTCCGAACTGACGGGCTGGCAGATCAACATCCTCACGGAAGCCGAAGCGAACGAAAAGCGCGACGAAGAAACCTCGAAGATTCGCAACGAATTCATGAAGGATCTCGACATCGACGAAGCCGCCGCCGACGTGCTCATCTCCGAAGGCTTCTCCTCGATCGAAGAAATCGCCTACGTGCCCGAAAAGGAACTCTTCGCGATCGAAGCGTTCGACCGTGAAACGATCGAAGAACTTCGCCAGCGCGCCCGCAACAAGATTCTCGCCGACGCGATCACGCGCGAAGAAAACCTTCGCAAGGCCGACAAGGGCCTCCTCGAACTCGACGGCATGGACAACGACCTCGCGAACGCGCTCGTCGGCAAGGGCGTCGCCAGCCTCGACGACCTCGGGGAACTCGCCACCGAAGAGCTCGTCGAAATGACGGGCATCGACGAAGAGCGCGCCAAGAAGCTCATCATGTCGGCTCGCGAACACTGGTTCAAGAGCGAAGAGTAAGTCAACAACACTAAATCCGCGTGCCCTTCGCAAAGCGGATGCGGCGCCCGGGGGCGTGCTCCTTCCTTGGTACGAAGGAGCCCGCCGCAGGGCCGAGGGCACGGGCGCGGACGGGATTTCGTTCGGACGTGCGCAACCGAAGCGCTTTCCCGACGAAACCCGACCGACGCCTCAAGTCCGCATCAAGGAGTAAGGAACTTATGGCCAGCAAGACGGTGAACGAATTTGCTCAGGAACTCAAGGTTGCCGCCAAAACGCTTTTGGCGCAGCTGAAGGCCGCGGGCGTTCACAAGAAGAGCGAAACGGACGAGTTGAGCGAAACCGACAAGACGCGTCTTCTCGACAGCCTTCGCGCCGAGCGCACGCAGAGCGCGCAGCGCAAGATCACGGTGACCCGCAAGGAAACGAGCGTCATCAAGCAGAGCGACGCCTCGGGCCGCGCGCATACGATTCAGGTCGAAGTGCGCCGCAAGCGCGTCTTCATGAAGAACCCCCAGGCGCTCGCCGAAGAAGCCGCGCAGCGTGAAATCGCGCAGCGCGAAGCCGAAGAGGCCGCCCGCCGAGAGGCCGAAGAAGCCGCGCGTCTCGAAGCCGAACGCATCGCCCGCGAAGAAGCCGCGAAGAAGGCGGCCGAAGAAGAAGAGCGCCGCCGCCGCGAAGAGGCCGAACGCCTCGAAGCCGAACGTCGCGCCCGCGAAGAAGCCGAACGCAAGGCCGCTCAGGAACGCGCCGAAGCCGCGGCCCGCGCTGCCGCCGAAGCCAAGGAGCGCGAAGAAGCCCTCCGTCAGAACGCTTCGAACGACGCCGAAATGAAGGCCGCCCGCCGCGAAGCCGAAAAGGCGAAGCTCGACGCCGAAGTCGCCGAAGCGACCGCCAAGCGCCTCGAAGCCGAAGCCAAGAAGCGCGCCGAAGACGAAGCCCGCCGCGCCGAAGCGCGTCGTCGTGCCGAAGAAGAAGCCCGTCGCATTCGCGAAATGATGAACCGCAAAGCGGGCGTCCTCACCGCGAAGAAGCCCGCCAAGGCCGAAAAGCCCGCGGAAAAGGCTCCGGAAAAGGCGGCCGAAAAGCCCCAGACCAAGAAGGCCGAGCCGAAGAAGGCTCCGCGTCAGGAGGCGCCTGCCGCCAACACCGGCACGACCGAAAAGAAGGGGCATCCCTCCGACAAGAAGAAGAGCCGCACGGGCGGCTCCCGCTGGGACGACGACAACCAGAAGCGCCGCGTCATCAAGACGCGCGGCGAAGACGATTCGCAGAGCTCGGGTTGGCGCACCGCGCGCGGCCGCCGCAGCCAGGACCGTCATCGTCAGGACGCGCCCGTGCAGGTTTCGCAGGAACCGATCGTGCGCGACGTGCAGGTGCCCGAAACGATTTCCGTTGCCGACCTCGCCCACAAGATGAGCGTCAAGGCGACCGAAGTCATCAAGACCCTCATGCAGATGGGTCAGATGGTCACCATCAACCAGATGCTCGACCAGGATACGGCGATGCTCGTCGTCGAAGAAATGGGCCACAACGCGATCGCCGCCAAGGCCGACGACCCCGAAGCGTTCCTCGGCGAACTCGCGCAGAAGAACGACTACGAAGCGCTGCCGCGTCCGCCGGTCGTCACGATCATGGGTCACGTCGACCACGGCAAGACGTCGCTTCTCGACTACATCCGTCGCGCGAAGGTTGCCGCGGGTGAAGCGGGCGGCATCACGCAGCACATCGGTGCCTACCATGTGAAGACGCCCCGCGGCATCGTCACGTTCCTCGACACCCCGGGTCACGAAGCCTTTACGGCCATGCGCGCCCGCGGTGCTCAGGCGACCGACATCGTCATTCTCGTGGTGGCGGCCGACGACGGCGTCATGCCCCAGACGAAGGAAGCCATCTCGCACGCTCGTGCGGCGGGCGTGCCTCTCGTCGTGGCGATCAACAAGATCGACAAGCCCGAAGCCAATCCCGACCGCGTGAAGCAGGAACTCGTCGCCAACGAAGTCATGCCCGAAGAGTGGGGCGGCGACGTGCCCTTCTGCGAAGTGTCCGCGAAGACCGGCCTGGGCGTCGACGAGCTTCTCGAGAACGTCCTCCTTCAGGCCGAAATGCTTGAACTCAAGGCTCCCGTCGACGGTCCCGCCCGCGGCCTCGTGATCGAATCGCGCCTCGACAAGGGGCGCGGCCCGGTCGCGTCGATCCTCGTTCAGGCGGGCACGCTCCACCGCGGCGACGTCGTTCTCGTCGGCGCCGAATACGGTCGCGTCCGTGCGATGATCAACGAACTCGGCAAGGCCCAGAACACGGCCGGCCCCTCGATCCCGGTCGAAATCCAGGGTCTTTCGGGCGTTCCCGCTGCGGGCGACGAAGTGATCGTGCTTGCGGACGAACGCAAGGCGCGCGAAATCGCGCTCTTCCGTCAGGGCAAGTACCGCGACGTGAAGCTCGCGAAGGCGCACGCCACGAACCTCGCGAACCTCTTCAGCGACGTGGGCGAAGGTGAAGTGAAGACGCTTCCCCTCATCATCAAGGCCGACGTTCAGGGCTCGCAGGAAGCGCTCATCCACGCGCTCACGAAGCTCTCGAACGACGAAGTGCGCGTCTCGATCGTGCACGCGGCCGTGGGCGGGATCTCGGAATCCGACGTCAACCTCGCCGCCGCGTCGAAGGGCGTCATCATCGGCTTCAACGTCCGCGCCGACGCCCAGGCCCGCAAGCTTGCCGAACTCGAAGGTATCGACATCCGCTACTACAACATCATCTACGACGCCGTGGATGACGTGAAGGCGGCTCTCGGCGGCATGCTTTCCCCGGAAATGCGCGAAACGCCGCTCGGTCTCGTCGAAATCCGCCAGATCATTCGCGTTCCGAAGGTCGGCAACATCGCGGGCTGCCGCGTGCTCGAAGGTCTCGTGCGCCGCAACGCGAAGGTTCGCCTCCTGCGCGACAACGTCGTCATCTGGACGGGCGAACTCGCGAGCCTCAAGCACTTCAAGGACGACGTGCGCGAGGTGAAGGCGGGCAACGAATGCGGTTTGTCGCTCAAGGGCTACGAAGACATCCGCGAACTCGATCAGCTCGAAGTCTTCGAAGTGACCGAAGTCGCCCGTACGCTCTAAGCGAGGCGGCGACACCCCCGGCCGATCCGATCGAACGATCGAAGAAGGTCGGGGGGCCGTGAGTCCGACGGCCCGCCGTTCTCGCACAGTACGGCGGGCCTTTTGATTCAAGGCTCCCCGCTTCTTAGCGGGCGGGAGCCCACTGGAAAATACGTCAAGGAACACCACGTGAAAGCCAAGAAACCCGGTCGAGCTCAGCGCGTCGGCGATCAGATCGCGCGCGACCTCGCCAAACTCATTCCTCTTGAAGTGCGCGATCCGCGCGTCGGTCTCGTGACGATTACGGGCTGCGAAGTGACGCCCGACTACGCGCACGCCAAGGTTTATTTCACCGTGCTCGGAAGCGACCCCGCCGAAAGCGTGGCGGGTCTCAACGCCGCCGCGGGGATGCTGCGCAACCGCCTTTTCCGCGAGCTGCGCATCCATACGGTGCCGACGCTCCACTTCGCGCACGACACGAGCGTCGCGAAGGGCTTCGAAATGGACGCCCTCATCAAGAAGGCGATGGCCGTGACGGGCCCGGCCGAATCCGACGAATCGGACGACGATTCGAACGCTCCTTCGGGGAAGGCCGACTGATGGGCCGCACGAAAAAGGGCGACCCCGTCGACGGGGTGATGCTCCTCGACAAGCCCCTGGGCATGAGTTCGAACGGTGCCGTGCAAAAGGTTCGACGCCTTCTCAACGCGCAGAAAGCGGGCCATACCGGTACGCTCGACCCGATGGCGACGGGCCTTTTGCCCCTCTGCTTCGGGAACGCGACGAAGTTTTCCGCCGACCTCCTGGATGCCGACAAGGGTTACACCGCCCGCGTGAAGCTCGGCGTCACGACGACGACGGGCGACGTCGAAGGGGAAGTGCTCGAAACGCGCGACGTTTCGGGCGTCACCCTTGAAGCCGTCGAACGGGCCGCCCGGAGCTTCTTGGGCGAAATCGAACAGATTCCGCCCATGTACTCCGCCCTCAAAAAGGACGGGCGGTGCCTCTACGAGCTCGCCCGCCGGGGCGAGACGGTCGAGCGCGAGCCGCGCCGTGTGGTCATTCGCGAGATCACCGTGTCCGATTTCGACGGCGAGTCGTTTACAATGTCGACGCTCGTTTCGAAGGGCACCTACATCCGGGTGCTTGCCGAAGACATCGGCCGCGCGCTCGGCACGGGCGCGCACCTGACGGCGCTTCGCCGCACGCGCGTCGGTCATTTGACCCTTGACAAGGCCGTCACCGTGGAAACCCTCGAAGCGCTCGGCACGCCCGAAGCGGTCCGCGTTAAACTGACGCCCTCCGACGCGTTGCTCTCGACCCTGGAGCCCGTGCGGCTCGAGGCCGAAGCCGCCAAGCGGTTCCTTTTCGGGCAGTGTCTGCCGCTCGGTCTCGCGCTCCGAGGCCGCGTGCGCGTCTACGACGACGCCGGGATGCTTCTCGGCACCGCGCTCGTCGACGAGCGCGGGGTGCTCGCGCCCGAACGGCTCATCGCCCATTGATATTCCGCACCGAATTCTTTACCTCTTAATCTCGACTCTTCATCATGACCCGAGCCATCCGCAACATTGCGATCATCGCGCACGTCGACCACGGCAAGACCACGATGGTGGACCGCCTCCTTCAGAGCGCGGGCACCTTCCGTGAAAACCAGCAAGTCGCCGAGCGCGTCATGGATTCGAACGACCTCGAACGCGAACGCGGCATTACGATTCTCGCCAAGAACTGCGCCGTCGAATACCAAGGCACGCACATCAACATCATCGACACCCCGGGGCACGCGGACTTCGGCGGCGAAGTCGAACGCGTTCTCTCGATGGTCGACGGCGTGCTGCTCCTCGTCGACGCCGTCGAAGGCCCGATGCCGCAGACGCGCTTCGTGACCCGCAAGGCCCTCGCTCAGGGCTTGAAGCCCATCGTCGTCGTCAACAAGATCGACCGTCCGGGCGCCCGTCCCGACTGGGTCGTCAACCAGACGTTCGACCTCTTCGACAAGCTCGGCGCGACCGAAGACCAGCTCGACTTCCCCGTGATCTACGCTTCGGCCCTGAACGGCTTTGCGGGCTACACGACGGACGTCGAAGAACTGAAGAAGGTGGGCGACATGCGCGCCGTCTTCGACACCGTCATCAAGTACGTTCCCGTGCGCGACGACAATCCCGACGGCCCCCTGATGATGCAGATCTGCTCGCTCGACTACTCGAGCTACGTGGGCAAGATCGGCGTGGGTCGCGTCCACCGCGGCCGCATCCGCCCGAACATGGAAGTCGCGATCATGAACGGTCCCGACGACACCCCGAAGCGCGTGAAGGTCAACCAGATCCTCAAGTTCGAAGGGCTCGACCGCATGCTCGTCGACGAAGCCGAAGCGGGCGACATCATTCTTGTGAACGGCATCGAAGACCTCGCGATCGGCACGACCATCACGGACCTTCAGCAGCCCGAAGCGCTCCCGATGCTGCGCGTGGACGAACCGACCCTCACGATGAACTTCCAGGTCAACTCCTCCCCGCTCGCGGGCCGCGAAGGGAAGTTCGTCACGTCGCGTCAGATCCGCGAACGACTCGAGCGCGAACTGAAGTCGAACGTCGCCATGCGCGTTCGCCCCACCTCGGACGAAACCGTCTGGGAAGTGGCCGGCCGCGGCGAACTGCACCTCACGATTCTTCTCGAAAACATGCGTCGCGAAGGGTATGAGCTCGCCGTCTCGCGTCCGCGCGTTCTTCTGAAAGAAGTGAACGGCGAAAAGCAGGAACCGTACGAACTCCTCACGGTCGACGTCGAAGAAGAACACCAGGGCGCCGTCATGGAAGAGCTCGGCCGCCGCAAGGGCGACCTCCAGGACATGCAGCCCGACGGCAAGGGCCGCGTGCGTCTCGAATACCGCATCCCCGCCCGCGGTCTCATCGGCTTCCAGAGCCTCTTCATGACGATGTGCCGCGGCACGGGCATCATGAGCCACGTCTTCGACGACTACGGTCCCATCAAGCAGGGCGACGTGGGCGAACGCCGTTCGGGCGTGATCATCTCGCAGGACGACGGCGAAGCCGTGGCCTACGCCCTCTGGAAGATCCAGGAACGCGGCCGCCTCTTCGTCAACCCCGGCGACAAGCTCTACGAAGGCATGATCATCGGCGAACACTCGCGTGAAAACGACATCGTCGTCAATCCGATCCGCGGCAAGCAGCTCACCAACATCCGCGCTTCGGGCACCGACGAAGCCATCCGCCTCGTTCCGCCCGTGAAGCTCACGCTCGAATCGGCCGTCGAATTCATCAACGACGACGAACTCGTGGAAATCACGCCGCAGTCGATCCGTCTGCGCAAGCGCTACCTGAAGGACTTCGAACGCAAGCGCGCCGCGCGTGCGGAAGAAAAGACCTTCGGTTGATCGCCCGGCGTCGCCATGACGAAGAAAAAGAAAGCCTTGCCCGAGAACTGCCCCTGCGGGAGCGGTCTCGCGTACGCGGCCTGTTGCGGGGCGCTCCATGCGGGCGCTCGGGCGGCGACGCCCGAAGCGCTCATGCGCAGTCGCTATGCGGCCTACGCCCTCGGGCTTGAAGACTATCTTCTTTCCACCTGGGCGCCCGAAACGCGTCCGGAGCGGATTTTCGAGCCGGGCGAAGCGCCCTTCAAGTGGGTGTCCCTTGAGGTGCGCGCTTCGGGCGAAACGCCGGGGGCGGGGGGCGAACCCGATACGGGGTTCGTCGACTTCGTCGCCCGCGCGCGATCGAGCCGCGGGGCGGTGAAGCTTGCCGAACATTCGCGCTTCCGACGCGAGAAGACGGGAGCCTCGGCCGACCGTTGGCTCTACGTCGACGGCGACATCGAGGAGTGAGGGGCTGTCGGTCCCTCCCTGCCGCAACGGATCGATCCGAACCGAACGGAAGCCGTCCGACCGGAAGTCGTCTTCCGGCCGGACGATTTTTTTTTGAAACGACCTACGCTATGACGCACGACTACTCCGCGATCGACTGGCGCTTTACCGTGGCGCCGATGCTCGACTGGACGGACCGGCACTGCCGGTATTTCCATCGCCTGCTCACGCGCCGCGCGCGCCTTTACACCGAGATGGTGACGACGGGCGCCATCATTCACGGGAACCGCGAATCGCTCCTCGGCTTTTCCGAGGCAGAACATCCCGTCGCCCTGCAGTTGGGTGGATCGGACCCGCACGACCTCGCCGAATCGATCCGCATCGCTTCGGCCTACGGCTACGACGAATACAACCTCAACTGCGGCTGCCCCTCGGAGCGCGTGCAGCGCGGAAGTTTCGGCGCGTGCCTCATGCTCGAAGCGGACACGGTCGCATCGTGCGTTCGTGCGATGCGCGACGTGACGGATCGGCCCGTCACGGTGAAGCACAGGATCGGCGTGGACGATCG
Organism: Sutterella megalosphaeroides; assembly: GCF_003609995.1. Lineage (NCBI taxonomy): Bacteria > Pseudomonadati > Pseudomonadota > Betaproteobacteria > Burkholderiales > Sutterellaceae > Sutterella > Sutterella megalosphaeroides. The sequence goes on from NZ_AP018786.1 coordinate 652,921, forward strand.
GAGCGACTACGCGTTCGTGCGCGACTTCGTCGGTACGGTATACGACGCGGGCTGCCGCGTTTTCATCGTGCACGCGCGCGCCGCCTGGTTGAAGGGGCTTTCGCCCAAAGAAAACCGCGAAATTCCGCCGCTCGACCGTGACGTCGCTCGTCGCCTCAAGGGGGATTTCCCGGACTGCGTCGTGCTCGTGAACGGGCAGATCGCGTCCGTCGAGGAGAGCGAACGCGAAATTGCCTCGGGCCTTGATGGCGTCATGGTGGGGCGTGCGGCCTACCAGAACCCCTGGATGCTGCGCGAAGTCGACGAGCGCCTCTACGGCGAGGAAGAGTCGGAGGTGACGCGAGTTGAGGTCGTGAAGGCCATGACCGCCTACCTCGAAGCGGGTTTCGCCGACGACACGAACGCGATTCGCGCCTGCGCGCGCCACATGATCGGGCTCACGTTGGGACTTCCCGGCGCTCGGCGCTGGCGCCAGTGCCTCTCGGACCCGAAGGCGCTCGAAGCGCACGGGCCGGAGCTCCTCCTTTACGCCTGGCGGGAGGCGTTCGGCGACTGATCGTCGGAACGGTCCGCACCAAACCCGCACCTTGAACGTGCGCCTAGGGACGCTCTCCCGGGGCGCACGTTTTGCTTTTGAGCGCTGAGCGCGCGCTCGGGTTTCAAGTGTCGGACTTCGGGCTTCGGGACTCAGGTGCGGAAGATCGTCGTGCGTTCCGTCGCCCCGTCGTCGGGCGGCAGGCCCACGACGGCCGACGCCTGCGCTTCGTACGAGGCGAAGAGCGCCTGCAGAGCTCGTCCGTACCATTCGAAAAAGACCCGCACGCGCTTCAGGTGCCAGGCGGCGCGGCTCGTCGCGATGTAGCACTCGACGGGCGGGCGGAACCACCCGGGTAGGATCGGAACGAGGGTACCCGCTTGGAGATCTTCGACGATCTGCACGAGCGGCATGTCAACGGCCACCCCCATGTCGTTGAGGAGCGCCGTGCGAATGGCGAGGATGTCGGTCGAGCGGATGCTCTGCCCGAAGACGACGGGCTCCGTCCGGTCGCCTCGGACGAGCACCTTGGTTTCGTGCCGAACGGGTCCCGCATAGACGTAGCCCGTGTGCGCGCGCAGCTGATCGGGCGTCAAGGGCATCCCGTGCTTTTTGAGGTAGCCCGCGCTTGCGACGGGCAGGTAGACGTTGCGGCCGCGACTCATGCACACAAGCCCCGGGAGCACGGGGTGCCCCGTGAGGGTGGCAATGTCGCACAAGCCTTTTTGCAGGTCGTTTTCGCTAAGCCCGCTCTGGATTTCGATCGTGATCGCGGGCTGCTCCGCGCGGAAGCGCTGCAAAAGGCCCGTGAGGCGCCTCGAGGCAAAGCCCGGAGCCGAGGAAAGTCGGATGTTTCCTTCGAGCGCCCGCGCTTCGCTCGTCAGGTCCGAGATGAGCGACGCATGCGCTCGAAGAAGCGGTTCGATCCGCTTGACGGCGAGTTCCCCCGCTTCCGTGAGGCGCAGAGGGCGCGTCGAATGGCGCACGAGTTCGCACCCGAGCGAGCGCTCCAGGGCGGCAATCGCGCGCGAGACGTTCGAAGGTTCGATTTGAAGCGCAGCGGCCGCTTGCGCGACCGTACCTGCCTTGGCAAAGGCGAGAAAGGCGCGCCAGGCGGCGAGATCGTCGGTTTTCGGCATGGGCCTTGTCTTTCGGGAAAAAGGAAATTTTTCTTCTATTTTGAGGGCTTTGCGTCGCGCGGGTTTTGCGTGTCGCGCAAATTGGGATTGCGCATGTCGGCATTGTCCCGAGGTCGGACTTCGCGGCACACTGAGTCACCGCCCGAGCACGGACCGAGAACGGTTCGAGATTCGGGCCGGAAGACCGCAGACCGTTTTTCCCGAGGAGCCGATCGTGCAGCACGACGCATTTTTCTGGATTTCCGCCATCAACAAAGCCACCGTCGTCGTCAACCGGCGCGCGGGCCTCATTTCGGAGCGCATCGCGCGCCTTGCGGCCCGGGGGATCGACGCGCTCGAGCGCGACGCCCGCACGGATGCCTCAAAGCGCGTCGACAAGTACATCGCCTACGAGCCGATGCTCGTCGCCGCCACGTCGCCCGAAGTGACGATCATTCACGCGGGGCGATCGAGCCAGGACATCCTCTCGACGATGCGCCTCGCGCTCGCTGAGGAGGGGACGCTTTCCGTGATCGACGCCTTGGACGGCGTGATCGAGGAGCTCCTCGACTTGGCAAAGCGCCACCGCGACACGATCGTTCCGAACTACACGAACGGCGTTGCGGCGCAGCCCAACAGCCTCGGGCACGAATTGCTCGGCCACGTCGCGGCTTTCCTGCGCGACCGCGAACGCCTGACGGAAGCCCTGGAGCGCGGCGCTTTCTCGCCGATGGGGGCGACCGTTCTGAACGGCACGGGCTGGCCGCTCGACCGCGCCGCCATGGCCCGCGCGCTCGGGTTCGCGGCGCCCGTCCGAAATGCCTTTGACGCCACCTGCATTGCGCCCGTCGACTACCCGGTTGAGGTGGCGGCGGCCGCGGGGTCGATCGCGCTTCATACGGGGTCGATCCTGAACGAAATCATGGTGCAGTACGCGCAGCCCCGCCCCTGGATGCTCCTTGCCGAAGGCGGCGAAAACACGTACGTCTCTTCCGCGATGCCGCAAAAGCGCAACCCCGGCCTCATGAACAATTGCCGGGCGGACGCCTCCGAAGTGCTTGCCGAAATGCAGGCCGTGCACCTGCGCGTGCACAACGTCGTCCCCGGGATGACGGACGGAAAGAGCGTTGCGAAAAACGATCGCCTCTGCCGGACGACCGTGGGGATGCTCGAGCGCTTCAAGAAGGTCCTGCGCGCCCTTGTGATCGACGGCGACCGGGCGCTCGAAGAGCTCAATTCCGACTGGACCGCCTCGCAGGAAATCGCCGACCGCTTGATGCGCGACTACGGGCTCCCGTTCCGAATCGGACACCACGCGGCAAGCCGCATGGTTTCGGAAGCGAAACGTCTCAATTTACGCCCCGCCGACTTCCCCTACGCCGGCATGCAGCGTCTCTATGCCGAGGTGGTGCGCGCGGAATTTCCCGAGGCCTCGCCCGAACTCCCCATGTCGGAAGCCGAGTTTCGCGAAGCGCTCGATCCGCGCCGCATCGTCGAAGCGCGCGCCACGACGGGGAGCGCCGCGCCCCGCGAGGTGGACGCCATGCACGACGAATTCACGGCGCGTCTGAGGGCGCTGCGCGAAAAGAGCACCGCACGTCGCGAAACGCGCCGTCAGGCCTTGGAAACGCTCGAAGCGGACTTCGCCGCCTTCCTCTGACCGAGGTCCTTTTCAAACCTCAACCCATCGACCTTCAACCATCGTTTTCAACCGTAGGAGATCCGAAAGATGTCCTCTCTTCTCCCCTGGATAGCCGTCCTCGTGACGGCCGTGGCGGGTTACGCGCTTCTGAAGCGCTACCAGACCCATCTCGTCCTTCTTTTTGCGGGCCTCGCGATTCTGATCGCGGTCGCGCTCCTGGGCGACGCCTCGTTCCTCCCGAAGGGCGTGAAACCCTCGGGCTTCTGGCTCTTCGACATTTTCGCAACGCTCAAGTCGATCGCGACGAAGCAAAGCGCCGGCACGGGTTTCCTCATCATGACGGCCGGGGGCTTTGCCGCCTACATGGATCGGATCGGCGCCGCGAAGGCGCTCGTCAACGTGGCGGTTAAACCTCTGGGGCGCCTCAAGGCGCCGTACCTCGTCCTTGCGGGCGGGTACGTGGTCGGGCAGCTTCTCGTCATGGTAATTCCGTCGGCGGCGGGCCTTGCGATGCTTCTGCTCGTCGCGCTCTTTCCGATCCTGAAGGCCGTAGGGGTGTCGGCAGCGGCCGCTGCCGCCGTGATCGGCACGTCGGCCGGCATGACCTTCGCGCCCACGGCGGGGACGGCAAGCCTTGCGGCCAAGGTGGCGGGGCTCGATCCGATCAACTACCTCGTCGAATACCAGCTTCCGATCGCGATCCCGACGCTGCTCGTCGCAGCCGCGGCGCACTACGTCGTGCAGCGCCGTTTCGACGCGAAGGGTGACGACGCGCAGGCCGAAACCGTCGAAGTCAAGGCCTCGACCGCGCCCGACGCGCCCGCTTGGTACGCCTTCTTCCCGGTTCTGCCGATCGCGCTGCTCATTGTCTTTTCGAACCTCGTCGTCTCAAGCGTGAAGCTCGATACGATCGCCGCGCTCTTTATGGTGTGGGTCTTTGTGGTGCTCGTTGAGATCGTGCGTCTTCGCGACGTGAAGAAGATCTTCAAGGACGCAATGGCGATGTTCCAGAGCATGGGGAAGATGTTCGCGGGGATCGTGGCGCTCATCATCTGCGCGGAATTTTTCGCTTCGGGCCTCAAGTCGTCGGGCCTCATCGACCTTCTCATCAATTCCGCCCAAGGGGTGGGCGCGGGCATGGGTCTCATGACGGTGCTCCTTACGGGGATCGTTTCGGTCGTCACGTTCCTTACGGGGTCGGGCGTCGGCGCCTACTCCTCCTTTGCGGCTCTGGCTCCGGACGTCGCGCAGGGGCTCGGGGGCTCGGTCGAAGCGCTTGTGACGCCGATGCAGTTCGCCTCGGGCATGGTGCGCGCCATGAGCCCCGTGGCGGGCGTTATCATCGCGGTGGCGGGGGCTGCGGGCGTTTCGCCCGTGGCGATCGTGCGCCGCACCTGGATCCCGATGGTGCTCGGTCTTGCGACGACGGTCGTCGTGAACCAGATCCTCTTCATGTGATTCCCGTTGAGGGGGCGGACGGCCGCCCCCTCCGACCGGACCGAAAGGCCCCGTGCGTCCCCATCGTGCGGGGCTTTTTTTCTTTTTTTCGCTCGCGTGTTGCATCCGTGCGCTCCTGCGAAGTTTCGGAAACGCGGAGCGCGAAAAAGCCGCGCATCCCAAGCGTGGCGGGGATGGCGCGGCGTTGCGGGCGTGGTCTTCGTAGTTAGGAAAGAACGTGAGGCGCCGAGATCGGGATCACTTTTTTGCCTTCTTCGTCGCGTGCTTTTCGTCCCATTCGCGACGCGCGTCCTTCGTCGCTTCGAGCGCTTCGCGCACGGCTTCGGCGGCCGTTTCGTTGAAGCGCCACTGGTAGTCGGTGATGCGCTTGTTGGCCAGCCAGACGCGCGCGGGAACGAGCTTGCGGACGGTCTTGCCCTTTTCCTTCACACGCTCTTCGGCAAAGGCCACCTTGAGGGCGTTGCGGTGCGTGCGCGGTACGCCGAAGTCTTCGGCTCGGATCTCGTCGGGGAAGTCGAACTCCAGCACGCGCGAGCCGTTCACGTAGCGCAGCGACCAGCGGGCGGTCGCGAGCGACCGGTCGTCGTCGCGGCCGCAAAAGATCGTGCCCTTCTTGACGGGGTAGAGTTCGGCGCTCCCCTTCTGGGCGACTTCGACGAGGCGCCCCTTCGAGTCCTTGCCGGTCTTTTTCACGATGGGTTCTTCGAATTTGAGCCCGAGCGGCGTGGCGTTTCTGCCCGGGATGTAGCGCAGGCAGTAGGGGATTTCCTTCGTGAAGCGCTTCGAGAAGTCTTCGATCGAGCCCGAGCCCGTAAAGGCGTTCTTCGTCGGGACGATCACTTCGTCGGAATTCACCCAGAGCGTGGCGCGGTAGCCGATCGAGCCCTTCGGGAAGGTGTAACGCGAGCCGATCAGGTAGCCCGCGGGCGTCGTGCGGTTCGTGCGCGTCACAAGGTAGGGACCGATCGGGAGATCCGACATGTCGTAGGCTTCGAGCGTCAAGTGAAGGTCGAGCTCGCCCGGATCTTCGGAGCGCTTTTTCCCCTTCTTCCGGGAGGCGTCGCCGTTGCGCAGGTGCACGACGATGTGGTGGTCGCTCGCAAGCGACACGCCCTCGATCGCCTGCGGGTCGAGCGCCACCCCCTTGCGAAGGATCGCGGCGGCCCCGGTACCCCACGTAAAGCCGTGCGGCTCGCCGCGCTTGAATTCTTCCTTGACGTCGTAGAGACCGTTTTCGGCGATGGTGTCCGTCACGTAAAAGCGCGACCCCTTGTTGTCGTCGAAGTAGTAGAGGCCCTTTCCTTTGAGCGCGTCGAAGGCGGGCATCGCCACGGGGACGGGTGCCTCTTTTTTCTTCGGGCGGGCGTCTTTCGCGGCCTTTGCGGCCTTCGCGGGCTCGGCGCTCTTGCCCGCGTTGATCGCGGTGAGCGTGCTCGAGCACCCCGTCAAAAGGAGAAGCGAGGAGGAAAGGAGAGTCAATCCGATGGCAAAGCGCATGTGTGGCCTCAGAGCAAAAAGCGGTGAGTGGGGCTCTCGGAGAGCGGGAAACTACGAAATGTAATTTATTTGTAATTTCGACACGACACTATAGCGACCTTCGGCGCGTCCCGTGCGAAAAAGTTCTCGAGGAGAGGGGCTGTCGTTCGGGGGCGGAGCGCGGTGCGTCTCGTGAATTGCAAACATCCCGACCTCCTTGAAAATCAGGGCTCAACCCGAACGACGCGGCCCGGGTTGAGAATTCCGTCGGGGTCGAGCGTCCGCTTGAGGGCGCGCATGAGCTCAAGCTCCGCGGCGTCTTTGGTGCGTTCGAGTTCCGCGACCTTCATCGCGCCAACGCCGTGCTCGGCCGCGATCGAACCGCCCGCGGCGAGCACCGCGTCGTGCACGATCCGACGAATCTGCGCTTCGTGTTCGAACGCGTACGCGGGCGAATCGACGCCGCCGATGTTGAAATGCAGATTTCCGTCGCCGTAGTGCCCGAAGATCGACGGGGCGCACTGCGGGAAATGTTCGGTCAAAAGCGCGCACGTGCGCTCGATCGTCTCCACGAGGCGCGAGCGGGGTACGGAGACGTCGTGCTTCACGTTCCCGCCCGCGCGCTTGACGGCGCCCGGAATCCCTTCGCGCAGCGCCCAGAGACTTTGCGCGTCCGCTTCGCTTCGGGAAAGAATCCCCGCCGTCACGGCGCCTGCGGCCATGAGGTCCGTGAGAAGGTCTTCGAGGGCCGCTTCCCGCGCGTCGTCCTGCCCGTCCGAGGTGTCGCCGTAGGTGCAAATGTCGGTGAGGACCGTCCAGTCCGTAAGTTCGAAGGGCGCCGTGCGGCCTTCGGCGGAGAGCACCGTTTCGAGGGGCGCCCGGCCGATCAATTCAAAAGCTTCGAGCGCGGGCCCGCAGTGCGCTTCGAGGCGCGTGAAGAGCGTCTCGACGTCGGCAAGGCGCCCGAGGGCGAGCAAGAGCGTGCGGCGCGCCCGCGGCGCGGGCTCGAGTTTGAGGATCGCCTTCGTGATGACGCCGAGCGTGCCCTCGGAACCGACGAAAAGATCTCGGAGGTCGTAGCCCGAATTGTCTTTGCGCAGTGCCCGCATGAGGTTGAGAACCCGCCCGTCGGCAAGCACGACCTCAAGCCCGAGAACGAGCGACCGGGCCGAGCCGTAACGAAGCACATGGACGCCCCCGGCGTTCGTCGCGAGAACGCCGCCGATGCGTGCGCTCCCTTCGGCGGCAAGCGACAGGGGAAAGATTCGTCCCGCCTCGCGCGCCGCCCGCTGCAAGTCGGCAAGCACCACGCCCGCTTCGACGACGGCCGTGTTGTTGACGGGGTCGATTTCGAGAATCCGATTGAGGCGATGCGTCTGCAACAGGATCGTGCGCGCGGCTTCCCGGTCGGTGAGGTCGGGATCGGGTGTCGCGCCTTCGACGTTCGAGGTGTTGCCGCCTTGCGGAATCACCCGGGCGCGGTGTCGGGCGCAGATCTTGAGGACTTCGGCCGTTTCTTCGGTTGAGGCGGGCCGTACGATTGCGAGCGCCCGCCCCTGACGGCGTCCGCGCCCGTCGAGCGAAGCTTCGCGAACGCGGTCGGGGTCGGTGACGAGGGAGGCGGCCCGGCGGAGTTCGCCGAGAAGGTCGTCGGACATGACGGAGATTCCTTGTCGATGTGCTCGATGGGCTCGGGGGCGTCAAAGGAAACGCAACGAGGTTCCTTCGAGTATAGGCCGCAACGCGGCACGGCCCCGACGGCCGGGGCCTCTCGAAAAGCAACGAAATCGAACCGACGACGAGTCGACGAAGAGAGACGAAAAGGAGACGAAGACGCAGACAAAAGAAAAACGCACCCGGCCGAAGCGGAGTGCGTTTGTCGTCGTCGTGCGTCGGCTCCTTCGCGCGGAAGGGAAGGAGCCGCGAGGGGCCGATTACTTCAGCGCTTCGAAAACGCGCGCCGTGATCGCGTCGATCGAGCCGAGGCCCGAGATCGAGCGGTACTGCGGGGCGCCTTCGCGACCCGACTTGGCGAGTTCGCCGTAGAAGCCGACGAGGGCTTCCGTCTGGGCGTGGTAGACCTCAAGGCGCTTCATCACGACTTCTTCGCGGTCGTCGTCGCGCTGGATGAGCGGATCGCCCGTGACGTCGTCCTTGCCTTCCACCTTCGGCGGGTTGTACTTGATGTGGTACGTGCGGCCGCTCGCGGGGTCGACGCGGCGACCCGACATGCGTTCGACGATTTCGGCGTCGGGCACGTTGATTTCAAGCACGAAGTCGAGCGGGATGCCGGCTTCGAGGAGCGCTTCGGCCTGCGGAATCGTGCGGGGGAAGCCGTCGAAGAGGAAGCCGTCCTTGCAGTCGGGCTGAGCGAGACGTTCCTTGACGAGACCGATGATGATGTCGTCGGAAACGAGCTGGCCCTTATCCATCACGGCCTTGGCGGCAAGCCCGAGCGGGGTGCCGGCCTTGACGGCGGCGCGCAACATGTCCCCCGTGGAAATCTGCGGAATGCCGAACTTTTCGCAGATGAACTTCGCCTGGGTGCCCTTGCCGGCGCCGGGGGGGCCGATGAGAATAAGACGCATGGAATAACTCCTTCGTGAGGAAATTTGTTGTTGGTAGAGGGCCGTGATGCGGGGGCAACACGACATCTTGCCGCATATTGTATCCCCGCACGGTTCGCTTCCTCTACGGTCGGACGGAGGAAAAGGCGGAGATGCGGCCCGCGGAGCCTTCACGGGAAGCGAGGCTCCAAGCGAAAAGGCTCCGACCAGGTCGGAGCCTTGGGGAAAATCATCGGGCGAAGGAAGCAAAGAGCGCCCTTAGCCCCGGCGAATCACTTCGCTTCGCCGCGCGCGATGCGTTCGCGGTAGATCGCGCGCACGCGTTCGAGGTCTTCCTCGGTGTCGACCCCGGCGGGAAGCGCCGCGTCGAGAACGAGCACGGCGATTTTGTCGCCGTGGTACATGGCGCGCAGCTGCTCCAGGCTTTCCGTCGCTTCGAGAGGCGACGGCGGGAGCGTCGGGAACTTCTTCAGGAAGCTCACGCGGTAGGCGTAAAGCCCCAGGTGATGGAGCGGCCGAAAGCCTTCCGGCATGCGATCGGGATCGGCGCGGAAGGCGTCGCGCGGCCAGGGAATCGGGGCGCGCGAGAAGGTCATGGCGTTGCCGCACGCGTCAAGCTCGACCTTCACCACGTTCGGGTTGAGGAAGCTCTCGAGATCGTCGATCGTATGAGCGGCCGTTGCCATCGCGCACTCGGGGCGCGAGATCAAAAGTTCGGCCACGGCGTCGACCACGTCGACGGGCATGAGGGGTTCGTCTCCCTGCACGTTCACGACGACGGCGTCGTCGGGAAGGTCGAGCTTGGCAACCGCTTCGCTCAGACGGTCGGTCCCCGTCGGATGATCGGGCTTCGTGAGCACGCATTCGACGCCTTCGGAGCGGCACGCTTCGAGAATGGCCTCGTGGTCCGTGGCGACGACGATGCGGTCGGCCCGCGCGGCACGAACGGTTTCCGCCACGCGCACGATCATGGGCTTGCCTTCGATCGGCTTCAGGGGTTTTTCGGGGAGGCGCGTCGACTTCATGCGCGCCGGAATGAGAATCGTGTAGGACATCGCTGCTTCCGACGGTGGATCTGAGAAAAGTGTTCGAGAGGGCGCTCGACCTCAGTCGCGCGGCGTCGTGTTGCGCGACGTCGAACGGGCCTTGGCGTAGGCTTCGCGTTCCGCTTCGGAGAGCGTGCGGGCCATCGCACGGATCATGTTGGGAACGCCCGCGCGCACTTCGAACCCGAGACCGCAGCTCGGGCAGACGAGTTCGCGGCGCTCGCCCGTACCGGCCTCAAGCGGCCCCTTGCAAACGGGGCAAACGAGAAATTCGGGGATCGTGTTGTTCGTCATAACTATACGGTTGAGAAAACGGGAAATGATAGTCCTCAAAACGCGTTCGGAGCCCGTCAACCGGGCTCTTTTCGACGCGGGTGCCGCTCAGGCCGATTCGACGGGCGGCTCGGGCGGCGTGCGACCGAGCGCTTCGGCCGCGTCGGCGGCCTTCTCGTGCACGAGGTCGATCAAGTAGGGATCGAGCCGCACTTCAAGCCCCACCACCCAGATGCGGGGATCGTTCTTGATTTCGGGAATCCGGGCGCACTTCACGGCGTCCTTGCCGGTGATGAGAATCATCTTCTCGGGACGATCGGCAAAGGGGTTCTTCGCAAAGTCGTAGTGGTCGCCGAGTTCAAGCTCCGCGCAATCGATGTCGTGGGCGCGCACCATCGCGAAGAACCGCCCGGGCGCCGCGATACCCGCGGCGGCAAGCGCCTTCGAGCCGTCGCGCGCGAGTTCGGCGGAGAGTTCGTCGATGTCCTTGAAGCGCCCCGTGGCGAGCTGCTGGCAGGGACCGAAGCAGCTCGACGCGGCAAAGCGCGGCGTGCGGCTTGCGACCGTGTCGGCGTTCGGCGTATTGAGCACGATCGCGTCGACCGTGTCGAGCCTCTCGGGCGTCTCGCGCAGCGGCCCCGCCGGGAGCACCCAGCCGTTTCCGAGGCCGCGCGCGCCGATGACGGCAAGCTCCACGTCACGGTGGAGCGCATAGTGCTGCAGGCCGTCGTCGCTCACGATGAGGTCGATCTCGGGATGTGCGGCAAGGAGCGCTTCCGCGGCCGCGTGACGACGTCGACCCACGGCAACGGGCGCACCCGATTCGCGTGCGATCAAAAGGGGCTCGTCGCCCACTTCCGCGGCGCTCGAGGCGTTCGTGACGAGTCGAACCGCATCGTCCTCGCGGCCGAAACCGCGGGAGACAACCCCGGGGTGCCAGCCGCGCGCCCGGAGTTCGCGAACGAGTGCGATCGTCACGGGAGTCTTCCCGGTGCCGCCCACGTAGATGTTGCCGACCACGACGACGGGCACCGACAAACGACGGGGCGTCGCACGGCGTCGGCGCGAGGCGCTGACGGCACGGAAAAGGAGCGAAAGGGGGTAGAGGAGACACGCCGTCGGGCCGCGTCGGGCCCATTCGCGGTGGATCCAGGCTTCGAGTTTGGCCTCAGCGCTCATGGCGGACCTCCGTGAAAAGCATTCGGAAGGCGGTCGCCGCGCGGGCGGAAGTAACGGCGGGGACCGCAGCACGTGCGGTCCCGGTTCGTCGCGGAGGGTGGTCGTCGGGCATATACCGAGAGAAAAAAATCAGGCAAACGCGGCCGTTCAAAAGGGCCGCGCTCTTTTCGAGCCTCCAATGATAGCCGCAAACGCGAAACGCAGGCGGCGGCTTCGCACGCGTCTTCGGGCAGGCGTTCTCTTTCGCCGAAATAGTCGTTGTGAATCAAGGGGTTACCCTTAGATTGCGCGCCTCTCGGGAGTGTCGAAACGCTCCTCCGAGGGGCGCTTGCCTGTGGAGAACTTAGTGAGCAACTTTTTCGTTCGGTCGTTGCGGGGCGGTCGGGGGAGGGGGCGCCGCAGCACGCCGTCGAGGACTCCGGGAAATCGTAAATCTACGATGTTTTCATGGGATTTCGCGTTTCATGAGGTTCGTTCTGACGAGGTTTGACCGGTGTTTGCGGTCGGCGCTCGAACGATCTTTCCGGGGAGGTGTCGTGTGGAAAACCTTCAATGCAATGAAATAAAAGGAAAATTCATGCAAATCGACGGTGTGCGACGTGCTTCCGGAGGGGCTTTCGCGCAGCTTTTCCACAAAGTCATCCCCAATTGAAATTCGGAGGCCGAGCGACTCCCATACCCCTAGGTGTGGTGTGTGCGACGTCGGAGACGGAAGAAATTGTGGCCGAAAAAGGCGGTTTTCCACGGGTTTTGCGACTTTCTGCACCGGATCCGTGGATTAACCTGTGGATAATTCCGGGAGAACTTCGGTAACACACTGTTATTTATTAAAAAATGATGAATTGCCTAAAATTTAAGCAACATGAGGCGCCGTGTGAGCAACCGAGGCGAAAATTTGGGTGGATAACATCGTTTTTCGGGAGCGCTCACCCGAACGCGGGCGTCGGGCTTGTGCTCGAACGGCATCCCGAGGGAGCGTTTCCGGGCGTTCGCGGCCCGAAGCCCCGCGTGTTGCGCGAACTGCCGGCACTTGCGCTACATTGAGGCGTCGTACGCTCCGATTGTCTCTGTTCGACGATCCCGCCGCTTGGTTTTCTTTTTCCCGCCCCTTTTCCATGTCGTCCTTCATCCGCCCCGCCGACGATTGCGTTGCATACGTCGAAAGCTTCGAACGTGTTGAAAGTTTCGACCGGTTCGACCCCGAGGATCCGCTCTGCGACGTCGAGGCGATCGAGCGGGCGATGCTCTCCGACGCTCCCCGCGCGGGCTCGCGCCGGGAGGAGAGCCTTCGGGCGCTTGCGGCGATTCGCGAGCGGCTCGAAAACTTGCGAAAGGCCGCCCCCGAGAGGATCGCGAAGAAGCCCGCGAGAAAGACCTCGCGAAAGACGACGGGACAAGCGCTTTCCGAGAGGCCGCCCGAGCGAGCTTCCGACGCTCCCCGCGCGCATCCGCGCGCCCTCGACTGGAGGGAAGCTTCGCGGCGCTTCCCCGTGCCCGACTGCGTCGGACAATCGGGCGGGGCGAACGGGGCGGGCTCGACGTCGCCTGCGATCCGGCCCGAGCCTTCCGCCGTCGTCTCCACCGACTCCGAACCCCTTACCGTCACGGAAGCGCTCGAGCGCTGCCGTCGGGCGCTCGAAGGCCTTCTCACCGACTTTTGGATTGCCGGGGAGGCGACCGACCTTCATCGGTCGGCGGCCGGTCACACGTACTTTCGTCTGAAGGACGCGACGGGCGTCATCTCCTGCGTCTACTTCGCGGGCTCGGCCCGCAACGCCCCCGCCGATTTCCGGCAGGGGGACAAGATCGAGATTCGCGGTTGGGCGGATATTTTCGTCAAAGGGGGCGACTTGCAGATTCGCGTCGCAGAGTGGCGTCGTGCGGGACTCGGGGCGCTTTACGAAGCGTTCCTGAAACTCAAGGCGCAGCTCGAGGCCGAAGGGCTTTTCGATCCCGCGGGAAAGACGCCGCTTCCCCGTTTCGTTCGGCGTGTGGCGGTCGTGACGAGCGCGCGCGGTGCGGCGCTTCAGGACGTCGTGCGTACGCTTCGGCGTCGCACCCCTTGGATTCGGATCGATCTCGCGGACTGCCTCGTTCAGGGAAACGAGAGCGCCGAGTCGATCGTGCGGGCTCTGCGCCTTGCGGACCGCTCGGGAGCGGACGCCATCCTTCTCGTGCGCGGGGGCGGGTCGCTCGAAGACTTGCAGAGTTTCAACGACGAACGGGTGGCGAGGGCCTTGGCCTCCCTGCGCACGCCCGTCGTCACCGGGGTCGGGCACGAAACGGACGTGACGATCGTGGACTTCGTTGCGGACGTGCGCGCGTCGACCCCGACCGCCGCCGCGGAATCGATTTCCGCCGATCTCGCGCACTGGCGCATGCGGGTGGAAGGCGCGGGCGAAGCGCTCGCAAGAGGGCTCGACCGTCACATCGAACAGGCGGCCGTGCGGATCGACCGGGCGGAGCGACATTTCCCCGAACCCGCGCGCTTTTTCGAGCGCGCGACGGAGCGCCTCGCGGCGGTCGTTCGGGCGCGGCGCTCGGTGACGGACGCGCGTTTTGCGGGGCTGGCCGCACGGCTTGACGGTGCGGCGGGACGCCTCGCGTCGCCCGAAGCGTTTTTGAGCGCGCAGATTCGGGGGTTGGAGCGGGCGGAGCTGCTCCTAGGCGCTCGGATCGATGCGGTTCTGGGGGCTTGCGACGCGCGGCTCGAACGGGAGAAACACGCTCGGGACGAGGCCGCAAGACTACAGGTCGATCGAAACGCACGGCGACTTGCCGCCGCCGAACGTTGGATGCCGAACGCCCGACGCATCACGGAAGATCGCGCCGCACGGCTTGCGATTCTCGAGCGCACGCTTGCGGCGCTCGACCCCGATCGGCCGCTTCGCGCGGGGTACGTGCGGCTCGAGGACGCGACGGGCACGCCCGTTCTCGGCTCGCACCTTGCGGCGGGCGAGCGCGTGCGCCTCATTTTCGAAGGCGGGAGCGCGGGTGCTCGGATCGAGGACGTCGCGAAAACCGAACCGGGCTCCTGAAGCGGCCGTTCGGCGTTCGCGTCGGACGATATACTCGCAAAGGACGTGCGGGAGAGACCGGTTCGGCTTTTCGGAGAAACACTCGGAAACAACCGGGCTGAAAATCTACGTCTTACGGGTAATCCTATGGGAAGAAATCCCGTGATATGCTCTCCCTAACACTTGATTTTTACCAGGAGACCTCCATGGCCCAGTTCACGCTCCCGGCGCTTCCCTACGAACTCGATGCCCTCGCCCCGGCTCTCAGCCGCGAAACGCTCGAATACCACTACGGCAAGCACCACCAGACCTACGTCACGAACCTCAACAATCTGACGGCGGGTACGGCTTGGGAAGGCAAGTCCCTCGAAGAGATCATCCGCGGCGCCACGGGCGGCATCTTCAATAACGCCGCTCAGGTCTACAACCACACCTTCTTCTGGCACTCCATGACCCCGAACGGCGGCGGCGAACCGAAGGGTGCGCTCCTTGACGCCATCACGGCCGTCTGGGGTTCCTTCGCCGAATTCCGCAAGGCCTTCTCCGCCTCGGCCGCCGCGAACTTCGGTTCGGGCTGGACGTGGCTCGTGAAGAAGGCCGACGGCATGCTCGCCATCCTCAACACGAGCAACGCCGGCACGCCGCTTACGGAAGGCATGACCCCGATCCTCGCTCTCGACGTTTGGGAACACGCCTACTACATCGACTACCGCAACGCTCGTCCGAAGTTCATCGACGCGTACTTCGATTCGCTCGTCAACTGGACGTTCGCCGAAGAAAACTTCGCGAAGTAAGTCGACGTCGCAAAGCGACCGATTTCTTCAACGGGACGGCCCTTTCGGGGGCCGTCCCGTTGTACTTTCCGGCGGGACTTTGCTAAATTCAACGCGGCTCCGGGCGCTTCCGCCGCTCGGGCTTTTCACCCAAAGGAACACCCATGACCGACATCAACGTCGAAGATCTGTGCCGCGACATTCAGATGAAGCTTCCGGACGTGCTCTGGATGCTCGACTACACGGGCCGCTATCGCGCAGGGCGCTTCAACGAGGATTTCGCGCGCCTTGAGGACGGTCGCACGTACCTCTTCGGCGTCGTCGAAGTGCCGCTCAACTACACGGACGAAGCGTCCTTCACCTGGGGCGTGTGGGCACAGGTGTCGCCCGAAGACCACGACCGCTATCTGAACGCCTTCCAGACGGCGGAGGCCGAAGGCCTTGAAATCGAAGGGCTGCTCGCAAACGACATCCCAGGCTACGAAGGCTCCGAAGGTATCCCCGTGCTTTTGACGACGCACGCCGACCGCCGTCCCTCCGTGACGGTTCTGAAGGGCGACCTCGCCGAAGATCAGCGCGAAGGGTTGTCGCTTGACGACCACGTCGAACTCGACCGGATCCTTTTCGGCGACGACGAGGATGAAGACGACGAAGACGGGTCGGACGCGACCGACCGCTGAGGTTCGATCGCACAACGCCGATACCGAAACGACGAAGGGGCGCTCCGCGGAGCGCCCCTTCGTCTTGTGGGGCTCGTCGGCGGGTTGCGTTCAACCCGTCCGCCGAGACCGATGCGCGCTTCTCAGCGCGTGCCCGTCGAGCCGA
Organism: Sutterella megalosphaeroides; assembly: GCF_003609995.1. Taxonomy (NCBI): domain Bacteria; kingdom Pseudomonadati; phylum Pseudomonadota; class Betaproteobacteria; order Burkholderiales; family Sutterellaceae; genus Sutterella; species Sutterella megalosphaeroides. The sequence goes on from NZ_AP018786.1 coordinate 668,830, forward strand.
AGCCCCCTTCGCCGCGTTCCGAGGCGTCGAACTCGTCCACGACGCGGAATTCGGGCTGCACGACCGGAACGACCATAAGCTGCGCGAGTCGCTCGAAGGGTTCGAGCGTGAAGGGTTCCGCCCCGCGGTTCCAGGTCGAAATCATGAGTTCGCCCTGGTAGTCGCTGTCGATGAGCCCGACGAGGTTTCCGAGGACGATCCCTTTCTTGTGACCGAGCCCGGAGCGCGGAAGGATGAGGGCCGCAAAGCCCGGGTTCGCGATGTGAATCGCAAGGCCCGTACGCACGAGACGCGTTTCGCCCGGGGCGATCGTCACGGGTTCGTCGAGAAGGGCGCGAAGGTCGAGGCCCGCCGAACCCGGCGTGGCGTAACGGGGAAGGTATTCGGCCATGCGGGCGTCGAGCACCTTGAGGTCGATCTGCATGTTGGTCTCCGTTGGAGAAAGGTACGAAAAAGAGAAAAAGCAACGACGCAACGCGAACGCTCACCCGAGCACGGCGGCCGCGGCCTTGACGACGGCTTCGGCGACGACGCGCTTCGGGGCGGGCCCGAAGGCTTGCGTTGCGTCCTTCGAGACGATGAGAATGCGGTTTTCCGTCCCGCCCGCGGCTTCGCGCACGTCGTTCGCGACGATGAGGCGGGCGCCTTTGCGTTCGAGCTTTTCGCGCGCATAGGCCTCAAGCGACGCGCACTCGGCGGCAAAACCCACGACCGCTTGCGGGGCAAAGGGGCTGCGGGCGACGTCCGCGAGGATGTCGGGATTCTGCACCCAACGCACGTTCCGGTAGGGGTCTTCGGGCGACGCGCCCTTTTTCCATTTGCCTTCGAATGCGTCCGCGGGACGCCAGTCCGCGACCGCCGCCACGCCGAAAAAGAGCTCGTAGGGGCGCCCTTCTGCGCGGGCCTGCCCGAGTTCGCCCATCACGGCCGCGTGCATTTCCAGGGCGGAGACGACGTCGATGCGACGAACGCCTTCGGGCGTTCGCAGTGCCGTCGGGCCCGCGACGAGCGTCACCTCGGCGCCCGCATCGCGGGCCGCACGGGCGATGTCCCACCCCTGGCGGCCCGAGGAGCGGTTTGTGATGCCGCGCACGGCGTCGAGCGCTTCGAACGTCGGGCCCGCGGTGACGAGCACGCGCCGCCCCGCGAGGACGGGCTCGGCAAAGATCCCTTCGAGCCGATCGAGAATGTCGGCGGGCTCCGTCATGCGGCCTTCCCCCTCGTCGCCGCAGGCCTGAGCGCCCGCAACGGGCCCGATGAAGCGCGCGCCCGCTTCGCGGAGAAGTTCGACGTTGCGGCGGTTGGGGGCGTTGCGCCACATGTTGACGTTCATGGCGGGAACGAACACGACCGGGCAGCGGCGCGCCGCGATCAGGGTCGAGACGAGGTCGTCGGCGATCCCGTGAGCGGCCTTGGCGAGGATGTTCGCGGTGGCGGGCGCAACGAGGAGGAGGTCCGCTCCTCGCGTGAGATCGATGTGGGGCATCGTGCCGTCGGGCGTGGGCTGCCACTCGGTCGTCGCCACGGGGTGGCCCGAAAGGGCTTCGAAGGTAAGGGGCGTTACGAATTGGGCGGCGTGCTCGGTCATCGCCACCTTGACGTCGGCGCCGAGTCGTCGCAAGCCTCGTACGACGTCGCAAATCTTGTAGAGCGCAATGCCGCCCGTGAGGGCGAGGGTGATGCGTTTGCCGTTGAGAAGACCGGAGGACATGCGTTGAAGGGCCTTGTCGGAAAGAAGAAAAAAAGGATGATCGGGCGCGCCGTCGGGGGCCCGAAGGCAGAGCCCTCATTGTGCACCACCGAGGACGCTCGGGCGCGCGCGGCGAAGGGCGAAAATGAAACGGGCCGCACCCGGCCGAAAAGGCGGTTGCGGCCCGAAAGAGCGGTATGACGAATCGGTCGGGAGCCCGCGCTCAGCGGCCTTTCGAGACGCCCTGCAGCTCGTCGAGCACGACCCCCGCGGCGCCCGCACAGATCGCGATGTCGGCCACGTTGAAAGCGGGCCAGTGCCACGCGTTCCAATAGAGGTCGATGAAGTCGATCACGTAACCGTGCACCGAGCGGTCGATGAGGTTGCCGAGCGCTCCCGCCGCGATGAGCGTGAGGGCGAGCGAAAAGAGCGTTTTGTCGGCGTGACGTCGCACGAGCACGACGACGGCAACAATCACCGCGGCGGCGAGCGCCGAGAAGAGCCACCGCTGCCAGCCGCCCGCGTCCGCAAGGAACGAAAAGGCCGCCCCCGTGTTGTGCGCGATGAGGAGGTTGAACCCCTTGAAGACCGGCAGGTAGGTCCCTGGCTCGAACGTGCGCTCGGCCCAGAGCTTCGTCAGCTGGTCGACCACAAGGACGACGAAGCCCACGACGCACCAGAGCGCGAAACGCCCGTTCTTACCGCGGGACGAGGGGCGGGAGCCCCCCGTCGATCCGACGTTTCTCGATGCCGCCATCAGGCGAAGGACCGGACTTCACCGGCGCCGAAGAGGTTCGAGACGCAACGCGGGCAAAGCGTCGGGTGTTCGGCCGAGGAGCCCACGCCCGCGACGTAGTGCCAGCAGCGCTCGCACTTCGCGGCGTCCGAAGCGCGCACGGAGACGTGCGTCGCCTCGTCGGCGCTCTTCACGAGCGTCACGGCGCTCATGATCATCACGAAGCGCAGTTCCTCGCCGAGGCTTGCGAGCGCTTCGTAATCGTCGGCGTTCGCCGCGATTTCGCCCGTCGCCTGGAGGGAAGAGCCCACCGAGCCCTTGGCGCGTTCGTCTTCGATCGCCTTTTGCATGTCGGCGCGAACGGCGCGGATGCGGGCCCACTTCGCGAGGAGCGCTTCGGCGCCTTCGACATCCGGAAGCGCTTCGAAGGTTTCCGTGAAGATCGTGCCCGATTCGTTCGGCGAGAAGATCGCAAAGGCTTCTTCGGCCGTGAAGGAAAGAATCGGAGCCATGAGGCGAAGGAGCGTCTTCGTGATGTACCAGAGGGCGGTCTGCGCGGAGCGGCGCGCTGCGCTCTTCGGAGCCGTCGTGTAGAGACGGTCCTTGAGAACGTCGAGGTAGAAGCCGCCGAGGTCGGTCGAAGCAAAGGTCTGCAGGAGGTTTACCACGTTGTGGAAGCGGTATTCCTTGTATTCCGCCGCTACTTCGTCCTGGAGCTTTGCCGTGAAGGCGATCGCCCAGCGGTCGAGTTCAAGGAGCTCTTCGACCGACACGAGATCGGTCGCGGCCGAGAAGTCCGACGTGTTCGCAAGGAGGAAGCGGAGCGTGTTGCGGATGCGGCGATAGCTTTCGACGACGCGGTTGAGAATCGTCGGCCCGAGACGCAGTTCGCCCGAATAGTCGGTCGAAGCAACCCAGAGGCGCAGGATTTCGGCGCCGAACTTTTCGGAGATTTCCTGCGGACGAACGATGTTGCCCTTCGACTTCGACATCTTTTCGCCGTTCTGGTCGACACAGAAGCCGTGCGTGAGGAGCTGCTTGTAAGGCGGACGCCCGTCGAGCATCGTTCCGATCAAAAGCGACGAGTGGAACCAACCGCGGTGCTGGTCGCTCCCTTCGAGGTAGAGGTCGACCGGGAAGGCGAGTTCCTTTTCGTGCGAGCCGCGAACGACCGTGTAGTGGGTCGAACCCGAGTCGAACCAGACGTCGAGAATGTCGGTCGTCTTCACGTAGTCGCGGGCTTCCTCGCCCAGGAAATCTTCGGCCTTCGCCTTCGCCCAGGATTCGATGCCGCCCGCTTCGACGCGCTTGGCAACCTCTTCCATGATTTCAAGGGTGCGCGGGTGGAGTTCGCCCGTGGCCTTGTGCATGAAGAAGGGCAGAGGCACGCCCCAGTTGCGCTGACGCGAGATGCACCAGTCGGGACGGTTTTCGATCATCGAGTAGAGGCGGTTGATGCCCCACTGCGGGAAGAACTTCGTCGCCTTCACGCCTTCGAGCGCGGCTTCGCGCAGGGTCTTTTCCGACGCGGGAGCGTTGAGGACGCCCGCCGTGTCTTCGTTCGGCGCGTCCATGCGCACGAACCACTGCGCGGTCGCGCGGTAGATGAGGGGCGACTTGTGGCGCCAGCAGTGCATGTAGCTGTGCACCATCTTGCCGTGCGCCATGAGATTCCCCGCCACGGTGAGCGCTTCGAGGATCTTCGGCGCGGCGGCGAAAATCTGCAGGCCGCCGAAAAGCGGCAGCGTTTCGACGAACGTGCCGTCCGCCTGCACGGGCGTGAGCACTTCGTCGTTCGTCATCCCGTAGGCTTTGCACGTATTGAAGTCGTCCACGCCGTAAGCCGGGGCGCTGTGCACGATGCCCGTACCCGACGTGGCGTCGACGTACTCGGCGAGGTTCACGGGCGAGAAGCGGCGGTAGCCTTCGTGGAGGTCCCAGAGCGGATGGCGGAAGCGCACGCCTTCGAACGTGTCGCCCTTGGCGGTCGCAAGGACCGTGCCCGTGAGGCCGTAGCGCTTCAGGCACGCTTCGACGAGGTCGGCGGCGAGGATCAGAAGACGGTCGCCCGTGTCGACGAGCGCGTACGTCAGATCCGGGTGCATGTTGAGCGCCTGGTTCGAGGGGATCGTCCAGGGGGTCGTCGTCCAGATCACGACGGCGCAGGGTTTTTCGAACGTCGTCTCGAAGGCGATTTCAACGCGGCCGCGGTCTTCGGCGGCGAGTTCGAACGCGACGTCGATCATCGGGGACTCGCGGTCCTTGTATTCGACTTCGGCTTCGGCAAGGGCGCTCTGGCAGTCGAAGCACCAGTTGACGGGCTTCAGGCCGCGGTAGACGTAACCCTTTTCCATGATCTTCGCGAGCGCGCGGATTTCCTGCGCTTCCGTCTTGAAGTTCATGGTGCGGTAGGGGTTGCCCCAGTCGCCGAGAATGCCGAGACGCTTGAAGTCTTTGAGCTGGAGCTCGGACTGCTCCATGGCGTAGGCGCGCGCGAGGCTCTGCATTTCGTCGACGGGGAGGTTCTTCCCGTGGAGCTTTTCGATCTGCACTTCGATCGGCATGCCGTGGCAATCCCAGCCGGGCACGTAGGGCGCCTGGAAGCCTTCGAGGGTCTTTTCCTTGAGGATCATGTCCTTCAGGATCTTGTTGACGGCGTGACCGAGATGGATCGCACCGTTCGCATAGGGAGGACCGTCGTGAAGGATGAACTTCTTCGCGTCGCGACGCGCGTCGATGATGCGCTCGTAGATCTTCTTTTCTTCCCAGGCGCGGATCCATTCGGGTTCGCGCTTCGGGAGGTTGCCGCGCATCGGGAAGGGCGTATCGGGAAGATTGAGCGGATACTTCTTTTCGGCCTCATCGGCCTTGGGCTTTGCCATGTTGATTACTCCTGGCCCCCTCGGGCTCTTCAGGCGGGGTCCGTGACCCCGGGTTCAAAGTGGCGGGAATGCTCTGCGTCAGAGCATTCCCGAGTCGACGCCCGCCTCGGGGGAGGGGGCGCAGCCGAGAACGAGACGCGCGCGGCGCGCGTCCTCGGCGATGGCGGCCTTGAGTTCTTCAAGGCCCGAAAACTTTTTCTCGTCGCGCAACTTCTCGACGAAGTTGACGCGAACGATTCGTCCGTAGGCGTCGCCCTGCCAGTCGAAGACGTGGGTCTCCAAAAGCCAGCGGCGCTCGTTCGTGACGGTGGGCTTCACGCCGATCGAGGCGACGCCCTTTTGCGTGGCGTGTCCGAGCCCGTCGATCGTCACGGCATAGACCCCCTTCAAGGCGGGTTCGGCGCGGCTTCCCGGAGGAATCGGCGCCATGTTGAGGGTCGGCACGCCGATCGTGCGACCGAGCTCGGCCCCGTGAATGACGCGGCCCGTCATCGAGTAGCGGCGCCCGAGCATGAGGGACGCTTCGTAGAGATCCCCCTCTTCAAGCGCTTCGCGGATGCGCGACGAGGAAACGCGCGCGTTCGTGTGAAAGAGCGTGGGCGCAACCACCGTCTCAAAGCGGAGCTCGCGCCCCATGGCTTCGAGGAGCGCGACGTTCCCCGCGCGGTCGCTTCCGAAGCGGAAGTCTTCCCCGACCGTCACCCAGCAGGTGTCGATCCCCTCGACAAGCACGTCGCGAACGAAGTCTTGGGCGCTCAAGGACGCCATGCGCTTGTTGAAGGGGAGAAGGTAGATGCGTTGGATCCCCGCATCGAGGATCGCTTCCACCTTGTCGCGCAGGGTGGAGAGGCGTTCGACGCGGGCGCTGCCGACCAATTCCTTCGGGTGCGGCTCGAACGTGACGACGGAGGGCACCAGACCGCGGTCGTTCGCGGCCTGAACGACGCTCTCAAGCAGCGCGCGGTGCCCCGTGTGAACTCCGTCGAAATTGCCGATGGCAATCGCCGAAGGGCGTTTCAGAAGGGGGTGGGGCGTTCCTCGAAAGACGTGCATGCTGATAGGAAGAAAAAATAAAAAAGTCGATCGGACGATTATGGCACGAGAGCGGGCTTTCTACGCTCGTTCGGCGCCTCCGCGGTGCGCCTCGGGGACTGTTTTCGCGGGGTTTAGCCCCGCACGCACGCGAACTACGGTGTTCGCGGTAGGTGAAAAAGGCGCAAAGAAGCGGGAACCAACGGGATGCGTCGGGGAAGAAGGGGCCGCGGCACGCGCTTTCACGCCCTTCCCGCGCCGTATTTTCAAGGCGTGCGCACGGGGCTTTGCGGGCGGGATCGGCTACAATCCCGAGCAACCCGGCCGGCTCGCGTCCGCTTTCGTTTTCAAAAAGCGGACAGTCGGCTCTTTGCGTTGGTTTCGGAGCTTCACACCCGAGACGGCGCCCGGGACCGGGACGGCATCCCGCGCTCCCGCATCTCCCTCACTCCCTACCTACCTACCTACCAGTCGGATCACACCATGAAGAAGATCGTCGTCCTCATCTCCGGACGCGGAAGCAATTTCGAGGCGATTCTGCGCGTTTCGCGCGAAGAGGCCTGGGCCGAAACGTGCGACGCCCGCATCGCAGCCGTCATTTCGAATCGACCCGAAGCGGCGGGCCTTGAAATCGCCCGCAACGCGGGGATCGACGCCGTGGCGCTCGACCACAAGGCCTATCCCTCGCGCGAAGCGTTCGAAGAGGCGCTCGCCGAAGTCGTCGACCGGTACGAACCCGCCGCGATCGTTCTCGCGGGCTTCATGCGCGTTCTTACCGAAGGGTTCGTGTCGCGCTACGAAGGGCGGATTCTCAACATCCACCCGGCGCTGCTGCCCCTTTTTCCGGGGCTTCACACCCACGAACGCGCGCTCGAAGCGGGTTGCCGCGTCCACGGCTCGACCGTGCACTTCGTGAGCGCCGTTTTGGACGGCGGCGCCATCATCGGCCAGGCGGTCGTGCCGGTTCTGCCCTCGGACGACGCCGACCGACTCGCCGCGCGCGGTCTCGTTCTCGAACACCGGCTTTATCCGAAGTGCGTTCGCGCGCTCGTCGAAGGGCGCGTGCGCTTGGAGAACGGCCGCACGGTGATGGACGACGAAACGGCCCGCAGCCTCGTGCTCTTCGGCTGATTCCATTTCCACAGCAACAGAGATTTTTTCCATGGCTCAGAACACTCCCCCGAAGCGTCGCGCGTTTCAGATGCAGAAGACCCGCAGCGCCCGAACCGAAGACAAACGCACCGACCGCCAGCGCGCGGCCGATCGTCGTCGCCACGAAGAACGCGCCCGCGAAGGCTTCGTTCGTCGTTCGGGCCCGAAGACGCCCGAAAAGCGCATGGCGCCCCTTGAGCCCGGGCGCGTTCGCATCACGAACCTGATCGTCGACGAACTCACCCGCGCGCTCGGCGTCATCCTCAAGTTGGACGGCCCCGCGGACGTCCTCATGAAGCTCTTTTTCCGCAGCAACCCGAAGCTCGGCATGCGCGACCGCGGCCTCATCGCCGAAGGGATCTACTACGCGCTTCGCCACTACGCGTCGTTGCGCTTTGCGATGCGTCCCGTGCATCCCGACCGCGCTCCGCGCCTTGCGGCGCTCGCGACGCTCGCGCGTCAGCACGGGCTCGATGCGATTTCGCCCTCGGCGATCGGCCCTGAAGCGGGTCCCTTGGAAAACGTGCTCAAGGTGAACCTTGAGAAGGCTCCCGCGCACGTGCGCGCCGAACTCCCGCAGTGGCTCTACGACCTCATCGAAGCGCAGTACGAGGACTCGGCCGCGCTCTACCCCTCCATGCAGGAAGGGGCGCCTTTGGACCTGCGCGTGAACCTTCTCAAGGCGTCGCGCGACGAAATCCTCGAAGAACTTCGCGCGAATGGCGTCGAAGCCTACGCGACCCCCTTCAGCCCCGACGGTCTGCGTCTCCCGACGAAGCCCGGTCTTACGCAGTGGGCGGTCTATAAGGAAGGCAAGGTCGACGTGCAGGACGAAGGGAGCCAGTTGATTGCGCGCCTTCTCACGCCGCGTCGCCGCGAAATGGTGTGCGACTTCTGCGCGGGTGCGGGCGGGAAGACCCTTGCGCTCGGCGCGCTCATGCGCTCGACCGGAAGTCTGTACGCGTTCGACGTCAACGAAAAGCGCCTCGCGGGTCTGACGCCCCGCATGCGCCGCGCGGGCCTCTCGAACGTGCACCCGATTGCCATTCGCGGCGAAGACGACCAGCGCGTGCGGCGCCTGAACGGCAAGTTCGACCGCGTGCTGATCGACGCCCCCTGCACGGGGACGGGCACGTTCCGTCGCAACCCCGACCTCAAGTGGCGCCTCTCGCCCTCGGAACTCGAGCGCATCAATGCGATCCAGAAGAGCGTGCTCGAACACGCGAGCCGCCTCGTGAAGGCGGGCGGTCGTCTCGTCTATGCGACTTGCTCCGTCTTGAAGCGCGAAAACCAGGACGTCGTCGAAGCGTTCCTCGCCGCGCATCCCGAGTGGCGTCTCGTTCCCGCGAAGGAAGTCTTCGCGCAGCAGGGGATCGTCTTCCCCGAAGCGCAGTGGGAACGTTTCGGCTCCTACTTCCAGATGCTTCCTCACGTCAACAACACGGACGGGTTCTTCGCCGCGGTGCTCGAACGCTCGGCGCCCGCGAAGCGCGAAAAGCCGGCGAAGTTCGAACGTGCGACCGAAAGCGAAGCGGCCGAACCGGCTGAAAAGGCTGAGGCGGTAGAAGTCGCGCAGGCTCCGGAAACGGTTGAGCCCGCTGAAGCGGTTGAAAAGACCGAGGCCGCCGAAGCGCCCGTCGAGGCCGAGAAGGTCGAAGTCGCCGAAAAGCCCGCCAAGACCCGCAAGACCGCCGCCAAGACGACGAAGTCGACGAAGACGGCCAAGATCGCCAAGACCTCGAAGAAGAAGTCCGAAGCGAAGGTCGAAGAAGAAGCGGCAGCCGAATCGAGCGCCGCCGAAGCCGAAAAGGCCTGAGTCGCTTCGTGATAGTCTTGTGATCGTTTCTCCGCCCGCCCGGGCGGGGATGCCTTTAAAGCAAAGTCGCCCGTCGGAGTGTTCGATCCGACGGGCGGTTTCTTTTGCGGGGTGTGCTCGGCTCTTGGTGAGTTCGTCGACCGGCCGAACCCGGTCTTCGGACCGAATGGGCAGGTCGCGTCGGCCCCAGGTCTTCTGCACGAAGTTGGCGATGGATCGAGCAATTTGGCCGAGTCGACCGGCTTTTGCAAAAAGTCTTTGGTCCCTTCCTTCAGGACGGGGATGGCCGTGTCGATGTCGCCGTGCCCGGTCAGAAAGATGATCGGCAGCGGATAGCGCCGCGCCTTGAGGCGGGCTTGCAGTTCGATGCCCGAAATCCCGGGCATGCGCACGTCAAGAATGAGGCAACCCGGACGCGACGGGTCGTCGTGCTCGAGAAAGTCCAGGGCGCTGCATTTTGCTCTCGAAGCTCGTCGCATCCCGACCTTCGTCGAGTAAAACCATTTCCTGCGAGGTGAGCTGGGCTTCGTCGAACGCCGGGAAGCGCGCTGCCCGGGTATCGCACGAGGGCTTGCCTTAACAAGGGACGTGTTGATGAAAACAAAGGAAAATTCGGATACCGTTGCGCCTCTCGATTCCCTGCGCCGGACGGAGAAGGCGTGCGAAAAAAAACGCCGACCGCGTCTCGCGATGCGGCGGCGTTCGGGGAGTCGTGCGGTCGGAGCTTGGTGAACCGACGCCCGTTCTCAGCCTTCGTGAATGGCGCATTCGACGGGCTTCGCGCCGAGGATGTCGGTGAGCACCTTCGGGTCGATCCCGACTTGATAGCCGCGGCGACCGCCGTTGATGAAAATGAGCGGCAGATCGAGGATCGTCTTTTCCACATAGACGGGCATCTGCTTGCGGGTCCCGAAGGGGCTCGTGCCGCCCACCATGTAGCCCGAATTGCGCTGCGCTTGTTCGGGCTTGCAGGGGGCGATCGACTTCACGCCGATCTGACGGGCGAGATTTTTCGTCGACACTTCGCAGTCCCCGTGCATGAGGATGATGAGCGGGTGCGCTTTTTCGTCTTCCATCACGAGCGTTTTGACGACCTGGTGATGCTCGAGTCTGCAGGCGCTTGCGGCAAGCGCCGTACCCCCGTGCTCGACGTATTCGTAGCTGCGCTCCTCGAAGGAAACGCCGTGTTGCTTGAGCCACTGCGTGGCGGGCGTGAGGCTCTGATGACGGACTTTCGACATGACGGGGGTCCTTTGCGAACGAAAAGAAGAATCTTAGCGCGCCGCGTCCGCATCGGCGAGGTCGCACTCGCGCAGGCCCTTCGGGAGCGGGAAGGCGACGTTTTCTTCGACGCCGGGGAGCGTGCGGACGTCGTCGGCGCCGACGTGCGTTTTGAGCCACTCGAGAACGCCCTGAACGAGCGACTCGGGAGCGGAGGCGCCCGCCGTGACGCCCACGCGCTCGACCCCTTCGAACCAGGTCGGGTCGACGTGCTCGGCCGTGTCGACGAGGTAGGCGCGCGTCCCCTGACGTTCGGCGACTTCGCGAAGACGGTTCGAGTTCGAGCTCGTGGCGGAGCCGATCACGAGCACGAGGTCCACGCCCGCCTGCGCGAGGTGCTTCACCGCTTCCTGGCGGTTCTGCGTCGCGTAGCAGATGTCCTGACGTTTCGGTTCGTGAATGTCGGGGAAGCGCGTCTTGAGGGCGCGAATCACTTCTTCGCTGTCGTCGGCGCTGATCGTCGTTTGCGTGACGTACGCAAGCGGATCTTCGGGGCCGTAGGGAAGGCGCGCGACGTCTTCGGAGCGCTCGATGAGAACGATCCCGTCCTTCACCTGACCCATCGTCCCTTCGACCTCGGGGTGACCGGCGTGACCGATCATGAGAATGGTCTTGCCTTCGGCGCGCATGCGACCGACTTCCTTGTGCACCTTGGTGACGAGCGGGCAGGTCGCGTCGAAAACACGCAGACCGCGCTCTTCGGCTTCGCGCACGACGGAAAGCGGAACGCCGTGGGCGGAAAACACGACCGTGGCGCCGACGGGCACGTCCGCGAGGTCGTCGACGAAAACGGCGCCGCGGGCGCGGAGATTTTCGACGACCGTGCGATTGTGGACGATTTCGTGACGCACGTAGATCGGAGCGCCGTAGATGTGCAACGCGCGTTCGACGATGGCGATCGCACGGGTGACGCCCGCGCAAAAGCCGCGGGGTTGGGCGAGAAGAACCTGCATGGTGGGGCCTGGTAGAAGTCGTTGGAGGGAAGCGGCGGGGCCGCTCGTCCTGAAAATTCTTCTCAAGAATAAAGAAATTCGGGGTTTTGCGCACACGACCCCGACAAAACGGGTACAATGCGCCCCACGTCAAATTTTCCGTGTCTCCGGGCGCCCTGTTCTGACACTATGGGGGGCCAGGCTTTGGTGTCGGTTGAAAAACCGAGACCTTGGTGGCGACACTTTGTAACCTTGACGTATAATCTCATTCTTTCTGCGCTCGCGTGGCCCGTCGGGGCTCTGCGAGATGAATTTTTTTAAGAACTGGAGTTAGAGATGGCACGAGTGTGTCAAGTCACCGGTAAGGCGCCGATGGTCGGCCATCACGTCTCGCACGCGAACAACAAGACCAAGCGCCGCTTCATGCCCAATCTGCAGTACCGCCGTTTCTGGGTTGAAAGCGAAAACCGTTGGGTCCGTCTGCGTTTGACGACGGCCGGCCTTCGTACGGTCGATAAGATTGGTATCGACGCTGTTCTCGCGGATCTTCGCGCCCGCGGCGAAATCTAAGTAAAGGAGTTTCACCATGGCGAAAGGCGCTCGCGAAAAGATCAAGCTCGAATCGACGGCTGGTACCGGCCACTTCTACACCACCACGAAGAACAAGAAGACTTCCACCGGCAAGATGGAAATCTCGAAGTTCGACCCGGTGGCTCGTAAGCACGTGGTCTACAAGGAAACGAAGCTCAAGTAATCTGAGTTTCCGAAATGTTTCCGGCGAAAACGCTCGGCAGAATATGTCAGCCGGGCGTTTTGCTTTTTCCGAGGGTTGATGTCACATCGACCCGACGGAGCGGCAAAGTCCCGCATCTCGTTGCCCGAGAGCGGGACTTTGTTTTTGCACGAATCCGAAAAAACGCCCGAGGGTTGCGAACCTTCGGGCGTTTGACGAGGCGTTTGACGGGAGTGTCGGCGGCGACCTCAGAGGGTTTCAAGCGGCCAGCGGGGGCGCACCTTGAAGCCCGTTTGACGACGGAGCGCCTCGCGCTCTTCGGGCGTCATCGCTTCGTAGCGCGCGAGACCCGCGGCGGCGATCATCGCGCCGTTGTCGGTGCAAAGGCGCATGGGCGGATAGAAGATTTCGCCCTTGCGGCGGCGCACTTCGTCGGTAAGACGCGCGCGGAGTTGCTTGTTGGCGGAAACGCCCCCCGCGACGACGACGCGCTTGAGTTTCGTCTGGCGCATGGCGCGAACGAGTTTCGCCGCAAGCACGTCGACCACCGCGTCGACGAAGCCGCGTGCGAGGTTCGCTCGCCAGGTTTCGTCCGAGGTGTCTTCGGCCGCATGGACGGCGGTGAGAACCGACGTTTTGAGGCCCGAGAAACTCATGTTGAGGTTCGGGGCGTGAATCATGGGGCGCGCGAGTTCAATGGCGCCCGAGGTGCCTTTTTCCGCAAGCGCCGATACGGCGGGGCCGCCCGGGTACGGAAGGCCGAGCAGCTGCGCCGTCTTGTCGAAGGCTTCGCCCGCGGCGTCGTCGAGCGTTTCGCCGAGGAGTTCGTAGTGCCCGAAGCGCTCCACCTTTAGAATCTGCGTGTGCCCGCCCGAGACGAGCACGGCAAGGAAGGGGAATTCGGGTGCGGGGTCCGAAAGGCGCGCCGCAAGGAGGTGCCCTTCGAGGTGGTGCACGCCGAGAACGGGAATCTCAAGCGCCCAGCCGATCGCGTGCGCGACGGCGTTCCCGACAAGCAAGGCCCCTGCGAGCCCCGGACCTTCGGTGACGGCCACGGCGTCGATGTCGGCGCGGGTCTTCCCGGCCTTTTGAAGTACGTCGTCGACGAGCGCCACGGCGCGACGGATGTGGTCGCGGCTCGCGAGCTCGGGTACCACGCCGCCGTAGGCGCGGTGCATGTCGATCTGGGTGTGCAGAGCGTCGGCGAGAAGACCGTCTCTGTCGGAAATGAGTGCAGCTCCCGTCTCGTCGCAGGAGGATTCGATACCAAGTACGAGCATAGTGCGGAAATTTTACTGGTTCGGACTTCGGGACGTTGCTTCCTCGAAGGTTTTTTCCTCGGCGGTGTTTTCGGCACTCGGAAGGGGAAAAGGCGAAAACCGCGTGCAGCTTTCGCGCCGAAGGACGAAAAAAATCGGCTCCGCGCGTTGTAGCCACAGGAAAAATATGCCAAAATGCGCCCTTCGTTCTCCGTCCCATCTTGCCCCGGAACCAGATGAGACGGTTCACCAGTCATTTCCGGGTCATCACAACTAGGTGTCTGATGCCTACTATCCGCGTTAAAGAAAACGAACCGTTTGAAGTTGCTCTTCGTCGCTTCAAGCGCACCATCGAAAAGTCCGGCCTCCTCACGGAACTCCGTGCCCGCGAATTCTACGAAAAGCCCACCGCCGAACGTAAGCGCAAGAAGGCTGCCGCGATCAAGCGCCACTACAAGCGCCTTCGCAGCATGATGCTCCCCAAGAAGCTCTACTAATCTTGTAGAACGCTTCGGGCGCTGCGCTCTCGGAGTGCGACGCCGGGTGCACGGTCCCCCTTCTGCGGGGACAACCCGACCGCGTGCGCAACTCTTCGGAGTCGGTCGTACGCAGAACGAATCCTCCCGCGTCGACGGGAATTTCCTCACGAAGGATGGTGATGATTAAGGACAGAATCCGCGAAGATATGAAGGCCGCCATGCGCTCGCATGATGCTGCGCGTCTGAGCACGATTCGTTTGCTCCTTGCCGCAATCAAGCAGCGTGAGATCGACGAACAGATCGAATCGACGGACGACGACATCCTGGCCGTAATCGCCAAGATGGTCAAACAGCGCCGCGACTCGGTCGAACAGTACCGCGCCGGCGGTCGCGACGACCTGGCTCAGAACGAGCAGGCCGAAATCGATGTGCTTCAGGCTTATCTGCCTCAGGCGCTCACGGACGATGAAATCGCCGCGATCATCGATGAAGCGACGGCCGCGGTCGGCCTTACCGGCATGGCTGCCATGGGCAAAGTCATGGCCCTGGTGAAGCCCCGTGTGAACGGCCGCGCGGACCTCGGCAAAGTTTCCGCTCTCATCAAGGCGCGCCTTACGGCCTGAGCCCCGAGAGCCGAAGACCGGACTGTTCGGTACTCGACCGAGTGCCTCGACCTCATGTCTTCCTGGTTTCGCCCGAAGAGAAATCTTCGGGCGAAAACTTTTTCGGGGTCCCGAAAATCCGTCGGACCCCGTCGCCTCGCCTCCGAAATCCTTCCGACCTATCCGAATGCTTCCGGAAATCCTGCCCGGAAGTTCTTCCGCACGACGTGCGCGCCGTGCGAAAAGCGCCGTTTTGCAAAAGCGGGGCTCCTGCAAAAGGCACGAAATCGCAAACGAGCCGCTCGGGTTTCCGGGCGGCTTTTTTGCGCCCGAAGGGTGCTCATTCCCGCGGTCTACGGGCGCGGGACGGGGCGAAAAATAAGGACTTTATCGAAGGCTTTTTCTTGCAAAATCTGCGATACTGCAAGAATGCAAAAACGCATTAACTTGGAATCGGATGATGCAACGCTATGTTTTCTTAGGAAAACTGCTTACATCTCCAACGCTAATGCAAAGCACAATGGGTACATTGCTCTCCGCATTGCAAAGGACCGACGCATCCCGAAGGATGTGTTTCGGCCCTCGGCTTCGGAAGGCCTCCTCAAGGAATTCCCCCGTTCCTCACGACAACAACCTCAGGAACCTCTCTCATGTCGGATACTGCCAACCGCACACGATTCATCGCCATCGGTTCGATGCTCTTCGCTCTCTTTTTCGGGGCCGGCAACCTGATTTTCCCCGCGGCCATGGGTCAGGCCGCCGGTGAAAACGTCTGGTGGGCCGTTCTCGGCTTCTGCGTGACCGGTGTCGGTCTGCCGTTGCTCGGCATTATTGCGGTGGCGTACTCGGGCTGCCACGACCTGCGTCAGGTCGCGAGCCGCGTTCATCCCTGGTACGGGCTCTTTTATACGGTGTTGAGCTACATGGCGATCGGTCCCTGCTTCGCCATCCCCCGTACGGGCACGGTGTCCTTTGAAATCGCGCTGCGTCCCTTCCTTGGTGCGGAACCCTCCGCGATGGCGTTGCCGATCTTTCTTGCGGTCTTCCTCGGCTTCTCGGGGTGGCTCGCCGCTTCGCCCTCGAAGCTCGTCGACCGCATCGGCAAATTCCTGACGCCCGCGCTTCTCGTGACGATCCTCGCGATGATCGTGATGTCGTTCGTCGCGCCGATGGGCGACTTCCAGGCCGCCACGGGCGCCTACACGGCTCCCTTTGCCGCCGCCGTTCAGGGCGTGCTCGACGGCTACAACACGCTCGACGCCATTGCCGCTCTCGTCTTCTCGACCCTCGTTGTCAACTGCGTGCGTGAAAACGGCGTGCACGATGCGAAGGCCGTGACGGAACAGGTGACGAAGGCGGGCGTGCTCGCGGGCGGTCTCCTCGCTGTGGTCTACGTCTTCATCGCCAAGATCGGTGCGGAAAGCGTGGCCGCGATCGGCATGCAGGAAACGGGCGCCCCGGTGCTCGCCGAAAGCGCGAAGATTTTCTTCGGCACGTTCGGCGCCTACCTCCTCGCCGCGATGGTGCTCCTTGCCTGCGTGACGACGGCCGTGGGCCTCCTCACCTGCTGCGCCGCCTTCTTCCTGCGC
The DNA here is from genome assembly GCF_003609995.1 of Sutterella megalosphaeroides. Lineage (NCBI taxonomy): Bacteria > Pseudomonadati > Pseudomonadota > Betaproteobacteria > Burkholderiales > Sutterellaceae > Sutterella > Sutterella megalosphaeroides. The sequence continues at coordinate 685,013 of NZ_AP018786.1, forward strand.
CTCACGGGCAAGCTCGCCTATTCGACCTGGGTGGTGCTCTTCACGGTCGTCTCGTACCTGATCGGTCTCTTCGGCTTGAAGACGATCATCGTCTCGACGATCCCGGTGCTGATGTTCATCTATCCGCTTTGCGTCGCGCTCATGGGCCTCATCTTCCTCGACAAGCTTTTCGGCGGCCGTCAGTGCGTCTATGCCTGGACGATGGGCTTTACCTTCCTGATGGCGCTCGTCAACGGTCTTGAAACCGCGGGCGTGCCGATGGCGGCTCTCGAAGAAGTGCTGAAGACCTACCTGCCGCTTCACTCCTACGGCCTCGGCTGGATCAGCTTCTCGGTGACGGGCTTCGTTGTGGGCCTTATCTGGAAGGCGGTCGTCCCCGAAAAGGAACTCGTCGAACAGGCGGCCTGATTCGAAGACACGCGACGGGGGCGCCCGGCAGGCGCCCTCAGTTCGGCTCCGAACGAGCCCGCCCCCGCCGCTCTTTGAACCGCCGCTTCCCGCAACCGTCGGTACGAATCGCTCCCGCAAAAGTTTTGCGGCGAAGCGGTTCGACCGACGGTTTTTTGTATTCGGACTGCGCGAAAATTTAAGGGCGCTCCGGGCCTCTCCGCTACAATACCCGGTTTTCCATACCTTCCACCTCCGTCCGTTTCGCACCCGCCATGATCCCCGAGGGCTTTATTACGAATCTGCTCGACCGCGCCGACATCGTCGACGTGGTGAGTCGGTACGTGCCGCTCAAGAAGGCGGGGCGCAACTACATGTGTTGCTGTCCTTTCCACAAGGAAAAGACGCCTTCCTTCTCGGTAAGCCCCACGAAGCAGTTCTACAAGTGCTTCGGCTGCGGCAAGGGCGGCAACGCGATCGGCTTCGTGATGGAGATCGAACACCTCTCCTTCCCGGAGGCGGTGGAAAAGCTCGCGGGCTACTACGGGCTTGAAGTTCCGAAGGACACGTCGCCGCGGGCGCAGGCCGCCCGCGAAAAGTCGAAGACTCTGGCGGACTTCATGAAGGAGGCGGCCGACTACTATACGGCGCAGCTGCGCGCGACGCCCAAGGCGGTCGAATACCTGCGCGCCCGCGCGATTTCGGGCGAAACGGCCGCGCGTTTCGGGCTCGGCTATTCGCCCGAAGGCTGGCACGCGCTCGAAGAGGTCTTCAAAGAGAAGTACTCGGCGCCGGCGCTTCTGGAGGCGGGTCTCGTCAACGAGAAAAACGGTCGCCGCTACGACGCCTTCCGCGACCGCCTCATGTTCCCGATCCTAAACCCCAAGGGGCAGGTGATCGGGTTCGGCGCACGCACCCTGAAGGGCGACGAGCAGCCCAAGTACCTCAACAGCCCCGAAACCCCGATCTACCACAAGGGGTCGGAGCTTTACGGCCTCTTCGAAGGGCGCGACGCCGTGCACGAAAAGGGGCGCGCCATCGTCTGCGAAGGTTACATGGACGTGATCCAGCTCTCGCAGGCGGGCTTCCCCGAGTCCGTTGCGGCGCTCGGCACGTCGATCACGCCCGAGCACGTGAAGCGTCTCTTCAAGCTTACCGACCGCGTTTACTTCTCCTTCGACGGGGACGGGGCGGGGCGCAAGGCCGCGCGCCGCGCGCTCGAGGCGGCGTTGCCGGTTCTCACCGACACGCAGCAGGCGTGCTTCGTGCTTCTGCCGCCCGAACACGACCCCGACAGCCTCATCAAGGCGAAGGGTCCCGAAGCGTACGAGCGCGAGCTTGAGAACGCGCTTACGCTCAGCGCCTTCATGAAAAAGCTCCTTCTCGAGGGGAAGGAACTCATGTACGCCGAAGAGCGCGCGAAGCTCGTCGCCGAAGCGAAGCCCTGGATCCTTTCGATGCAGGCCGCTCCCGTTTTGCGCCTTGCGCTCGTCAAAGAAATCGCCGCGATGGCGCGCTTGCAGCCCGAGGATGTCGAACGTCAGTACGGGCTCGCATCGAGCCCCACGCCGCGCCGTGAGACGGGGGACGCCTACCGTCCGGTGCGCTCGCGCCCGGGTTACGGCTACGGGTACGACGTGCGCGCGGGCGCAAGGAGCCCGGGTCGCTACGGCTACGCGCGCAACCCTTACGAGCGGTTCGTCCCGGAAGCGTACGTGCCCGTCAAAGACGTGCGCGATCGGATGCTGCAGTGCTTCCTTGCGTACCCTAACCTTCTCACGGAATTTTCGAGCGCGATCGAAGACGAATTCGTCTCGAGCACCCACCCCGCGGCAGCCCGCATTCTCGAAGTGTGGCGTGCGGCGGCGCAGGCCGAAAACGAGAGCGACGGGCACGCGGTGCGTGCGGCGACGCTTTTGCAGGCCCTCGCCGAGTCGCCCGAGCGCGAAGCGTACGAGACGCTCCTTTCGGAAGAACTCGTTCTCGAGACTCCCGAAGAAGGGGCGCGCCTCGAATTGAAGCGGTCGTTCCTCGACCTGGAGCTTGAGCGTACCAAAATGCGCCTCATGGACCTCGGTCGCTCGGAGCGTCCCGACTTCGATCAGATGCGCCGCCTGATGGCGCGCCGCACCGAGGTCGAAGAGACGATCCGACTCGTGCGCGAAGAGGAAGCGCGCTACCGCCGTCGGCAGGAAACGAGTTTTGCCGCGAGCACTTCGGGCGGCTCGCGCGCGTCGAAGGAACGGGTCCTCTCCGACAACCCGAAGGTGCGCGAACTGCAACTCCACCTCTTCGGGGGCGGAGAGAGCACGTCGAGCACGCCGAGCGTGCGGGCGCACGCGGTTCCCGATTCCGCTCGTTCGAACGATGCGACGGGGAGCCCCTCGAACGCCCCGGCTTCGTCGTCCGCCCCGGCTCCCGACCGTGCCGCGGACCGCTCCGAGGTCGCGCGTCTCCTTGAGCGCTCGAAGCGGGAGCGCGCGGCGTTGAACCGTCCCGCGACGGATGCGCCCGCTTTCGACGCAAATTATGCGAACACCGCCGACGGCTTCGAGGCTCTCGCCGCGCTTCCTGCAAGCGGTCCGGAGATCCCGGACGATTTCTCGGAGGATCCCGTGCCCGAGGCGCCCGCGCACATGGCCGCTCCCCCGCCTCCCGAGGACGAGGGCGAGTGGGTGTTCGACGAGGAAACGCCGAACGACGACGACCTCGATTTCGGGATCGATTTGCCGCCGCAAGCTCCCAAGCCTTAAAATTTACAAAAACTTACATAATTGCCGCGCCATTCTCTTGAAACTCATAGGGGTTTTACCGAAGCGCTCGGGGCAGAAAAGCAGTATGCGTGGCAAAATTTCAAAATATCCCCATTTGCGTGCCGAATGCGGAGACGACCGAATTCGGCCGGTTTCAGGGTCTCCCCTGGTCGCCGACCGACATGCCCTTCGCCTTCGCCGGTGTTGCAACTACCGGTGGGCTCCCGTGCTTTGCGTTTTGACGTACGGTGCGGGCCCCGCAAGGGGATGACGGGCGGCGCGAGCGATGACCGAGTTCGTCGTGCCGCCGGCTCCGGGGAAGACCGTTTCTCCTCGGGGAACGCTTTAGTGGGAGAGCTGTATGGCGGGTTCGAAGAAGGCGACGGAAAAGAAGGTTGAAGAAAAGTCCGTCGCGCAGGCCGAGGTTTCGACGCCCAAGCGGACGAGAAAGTCCGCAAAGGCGACGATCGGAACGGGCGGCCTCACCATTTCCATCGAGGCGGTGAACGTGCCGGCCTCGAAGCCGCGCCGCCGTAAGGCTGCCAAGAGCGAGACCGCCGAAGCGGTCGCGCCCGAAGGGGCGGTCGAAGCCGCGGCCGACACGACGACCGCCGTCGAGGAGCCCGCTCCCGAAAGCGTGAAAAAGCCCGCGCGCCGTACGCATGCGAAGAAAGCGGCTGCCGAAGTCGCCGCGGAAGCGGTGACCGGTGCGGACGCCTCGGAAAAGACCGAATCGAGCGCATCGACCGAAGTTTCGGCCGAAGCGGCCGCGCCGGTCGAAAAGCCCGCGAAGCGTAAGAGTGCGAGTACGACGAAGCGTACGAAGAAGACCGCCAAGAGCGCCGAGAAGGCCGAGGCGGTCGAACCCGTTGAAGCCGTTGAGGCGACGGAAGCGCCCGCGGCTGCGGAAGCGACCGAGAAGACCGAAGCCGCTCCCGCGAAGAAGCCCCGTCGCACCCGTGCGAAGAAGACGGAAGCGTCCGCGGAAAAGGCGGAAAGCGCCGAAACGACGGAAAAGGCCGAAGCGAAAGATGCTGCGGACGCCTCGGAAGAGCCCGTTCCCGCGAAGGCTCCCGCAAAGCGCAAGCCCCGCGCGCGCAAGACCGCCGAAAAGGCCGAAAAGACCGCGGCGAAAGCGAATAAGCCCAAGCGCACCTCCTCCCGCAAGAAAGCGAAGGAGGGGGACGACGAGGACGACCTGGACATGTTCGAGGGCGACGTCGACTTTGCGGACGTGATCGACGACGAAGCCGACGAAATGGACGATCTTCCCGACGAGACGATTCCCGACGAAGCCGGCGACGTCGAAGACGTTGAAGAGGTGGATGAGGGCGACGCCTCGCCCGCCGCACCCGCTGCGAAGCCCCGCCGCCGCTCGAAGGCCGCGCGCGAAAAGGCGATTCGCGACGCGATCGAGCACGGCTACGCCGTCGACGAAGGCGATTCGCGCGAAGACCGCCGCTCGCGCCTCTTCAAGCTCATCTGCATGGGCAAAGAGCGCGGCTACGTCACGTACAGCGAAATCAACGACAACATTCCCAACAGCCTCATCGACGACGATGCGATCGAGACGATCGTCAGCATCCTCTCGAACCTCAACATCGCCGTGCACGAAGTGGCGCCCGACGAGGACCAGCTCCTGCTGCAGGGCGGCTCGGCCGGTCCCGTGAGCGACGAAGACGCGGAAGCGGAAGCGGAAGCCGCGCTCTCGACGGTCGACAGCGAGTTCGGTCGCACGACCGACCCCGTGCGCATCTACATGCGCGAAATGGGCTCCGTCGAACTCCTCTCGCGCGAAGGCGAAATCGAAATCAGCAAGCGTATCGAAGACGGCTTGAAGCACATGGTGCTCGCCATCGCCCGCTGCCCGGTGACGATCGAAGAGGTCCTCAAGAACGCCGACTCGATCCGCGAAGGCTCGATGGCGATCGACGACGTGGTCGACGGCATCGTGACGCCCGAAGATACGACGAGCCCCGTCGGGCACGCCGAAGACGAAACGGACATGGGCGCCTCCGCCATGACGGTGGGGCAGCTCGAAGAGCTGAAGCTCAAGTCCCTCGAAGTCTTCGATCGCGTGCGCGCGAAGTTCGACGAACTGAAGACGATCTTCACGACGAAGGGTGCGGGCGCTCCGGAACTCGAACCGCTGAAGGACGAAATCCAGCATGAACTCATGGGTCTTCGCTTCACGGCGAAGACCGCCGACCGACTCTGCGAGCGCCTGCGCTCGACCGTGAACGACCTGCGTGCGAGCGAACGCGCGGTCTACGACGAACTCGTGCGCCGCACGGGCATCAACCGCGACTGGTTCCTCGCCGAATTCATGCCGAACGCGACGCGCCTCGGCTGGGTCGACGACGTGGCCGCGCACTTCCCCGCGAAGCGCGACACGATTCTGCGCCGCCGCGCCCTGATCGAAGAAGAACAGGTGAAGCTGCGCGACCTGAGCGCCTCGGCCTACATGTCGATTGCGGAATTGCTCGACGTCTACAAGCAGATGGCCACCGGCGAAGCCAAGGCCCGCAACGCCAAGCGCGAAATGACGGAAGCGAATCTGCGTCTTGTCATCTCGATTGCGAAGAAGTACACGAACCGCGGCCTTCAGTTCCTCGACCTCATCCAGGAAGGGAACGTCGGTCTCATGAAGGCGGTCGACAAGTTCGAATACCGCCGCGGCTACAAGTTCTCGACCTATGCGACCTGGTGGATCCGTCAGGCGATCACGCGCTCGATTGCCGATCAGGCGCGCACGATCCGCATCCCCGTGCACATGATCGAAACGATCAACCGCATGAACCGCATCACCCGTCAGGTGCTGCAGGAAACCGGGGTCGAACCCGATTCCCGCAAGCTCGCGGAACTCATGGAGATGCCCGAAGACAAGATCCTCAAGATCATGAAGATCGCCAAGGAGCCGATTTCGATGGAAACGCCGATCGGCGACGACGACGATTCGCATCTCGGCGACTTCCTGGAAGACACGCAGACGCTCGCGCCCTCGGAAGCGATCCAGAATTCGAGCCTCTCGGAAACGGTGCGTCAGGTGCTCGACAGCCTGTCGCCGCGCGAAGCGAAGGTGCTCCGCATGCGCTTCGGGATCGAAATGCAGTCCGACCACACGCTCGAAGAGGTCGGGAAGCAATTCGACGTGACGCGCGAACGCATCCGCCAGATCGAAACGAAGGCGCTTCGCAAGCTCCGCCATCCGTCGCGCGCCGACAAACTCCGAAGCTTCATCGAAGGGGACGGCAAGGACTGATCGTCCTTGCGACCCCGATCGCTGAGTCCCTCAGAGCCCCGAGCGCCGCCCCGTGCGGCCCCGGGGCTTTTTGCGTGCGGTTTTTCTTTGATTTTCCCCGGGGCAAAGTCCCTTTTCGGCTTGAAAAAGGCGCTCGATCGGTGTATCCTGAGACCCTTTTTTCGCCGCGGTCCGAGGGTTTTATCCCATGGCCGACCGCACGAAGCCGCCTCATTAAGCGCCGCAGTCCCGCATGAATTCCGGACGCGGCTACGGGGGATGCCTCCGACACGCGCGGCTCGCCGAAGCGAAAGAGAAAGCACACACCACCCGGAGAATTTCCGAACTCCCCGAAGGAGCGCGTTGCAGAAAGGGAAGTTCTTCGGTTTAACCCATACGAGCCGTCTTCACTCCCCGGATACCGGACGTCCGCAGCGACGCCAGCGGCAGGGAGGAGGGCGCTCTTCAATTTTGATTTAATTTATGCGCATGAAGAAGAAACGCCAGGACGACTTTGCCGATGAAGAGCTGATTGACGACGAAATGACGTCCGATGCGGCGGAGTCTGCCGAAGTCGATGCGTGGCAGTCGGGCCGTGCGGTCAACGCGGTCGACGAAGGCACGGCTTCGCGCAACGGTTACGGCGCCCTCGTGCGTCTCGGCCGCTCCCGCGGCTGGGTGACGCTCGCCGACGTCAACGACTACCTTCCCGAAAGTGCGCTCCGTACGTCCGAAAACCTCCAGGAAGTGACCGAACAGTTGGGTCGCCTCGGCGTTCAGGTTTTCGAACAGGCGCCCGACGAGGACGACATCCTCATCAACGGGATGATGGGTGAGAACGAAGACATCGACGAAGACGACGCGGCCGTGATGCTCACGCCCGAAGAGTCCGCCGGTCTCTCGAAGGACCCGCTGCGCGCCTACCTGCGCGGCGTGGGCTCGCACAAGCTCCTTACGCGTCAGGGCGAAATCGAAGTCGCCAAGTCGATCGAACAGTTCACCGCGAAGCTCGTGACGACGATCGTTCAGTTCCCGATGGCCGTTGAAGAAATTCTGCGCCTCGGCGAAGTTCTGAAGGACGAAGACACGGCGGTCGACACGGTGGTCGACGGCTTCACGGACGCGGCCGCGCTTGAAGGCGTGGAAGAAACGGTCGAGGAAACCGACGACATCACGACCGACATCGGTGCGGCGGCCATGACGGCCGATCAGCTGACGGCGATGCGCGAGCGCGTGCTCGAAATGTTCGAGCGCTGCCGCCTCTTCCTCGACATCGTGAACGAAACCTGGGGCGATGCGAGCCGCGAGGCCGAGTACCGCGCCGCGCTTGACGCGATGGTGAAGGAACTCGCCCCGGTGCGCTTCTCCGTGAAGCTCGTCACGCAGGTGTCCGACCACATCAACGCGCACGTCGGTGCGATCAACGACGCCTTGAAGCGCATGCGCCAGGTGCTCGTCGAACGCTGCCGCATGCCGCAAAAGGATGCGATCGAACTCCTGAAGGGCAACGTCACCAATCCGAAGCTCTTCACGATGCTCGCCGAAGCCGACACGGTCTGGGCGCAGGCTCTGCAGCGCAACCTCCCCGTGATCCTCGAAGAGCAGGCGAAGTTGGCCGAACTCGAACGCACGGGCCGCATGTCGCTTTCCGAACAGCGCGACCTCGCGCGTGCGATCCGTCTCGCGCAGACGAACCTCATGCAGGCGAAGGCCAAGATGATCGAAGCGAACCTGCGTCTCGTCATCTCGATCGCGAAGGGTTACGTCAACCGCGGCATGGCGATCACCGACCTCATTCAGGAAGGGAACATCGGCCTTATGAAGGCGGTCGACAAGTTCGAATACCGCCGCGGCTACAAGTTCTCGACCTACGCGACCTGGTGGGTCCGTCAGTCCGTGACGCGTGCCGTGGCCGATTTCGGCAACACGATCCGCATCCCGGTGCACATGACGGAGTCCTACAACAAGCTGCGACGCCATCGTCAGAAGTTCCTGCAGCAAAACGGTCGTCAGCCGACCGAACAGGAACTCGCCGATCTCGCCGATCTGCCGCTCTCCAAGGTCGAGCTCCTCATGCAGGCCATGCGCGGCATCGAGTCGATCGACGCGCCGATCGGCGACGACGAAGACGCGACGAAGCTCGACTTCGTGCGCGGCGACGAGCACGACGATCCGGGCATCGCCTTCCAGGACCGCTCCATGATCGAAAGCGTGAAGCGTTCGCTCGACGAACTCACGCCCCGCGAAGCTCAGGTGCTGCGTCTCCGTTACGGCATCGGCACGAACCAGGACCACACGCTCGAAGAAGTGGGCCGCGCGCTCGGCCTCACGCGCGAGCGCGTGCGTCAGATCGAAGCGGCCGCGGTGCGCAAACTCCGTCAGCCGGAAAACGCCGATCGTCTGCGCGACTACATCCACTAAACCCGACGGGGCCCCGAAAACGGGGCTCCTTCGGCGCCTCCCGCCGGATTCGGTCGAATCTTTGGGGAGCCTCCGAGGCCCGAACGCGTTTCGTTTCGCACGCAACGCCTCGGGCCTTTTCTTTCTTTTTCGCAAGGGCAACGCACGAAAATCCGTCCCGAAACGGCGATTCCTCCTCGGTCGCACTTAAAATCGAGGAATACGAGCGCAATGCCGCACGCGCGCGCGCCGATCTCGGGTACAATGCACCTCTTTCCAAAGGCGGGCCTGTAGCCAAGTCGGTTAAGGCAACGGACTCATAATCCGTCGATCCTGGGTTCAAGTCCCAGCGGGCCCACCACGCTCCTCTTCACGCACGGTGCGTGTCCCGCCGGCGGGGCGCCCTTACGACACCTGCGCGACCGGCAGTGCGGTCGTCTCCTGTTACGGCATCGGCCGCCCCACCTCGGATTTCAAAGTCAGAATGTCTTCCTTCGATCAATTCGGTCTCGATCCCCGCATTCTTTCCGCCATCGCCCGCATGGGTTACGAAACGCCCACGCCCATTCAGGAAAAGGCGATTCCCGTGGTTTTGAAGGGCGGCGACGTGATGGGGGCCGCTCAGACCGGCACGGGGAAGACGGCCGGTTACGGTCTGCCGCTTCTCGGACGCATTCTGCCCAAGGCCAACACCTCGGCTTCGCCCGCCCGTCACCCGGTGCGCGCGCTGATTCTCGCGCCGACGCGCGAACTCGCGGACCAGGTCTCGACCAATCTCGAAGCCTACGCCAAAGACACGCCGCTTCGCGTGGGCGTGGTCTACGGTGGGGTCGACATCCGCCCGCAGGCCGACATGCTGCGCCGCGGCGTTGAAGTTCTTACCGCCACCCCCGGCCGCCTGCTCGACCACGTCGCGCAGCGCTCCGTCAACCTCTCGCAGGTCGAAGTGGTGGTGCTTGACGAAGCGGACCGCATGCTCGACATGGGGTTCCTCCCCGACATCTCCCGCATCCTGCAGCTGTTGCCCGCTTCGCGCCAGAGCCTCATGTTCTCGGCGACCTTCTCGCCCGAAATCAAGAAGCTCGCGAAGCAGTTCCTGAAGCCCGATCCCGCGCTGATCGAAGTCGCCCGTCAGAACCAGACGGCCGAAACCGTGACGCAGGAAGTCTTCTCGGTGACGGAACGCGACAAGACGGACGTCCTGATCGACATCCTCAAGACGCGCGGTCCCGAAGGGACGCCGCTCACGCAGGCGATCGTCTTCGTGAACGCGAAGATCACCTGCCGCCGCCTTGCGCGCACGCTCGAGCGCGTCGGCATCAATGCCGACTCCATCCACGGCGACAAGACGCAGGAAGAGCGTCTGGTGGCGCTCGAAGGCTTCAAGTCGGGCGCGATCCACGTGCTCGTCGCGACCGACGTTGCGGCCCGAGGGCTCGATATCAAAGAGCTCCCCTACGTCATCAATTACGACGTTCCCTATTGCGCCGAAGACTACGTGCACCGCATCGGCCGCACGGGTCGTGCGGGTGCGAAGGGCGTGGCGACGATGCTCGCCACTCCCGCGGATGCGCGTCTCGTCGAAGCGATCGAAAAGCTCACGAAGCAGACCTTTGCTCCCGTGCCGCTCACGCCCCAGCCCCGTCGCCGCAACGCCCAGCGTCGCGCCCCGACCGGCGCCGACCGCGTCGATACGCCCGAAGACGAACGTCTCGCCCGCGAACGCGCCCGCGCGTACGTGCCGCCCTCGCAGCGTCAGCGCGATCCGATTTTCGACATGCCCTACCTCGAACACGCCGCTTCGAAGCCCCGCGAGGAAACGCCCGCGTACTTCGAACGCCGCGAAACGAAGAAGCGCCCCGTGGCGGCGCTTCTCGGGGGCTTCCGCTTCGCGCGATCGAACGCGAAGACGGATGCGAACCGCTGAGAACCGCTGAGATTTTGGCTCCGACCGAAACCAAAACAACGCCCCGCGCAGCACGACGGCTCCGCGGGGCGTTTTGCGTTCGGCCTTCCGGCTTTCGGCGGTCAGGCGCGCGAGGCGTTCGTGTCGCCTTCAACCTCAACTTCAAGCGCGTAGCCCGCTTCGAGCGCGAGCTTTCGGTCTTCGGCCGGGGCGGCTCCCGCCGTCGTGAGCATGTCCCCGGAAATCGCCGCGTTGATCCCGATGCGAAGCGCCTCGCGCACGGTTTCGGGCGAAAGCGACAGTCGACCGCCCGCAAAGCGAAGCGCCGCCTGCGGATGAATCAAGCGAAAGAGGGCCATCGTACGAAGGATTTCTTCGGATGCGAGCGGCCGGCTCCCTTCAAGCGGCGTTCCTCCGATCGGAACGAGCACGTTGATGGGAATCGACGGGACATCGAGGTCTCGGAGTTCGATCGCGAGGTCGATCCGGTCTTCGAGCGTTTCGCCCATGCCGATGATCCCGCCCGAACAGACCTCCAGACCCGCCTCGCGCGCGGCGCGCAGCACGGCTTTTTTGTCTTCCGGCGTGTGGCTCGTGCAGACGGAGGGAAAGTACCCCGCCGAGCTTTCGAGGTTGCAGTGGATGCGCTCGACGCCGGCCTCTTTGAGGATGCGAAGTTCGTCGGGGCGCAAAAGCCCGAGCGAAACGCACACTTCGAGGTTCGTGTGCGTCTTCAGGGCGCGCACTGCCTCGACGATCGAGCGCAGTTCCCGGGCGGAGGGTTTGCGGCCGCTCGTCACAAGCGAAAAGCGCGTCAAGCCCTCGCGCTCGGCGCGGCGCGCGGCTTCGAGAATCGTTTCCGCGGGAAGAAAATCGTGCACGACGCAGTTCGTCGACCAGTGCCGGGACTGGGCGCACCAGCGGCAGTTTTCGCCGCAGCGACCCGACTTCGCGTTCACGATGCCGCAGAGGTTGAAGGTGCGGCTTGCGCACCGTTTCGTCACCTCGGCCGCCGTGTCGAAAAGGTCCGCCGCGGGAAGGCGAGCGGCGGCAAGCGCCTCCTCGCGCGTCAAACCGCCCGCGAGGGCGCGTTGCAAAAGTTCCTCGAGAACCGCCATATCGATCGTCCGTTGTGTGTTTATCGGGAAAAAGGAAGCATAGCGGAAGCGTGCGCCTTCCGACATGCCTTAAGCGATCCCGCGTAGCGCGTTTGGGGGATCCGTCGGTCGGTCGCCTTGAAAAAATCCGTTTCCCGTAAGAAAATTTCCCTTACGACATTGCGAGTTGAGGGTCCTCTCCCTCACGCCAACCTGCCTTACCCGGGCAAGGTGGTCGCTCCTACGGGCAAATGTGGTCGGTTTCGCGGAAGCCGACAATTGTTCGGGTACACCCAGTGTGAACCTCTCGCAGTCGTTGTATGCGGGAGGTTTTTTCGTACCTCCCGGTTGGAAATCGGTTTGTGAGGGGCCTCGGGCCCCGGGGCGGATTTGTTTCCGGATTGCCGCGCCCGACACGGTGTCGAAGTCGGCTAAAGAGGAGTGACACACTATGGTGCATCGTCTGACGATCAAGGGGCAGGTTACGATCCCCAAGGACATTCGCGAATTGCTCGGCCTGCGCGAAGGCAATTCCTGCGTGGAATTCGCGGTGGCGCCCGACGGCAGCGTCGTCGTGCGCAAGGCGCAGCCCGTGGCGCCGAAGCGTGAAACGGGCCCCGGCCCCCGCTCGCGCCTTCGCCGCCAGTTGAACACCCCGCGCGTGAATTTCGCGGCGACGCTCGCCGCCTGATTCCGCGCCATACCGCTCGAAAGTGCGGTGCGGCCCGATCGGTTTTCGGTCTCTTTTGCCGTCGGGTTCAGGGAAAAACATTCGGCTCTCGATGCCTGCGTGCGTCGGGAGCCTTTTTTCGTCGCGCGAAAAGAGTGCGCCCGGCATTTTCCGTTTTTCGGGCAACAAAAAACCCGCCGGGCCGCAAGCGGCCGCCGAGCGGGGCGTTCGGAGTCGTTCGATGCTGTTCGATGTCGATTGGCGTCCCCAATGGGAGTCGAACCCATGTTCGCAGCGTGAGGGGCTGCTGTCCTAGGCCTCTAGACGATAGGGACGTTCATGAAGCAGAGAAGAAAATTCTACGCCCGCACTCTCGCAGGCGGCGCACGGCGACCGTGCGAACCTTTGAGCCAAAGCAAAAGGTCGGGCATTCCGAACCGAAGTTTGAAAAACGCCGAACCGAAGGCGCAAAAACGCGGAAATAAAAAGCCCGCCCGAGCGGACTCGGGCGGGCTTGGAGAGGGATCAACCTCTTGGGATCGAACGCTTCCGGGATCAGGCGAGCGCGGCCTTGATGCGGTTGAGGACGTTCTCTTTGCCGATCAGGCAGAGCGTCACGTCGATTTGGGGCGTGCGGTCCGCGGCGCAAACGACGACGCGAAGCGGCGTGGCGAGCACCTTCATCGAGATACCCTGTTCTTCCATCACGGCCTGGATGCAGTGATAGACGTTTTCGGGGGTCATGTCGGCCAAGGCTTCGAGCTTTTCGCCGAAGAGCTTCAGGGCTTCGCGACCGCCGTTCTCAAGCGCGGCTTGAGCGGTTTCCGGATCGACCTTCGGTTCGACGTAGAAGAAGAGCGCGGCGTCGGCGAGCTTTTCGAGCGTGGCCGAGCGGGACTTCAGAAGACCGCACACCGCCTTGAGGCAGGGGCCGCCTTCCACCTTGCCGCCGCGGGCTTCGATGCGGGGAGCGGCGAGTTCGGCGAGGCGCGCGTCGTCGGCTTCCTTCATGTACTGCTGGTTGAGCCACTCGAGCTTCTTCCAGTCGATGCGGGCGGCGGCACGCGAGCAGTCGGCGAGTTCGAACACTTGGGCGAGTTCGTCGCGGGAGAACTTCTCCATGTTGCCGTGGCCCCAGCCGAGACGGGCGAGGTAGTTGAAGATGGCTTCGGGGAGGTAGCCCTGACGTTCGTATTCGAGCACCGACACCGTGCCGTGACGCTTCGAGAGCTTCTGGCCGTCCTGACCGCAGATGAGCGGCAGGTGCGCGAAGACCGGCACTTCGGCGCCGAGCGCGTTGTAGATGTTGATCTGACGGGGCGTGTTGTTGATGTGGTCGGCACCGCGAATGACGTGGCTCACCTTCATGTCCCAGTCGTCGACGACGACGGCGAAGTTGTAGGTGGGGATGCCGTTGCGCATGATGATGAGGTCGTCGAGCTCGCTGTTGGCGACCGTGATCGGGCCGTAGACCGCGTCGTTCCACGTGACGGCGCCCTCGTCCGGATTGCGGAAGCGAATCACGGGCTGGACGCCCTCGGGGATGGGCTTGCCGACGCAGTTTTCGGGACGCCAGCGGCCGTCGTAGCGCGGCTTCAGCCCGCGGGCCTTCTGGTCTTCGCGCATCGCGTCGAGCTCTTCGGGCGTCGCATAGCAGTAGTAGGCGCGACCGTCGGCGAGCATCTGATCGACCACTTCCTTGTAGCGTTCGAGACGGTCCATCTGATAGATGGGGCCTTCGTCGTAGTCGAGGTTGAGCCACTTCATGCCGTCGAGAATGACCTGAACGGCTTCCTTCGTCGAGCGGACCTGGTCCGTGTCTTCGATGCGAAGGAGGAACTTGCCGCCGAAGTGGCGGGCCACGGCCCAGCAGTAGATGGCCGTACGGGCCGTACCGAGATGCATCATGCCCGTGGGGCTCGGAGCGATGCGGGTGCGAATTTCTTTCATGGAATTTTTCGGCGTAAAGAGCCGCGCAGTCGTACGCGGGAGGAGCGCCGCTCCTCGGTTGGTGAACGCATGCCGATCGCCGGTTCTCGGCATGCGCCTCGATGGGCGCGGCGGACCGGGCGTCGCAAAAGGCAAATTTTAGCACTCGCCGTCGGACCTTCGCCGCGGATGCCGCTCGAGGCGACGGGAAGCAAAACGGGGAGCGCACTGCAGTGCACTCCCCGTTTTGAAGGCTTTCACCGAGGGCTTGAAGGCATCAAGCGGCCGTCAACGCGTACCAGGCCGAGAAGACCGCCAGCACGAGGACTTCCATCACCACGACGGGTGCGAGCGTTTTGAAGAAGTCCGACTTGAAGTAGTCGACCGTGATCGTGAGGCACACGTGGGTGGGGGTCACCATCTGGCCCGCCACGCCGAAAACGAGTGCGAGGCCCGCAAGGTCGAGACTCCCCGGGGCGATCCCCGCCACGATCGGCATCATGATCGCCACGTGCCCCTGGCTCATGCCGGTCAAAACCCCGATCACGAAGCTCGTCACGCCGACGATCACCGGAACGGGGAGGGCGGAACCGACGAAGGCGTCGATGATTTCGGAGAGGACGCCCGTCGAGGTGAGAAGGCCGATGAAGTAGAGAATGCAAAGGACGTTCAGGATGAGCTTCACGTCGAGCGCCCCGAGGAAGACGTCTTTGACGCCCACGGGACGGCGCGCAAGCGCGAGAACGGGCACCATGGCCGCCACCACGAGCCCCATCGCCACGGCGGCCGAGACGTCGAACGCCATCATGAGAACGACGTTGACGAGTACGGGCGCGAAAGCAAGCGTGATGTTGAGGGCGTTGAGGCGTCGCAACTCGGGCGTCGCTTTCTCGTGCGTCTTCTTTTCTTCGAAGCGTAGCGGTCGGATGAGCACAAGCCACCCGATCGCAAAGGCCGCGACCGCGAGCCACGCGAGGTGCACGACGAGGGCGGAAACGGAAATCCCGATGATCGAGCACGCGAGAATCATGCCCGGGATGATGGGGCTGCAGAACTCGCAGACGTGACGGAACCAGAAGTTGATGGCCGCTTTGCTTTCCTGGGAGATCGTCGCGCCGCGGCTTGCCTGATCGACGATCGGCGCCGAAAAGCGGGCGCCCCCGACGCTCGGCAAGAGTCCGAGGAAGGCGGGCATCGCCGAGAGCGTCACGCGCGTGGAGCGGAAGATCCGGTTGAGCGCCGCGACCATGCCTTTGAGGGTCCCCGAGCGGCGGAGCTGAATCTCAAGGCACATCACGAAGTACAGAGCGAAGAGCAGGTCGTACGTTCTCTCGAGCGTCGCGGTCGTGACGGCCGCATCGACGAGACTCGCGACGGTGCGGTCTTCGGCCAGCCAGAACACAAGACCCCCGGCGAGAATCGAGGGGCCGATGGGTACTCGAAAGCGCAAAAGAACGACGATCACGAGGATCGCGAGCGCGAGAATGAGAAAGATGTTCATGGTTCTTGTCGGCCGGCGCCCGGTCGAAGGGCGGCAGGCCTTTTCCTTTTAATGGTCGTGCCGCTCGGGCGGTTCGCAAGCGGCGTGTGACCACAATGATGCGCCTTTTGGCGCCAGTTTGCCTTCCGAGCGCGCCAAGGGCGCGGGCAGGTTCGCCCGCAGAGCGCTCGACGTGCGTCGAGCGCCGATCAGAGTACGGCCGCGAGCACCGACATCATGACGATCGCGACACCGACGCTCATACTCGAAAGGTTGGCGGCAAGCGCCAGGTCCCCTTCCATTTTTGCCGTATAGATTAGGTTCATCGCGGGCACGGGACTGAAGGCGACGAGCGCGAGCGCGCGACGCACTTCAAGGTCGAAGGGAAGCAGGAAGTAGAAGGCCGCCGCCAGCGCCGCTTGCATGACGAAGCGCTCCCCGAGGAGCTTCAGAAGGCGCTTCATCGTCCCGGGCGGCATCGAAATGTTGATCGACTCCCCGACCATGATCATACATAAGAAGGTGTTGGCGCTTGCCGCAACGGACGTGCACGTCGTGACGGCGTCAGGGAGACGAATCGACGCGAACGAAAGAACGAGCATCAGCATGTAGCTTAAGGTCGGGCCCGAGCGCAGGAGCTTTCCGCCGACGTTTTTCACCGCACCCCAGGCGGTCGTCTTCTCTTTGGCGCCCGCGACGACCGCGTAGGTGCCGCCCGCCGACATGACGGAG
This sequence comes from Sutterella megalosphaeroides, assembly GCF_003609995.1. Lineage (NCBI taxonomy): Bacteria > Pseudomonadati > Pseudomonadota > Betaproteobacteria > Burkholderiales > Sutterellaceae > Sutterella > Sutterella megalosphaeroides. The sequence continues at coordinate 701,608 of NZ_AP018786.1, forward strand.
TTGCCGATGTCGAAGACGATCGTCGTGAGAAAGCCCGCCCCGGGGTAGAAGGCCTGAATGTACGGAATGGCAAAGGGCCCGATCGAAAAGCCCGAGAGGTTCAGACGGTCGAAGGCGCGCGTGTCTTCGTCGGGCGCTTTGCGCGCGAAGAGCGTGGCGATCCCGAGAAAGAGGAGGTTCGAAAGAAACCCGAGAAGCGCGACCCAAACCATGTCGCCCGTCACGGCGACGCCGTTCAGCCCCGTTATGACCACACACGGGAGCGTCACGCACAAGACGAGGCCGCTCACGGCATGAAAGGCTTCGGCGCGAAGGATCTCAAGCCGTCGGAGGAGGTAGCCGAGAAAAATGAAAAGCGCGAGCGAAAGAACTTTGGCGGTTCCGGTATCCATGGCGAATCTGCGAAGAAGTCGCCCGGATCGAGCTCTCGAATCGGTTGGGGGAGTAGGAAGAGGGCGGCGTTGAGTGGGAAGAAACTTCCTATGCTACAGCGCTTTTTCGGCCTTCGCCCCCAACCAAAGTAGGGGGGCAAAGGCGCGTGCGCTCAGCGCTCTCCTTCGGGCTTTCGGCTCGTACTCTTCGTTCCCAAGCGCGCGACGAAGTCGCGCACGTATTCGGGGAGTTCCTTGGCGCTGCGCTGAGTCAGGTGTCCCATCGAGAATTCGCACCCGCACCAGAGCTGGTTGTAGAAGTGCTCGGCCGCAAGTATTTCGGAACGACGGGTCTGAAGCCCGCCTTTACGCCAGTTGACGTCCCAATAGGCGGTCTTGCCGCCCGTCAGTTCCGCGGCTTCGAGCGCCGCCTCGCGGATCTGGTCGAGCCGCTTCCAGCGGCTTCCCGCAAGCGTCGTCGTAAAGCGCGGGATCCCGAGCTCGGCCGCACACTGCGCGGTTGCGCGCATGCGTACGCCGAAGCACGCCCGACAGCGTCGTCCGCGCTCGGGTTCGTTTTCGAGCCCCCGTACGGCCTCCAACCACCGCTCGTGATCGTAGTCGCCGTCGACGAACGGCACGCCGATTTTTTCGCAGTACCGTACGCATTCCTTCTTGCGCACGAGGTACTCCTCGGCGGGGAAGATGTTCGGGTTGAAGTAAAAGACGGTCGGCGCGTAGTCGTTTTGAAGGAGCCACTCGAGAATGGCGCTCGAGCAAGGGGCGCAGCAGCTGTGAAGAAGAACGGGTTCGGACATCGTACGTTCCGCGTGCGGCCGTGGGCGGCCTCCTGAAAGAAAAAGCGGGAAAAGCGTTCGGGCGCGGGGGAGGGCAACGCGCTTGCGACGCGATAAACTTCCCGAACAACCTCGGGCAACCTGCCGCACGGGTTGAAGTTGACAACGGAAAGCATTGTATGAGCATTTTGGAACCCGGTCTCGACGGGCGCATCGAAGCCCTGCAAGGGCGCATTGCCGCGGCCTGCGAAAAGGCCGCCCGACGCACGGACGAGGTGAAACTGCTGGCGGTCGGGAAAACGTTCGACGAACGCGCGCTTGAGGCCGCCGCCGATCTGGGGCTTCGCGCGTTCGGGGAAAACTACGCTCAGGAGGGGTGCGCGAAGGTCGATTGGTTCCGCGCGAACCGTCCCGATTTGGCGGAAGCGCTTGAGTGGCACTTCATCGGTCCCCTTCAGGCCAACAAAACGCGCCCGGTCGCGGAGCGCTTCGACTGGGTCGAGTCCGTCGACCGGCTTCGCATCGCCGAGCGCCTCTCGGCGCAACGCCCCGAGGGGCTCGCCCCTCTCAACGTGCTCGTCGAAGTCAACATCGACGGCGAAGCGACGAAGTCGGGCGTCGCGCCCGAAGCGCTCCCCGAGTTTCTCGACGCCGTGGCGGCGCTGCCGGGCCTCAAACTCCGCGGCCTCATGGTGATTCCCGCGCCGGCCGACGACGCGGAAGCGCAGCGGGCGCCCTTGCGCGCGGCGCGCGCGCTTTTCGAAGCCGTCCGCTCGGCGCACCCCGAATGGACGGACTTTGACACCCTCTCCATGGGGATGAGCGCGGACCTTGAAGCGGCCGTGGCGGAAGGAAGCACCGAGGTGAGGATCGGAAGCGCCCTTTTCGGGCGACGCGACTACGGAGCCCGTCACTGACGAGCCTCAACGGCTCCTCGTTTGACGGGGCGGCATCGATTTTTGAAAAAGAGAGGCGCCCTCGGGCGCGCAACGAACGGAGGCGGCGCCCGCAAGGGGCCGAACGTTATGGAACACATCATCGGATTTCTCGGGGGCGGCAACATGGCGGGCGCCATGATCGGGGGACTGCTCAAGACGACCGATCCCGCGCGCATTCGCGTCGCGGACCGTCACCCCGAAAAGCTCGAACACTTTGCCGAAGCGGGCGTTCGCACGTACGAGGGCCCGGGCGACTGGGTGACGGAATGTACGCTCCTGGTCCTTGCCGTGAAGCCCCAGAACATGAAGGAAGCGGTCGAGCCCTACGTGCCCTTCTTGAACCCCGAAGGGTGCGCCCTTTCGATCGCCGCGGGGATCGAAGCCTCGGCCCTTTCCGCGTGGTTGGGCGGCTACCGCGTGCTTCGCGCGATGCCCAATACGCCCGCCCTCGTCGGTTGCGGGATGACGGGCTTTTGGGCCCCCGAAGGGACGCCCGACGAGATGCTCGCCGCGGCCTTGGCGGTGCTGAAGGCGTCGGGCGACGTCGTGCGCGTTCCCGACGAAAACGGAATCGACCTCGTGGGGGCGATTCCGGGTTCGGGCCCGGCTTACGTTTTCCGCTTCATGGAAGCCTTGGAAGCCGCGGGCCTCAAGCGGGGGCTCGACCCGAAAGCGGCGCGGTCGCTCGCGCTCGGGACCGTGTACGGCGCCGCGATGCTCGCGCGCAGCTCCGACGAACCCTTCTCGCGCCTTCGCGAAAAGGTGACGAGCAAGGGCGGCACGACCGCCAAGGCGCTTGAGGTCATGAACGCACGCGACGTCGACGGCATGATGGACGAGGCGATCGAAGCGGCTCTGAAGCGTACGGCCGAGATGAAGGCCTTGTTCCGCTGAGCCGGACGAAAAACCGAAATCGAAAGCCGAGGGCGGGGGGTGACTTCCGCCTTTTTTGCATGTTTTCGGAGCGTCTGCCCTTCCAACGGCGCGTCTTACACGGCTTTTCCCGAAAGCGAAAGGCATGGAAATACCTACGGAAAAACAGCGGTTATTGTTCTCTTGACGTATAGACGTACGACCGATCGATCCATATGATGAAGTTCGGGTCGTCGCGCGTGCCGGTCGACGCGTTCTCGGTGTCCCGGGGTGCTCGGGCGACTTCAGGAGTCCGTCTTTCCTCCTACAGGAAAGCGTCGGCGGACGACCCGTCTTCGCAATGCGGGCGGTCGTGCGTCGGGGCGCGAAAGACCGAAGCTCTCGGAGAGACACACTATGAGCAAGACCTTCGTTGCGGCCGGCCTGATGTCGGCGGCGCTTTTGGCCGGCGGCGTTCAGGCCGCTACCGACATCAGCATGTGGCACGCCATGACAGGCAGTTTGGGCGACTGGGTTCAGGACCTCGCGAACGACTTCAATAAGAGTCAGCAGAACTGTCGCCTCACCCCGACCTACAAGGGCAGCTACGACCAGACCATGACGTCGGGCATCGCCGCGCACCGCGCGGGTCGCTCTCCCAACATTCTTCAGGTCTTCGAAGTCGGCACCGCCACGATGATGTTCAGCAAGGGCGCCGTCGTTCCGGTGGGCGACCTCATGGCAAAGGCGGGCTACGAATTCCACGCCGACGAATACATTCCCGCGGTCTACGGCTACTACTCCACGCCCGACGGCCGCATGATGAGCTACCCCTTCAATTCGTCGACGACCGTCATGTACGTCAACCTGACGAAATTCAAGAAGGCGGGTCTGCCCACCGAAACCGACAAGCTTCCGAAGACCTGGGACGACGTCAAGGCGGCCGCCAAGGCGCTGAAGGACGCGGGCGAAGCCTGCCCGATGACGACCTCCTGGATGGGTTGGACGCAGCTTGAAACCTTCTCGACCTGGCACAACGTCGAGTTTGCGTCCCTCAACAACGGCTTCGGCGGTCCGGCCGCTCGCCTCAAGATCGATTCGCCGCTCCACCGCCGCCACATCGAAAATCTCGCCGAGATGGCGAAAAACGGCCTCTTTGTCTACAAGGGGCGCGGCAATCAGGCCGACGCCGCTTTCTACACGGGAGAGTGCGGCATCAGCATGGGGAGTTCCGCCACGCTCGCGAACATTCGCCGCAATGCCGATTTCGAATTCATGACGCTGCCGATGCCCTACTATCCGGATGTCGAAGGCGCTCCGCAGAACACCGCGCTCGGCGGTGCGTCGCTCTGGGCGATGGCCGGAAAGTCCGAAGCCGAAAACAAGTGCGTTGCCGACTTCTTCCACTACCTTTCCGACCCGCAGGTTCAGGCGAACAACCACATGCGCACGGGCTACCTTCCCGTGACGCTCAAGGCCTTTGAAATCGCGAAGGCTTCGGGTTACTACGAGAAGAACCCGGGCGCCGACGTTCCCGTGAAGCAGATGTTGAAGACCACGGAAAAGAGCCGCGGCATCCGTCTCGGCTATCTCCCCAACATCCGCACGATCGTCGACGAAGAGTTTGAAAAGATCTGGACGGGCGGTCAGAGTGCGGCCGACGCGCTTGCGGCCGTCGTTCGCCGCGGCAACGAGCAGCTCGCGCGCTTCGAACGCGTGACGAACCGCTGAGACCTCTGAAACCGGAATTCCCGCGCGCCTTCGGGCGCGCGGGCTCCGAGTTCGTTCGCGTGCTTTCGGGATGAAGTCCTCCCGAAAGCACGTACTCCGTTCAACCCTTCGGAATCTCCAACGTGGAAAAACGAGCCGTCTTTCAGAGCCGATGGTTGCCGTACGCACTCGTTGCGCCGCAGCTCCTCATCACGCTCATATTCTTCTTTCTCCCGGCCGGTCAGGCCATTCAGCAGTCCGTCCTCATGGAGGACCCGTTCGGACTGAGCACCGAATTCGTCGGTTTGGCGAACTTCCGCGATCTCTTCGCCGACCCCAATTACGTCGCGAGCTTCAAGGTCACGATGGTCTTCTCGGCCCTCGTGGCGGTTCTCGGCCTCTCGATCAGTTTGCTTTTGGCCGTGTGCGCCGACCGCGTAATGCGGGGCGCGAACGTCTACAAGTCCTTCCTCATCGTGCCCTACGCCGTGGCGCCCGCCATTGCGGGGGTGCTTTGGATGTTCATCTTCAACCCGACCTTGGGCATCATTTCGTACGTGCTTCACGGGCTCGGGCTCGATTGGAACTACCTCGTCAATTCCGGCCACGCGTTGACGCTCATCGTGATCGCCGCCGTGTGGAAGCAGGTGAGCTACAACTTCATTTTCTTCCTCGCAGGGCTCCAGGCCATTCCGAAGTCGCTTCTCGAGGCCGCAGCTTTGGACGGCGCGGGTCCCTTCCGGCGCTTTACGACGGTTGTCTTCCCGCTTTTGTCGCCCACGACCTTCTTCCTTCTCGTGATGAACGTCGTCTACGCCTTCTTCGAAACGTTCGCGATCGTCGACGCAACAACGCAGGGCGGCCCGGGACAGGATACGAACATCCTCGTCTACAAGGTGTTCGTTGACGGCTTCCGCAACATGAATTACGGCGGTTCGGCCGCGCAGTCCGTGATTCTCATGTTGATGGTGATCGCGCTCACCGTCTTCCAGTTCCGCTTCATCGAGCGGCGCGTGAACTACTGACAAGGAGAGCCGTCATGGTTGAAAATCGTCCCTGGCTCAATTTCTTCACTCATCTCGTGCTCGTGCTCGGGGTCATCGTGGTGGTCTTCCCCGTCTACGTGGCCTTCGTCGCTTCCACCCAAACGGCGGTCGAAGTCGAGCAGGCGCCGATGAGCCTCATCCCGGGCGCGCACTTCGTCGACAACTACCTGCAGATCCTCACCTCGGGCGGCAGCACCGCTTCGCGCGCGCCCGTCGGTCGCATGATGTGGGTCTCGTTTGTGATGGCGATGGGGATTTCGATCGGGAAAATTCTCATCTCGCTCCTCTCGGCCTTCGCGATCGTCTACTTCAAGTTCCCGGGCCGCAAGCTCTGCTTCTGGCTCATCTTCGTGACGCTCATGTTGCCCGTTGAAGTGCGCATCACGCCGACCTACCAGGTGATGGCGGACTTGAACCTTCTCGACAGTTGGGGCGGGCTCATTCTCCCCGTGATCGCGTCGGCGACGGCCACGTTCCTCTTCCGTCAGTTCTTCCTCACGGTCCCCGACGAACTCGCCGAAGCCGCCCGCATGGACGGCGCGGGCCCGATGCGGTTTTTCTTCACGATCCTGCTGCCCCTCTCGATGACGAACATGGCCGCCATGTTCGTGATCCAGTTCATCTACGGTTGGAACCAGTACCTCTGGCCGCTCCTCGTCACGACGCAGGAGGACATGTACCCGATCGTGATCGGCATCAAACGCATGATCGGCGGGGGCGACTCCGCAAACGACTGGAACCTCATCATGGCCACGGCCATGCTAGCGATGATTCCTCCCGCCCTCGTCGTCACGCTCATGCAGCGCTGGTTCGTGAAGGGCCTTGTCGACACCGAAAAATAAACGACCGGAACACACACACAAATGGCAAGCATTCAATTCAAAGAAATCCGCAAAAGCTACGGCGACGTGAAGGTCGTGCACGGCATCTCGCTCGACATTGAGGACGGCGAATTCATCGTGATCGTCGGCCCCTCGGGTTGCGGCAAGTCGACCCTTCTGCGCATGGTGGCCGGGCTCGAGCCCATCACCTCGGGCGAGCTTCGGATCGGCGACCGGGTGGTGAACCGCCTCGAACCCAAGGACCGCGACTGCGCGATGGTGTTTCAGAACTACGCCCTCTACCCGCACATGACGGTCTACGACAACATGGCCTACGGCCTTAAGATCCGCGGCATCGACAAGGCCGAGATCGACCGGCGCGTGAACGAAGCGGCCGAGATGCTGCAGTTGACGGGGCTTCTGGAGCGCCGTCCGCGTCAGCTCTCGGGCGGGCAGCGTCAGCGCGTCGCCATGGGGCGTGCGATCGTGCGCGAGCCCTCCGTCTTCCTTTTCGACGAACCGCTCTCGAACCTCGACGCGAAGCTTCGCGTGCAGACGCGCCTTCAGATCAAGCGCCTGCAGGAGCGCCTCGGCACGACGAGCCTTTACGTCACGCACGACCAGGTCGAAGCGATGACGCTCGCGCACCGCATGATCGTTATGAACGGCGGTGTGGCCGAGCAGGTGGGCACCCCGAAAGAGGTCTACGACGATCCGGCGACGATGTTTGTCGCGGGCTTCATCGGTTCGCCTCCGATGAACCTCGTTCGCGGTCGCGTTTCGGGGGACGGCACGCGCTTCGAAGCGAACGGGGAGAGCGTACGTCTTCCCGAAGCGGTCCCGTCTCTCGCGGGGCGCGACCTCGTCTTCGGGATCCGTCCCGAACACGTGACGATGTCGCCCGCAACGAATGGCGACGCGCTCGGCACCTTCCGCACCGAAACCGTCGAAGGGCTCGGCTCCGAGTACCTCGTCCACGGCGCGATGCTCGGCTCGAGCGTGGTTTTCCGCGAAAACGTCGACGCGTTCGTGCCCGAGTCGGGTTCGGACTGCGCGATCGACTTCCCGGCGAAGGCCGTGCACTGGTTCGATCCGGAGACGACGAAGCGCGTTCGCCCGTAACGGACGGCGCACCCCGCGGGGCGGCGGCCCCGCGCGGCTTCGGCGTTCCCGAGGATACGAAGCGAAACGAAAACGCAAAGGGCGCCCGAAAGCGGGCGCCCTTTTCTCTGGGTATCCTTGGCGGATGATCGAAAATCTCCTCACGCTCTTTCAGCACGAGTCGATCGAACTCGTGCTTTTCGTTGCCGCTTTCATTTCCGCCACGGTCATTCCCGGGGGCTCCGAAGCGGTCTTGCTCGGCGCGGCGGCCGCTCAGCCCGACCGCACGCTCGAATTCGTCCTCATCGCCATGGCGGGCAACACCCTGGGGGGCATGACGGGCTATCTGATCGGGCGCTTCATCCCCGAGAAGAAGAAAGAGGGTCGGGCGCTTGCCTGGCTCCACAAGTACGGGATCTGGGCGGTCTTTTTCTCCTGGGTGCCGCTTTTCGGCGACGCGTTGCCGGTTGCGGCCGGCTGGTTGCGTCTCAATCCCTGGTTGACCGCGCTTTTCGTCGCGCTCGGCAAGGGGGCGCGCTACGCGGTGCTCGTCGCGGGTCTCCATCTCGCGGTCCTCTGAGCACGCGCGGTTCCGTCCTCGTCCCCGTCCGCATTCCGTGCAAAATCGTCTTTTTCGTTAAGAAAACGGGCGGGTCGCCTACCTTATAATGCCCGCGTCGGGTTCCTGACAAATTTTGTCGGGTTCTCGTTTTCGATTTCGGATACAGCCTTCCGACGGGGGCCGCACGGGCGGCGCCCGCCGGTCGGGGTCGCCGAAGGGCGCCGCGTGAAGCGCGACACCGATCGATTGCCGTCGATCGGGGCGCCGTGGTTGCCAACAAACGACGTAATCCAAAACGTAGGAGGCGCTCGTCGAAGCCGCGCTTGCGGCTCGCGGGGGAAAATTTTTTATGAAGATCATGGTTGCTGTGAAGCGGGTCGTCGACGCCAAGATGAAGGTGCGCCCGCTCCCCGACAATTCCGGGGTGGATCTGAAGGTCGCCAAGATGGCGCTCAATCCCTTTGACGAAATCGCGGTCGAAGCGGCCGTGCGCCTGCGTGAGGCCGGCAAGGCCGACGAAGTGGTGGCCGTGACGATCGGCCCGATGAAGGCGGTCGATCAGTTGCGCGTGGCGATGGCGATCGGCGCGGACCGCTCCGTGCACGTGCGTACCGACGACGTGCTCGAACCCCTCGCCGTGGCGAAGGTGCTACGCGAAATCGCCGACCGCGAAAAGCCCGACCTGATTCTGCTCGGCAAACAGGCGATCGACGACGACTCGAACCAGGTCGGTCAGATGCTCTCGGCGCTCTGCGACATGCCGCTCGGCGCCTTTGCGGGCGAACTCGACGTCGTGGACGGCCGCTACATCGTCACGCGCGAAACGGACGGCGGCACGCAGACCGTGTCGCTCGCGTCGCCTGCCGTCGTGACGGCCGACCTGCGTCTCGCGGAACCCCGCTACGTGACGCTGCCCTCGATGGCCAAGGCCCGCAAGAAGCCCGTCGAAGAGATCGAACTCGCGACGCTCGGCGTCGACACGGCGCCGCGCCTGAAGGTGCTGCGCGTCGAGCAGCCGCCCGAACGCGCCGCCGGGGAAATGCTCCCGAACGTCGACGCGCTCGTTGAAAAGTTGAAGCACGCCCTCAACGCCTGAGGAGAGAAGTAAAAAATGACGGCTCTTTTGATTGCTGAACACGACAACTGCTCCCTGAAGCCCGCCACCCGCCGCGCGCTCACGGCCGTGAAGTCGATGAGCGACACGGTCGACGTGCTCGTTGCGGGCAACAACTGCCAGGCGATCGCCGAAGAAGCGGCGAAGCTTGAGGGCGTGCGTACGGTGCTCCTCGCGCAAAGCCCCAAACTCGCGCAGGAATGCCCCGAAGTGCTCGCCGACCTCGCGGCCGACGAAGCCGAGGGCTACACCCACGTCGTTTTCGCGGCGAGCTCGACGGGCAAGGCTGCGATGCCCCGCGCCGCGGCGAAGCTCGACGTTTCTCCCGTTTCCGACATCCTCGAAGTGAAGGGTGCGAAGACCTTCGTGCGCGGCATTTACGCGGGGTCGCTCCTTGCGACCGTTGAGGTCGACGAACCCACGGTGGTCGCCACCGTGCGCGCCACGGCCTTTGCGCCCGCTCCGGATCGCGAAGGGACGCCCGCCGACATCGAAGAAATCCTCGTTCGCGACGAATACGACCGTTCGCAGTTCGTGCGCTTTACCGAAACGAAGTCGGATCGACCCGACCTCGTCGCGGCGCGTGTCGTTGTTGCGGGCGGGCGCGGCCTCATCGACGAAACGGGCTTCAAGGCGCTCGAAGACTTCGCCGACAGCATTGGCGCCGCGATCGGCGCCACGCGTACGGCGGTCGACATGGGCCTTTGCCCGAACGACTGGCAGATCGGTCAGACGGGCAAGATGGTCGCTCCCGACGTCTATGTGGGCTTCGGCATTTCGGGCGCCATCCAACACACGGCCGGTCTCAAGGACGCCCGCCTCATCGTGGCTGTGAACAAGGACCCCGAAGCGCCCATTTTCGAAACGGCGGACTACGGTCTCGTGGCCGACGCGGCGGAAACGCTCGCCGTACTCAAAGAGAAGCTCGGTCGCTGATCGACGCCCGTCCGAATGTCGTGCGGGGGTGGAGCGAAAAAACCGCCTTCGGCCCTTGCACGACGCATGCGTCTTCACGTAAAATCGCTCCCCTGTCGGTCTTTCCGACAACTGAATTTCAACGACCTAAAGTTCAAGAGGTAAACTCATGGTTATCATTCGTCTCGCCCGCGGCGGCTCCAAGAAGCGTCCCTTCTACTCCATCAACGTTTGCGATTCGCGCTGCCGTCGCGACGGCCGTTTCATCGAACGTCTCGGCTACTACAACCCGATGGCCGCCGGTCAGGCCGTTCCCTTCTCGATCAAGGCCGACCGCCTCGCCTACTGGCAGAGCCAGGGTGCCCAGCTCTCCGACACGGTCGCCCGTCTCGTGAAGGAACACAAGCCCGCCGCCTAATCCGCGTCCGGCCGGAGTTTCGAGAAACTCCGCCCCGCAGTTGACTTGTCAACTGCATCTGAAGCCCCGCAGCCCCTCAAGTGCGGGCTCCCGTCCGAACGGTCGTGCCTCTCGTGTCCAAGCACATCGGATCCGTTCCCGACATAGTGAGCCCGGTATCTACGCCTGAGATCTGCGGGGTTTTTGTTTGTTCGGAAAAAGAAAGAGTTTACGATGGAAGATCTGGTTGAACTCGGCCGTCTGTCGGGTGCTTACGGTTTTCGCGGCTGGGTCCGCGTGGTGCCCTTCGAGTCGGGCGAAGTCCTTGAGAAGGTGCGCCGCTGGGTGTTGATTTCGCCCTCGGGCGAAACGACGCCCGTCGAAGCGAAGGGCGTGCGCCGTCACGGAGGCGGTCTCATCGCGAAGTGGGACGGTTGCGAATCGAAGGAAGCCGCGGACGCCCTGCGCGGTCGCGTGGCCGTGGCCCGCGCCGACTTCCCCGCGGCGGGCGACGACGCCGTCTGGGCCGTCGACCTCATCGACTGCCGCGTCGTCAACCGCGAAGGGGTCGACCTCGGTCGCATCATCGACGTCGGCACGAACGGCGTGCAGGATCTTCTCGTCGTCGCCTACGAGGCCGAAGACGGCCGCGAGTGCCGCTTCATGATTCCGAACGTCAAAGAGGTCTACGTCCTCGCGATCGATGTCGAAGCGCGCACCGTCTCGGTCGACTGGTCGCCCGAGTGGCGCTGAGCAGACGCTTCGCCGAACGAGGTCCGTCATGCGATTCGACGCCGTTACGCTTTTCCCCGAAATCTTCCGCTCTGTCACGGACTGCGGGATTACAGCCCGCGCCTTGAAGCGCGGCTTGTGGTCCTTCAACGCGTGGAATCCGCGCGACTGCACGACGGACCCGCACCGCACGGTCGACGACCGCCCCTTCGGCGGGGGCCCGGGCATGGTGATGATGGCCGAGCCCCTGCAGGCGACGCTCGACGCCGTGCGCGCTTCCGGGAACGGCGGTCGCGTCATCTACTTCGCCCCCAACGGTCGCAAGCTCGACGACGCGCGCGTGCGCGAATTCGCCGCGGCCCGCGAAGACCTCGTTCTCATTTGCGGGCGCTACGAGGGGGTGGACGAGCGGTTTTTGCGCCGGTCGGTCGACGAGGTGGTGAGCCTCGGCGACTTCGTCCTTTCGGGCGGGGAATTGCCTGCGTGCGCGCTGATCGACGCCGTCGTGCGACAGCTCCCCGGCGCGATCAAGGACCTTTCCGCCTCGGACGAATCGTTCGGCACGGGGCTACTCGACGCCCCGCACTACACGCGCCCTGAAGTCTGGCGCGGAGAGGGGGTGCCGGAAGTGCTTCTTACGGGGCACCACGCCAACATCCAAACCTGGACGCGCCGCGAAAGTTTGCGTTTCACCTTGCAGACGCGCCCCGATCTGATTAAAATCGCGGATTCCGCTCAACGCCTCACGGTGGAAGATCGACTCTACCTCCGCGAGCTCGGTGCGGATATTGAAATACCCGAACCGGTTCGACGCAAAAAGCGTCGGAAGGTTCTTTCTTAAAACTTCCATCCTCTCGGCGGCGGACTTCGGGTCCCCAACATTCAGGCCGCATGACGATGGTAACGGAGATGAAAATGGATCTGATCCAGACCCTTGAACAGGAAGAAATGGCCCGCCTCACGGCCGGCAAGACGATTCCCGAATTCCGCGCCGGCGACACGGTCGTCGTGAGCGTGAACGTTGTCGAAGGTTCGCGCAAGCGCGTTCAGGCCTTCGAAGGCGTCGTCATCGCCCGTCGCAACCGCGGCCTCAACTCCTCCTTCATCGTTCGCAAGATCTCGTCGGGCGAAGGCGTGGAACGTACGTTCCAGCTCTACTCCCCGATGATCGCCGGCATCGAAGTGAAGCGCTTCGGCGACGTCCGCCGCGCCAAGCTCTACTACCTGCGCGAACGCTCCGGCAAGGCCGCCCGTATTAAGGAACGCCTCGTCCGCAAGGACTGATTCCGGTTCGATCGGAATGCCCGCCCCGAAAGCGAAAGCCTTCGGGGCTTTTTCTTGAATGCTCTTGCGTGCGATTTCGTCGATGCGCCTGGGTGGCTTCCGTGCCGCTCGGGCTTTTCTATTAGGAGGAACCGCCTGCGGCGCACCGAATGCGGGCAAAGGGAACGCAAATAGGCTTCCGTGCCCCGATTGCACGGAGAGGTCGCCCCCTACAATCGAAGAACTTTCGACGCTTTTTCCGTGTCGGAACGACCTTCGAGCGGTCGCCCCGCTGCCGGAATCCATAAGGAGACTTTTGATGAATACGTACGCCGTTACTCTCCCCCACTACAGCGTGGGGCCCGATGTGTTCGACCACCTCGAGTTCGTTGCGCGCTTCTACGGCCGCAAGGCCGCCGTCGTCGGTGGCGCGACCGCTCTGGAAAAGGCCGGTCCGAGCCTGCGCGCGGGCCTTGAAAAGGCGGGGATGACGGTGACGGACTGGTTCGTCTACGGCGAAAACGCAACGAATGCGGCCGTCGACCGCATTCTCGAGTCTCCGGGCTGCCGCGAAGCGGACGTGATTTTCGGCGTCGGCGGGGGGCGTGCGATCGACACGGTCAAAACGGCGAGCGACATTCTCAAGAAGCCCTTCTTCTCGGTGCCGACGGTGGCGTCGAACTGCGCGCCCGTTTCGGCGATTGCGGTGATCTACAACGAAGACGGGTCGCTCTCGCACTACCACTTCACGGAGCGTTGCGCCGAACACTGCTTCATCAACACGGCGGTCATTCTCGACAGCCCCCGGAAGCTCTTCTGGGCGGGGATCGGCGACGCGCTCTCGAAGCAGTGCGAGGCGCTCCTTTCCTCCCGCGGTCAGGACCTCGGTCACACGCCGCTTCTCGGCGTGCAGGTCGCGCAGGTGTGCGAGGGGCCGTTGCTGCGCTACGGGCGCGAAGCGCTCGACGACTTTGAAGCCGGTCGCTTGTCGGACGCCTTCGCGCAGACGGTGCTCGACATCATCATCTCGACGGGGATCGCGTCGAACCTTCTCACGACCGAGAAGGACTATTACTACAACTCCTCGATCGCCCACTGCTTCTACAACGCCTCGATGGTCCTTCCGACCATCCACGCGCATCTGCACGGCGAAGTGGTGAGTTTCGGCGTCCTTGTTTTGCAGGCGGTCGACGGCAACGACGAAGCGCTCGAACGCTTGGCGCGCTTCAACCGCTCGGTGGCGCTTCCGACGACGCTCTACGAACTCGACATCACCGAAGAGGCCCAGGTCGACGCGCTTGTCGAACGGGCGACCACGCTTCGCGAATGGCACTGCGTCCCCTATGAAATGACGAAGGAACGCTTCAAGGAGGCGATCCTCAAGGTGGATGCGCTCGGGCGCAGTCTCAAGACGAACGCCTGATTGAAGCGTGACACCGGGGTGCGGCCGCCCGACGGCGCGACCGCACCCCGAACACCCCGCAAAGCAAAGCGCCCCGGGAGCGATCTCGGGGTGCTTTCTTCGGTGCGGATCTTCAATCGCGCTCGGGCGCTTGTCGGAAGGCCCGAGCAGAATTCCGTTTGCGTCAGTTCGCTTCCTGCGTGTCCTTCGCACGGGTGCGGCGGTTGCTCCCCGCCACCATGTCGAAGCGGAAGAAGCGGCATTCGAGCGGCCCGTTGAAGAGCACGATCTTGCGCGACTCCTTGAGGCGCATCTGCCCGGGGAGCGTGCGGTCGGAGGTGAGAAGCCAGGCGCTCCAGCCCGCGAAGTTCGCCTTGAGGTTCGAGGCGACGTCCTTCATCATCGCGTTGATCGAGGCGGACTTGGGGTTCGACTGTTCGCCGTACGGCGGATTGGCGATCAGGACGCCCGGAGTGCCTTCGGGAGCCGTGACGGCACGCGCGTCGCAGGGTTCGAACGACAAACGGCCGTCTTCAAGCAGGGGCGTGAGCCCCGCACGGGCGGCGTTTTCGCGCGCTTTGCCGACGACGAGCGACGAGATGTCGCTCGCGCGGATCGTCATCGCGGCGTGGCGGTTGACGCGGGCGCGGGCGTCTTCGAGGAGTTCCTGCCAGGCTTCGCCGCCGAAACCCTCGAGCTTTTCGAAGGCGAAACGACGGTTGAGCCCCGGAGCGGCGTTCATCGCCATGTGGGCGGCTTCGATTGCAATCGTGCCCGAGCCGCAGAAGGGGTCGACGAGCGTCTTTTCAGGGGTCCAGCCCGAGAGCATCAGAAGGCCCGCCGCCAGGTTTTCCTTCAGGGGCGCTTCGCCGTGCGTGAGGCGCCAGCCGCGCTTGAAGAGCGACTCGCCCGCGAGGTCGAGGTAGAAGCTCACGCGATCGTACGTGAGATAGGCTTCGATGCGCACGTCGGGCTGGTGGCGCGCCACGTCGGGGCGACGGCCCGCGAGGTCGCGGAAGCGGTCGCAGACCGCGTCCTTGATGCGCAGCACCGCAAAGTCGATGCTTTCCAGCGGGCAGCGGTTCGCGCTCGCGCCCACGCGGATCGTATGGTCGGGACCGAACCACTTTTCCCAGGGCGTGCGACGCGCGAGGTCGTAAATGTCGCGGCTGTCCCAGTACTCGGCTTCGGCGACGCGCATGAGGATGCGGCTCGCCAGGCGCGAATGAAGGCACGCGGCCATGGCGGTTTCGTGCCCGCCCGTAAAGCCCACGCCGCCCTTGCCGGGTTCGAGGCGTTCGGCGCCGACGCGCTGAAGTTCGTCGGCCAAAAGAGTTTCAAGCCCGAAGGGGCAGACGGCGTAATAGAAGTTGGCCATGTTTTCTGCGGGAGTCTGTGCCGGGCGGACGAATCCTGCGGGGGACTCGGGCCGGCCGGTGTCTAGTGAGTGAAAACGGAAAACGGTTCATTGTAGAGGAGCCGATGCGCGCCCGCCACCGAGGCGGGCGTCGGGGCTCGTGCCCGAAGGGGACGCGCGCCGAAAGCACGTTCGGGCAAGGAAACGGGTTTCTTCCTACCTCCGAATGGATAGGTAAAAGTGTAAGGACCCTCGGTAAGACACGTGTCCCGTCAAAACGACGTGCCGACCGAGGGTGCCGAGAGCGGCTTTTCGCAATTGGGCATCGATAGAATTAGTTCAAAGGACGGGTACGGGGAAGGACCACCCATTACGAAAGAAGTACCCGTAATGAGGTAAAGAGAGGAGGAGCATCATGTTCGGACTGCATTTCGGCCGCGGCGAAGCGCACGTGGAATCGGCTTCGGATGTTGCGAAGAAGGCCGTCGTTTGGACGGGTTGGAAGAATTTCAAGGTTTTGAACCGCACGAAGGAGTGCGAAGACGTCGAGTGCTTTCACCTCGTTCCCGAAGACGGGGCGCCCTTGCCCGACTTCAAGGCGGGGCAGAGCGTCGGCGTTCGCACGGGGACCTTTGCGCCGCGCGCCTTCACGCTTTGCGGCACGCCCGACGAAGGGTTTTACCGTCTCTTCGTGAAGCAGTTCTCGGGTGACACGGGGCTTCTCGCGCAGCACCTGTGCGAAAGCGTTCGCGTGGGCGACGTGATCGAAGTGTCGGAACCCGCGGGGGCCTTCACGCTGGACGATTCCGAGGCGCCCCTTGTGATGATCGCCGAAGGGATCGGCATCACGTCGATCGTTTCGCTGCTGAACGAAGTCGCCACGAAGTCGCCGCTTCGTCGCGTGCATGTCGTCTATGCGACGAAAAACGGGGACCACTTCCCGCTGCGCGCCGATCTGCTGCGCCTCATGAAGGGGCTCCCCAACTCGGGGCTGGCGGTCTTTTACAGCGACCCGAAGCCCGACGAACACGCCGGGCGCGACTTCGACGTGCACGGAGGGCTCGACATTTCGCTCCTGCGGGGCGTCTGCCGCGAACATGAGGCCGAATTCTATCTGTGCGGGTCCGCAAAGAGCATGGCGGAAGTCCGCACGGCACTCCATGCGATGCGCTCGGTTCCCGAAACGAAGATCCACGAGCAGATTTTCGTCGCGAAGCGCTGAGCCTTTGAGGCGCCTGCCGAAATCGAAGTCCCGCGCCCTTTGATGCGCAAAGCGCGCGGGCCTCGCCTCCGACGGAAAGCGAAGCGAGAGTGAAGCAAGAAACAAAACGCCCCGACGGACGCGTCCGTCGGGGTGTTTTGTCAGAGGAAGTGCGGTCGAACGGGTTCGACCGAGTTCCGGGTTTAGCGGATCACGCCGCAGGCCATGCGGGCGCCGCCGCCGCCCAGAGCGGCAGGATGATCGTGGTGGTTGTCGCCGCCCGCGTGAATCATGATCGAATGATTGCGCAGTTCGTCGAGCGTCTTGAGCTTCGGAGCGAGCACGGGCTGCGTGGCCGTGCCGTCCTGAGCGACGTAGAGCGCCGGGAGGTCGCCCTTATGACCCTTGTCGTCCCACGGGAAGGAGTGAACGCCCGTCTTCGCGGGGTCCCAATGGCCGCCCGCCTTCATGCCGAGACCCTTTTCGGTCGAGCCGCAGTCGGGCACTTCATGAATGTGGAAGCCGTGAACGCCCGCGGCGAGCCCGGTGAGGGCCGGGTAGAAGACGACGCCGTAGGCGGTCTGAACGGCCACGATCTGACCGGCGGGCTTGTCGCCCGCAGCGTCGAGCACGTTGACCGGGATGACGATCTTCTGGGCTTCGGCCATCGGATCGTAGAGCTTCGAAGCGTCGGTGTCGGCGGCGACGGCCGCACCCGCGGCGAGGGTGCAGGCGGCCAGCGAAGCGGCAACGGCTTTGGCGAGGGACATGGTCATGGCGAGTCTCCTTGAGATTTGCAACTGGTCGGAAAGTGTCGGTTTGCGCTATGAATCGCAAACGATCGATAGAATCATTCTCATTTATCGTCCTGTCGTTTGCAACCCCCGAAAGTGGTTTTTTCAGTCGCTCCAAGGACTTACCTCGAAATGAGGAGGTAAAGGCGTGAAAAAGCCCTCTACCCTGTAAGAGGTAGAGGGCTTTCCGCGAAAGCGTCGAAAAGCGCCGAACCTCAATCGGTCAGCTGCGGCCTTCGCCGTGCCCGAGGACGATCCACTTTTCGTTCGTGAGGCCTTCGAGCCCCACGGGGCCGCGCACGTGAATCTTGTCCGTGGAGATGCCGATTTCGGCCCCGAGCCCGTACTCGAACCCGTCGGCAAAGCGGGTCGACGCGTTCACCATGACGGAGGCCGAGTCGACTTCGCGCAGGAACCGCTCGGTGCTCGTGCGGTTTTCGGTGATGATCGCGTCCGTGTGGTGCGAGCCGTGGGTTTCGATGAAGTCGATCGCTTCGTCGAGGGACGCGACCGTCTTGATCGCGATCACGGGGGCGTTGTATTCGGTGTCCCAGTCGGCTTCGGTCGCGTCGATCGCCGACATCCCGACCCCTTCGACGATGCGGCGCGAGAGCGCGTCGCAGCGCATTTCGACGTTCTTGTCGTGGAAAATGCGGGCGATTTCGGGGAGGAAATCAAAAGCGATCGCCTCGTGCACGAGCAGCGTCTCGGTCGCGTTGCAGGGGGAGTAGCGCTGGGTTTTGGCGTTGTCGACGACGCGCACGGCCATCTTCAGGTCGGCGTCGCGGTCGACGTACGTGTGGCAGATCCCGTCGAGGTGCTTGATCATCGGCACGGTCGCTTCGGCCGTGAGGCGGGCGACAAGGCCCTTGCCGCCGCGCGGAACGAGCACGTCGACCCAGTCGCGCGCGCGGATGAGTTCGCCCACGAGCGCGCGGTCGGGATTGTCGATGAACTGCACGACGTCGGCGGGCAGACCCGCTTCGACGAGCGCTTCGCGCACGATGTCGGCGAGCACCCGGTTCGAGCGAATGGCTTCGTGGCCGCCGCGCAAAATGAGGGCGTTGCCGGACTTCACGGCAAGCGCCGCCGCGTCGATCGTGACGTTGGGGCGCGACTCGTAGATCATCGCCACGACGCCGAGCGGCACGCGCATCTTGCCGACGAGAATCCCCGAGGGACGGGGCTTCACGTCACGGACGGCGCCGACCGGGTCTTCGAGCTTCGCGATCTGGCGCACGCCCTCCGCCATGCGGGCGAGAACGGGTTCGGTGAGGGCCAGACGGTCGAGAAAGGCGCCGGAGAGCCCCTCGGCGCGACCCGCCTCCAGGTCTTCGCGGTTGGCCGCGGCGATGCGCTCGACGTTTTCGAGGAGCTTCGCGGCCATGCGTTCGAGCGCGTCGTCCTTGAGTGCGGACGGGGCTTTCGCCGCGGCGCGCGCGGCCTTGCGGGCGCGTTGCCCCATCGCTTCGATGCGGGCCTTGGGGTCGAGGGTGTCGGTCATGTCGGACCTCCGAAAAAGAAGGCGCCTCCGAACGGCGGGAGACGTCGGCGAAAAGAAAAAGGGTTTGCGTCAGCGGGCGAGGAAAAGCGCGACGCTCTTCAATTCCACCCACGGATCGCTGTCGCGGTCGGGCACCGGAAGGCCCTTGGCGAGTCGGTCGATTTCGGCGAGGATGAGAAGCGCGGCTTCGAGCTTTTTCATCGTAAGCCGTCGGGCGGCGCGCTGCAGTTCGGGCGTTGCGAAGACCCCCTGCGCGCGGCTTTGCCCCGCGTCGTAGGCGGCGCGAAGTTTCGCGATGTTGCGCACGTGCCCGGTAAAGAAAACGAGCACCATCGGGAGCGCCTCGGCCTGCGCTTCGAGGCCGTCGACGATACGGGCGGCGCGCTCGGGTTCGCCGAGCGAGACGCTTTTGTTGAGCGACGCCGCGTCGAAGCGCGAGCAGTTGCTTACGCCCGCTTCGATTTGATCGAGCGTCAATTCCCCTTCGGGGTAAAGGAGCGCGAGCTTTTCGACTTCCTGACTTGCGGCGAGGAGATTCCCTTCGACAAGGTCCGCAAAGGCTTCGAGCGCCTCCCGAGAGGCGCTTTGCTTGTGGCGCGCCATGCGTTTCGCGAGCCACCCGGGCAGGGCCGGCCGCTCGACGGGCGAACAGTCGACGACGGTCGACGCGCGGCTCACCGCCGTCCACCAGGCGCTCTTTTGCGTCTGCCAGTCGACCTCGGGGACGGAGAAAATCGTGACGACCCCGTCGTAGGGGTGCGCGACGTACTTCGTGAGCACGTCCGTGCCCGTCGTCCCCGGGCGGGCGCTCGCAAGCCGCACCTCGATGATTTTCTGCGAGGCGAACATCCCCATGGCGGCCGCGGCGTCGGGGAGCTGCGACCAGTCGGAGCGGGCGGAAAGGTCGAGCACCTCGCGGTCCTCGTAACCGAGCTCGCGCGCGCGGCGACGGATCGCGTCGACGCTTTCGAGCTTCAGCAGTTCGTCCGCCCCCGTCACGAGCCAGAAGGGTTCGAGCGATTTGCGTCCGGCCAGGTAGTCGGCGAGTTGATGGGCGTTGGGCATGCGACTCCTCAGGATTCGGGCGACTTCGCCGCTTCGAGGCAACGGACGACCTGAGCGAGGATGTCGGATTCCATGTCGCCGTAGAGGATCTCTTCTTCCTTTTCGCGCGAGAGGAATTCGCTTTCCGAGTAGGAGAGGTCGCGCGTCGTCGTGAGGGTCGTCGCTTCGATGAATTCGAACCCGTCGGGCGAAGTGACGCGGAACTGCATCGAGAGCGTGAGCTCGTACTCGCGCGCGCGACCGAGCGCGTTGATGGAGAGCACGTCGCGCTCGCGCCGCATGTCAAGGAGTTCGAAGACGGCCTCGGCCTCTTCGGGACGCGAGACGATGCGCACGTTCGAGCCCGCTTCGATCGTGCGGGTGAGCTGAGCGGCAAAGCGCGTGTTCTCGCGCATCTGGAGGTAAAGGGTCGAGAAGGGCGCGGTGAAGTTGCCGCGCAGGCGGAAGCCGCATCCCGACGAAAGGAGGAGGGCGCCCGCAAGGGCAAGCATCGTACGGCGCTGAAGCGGTTGAGTCATCCATGTCCGGCGCAGGGCCGCCCCGCTCATGGATGGGGACGGGCGCGCCGCCTTTTCTTTGGTAAAAACAAATCGGGCGCGGCATCGAACGAAGGTCGACGGGCGCCGAAGGAGGTTGCAATCGATTCTAACGAAAGGCGGCGCGGGCCGTCGGCTGCGGGCGAAAGGAGAGGGTGTGAGCGACTGCAAAACGAAAGAACCCGGCCGAGAGGGGCCGGGTTCTTTCGGGCTCGGTGAGCCTCCTACCCCTCGTTCAGAGGGGCAAGAGGCCTTTCAAGCAGCCGTCAGTTCGCGACGATGTTGACGAGCTTCTTCTTCACGACGATCACCTTGCGAACGGTGAGGCCTTCGAAGAACTTGAGCGCTTCGGGGCAGGCGAGCGCCGCGCGTTCGATCTCGTCCTGAACGGCTTCCGCGGGGACCGTGATCTGACCGCGAAGCTTCCCGTTCACCTGCACGACGAGCGTCAATTCATCGGCCTTCAAGGCCGCTTCGGAGACGACGGGCCACGGGGCGTCGATCAGGTCGCCCGAGCGTTCGGCAAAGCCGAGCTCTTCCCAGAGCGCCGTCGTGATGTGCGGGGCGATCGGGTAGAGCGTGCGCAGGAGAATCGAGACGGATTCGCGAAGCGCGCGGGCGCCGTCGTCCGTTTCGTACGCCTTGAAGCCTTCGACCGTGTTGAACATCTTCATGCAGGCCGACACCACGGTGTTGTACTGCATGCGGCCGTAGTCGTACTCGGCCTGCTTCAGGGTCGCGTGGATTTCGCGGCGCAGATGCTTCGCGTCGTGCCCGTAAGCGGCGTCGGCGAGCGTTTCGTCGGAGGCCGCGCGAACGCGTTCGGCGTTCTGGTAGGCCCAGTTCCAGATGCGGCGAAGGAAGCGGTACGTCCCTTCGGCACCCGAATTGGACCAGGCGGCGGACTGATCGGGGGGACCGGCGAACATCACGAAGCTGCGGGCCGTGTCGGCGCCGTACTTCTTGATGATTTCGCGCGGTTCGACGACGTTGTTCTTCGACTTCGACATCTTTTCAATGCCGCCGAGAACGACGGGTTCGCCGTCTTCCTTGCAGATCGCGCCCACGGGGCGGCCCTTTTCGTCGAAGCGCACTTCGACTTCGTCGGGGTAGAACCAACGCTTGCGACCGTCGGCCTCTTCGCGGTAGTAGCACTCGGCCATGAGCATGCCCTGCGTGAAGAGGTTCTTGAAGGGTTCGTCGTACTTGACGAGCCCGAGGTCGCGCATCACCTTCGTCCAGAAGCGGGCGTAGAGGAGGTGCAGCACGGCGTGTTCGATCCCGCCGATGTACTGGTCCATCGGCATCCAGTAGTCGGCGCGCTTGTCGACCATGGCGCTCGTGCAGTCGGGCGAACAGTAGCGCTGGAAGTACCAGGAGGAGTCGACGAACGTGTCCATCGTGTCGGTTTCGCGTTCGGCGTCCCCGCCGCACTTCGGGCACTTCACCTTGGTGAAGGCTTCGCACTTGACAAGCGGGTTCCCCGAGCCGTCCGGAACAAGGTCTTCGGGCAACACGACGGGAAGGTCTTCGTAGGGCACGGGCACCGGACCGCAGCACGGGCAGTTGATCATCGGGATCGGCGTACCCCAGTAGCGCTGACGGGAGATGCCCCAGTCGCGCAGTCGGAATTTCACTTCACGCTGACCGAGCCCCTTGGCTTCGAGGTCGGTCGCGATCGCGTCGATCGCGTCGTGAATCGAAAGACCGTCGTACTTGCCGGAGTTGACCGCGTAGGTTTCGAGCGTCTTGTCGCCGTACCAGTCCTGCCAGGCTTCGGTCGAGTAGTCGGCGCCCTTCATGGCGACGACCTGCTTGATCGGGAGACCGTACTTCTTCGCAAAGGCGAAGTCGCGTTCGTCGTGGGACGGTACGCCCATGACGGCGCCTTCGCCGTAACCCATGAGGACGTAGTTCGCAATCCACACCGGGACGGCTTCGCCCGTGATCGGGTGCGAAACGGTGAAGCCCGTCGCCACGCCCTTCTTTTCCATCGTCGCCATGTCGGCTTCGGAGACGCCGCCCTTGGCGCACTCTTCGATGAAGGCCTGAAGGTCGGGACGGTCCTTGGCGAGGTAGGAGGCGAGCGGATGTTCGGCCGCAATCGCCACGAAGCTCACGCCCATGAGCGTGTCGGCACGGGTCGTGTAGACGGAGAGGAGCTTCGCATTGCCGTTCAATTCATACGGGAAGCGGACCGTGACGCCTTCGGAGCGGCCGATCCAGTGTTCCTGCATGCGACGGACCTGTTCGGGCCAGCCTTCGAGCTTTTCGATGTCCTTGAGGAGTTCGTCGGCGTACTGCGTGATGCCGAGGTAGTAGCCCGGGATCTCGCGCTTTTCGACGACGGCGCCCGAGCGCCAGCCGCGCCCGTCGATCACCTGTTCGTTGGCGAGCACGGTCTTATCCACCGGGTCCCAGTTGACGATCTGGGTCTTGCGGTAGGCGATGCCCTTTTCAAGCATCTTGAGGAACATCCACTGGTTCCAGCGGTAGTATTCCGGGCGGCACGTGGCGACTTCGCGCGACCAGTCGAAAGCAAGACCGAGCGGCTCCATCTGCTTTTTCATGTCGTCGATGTTGTTGTACGTCCACTGCGCGGGGGCGACCTTCTTCGCGATGGCGGCGTTTTCGGCCGGAAGACCGAAGGCGTCCCAGCCCATCGGGGTCATGACGTTGTAGCCCTTCATGCGGTAGAAGCGGTACATGACGTCGTTCAGGGTGTAGTTGCGCACATGACCCATGTGGAGCTTGCCGCTCGGATAGGGGAGCATGGAGCAGACGTAGAATTTGGGCTTCGGTTTGCCGTTCGAGTCGAGTGCGTCCTCGACGGCCCGATAGACGTCCTTGGCCTTCCAACGGGCCTGGACTTCGGCTTCCACCGCTTGGGCGGAGTAGGTGTCGCGCATAACGCAGAAATCCCGTAAAAAGTGGGTTGGATGAAAAAAATGCACCTGAAAGTATAGCGGTTCGGTCGGTCGGAGCCCGAACGGGACGAAGCCTTCCGCGCCGCCCGCACGCATGCGGGCAAGGTCTGTAGGCGGAATCGGCTAGGGAAACGAAAAAAGGCAGGAAAAAGCGCGCAAGCGCCCCCGAAAGCGCGAATTTCACGCTGCGTACGGCACTCCGCGCTCTTTTTCGAGCCCCCACCCCGCGCCCGACCATCTGCTACAGTTCCCGATTGCCGTTCGGGCGCCCGGGTTTCGGGCGCTTTCTCTTTTTCAAGCAGGAATTCCCTTCATGTCCGTGTCCGATACTCTTTTGGCTGGCCTCAACCCGCGGCAGCTCGAAGCCGTTACGGCTCCCGAGAAAAGCATCCTCATTCTCGCCGGGGCGGGCTCCGGGAAGACGCGCGTTCTAACGACCCGCATCGCCTACCTTCTTCGCGAGAAGATGACGTCGACGAGCGAGATTCTCGCCGTGACCTTCACGAACAAGGCCGCAAAGGAAATGCTCACGCGCCTGGAGGCGATGCTCCCCTACGACTTGCGCTACATGTGGGTGGGGACCTTCCACGGGCTCTGCAACCGCATTCTTCGACGCCATGCGGAAGAAGCGAACCTGCCGAAAACCTTTCAGATTCTCGATTCGAGCGATCAGTTGTCGCTCGTCAAGCGCGTCTTGAGGGAACTCAACCTCGACCCCGAAAAGGTCGATCCGAAGTACGTCGTGAACGTCATCAACTGGTCGAAGGAACACGGCCTTCGCTCCGGGCACCTCACGGACGACGACGCCGACCGCGAAACCCGCAACGTCTACGCGGTCTACGAGCAGACCTGCCAGCGCGAGGGCGTGGTGGACTTTGCGGAGCTGCTTCTTCGCTGCTACGAACTCCTGGAGCGCAACGAAGTGATCCGCGCCCACTACCAGGAGCGCTTCCGCCACATCCTCGTCGACGAATTCCAGGATACGAACATCCTTCAGTACCGGTGGCTCCAGCTCCTCTCGGGGTGCGGCCGCGGGCCGCACGGGCTCTCGAAAAACGCCGTCTTCGCCGTGGGCGACGACGACCAGTCGATTTACGCCTTCCGCGGCGCGAACGTCGGGAACATGGCGGACTTTTTGCGGGACTACGCCGTCGCGGAACCGATCCGCCTGGAGCAGAACTACCGCTCGACGGGCGTGATTCTCGATGCGGCCAACGCGCTCATTGCCCACAATTCCGGGCGCCTCGGGAAGGAGCTTTGGACTTCGGGCGTGCGCGGCCGCCGCATCGTCGTCAAAGAACTCGAAGACGACCGGGCCGAAGCCGAATGGGTGGGCTACCAGGTGAAGGCCGAGCGCGAGCGCTCCCGCACGTGGCGCGACTTCGCGATCCTTTACCGCACGAACGCGCAGTCGCGCGCCATTGAAACGGCCTTTGCGGGGTTCGGGATTCCGTTCCGCGTTTATGGCGGCCAACGCTTCTTCGAGCGCGCCGAAGTGAAGCACGTGCTCGCGTACCTGCGTCTTCTCGACAACCCGAGCGACGACACGAGCTTTTTGCGCGTCGTCAATTTCCCCGCCCGAGGGATCGGTCCGAAGACGATCGAAACCCTCACGATCGCCGCGCGCGCCAAGGGTTTCTCGCTCTGGGGCGCGATCTGCGACGAAACGATTCCGAAGCCCCCGAAGCTGATGGCGTTCGCGTCGCTCGTGCAGGCGATGCGCGACAAGACCGCGCAAGCGGGGCTTTCGCTCGTCGACACGATCAAGCTCGTTTTGAACGGCTCGGGCCTGCGCGCGCACTACGAGACCGAAAAGGACGGCGAAGACCGCATCGCCAACATGGAAGAAACGATGGCGGCCGCACTCGGGTACCTCAAAAACGAAGAAATCCCCGAGGATCAGCCGGCGATGTCCGTCTATAACGACGAGTCGCCCACGCCTCTGCAGGGGTTCCTCACGCAGGCGACGCTCGAAGCGGGCGACAAGAACGAAGGCAACGACGTCGACGCCGTGCAGATCATGACCGTGCACGCGGCCAAAGGTCTTGAATTCCCGTACGTCTACATCATCGGTGCCGAAGAGGGGATCTTCCCGCACTTTTCCGCCATCAACGGCGACAAGAACGGTCGCGGCGGGCTCGACGAAGAGCGCCGCCTCATGTACGTGGCGATCACCCGCGCGAAGGAGTCGCTCGTCATCACGCACGCGCAGAGCCGCTTCATGCACGGGGACCATTACTCGAACAAGCTTTCGAGCTTCGTCGACGAAATCCCCGAAGAACTTCTCGATGTGCGCGAGCTCGAAGAGGGTTCGGGCCGGAGCCGCTTCCGCGACCGCGACGAGGACCGCTGGGAGCGGCCCACCTTCGGCGGCTCGCGCCGCTCGAACGCGTACGGATCGGGTCGGTCGGGGGGATCGAGCTCCTACGGCTCGGGCGGCTACGGGCGCAGCTCTTCCTACGGACGGTCCGACGCGGGCGAAGCGCGCGCCGCTTACGGCGCCTCCAGGAAGACCCTCTCCGGGGCGCGCGTCGGCTTCAAGGACGAACCCGTTTTGAAGCGCGCCGCCGAGCGCAGCGCCGCCGAAGCGGGCTGGCACCCGGGGGAACTCCTCCGTCACGACGTCTTCGGCGAAGGGACGGTCCTCTCCGTCACGGGCACGGGCTCGCAGGCCCGCATCCGCATTCGTTTCTCGACTCGCGGCGAAAAGGAACTGCTCCTTGCGATCGCCGGCCCCAAGCTCCACCGACTCGACTGACGGGAAAACGCAAAATCGCCGCCCGAGCAATCGGGCGGTCCGTGCTAGAATCCACGCTCATTGCGCGGAGCCGTAGTTCAACAGGATAGAACTGTCCCCTCCTAAGGGACGGATCTGGGTTCGAGTCCCGGCGGCCCCGCCAAGAATCCGTACGAAAGAAGCCTCCTCACAACGGGAGGCTTTTTTTTGTATCGTCGGAGCTTGTTTTCCCTCGGTTTGCCGAACCCGTATTCGGGTTAACACTAGTGTTTTAGGCGACCGCGGGTTTTCACCATCAGGGGTGCGTCGGACGGCGGATAGAATGCCGCCAACGTCGCACGAGCCGCCCTTGAAGGGGGCCGTGCGGTTCGACCCCCCGTTTCACCAAGGAGAGCTTCATGACCTGGACTTTCTGGGCCGCGCTCGTGATCGTCGTTCTGACGATCGCCGCGCTTATCAAACGCTACGAGACCCGACTCGTGCTTCTTACGGCGGGCTTCGTGATGACGCTTCTCGCGCTCGATCCGATGGCCGCCTTCAAGCAGTTCGACAAGTCGATGACGAACGCCTCGCTCATCATCGCGATCTGCTCGTCGATGGGCTTTGCGGGCGTGATGTCGCTCACGAAGTGCGACCTGCACCTCGTGTCTCTGCTGACGAAGCCGCTTCGCACGCTCGGCGTGTTGCTGCTGCCCTGCTGCATGCTCGTTACGGGCTTCATCTCGGTGGCGATTTCGTCCTTCGCGGGCTTGTGCGCCGCGGTCGGTCCGACGATGATCATCCTCATGGTGCGCGCGGGCTTCCATCCGGCGATCGCTGCCGCGGCCGTGGCGGGTTCGACCGTTCCGGGGTTCCTGTCGCCCGGCACCTCGCACAACGTCTTCATCTCGAAGCTCGCCGAGATGCCGATCATGGAGTACATCTACGCGACGGCTCCCCGCACGATCGGCCTTCTCTTCGTGATCACGATCTTCATGACGCTCCTCTGCTTTGCCTACAAGGACTACAAGAAGGGCGGCTTCGAAGGCTCGTCGATTGCGGGCATTGACGTTTCGAAGGGTCCCGAACTTCCCGAAAAGGCAAACCTTCTCTTTGCGTTCGCTCCGCTTCTTCCGGTGGTGATTCTTCTCGGCTTCTCGATCTGGGCGCCCGAACTCAAGCTTTCGGTGGCCACGGCCATGCTGATCGGCGCCGTCTACGCGATCGCCGTCACTCGTAGCAACCCCGCCGACATCACGAAGAAGTTCTTCGACGGCATGGGCCGCGGCTACGGCAACATCATCGGCATCATCATCGCGGCGGGCGTCTTCGCCGCGGGTCTGCGCTCCTGCGGCGTGATCGACGTCTTCGTCGACTACCTGCGCCACTCGAGCGAAGTCGCCAAGCTCGGCGCCGCCATCGGCCCCTACGTGCTCGGCGTGATGACCGGTTCGGGCGACGCGGCGACCTTCGCCTTCAATGAAGCCGTGACGCCGCACGCCGCTCAGTTCGGCATGACGATTCCCGACCTCGGCTACCTCGCCTCGATCGCGGGCGCCTTCGGTCGCGCTTCCTCGCCGCTCGCCGGCGGGATGATCGTCGCGGCGGGTATCGCGGGCGTCTCCCCGATCGAAGTCGTGAAGCGTACGGCTCCGGTCATGTTGCTCGCACTCGTCGTGCTCTACGTGATCAGCTGATCGCCGTGAGGAACACGTGCCCGGGCCCCGAGGGGCCGGGCGCTGTCTTCCCGAAAAGCCCCCGCATCCGTCGGGGGCTTTCTATTTTTGGTCGAACGGACTCGGGTTCGGACGGTTCCTTCCGTTAAAATTCCAATCTTCCGAATTCCGAAGGACCGTCGAGGATCCGCTCATGCCCCGTCAAACCGCTCTTGCGCTTACGATCAGTCTTCTCTTTGCCGGCCTCCTCTCGGGGTGCGGCACCATTGCCGACGCCTGGGACGACAACGAGCCCCGCTTCGAAAGCCTTGAGCGGCCCGCCGAGCGCCTGCCGGCTCCGAACGTGCCCGCGCCCGCGGACGTGATGACGCCCGCGGTGACGACGCAGGCTCCTGCGGCCGCGGCGTCCGTCGAAACGAACGAACCGGTCGAAGCCGCCGCGCCGGTCGCCGAGCCCGCCGAAGAGCCGCGTGCAACCGAGCCCGCTTCCGAGCCCGCACCGACGGAAACGCCCGCCGCGACTGAACCCGCCGCCGAAACCGAGGCCGTCGCCTCGCCCGAAGTCGTTCGTCCCGAAGACGAACGTCGTCGCGAAGCCGCGGCGCTTGCCGACGAACGCGCGGGTCTTCCCGCCCGCGTCGACATGTCCGCAACGGGCGCGCGCAAGTCGATTTCCTGGCGCGAATGGAAGGATGGCAAAAAGCCGCAGCCGATGGCGGGCGAAGCGGCGGAACCCGAGGAAAAGAGCGAACGCTCCTCGGGCTTTTTCGGGAGCTTCTTCGGCGGCAACGCTTCCGAAGAGCCCGCGTCGGGTCCCTCCGTCACGTACGAAGCGACGGGCCCCTCGACCGAAACCGTCACCTACGGTGCGACCGCTCCCGTGAGCGAAGCGGACCTCGCGGCGCCCGCCGTCGAGACCGCGCCCGAGCGGGTCGCGGGCGTCTGGCGCGAAGCGGTGCCGGGGTCGAGCCGCGCGGTGCGCGGGTTCGACTTCCGGGCGGACGGCTCGGCCGTCTCCTTCAACATGGGCTCCCTGGACGCGAAGCGCTGGAAGCTTCAGGGCTCGACCCTCACGGTCTTCGGCGACGACACGGCGGGCGGCGTGAGCGTTCCCTTCGCACTTGACTTCGACGTGATCGAGTCGACCGACACGACGCTCGCGATCCGCCAGGGCGTGCTCGTGCACCGCTTCTCGAAGCGCTGAGCGAGGCAACGTTGACGGAAGTGCAGTTGCCGGACGGCGAGAAGTTCTGTACGAAATCCAACACCGCGGGCGATTTCGAGACCCCAGCAAGAGCGGCCGGACTGAAACCGTTGCCGGGTCTTGCGCGAGAGGCGGACGTAAAGCGCGCACTCAGCGTGAGGGTTTGGGCCTTATAACAGCTTGCGAACGGTGGAAAAACAAGCGAGACCCCTTGCCGGGCAAGGTTTCTCGCCATTTTGAACTGTCAAACTCGGGAAAACGAAAGGCCGCGAACGAACCCGTGGCCTTTTCACTTTCCGGACGCCAAACCCGGAATCAGACGCGCCCGCTCCCGGCTCCCGAACGGCGGAGAAAGCGCTCCCGTGCGACGGCAAGCCACGCTGCCACCGTCCCTTCGTAATTCCCGTCGACGAGCAGCACCTCGTCGCCCGCCCGTTGGGCGCGATTCCGTGCCGCGGCGTGCGCCGCCCGAAGTTCCTCGCGCGTTACGTGCTCTTCTCCTTTTGCAAGCCTCCGACGGGCCGCTTCGGCATGAGCGAGGATCGCGTCGAATTCCTCTTCGACGTACCGCTCCGAAAAGACGAGTGTGAGAGCGCCGACGGCGGCGTCCGCCTCGAAATCCCCGCGCCACTCGGCCGGCACGTAGTCGCCTTCGACGACGAGATCTTCGTCGTTTTCGAGCGCCGTTCGCACGAGCTCGCGCACCGCGGGCCACATGAGCGCCTCGATTTTCTCGTCCTCAAGCGGCGTGCAGGGGAGCATTCCCGAGCGAATGAGTCCCATCTTCAGAAGGTCGAGCGAGAGGACGAGCGCCCCCGTCTCGCGGGCGAGTCGTCGGGCAAGGAGCGTTTTTCCCGCGTGCGTGGGGCCGTAGATGAAAAGAACCATGGTCGAAATCGAGGAAGCGTCGAAGAGGCGTCGAAGAGGTGACGAAGCGTTGAGGGACGACACCCGAAGGATACCGAGCGCCGTGGCGGTTCGTCTCCGTACCCAACAAAAAGGCCCCGAAGCTGCGGGGCTTCGGGACCTTCCGAACGTTCAACCGTTTCAGGTGTTTCGGCGGACCGTCGGGGACGGTCCGCACGCCGTACGTCGATTAGTAGAGATCGAAGTACTTCTGGACTTCCTTCCAGTCGGTCGTCTTCGTCAGAGCGAGCTGCAGGAGCACGCGGGCCTTCTGAGGATTGAGCGAACCGGAGGCCACCCAGCCCATCTTCTGGTCGTCGACTTCGGCTTCCTTCGTGGTGGCGCCCGTCGGAACGCGCGAGGAGCGAACCACGACGATGCCGTCCTTGGCGGCCTTTTCGAGGATCGGCCAGACGGACTTGTGGATGTTGCCGTTGCCGACGCCCGCATTCACGATGCCCTTGTAGCCCGCCTTCACGAGCGCTTCGGCCTGAACGCCTTCGACGCCGGCGTGGTTGTAGACGATGCCGACCTTGGGCAGCGCGTCGAGCTTCGAAACGTCAAACGGGGTTTCCGTCGTGTGCTTGCGAACCGGGGTCACTTCGTACTCGACCTTGTTGTTGAAGATCGTGCCGAGCTTGCCGAAGTTCGCACCCTGGAACGTTTCGGGCTGAACCGTGTTGGTCTTGATGACGTCGCGGGCACCCACGACGATGTTGTCCATGGCGACGACGACGCCCATCTTGGCCGTTTCAGGTTCGGCGGCCGTCAGAACGGCGTTGTAGAGGTTGCGCGGACCGTCGGCGGAAAGACCCGTCGAGGGCAGCATGGCGCCGACCATCACCACGGGCTTGCTGCACTTCGAGGTGAGCTGCAGGAAGTAGGCCGTTTCTTCCATCGTGTCCGTGCCGTGCGTGATCACGAAGCCGTCGTACTTGCCGCAGTCGCTGTTGATCGTCTTGGCGAGCTTGAGCCAGACTTCGTCGGACATGTCCTGAGAGCCGATGTTTGTCACCTGAACCGGCGTGACGTTGGCGATCTTGGCGAGTTCGGGAACGGCGTCGACGAGGTGGTTGACGGACACCTTGCCGGCGGAATAGGCCGAACCCGTCGAGCTCGCGCCCGCACCGGCGATCGTACCGCCCGTGGCGAGCACGGCGATGTTCGGCAGAGCCATGGCGGCACCCGAAGCGGCAACGAGGGCGAGGCTGAGAAGGGTGGTCTTCAGTTTCATAATCGAAAGCTCCTTTGGATTCGTCGGGGGCGTCCGGTGCGGCGTGAGCCGCAGGGTGTGGTCGAAATCCGGCCGCCCGCTCGAACGGGTGAGCGGCGTCCCGGTGGTCGAGAAAGGGCGGACGCCGCGTGTCAGCTCGCAGTGTAGAGAGTCGACGTGTAGGACCCTGCAAAAAGCGGGAGCACATTTGATCCACGGAGGAATAATGCGAAAAATAGGTTCTTCCCAATAGGCAAAAGTGCCTAGTGTGTGTAAAATTCGGTCCCCGCCGATGGGACCCCCCGCGCGCGGGGGGGCGGCACCCCGTCCGCGAGCCCCTCCGGCGCCGAAAAAGTCACACAGCGATTTCGCCCGAAAACGCCCTCGCGAGGCTGAGGGCAAATTAGGCTAAATGCCTTAGTTTCCAG
The DNA here is from genome assembly GCF_003609995.1 of Sutterella megalosphaeroides. Lineage (NCBI taxonomy): Bacteria > Pseudomonadati > Pseudomonadota > Betaproteobacteria > Burkholderiales > Sutterellaceae > Sutterella > Sutterella megalosphaeroides. The sequence continues at coordinate 733,156 of NZ_AP018786.1, forward strand.
GGTTTTCCCGCGATTTGAAGTCGCCCGAGAGTCGGGGTATTGTCGACCAAATTTCTCCTTATTCGACGCCTTGCGAAGGTGTATCAAGAGTTCCCGTTTTTGATTCCGCGTTCTCGTAAGACGCATCCGCTTCCTCAGTAGAATCCAAAAACACGAGAGCCGTCCCGGGCTCTTGACCCTATGCCAGGGGCCGTAGGCGCCCCGCGATTCCTTGGAGTGGATACATGTCTCAAACGATTCTGCAAAGCGTTCCGGTCGGTCAGAAGGTCGGCATCGCGTTTTCCGGCGGCCTTGATACGAGCGCTGCTCTTCGTTGGATGAAAAATAAGGGTGCTCTCCCCTACGCCTACACCGCCAACCTCGGCCAGCCCGACGAAAAGGACTACGAAGCCATTCCGCGTCGCGCCATGGAGTACGGCGCCGAAAACGCCCGCCTGATCGACTGCCGTCCGCAGCTCGTCAACGAAGGCATCGCCGCCATCCAGTCGGGCGCCTTCCACATCTCGACGGGCGGTCAGCTCTACTTCAACACGACGCCGATCGGCCGCGCCGTGACGGGCACGATGCTCGTTGCCGCCATGCGCGAAGACGGCGTGCACATCTGGGGCGACGGCTCGACCTACAAGGGCAACGACATCGAACGCTTCTACCGTTACGGTCTCCTTGCGAATCCGAACCTCAAGATCTACAAGCCCTGGCTCGACACGCAGTTCATCTCGGAACTCGGCGGCCGCGCCGAAATGTCCGCCTTCCTTCAGGCCGAAGGCTTCAACTACCGCATGAGCGCCGAAAAGGCCTATTCGACCGACTCGAACATGCTCGGCGCCACGCACGAAGCGAAGGACCTCGAAGAGCTCTCCTCGAGCATCAAGATCGTCGAACCGATCATGGGCGTTCCCTTCTGGAAGGAAGACTGCGACGTCAAGCCCGAAGTCGTGACCGTGGCCTTTGAAGAAGGCATGCCGGTGGCGATCAACGGCCAGCGCTTCTCCGACCGCGTCGCGCTCATGGAAGAAGCCAACCGCGTGGGCGGCCGTCACGGTCTCGGCATGTCCGACCAGATCGAAAACCGCATCATCGAAGCGAAGAGCCGCGGCATCTACGAAGCCCCGGGGATGGCGCTTCTCTTCATCGCCTACGAACGTCTCGTCACCGGTATCCACAACGAAGACACGATCGAACAGTACCGCATCAACGGCATCAAGCTCGGTCGCCTCCTCTACCAGGGCCGCTGGTTCGACAGCCAGGCGATCATGCTGCGCGAAAGCGCCATGCACTGGGTGGCGCGTGCCGTCACGGGCGAAGTTACGCTCGAACTGCGCCGCGGCAACGACTACTCGATCCTCAACACCGTGAGCCCGAACCTTACGTACGAACCCTCGCGCCTCACGATGGAAAAGGGCGACTCGATGTTCACGGCCGTCGACCGTATCGGTCAGCTCACGATGCGCAACCTCGACATCGTCGACACGCGTCAGAAGCTCGGCATCTACTCGAAGGCCGGTCTCCTCGCCGCGGGTCCCGACGACGTCACCCCGATGCTCGGTCGCTAAGCCGCAAGGACGCAAACGCTCTTCGGAGCGTTGTTGAAGACTACGATTGAGAGCGCCGCCGGACGGAAAGCGATTTCCGTCCGGCGGCGTCTTTGCTTTGCGAACTCCCGGGGCCTGCGCGGCGGCAACCGCCGGGCAAGGGAGTAACATGCGCAAATGTCCCGTCGGACACGCGATGCCGACGAAAGAACCGACCCAACCATCCGAACAGAAGTACACACCATGAGCGAACGACACACGGACGGCGACATGCCGCAGACGGCTTCGCACGACTACACCGGTCACGGCCGGGGCGACAGTGCCTGGGGGCACGCCGCCGAAAAGACGAAAAAATCCGTCCTCGGCGTTGCGGTGGGCCTCACCCTCACTTTTTCCTTCATCGAACTCCTGGGCGGCCTCTGGAGCAATTCGCTCGCGCTGATCGGCGACGCGGGTCACATGGTGACCGACTCGGCGAGTCTTCTTTTCGCGCTGATCGCCAACCTGATCGCACAGCGCGGCGCCGACCGCGACCACTCGTTCGGGCACGGGCGCGTCGAAGTGCTCGCCGCCTTCGTGAACGGGATCGTCATGCTCGGCGTCGTCGTCTGGCTCTTTTGGGAGGCGTTCGGGCGCATCTCGAACCCCGAACCCGTTTCGGGCTTTTCGGTGATGGCCATTGCGGCGATCGGTCTCGTGATCAACCTCGGCGTTGCCTGGTCGCTTTCGCGCGACAAGAAAAACGTCAATACCCGCGCGGCGCTCCTGCACGTGATGGGGGACCTCTTGGGGTCGGTGGCCGCCATCGCGGCGGGCGCCGTGATCTGGATGGGCGGCCCCGCGATCATCGACCCGATTCTCTCGATGTTGGTGGGCGTGATGCTCTTGCACGCCACGTACGAAATTCTGCGCGACGCCTCGCGCGTGTTGCTCGACGGCGTTCCGGAAGGGGTGGAACTCGACGACGTGGGGCGCTTCCTCGAAGAGATTCCCTCGGTGCGGCACGTGCACGACTTGCACGTCTGGACGATGAGCCCGGGGCACGGAGCGATCCAGTGCCACGTGCAGATCGAGTCGCCCGCCTGCTGGCCGAAGATTCTCGATGCGATCCGCACGGGACTGCACGACCGCTTCGGGATCGACCACGTGACGGTGCAGCCCGAATGGGTGCTCGGCGAAACAGGGTGCGGCGACGCCTGCGACTGCACGTGCGAGGAGAAGGCGGGGTGCGACGGCGGTTGCGGCAAAGGAGCGCGCGGCTGCACGACGTGTTCGAGCGAACTCGTGGCGGCGCTTGACGAACGGATCGAGCGCGCCGAGCGCGATCTGCGCCTCAAAGAAGAAGCCGAGGAAGCCGGCCGAAGCGGCGACTGATTTGTTTCTTCCGGGGCTCTCGGCCCCGCTGCCTCCGTTTTTCCCGAAGCGCCCGGCCCTCGTGTCCGGGCGCTTTCTTTCGGGGCGGCGCGCCCCATTCGTCGGGCGCTTTCGAAGGGGGCTTGAACCTATCGGCTCCTCAGTGTTTTCTACTACAATGAGCACGCAGATTCGGACCCCTTTCGCGGGGTCCTTTTACGGATGTGGCCCTCGCGCCGCGGACCCCGGCCGGTCGGATGCGTTCCGCCCGGCCTCTCGGGCTTTTGCGTGCGGTTTGCGGCGAACATCGGGTTATAATCACCGTTTTTGATTTTTTCTTCACTTCTCGGCTGGACGGACAGTTTCATGACCAAGTATGTATTTGTGACGGGCGGCGTGGTTTCCTCCCTCGGTAAGGGCATTGCCGCGGCGTCCCTCGCTGCGATCCTCGAATCCCGCGGGCTCAAGGTGACGATGATCAAGCTCGATCCCTACATCAACGTGGACCCGGGTACGATGTCGCCTTTCCAGCACGGTGAAGTGTTCGTGACGGAAGACGGCGCCGAAACCGACCTCGACCTCGGGCACTACGAGCGCTTCATCTCCTCGAAGATGCACAAGCCCAACAACTTCACGTCGGGCCAGATCTACGAAAGCGTTCTTCGCAAGGAACGTCGCGGCGAATACCTCGGCAAGACCGTGCAGGTGATCCCGCACATCACGAACGAAATTCAGGAATTCATCGGCCGCGGCGCTTCCTCCGCCTGGGACGGCAAGCCCGACGTGTGCGTCGTTGAAATCGGCGGTACGGTGGGCGACATCGAATCGCTCCCCTTCGTCGAAGCCGTGCGTCAGATGTCCTTCCGCGTGGGCCGCAACAACACCTGCTTCATCCACCTCACGCTCTGCCCGTGGGTGGCCTCGGCGGGCGAATTGAAGACGAAGCCCACGCAGCACTCCGTGCAGAAGCTGCGCGAAGAAGGCGTCTATCCGGACGTGCTCCTTTGCCGTGCCGAACGCATGATCCCCGAAAACGAACGCGCGAAGATCTCGCTCTTCTCGAACGTTCCGATGAACTGCGTGATCAGCGTGGCCGACGCTTCGACGATCTACGAAGTGCCCCTGATGCTCCACGCCCAGAAGCTCGACGACATCGTCTGCGAAAAGCTCGGTCTCGAAACGCCGCCCGCCGACCTCTCGGCCTGGGAAAACATCGTCAACAACATCAAGCACCCGAAGCGCGAAGTGACGATCGGTATGGTCGGCAAGTACGTCGACTACGCCGACAGCTACAAGTCGCTCAACGAAGCGCTCGTGCACGCCGGCATCCACACGGAAACGAAGGTTCGCACCAAGTTCATCGACTCGACGAAGATCGAAGAAGAAGGTACGGCCGTGCTCGAAGGGCTTGACGCCATTCTCGTTCCGGGCGGCTTCGGCAAGCGCGGCACCGAAGGCATGATCAAGGCCATCGAGTTCGCCCGCGAAAAGAAGATCCCGTTCCTCGGCATCTGCCTCGGCATGCAGATGGCGGTGATCGAATTCGCCCGCCACGTCTGCGGTCTCGGCGGCGCCAACTCGACCGAACTCGACCCCGACACGCCGCATCCCGTCGTCGCGCTCATCACCGAGTGGAAGGACCGTACGGGCGAAATCCAGAAGCGCAGCGAAGGGTCGGACCTCGGCGGCACGATGCGTCTCGGTCGCCAGGAAGTGCCGGTTCGTCCGGGCACCCTCGCGCACCGCATCTACGGCGACGTCGTGGCCGAACGCCATCGTCACCGCTACGAAGTGAACAACGCCTACGTCGCGCAGTTCGAAGAAAAGGGCATGGTGATTTCGGCCAAGACGCCGAGCGAACACCTCCCCGAAATGATGGAGTTGCCCGATCATCCCTTCTTCTTCGCCGTGCAGTTCCATCCGGAATTCACGTCGAATCCGCGCTTCGGTCATCCGCTCTTCAAGGCGTATGTCGAAGCGGCCATCGCCCGCTCCGAAGCGAAGCAGGCGAACTGACCGTAAGGTCGAATCGGGACGGAGCCGCGGCTTCGTCCCGAACACACGAATGTTGCGCCGACCCGATCACCCAACCGCCCGCCTAGCGCGAACGGGGGCGAGGGGTCGGTTTTTTTTCGAGGAGAATTTGCCGATGCAGCTGTGTGGTTTCGAAGCCGGGCTTGACCGCCCCTTCTTTCTTTTGGCGGGCCCCTGCGTGCTCGAAGGCGAACAGATGGCGATCGACATCGCCGGGCATCTCAAGGAGGTGACGGGCGAACTCGGCATCCCCTACGTTTTCAAGGCGAGCTACGACAAGGCGAACCGCACCTCCGGGAAGAGCTTCCGCGGTCCCGGCATGGAAGAGGGGCTGCGCATCCTCGAGGAAGTGCGTCGTCAGGTGGGAGTGCCCGTCATCACGGACGTGCATACCGAGGCCGAAGTTCCTGCGGTTGCGGCCGTGGCGGATATTCTGCAGACACCCGCGTTCCTCTGCCGTCAGACGGACTTCATCCGCGCCTGCGCAATGTCGGGCAAACCCGTCAACATCAAGAAGGGTCAGTTCCTCGCCCCGGGCGACATGAAGAACGTCGTTGAAAAGGCGCGTGCCGCCGCCGAAGAAGCGGGTCTTTCGACCGATCGCTTCCTCGTGTGCGAACGCGGCGCCTCCTTCGGCTACGGGAACCTCGTCTCCGACATGCGCTCGCTTGCGATCATGCGCGAAACGGGCGCCCCCGTCGTCTTCGACGCCACGCACTCCGTGCAGCTCCCCGGCGGCAACGGCACTTGCTCGGGCGGCCAGCGCCAGTTCGTGCCCGTCCTCGCGCGTGCGGCCGTTGCCGTCGGCGTTGCGGGTCTCTTCATGGAAACGCACCCGAACCCCGCCTGCGCGCTGAGCGACGGCCCGAACGCCGTTCCGCTCGACCGAATGAAGGATCTCCTCACGAGCCTCGTTGAAATCGACCGCATCGTGAAGGGCCGTCCCTTCCTCGAAGACACCTTCGCTCTCTAACATCGTTTCGAGCGACGCCTCTTTCGGGACTTCCGGTCGCGACGTCGCTCCACCTCACGCTCCAACCCAGAAAAGGATTCATCATGAGTTCCATTATTGATGTCATCGGCCGTGAAGTTCTCGACAGCCGCGGCAATCCCACCGTCGAAGCCGAAGTCTGGCTCGAAAGCGGCGCCGTCGGCCGCGCGGCCGTTCCCTCGGGCGCCTCGACGGGCGTGCGCGAAGCGATCGAACTGCGCGACAACGATCCGAAGCGCTACTGCGGCAAGGGCGTGCTCACCGCCGTGAGTCACGTTTCGGGTGAAATCGCCGACGCGCTGATCGGTCTCGAAGCCACCGACCAGGCCTACATCGATCGCCTCATGGTCAAGCTCGACGGCACGGACAACAAGAGCCGTCTCGGCGCCAACGCGATCCTCGCCGTCTCGATGGCCGTCGCCCGCGCCGCGGCCGAAGAGTCCGGCCAACCCCTCTACCGCTACTTCGGCGGCATGGGCGCTCTTCAGATGCCCGTCCCGATGATGAACGTCATCAACGGCGGCGCGCACGCGAACAACAACCTCGACCTTCAGGAATTCATGATCATTCCGGTGGGTGCTCCGTCGCTGCGCGAAGCGCTTCGCTACGGCGCCGAAACCTTCCACGCCCTGAAGAAGATCATCAACGGTCGCGGCATGTCGACCGCCGTGGGCGACGAAGGCGGTTTCGCTCCCAAGTGCGAATCGCACGAAGAAGCGATCGAACTCATCCTCGAAGCCATCCGCGCCGCGGGCTACGAACCGGGCAAGGACATCGCGCTCGCGCTCGACTGCGCTTCGTCCGAATTCTTCGTCGACGGCAAGTACGTCATGAAGAAGTCCTCGGGCGCCGCGCTCACCGCCGAAGAATGGATCGAAGTGCTCGCCGGCTGGTGCGACAAGTACCCGATCATCTCGATCGAAGACGGCATGGCCGAAGGCGACTGGGAAGGCTGGGCCAAGCTCACGGCCGCTCTCGGCGAACGCGTGCAGCTCGTCGGCGACGACCTCTTCGTCACGAACCCCGCGATCCTCAAGGAAGGCATCGAAAAGGGCGTGGCCAACTCGATCCTCATCAAGGTCAACCAGATCGGCACCCTCACGGAAACGTTCGAAGCGATCGAAATGGCCAAGCGCGCCGGCTACACGGCCGTCATCTCGCACCGCTCGGGCGAAACGGAAGACAGCACGATCGCCGACATCGCCGTCGGTCTCAACGCCGGCCAGATCAAGACGGGCTCGATGAGCCGCTCCGACCGTATGGCCAAGTACAACCAGCTCCTTCGCATCGAAGAGCACCTCGCCGAAGTGGCCGTCTATCCCGGCCGCGACGCGTTCTACTCGATCCGTCGCTGAGTCGATGCGCGTTGAGCGGAGAAGACACCTCCCATGATCCGTATCTTCATCGTCCTGCTTCTTCTCGGCATCGGCGTCACGCAGTACCAGCTTTGGGCCGGTCGCGCAAGCTGGTTCCGATTGAAGGAACTCGAGCAGACGCTCGTGGCCCAACGGGCCGCGAACGATCGGCTGCGCCTGCAAAACGAAGCGTTTGCGGCCGAACTCTACTCGCTTGAAAACCAGCGCGACGCTATCGAAGAGCGCGCACGCTGGGATTTGACCATGGTGAAGGATCGCGAAGTGCTTTTCCGCCTCGAAGGCGAAGAGGCGGCCCGGGATCGGGTCGCCGCGAGCATGCCCGACTATCAGCAGCCCGATATCAAGCCGGGGTCCGATCCCACGTTCGAAGCGAAGAAGTCGGACCTCTACCACGCGCCGAAGCACCTCTCGGCGCCGAAGGCGCGGGACCGCCGCGAGTGATTTCGGGCCCCCGGGCGACGCGCTCGACAACGAAAAACGGCATGCCTTTTGCGAAGGGCATGCCGTTTTTCTTTGAGGTCGATGCGCGCTTTACGGGGTTTCGGTCGATTCGCGAGGAAGTTCGACGAGGACGCTCGCCTTGAGCCCCGGAGGAACCTCGCCCGGACGGGCGTCGGCGAGATCGATCCGCGCTCCCACCATCTCGGCGTAGGTGCGTACGATCGCAAGCCCCAGGCCCGTTCCCGGAAGTCCCGAACCCGCAATGCGGTAGAAGGGGTCGAAAACGCGTTCGCGTTCGCTCTCGGGAATGCCCGGACCCGTATCCGAAACAACGATCGAAAGCTTCCCGGCCGAACGATCGATTCTCACCGTCACGGCCCCTCGGGCGGGCGTGTAGTGAACGGCGTTTTCGACGAGGTTGCGCATCATCGCCTGAATCGCTGCGCGCGAGACGCCCTTGACGGGCGCTTCGGGCGTGTCGGCATCGAGCCCCTCGACTTCGAAGCCGATCGACTTCTCGGCGATGGCGGGGAGGATCGGCTCCACCACTTCGCCTACGAGCTCCGAGAGGTACCAGGGTTTGGCGTCGCGCGCAAGCACGGCGGCGCTCTCGCCCGCCTGGGCGCGCGCAAAGAGAAGGAGCTGCGACACCTGATGGACCGACCGCGCAAGGCCCGACTCCAGGTTTTCGACGATCGGGCGCGCTTCGTCGGAGAGCTTGAGACGCTTGAGGTGCTCGGCCTCGATCGTGAGCGACGTAAGCGGCGATCGCAGTTCGTGCGCGGCATCCGCCGTAAAGCGGATTTCGCGCGTGCGCGCGGCCTGCACGCGCGCGAGTAGGTCGTTCACGGCTTCGACGAAGGGGGCGATTTCCAAGGGAACGCCCTCGTAGGAGAGGGGCGCGAGGTCCGTGGCCGAGCGCCCCTTCACGTCGGCAGCGGCGCGGTTCAAAGGCCGCAGCGCCCGCCAAAGGACGGCACTGATCGCAAAAAGAAGGAGAGGCAGCAAAACAAGAAGCGGCATCACCGCGGTCTTCGCCTGCTCCAGCACCGTTGCTTCGCGCATCGCCATCGGTTCGGCGAGCGCCGTGTAGCGGCCGTTGGGCAAAAAGACGAGGCATACGCGGTGCGGCTCGCCGTTGATCGTGAGCGTGGAAAGTCCTGCGGGGAGGGCGTGCTCCAACGTGGTCGACACCGCCTGCCCCTGACGGGTAATAAGCCGAACGAGCACGGATTCGCCCGCGGGAATGGCCGTGCGGCGCTCGTTCGGGGTCGTTTCCCGATGCATGCCCATGCGGTTCATCATCCCGCGCATCATCATGCGGTGGTGGCGGCTCGGGAGCGGTTCGTCCGATTCGATCCGCTCGGCAAACTGTTGCGGGTCCATCGTGAGCGCCCGGGGGACGAGCGCCGCTACGTCCGCACGGGCGAGCGCGGCCGTCATGTCCGCAAGATGCGCGTCCTGCATGGCGAGCGCGTCTTCGCGGGCCCACCAAAAGAGAGCGGCCGCGGTGAGCATCATCAAGAGGGTCGATACCGTGACGACGGCGGCCAGGGTCCGTCCGAGAAGGGAGCGCCTCAGAGTCGAGAGAAACATGCGGGTTCCGTGGTGTGAGTCCGGGGCTTATCGGTCGGCCTTGATACGCCAACCGAGTCCGCGGATGTTTTCGATCGATTCGGCGCCGATTTTTTTGCGCAGCGCGTGAATGAGGTATTCGATCGCGTTACTTTCGGGTTCGTCGCCCGGGGCGTAGAGCTTTTCTTCGAGTGCCCGGCGGGACAAAATGGCGCCCGGTCGTACGAGAAGCGCCGCAAGGAGCGCGTACTCGCGCTTCGAGAGCGTGACGGCGTCGCTGCCGACCGTGCAGGTGTGGGTAACGGTGTTGAGCGCGATGTGGCCCGCACGCAGCACGTCGCCCGCAAGCGGTCCTTTGCGGCGAACGACCGCCCGAAGTCGGGCGAGGAGCTCCGACATGTGGAAAGGTTTGAGCAGGTAGTCGTCCGCCCCGGCATCGAGCCCTTCGAGGCGGCTCTCAAGCGCTTCGCGCGCCGTCACGATGATGACGGGAAGGTTCGAAGCGGGTGCCGGCATGGCGCGGATGCTTTTCAGAACGTCGATGCCGTCGATCCCGGGGAGTCCGAGGTCGAGAAGCACGGCGTCGGGAAGTCGCACCGCCAGCGCGGCAAACGCGTCTTTGCCCGACGGGGCGTAGGTCACGGTGTGCGCTTCGCTTTCCAGGGCGGCGGTGACGGCGCGGGCGATGAAGGGATCGTCCTCGATGAGAAGAATGTGCATGACGTCTCGAATTGTGGCGTCGTCGACGAACCGACGACCGATGAGAAGAGATGGTGTGTACGGGAAAAAGTATAGCCGTCCCGCTTCAAGAACCGATACGGGAACTGAGCAGCTATCGGGGCTTGACGTTTATGGCCAGCTCCTTGTGGCGGTTGCGGATTTCACAACTTCTTCGTTGATGAAATTTCTTAAATATCATTCTGTTAGTCTGTATATGCAACAACGTCTTCGTCAGATGATTTCGGGCTCTTTCGTCGAGCCGGTCTTCCAGTCGGCGCCCTGAGGAGCGGTGGATCTAACAACTTCTTCGTTGATAAAAATTCATGAATATCAAGCTGTTAGTCTATATATGCAACAACATCTTCGTCAGACGATTTCGGCTTCTTCCGTCGAGCCTTGATGAGCGGTGGATTTAATAACTTCCTCGTTGAGGAAATTTCTTAAATATCACGCTGTTGGCTCGTATATAAAACAACATCTTCGTGTCGTGGCCATGGTCTGTGCCGAACCGGGCTCTGAGCCGAGAGGAAGCAATGCGACCGTCAAAAAAAATTGATTGTTGAGGAAAGCCGATAGCCGGAATCGGTGAAAGCCGCCTCGGTTTCCCCCGAATGCTCGGAGGCGCGAAGCGGCTTTCGTGCGTTCTTGTTCTCTCGGAAAGACTTCCCGAGGGGCGATTGAAGAGGAGACGGCTTCATGCGCCCTCGGAAACGACCGATCAGTGATGGTTGCCCATGTTCATGCCCGAGCCCATCATGGAGCAACCCGACTTCATGCCCATGCCGCCGTGACCGCCGTTGTGCATGCGGCCCTCACCCATGTGGTGACCGAAACCTCCGTTGCGGATCGTGGATTCTTCGAAAGCGACCGTCTTCCCGGAGTTGGCGTCGACGAAGGCGCGCACGTAGGCGCCGTCATCGCGCTGCATGCGAACGTCCCAGACGAGACCGTATTCGTTGTTCGTGCGAAGGGTCGAGCGGAAGGACTTGGCGTTGTACGCCTTTTCGGCCTCGGCAACCGCAGCGCTCATCGAAACGGCGGGAGCAGCGGGAGCGGCAACAGGAGCCGGGGCGGCGTTCGTGGCGGCGTAGGAGAGGCCGGCAGCGCCGAGCGTGCAGGTGGCAAGGAGAGCAGCGAAAACGGACTTCTTCGACATGATTTCTGTTCCTTATGAGGTTCGGTGATCGGGACTCTGTTTCCGATCGGGTTCGGTGTTTGGATGATAGGCAGTGTAGGGATCGGAAATTAGGTTTCTTCGAGCCCAAGCTTAGGAAGTGCTAGGTGAGGGTTACAGTTTGTATTTCTCCTTGAAAATCATTGGCATCAATCCATTTTTGGGGCTTACGACAGCGTTGCGGAAGGGTCGTTCGCAAAAGAAACCGCCCCCGACCGTGCGGGCGGTCGGGGGCGGTTTCGGGCGTGCGTGCGACGGAGAGACGGATCGGCCGCACGAAGAAAAGCGTTTCTCTGCGGATGCCTTCCTGCATCATCCATTCGGGCCCGAGTTTAGGAATTCTGGACGTGGAAAAGCCGCGCAATCCCAAGCAGGACAAGGGATGCGCGGCTTTTGACGAATTTTTGCTCGTAGTTATGGATCAGAGTTACTCAAGTACGATCGGGGACAGTGCCTCCTGGTCGGAGCCGAATCCGGTCCCCAGACACCTCGCCAGTTCGTGACGGTTGGTAGCCCAGGGTAGCGGCTTCAGGCCGCACGCCTGCATGATCGTTCAGATGCCGTTGGCCTTCTGCTTCTCCTCCTTGATCACTCGGGAACGACCGATCAGTGATGGTTGCCCATGTTCATGCCCGAGCCCATACCCGAGCCCATCATGGAGCAACCCGACTTCATGCCCATGCCGCCGTGACCGCCGTTGTGCATGCGGCCCTCACCCATGTGGTGACCGAAACCGCCGTTGCGGATCGTGGATTCTTCGAAAGCGACCGTCTTCCCGGAGTTGGCGTCGACAAAGGCGCGCACGTAGGCACCGTCATCGCGCTGCATGCGAACGTCCCAGACGAGACCGTATTCGTTGCTCGTGCGAAGGGTCGAGCGGAAGGACTTGGCGTTGTACGCCTTTTCGGCCTCGGCGACCGCAGCGCTCATCGAAACGGCGGGAGCAGCGGGAGCGGCAACGGGAGCCGGGGCGGCGTTCGTGGCGGCGTAGGAGAGGCCGGCAGCGCCGAGCGTGCAGGCGGCAAGGAGAGCGGCAAAAACGGACTTCTTCGACATGATTTCTGTTCCTTATGAGGTTCGGTGATCGGGACTCTGTTTCCGATCGGGTTCGGTGTTTGGTTGATTGGCAGTGTACGGATCGGAAATTAGGCTTCGTCGAGCCCGAACTTAGGAAGTGCTAGGGGAGGGTTACTTTTTGTATTTACCCGTGAATATCAATGAGATAAGTGCTTTTTGGTCGCTCCTCGAAGGTGGCGGGGCGTCCTCCGAAGGACGGAGCGCAAAGCAAAGCCGCCCCCGACCGTGCGGACGGTCGGAGGCGGCTTCGAGGCGTGCGTGCGGGCGAGGGAGAGACGGATCGTCCGCACGAAGAAAAGAGTTCCTCAGCGAATGCCTTCCTGCATCATCCATTCGGGCGTCCGGCCCGCATCGCGGGATTCGTACATGCGGCGACCCGAATGCCCCATGGCGTGAGCCGCTTCGTCTTCGCAGTCCGCGAATCCCATCCAATCCATGTGCCCCGCGTGGCCCATGCGGCTCATGTGGCCCGAGTAGCTCGAATGGCAGCCCGTACGGAAGAAGTCCCGAACGCCTTCGGGCCCCGACGTAACGGCGGCGTAAGCAAGAGCGGAGGCGGAGACGGCGCCGACCGTACAGAGGGCGACAACGGCGATCTTTTTCAACATGGTTCGATTCCTTCAGTGTGGTGCGACTCGGAAAGGGGTAGCCCGAGGGTTCCCGATCGGATTCGGTTCCGAGAGAAAGTCAGTGTAGATACCGAGAATTAGCTTCCGTCGAGCCCGGACTTAGGGAATCCTGTGGGAGCGTTACGGATTGTTTTCCGAGGGACTTCGGGAATACGAACGAAAAAAACTCCGCGTCTGACATGGGGTCGTGAGCGGAGTTTTTTCGTGCGGAGCTCAGGGCTCCGAGAGCGGCGCCCGCGAAGGCGCGTTTCTCTTTACCACCAGTGGTGGAAACCGTGGCCACGGTGGTGACGCGGGCCGTTACCCATCATCGGGCAGTCGGGATTGGGACCCATGCCCATGCCGGGGCCGCCCATCGGGCACTGGGGATTCGGCATCGGCTGAGCATTCTTCTGAATGCCGATGACGTTGGCGGCAACGGCCTTGCCCGTCTGCGCGTCGACGTAGGCGCGAACGCGGGTGCCGTCGTCACGCATGAGGCGAACGTCCCAGACGAGGCCGTACTGCGCGGTCTGACGGAGGTTGGCGCGGAAGCTCTTCGCTTCGTAGGTCTTTTCGGCCGTAGCCACGGCGGTGCTCATCGCCACCGAGGGATTGACGGACTGAGTCGCTTCGGCGGGAGCGGGCGTGGCGGGTTCCTGAGCTTCAGTGGCGGCAAAGGCCACGGCGGCAACGGACATCGTGCCGGCGGCAAGGAGCGCGGCGAGGGTGGTCTTCTTCAACATGTTCGATTCCTTTTTGTTGTCGGGCGCCGGTAGGAAGTGTTCGGCGCTTCGGCGAGCGTGCTCGCTTATTGAGTATGCGGGAAGTATAGAGGTCGAAAATTAGGCTTTTCCTAGGAGAAACTTAGGGTTCCCTAAGTCAAGGTAACGGGCCGTATTTCCAGGCAAATCACCGGCTTACGGAGAGTCTCGCGAAGTTGCCCGGGGAGCCCTGAAAACCCGCCGGGGTCCTCTCGGACGAGGGGGCCGGGGAGAGCGGCGCGGGGCAAAAACCCTTTTCGAATGTTTGCATGTCCGGGGTTTCTCGTCTTATCCCGTCCGCTCGGCGGGACGCAGCTCGGGCGACAGCCCGAACGCAAGGGGCGACGTGTTCCCGACACGCCGCCCCTTGGACGAAAGTATGGAACCGTCGTCGGTCGGCCCGGAGGCTCGGCGTGCTGCTCCTTGGACTTGGCAGCTCCGACCGAGCGTCGTCCGGGCTCCGACGGACGAGTTACCAATTGTGGTGGAAGCCGTAACCGCGATGGTGACGCGGACCGTTACCCATCATCGGGCAGTTGGGGTTGGGACCCATCCCCATACCGGGACCCATGCCTGGACCGCCCATCGGGCATCCGGGGTTCGGCATCGTCTGAGGCGCGCCGCGGCGGATGCCGATTTCGTTGGCGGCGACGGCGTTCCCCGTTCGGGCGTCGACGTAGGCGCGCACGCGGGTGCCGTCGTCGCGCACGAGGCGAACGTCCCAGACGAGGCCGTACTCGGCGGTCTGACGGAGGTTCGCGCGAACGCTCTTCGCGTTGTAGGCCTTTTCGGCCGAGAGGAGGGCGTCGCCCATCGAGACGGCGGGCGTCGCAGCCGTGACGGCGGTGGAGGCAACGGGCGCGGGCGCCGGGGTTTCGGCGGCGGCAAAAGCGACGGCGGCGACGGACATCGTGCCCGCGGCGATGAGAGCGGCAAAGGCGGTCTTCTTCAACATGGTTTTTTCCTCTTTTCCGTAGTTCGGGCTCGTTCGATGCGTCCGACGGCAAGGAGCGTTGTCGAGTGTCGTCAGGCGTCGTCGAGTCTCGTCGTCGGGGAGGAGAGCATCCCTTTCGACTTGCCTTCAGTGTAGAAACTGAAAATTAGGTTGGGTCGAGGAGAAAGTTAGCGTTTCCTCAGCCGTGGTTACGGAGGATGTCTTTCCTAGGAAAAACAGCGTGTTGACGGGGGGTGTCGGTTCGAAAGACGGGGGTTTGAGGGCGACGAAAAAGGGGGACGCTTGCGCGTCCCCCTTTCCGAAGCGATTCGACTGCAATTCGAGCAGCCTCACGGCCAAGCCGTGCGGATTACGCCTTTGCGTCCCGGTTCGCGTTCGCAAAAAGCGCGCGCACGTCCACTTCGTCGTAGCGACGCACTTCGCCGCAGAAGTTGCACGTCACTTCGATCGCGCCCTTTTCCTTCACGAGTCGAAGGGCGTCGGCTTCGCCGAGACCGCGGATCGAGTTTTCGACGCGTTCGTTCGAGCAGGAGCAACGGAAAACGGGCGTCGCTTCGCGCGTGACGCGGGGTTCTTCTTCCCAGAAGAGGCGCGTGTTGATGGTGGTCGGGTCGAGCGTGAGGAGCTCTTCGCTCTTCACGGTCGAGGCGAACATCGAGAGACGGTCCCAGGCTTCCGGGTCGTAGTTTTCGGGAAGCGTCCCGCCCGTGGCGGGCATCTTCTGCAGCATGACGCCGCCTGCGGACGCGTCGTCCGCGGCAAGCAGAATGCGCGTTTCGACCTGTTCGGACGTACGGAAGTAGGTCTCAAGTGCTTCGGCGAAGGTCTTCCCTTCGAGGGGGACGATGCCCTGGTAGGGCTGGCGGTCCGCGGGACGCGATTCCGGATCGAGAATGAGGGCGCAGCGACCGTTCTCGGAAGCGTTGACGAGTTCGGTCATGCCGGCGTTGGCATCGACCTCGCCCGCGTCGGGCTTCATTTCGACGCACACGCGGAAGGAGAGGTCGCGTCGCACTTCGACGACGACAAGCTTCACGGGACCGTCGCCCGCGATCTGCAAAAGTACCGACCCGTCCGTTTCGAGAGCGGCGGCGGTAAGGAGCGCGGCAACCGTCACTTCGCCCGCAAGGCGTCGAACGGCCAGAGGAAGCGGACGGTGAGCGAGCGCGCGAGAGAGTTCGTCGCGAAGGGTCACCGTTTCGCCGCGCGCGTTCGCACGGACAAAGAGGAGTTTCTGAAGGGCATCCATGGCGATTCTCCGATAGAGGGCGGCCCGATGCGGCGTGGCGGCACGGACGGCCCGAAAGCGGCCCGAAAAAGGAGATGGTACGACGCTCGGCAACGGGCGTCGCACTCGGGGAGCGGAAAAACAACGAAAAAAGGTTGCCGACCGAAATCGACAACCTTCCTGAATTTGTTCTGGTCGGGGCGGCGGGATTCGAACTCGCGACCCCTTGCACCCCATGCAAGTGCGCTACCAGGCTGCGCTACGCCCCGACTAGAAGATGAAGTATAGCGCGGGCTTTTGAAAAAAGCAAGAGTCGAAAAATAAAAAATCCGTCGTCGATCGGGAGGGCGAAAGGGCGGGGGCGACGACGCGCACGCGAGTCGCTTTCGAGAATGTCTAAAATACGAAGACGTCTCACTTCCGTTGCGGCTTTCGGCGGTCTCGGAAGGTTCTCCCTCTTTACCCCGGACGACTGTCATGCTTGTTGACCTTCACATGCACTCCAACCGATCGGACGGCGCCCTGCCGCCCCGAGCGCTTGTCGAACTCGCGCACCGCAACGGCGTGACGCTCATGAGCCTTACGGACCACGACACGATGGAGGGCGTGGGGGAGGCGAGGACCGTTGCCCGGGAGCTCGGGATCGACTTCATCTCGGGCGTCGAGATTTCGTCCCGCTGGGGCGGCCGCGGCATCCACGTGGTGGGCCTGGGGCTTGACGAAACCCGCGAAGACGTGACGGCCTTTTTCGATTCCGTCGCCCTGCGACGCGACCGACGCGGTCGGGAAATGAACGCGTGCTTTGAAAAGCTCGGTATTCGCGGCGCCTACGAGGGGGCGCTCGCTCTGGCCGGAAACAAGTCGATCCTCTCGCGCACGCACTTCGCGCTCTGGCTTCTCAACGAAGGCTGGGTGAAGAATTACCAGGACGCCTTCGACAAGTACCTGCGGCCGGGCGCTCCCTGCTCGGTCGACGTCGACTGGCCGACCGTCGAAGAGTCGGTGCGCTTCATTCGGGAAAAAGGGGGCTTGGCCGTACTCGCGCACCCGGGGCGCTACCACTTCTCGAGCGACTGGATGGTCGAGGAGCTCCTCAAGCACTTCAAGGCCGTAGGGGGCGAAGCGATCGAAGTCTGCTCGGGATCGCAGGCCCGCTCGGACGACGTGCGCTTTTCGGCGCTCGCCCAATCGATGGGCTTTTTGGCGAGTACGGGCTCGGACTGGCACAGCGACCGGTCGAGCCGCCCGAAGCCGGGCGAGCAGCCGCAGCTCCCCGAGGGTGTCGTTCCGGTGTGGACGCGCTTCGGGTTCTGACCGCTACAAGCTGTTCTTGCGCCTACAACGTCTCCAATGCCTCCAACACCTCCAACGCCGCGAGCGCCGGAGGTGTTTCGTTTATTTCGAGTATTTCGAGTCGTTTCCGACCGCTCGGAAGGGAGCCGTCTTTCGTGTAGGATTAACGAGCCGTCGGGCCGACGAGAGCCCGAAAACGCGCGCCCGACGCCGATCGTGCGCGTGCCGCGCGTCCCTCCGACCTCACAACGGGCGGCGCGCTCCGGGCGGCCCGACGCGGGCACGGCCGGGGGCGACCGTCCGCGGAAATTTGTCATGATGAGTTCTTTTGCGAGCGCCGTGCAGACCGTTTGCGTCTATGCGATCCCGCTCATTTTTGCGATCACGCTTCACGAAGCGGCTCACGGGTGGGCCGCGGCCCGTCTCGGGGACCGTACGGCCCTCTATCTCGGGCGCGTGACGGCGAATCCCGTTCCTCATATCGACCCCGTCGGTACGATCGCCGTGCCGGGGGCGCTGCTGCTGCTCTCCGCCTTGACGGGCGGAGGCGGCCTTCTCTTCGGTTGGGCGAAGCCCGTCCCGATCAACACCCGCAACTTCCGTCGGCCGCTGCGCGACATGATGCTCACGGCCGCCGCGGGTCCCGCGGCGAACGCCCTGCAGATGGTCTTCTGGCTCTTTTTGCTCAAGGGCCTTGTCGGTCTCGGCATCTACGAAAAGTTCGTCGTGAGCGTTTGCACGGCGGGCATTTCGACGAACCTCATGCTGATGGCCTTCAACCTGATTCCGATTCCGCCTTTGGACGGGGGCCGCATTCTGCGCGGGCTCCTTCCGGGGCGCAGCGGCTACTGGCTCGATCGCGCCGAGCCCTACGGCTTCGTGATTCTCGTCGTTTTGATGATGAGCGGCGCGCTTTCCTACTTCATCGCCCCCTTCCTCTGGGCGGGGCAGGCGATCGTCAACGCCGTGCTTTAAGGAGGCACCATGGACGAAACTTCGGCTTGCACCTGCAACTGCAGCGCGCTTCCCAGCGCCTGGGTGATGCGGTTTCTCTCGATTCTGCCCCGCGGCGCCCGCATCCTCGACGTCGCGGCGGGCGAAGGGCGCCATACGTCGCTCTTTTTGCTCGAAGGTTTCAACGTGACGGCGGTCGACGTCGACGTCTCGAACCTGGAGCCGCTCGTCGGCACCCCGGGGCTGACGCTTGAGTGCCGCGACCTCGAAGCCGAACCCTGGCCCTACGGGAAGGAAGCCTTCGACGGGATCGTCGTCACGAATTACCTCCACCGCGAACATTTCCCCCACTACTGGGAAAGCCTCGCGCCGGGCGGCATCTTCCTCATGGAAACGTTCCTGCGCTCGAACGAATACATCTGGGGGCGCCCGAAGAATCCCGCGCACGGCTTTGAGAACGGGGAACTTCTGCGACTCATGCCCGAGGGCGCCCGCATCATCGCGTACGAAGAGGGGATGGCGTCCGACAACCGGCTCGTCGCGCGCATCGCGTTTGCGAAGCCCGGTCGCGTCGAACCCTACGGGTACCCGCTTCGCGCCCGTTAACCGGGGAGCGGCGACGCTTCAAAGCGGTCGGCATAAGGTCGGGAAAGGATCGGGAAGGGGACGGAAAAAGGTCGGAAAAACCTTGCCCGAAACGCTTTCCCGACGACCGATCGCGCTCGCAAAAGCGTTCGCGAATGTTTCTCCTAGCCTCGAATGCCCCGCGCACGCGGCGCAAAAGGCCGGAGAGGTTTGATAAAATTCCGCGATCAACGCCCGGCAAAGCCAGCCGGACGAACTACGAAGGAATCCATACAGAATGACCAAGCACGTGCTTCGTCTCGCGGCGATCTCGCCCGCGCTCATCGCGCTTTCGGGCTGCTCCTACTTCGGTATCGACCAGTACTTCAACCAGGACAAGGTTCAGTACGAATCGTCGAACACCCGACAGAACCTCGAAGTTCCGCCCGACATGGCGCCGATTCCGCAGGACGACCGTTTCCAGGTTCCCTCGCGTCCCTCCGTCGTGAGCATGAACGCCGAAGCCGCCCGCGAAGCGGCCGCCAACGCCGACAAGACCGTGACGCCTTCCTCGATCGTTGCCACGACCGTCACCGCCAAGGTGATGCGCGAAGGGGGCGAACGGTGGTTGCGCGTGAACGCGCCCGCCGATCAGCTCTGGGCCGTCGTTCAGGACTTCTGGCCGTCCGTGGGTCTCACGATCATGAAGCAGGACCCGAAGACGGGCTACATGGAAACCGTTTGGGCCGAAAACAAGGCGAAGCTCCCGCAGGACATCATCCGCGGCACGCTCGGCAAGGTGCTCGACTTCGCGTACTCGACGGGCGAGCGCGACCAGTACCGCTGCCGCCTCGAACGCACGCCCGACGGCTCGACCGACATCTTCATCACGCACCGCTCGATGGTTGAAGTGGTGAGCGGCGCACAGAACGAAACGACGCTCTGGCAGCCCGGTCCTACCGACACGACGATGGAAGCTGAAATGCTCCAGCGCCTCGCGCTTCGCATCGACGCCGAATTCAACCCGGATGCCGCCGAGCCCCTCAAGGCCGAAGACATCCGGAAGGACCTCATCCAGGTGCCCGCCGAAGCGAAGAGCAACATCGTGAAGTCGGCCGACGGCGCCGTCGAAGCGGTCGAGCTCAAGGAACCCTACGACCGCGCCTGGCGTACGGTCGGCCTCGTGATCGACCGCATGGGCTTTGAGCTCGTCGACCGCGACCGCGTGGCGGGCTACTTCATGGTGCGCTACCTCGACCCGAAGTACGAAGCGGCGAAGAAGAGCGAACAGGGCTTCTTCACGAACCTCTTCGGTTCCGACAAGGCGGTCGACGCCCCGAACTACCGCATCCACCTCGCGGACGAAGGCGCGACGACGCGCATCACCGTCCAGGCGGGCGACGGCAACGCCGACACCACGGGCGTGGCGCCCAACATCCTCACGCTCCTGGCCGAACAGCTCCGCTGATCGTCGGAAAGCGTCCGAACGAAGGGAGGTCGACCGTGCGGTCTTCCTCCTTTCTTTTTGTCGAAATCGTCCGTTCTCAGGAGCCGCTCCGTGTCCGTCGCCACCGCCGATGTACTGACCTTTTCCCTCCGGGGTCGCGCCGCGCGTTCCGCCTACGTCGCGGGCGTTTTTCTCGCGCTCGCCTCGGGGGCAGCCGCGGGAACGATGTTTGCGGCGGGCACCGAGCTTCCCGCGTCGACGCTCGCGACGGCGCTCACGGCCTTCTCGGCTCTCTTCGGGCTTGCGGCCGCGGGACTGCTGGTTTCGAGCGTCGTACGGCGCCTGCACGACATTTCCTACGGGGGCTTTGCGGCGCTCGTGCTGCTCGTGCCGCTTGTGAACGTCGTGTGTCTCGTTCTTCTCGCACTTTGGCCGGGAAAGCGCGGATCGAACCGCTTCGGCCCAGACCCCCGCGCCTCGATCGAAGAGGGGGCGCAAGCGTACGATGAACGGAGCGCCACCGCACGGACCTCGTCCGAAGTCGTCGACCTTCACGAAACACCCGACGCCTCCTCGAGCGTTGAAACCACCCCGGAAACCGTTGCGGGCCCGTCGCCCGATGCGGTTCCTCTTCTTACCACTGACAGCCCGACCGCCATGGATGACACTTCCCGCACTGCCCGTCCGTCCCGTTCTTCCCGTTCGAACGCGGGCTCGAACACCCGTTCGGGCGCGCGTACGGCAGCCAAACCGATCGCGAAGTCGCACCCGAATGCGAAGTCCGGTTCGAAATCCGCTCTGAAGCCGAAGGCGCAGCCGAAGCCGAAAGCGTCCGAGACTGCGGAGCCCGTCGAAGCCGTCGAGGTTGTCGACGAAGCCGAAGCCCGGTGCGAACGCGTCTGGGAAGCGGCTCGCGCTTCGATCGTCGACGAAAACCTTTCCGTTCGCCTTCAGGTGAAGGTGCGCAGCGTCGACAAACTCCGAAAGCTCCTCGACAAAGGCCGCATCACGCCCGAGCACTTCAAGCGCTGGAAGATACGGATCATGGAGCTCTGACGCCGTGAAGCCCCTCGAAGCTCTCGGCCGACTGGCCCTTGCCGTTTATTACCCGCAGGTGCGTACGGGCCGTGCGGTCTTTGCGGCCGAGCTCGCGCTATGGGCCGCGGCGGGGCTCTCGGTCTGGGGGCTTCTCGACCCGATTGCGGACGCCGAGTGGATCAGCGATGCGATGCTCGTGCGGATCGCACAGGTCGTCGCGGTGCTTGCGGGCTTTTGGAATGCGGCGCTTTTTCCGATTTGCGCGCGACGGCTGCACGACCTCGGACTCTCGGGCTCGTGGGCGCTTTTGAATGCCGTGCCGGGCGGCACGATCGCGCTTCTCGTCCTCGGTCTTGCGGTGCCCGGACGCCGCGCGGGGCGCGTCTGGCCCGAACGCGTCGGATTCGCGGTCGCGGACGAGTTTGCGGACGGCCGCCTCGGGCGCCTATACAATACCCGCAACTGATTTTTTCGGAGACTAGCATGAGCCTTGCGGTTCAGAACGACCGTCTCGTGACGCTTCAGGTCACGATGGCCGATATGACGGGAAAGGTCCTTGAGGAAACCGGCCCCGAGGGGATCGTCTACCTCCACGGGCACGGCGACATTTTCCCCAAGATCGAAAAGGCCCTCGAAGGGCGTTTCGAAGGCGAAGGATTCACGATCCATCTCGAGCCCGAAGAGGCGTTCGGGGAGTACGACTCGGAGGCGATTCGTCTGGTGCCGCTCGAGCGCTTGGGCGATCCCGAAGCGATCGTTCCGGGGCTCCTTTTCGACGAAGTGCCGGGAGAAGGCCCCGACGGGCGCACCTGGCGCGTGACCGACGTGGCCGACTCGGTGGCGATTCTCGAAGCGAACCATCCGCTCGCGGGGATCGGTCTTCAGTTCGCGATCAAGGTCGTGAAGGTCGAAGAGCCCGAGGGCGACGCCGTCGGTACGGACGACGTGGTCGTGCCGGGGTTCCTCGGCGTCGTCGACAAGCTCGTCGACGAAGACGAAGAAGACGACACCCCCTACGAAAACGTCGAAGGGGCGGGCGGCGCGCTTTCCGCATACGACGACGGCTCCTCGATGGCCAAACTCGCGAAACCTCCGCGCATCGTGCGCTGAGGCCTGCAAATCGGGCGGCTCGGATGTTTCCGTGGCCGCCCGTTTTTTAATGTCGTCCGCTTTCGACCTTGACGGGAAGGCTCGCAATCCGCTCCGCCCAGAGGGGAAGGGCCGCTCTGAGAAACGCTTCCGCCGAGTCGGCCCCGATTGCCGGAAGCCCCAGGTGGCGCGCCGCACGTTCGAGTTCGCCCAAGGGGTTCGTCACGTCGACGGGCGTGGCGCCCTGCTGCTTCGAAAGTTTTTCTCCGCGGTCGTTCAAAACGAGCGGCAGGTGCATGTAGCGGGGCGTCCGAGCGCCGAGCGCTTCCGTGAGAACGATTTGCCGCGGTGTGTTGTCGAGAAGGTCCGCCCCGCGCACGACGTCCGTCACGCCCGAGGCGATGTCGTCCGTCACCACGGCGAGCTGATAGGCCCAAAGGCCGTCGGCGCGCTTCACGACGAAGTCGCCCACGGCTTTTTCAACGTTCTGCGCGTAGTGCCCGTACCAACGGTCGTCGAACGCCACGTCGCGATCGGGCACCCGAAAGCGAAGCGCCCGAACCGCGCGCCCGTTCGTTCCCGTGCGACAGGTCCCGGGATAGACGGGGTAGGGGATGCCGAGGCGCTCGTCCGCTTCTTTCACGTCCTTGCGCGAGCACGCGCACCCGTACACGAACCCCGAGGCGACGAGCCGCGCGAGCGCTTCTTCGTACGCGTCGTAGCGGTCGTGCTGCCAGAGAACGGGTTCGTCCGAAACCAGACCGAAACCCTCCAAGGCGGAGAGAATCGCCCGGTCCGCCCCCGGAATGTCGCGCGGTGGATCGATGTCTTCGATGCGAACGAGCCACGTGCCCGCGTGCGCCCGAGCGTCGAGCCAACTCGCGAGGGCCGCCGCAAGACTGCCGCGGTGCAAAAGACCCGTGGGGGAGGGCGCAAAGCGTCCGCGGTAAGGAAGCGGGGTGATGTCGGTCATGGGGATTCGGGACGGAAGGTCGAGGAAGTTTGTAAACGATTTGAGCCTTTGAAAATGAGAAGCAATTTCGCGTGGTTCGAAGGCCTTTTGCTAAACTCGACATTTTAGGCGCACGAACGAAAACGGACGGTCTTCGAAGGCCGTTCGAACGAAACCGCGGAAATTTGCAACCGTCGGCCGCGTGTGCCGTCAGAACGACAAAGGGAAACGAGCGGGAAATGAGCAGAGCAATCGGTGCGGGAAGGACGACGGAGACGGCGGAAAGCACGCGGCCGACCGAAGGGACGCCCCAGGCCTTCGGGCGCTCGAAGAACCCTCCGCCCCGATTGAAGGACGCGTTCTTTCTCGCCTTTCTCTCAAGTCTCGGCCCCTTTGCGGCGGGCGCCTACCTGCCGAGCTTTCGGATGATTGCCGAGGAGCTCGAGGGATCGATGCTCGCCGTGCAGCAGTCGCTCACGATCTACCTCGTCGCCTTTGCGGTGTCGTGCCTCTTTGCGGGCACGATTTCGGACGCCTTCGGGCGGCGCCTCGTCATCATCGGCGGAACGCTTCTTTTTGCGGCGGCCTCCGTCGGGGCGATGTTCTCGGGATCGCTCGAAGCCCTCTGGTTCTGGCGCGGCGTTCAGGGCGTGTGCGCCTCGGTCGGGCCCGTCGTCACGCAGGCGGTCGTGCGCGACCGTTGGGAGGGCGCGGACGCGGCGAAGCTCCTTTCGCTGATGGCGGTTCTCTTTGCGCTCTCCCCCGCGCTCTCCCCCGTCGTGGGCGGATGGCTCGCGGTCCACGCGGGTTGGCGCATGATTTTCCTTTTCCTTGCGGTCTTCAATCTCGGTATTTGCCTTTCGGCCGCGCTTGGTCTCAAGGAGTCGCTCCCGCCCGAAAAGCGCCGCGCCTTTTCGCCCGGGGCGGTGCTCGGTCCCTACGGACAAGCGCTCCGGCACAAGGCCTTCATGGCGGGCGTCGTCGGGCACGGCTTTTGCTTTCTCGGCGCCATCGTCTATACGGCGGGCTCGGCCGACTTCGTTCTCAACATCATCGGGATGCAGCCCGACGAGTTCGCCTGGTACATGTTCCCGATCATTGCGGCGACGATGACGGGTGCCTGGCTGAGTCCGCGTTTGGCGGCGCGCACGAGCCCCAAAAAGCTCGTCCTCGGCGCTGCGGTCGTGATGGCGACGGCGGGTCTGGCAACGGCCTGGATCGAGCGCGAAACGGCGCTTCCCTATCCCTGGATTTTGTCGACGCCGATCATCTACAGCTTCTGCATGTCGCTCGTTCGTCCGGTCATGAACGTGATGAACCTCGACTACTTCCCGCAGGCGCGCGGCACGGCCGCGTCGATCCAGCAGTTCTGCCAGACGATGGCGTTTGCTTCGTCGTCGGCACTCCTCGTTCCCCTCATTCTCGGGTGGGTGTCGGGCTACAGCCTCGTCGCGGCGGGCGCGGGCCTCTGCGTTCTGGGGCTCTGGGCGATCGTCTTTGCCGAACGCCGGCGCCTCGGCTTCAAGGACGAGCGCTTCTGACGGCACGTTGATCGAATCCGAATGCGAATCGGCCCGGGGACGAAATCTCCGGGCCGATGTCTTGGTGCCTGATTGTTCGGGTGATTTCGAGAAAGCGTGTACTTACTCAATCCCGCCTTGAAGGCGGCTTATTTTTCCTCGCGGGCGGCGCGTTCCGCTTCGAACATCTCGGGGGTCACGAGCCCGGGGAAGTCGAGCGCGGCGGCGAGTTCGACCGTGTTGCGGCAACGCGCGACGGCGGGGGCCTTCGCAAGCTCCTCGGCGCTCTGAGCGCCCTGCAGCATGGCGATCCCGTCGCAGTGATAGTCGCGCGCCATGAAGAGGTCGTGCGTCGTGTCGCCGATCATGACCGTGCGCGAGGCGTCGACGCCGGTTTCAATGCCGATTTCTTCAAGCATGTCGGGGTTGGGTTTCGGACGGCATTCGTCGGGCGTGCGCGTCGTGACGAAATAGGCCCCGAGCCCCGTTTGTTCGAGTACGCGATCAAGCCCCGGGCGGCTCTTGCCCGTAGCGACCGCCAGCTGCACCCCCGCGGCATGAAGCCCTTCGATGAGGCGCCGCGTCCCCGGAAAGAGCGTCACGCGCGCTTCGTTCGGGATGTACCAGCGGCGAAAGATCTCGCCGAACTTTGGGTAGTCCTCGTACGCGAGGTCGGGTACGGCGCGACGCAGCGCGTCCTGCCATCCGAGACCGATCACGGTGCTTGCCGCTTCGAACGAGGGAACGGGAAGTCCCAACTCGCGGGCCGAGAAACGGATCCCTTCCGCAATGAGGGCGGTCGTGTCGAAAATCGTTCCGTCCCAGTCGAAAACGACGAGGTCGTAGGGGCGTGCGGTCATTGGCCTTTCTCCAGAGCGTTGAGAAGCGCCTCGCACTCGGGCGGAAGCGGCGCTTCGATGACGAGGCGCTCGCCCGTCACGGGGTGCGTGAAGGCGAGTTTGGCGGCGTGCAGGAACATGCGGCGGAAGGGTACGCCGAGCGAGCCGCGGGCGACCGCCTTGTTGAATTCGAAGTCCCCGTATTTGTCGTCGCCCACGAGCGGATGGCCCGAGGCCAACGCATGCACGCGAATCTGGTGGGTGCGGCCCGTTTTGAGTTCGACGTCGAGGTAGGAGACCGTCCCGTAGCGCTTCAGAAGCGTGAAGATCGAGTGGGCGGAGAGGCCTTCCTGCGAAACGCGCACGCGCCGCTCGCCCGAGGGGAGGAGGTAACGCTCAAGCGGGAACTTGACGTGCTGCCGATCGTTCACCCAGTCGCCCTTGACGAGCGTCAGGTAGTGCTTCTCGACCCCGCCCTCTTTCATGAGGTCGTGCATGCGCACGAGCGCCTTGCGGGTCTTCGCGACGATCAGCGCGCCGCTCGTTTCCTTGTCGAGACGGTGACAGAGTTCGAGCGACACTTCGTCGGGGCGCGTCGCGCGCAGCCGCTCAATGAGCCCGTGACGAATGCCCGAACCCCCGTGGGAGGCAAGGCCCGCGGGCTTCAGAACGACAAGCAGATGGCGGTCTTCGAAGAGAACGGGAAGAGCGTCCGCCGCGAGGGGCGCGGCGGGCGCTTCGGTGACAGGGCGGTCGCTCACCCGCATGGGGGGAACGCGCACGAGGTCGCCCGTCGCCAGTTTCGTCTGCGCGTCGACGCGTTTTTTGTTGACGCGCACTTCGCCCCCGCGGATCACGCGGTAGACGTGGCTCTTCGGAACGCCCTTCGCCAAGCGGAAGAGAAAGTTGTCGAGACGCTGGCCGTCCGTATCCTCGCCGATCACAACGAACGTGACCCGGTCGGAGGGAAGAGCGCGCAGCGACCCCGAGGGCACGGCGGAAATTTTGTCGATGGAATCGGCCGTCATCGTTTATACTTTTCTATCCTCTGCTAGATCGGGCGAGCCCCGACGGTCGGGGAAAACGGGGAATCCGGACCGCTCGGACTGCGCCGAAGGTGTTTGCCTGAAGGCCGATTTTCTCACGTTTTCATAAGGTTTTGTTCTGACGGACGAACGGCCGGTCTTTCGGGATCGTGCGGCTCGTTCGGCAGTTTTTTTGGTGCGTCCCCCGCGGAGGAACCGCCGACGCTTTCACACGGGAGCGTTGCGCGAGGCTTCGCACGAGGACGCGATCGTCCGCACGGCCGGCAGGCCGCGTTCGGACGATGCCACGATTCATAAAGAATTTCGTTTGCCTCTCCGAAGGCTCACGTTCGACGTACTCGAACGGCAGGGCCGGCGGTGTGGGAAAACGCCTTGTCGACGTGCCGACGGGTGCGACCCGTTTCGCGCGTCACGTTGCGGCGCGTCGAATCGGATTCGACCCGACCGCGCCGGCACCGCTTCGAGAAGCGGCCGTCCGAAGGCCGAACGCGCACGAGCTCCCCGTGGTCATCCCGGGTCGAGCCGCCGAACCGAGATTCGGCGCACGAAGACGCGCGGCCTGGGCGAGAGGATTCGGGCGCGCGGGTTGACCCTCCCCGTTGCCGTACGGACGAACGGAGCGGATTCGCGTGCCGATCCGCATGCTCAGGGCGTCTTCTTTTCCCCGTCGGTTCCTCTCCGCTTCTGCGTCGTCGTCGCGTGACTTGAACGGCGAGAGAATGCGTTTTGCGAACGGATCGTCGCTTAACGGACGGCATTTTCGTCGAACGCATTCGGAAAAATCGGATTCTGTGAGGGATTGAGCCCTGACGGAGGATGCCGCGTGCCGGCCGAGTGTCGTTTGCCCGTCGATTTTTTCGACGCCCGGGGCAATCGACGCGCCCGAAGCCGCACCGACAGCAAAAGGTGGAAGTGGACCGCCCCCTCGCTCGTGCGAGGCGACGCGCGTTCAGACTCCCTTGCGCTCGGCTCCCGTCGGCCGTGACTCTCCCCATCGTGCCGCCCCCGTTTTGTCGGGCTCGGCCGACACAGACCGCACACAACCGCAACCGCGCCGTGGTTCGAAAGGACGGGTGCGGGACCGCGCTTCTCCGCAGTGCGTTGCCGCTCGGGGAAGCGTTCGTTGTCCCGACCGCCGTCGCCCGAGGACCCGGGGCAAACGAAAGACGGGGAGCGTGCGCCCCTCGGGTTTTCGCCCGAGCGAGGCTCGTGCCTCGGTCGGACACCGACCTGCGCGCCGCTCCTCCCTTTAGAGCTTCCGTGGCACGTCTTCCGCCCGCGTCAGTGGCGGCGAAGGAGTGCTTTCACAATGAAGCGCATGCTTTTCAATGCCACGCACGCCGAAGAGACGCGCGTCGGCATCGTCGACGGGCAGAAGCTCATCGACATCGACATCGAAACGGCCGGCCGCGAAGCCCGCAAGTCCAACATCTACAAGGGCATCGTCACCCGCATCGAGCCGAGCCTCGAAGCGTGCTTCGTCAACTACGGCGAAGAACGCCACGGGTTCCTCCCCTTCAAGGAAATCTCCCGCAGCTACTTCAAAGAGGGCGTCGACGTCCGTACGGCGACGATCCGCGAAGCGATCACCGAAGGGCAGGAGCTCATCGTTCAGGTTGAAAAGGAAGAACGCGGCAACAAGGGTGCGGCGCTCACCACCTTCATCAGCCTCGCGGGCCGCTACCTCGTTCTGATGCCCAACAACCCGCGCGCGGGCGGCGTTTCGCGCCGCATCGAAGGCGAAGAGCGTCAGGAACTTCGCGAAGCGATGGAAAAGCTCGACCTGCCGCACGGCATGTCCACCATCGCCCGTACGGCCGGGATCGGTCGCACGACCGAAGAGCTCCAGTGGGACCTCAACTACCTCCTCAAACTCTGGGAAGCGATTGCCGACGCGGCGGCTCCCCAGTACGAGCTCGTCACGGAAGAAAACGGCCGCCGCAAGACGGTGGCGACGACGGAACCCGTCGCGAACGGCAAGCCCCTCAAGCGCCTCAATCCGCCGCCCTTCCTGATCGTTGAAGAATCGAACCTCGTCGTTCGCGCGATCCGCGACTACTTCCAGCCCGAAATCGGCGAAATCCTCGTCGACACGGACGAAATCTACGAGCAGGCCCGCCAGTTCATGGCGCACGTCATGCCCGACATGGTGAATCGCGTCAAGCGCTACCGCGAAGACATTCCGCTCTTTACGCGCTTCCAGATCGAGCAGCAGATCGAAACGGCCTACAGCCGTACGGTGCCTCTCCCCTCGGGCGGCGCGATCGTGATCGACCACACCGAAGCGCTCGTTGCGATCGACGTCAATTCGGCCCGTGCAACCCGCGGCGCCGACATCGAAGAAACGGCCTTCCGCACGAACTGCGAAGCCGCGGACGAAGTCGCGCGCCAGATGCGACTGCGCGATTTGGGCGGCCTCATCGTGATCGACTTCATCGACATGGCCGACTCGAAGAACCAGCGTGCGGTCGAGCAGCGCTTGAAGGACGCGATCCGCTACGACCGCGCCCGCGTGCAGCTCGCGAAGATCAGCCGCTTCGGCCTGATGGAGCTCTCGCGCCAGCGTCTGCGCCCGTCGCTCTCCGAAGGCAACCACGTCACCTGCCCGCGCTGCAACGGCGTCGGCGTCATCCGCGATACCGAAAGCTGCGCTCTGCAGGTGCTGCGCATCCTCCAGGAAGAAGCGATGAAGGAAGGGACCGGGGCCGTTCACGCTCAGGTTCCGGTCGACGTCGCCACGTTCCTTCTCAACGAGAAGCGCAACGACATCACGAAGCTCGAAGCACGTCACCGCGTGCCGATCGTGCTCATTCCGAACACCTACCTCGAGACGCCGCACTACCACATCGAGCGCCTGCGTCAGGACGACGAACGTCTCGACGACGCGAAGCCGAGCTTCGACCGCGCCGAGGAAATCGAAACCGTGGCGGACGACCCCTACGCTCAGAAGGGCCAGGAAGACAAGCCCGCCCGTCCGAAGCAGGTGCCCGTGATCAAGAACGTGCTGCCGCGCGACCCCGCGCCCGTGCACGTTGAAAAGAAGCCGGAAGGCAACGCCGAAAAGGGTGCGAAGGACGCCGGCCGCGCCGCGCAGTTGACGCCCGTGACGCCCAAGAAGGGGCTCTTCGCGCGCATCGCCGCCTTCCTCTTCGGTTCGCGCGACGAAAGCGCCGAGGCCGCTCCGAAGGCCGAAGCTGCCAAGGCCGAAGGGCAGGCGAAGGACGAAAAGTCCGAAAAGAACGAACGCGACGAACGTCGCGGTCGCCGCAGCCGTCGCACGAACGAACGCCGCTCGAACACGGGCCGTCGCGAACGCACGGAACGCACCGACCGACTCGAACGCGCCGAAAAGCTGAAGGGCGAAAAGGCGGAGAAGGCCGAGAAGGCCGAAAAGGGTTCGGACCGCACGGAGCGTACGGACCGCACGGACCGCACGGACCGCAACGACCGTCCCCGCCGCTCGCGTCGTCGCACGACCGAAGAGGCCGTGAACGAAGCGCCCGTCGTGGAAACGACCGAAGCGGTTGAAGTCGCCGCGGCTCCCGTCCAGTCCGCTCAGCCCGCCGCTCCCGCCGCCGAAGGCGACGAAGCGCAGAAACCCCGTCGCAGCCGCCGTCGTCGCCGTTCGAGCGCCGAAGGCGAAGTCGCTCAGGCGACCGACGAGGTGAAGAGCGAAACGGCTGCCACCGATCGCGAAGAGGGCGAGAAGGCCGAGAAGGTCGAGCAGGCTGAAAAGCCCGCCGTCGCGGCCGAAATCCCGGCCGAAGTTCGCGAAACGACGGAAGTGGTCGAAGCTGAGGCCGCCGAAGCCGACAAGACCGACAAGGCCGAATCGGGCGACAAGGCTCCCGAAGCCGACGAAGGCGAAGGCCGTTCGCGCCGTCGTCGTCGTCCCCGTCGTCGCACCCGTGCGGCGGCCGAAGAGGGTGCCGAGGAAGGTGTGAAGGCGGAAGATGCGAAGTCCGACGCCGAAGCCGCGGTCGAAGCGCAGTCCGAAACCAAGACGGAAGCCAAGGTCGAGGCGAAGCGCTCGGGCGAACTCCCCGTTGAAGGGCTCCTCCACCCCGAAATCGTCGTTCCCGCGCCGCACGTGCCGGAAGTGCCCGTGCCGCATGCGACGACCAACTTCGCCTCCGAACTCGTGCAGATCGAAACGAAGAAGTCCGCCGTAACGGAGGCCGTCGAACACGCGCTTGAGGAAGAGGCCCAGCCCCGTCCGAAGCGCCGTCGTCAGGCTCCGCGCCGCGAAGAGGAAACGCTCGTTCA
Organism: Sutterella megalosphaeroides; assembly: GCF_003609995.1. Classification (NCBI taxonomy): domain Bacteria; kingdom Pseudomonadati; phylum Pseudomonadota; class Betaproteobacteria; order Burkholderiales; family Sutterellaceae; genus Sutterella; species Sutterella megalosphaeroides. The sequence continues at coordinate 763,992 of NZ_AP018786.1, forward strand.
GATCGAAACGAAGAAGGTCGACGTTGCGCAAACCTCGCCCGTCGTGACGGAAAAGGCCGAAGCCCCTGCCGTGGCGGAAGCGGTCGAGACGGTCGTCGCGGTCGAGCAGGTCGAAACGACCGAAACGATCGAAGCGGCCGTCCCTGCGGTTGAAGTCGTCGAGGTTGCTGAAGTGACGGAAGTCGTCGAAGCGCCGAAGGCTGTGAAGCCCGCGAAGGTCGACGACGTTGCCGAAGGGCTCGAAGCGAACCTTGCGCGTGCCGGTCTCGTTCAGGTTCACACGAACCCCGAGCACGTTACCTTCAAGGGTTACGACGTCGTTCGCCAGCCCGGCCGCGCGGTTGAAAAGCGCGCCGACGAAGCCTCGGAAGGCCCGCTCGAGCAGGTGCACACCCGCCCCGAGCTCTGCCGCCCGGTCGTCTATGAAGCGGTCCGCTACCCCGGCCGCCCGAAGGCGACGGTCGTCGTGACGGAAGAGGGTCCGCTCGTCCAGGTCCACACGACGAAGAAGGACTGAGGCGAAGCAGGGAAGCGTGCGGTCTGAAGCACCCGAACGGGTGCTTCGGCCCCGCATATCCCCCTGAGACACCCTCACAAAGAAAACGTCCGCATCGGAAACGGTGCGGACGTTTTCTTTGCGTTGTTGTGTTTTTTGCAACGAAGCTCTGAGATTTTCCACGTAAAGGTCGAAATCCCGAGGAATATGAGATATTTGCCTTAAGGAAACGGCGCTGAGGAGCTCCGCCTAGGGCGATTGCGGCAGGTGAAGCGTTGCTTAAAGCGCTCGCTTTTTGCGCGGGCCATAGGCGGTTTCTCTCAGGACGCGTTCGAGCGTCCCCCGCTACGCTCGAACGATGGAGTCCCCCGCCGAGGTTCGCCGAAGGCGGAACCCGACGAGGTTCGTTCCGGGGACGCTTCGCCAACCCTCCATCGACGGGCGCGGGCGGAAAGACCGGCACGACGCAGTGTGGCCGGGCAGGAAGCCGCGCGTACAGGCATGTTCGACAACATGTTTTTCTATCTCTTCCTCTGCCTCCTCTTTTTCGGGATCGGGGACTTCCTCGGCACGCTTACGAAAGCGAAACTCTCCGCGGTCTTCGTGAGTCTTCTCCTCTTTTTGGTGGGCTTCATGACCGACCTCATTCCGGACGACATCGTGAAGGCCGCGGGCCTTGCCGAAATCGGCAAGTGGTCCGTGCTCTTCATCGTCTTCTCGATGGGGACGACCATCAACTTGAAGGAGCTCCTCAACGAATGGCGCACGCTCGTGACGGCCGTCCTTTCCATGATCTTCGTCATGCTTTCCGCCTGCGTCATGATTCCGCTCGTCGGCACGAGCGAAACGATCGTGAGCATTCCGATCATCAACGGCGGGATCGTCGCGACCCAGATCATGACGAGTGCCGCCATGGAGCAGGGTCTCACGATGGCGGCCGCCTTGGGCACGATCGTCTACGCCGTACAGAAGTTCTTCGGCACGCCCTTTGCCTCGAACTTCGGTCTGCGCGAAGCGCGCGCGATCGTGGAAGAGTACCGCCGCACGGGCGTGAAACCCGTCGTGCCGGGCGTCGCGCCCGAAGGCGAAGCGAAGCCCACGTTCTTTGAGACGCACAAGAAGTACTACGGGAACTTCACCTCGCTTGCGATCACCGCCTTCTTTGCCTGGGTGTCGTTCGTGCTCGGCAAGTGGACGGGGCTCTCGGCCACGATTTGGGCGCTTCTGCTCGGCACGGCCGTTTCCTGCACGGGGATGCTCCCGAAGAACATCCTCAAGCACGCCAACTCGGCGGGGATCTTCAACGTCGCCGTCTTTGCGACCATCATTCCGTCCTTGGCCCAGATCGAGCTCGGCGACCTCGGCGCGCTCGGCGTGAAGACGATCGTCATGTTCGCGATCACGTTTGCGGTGCTCTACCTATTTTTCTACATTCTTCCCTTCTGGAAGATCCTCGGCTCGAAGAACCTTGCCATGGGTGTTTCCGCCGGGCAGCTTCTCGGCTTCCCCGCCACGTACCTGATCGTCAACGAAGTGGCTCAAGCCGTGGCCGAAAACGAAACGGAGCGTCAGATCATCACCGATCGCCTGATGCCCAAGTACCTTGTGTCGGGCTTTGCCACCGTGACGTCGCTCTCGGTGGTGGCGGCCGGGTTCTTTGAAAAGCTCCTCTGACGCAACCACCGCCTCTCGATTCTTTCTTGACGTCGCGCGCCTGGCCGGCAACGCCCCGGGCGCGCTTCGGACCCTCTACGACTCCAAAGGAAATCCGCCATGTACGAATTCGATGCTCAGGACTATCCGTACCCTTCGAAGCGCCACGTCGTCTATGCGAAAAACGGCATGGTCTGCGCCGGCAACCCGACGGCCACGGCCGCGGGTCTTCAGACGCTTTTGAAGGGCGGCAACGCCGTCGACGCGGCCGTCACGGTCGCCACGACCCTGCCCGTCGTCGAGCCTACGGGCAACGGCCTCGGCTCCGACTGCTTTGCGATCATCTGGTATAAGGGCAAGCTCTACGGCATCAACGGCTCGGGCCCCGCGCCCGCCGCCAACTCGGTGGCGGCGCTGAAGGCGCGCGGTTTTGACAAAATTCCGTCTTACGGGATCGAACCCGTGAACGTCCCGGGCGCCGTCGGCGGCTGGATGGCGATGCACGAACGTTTCGGCTCGATGGACCTCGAAGAAGTCATGAAGCCCGCGATCTTCTACGCGGAAAACGGCTTCCCCGTCTCTCCCAACATCTCCCGCCTCTGGGAAGAAGCCTTCGGGATCTACTCGAAGTTCCGCGATCGTCCGGAATTCGCCCCCTGGTTCGAGACGTTTGCGCCGAAGAACACGTGGCTGCGCCCGGGTGAAATGTTCGCGAACCCCGACATGGCGAAGTCCCTGCGCCTCATTGCGAAGACGCACGGCGAAGCCTTCTACAAGGGGGAACTCGCCGAACGCACGCACGACTTCTTCAAGAAGTACAACGGCTTTTTGACGGGCGAAGACCTCGCGGCCTACGCGCCCGAATGGGTCGATCCGATTTCGGTCGACTACCACGGCTACGACATTTGGGAGCTTCCTCCGAACGGCCACGGGATCACGGTCCTCATGGCGCTTCAGATTCTGAAGGGCTTCGAACTCGGCGAGCGCGACTCCGCCGATACGATGCACAAGCAAATCGAAGCGATGAAGCTCGCGATGACGGACACGGCCGCCCACGTGGCCGAGCCTTCCTACATGCGCGTGACGGTCGAAGAGCTCTTGTCCGAGCGCTACGCCGCGGAACGTCGCGCCCTGATCGGCGAAGAGGCGATGCTTCCGACGGCGGGCGATCCGCGCTACCATTCGACCGTCTACTTCTGCTGCGCGGACGCCGAAGGGAACATGGTCTCGATGATTCAGTCGAACTTCCGCGGGTTCGGTTCGGGGATCGTCGTCCCGGGGACGTCGATTTCGCTCAACGACCGTGCGGAAAACTTCAAGTTCGACGAAAACCACCCGAACGCGCTCTTGGGCGGCAAGCGCCCCTACCACACGATCATTCCGGGCTTCATCACGCAAAAGGGCGAAGCCGTCGGGCCCTTCGGCATCATGGGCGGCTTCATGCAGCCGCAGGCCCACGTGCAGGTTGTGCAGAACATGATCGACTGGCACCTCAACCCGCAGCAGGCGCTCGACGCTCCGCGCTGGCAGTGGATCGGCGGCAAGAACGTCGAAGTCGAGCAGGAAACGCCCAACCACATCATTCGCCTCCTGCAGCGTCGCGGTCACAACATCATCGTGCAGCCCGACCCCTACCACATGGGACGCGGTCAGATGATTCTGCGCGATAAGTCGGGCGTGCTCGTGGGCGGCACGGAAAAGCGTACCGACGGCCAGATCGCTTCGTACTGACGGGACGCCGGTTTCTCCGATTTTCCGGTGCCTCATGAAGTCGGGCGCCTTTCCCGGAAGCGGGAAGGGCGCCCGTTTTGCATTGCGCCGTTCGACACGACGCGGAAGGCGTCGATCAAGCGTTGTTCACATGTCGGTTACGCGCCGGCCGCCGCAACCTCTTCGCGCAGCGCCTCGAGAAACGCCGCTTCGACGGAGTTTTGCCGACGACCGTTGGGCCAAACGAGGAGGGCGTCCGTGAGAAGTTCGGGCTCGAGCGCCACGAACCGCACGTCGTCCGAGGCGTCGAGCAACCCCGGCACGTCGAGCCCGAGCACGACCGCACCCGTGCGCGCGAGGCGCCGCGCGTTGTTGATCAAGTTGTACGTTCCGCAAATCCGCAGTTCGTCGAAGGGAAAGCCCAGCCAGCCCGCGAGGCGATTGGCGATGAGGGGATGGCGCGGCACGTATAAGGGGAGGTGCCGAAGAGCATCGGGCGCGATCCCCGTCGGGAAGCTGCGCGCGAGCGCGTCGCTCATCCAAAGGCCCCAACGGGCTCGGGCACGCAGCTCCGCGTAGTCGAGCCCGTTCAAATCGACGGGGGCGTTCACGAGCGCGAACTGCGCGGCGCCCGACCGGAGGTCTCCGAGCGCCCGCTCGCCGTTCGTGCTTTCGACGTGCACGCGCACGTTCGGGTGGGCGCTTCGCAGGCGCGCGAGCGCCCGCGCCACCTCGTCGAAGGCGGGCACTTCCGCGGCGTCGATCGTGAGGTCGCCCGTCAGATCGTCGCCCGCTTTCATCGTTCGCTTCGTCTCTTCGACGAGATTCAGAATGGCCTGCGCCTGATGCAGAAGTTGCATGCCTTTTTCGGTGAGCTCCAGACCGCGCCCCGTACGCACGAAGAGTTTCGTGCCGAATTCGTCTTCGAGTTCGGCAATGCGCCGAGAAAGCGTCGGCTGCGTGAGAAAGACGCGTTCGGCTGCGGCGGTAAGGTTGAGCGTGCGTGCAGCTTCGACGAAGCAGCGCAGGGCGATGAGATTCATGACAAATAAAGGGAAGTTCGGGGAAAAAGCGCTCGAATGCGCTCGACGAGAAGCCATACGTTTTCTGCATGGATCCCCATGAGCATAAATCATTGGCGCGTCACGCTTCGCAGGGCGTACAGTGATTCCGAGTCGAAGGTATTCGGTTCGCTTTTCCCCGATCTCCGATTCCTCTTTCCCTTCTCCTTCCTTGTGATCCGTGTTTCCCGGGAGGCCTCGCCATGTCATCTGCTTCTTCTCGGTTGAATCTCTCGAACGCGTCGCTCGTGCGGCGGCGTCTCCTCGGAACAGCCTTCGCACTGCCCTTGGCTTGTGCCTTCCGTCCCGTCCGGGGAGCCGCCTCCCGTCGCACGCTCGTCGTCTGCTATTCGCGCACGGGCACGACGGAAGCCCTCGCACGTGCCGCAGCCGAATCGCTCGGAGCCGACTTTCGCACGATCGAGCCGCGCGAGCCTTATGCGGCGGAGTATTCCGACATGACGGATCTCGCGCGCGAAGAAAAACACACGGGCGCCCGGCGCGAACTCAAGGGGCCCCTTCCCGATGCGAGCAGCTACGACCTCGTCGTCATCGCTTCGCCCGTGTGGTGGGGCGGACTCTCGACGCCCGCGAGCACGTACTTGACCGACGAAGCGCGCGTCGGGCACCTCAAAGGAAAGCTCGTCGCAACGCTTCATACGTCGGGCAGTTCCGGCCCGCGCGCCGCCCGTGCCGAAGCCGAACGACTCGCCCCCGACGCCCGGTTCGTCGGGGAACCCTTCATCGCCTCGGGCTCTCGGGCGCGCACGCGTACGGACCAAGCGCAAGCCTGGGCCCGCAAACTTCTTGAGGAGGCTCTATGACGTTTCGATTGACGCGTCGCCGCTTTACGGCCGCCGTCGGTACGGCACTCGTTCTGCCCGCGGGGGTTCCCGCATTCGCGGTCGGCGAAAAGCCCGTCGTCCTCCATGCGCCGGAACCGTCGCCCCAAGCGCTCATTGCGCTTTGCCGCGCTCTGCAACCCGCGGGACTGCCCGCCAACCCCCGCGTTGGGATCAAGATCCACGGCGGCGAAGCGCGGGTCAACTATCCGCTTTTCGCCGCGTTGCGCGACGCGTATCCCGGCGCGGCCTTCGTCGAAATCAACTGGGCGAGCGACTTCGGCGGCAGCCGCCGTCATACGCAGAGCCACATCGAAGAAATCCGCAGCCAGGGCGTGACGGGTGAGATCGACATCCTTGACCGCGACGAGCGCGACGAAGATTACGTCACGGTGCCGGTCAAGAACGGGATCGAACTCACCGAAATCGAAACGACGCGGGTGTCCCTGGAAGCGTACGACTTCTTGATCGACCTTACGAACTTCAAGGTCCCGAGCTTTGCGGGCTATACGGGCGCCGTCAAGGATACGGGGATCGGCTTTGCGAGTCCGCGCGCAAAGAGCATCGTGCACGGCCCGGGCTACGCGAAAAGCGAAGGCTTTTTCCGGCGCCTTGTCGATTCCGCGCGCGGGATTGCCGGGGCCCTGAGCGAACGGATGATCCACGTCAACATCGTGACGGATCTCAAGCCCGTGACGCTCGACGGGATCGAAGCGCGTTCGGGAACGCTCGGGATTTTCGCTTCGAAAGATCCCTTTGCGGTCGATCAGGCCGTGGTCGATGCGGTCTACGGTCGGGACAACCGCGCGAAGCTCGCGGCTCAGCCCCTCGAACGGAAAATCGAAAGCGGCGTTCTGCAACTCGAACTCTTCGCACCCTACGACGCCCCCGAGCGCGACGTGCGGATCGAAACGCCGAAGGTCGTTTGAAGGAGGTTGCCGTGAAGACCCTGCTGTTTGCTTCTCTTGCCGCCGCACGCCGCTCGTTGGCCGTACTTTCTTTTCTCTCGATTTCCGCTTTTTCTTTCTTCCCGGAGCTTGCCGTGTCGCAAACCGTTTATCTCGTGACGAACGAAGGGCGCCATGCCGTGGAACTTCTCTCGAACATCGTCGCGCACCGTCTGACAGAGCGCATGCCGCTCGAAGTGGCCTTCGAAGATTACGGTTCGACGGAGCGCATCGCCTACCTCAAGGAAAAGCTCGATGTCACGGGCGCGCCCGACTCCTGTACGCCCGCTGTGGGCGACCTCACCTACTACGCGCCCTGGGGAAATCTCGCCGTTTTCGTGAAGCCTTTCCGCCATTCCGAAGGACTTGTGCCTCTCGGGAAATTGTCTCCCGAGGCGCTCAAGGCCGTGAAACGTTCGGGCGACACCGTCCTTCGCTTCGAAGCGGCCGAATGAAGCGGCCCCCGGTCGCGTACCGTCTGCTCGGAGGTACTCATGCAACGACGTACGCTTTTTCTAATCGCACTCGCCGCGGCGCTCCCCGAGCTCGAGGGAGCGGCCGCCGTACAACTCTCTGAATCTACGAATACGAACATCATGCCCGCTGCCTCTACTCAACCCGAACTTTCCACGGACGCCTTCTCCACGCTCGAACGCATGACGAAGCGCGACCTCGGCTCGATGCTCACGGCGATCAACCTCGATACGGCGCGCCTTGTGGCCGTTTCCGCCCTGACCGCGATCGGCGATGAAATCGCTCTCGAGGAGATTCTCAAAACGGCCCTTGACGAAGGGGTCGAAGCCGATCGGCTTCACGAAGCGATGCTGCAGGCGATGCCCTATTCGGGCATTCCGAGCACGCTTCGCGCCGAACGAACGCTCGGTCACGTACTTGAAGCGCGAGGCGTCGCCTTCCCGAAGGCGGGGCGCGCCCCCTCGGACGAAAAGCGTTTCGAAGAAGGCCTTCGCATCCAGAAGGGGATCTTCGGCGAAGCGATCGACACCATGCACAAAAACGCCAAGGCCGACGAGCGCACCCTCATGGTGAAACTCCTTACGGAGTTTTGCTTCGGCGACGGCTATGCGCGCGGCGTGCTCGACACCCCCGTGCGCGAACTCCTCACCTTCGCGACCATCGCCGCGATGGGCGGGTGCGAGCCGCAGGTGAAGGCCCATGCGGGCGGGAACCTTTCGGTCGGCAACACCCGCGCGATGCTCCTCGATACGCTCGTCGTTCTCGTTCCCTACATCGGCTTCCCGAAGACGCTCAACGCGCTCGCAATGGTCAACGAAGCGACAAAGGGCTGAGCGACGCGGCCCGTGCGGAACACAAAAAGAAAGGGGCGCCTCCTCGGGGGGCGCCCCTTTTTTGTGTTCCGTCAAACGAGTCGCTTCGGATGCGTCCCGTCTCAATTGGCCGAAGGTTTCGCGCCTTCCGACTCGGCAAAGCGCATCGCGCCGTGCGTTGCCTGCGCGGCAAGGCCGGGCAACTCGACGGGGGCTTTTGCACCGTGATTCCGCGCTCTTTCGGCCGGAGCCTGCCGTGCGTAGGCCGCGGCGGCTTCGCCCGCGGTGCGCCCGAAGACGATCGCGTCGGTGAGCGCCGTATCTTCGAGGCGCGACGCACCGTGAACGCCCCCCGTCACTTCGCCCGCCGCAAAAAGCCCGGGGATGGGGTTGCCGTGCCGATCGAGCACCCGAGCGTGCGTATCGATGACGACGCCGCCCGTCGTGCCGTGCAGAGCCGGGCGAACGCGCACCGCGTAAAGCGGGAAGTCCGAAAGGTCGGAGAGCATCGTCGGGCGCCGGAAGTCTTCGTCCTTGCCCTTGCGAACAAATTCGCGGTAGCGAACGAGCGTCTCCGCCACGGTGCGCGCAGAGGCGTGCATGACGACCGCAAGCTGTGCTTCGGTGTGCGCCGGGTAGACGAGTCCCTCGGAGACGAGCTGATGGATGACGGGCACGTTCTGAACCGTGTGACGGTCGACGATGAGCCAGGCGTAGTTGCCGTTTTCCCGGATGGCGTCGGACACTTCGGTGCTCGAGGCGAGTTCGTTCACGAACCGACGTCCTTCGGGATCGAGCAGTACGGCCCCGTCTGCGCGCAACGATTCGGGAAGAATCGCTCCCGAAAGCGGCACGGCGGTCGGATGGTAGAGAACGTCCTTGAGGCAGGTAAAGGCGGCGCCCACGCGGTCGGCGAGCATCAACCCGTCGCCCGTCGAACCGGGCGAATTGGAGGAGAGTTCGTGTGCGTCGGCGGGCGAAAAGCGCGTGAGCAGAAGCTGGCTTCCCGCATAACCGCCTGTTGCGAGCACCACGGCCTGCGCCTTGATGACGAAGCGGTTGCCGTTGGCGGTTTCGGCGAGAACGCCCGAGACGCGTTTTCCTTCAAGGACGAGGTCTTCGGCTCGGGTGAAGGTGAGAACGGGAATGTTGAGGGTTTCCGTGCGACGCAAAAGGGCCCCCGCGATTTCGGAGCCGACCGTTTCGCACCCCGTCGGTCGAAAGAGGCGGTATTCCTGCGTGCCCGGCACTTCGCGCACGTTTTCAAGAGCCGCACCGAGCCCCATCAGCCAGTCGAGCGCTTCGCCCGAATGCGCGACCATGTGGTGCACGAGCTTCGGGTCGGCTTCGCCGCGGCCCGCTTTGAGCACGTCCGCTTCGAACGTTTCGGAGGAGGCGCGAATGTCGTTCGCGGCCTGGTAGTTCGAGTCCGTCGCCGTGATGTGGCCCGTGGCCATCAGGGTGTTGCCGCCCGCGCGCGGCATCTTCTCAAGAATGAGAACGCTCGCCCCTTTTTCACGTGCGACGATCGCGGCGCTCATGCCCGCGCCCCCCGCACCCACCACGAGTACGTCGCAACGGTAGGCGGGATCCGTCGGATCGACCGTCGTATCGGCAAGAGCGTTCGTCGCGCCGAGCGCGCCCAACATGCTCGCCGCGCTCAACACGCCGAGCGTGCCGAAAAGCGTCCCGACCGTACGGGCGGATGTGAGAGCGACGGTCTGAAACGCGGCGGAAATCGTGGTTCGCATCGTGGTCAACGCAAAAGAAAAAGGAGGGCAACGGGTGTTCCCGAGGATCGGGGAGGGCGGACAAACACCATGCTCCCGAAGACTAAAGGAAAACCCTGATATCCCCAAGGATAGCAAAAACCATCGTGAAAATCACTCGCGGATTTGCGTTCTTCACGCTATAAACAAACCAATAACGATCGAAAACGAGAACGATTCTCTGCTGAAAGAAAGCGCCGGACCAAACGCTCCGTTCGGTTCTCCGAAATCCCTGCAAACGCGGGGTGTCGTAAGAGGTAGAGAAAAACGGTCGGAAGGCGTCGATCGTTAGTTAATTTCTATTTTCCCGATAGAAAGGGGAAACCCCCTGTCGGAGCGCACGATCGAGGTGTCGGAGAGACCGAGCCGTTATTCTCAAATAGAATAACGCAGGCCTCAACCTCTTCGGGACTTCTCTTCATAAACGGTCGCATGACGTACCTACATATAGGTATCAACCTAGCCCGAACGATGCTTTTTTTGCGTAAAGAAATGCTTCCAACGACGGACGGCTTCTCCTACCAACGACGGCTTTCGTGCGGAGCGCAAAACGTCGACACTGCGTGCGTGAAAGGTGAAAGGCGTGTTTCGCTTCCCGGTTCGGGCGCTCGAAAGGCTTTTTCCCCTGCACACGTTATGACCCACGCACAGCTGGCGCCGCATGCTTGATGAGAACGGAGCGCCGCGTGCACCCCGACACGATTTAGGAGGTCCCATGGACGTATCACGCAGAAGTTTCCTGAAGCGTGGCCTTCTTCTCGGCACGACGCCTGCCGCCGCCGGTATCGCCGCCGCGGCCCGAGCCGCCTCGCCCGCCTCTCCCAAGGCGCCCTACAAGCTTCAGAACGTCACCGAAACGACGAACATCTGTTGCTACTGCTCCGGCGGTTGCGGCACGATCTGTTCGACCCGCAACGGCGAACTCATCAACCTCGAAGGCGACCCGGATCATCCGGTTAACCTCGGCGGTCTCTGCCCGAAGGGCGCGGCCATGTGGGGTCTTCGCAACGTCGTGACGAAGGATCGCAAGTCGCAGCTTCACCCCGACCGCGTGCTCCATCCGATGGTTCGCCGTCCGGGCTCGAAGACCTGGGAAAAGGTTTCCTGGGAAGAAGCCATCGACGCCATCGCCAAGCGCGTGAAGAAGACCCGCGACGAAACCTTTGTTGAAAAGGAAGGCGACGTTACGGTCAACCGTTGCGACGGCATCGCCTCGTTCGGCGCCGCTCAGCTCAACAACGAAGAGGGGTGGCTCGTTCAGAAGTTCGCCCGCTCGCTCGGCGTCGTCGCCATCGACAACCAGACGCGCGTCTGCCACTCCTCGACCGTCTCGGGTCTTGCGCCCTCGTTCGGTCGCGGCTCGATGACCTCGCACTGGTGCGACTTCCAGAACTCCGACGTCATCATGTCGATCGGCTCGAACAACGTGGAAAACCATCCGCTTTCCTCGCGTTGGGTCGAGCGCGCCCAGGACCGCGGCGCCACGTGGATCGTGGTCGATCCGCGCTACACGCGTTCCGCCGCCAACGCGGACATCTACGCGCGCATCCGTCCGGGTACCGACCTCGCCTTCTACGGCGGTCTCATCAACTACATCCTCTCGAAGGACCTCTGGCAGCACGAGTACGTTCTCAACTACACGAACGCCGCCTGCATCCTGCGTTCCGACTACAAGTTCGACGAATCGACGGGTCTCTTCTCCGGTTGGGATCCCGAAACGAAGACCTACTCGGACGAAACGTGGGGCTACGACGTCGACCACAAGGAAGTGTGGGATACGTCCGAAACGGGCGAGTACGCCTGGGTGAACGCTCCGGGTACGCCGAAGTTCGAAACGCCGCATCTTAAGGTTCTCAAGCGCGACGAAACGCTCTCGAACCCGATGTGCGTCCTCAACGTGCTCAAGCGCCACTATGCCCGCTACACGCCCGAGATGGTTGCTCAGGTGACGGGTATGGATCCGGAAGTGATGCAGAAGGTCTGGGAGGTCTATGCTTCGACGGGCAAGGCCGACAAGGCGGGCTCGATCCTCTACGCTCTCGGCCAGACGCAGCATACCTACGGTTCGCAGAACTGCCGCGCCATGTGCATGGTGCAGCTCCTTCTCGGCAACGTCGGTATCGCCGGCGGCGGCATCAACGCGCTTCGCGGCGAACCGAACGTTCAGGGTTCGACCGACGTCGGCGCGAGCGTGCCCGATGCTCCGGGCTACCTCAAGTGGCCGCAGGGTCGCATCCACAAGACGCTCGCCGACTACCTCGCGACGGAAACGTACGCCGCGGGCTACTACGCCAACAAGCCCAAGTTCTGGGTGTCCGCTCTTCGCGAATGGTTCGGCGAAAACGCCACGGTTGAAAACGACTACTGCTACGACCTGCTTCCGAAGATCAGCCCGAAGCTCGACTACGGTGCCTACTCCACGATGATGACCTTCAACGGCATGCGTGACGGCAAGTACAAGGGCTACTTCTGCTGGGGCATGAACCCCGCGCACTCGGCCGCCAACGGCGTGCACGTGCGTCGTTCGATGGCCAAGCTCGACTGGCTCGTCGTTGCCGACTGGTTCCTGACGGAAACCGCGCTCTTCTGGGATGCTCCGGACATGAAGCCCGAAGAAATCCAGACGGAAGTGTGGTTCCTGCCGGCCGCCCTCATCTACGAAAAGACGGGCTCGATCAACAACTCCGGCCGTTGGATCCAGTGGCGTGAAAAGGCGATCGAACCTCCGGGAGAATGCAAGTCCGACTTCGAAATGCTCTCGATGCTCTTCGAGCGCATCCAGGCCCTCTACAAGGCCGAAGGCGGCGTCTGCCCGGATCAGATTCTGAAGACGCAGTTCTCCTACAAGATCGACGGCAAGTACGACATCCGCGCGCTTTGCTGGGCTCTGAACGGCTACACCGTCGCCGACGGCAAGCTCCTCAAGGGCTACGGCGACCTGAAGGCCGACGGCTCGACCGCCTGCGGCATCTGGATCTTCTCCGGCTACTACAACAACGAAGCCGACAAGATGGATCCGATGAAGCAGCCGATGACCCGTCGTTCGAAGGAAGACCCCACGGGGCTCGGTCTCTACCCGAACTGGTCGTTTGCCTGGCCTGCCAACCGCCGCATCCTCTACAACCGTGCGTCGGCCGACCCGCAGGGCAAGCCTTGGAACCCCAACCGCGTCCTCGTCGAATGGAAGGACGGCAAGTGGATCCAGAACGACGTGGGCGACTTCGTCACGGCGAAGGCTCCGGACAACAACGCCTTCTTCATGACCTGGGAACAGAACGCCCGTCTCTTCGCGTACTCGATGGTCGACGGCCCGTTGCCCGAACATTTCGAACCTTGGGAATCCCCCACGGAGAACAAGTTCAACGGCGCCGGTCAGAACCCGATGGCCCGCTTCACGGACGACTCCTCCGTCAAGCGCGGTTCGGCGAAGGACTTCCCGTACGTTGTGACGACCTACTCCGTCACCGAACACTGGCAGTCCGGTACCCAGACCCGTAACATCCCGTGGCTCAACGAACTGATCCCGTGCAACTTCATTGAGATTTCCGAAGAACTCGCGAAGGAAAAGGGCATCAACTCGGGCGACACGGTCCGCGTCTGGAACAACCGCGGCTCCGTCAAGGTGAAGGCGATGGTCACGATCCGCATGAAGCCCATGACGATCAACGGCCAGGTCACGCACGTCGTCGGCATGCCGCACCACTTCTCGTGGGCGACGAAGTTCGCCACGGGTGACAACGTGAACGACCTTTCGCCCAACGTCGGCGACCCCAATTCCTACATCCCGGAATACAAGGCCTTCCTCGTCAACATTGAAAAGGCCGCGTAAGGGCTAGGAGAACAACATGCCTGAAAAGAACAAAGAAGTAGCAATCCTCTTCGACTCCTCGCACTGCACGGGCTGCAAGGGCTGCCAGGTGGCGTGCAAGCAGTGGAACATGCTTCCCTCGAAGATGGGCTTGAACGACAACGAGTTCACCGGCTCCCTCCAGGGGCCGGGCGACCTCGGCGGCGACACCCGCCTCGTCATGACCTTCGACGAAAAGCCCTCCGGCAACAAGCTTCAGCCCATTCACTGGGCGATCGGCCGCCGTTCGTGCTTCCACTGCACGGACGCGGGCTGTGTGGCGATCTGCTCGTCGGGCGCTCTGAAGAAGAACGACAACGGCGTCGTCTCGTTCGATACGGAAAAGTGCAACGGCTGCACGTACTGCCAGAGCGCCTGCCCGTTCGACGTGCCGCGTTTCCGCGACACGGACGGCAAGATCGACAAGTGCACGCTGTGTCTCGATCGACTTGAAGAAGGCCAGGTCCCGGCTTGCGTCAAGACCTGCCAGCCGGAAGCCCTCAAGTTCGGTCCGCGCGAAGAGATGCTCGAAATCGGGCGCAAGCGCGTCGAATTCCTGAAGGCCAAGGGCTTCGACAAGGCTGAGCTCTACGGTGAAAAGGAAATGGGCGGTCTGCACATCCTGCACGTCCTCAAGTTCGGTCACGAAGCCTACGGGCTCCCGACCGATCCGAAGCCCAACTCCATGGTCGGCGTCATGCAGGCCATGAAGCCCGTCACCGCCGTCGGTACGGCTGCGGTCGTCGCCGGCCTCGCCGTGTCGTTCCTCGCCGCGATGGGCTACCGTCGTCAGGAAGTCTCGATCGAAGAGGCCAAGAAGAGCTGGACGCCCGAACAGCGTGCCAAGGCCGACCGCGAAGTCGCGGAGCTCCTCAAGAAGGAAGCCGCGTCGAAGTCGACGGGCACGAACGCCCAGTAAGGAGGTATTTATGACTCGTCGTTACATTCAGCGTCATTCGCTCCTGACGCGCGTCACCCACGGGGTTGCGGCCATTTCCTGCATCCTCCTGGCGCTTACGGGCCTCTTCGTGTTCTGGCCGGAACTCGGCGGCAGCATCATGGGGGGGGATTTCACCCAGGTGATGCGCCAGCTTCACCGCTGGATCGCCATTCCGTTCATCCTGGTTCCGATCTTCGCCGTGCTGAAGTCTCCCAAGGGGTTCGTGCACCTCTTCAAGGAAGACGTCTTCGGCAAGTGGGACAAGGACGACTTCGAATGGGCCATGAAGTTCCCGCTTTACCTCTTTGCTCCGGGTAAGGTGCACATGCCCCCGCAGCATCACGTGAAGTCCGCGCAGCGTCTCGCTGACGGCGCGCTCCTCATCCTCGGGATCTTCATGGCGATCTCGGGCGTGGTGCTCTGGCTCAACACCGGCATGTTCGGTCTCACGGTGCAGTTCGAAGCGGGTACGCTCCTCTTCTGGCACCTCGTGCACACGATCTGCTTCTTCCTCACGGTCTTCATCGGCATTGCGCACATCTACCTCGGCGCGGGCATCTTCCAGCCCTACCGCGGCACGATCCGCATCATGTTCGGCGACGGCAAGGTGAGCGAATCGGATGCGGCCTACCACTGGGGCTACTGGGCGAACGAAGAACTCGCCCTCGGCAAGAACGTTACGGTGGAGAAGGACTCCAAGAAGTAACGTAAAACCGATCGGGGACGGCACTCCCGCTGTCCCCTCCAACGGCGCCGGGCCCGGAAATTTCCGGGCCCTTCGTCGGAATGAGGACGGCTTTTTGTTTTTTAGCTCCTCTTCGTCCTCATTCCCGCGAAAGCCAAGCGGTCTCCAAGCGTTTCTCCAAGCCCTCCGGGCACCCGGGAGGTGCTTTCCCCCGCAACGAAGGGGAAAGCGTCGGGTCGGGGAGCAAAATACAGACGCGGAGACGACCCGCCCCCGAAAGGCGGGAATATGCGGCAGAATGGACGGGTGCTCGTCGGGCGCCCGGTCTCAAACCGTTTTGCCCGACCGACATTCATTCGCAGAAGAAGGAATACCACCCATGCTCAACCGCAAGACGATTGAACGCGCGCTCGCGCAGTATGCGGATCACCGCGACGCCGACGTCGCCCGACGCCTCGCCCTCTACGGCCCCATGCTCCTTGCGGCCGCCGACGTGAAGAAAAAGGCCGTCGTGTCGGCCGAGCTGCCCGAAGCGAAGGAACTCGCGAAGTACCTTCTCGCTCCGACGGCGCCCCTTCTCTCGACCGGGGCCCTGACGCTCGATCGCGCTTCGATGGAAGCGGGCGTGAAGGAAGTGCTCGCCGCGCTCGTCGAATGGTTGAAGCCCGAAGCCGACGTGCTCGCGCTCATCAACGGTCTCGACTGGTCGGCCTACCTTACGGACGACATGTTGAAGCTCGCCTCGACGGACCCCGTCGCGTGGCTCGAGCGCGCGCGCGAATCGGCCGCGGGTCTCGGCGAAGCGCACGAAGCGCTCGTCGACATGGTGATCCTCCCCGTGCTCGGCTATACGTTGCGCGCTCATCTCGACCGCTTCGCGACCGAAGCCTCGAACGCGCTTGAACGCGTCGACGACCCCGTCACCTCGCACGAACGTCGTACGAGCTGCCCCGTGTGCGGCGCTCCCGCCACGTTCTCCGCGGTCGTTCCGACCTCGCGCTCCGGCAACGTCAAGAAGCTCTTTTGCGAGTGTTGCGGCGCTTCGTGGAAGTTCGAACGCATCCGCTGCGCCGTCTGCGGCGACGAAGCGGTTTCGGACCTCGAATACGTCCACGACGAAGGCGACACGGCGCACCGTCTGCACGTCTGCCGCGGCTGCGGCGAAGCGACGCCCACGCTCTTTGCGCCGGGCGACGAAGAAACCTTCTCGGCCGACGTCGAATCGATCGTGATGACGGGTCTCGAAATGGCGTACGAAGAAAGCCGCGCCGCCGAGTCCGCCGACACGAAGGACGCCTGATTTTCGTCTTCGGAGAAACGCATGACGACCCCCGACCGCACCGATTGTCCTGAAGCCGACCGCCCCGAAGGGGCGCGTGCGGTGGAGATTCTCCGCGTGCGCGATGCCGTGGAGCCCGCCACGGACTTTGTCGTCGAAGAAGCCCCCGTCGCGCTCGTCTATAACGGCATCTCGCATGCCGTCATGATGACGACCCCGTCGATGCTGCGGGAGTTCGCCGTGGGCTTTTCGCTCGCGGAAGGTATCGTCGCCTCGCCCTCGGAAATCTACGAAATCGAGGTGACGGACGCCTGCGGGAACGGGAAAAACGTCGAAATGCGCGTTTCCTCCGAAGCCTTCTGGAAGCTCAAGGAGCGCCGCCGCTCGATGGCGGGCCGCACGGGCTGCGGCCTGTGCGGTGTCGAAAGCCTCAAGGACGCGGTGCGTCATGCGCCGCGCCTTCCCGTGACGCAAACCTTCGACATGGCGCACTACGACGCGGCGCTCACGTACCTCTTCGAAGCCGAACGGCTCGGGGAACTGACGGGCGCGACGCACGCCGCCGTCTGGGTGACGCCCGACGGGCGTCTTGCGGGCGGTGCCGAAGATGTGGGCCGCCACGTGGCGCTCGACAAGCTTCTCGGCCTTCGGGCCCTTTCGGGGTGGAAGGACGGGGCGCTCGTCATCAGCTCGCGCGCTTCCTACGAAATGGTAGAAAAGGCCGCGATGTGTGGCGTCGAAATCCTCTTTGCCGTTTCCGCTCCGACGGCGCTCGCGGTCGAAGTGGCGCGCGATGCGGGGATGACCCTTGCGGCCTTCTGCCGACGAAGTCGCGCGAACATCTACAGCCACCCCGAGCGCCTTACGGGGCTCGAGGGGCTCGATGCGTTGGCGGGCTTCGCACGACACGCCAAGAGCGCCTGAGCGCCTGAAATCCGGAATCCTTCCTCGTCGCCCGCACCGGTCGCAGCCGTTGCGGGTGACGTGCGTTTCGGGGCAGCACACCCTTACATCGCGCGTACGATTCCTCACACCGAACCCGCGTCTAGTTGTTTTCGGATCCCGTCTTTGCGTCCCGCATCGCATTTTCTTTGGGCCTGCGTGCGTGTTGACGAAGAAAAGAAATAGTTGAGGAATTTGGTTGGGTTTATACTGCGAAGGTCATTCCGACTTCTCAGACTCCCGACCGCACTCCGCCCCCGGGGGCGCGGCCGACATCCCCAGCAAAGAAGGGAAATCATCATGTCCATTGACACTCGACCCGCACTCGCGCCCGAGGCCAAGCGCGAGCAGCTGATCATGGCCGGCTTCTACCTCGTCGCGATCGTTCTCGGCGTGCTGAACGGCTTTTACGGAACGGCGTTCACGCATTCCGTCGGCGACTTCGTCTCCTCGGTCTTCATCAAGCTCTTCAAGTTCATCAGCATCCCGATCATCGCGGTGTCGATCATCTCGACCCTCGCTTCGATCTCGAAGTCGAGCGAATCGGGCCGGATCTTCCGCCACACGATCTTCTACACGCTCCTGACAACGATTCTCGCCGCAGTGCTTGCCGCGGGTCTTTACCTGCTTTTCAGTCCCGCGAACGTGGCGCTCCCCGACGGCGCGACCGCTCCCGCGGCCGTTGCCGAAAAGAGCTACTTCGCATACGTGCAGTCGGTGATTCCGGACAACTTCCTCGCGCCCTTCCTTTCGGCGAACGTCCTTTCGGTGCTTCTCATCGCCGCTGCGGTCGGTCTTGCGATCGCGAAGCTGCCGCGCGAGAGCCGCTCCCAGGAAATCCTGACGGCGTTCTTCACGGCCTGCCAGGATGTCCTCTTCGTCCTCGTCAAGTGGCTGATCAAGGTCCTTCCCGTCGGGATCTTCGGCTTCATCTCGGCCCTTTGCGTGGAGCTTGCGAGCGGCGTGAGCATCGGCGGCCTCGGCACGTACTTCGCGACCGTGCTGACGGCGAACTTCCTGCAGATGCTCGTTGTCCTTCCGCTCGTTCTTCTCATCCGCGGTCTCAACCCCCTGCGCGTTGCACGCGGCATGATGCCCGCGCTTCTCGTTGCCTTCTTCTCGAAGTCCTCGGCGGGGACCCTTCCCGTCACGATGGCCTGCTCCGAAGAACGCGTGGGCGTTCGTCCCGCGGTTGCGCGCTTCGTGCTTCCCATCTGCACGACCATCAACATGAACGCCTGCGCGGCCTTCATCCTGATTACGAGCGTCTTCCTCATGCAGAATGCGGGCGCCGAAATCACGCTCGGCACGCTCGGCGTCTGGGTGTTGATCGCCACGATCGCCGCCGTCGGGAACGCCGGCGTCCCCATGGGGTGCTTCTTCCTCACGGCGAGCCTCATGGCGAGCATGAACGTTCCCATCCTCCTCATGGGCGTGATCCTGCCCGTCTATGCCGTGATCGACATGATCGAAACGATGTTGAACGTTTGGTCCGACAGTACCGTCGCCGCCATGGTCAACAAGGACCTCTACGGCGACGAAGACGAAGCGAAGCGCGAAGCCGTTTCGGCCTAAAGCCAAGCTTCCCTTGAGCCTCGCTTGAGGCTTCGATCGGGGCGTTCTTCCACTCCTGCACGGGACTCGGAGGGCGCCCCGAATCTTTTTCCGGTCGCAGCGTGCGGAGGTCTCGCACCTCGAAGGCCCCTCCGAAGGGCTCGAACTGATCGCCAACAACCGCGGCCGGAAGAAAAAGGCGACGTGGCTGAAGACAGCTCGTTTTCCCTCATGCCAACCTGGTTACGTTCGATCCCAAGCTCTGTTGCGTTCCGACAAAGAAACTCGAAGAGCTCATGGATCTGCAGCGGCCGGTTTGAGGAGAAAACCTCTACCTGAACGGACCGACCGGACCGGGCAAGAGCCTGCCGGCCGTGGTCCTGGGAAAACGGGCTGTCCGTGCAGGATACCGCACTTTCTTCGTCGAGAAGGCCGTGAACGAGCGGTTTCTCGAGAAACGCAACGATCCAGCGTCTCTTGGGCGAACCGGAAGCGAACCGAGAGAGTGCTCCGGACGAAAAAAACGAAGCGGGAAAATGCTCCGGCCCTGCAAACGAAAAGAGGACGCTCGTTTGAGCGTCCTCTTCGGATCGGCCTCAAGTCGATCCGATCCTCGGCGGACCGGATCGGTCGGGCAGTCGACGAATTACTTCGCTTCCTGCGAGAGAGCCTTCTGGACCGAGAACGGCCAGGCCTGGTAGCCCGTGCAGTTCTTCAGCTGGATTTCGACGGACGGTTCCTTGGCGCCCCACTTGAATTCGTTGATGAAGGGGTTCGGAGCCGAGGTGAAGGCACCCGTCGAGAGGTCGAAGTTGGCACCGGCGGTCGCCGAGTAGACGAAGACGGAGTCCTTGTCGGCTTGGTATTCCGTGAGCGACGTAACGGGGCTGTACCATTCGTGTCCGCGTTCCTTGCCGTATTCCCAAACCTGTTCGACGGTCATCTTCTTCTGGTCGATCTTATAGACGACCGAACGCGAGTACTTCATTTCGGGCAGAGCGGGTTGTTCCATGCCGCGCGCATCGCCGTTGTCGAAGGCCGAGACGTAGATGATGTCACCTTTGCTCTTTTCGTCGATCTTGAAGGCCGTGTGCTGCGTCCAGGTCCAGTCGAAGTCGCCTTCGCACTTGGAGCCTTCGCATTTGATGGGGTTACCCTTCGCGTCGACGGGCTTCAGGACCTTTTCGGCCCAACCTTTCTTCCAGCCTTCGGGCGAACCGAGAATCCACTTCACCTTCTTGTCGCGACCGATCTTGACAATGGCGGACTGGTGGCGCGAGGAGATGATGATGGAGTCGTCTTCGGGGTCGTAGTCGACGGAGTTGACGTGCGCCCAGTTGCGGCCCGGACCCGTACCGACGATGTCGCCGAACTTGTCCGAAGCGTCGAGCTTGGCGAGGTCTTCGGACGAGAGGGTTTTGCCGGCCTGCGAAGCGTCGATGTTGAGGCACACGGCGCCCTGGTCGAGCACCTTCATGACATTGTCGCGGTACGGATCGAGAATTTCTGCGAGGCGGAATTCGTCGACCACGTTGCCGTTGGCGTCCACTTCGGCGATGACGTCACGAACGGTACGAACGTTTTTGCCGTCGGAGCGCTTCCAGTTCGAGCTCGCGACGCGCAGGAAGTAGTGACCGTTCTGGGCGTCGTCCATCGAGTGCGAGTAGTCGCCGTAGCGCAGCGGCAGACGACGGTTGAAGACTTCGCGACCGAGGATGTCGTACTTGACGTAGCGTTGGCCGTAGCCCCAGGTGAGAAGGCCGTCGTCGTTCTGCTTGAAGCCCATCATGACGCCCGCGCTGTAGAGCGAGTTGAGGTCGTAGATGGGGTTGGCGAACATGTACCAGCGAACTTCACCCTTCGTGTCGATAACGGTGTTCTGCGGCCAGAAATTCCATTCGAGAGCGCCGCCCGTGGGGTTGTTCCACACGGCGCGCGTGCCGACGCCGGACTTTTCGGCGAGGTTGTTGACGAAGTAGAGACGGTCGGAGAATTCCTTGTCGACCTTTTTCACGTCGACGCCGAAAGGCATCGCGCGTTCCATCGTATTGCCGGCGGGTTCGAAGTAGACGGGAGGAGCGTAAAGCTTGTATTCGTCCTTGAATTTTTCGGACTTGCCCGTCGTGTCGGTACGGGTGTACTCGACGCGAACCGTGTTGAGGTAGTCGGCGTAGAGACCGAAGACGGGAATACCGCCGTGCGTGAGAAGCTGCGTGCGGGAGACCTTGTAGTCGATCGGCTGACCGCCCTGCTTCGGAACGATGTGGACGGTGACGTCCGAAAGAGTGTAGCCGCCGTCGCGAATCACGGCCGTGAGCGGAGCGATCCCATAGGGATTCGCCATGACTTCGCCGATGTGTCCTTGAACTTCGTAGTCCACTTTGGCCCCCGAGGGGCCGCCGATGGCAAAAGCGGCACACGGAATCGTCGCGGCGATCGCGAGGGCGATCCACTTTTTCTGCATGGTGTTTCTCCTTTGTTTGCGCCCGGCACTCTCGCCGCGGCGCATGTCCCCCGTGTCAGGGGGTTGGGTGGTCATGCCCTGAAAGCGGGCTTCGTAACGAGGAGTAGTGTCGCCTTTGGGAGGCGCGGCGCGCATCGGAAGTTTCGACGGTCGGCGGAGTGTTTACGGGAAACGGCTTTTCTGAAAAATCGAAAAAGATGTTTCCCGCATGTAACGGAAACCGCAGTTTCGAACTCGTCTCAGATGCCCTCGAGGACGGGCAGGTCTTTGAGATCGGCCAGTTCCTTGGCGGCGGAAAGGAGTACGGAGCGCACCCACACGGAAGCGGGATCTTCGTGGAGGCGCTCGTGCCAGAGAAGCTTCGGGGAGAAGGCTTTCGCCGAAGCGGGGCGCCCGAGGATCACGAGGTCGGGGAACCACCGGCGCAGTCGCATGAACGTCTGAAAGGGAACGGCTCCCCAGAGCTCCATGTTGCTCATGATCTGCAGGACGGAAATGAAATAGGGCGTCCAGACGGCGACGTTGTCGGCGAGCATCGGCACGTCGCCCCGGGTGTCCGACCACGGGTCGGCCTCGTACTTCGCGGGCGCCGTGGCGATGCGAACCTGACGGTAGGGCTTGAAATCCTCAGCCGTGAGCGGCCGCTTTTCACTCAGGCGCGCAAGCGGGTGCTTTTTCGAGCATGCGAGCACGAAGACGTCCTCGGCGAGCGGCGCCGAGTGGAGGACGTCGCTCGCCGGGGCGGTCGGGTAGACGGCGAAGTCGAGTTCTCCCGTAGAGAGTTGCTCGGTAAAGTTCGGCAAAATGGGACGGAATTCGACGCCGATTCGCGGTGCCTTCTCAAAGAGCGGCGGGAGGCTTTGCGAAAGGTAGGTGAAGATCGCAGTGTCGACACATCCGATGCGAAGTACTCGGATGAGGTCCGTCGGCGCAAATACTTCCGGATTGAAGAGTTCGCTGTAGTTGCCGACGATTTTGGCGACGCGCGGCGCGAGCGCCTTCGCCTTGGGCGTCGGAATGAGCCCGTGGTTGGTTCGGTCGAAAAGATCGTCGCCGAACGTTTCGCGCAATTTGCCGAGCAGGCGGCTTGCGCTTCCGATCGACATCGAGCAGGCGGCTGCGGCGCGCGTGAGCGAGCCCGTACGCATCAGTTCCCGAAAAAGGAAGAGTGCGTCCGTATCAAGAGAAGGACGAAGCATGGCGGTTGAAAGGTGTGGTCGGGCCGACCGAGAGGGTCGATTCGGTCGGCTTGGTCGTTTTGGTCGAAGTTCGATATTACCGACTGTCGCGTTCGATTGCCCTGACAAAATGGACCGCTGTTCGTAAACCGAGCATGACTTTCGCTCGGCGCAGGGCGAGCGCAGCCTTGTCTCAGTCTCGTGCCTCGGGGAACGTCTCCGCAGCCAGCCGGCCGATCGTGCGGCCCATGACGAGGCAGTCGAGGATGGCGCACGAGCCCATGCGGCAGGCGCCGTGCACGCCGCCCGCACACTCGCCTGCGGCGTAGAGTCCCCGCATCGCTCGACCGGTCGCGGCGTTTCGCACGCGCCCGAGGGTGTCGGTGAGGAGCCCGCCCATGCAGTGGTGCACCTTGGGGCGCATCTCGGCGGCGTACCAGGGACCATCTTCCAAGGGCTTGGCGACGGTGAGGGGGCGGAAAAATTCGGTGTCGCGCCGACGGCGGATCATCGCGTTGAAGTTGCGGACGGTCGCTTGCAGGGCGCCCGTAGGAATTCCCCAAGCCGCCTCGAGCGCTTCGATCGTGTCGTACGCGTTGATGAGCCCGCGTTCGAGCATGCGGTCCATGTAGCCCGGGCGCAGTTGGTCGAGC
This sequence comes from Sutterella megalosphaeroides, assembly GCF_003609995.1. Lineage (NCBI taxonomy): Bacteria > Pseudomonadati > Pseudomonadota > Betaproteobacteria > Burkholderiales > Sutterellaceae > Sutterella > Sutterella megalosphaeroides. The sequence goes on from NZ_AP018786.1 coordinate 787,298, forward strand.
TTTTCCTTCGAAATGCGCGAGCCGATTGCGATGGCTTTGAGGCCGAGCCGGTGGAGTTCCAGCACGGCGTCGCTTGCCGTTTTCCGGTTCGAGAGTTCGTTCACGAAGCGTTGCCCGTTGCCGTCCACCCAAAGACCGTAGTCGGCGCCCACGTAGTCGCTGAAGAGCCACCCGCTTCCCATGCCCTTTTCCTTCGGATTCGACCAGGGCGTGCACTGGATGCGGCTCGCTTCGATCATCGCGCAGCCGATGCGCTCGGCTTCGCGCCAGAGTTCGCCCGTCGCGCCGGGTTGGTTCGTGGTGTCGTAGTCGGCCGTGAGCTGCCGGTTGAAGCGCATGCGGTACGCAACGTCCGCACCGAACCCGCCGTAGCAGAGGCACAGGCCCCGACGGAAGCGAATCTCGCGCACCGTGCCGCTCTCGGCATCGGGAAAGGCGTAGCCCTCGCGCACGCGAAGCCCGACCACCTCGCCCGAGGTGTCCGTTAGAAACGCTTCCACGTAGGCGTTGAGGCGGATTTCAACGCCGCTCTCGCGCACGGCCCGGATGAGCTTTTCGTAGATTTCGCGGCCCGACCCCGTTCGCACCGTGAGCGTTCTCGGGACGCTGTGGCCGCCCGCCCAGGTGACAATGGGAAGCCACTCGACGCCGAGGCGCTTCGTCGTCCAGTCGTAGAGTGCTTCGGAGTGGAGCGCGACGTAGTTGACCTTGCTCGGATCGTTCAGGTGCTCGCCGTTTTCCAGCATGTCGTTCGCGAGCAGATCGGGCGAGTCGGCGATGTGCCGCGCGCTTTGCTGCGGGGAGTTCGCGACCGAAAGCATCCCCTCGTCGATCACGGAGTTGCCGCCCGGGGTGCCCATCTTTTCAAGAACGAGCACGCGGGCCTTCCCGCCCGAACGCTCCGCCGCCTCCAGAGCGGCAGCAAGGCCCGAAAAGCCCGAACCGATCACGACGACGTCCGCGACTTCGGGACTCGAATCGAGCGCCGAACGCGGTGCGGCGTCGGCGTCGCGTCGGGAGGTTGAGACTTCGGAAGGAATCGGGTTTCGAGTAGGGGGCATGGAAATCGTTACACGCTTGGGGCCTGCGGCCGAATGTCGAAGGACACACATTTTCCATACGGCGTGTTCGGTCGGGGAGAGCGTTAAGGGTAAGTTCGGTCTGGGGTTAACGCGGAGAAGGTCCCTTTAAAATTGTGATTTTTGCGAAGAAAACTGAAATCCATTGCATGAAAGTCAAAGCACGGGACGCTTCTCGACGGCGAGCCCCGGCGTTTCGGACCATTGTCTGCGGCACAGCGTCACGACCGTTTGGATGCGGGGCGACGGGTAGCGTTGGGGCGCGCGCAGCAGCCAGGCCACGGGAGCGGGCATGCGCCAGTCGCGCAACACCTCGACAAGGTCCCCGCGACGGAGCGCGGCGTGCGCAAGGCATCGGGGCAGACCCACGGCCACGCCCGCACCCGAGAGCGCCGCATTGAGAAGGGCGTCGTGCGTGCTGAGGTCGGACGTAAGGAGCGTCTCGGGGACGCGTCCGAGCGCGCGTGCGGCTTCAACCGACAAGTCGGGGCGGTCGCTGTCCGCCGGATCCTTCAAGTCCTTCGGGTCCTTTGAAACAGGCTCGAAGGTCGGGCGGCGCTCCAAGAGGGCCGTGAGCACCGCGTGCGTACTGAGGTCGTCGGGGTGCGTGATGTCGCCGTTACGCTCCAAGTAGTCGGGCGAAGCGGCGCAGACGAGCGGCATCGTGCCCAAGCGGGTGGCGATGACGCGCTCGACGGGCGGCTCGGGCTGAAGCACGATCGAAAAGTCGAGCTCCCCTTCGGGGGTGCGGTTGGGGCGGTCCGTGGCGCGAAGTTGCAGGCGCAGGCCCAATTCCGAAAAAGCCGCCCCCAAAGGCGCGAGAACGACGGACGCGACGGCGGAAGGCGCCTCGACGGAAACTTCGTCGGCGCGCGTGCGTTGGAAGCGGCGTTCCAGGTTGTCGAAGGCGCGCATGACCGGGGCAACCTCTTCGAGAAGACGCGCCGCTTCCGGGGTGAGGATCGTCGCGGTGCCCGCCCGTTCGAGCAGCGCCACATCCCATTCGTCCGAAAGATTCTTGATGCGCCGAGAGGCTTGGGAAACAGAAATCCCGAGCGTTTCCGCGGCGCGCGTGAGGCTGCCTGTTTCGGCGACGGCGCCGAGCGCCTCAAGGCATTCGAAAAGTTGACGGCTCATCGGACTTCTCCTTCGTTCGTCGCCGTGCGGGCGGCCTCCAGAAATTCCAGTACGACGGGGTTGGAGCGCCAACGGGCGCTCACGTCCGCTTCGAGCACCATCGGACGCATGCACCAGTCCCGAAGCAGAGGGACGAGGCGGCCTTCGAGGAAAAACGGACGCAGAAGCGCTTCGGGAATGCCGACGGCGACGGCCTCTCCGTCCAAGGCGGCTTGCACCGCGCTTCGTGCCTGGCGAAAGAGGGTCGGGCGGTGCAGTTCCACGGGGAAGTATTCGCCGTTTCGCTCGAACACCTCTCGAATCCGGTCGCGCGCGGCCACAACGCCGGCAGCCTCTTGGGTGAGAGCAGCGGGGAGTTCTTCGAGGTCGGCGGGCGAGAGAAGCGGCGCGTGCGTTTCCAAAAAGTCGGGCGAGGCCGCACACAGGCGACGAACGTTGCCGAGCGGGATCTCCGTTCGGCTTTTGCGAGCGGGGTGCGTACGGGCGCGCATCGAAACCGCCGGGAAGGTGTCGTCCCGGGCCGAGGACGCATCGCCCGTCCAGGTCACCCGAAAGTCCCAGCGCATCGCGGGATGTCGAGCGCCGATCCGCGCGGCGGCATCCCGAACGAGGTCGAGCGCAACGTCGCCCGAGCAGGCGAGACCGAAGCGCCCCGGAGCGCTTCCCGCTCCTTCGCCGCCCGGTGCGCCCTTGCGGGCGAGGGCCGCTTCCATGCGCGCGACAAGCGGCGCCACTTCTCGGAAAAGTCGTCTTCCGCTCACCGTGAGCGTGAGGCCCGCTTCGGCGCGGCTGAAAAGCTGAAGTTCGAGGTCTTCTTCAAGCCGGTTGATGCGTCGCATCAGCGAGGCGGGATCTATGCCGAGGGCTCGGCCCGCCGCGAGAAAGCTTCCCTCCCGCACAACGGCAGTGAAAAGCGCCCAGGTTTCGAATTTGATTCGCATGAGGGTTTCGGATGCTATGACATTTATGCAAGGGAATTTTGACAATCATAATATTTTTGAAAGGAGGAAGGCTCCCTAGAATCGCTTCCAAGGCCTCACCGGTGCGGCGCCGTCGCTCGGGGGAGCCTCGAGAACAACCCGCGGGGTTCGCATGTCGGGTGTTGCATTTCCCCGGTGCGGACCGGACCACCGCAATGTTTCCTTCCAAGCTTCAAAGGAGAACCAATATGGCTCAGCTTTCCCGCCGATCCTTCCTTTCGATTTCCGCCGCCGCGGCCGGCCTGGGTTTTGCCGCGACGAGCGCGAATGCCTCGACCAAGGTCCCCGCCAAGTGGGACGAGACGTACGACGTCGTTGTCGTCGGCTCGGGCCTTGCGGGCATGTCCGCCGCCGTTGAAGCGACCGCTGCGGGCGCTTCCTGCGTGATTATCGAAAAGATGGCGATCGTGGGCGGCAACTCCAACATCAATGCGGGTGCCATGGCCGTCACCGGCACGCCGATGCAGCAAAAGAAGGGCATCAAGGACAGCCCCGAACTCCTCGCCGAAGACATGCTTCGCGAAGGTCTCGGTCTGGGCGACCCCGTGCAGGTGAAGCTCGTCGCCGAAAAGAGCCTTGAAGCTTGGGAGTGGACCCGCAAGACGCTCGGCGTCGAATGGAACGAACAGACGGTCGTCGCCGAAGGCGGTCACTCGGTCGCCCGCGGCTGCATCACGCTCTCGGGTACGGGATCGACCATCATCATGAAGGGGATCGAAAAGGCGAAGCAGCAGGGCGCGAAGGTCATGACCCGCACCTACGTCGAAGACGTCATCCGCGAAGAAGGCGGCCGCGTGCTCGGCCTCAAGGTTCGCACGGGCTACAAGTTTCCGGACGCTTCGAGCGGTACGGTCCGCTACATCCGCGCCGCCAAGGCGGTGGTGCTCGCTCACGGCGGGTTCGGCGCCGACGTGGCCTTCCGCGTGGCGCATGACCCGAAGCTGACGGATCGCTTCCAGACTACCAATCAGCCGGGCGCCACGGGCGAACTCTGGCGCGTGGCGAGCTCGATCGGCTGCAACGTCATTCAGGCCGACTGGATCCAGTGCGGTCCCTGGGCTTCGCCCGACGAAGCCGGTTTCGGTCTGGCCGTTGGCTTTGCGCAGGACTGCTGCGCCATGTACGGCCTCTGGGTCAATACGACGACCGGCAAGCGCTTCGTCAACGAACTCGCGAACCGCAAGGTCCGCGCCGACGCGATCATCAACCTGAACAACAAGGAGCAGCAGTGCATCGCGATCGCCGACTCGAACGCCGTTGAAGTGTCGATCAGGGAATCGCGCCCGGGGCACCTCGAAAAGGCGCTCGAAAAGGGCTGCGTCTTCAAGTTCGACAGCCTCGCCGCCATCGCCGAGAAGTTCAAGATCCCGATGGACGTGCTCGAAGCCGAAGTGAAGGCGTACAACGAAGACGTCCGCAAGAAGGCTCAGACCGACGCCATGGGTCGGCTCCTTCAGGTCGGCGCCCGTCCGCTTGAAAACGGTCCCTGGTACGTCTCCCGTCTCGCGCCGAAGGTCCACCACTGCATGGGCGGCATCCGCATCGACGAAAACTGCGCCGCGCTCGACGTCCTGACCGACAAGCCGATCCCGGGTCTCTTCGCTGCGGGCGAAGCGACGGGCGGCACCCACGGCGCCGTGCGTCTGGGTACCTGCTCGATTACGGAGTGCATCGTGCACGGTCGCATCGCGGGCCAGCGTGCCGCGAAGGCCTGAGAAGGAGTGGTCTCATGACGAAGCGCAGCCTCGTTGCGCTGTTCGTCGCCGCCGTTTCCTGCGCCGCTTCGGCGCAGGAATACGCGCACGAGCAGTTTGCGTACCAAGAACCGCTCTACGTTCCGCGTTGGAGCACCCCGTACCTGCCTCAGGATACGATGCCCGAAGCCTGCCGCAATCCGGAAGTCGAAGCCTACATCCGCGACTGGGAAGCGGGTCGCATCGACTTTCGCACGATCCGGGCGAACAATTCGATTTCGAAGGACCAGCAGTTCTGCAAGAGCCTCGACGACAAGGGAAACATCCTCGAGGTGAAGAGCTGCCGGTATGAAGATTCGCCCGTTGGCTACATCTGGAAGGACCTCGCCGACGCCCCCGTCGTGATCGGGATCACGGACGGCGGCATGTCCGACCATGAGCCTCACTACCATTCGCAGCCCGAGTGCTACTACGCCGTGAAGGGTGAAGGGATGACGCTTGCGGACGGCCGGTTCGTGCCGCTCAAGAAGGGCCAGTACTTCTACATCCCGGGCAACACGATCCACAACACGCCGATCTACGAAAAGGGCTTGGGCGTTCTCTATTGGTACCCGAAGAACGCGCATTTCAACGGCTTTCAGTACCACTGGCGTCGTGACGTCAAGTACCTGACGCCCGCCGAAGAAGCCTTCGACAAAGTGGACGAAGTGCGCCGGCGCGACCTCAACATCGGTCCCTACGGAACCAACCAGACGGTTTTCGGAAAGAAATAAGGGGGCACCCAAACCGGAGAGGCTCTTCGTGAAAAGACGGCCCAGTGCCGATCACGTATTGATAAAAGAGGTCGGAAGGAAACATCCTCCCTGACCTCTTTTTCATGATCGGTCTCGGGAGCCGGGTGTTTCGAGCGTTGGAGTTAGCGCCTGCCGTTCAATCGGTCGAACGGCAAGCCCGCATCGGGCGCCGTCGTCCATCAGTCGGCGTTTTCTTCGCGTCCGAGCGCAACGACGTAGCTCGATTCCGTTTCAAGCATCTCGCGCAGGGTCTCGCGGGCGGCCTCGAGCTTGCCCGCTCGGGCATAGGAGACGAGTTCGCGCATGCCGTTGAGGAGCTGCATCACCGTTTCGTGGTCGTGGTGCAGGTGCGATTGGAGAACTCGGTCGTGATGGAGCGCGAGCGCGTAGGCGTAGCCGTAGAGAATGCGGTTTCCCGCGGCGTTGAGAATCGTGCGGTGGCACTCGAAGTAAAGCTTCAGAACGGCTCCGTGGAACTCCGTGCAGCGGGCCATCCGGTTGAGCTTTTCCTCGAGGTCGCCGAAGATGACGGGGGTCATCCGCTTCATGGCAAGCGGCAGGATTTCGAGTTCGGTGCTCGTGCGGGCCTCGCCGATCTCGTAGCCGTCGAAGGATGCGATCGAGAGGTGGTCGTAAATCTGCGAGGCCAGCAGATTCGGACTGTAGGGCATGAGCGTGACGCCGCGCTTTTGGGCGCGCGCGATGACACCCATGTCCGTGAGGCGGTCGAGTACGCGGCGCACGCGGAAACGTGAAACCTTGAAGCGTTCCGCGAGCTGAACTTCGGTGTCGACTTTCCCCTCTTCGCGGCTTTGTTGCCGCAAAAGCTGGAAGATGTCCTGGAAGAGGGTGTCGTCGTTCATCTTGTGAAAACCGAGGAAAGTATCGTACGGAAGTTTATGGATGTTAATCCATCGGGGACTGCGGTGTCGCGCAGATACGCAAGTGCCGGGGAAGCCCCCTTTCTGAGGGCGTTCCCCGGCTTGTTCGAGGGGTTCGGAAGTGAGCGTCGAACTCAGCCGATGAGGCTGTAGATCAGGTAGCCCGCCGCCGTTCCGCTCAGGATGTGCACGAAGCCCGGGAGCAGGTAGGAGTGGTTGAGTACCCAGGAGCCGAGATGGGTCGTCCCCGTTCGGTCGAAGGCGCAGCACCCGATCTGAGCGCCGCCCGGAATCAGGAAGTCGCCGCACGTGGCCGGATAGAGCGCCACGAGGAGCAACGGCGGGATCCCGATCGCCGCACCGATCGGCATAAGGGCCACGACGGTCGCCGACGGACTGAGAATGACCGCGGAGAAGAGGAAGAGTACCACGCCGAAGAGAAGCGGCGTCGACTCGGCCATGGTCTTGAAGAGCTCGATGAACGTGTCCTGATAGGCGTCGAAGAAGGTCCCGGTGAGCCAGGAAATACCGAAGACGCCCACCACGCCGACAAGGCCCGCACGGAAGACGGAACCGTCGGAGAACTTGTGCGGCGGCACCTTGCACAGAACGATGATGAAGAGCGCGCACGCGAGCATGAGCATCTGGATAAGGCTCGGAATCGGGAGCATCGTTTCCTTGCCGTCCACCGTCCAATGCGGCAGAAGCGCCTTGTCTGCACCGAAGAAGAGCACCGTGAGAACGCCGAGCGCAAAGATGGCGACGGAACGGCGCACGATCTTGGCGGCCTGCGCCGATTCGGGCGTCTTCTTGTCTTCATCGGACGACTTCGCTGCGAACTCGATGAATTCACCCGTCGCGACGCGACGCTTGAATTCGGGGTCGTTCTCAAGCTCGGGGCCGCGCCAGTAGACGGCCAGGCAGGTGCAGAGCGTAGCCGCAAGGAAGGCCGGAACGCTGATCAGTAGAATGTCGATGAGGCTCACGTTGTAGGGCGAGAGCGCGGCGACCATGGCCGCGGTGGCGGCCGACATGGGCGAAGCGACGACGGCGATGCCCGCGCTGATGACGGAGGCGGCGATCGGACGTTCCGGACGAACCTTGGCCTGCGTGGCGACTTCGGCAACGACCGGATAGACGGCGAAGGCGACGTAGGCGGTGCCGACGAAGATCACGAAAATTGAGCACACGAACGGCGCGACGAACGTAATGGCTTTCGGCCAGCGCCGCAGCAGCCGTTCGGCGCAGCGCACCATCAAGTCGAGACCGCCCGCACCTTGGAGTACCGACGTGCAGGCGATGACCGCCACGATGATGAGGATGGTGGAAACCGGCGGGGAGCTCGGCTTGAGACCGAAACCGAGCACGAGAAGGCACACGCCGAGACCGCCGGCGGCGCCGAGACCGAGACCGCCGAATCGACCGCCGATGCCGATGCAGACGGCGACGATGGCGAGTTGAATCCAAAAAACGAGATCCATGGGAAAACCTCAGGAAGAAAGAAGCGGGCGAGCGCATCCGGTAAAGAGGGCGCCCGCCCGAGGCCCGCAAGGGCTCATGAGGGCGTACGAGGGTCGACGCTCGACGCGCGGATCAGAGAAGACCGAGGGTGCGGGCTTCGTCGTCAAGCACCTTCTCGGCGTTGGCGATCTGGCGCGCAACGGCTTCGGGGGCCGTGCCGCCGTAGGAGCGGCGGGCGCGCACGCACGTTTCGAGACTGATCTCTTCTCGGATGTCTTCTTCGATCTTGTCGGAGAAGGACTTGTATTCCTCCATCGTGAAGTCGTCGAGCTTCTTGCCGTGCTTGATGCCGTAGTTGACCATTGCACCCACCACGTGATGCGCTTCGCGGAAGGGGATGCCCTTCTTGGCGAGGTAGTCGGCAAGGTCGGTGGCGTTGGCGTAACCGAGCTCGGCGTTGGCGCGCATCTTTTCGCCGTTGACGCGCATCTTGTCGATCATCGGCGCCATGATGGCGAGCGAGGTTTCGAGCGTGTCGATGGAGTCGAACACCTGTTCCTTGTCTTCTGAGAGGTCCGTGTTGTAGGCGAGCGGAATGCCCTTCATGATCGTGAGCATCGCCATGAGGTTGCCGTACATGCGGCCCGTCTTGCCGCGGACCTTCTCGGCGATGTCCGGGTTCTTCTTCTGCGGCATGATGGAGCTGCCCGTGCAGAAGTCGTCGGACAGTTCGACGAACTTGAAGTCCTGCGTCGAGAAGGTGACGAGTTCTTCGGAGAGACGCGAAAGGTGCATGTAGCACATGGCGGCCGCGGCGTTGAATTCCACCATATGGTCGCGGTCGGAAACGGCGTCGATGGAGTTTTCCGTCGGGCCGTCGAACCCGAGTTCGGCAGCGGTGTAGGCGCGGTCGATCGGGAAGTCCGTCCCGGCGAGGGCGGCCGAGCCGAGCGGGCAGCGACCCATGCGGGCGTAGAGGTCGGAGAAGCGCGTGAAGTCGCGTTCGAGCATCCAGAAGAAAGCCATCATCCAGTGCGCAAAGAGGATCGGCTGCCCGGTCTGCATGTGCGTGTAGCCCGGCATGATGACGTCGTCGTAGCTCTTGGCCTTGCGAACGATGACGCTCTGGAGTTCGCGGATCGCCTTCTGCACGTCGCGGATGGTGTGGCGCAGGTACATCTTCGTCGAGGTCGTCGTCTGGTCGTTGCGGCTGCGACCCGTGTGCAGACGGCCGCCTGCCGGACCGACGATCTCGGTCATGCGCTTTTCGATGGCCATGTGGATGTCTTCGTCCTTGACGGAGAAGACGAATCGGCCGGCGCGGATTTCTTCACCGACCTGCTCGAGGCCGCGAATGATCGCGTCGGCGTCTTCGCGCGGGATGATGCCCTGGCGCGCGAGCATGTCGGCATGCACCTGCGAGTCGCGAATGTCGAACGGGCAGACGCGCTGCTCGAACGTGATCGTGGCGTTGAAGTTTTCAACGAGCTCGTTGGCGGGGAGGTCGAAGCGCCCGCTTCGGCTCTTGGATTCTTGCTGAGTCATGTTGTTTTCCGGTGATGGAGGTGGTGGGTCGATGGGGAAAAAGCGTACTTATCGTAAATAACGCAAGCTTTATCCTCGTTGTGAAAAACAATATACGCTTTATTGTCGACAATATAACGGAATAAAACAACAAACTCAGGGTTTCCGAGAAAAGTAGAAACCCTGAGGATGGGGCGACGGAGGAAAAACGAAGGTCTCCGGGCGGGAGCGGTGCGGGGAAAAGATGCCCCCGTAGCAGTTTCGGGCGGTATCCTTGCGGACGGTTGTCGGAGCGGAACCGAGAGACCTCGAACAAGAAAGGGCGTTCTCAAGCGTCCCCGTCTTTCGTTTTCCGCCTCCCGCCGACCATCGACCGCCACCACCACCGAGGAACCTTTCCGCCATGCTTCGTCCCGACCAACTTCCCGATCCGGAAGCGCTTCGTCTGCTTGCCGAACTCCACCGAACCCGATCGCTCGGCGTGGCGGCGGAGCGGCTCGGCTGTTCGCTTTCGAAAGCGAGCCGCATGTTGGGGACGCTTCGAAAGCTTTTCGACGACGAGCTTTTCGTGCGGTGCGACCATTACATGCACCCGACGAAAAGCATGCAGGCGCTGGCGCCCAAGATCGAGCGGATTCTCGGTGCGTACGCCGCGCTTTCGGAAGGGGACTGCTTCTTGCCGCAACGCTTGGAGCGCACCTACAACATCGGGGGCCTTGACAAGCTCTGGTCGCGTACGTGCTTCCAGTGCTCTCGGACCTCGCCGCCGCCGCGCCCGGCGTCGCGCTCAACTTCCACCCGTTGGGGCGCGACTTCGCGTCGGACCTGCGGGCGGGGCGGCTCGACCTTGCGATCTATGCGACGGAAAACGACTACCCCGGCATTCTGAAGCGCCCGCTCGTCGAAGACATGTTCGTCTTCGTCGCGCACGACGAGCATCCGCTGGCCCGTCGCCTCCGAGAGGGCGGCGTCGTAACGAGCGACGAAGCGTCCGCGGCGGCCTCCATCCGAACGACCGTTCCGATGCGCTCGCCCGACGAAACGCCGCACGCCTACTGCATCAACCATCTGCCGGATTCGCCCGGAGGCCGTCGCAGCGCAACGAAACTCTGGACGCCTTTCTTCTCGACGATCCCGATCGCGCTTGCGGAAACGCGCGGCGTCGCGCTCATGCCCTGCCGCGTGGCGGAGCGACTCGCGAAACACCTCCCCGTCACGATTCTCGGGGCGCCCGCCCAGGCGCGGCCCTTCGTGCCGTACGTCTTTCGAGCCGAGCACGGGCACGGGGACGAGTCGCTCTCGTGGTTCGAGAACCTCTTGGTGCAGAAAGTGCGGCAAACGGCCGCCGACCTTCGAACCGTGCCGCTTCTCCCCTGAAAAACACGCCCGTTGCAGACAGTGCAACGGGACCTTGTCGATTCGTGCGCGTCGGCCTTGGGAACTGCCGAGGCGAGGGCGAAAGGCCCTTTCTAAGATGGACGACAGTTCCCGCGTCGCACCTCGCCACCGACCAACACAACTACCGGCGAGACGTGCGGCCGACCACAAAGGAGAAACGACATGCACTCGGTCAAATTCACGGCGCTCTCTTGCGCGATGCTGGGCGTTTTCGCCCTGTCCGCGGATGCTTTCGCCATGGGCGGCCCCTCGGGCCCGAGCACGAACTACATCATGCAGGGCCACCTGGGCGAAGTCATGATGAACCCGTACGGCACGGCGCCGCTCACCGCCATCATCCGCGACAACGGTTACACGCTCCATGACGTGACGGTGCGCATCGTGCCGAAGCCGAACGGCTACGACCTGAAGTACAAGGTTTCCGACGCGCAACTTCTTACGCACGGCGGCATTCCCGTCTTCGGCCTCTACCCCGACTACCTGAACCACGTCGAAGTCACCTACACGCGTGAGCTTCGCGGCAAGCGCGAAACGATGACGGACACGTACCAGCTCTACGCGCCGCCCGTCTACACGGAAGTGGCCGGGATCCCGACCGAACGTCACGCACTCTTCGGCGTCGAAGTGAAGAAGGTCGATCCGGAATTCAAGGATCGCCTCTACTACATCAACAACATCGCCGAAAAGTCCGGGATCGGCACGCGCGCCGTCTGGAACAACCCCGCGGGCGGGGCGCTCCAGTGGAACTTCTGGCCGCAGAACGCCGTCATCGACACGAAGGGCGACATCCGTTGGTTCCTCTTTGCGAACCCCATCTACGACCTGAACGACATGTACCAGGCGGGCGTCATGATGGGCTTCAAGCAGAATGACGACGGCATGATTTCCTGGGGCTACGGGCAGCGCTACGTCAAGTACGACATCATGGGCCGTGAGGTCTTCAATCGTTTGCTCCCGTACCGCTTCAATGACATTTCGCATTCCGTCGACGATGCGCAGAACGGTCACTACTTCCTGCGCGTCGCCTCGTCGAACTACCTGCGTCCCGACGGCAAACACGTGCGCACGGTGCGCGACGTCATCGCCGAAGTCGATCAGAACGGCGTGGTGGTCGACGAATGGCGTCTGGCGGATATTCTGGATCCGTACCGCGACAACGTGCTGAAGGTGCTCGACCAGGGGGCCGTGTGCCTTAATATCGACGCCTCGATGGCCGGCAAGACCCTCACCGATGAAGAACTCGCCGCCGCGGACAAGAGCGACGCCTTCGGCGACATCGTCGGTACGGGTGCGGGCCGCAACTGGGCGCACGTCAACTCCGTCGACTACGACCCCGAAGACGATTCGATCATCATCTCCTCGCGCCACCAGTCCGCCATCATCAAGATCGGTCGCGACAAAGAGGTGAAGTGGATCCTCGGTTCGCCCGAAGGCTGGAAGAAGGGTTGGGCCGAAAAGGTCCTGAAGCCTGTGGACTCGAAGGGGAACCCCATCAAGTGCGAAGGGTCGAAATGCGAAGGCGACTTCGACTGGACCTGGACGCAGCACACGGCCTTCAAGATCGACGAAAAGAGCAAGGGCGACATCATCTACGTTTCGGCCTTCGACAACGGCGACGGCCGCGGCATGGAGCAGCCCGCTCTGCCCGACGAAAAGTACTCTCGCGGCGTGATCTTCAAGATCGACCAGAAGAAGGGTACGGTCGAACAGATTTGGGAATTCGGCAAGGAACGCGGTCACGAGCTCTTCAGTGCGGTGACGTCGCTCGTCGAATACCAGCCCGACCACGACTCGATCATGATGTACTCAGCCACCTCGGGCGCAGAATACGACCTCAAGACGGGTGCCTTTGCGACCGCCCCGAATCCGACCATCTTCGAATTCAAGTGGGGCAGCACGACGCCTTCCGTCGAAATTCAGCTGAAGGACTGCACGGGCTACCAGGCCTGGCCGTTCTCCATCGAAAAGGCGATGAGTCAGGAAGTGCTGAAGAAGTAAGCTCTTACTTCCTGCGATCTTAAGCCGACCGAAAGCCCGCTCTCCGGAAACGCTTCGGAGCGCGGGCTTTTCTCGTGCGGACACGCGCGCCCGAGTCTCGGATGGCAGGGCGTTCGTCAGGTCCCGTTACGGACTGTTGGCGAATTCAAGCGTTAACCCGTAGAATGCGTTCTTGCTCAGGGATGGGTGAAATTCCCTATCGGCGGTAAAGTCCGCGAGCGCCGGGCCGTGCATAAAAACGGGACCGCGCGCAGATCCGGTGCGACTCCGGAACCGACGGTGACAGTCCGGAAGGAAGAGCAGGGAGCGGCTCGGTCGTCGGCCTCTCGGGACGAGGTTCCCGACGGCGTCCGACGTTTCGTACTCGGCATTCGGCGCGCGAGGTGTCGCGCCGTGAGGCATCCCGAAAGTGCGGGCCCGTACGGGCTCGCGCGGCACTCTTTCGCGGCCGTCGGGCCGCAACCCTCGGGCGACGAACCGATTAACGCCACCCAACAAGAAAGGAGTGCCCAATGACTGAATCCGCCCGCTACGATCTGACCGCTTTCGGCGCCGATGCCGAAGAACGCATGGTCCGCGCGCTCGAAGCCTTTCGCCGCGGCGAAGGTCTGTGCGTCGTCGACGACGAGGATCGTGAAAACGAAGGCGACCTGATTTATTCCGCCCAGCACCTGACCGAAGCGCAGGTCGCGCAAATGATCCGCGACTGCTCCGGCATCGTTTGCGTGTGCCTTACGGAAGAGGCGTGCGATCGCATGGCGCTGCCTCCGATGGTTGCGACGAACACCAACACGCAGGGCACCGCCTTCACGGTCGCGATCGAAGCGGCGGAGGGCGTCACGACGGGCGTGTCCGCCCATGACCGACTCCTCACCATCAAGGCGGCCGCCAACCCGAACGGGCGTCCCGAAGACCTCCGTCGTCCGGGGCACGTTTATCCCTTGCGCGCCCGTTCCGGCGGCGTCCTTGAGCGCCGCGGCCATACGGAGAGCTCGATCGACCTCTGCCGCCTCGCCGGGCTTGAGCCCGCGGGCGTTCTCTGCGAACTCATGCACCCCGACGGCACCATGATGCGCCTGCCCGACGTCGCCAAGTACGCGCTCGAACACGGCATGGCGATGATCTCGGTCGAGGATATCGCGGCCTACCGCATCGCGCACGGCCTCTGAGACGAGACGCCGCAAGCGACTTGAATTCAATGCTGAGCCCGCGCTTCCGGAAGCTTCCGGGCGCGGGCTTTTTCGATGCGGGTCGCCTTCCGAACGGAGCCCCCATGGGTCCTTTCGCCTTCGCGTAGACTTTTCGGACAAGCCATCCGACAGTTCTTGCTCTTCGAAGGTTTTCCATGCCGATTCGCATTCTTCACACTTCCGACTGGCATCTCGGGCGCACGCTCGCCGACGTCGACCGCACGGCCGACTTCGCGAGCTTTCTCGATTGGTTGGTCGGGATCCTCGTCGAGCGCAAGCCCGACGTACTCCTCGTCGCGGGGGACGTCTTCGATACGACGATGCCCTCGACGGCGGCACAGCGCCTCTATTACGACTTCCTTCGGAAAGCCTCCGAAACGTCCGTGAAGGCTGTTGTCATCACGGCGGGAAACCACGACTCGGCGCGCTTTTTGGGCGCCGCGCGCCCGCTTCTCGAAGGCTGCCGCGTGTTTGTCGCCGGGGACGACCCCGAGGAGCAGGCGTTCGTTGTCGAAGACGAATCGGGGATGCCGATTCTGGGCGTCGCGGCGGTTCCGTACCTGCGGGAAGGGGACGTCCGCACGTCGGCCTTGGACCTCTCGAACCTCGAGCGTGCGGAATTGTGGGAGCGGGGCGTGTTCGAGCACTATCAGGCCGTGCGGCATCTCCTGCTTGACGAAACGGGCGGGCGCGTGCCGCTCGTTGCGATGGGACACCTTTTCGTGACGGGTTCGAGCCTTTCGCCCGGCGTCACGACACCCGCCGACTACGATCCGAGCGTCTACGTGGGGTCGCTCAAAAACGTCCCCTCGGCCGCCTTCGGGACGGGCTGGCACTATGTGGCGCTCGGGCACATTCATCACGCGCAAAGCGTGAAAGCGGACATTCCCGTGCGCTACTGCGGCGCGCCTCTGGCGCTTCATTTCGGGCATGCCGCGTACGACCATCAGGTGGTGCTCGTGACGATCGACGACGATGGGCGAGTGCTTGAGCCCGAAATCCTTCCCGTGCCGCAGCCGCGCGAAATCGTCTCGATCCGGGGGACGCTCGACGAGCTGAAGTTGGCGATCGCCGATCGTGCGAACCCCGGTGGACTCGCCGCCATCGTCGAAGCCGAGTACGAGGGCGACGCGGCCGACGCGTCGATCGTGGTCGACGAGCTGCAGCGCGCGGCGGAAAAAGCCGGAGTCGTGCTCGGTGCCGTGCGGCGACATTCTCCCCGCAGAGCCGCCTCGGAAACAAGCCTTCCCACCATGAGCCTTGACGACATCACGCCCGAAGACGTGTTCCGCTCGGTGGCGGAGCGGGAAATCGAAGACGCGGCGGAGCGCGAAAAGCTCACGCACCTCTTCAACGACGTCCTGCACGAGGTGCGCGTGAAGGCGCTCCCCGACGAAGAGACGGTGAAGATCGCGGCAGCGGAAAAGTCCGCCGAAGAAAACACCGAAAAGACGGGCAACTCGGAGAACTGACGATGCGGCTCTTGAAACTGCGCTGGAAAAACATCAACTCGTTTGCGGGCGAATTCTCGATCGACTTTCGCGATCCCGCCTATCAACAAAGCGGAATTTTCGCGATCGTCGGCCCGACGGGAAGTGGCAAGACCTCGATTCTCGACGCGCTTGCGCTCGCCCTTTACGGCACGACCCCCCGAACCGAAGCCGGCAAGGGGGCGGAAAAGTGTATGGTCATGACGAAGGGCCGCACGGAATGCTATGCGGCGGTCGTCTTCGAAGTGCGGGGCGTCACGTACCTCTCGCGCTGGTCGCAGCGCCTCGCGAGGAAGAGCCTCAACCTGCAACCCGAGCAGGTGGAGCTCGTGCGCCTCGCGCACCCCGACGACGCTGCCGGCGAAATCTTGGCCGAAAAGAAGACCGAATGGCGAAACGCCATCGATCGGGTGACGGGACTGACGTTCGAAACCTTTACGAAGAGCGTCATGCTCGCGCAAGGGGCGTTTGCGAGCCTTTTGCGCGCCAAAGAGGACGAACGCGCGGCGATTCTCGAACAGATCACGGGGACGAGTCTTTATTCCGACATCGGGCGCGCCGTCTTCGAGCGCGAACGCGAGGAGCGCCGAAAGCTCGCGACGCTCGAAGCCGAACTCGAACACGCGCTTCCGATGAGCGACGAAGCGCGTGCGGCGCTCGATGCCGACTACGCGCAGGCGGCCAAAGACGTGACCGAACACGAAGCGCGCCGTGCGGTGCTCGAAAAAACGAAGGCGCTCTGGAAAGCCCGAACCGAGGCCGAGGTCGAACTCAAAGCGCGCAAAGCGCAAACCGCGCGCGCCGAAGAGGAAAGCTGCCGCACGATCGAGGACGAAGCAAAACTTCAAGCCGCGCGCCGCGCTTTGGCGCCTGCCGAAGGGCTCACGGCTCTGGAGCGCGATCGGCGCGGGGCCGAAGCCTTGGAGCGGGACCTCGCAAAAGCCCACGCGACTGCGGCCTCGGCGCGCGAGCACGCGCAAGCGGCCGAGTCGGCGCGGTCCGCTGCACGCAATGCACGTGAAGCCGCAGAAAAGTCGGAAGCCGAATTCCAGCCCGTCTTCGAAGCGCTCCTTCGGGCGGATACGGAGATCGCACAGCTCGCGGAAGCGCTTGAGCGCGAAGCCAAAGACCTCCGTGCGGCGCGTGAGAATCTCACGGCGTCCGAGGCGCGCGTCAAGGCCGCCCGGGCAACGTTCGACGAAGCCTCGCGCGCGGGCGCGAAGGCCGAAGAGGTGCTTCGCTCCGACCCCGACGCGGAAGCGATCCGCGCGGGGCTTTCCGCCATGAAGCTTGCGGTTGAGCGGCACCGCGCCGCGGCCCTGCGACGCATGGCGGTCGCAAAGAAAACCGAAGCGCTTGCGGCGGAAATCGCCGAAGACGAACGTCTCGAAGCGGAGCGCCGTCGCACCTTGGAAGCGCTCGCCAAGAAAACGGCGCTTGCCGCAGGCGCCAAAGAAAAGGCGGAGCGCGATCTCGAAATCGCATCGGCCGGCAAAGGCCTGGAACAAAGCCTCCTTGAAATGCGCCGCGCCGCGGAAGCGCGGTTGTGCGCCGAGTGGGTGACCTCGATCGACGACGAAAGCGTGCGCGGGCGCGCGGTGCTCGAAAGGGTCGAAGGCCTCACGGACACGGTGCGCGACTACCTCGAAGGGCTTCTGGGGCGCTTCGGCGAAGTGCGTGCGCGCTTGGAAGGCACCTGGCCCGAAGCGTTCGAGGGCGGACGCCCCTTGGGGGCGGATCGGCTTGAAGGGTCGATCGCGACGCTTCGCGAATGGTCGAGTACGGCGGGTGCGGCGCAGCGCAAGGCCGACGAAGCGCGTCGCGCTTTGGCGGCTGCGGAATGTACCGAGCGGGAGGCCCGCGACGAAGCCGATGCGGCCCGCCGTCGTGCGGAAGGTCGGGCGCTCGAGCGTCAGACGCTCGTCGGCGAATTGGCGGGGGCCGAAAGTGCGCTCGAGGCGGCCCGAGCCGACTATTTGCAGTCGGTTTCGCCCTGGATTTCCGAGGAAAGGCTCGCGAAAGCCCCCAAGCCCGCCGCGATTTTGAAGGAGCTCGAAGAGCGCGCCGCCCGACGCGACGAGGCGCTTCGTGCGCGTGACGCGGCACTCGAAGCCGCGCGTCGCGCGGAAAGTGCGGCGGAGCTCGAAGCGGCGAAGTGCGAAGAAGCGCGCGCCCGGGCGGAAAACGCCCGCGCGGCGCTTGAGGCTCGCGAAAAGACGCTTGCCGAAGCACGCGAAGCGCGCACCCGCACCTGGGGGACGATCGACCCGAAGGCTGAAAACTCGGCGCGTCGTGCGGCTCTTGCAACGGCGCGCACCCGCGAAGAAGCGGCGGAAGCCGAAAGCCGTCGGGCGGCGAAAACGCTCGCCGAGTCGCTCGAAGCGGAAAAGGGGCTCGAAGCGCGGAGGGAAGCGGCTGCGAAGGACCTTCTTGAGGCCGAACGGGCGTTCGGAGAGAAACTCCGCGCGGCGGGCTTTGAAAGCGAAGCCGAACTGCGTGCGGCGTGTTTGTCGGGTGCCGAAATCGAGCGCCTGGAGCGCGCCGTGCGCGAACGCGCCGAGGCGCTCTCGGCCGCACGCACCGCGCTTTCGATCGCTCGACAGAACGACGAAGCGGCCCGAGGGGCGCTCGAAGCGCTCTTCGCGTCGCTCGAAGCGGAGGGGGCAGCGGACGCGCGCCTTGATGCCGAACAAACCGACGCGGCCCTTTCCGCGGTGCTTTCGGCGGTCGCGCAACTGCGCGAAACGCTCGGGAGCTTGTCGGAAAAGCGTCGGGCCGACGACGAACGGCGTCGCACGAGTGCCGAGATGCGAAAAGCGATCGACGCGCAGCGCCTGCGAGGCGCCGAATGGGCGAAGCTCGTCGCTCTGATCGGGGACGGCGAAGGGAAGCGCTTCCGCAAGGCCGCGCAAAAGCTCACCTTTGCGATGCTTCTTCTGAACGCGAACGTGATGCTCGAACACATGCACAGCCGCTATCGGTTGGAGCCCGCTGGCGCCTCGCAATTGGACGTCGCGGTGCGCGACGAAGACCTCGCGGGGATCGTGCGCACGTCGGCGAACCTCTCGGGCGGGGAAACGTTCCTCGTCAGTTTGGCGCTTGCGTTGGCGCTCTCGCGCATCAGCACGAAGAACCTGCGCGTCGACACGCTCTTTCTCGACGAAGGTTTCGGGAGTCTCGACGCCGTTACGCTCGAAAAGGCGCTTTCGGCCCTCGAAACCCTGCAGCGCACGTCGCAAAAGCTCATCGGCCTCATCAGTCACGTGAAAGCCGTGAGCGACCGCATTCCCGCACACGTCACGGTGCGCCCGCGCGGCGCGACGGGTGAGAGCATCGTGACGGGGCCGGGGGTCGAGCGGATCGCCTGACGAAGTTCGAGGGGCCCGGTACGTCGGATGTGTCCGAAACATCTCGCCCCTCGAAATTCCCGACGGAGCCGAAATCCCGGGAAACACTCGAAGAAGAAAACGGAGGAAGTCATGAGTGTCGAATTCAGCTTTTTCACGCCGGAGGACGACGTCTTGCCGTATTGGTCGGTCGACACCGTCACGGGCCTGTGCCGCATCATGCTGTTCATCGATCGGGCGACGAAGACGGGGCTCACGGGCGAGTGCGTGCCCGTCGTCGTTGAGAAAAACGGCGTTGAGATTCCGGGCGTTGCCACGCCCGAAGAGGCGCGCCGTCGGGCGCAGGAACTCCTGCCTTCGGTCGACGCATCGCGCGACTGGTCGTTCGAATTTGTCGTGGGCGACTGCCGCGGGACGGTTGCCGCGAAGGATTCCGTCGGAAAGGTCACCGTGGGCTTTTCGTGCGACGACCCCGAAGCTACGCTCTCGATCGGCGAAGCAACGCTTGCGGCGGGCGAAGGACGTACTTCCTATCACGTGTTCGCGAGCATCGATATCGACGAAGACTCGGAGAATTACCTGGGCTTTGCGGGGTTCGTCGTCGCCTTCTTCGACCTCCTCACGGCCGAGGATACGGAGGTGCAGCCCATGTGCCTTCTTGACATTCCCTGCGCCAATCGGACGATCGACGCAGTGCACGCGGCGCTTGCGAAGGAGTCCGTGCCGACCGAAGCGGACTGACGAGCCGTCTCGGGGCTCGTAAAACAGAAGGCCGCCCGAACGCTGTCGTTCGAGCGGCCTTTTTTCTGAAACCGAGCGGCTCTCAGTGGCGTTTTTCTTCGCCGATCAGGTGCGTGCTGTCGTACTCGGCCTGATTGCGGCGGTGTTTCCAGATGACGAGCCCCATTGACGTCATCACGAAGAGCCCGAAGATCACCATCGTGGCGGGCACCGAGAGGTCGAAGAGGATGAGAAGCGAATAGACGCCGAGCATCACGAGAATCGAGAGATTTTCGTTGAAGTTCTGCACGGCGATCGAGCGCCCCGCGCTCATCAGGACGTGACCGCGGTGCTGCAGAAGGGCGTTCATCGGCACGACGAAAAAGCCCGCGCAAATGCCGACGAGCACCATAACGAACGCCGCGAGGAGAACGGCCCAGGAAATCTCGAACCCGAAAAGACCGAGCCCGCCCGCGGGCGCCATGTCCTTCGTGAAATAGGCCGTGAGGGTGACGAGCGCCCCCATGCAGATCCCCATCGGCAAAACGGAGAGGGAGCGCTTCAGGGGAACCTTGGCGGCGGCAAGCACCGCGCCGATCGCAATCCCGAGGCTCACCACGGCCTGCATGACGGCCCCCTGCGAGAGGTCCATCCCGAGCGCATGGTCGCACCACTTGAGAACAAGGAACTGCAGCACGGCGCCTGCGCCCCAGAAAAGCGTCGTGACGGAGAGCGAAATCTGCCCGAGTCGGTCGTGCCAGAGGAGGCGGCAACTTGACATGAAGCTGCGGATCGAATCGATCGGATCGAGCTTTTGCTTCGGGTAGCGTACGCCCGTATCGGGAATGGCGAGGTTGACGACCGAGGCGGCGAGGTAGACGAAGGCGATCGCAAAAATCGCGCCTTCGGCGTAGGTATGGAGCCCAATGGCCTCAAGACCGAAGACGTTCAAAATCGGCTGCGCGACTTCGGGCTTGATGAGCACCCCGCCGAGCACGACCCCTAGGATGATGGAGCCCACCGTGAGCCCTTCGATCCAGCCGTTGGCAACGACGAGCTTTTCGGGCGGGAGGAGCTCGGTGAGAATCCCGTACTTGGCGGGCGAATAGGCCGCGGCCCCGACACCCACGATCGCGTAGGCGAGAAGCGGATGGCCGCCGAAGAGCATCAGGAGGCACCCACACGCCTTCAAGAAATTCGTGAGAAACATGACCCGGCCCTTCGGCATCGAGTCGGCGAAAAGCCCCACCCAGGCGGCGAGCAACACGTAACTCACGACGAAGAAGAGCTTCAACAGCGGAGTCATCCACTCCGGCGCGCCGATCGAAGCGAGCAGCGCGATGGCGGCGATGAGCAGGGCATTGTCGGCGAGCGAAGAGAGAAACTGCGCCGCCATGATGGTGTAAAAACCACGATTCATCTAAACATGTCCTAGCCTGGGCCTGCCGAATGCGGTAAGCCCGAAATAAACGTCCCCGAAGTTTAGCAAACGGACTCGGTCGAACAACCCCGACCGAGGTCGAATATGCCCCGACCTTGACGGGCTGCGGGAGGCCGCCCGCCGCGGCCTCGGGAAACGTGTCGGTTTGTTGCGAAGCGGGGTCCGCCGGCAAAGGGAAGCGTAAAATTTCGAGACCGTGCCTCCGTCGTTTCGGGCGGGCCCGGCTTGCGTGCGCACGCCTCCCCCTGCGGGCGGCGGTCTCGGCATGCGAGGGGGTTCGTGGCGAAACACCCGGGGGCGAAATTTTTTCCCGGAGGAATTCGTCGTGCCGCGCCCCATTTATGCCGAAATCGATCTTGATGCGCTTCGCCACAACCTGAACGTGCTTCGCGAGCGCGCCGAGGGGCGGACGGTCTGGGCGGTCGTGAAGGCAAACGCCTACGGGCACGGCTTGGAAAACGCGGTGAAGGCCTTCGAGGCGGCGGACGGTCTGGCTACGATCGATTTGTGCGACGCCGAACGCGCGCGTCGGTGCGGCTGGAAAAAGCGCATCCTTCTTCTCGAAGGCTTTTTCGACGAAACCGACATCGAGCCCCTGCAGACGATCGGCGTCGAGACCGTGATCCATTCGCCCTGGCAGATCGAAATCCTGAAGCGCATGAACCCGAAGGACGTGCGCTGCCACATCAAGGTGAATTCCGGGATGAACCGTTTGGGGTTCCTCCCCGTCGAAGTCAACACCGTCTACGATCAGCTCACCGCCCTCAAGGGCGTGCGGGTGATGGGTGTGGTCACGCACTTTGCGAACGCCGAACCCTCCTACCTCGGGGACGCGCCCGCCTCGGTCGGCAAGCAACTGACCCGCATGGGGCGACTTGCGAACGGCGAAACCGCCGCCTGCATGGCCAATTCCGCGGGCATTCTCTGGCACCCCGAAGTGGGCGGCAACGCCGTTCGCGCCGGGGTGGCGCTCTACGGGATCAGCCCCGACGCGCACATCTCGTCCGAAGAGCTCGGCCTAATCCCCGCGATGACGCTCTGCGCGAAGATCATCGCCGTGCAGCAAATCGCTCCGGGCGAAGCCGTGGGTTACGGCTCGCGCTGGATCGCGAAGCGCCCCTCGCGCATCGCGGTGGTCGCCTGCGGGTATGCGGACGGCTACCCCCGCTCGATGCCGGACGGCGCCCCCGTCTGGGTCGAGGGGCAGATCGCCCCGCTTGCGGGTGCGGTCTCGATGGACATGCTCGAAATCGACGTGACGGACATTCCCGCCGCAACGCTCGGCTCCACGGTCGAACTCTGGGGCAAGCACCTCCCCGTCAACCGCGTCGCTTCCGCCTGCGGCACGATCGGCTACGAGCTCATCTGCGCCCTGGCGCGCCGCGTGCCGATCAACGTGAAGAGCGCATGAGTTCGGGGCGGGCTGCGCCGGCACCGCTTCCTTCCCGTCTTTTCTCCAAATCCTTTCCCGACTCGTCTCTTCGGGGAGCGCCCGGCGCTCCCCTCGCGAGGAACGCTTGATGGCACCCAAAACGAAAAAGCCCCGCATCGAATTCGTCTGCAGCGACTGCGGCGGCACGACGGCGAAGTGGCAGGGCCAGTGTCCGCACTGCAAAGCCTGGAATACGCTCCAAGAATTCACCGTCGCCGAAGGCGCGGCCGCCCGTTACGGTTCGGGCCGCCCCGCCCCGAAGGGCTTCGTCGACACGACGGGGGCCCTTCAGGACCTGGCCGACGTCAGCACCGACGAAGCGCCCCGCATTCTTACGGGCCTGAGCGAATTCGACCGCGTGATGGGGGGCGGCCTCGTGCGCGGGGGCGTGGCGTTGATCGGCGGGGACCCCGGGATCGGGAAGTCGACGATTCTTCTTCAGGTGATGGCGCGCTTGAAGCAGTTGGGCGTCAGCGCCCTCTACGTTTCGGGCGAAGAAAGCGCCTCGCAGATCGCGATCCGCGCGCAGCGCCTTCAGATCGATCCGCACGGTCTGCAGCTCATGAGCGAAATCGAGCTCGAACAGATCGAAGCGGTCCTCTCCGAGAAAAAGCCCGAATTCGTCGTGATCGACTCGATTCAGACGCTCTTTTCGGGGCAGCTCGACAGTGCTCCGGGGTCGGTGTCGCAGGTGCGCGAGTGCGCGGCGCGCTTGACCCGCATCGCGAAGAGCCACGGGATCACGCTCGTTTTCGTCGGGCACGTAACGAAGGACGGGGCGCTCGCGGGGCCGCGCATTTTGGAGCACATCGTCGACACGGTCCTTTACTTCGAAGGGGACACGCATTCCAATTTCCGCCTCATTCGCGCTTTCAAAAACCGTTTCGGCGCCGTGAACGAACTCGGCGTCTTCGCGATGACCGACCACGGGCTTCGCGGCGTTACGAACCCCTCGGCCATTTTCCTCTCGGAATACAAGTCGAACATCCCGGGCTCGACCGTGCTCGTCACGCAGGAGGGGACCCGTCCGCTCCTCGTCGAAATTCAGGCGCTCGTCGACGAAAGCCACAGTCCCGCGCCGCGCCGTTTGGCGGTCGGGATCGATGCGCAGCGTCTTTCGATGCTCCTGGCCGTTTTGCACCGTCACGCGGGTGTCGCGTGCTTCGACCAGGACGTCTTCATCAACGCCGTGGGCGGCGTGAAAATTTCCGAAACGGCCGCGGACTTGGCGGTTTTGGCGGCGATCTATTCGAGCATCCGCAACAAAGCCCTCTCGAAGGGGCTCGTTGTCTTCGGCGAAGTGGGTCTCGCGGGCGAAATCCGACCGGCACCCCGCGGGCAGGAGCGTCTGCGCGAAGCGGCGAAGCTCGGCTTCTCGAAGGCCGTCATTCCGCGCGCGAACGCCCCGAAGACCCCGATCGAAGGCTTGCGGGTGGTGGCGGTGGACCGCCTGGCGGACGCTTTGCGTGCGGTCCTCTCGGACGACGTCGATTGAGTCCCGCAGAGTCGCAGGAAACAACAAACAACAAGCCCCGGCAACCGAACGGATGTCGGGGCTTCGTCTTGGCGGGGCACCGAGCGGCGTCGCCCGGTACCCGTTGAACTTACCGGGGCGGCGCGGGCGGCTGCGTCGGGCTCGTGCCCGTGACCGGAGTCCATCCGAGCGGGCAGGCGGGCACGCTCGGGTAGTAGGCGCCTTCGCTCTCGCACCAGTACCAGGTGTAGACCTGCGGCACGGGCGGTGCCGCAGGAACGGTCGTTTGTGGAACGACGACTACTTCGGGTTCGCGGCGCGAGTCGAGGTAGAGCTGCGTGCCGAGAAGCGCTCCGCCCACCAAAAGCGGCGCCACCCAATAATCGTGATCGTGGTGCACGCGGTAGTGAACGGGCGGAGGCGGCGGCCGGTGGAAAGCGGGCGGCGGCCGATGGCCGTGCGGCGGGAAGGGCGGACGGGCGCCCGCCGGCGCCGAGAGGGCGAGAGCGAGCGCGCTCGCGGCGAGCATGAGGGCGATGGTGGGTTTGCGCATGGCGGACTCCTTCGAGGAGCGTCCGGCCGAGGGTTCTGCTTTATGGCGTCTTTGGAACGTCTTTCGGGCGTCTTCAAACCTTCCCGGCCGGTTGTCGAATTTTTCTCCTCCGTTTGAATCCACGATAACGCAATTTCGCCGGAGTGCACAGGGCTCGGGCGTTTCGGTCGGTAACGCGGAGTTTCTCACCGGCCCGTCGTGCTCTCCGTGAGGTTCATCCTCATGATCGCGCGGTGCTTGCCGCCCTCCAAGCGCTCCAGGTCGAACGCGTCCCCTTCGAGCGTCGGGTAGTCGGCGAGAAACGCGTCGAGGGCGCGCCGCTCGTCGGGCGTGAGGTCGTTCGTAAGCAGCGCGGCCGCCGCATCGATGTGGCGGCTGCTGCGCGTACCGAGAATGACGGCACCGACCCCCGGTTTTCCCAGGGCGTAGAGGGACGCCGTCTGCGAGATCCCGAGGCCCTTGGGGCGCCCGATCTCTTCAAGGAGCCCGAGGAGCTTCTGGAAGCCCTCCCACCCGAGGGAGTCTTCGATCACGAGGTCGTACTTGACGAGCGACCGATTCTCAAAACTCGCGGGCCGTTCGCGCCCGATCCATTTCTCGGAAAGAAAGCCCCCCGCCACCGTGCCGTAACAGAGAAGGGCGACGTTTCGTTTGCGCGCGAGCTCCGCCAACCCCCTCTTGCGCTCCGGACGACGGTCGAGCGCCGAATACTGGCACTGGTTCGAGACGACGGGAATGCCTGCGTCGAGAAGCCGCTCGAGTTGCGCCCGATTGAAGTTCGTCGTCCCGATCCGACGCACGATCCCTTTTTCCTGTGCCCGCACGAGGTGCCCCGCGCACTCGACCATGCCGGGGACCTCGTAATCCCACCAATGGAATTGCACGAGGTCGAGCGCTTCGAGTCCGAGGCGTGCGAGCGACCGCGTCAAGATGCGCTCGACGTACGCATAGTCGACGCGTGCGAGGTCTTCGAGGTCGGGGACGAACTTCGTGTGAATGCGCGGAAGCGACAGTCCCGCGCGGCGCCGCTCCCGAACGATCGTGCCGTAAAAGTCCTCGACTCCCGTGTAGATGTCGGCGCCGTCGAAGGTGTCGAGCCCCAGGTCCAAGAGGCGCGCAAAGGCGTCGTGCGCGTCCTTCATGTCCAGGGGCGCCCCGAGGGCGTGGCCGGTCGAAAGCTGCCAGCCGCCGTTGATGACGCGCGGGATGGTGTAGCCGTCGGGAAAAACAAAGTGCGAAGCGGGCATGGTGCGGTGCTCCAAGAAACGAGAACAAGAAGAAAAATCGGAAGAAAAAAGAGAACGAAAGGGCGTCCTTATTCAGAGGCCTTATTCGGCGTCCTCCTTCGGGCGCCCGAGCGGCACGACCGTGCAGGCTCCGTGCGAGAGCGTGCGCTTCGCGCGGCGCACGATGCGAAATTTCGCCCCGCAATTGGGATCGGGACAGGCGATGAGGGCGTCGGTCGTCATCCAGTCGTTTCGAGCGGTCGGGCGCTCTTTTGCGGCAAGCAGCGGCAGAAGCGCTCCGAGGGCGTAGAAAGAAAAGCGCCCGCCCTCGGGAAAGACGAGGTCTTCGCCTTCGACCGCGAAGGCAAGCCCCGGGCGGTGGCGGCAGACGAAGGTGTCGGGGTCGCCCTCGACGTGCACTTCGAGGTCGTAGAGCTCAAAGGTGTCGGATTCGGTCATGGCGGAAGTCTCCTTGGGAATTTCAAAGCGCGGCTTCGGAGCGGGCCGAACGGGCCGAACGGGGGGCGGAAAGATTCGTCGAAGGGAGGGCCTTCGCCGCAAGCCCCTTCGTCGTGCGCCCGAACCCCGTTGCGATCGAAAAAACGAGCACCGCGGTAAGCGCAAGCGGGTAGAAGCTTGAGAGGCCGAGCGCGACGGGCGTCACCGCGTCGCCCCCGGGAAGGCCCGAGAGAATCCCCGTGAGGATGAGGATGAAGGCCGAAAAGGGCATCAGGACGGGAAGGCCGTTCGCAAAGCCCGTGAGCAGATGGGCGCGGCGCAGGGGATCGAGCCCCGCGCGGTTGGCGGGGTCGTTCGCAAGAACCCCCACAAGTGCGGTCGAAGCGCTCGTGACGGCCGCAAAGAGGGTCGTTACGACGAGCGTGGCCGCGGCCAGGAGAATTTCCACCCGCAGCGCGCCGCCCGTACTCTTCTCGGAGACAGTGTTCGTGCCGAGAAGCTTCTCGACCGCCGCCTCGCCGAGCCCGGAGCGCGTCACGACTTCGGTGAAGGCAAAAAGCGTGATGCAAAGAAGAATGATCCCGCCCATACCGGTCACGCCCGCGTAGAGGATCCCCGAGACCGCACCCTCGTGAACGCCGAGGATGTCGGATGCTGAAAAGCGCCCCGTCGCGAGACCGATCGCCAGCCCCGACACGATCCCCGCACCCGCCGCGGTGAGCACGTCCCGCGTGCGGACGGCCACGGCAATGAGAAGGAACACGGGCAAAAGCATCGCGAGGCCCGCGGCGTCGCCTTGCGGAAGAGAAGGAAGTTCCGGAAGGTGAGGAAGCGTCGCGGCGTTCGCGGTACCCGAAGCGGTCGCAACGGACTGCGCGTCACCCGAAAGGACCGCATAGCCGAGAAGCGCGATCCCGAGTGCGGGCAACGCATAGGGAAGACGCGTCGTCACCACGGCGCCGATTTCGGGGCTGCGCCCGTCGGTCGTGCGCTGCGTCATGGCGGAAATCACGGTGACGTCCGAAACGGGCGAGAGGTGGTCGCCGAAAATGGCCCCGGAAAGTAACGCCCCCGCCAAAAGCGACGCGTCCGCGCCGAGCGCGACGCCGGCGGGGAAAAGAAGCGGCACGGCGGTGAGCAACGTCCCGATCGAGGAGCCCGTGGCGGTGCCGAAAAGCGTCGCCGCAAGGAGCGCGAAGACCGTGAAGGCGTTCCCCGAGAGGTTCAAGAGGTTCCCGAGGTAGACGACCCCGTCCGCCGCACCGCCCGCTTTGACGACGGCGGAAAAGACCCCGGCCGCAAGCAGGAGCAGCACGACCGTCCCCGTCAGCGTCGACGCCGCGCCCGCGACGGCCGCTTTCCAGTAGAGGGCCGGGGTTTTGGAAAGAAGCGCTCCCGCAAAGAGCGCCGCGAGCCCCGCCGCGGCGAGACCGTAGAGGTCGAACGCCTGTTCGACGGAAAAGAGCGCGAAGGTGGTCGCAACGAACAGCGCCAGAGGCAGAAGCAGCGCCGCGGGGCCGCCGAAAAAGCGGGGGCGATCGGGCGTCGCGGAAGCGGCGGTTTCGCGCGTTTCAGAGGGAAAGTCAGCGGAAAAAGAAACGTCGTACGTCATGTCGGAGTCTCCGGAAAGCCTCGGTGAAGGTGCCTGCGTCGTCAAGGGAAATGCGGGAGACGCGGCGCCATCGAAGCTGCGGGAGCGCGAAGGCAACGTACGAAAGGGTGTTGGCGTGAAGGTCGATCATGGTGCGTTCTCTCAAGAGTCGGAAGGGGAAGCCTTCGGCTTCGGGCGGGCTCTTGATTTCAACGGTCCGTGAACGACGAAAGCCCGCGAGGAGCGGGCTTTTCATCTACGTTCCGGAGGTTCTCTCCGTTGTGTGTCGTCTGCGGGAAAAGTCGGTAGTCCGACGAATTTTCACCGTGCACGACACCGTGCCCGCTCGAGTTTTTCGAGGGGCCACCACCACGAGAACTGCGTGGTCGCAGGGACGGAGGCGTGAAGGTTCTGGAACATAGTGCGTCCATCCTAGCAAAGGTTTTCGTCGCGGTGCAATAAGGCGAACACCTCAGAAACCCCGGGACGGAGATTTGAGCGTCAATCGCGACGCCGCACGCGCACCGTCACGCTTGCGGTGCGGCCCGCTTCGTCGACGACCGCGAGCCGATGCGTCCCCGGGGCAAGCTCCGCCACAAGGTCGCGCTCCGGAGCGCTTTCGCCGAGATAGCGCGCGCCGTCGAACCAATGGAGCATTCCGGTCCCCGTCGGGGCCGAGGCCCGCAGGCGCAGTCGCGCAACGGGCGCACCTCCGGAGAGGCGGTTCGCGGGGTAGGAAAGGCCCGCCACGGGCGTTAAAACGACGGGGGCCGAGGCGGCGTCCGCAGCCGCCGAGCCCCTTCCGTTCGTATCGGTCGAGGCGTTCTCTTCGCACCCCGGCATCCACGGCGGGGGCGGCCGCTTCACGATCCCCGCCGCCCGGAAGGCGGCCGCGGCGTCCGAAGGCCAGAATTCCCAGAGGTGCTTCTCGGTCGTTTTGGGGTCAAACCGGCAGGCGCGCAACCCCGTCGCCCGATCGATCCAGATTTCCTTCAGGATTCCGCTGTCGCGCACGGGCGAGACGCCGGGGATGAACCACGCCGAGACGCGATCCCGACAAAGGGGCTGCCCCACGTCGCCCGTCGCACGGCAGACCGATTCGCGCGTGACGTTGAGCCCCTTGGGAACGTTCGCTTCCGTGAGCCGCAGGGGTTCGGCGGGGAGGTCCCGCGCGAGCAGGGCGCCGATGTCGCGAAAGAGCGGCACGGCCGTTTCCGCACCGCGCAGCCACGGGTTCGATTGGCCGTCGAAGTTCCCGAGCCAAACGACCAGAACGTAGGGCCCCACCAACCCCGCCGCCCACGCGTCGCGAAAGCCGTTGCTCGTCCCCGTTTTCCACCGGAGATGCACCCGCCCGTTGCGACGGTTTCGCACCGTGTCGCCCCGATCGGCGAGCATGACCGAAACGACGAAGGCGCTCTCGGGGGAGAGAACGGGAATGCGTTTGGGGTCGCCCCAAAGGACGGGACGCTCGGGCGTTTGGGTTGCGTCCGTGCTCCTCACGCGCCCGAGTTCGACGGGTTTCACGAGTCCGTCCGTGGCGAGCGCCCCGTAAAGCCGCACGAGGTCCGCCATCCGCACCTCGGCGCCGCCCAAAGCGAGCGTCAGCCCGTAGTGACGGCGATCGTCGTTGAGCGGCACGCCGACGCGCTTCAGGATGTCGTAGAGGTCGGGCGAGAGTTCGCGCTCGAGTTCCACGGCGGGGACGTTGCGACTCGAAAGGAGCGCGTCCTCCGCCGAGAGGGGTCCCCGAAAGGTGCCGTCCGCGTTTTCGGGGGCGTAGCCTGCAAAACTCTTCGGGCGGTCGAGGAGAACGGTGTGCGAGTGAATGAGCCCCTGGTCGAGCGCCAACCCGTAGATGAAGGGTTTCAGGGCGGAGCCGGGACTCCGGAACGCGGTGAACGCGTCGACCTCGCCCGCAATGTCGGAATCGAAAAAGTCTTTCGAACCCGCGTGTGCGACGAGTCCGCCCGTGCGGGTGTCGAGTACGACGGCGGCGCCGTTCTTGATGCCCCAGGCGCGAAGCCGCTCCACGTGGGCGGCAAGGAGCCGCTCCACGTCGCGCTGCACGTCAAGGCGCAGGGTCCCTTCGATCACGCCTTCGGGCGCGATCGACTCCACGAGTCGCGTGTAGTGGGGTGCGAGAAACGGAAGGTCCGTCGTGCGCCGTACGTGCAAAGGGAGCCGCAGCGCTTCCGCCCAACGTCGATCGAGCACGCCTTCTTCCAAGAGCATCTCGCCCACGCGTCGGCGCTGCGCTTCGAATTCGGGGTTGGCCGCGTCGGGCCGACGCTTCACGGGGTTTTGCGGCACGACGGCAAGGGCCGCAGCTTCGACGGGCGTGAGGCGCTCCGCGGAGTGCCCGAACCAGACGAGCGACGCGGCTTCGATCCCGACGACGTTCGCTCCGTAGGGAGCGAGCGTCAGATAGGCTTCGAGAATCCGGCGCTTGTCGTAGTGCGCTTCGTAGCGAAGTGCCATGAGCATCTGTTGGAGTTTCCCCGCCCACGTGCGGGTTTGGAGGCCCCCCTCCATGCGCGCCACCTGCATCGTGATGGTCGAAGCGCCGATCGGGCGCCCGCCTGCGACGCTTTGCCAGGCGGCGCGAAGGACCGAAAAGGGATTGACGCCTGGGTGCGACCAGAACCACCGGTCTTCGTAGCGCACGACCGCGTTGAGCGCTTCGGGGCTCACGCGGTCAAGCCGCACGGGCAGGCGATACTGCCCGTCCGCGGCGGGCTTCAGGTGCAAAAGCTCCCCGTCCGCGTCGAAGACGGCCCGTGCGTAGGGGACCGACTCCAGGAGCGGCGGTGCGGGCATGAGTTTCGCCCACGCCCAGAGGCCCGCCGCCAGAGAGACCGCGGTGCCGAGCGTGAGGGCGACGGAAATTGCAGTGGTGCGCAGAAGTGCCATGGGGGGACGGGCAAAGGGTGGAACTCGAAGTGCAGCCGACCTTTTGACGGCTATTGACGCTTGATCCATTGTCGACCGAAAGCCCGATGCATGTCGAGTTCGGGACGAACCCGGACGAACAATTCGGCGCCCCGAAACGCCGAAACACCCGTCGAACGTCACCGTTCGCAGGGGCTTCGGCGGGGCACTCCTTCGTTTCAGCGGGCGTTGCGGAAGGCGCGGATGGCCTCGGCCATGCGGGCGGGGTTTGTCATCAGCGCGGGATCGATCATGTGCTCGGCTTCTTCGGGCGTCATAAGTCCGAGAGCGTGGACGGCCTCTTTGACGGTGACGCCGTGCTCCTCGGCGTAATGCGCGACCTCAACGCCCGCGGGGTAGCCGAATGTCGCCGCCACGACGGTCGAGAGGGCGATCGACGTTTCGATTTCGTGCGCGCAGCGCCCCCGGTTGGCCGTGATGCCTTCCGCGCAGTCGCGGCGGAAGATCACGAGTTCTTCGGCAACGAGCCCGAGGTTTTCGAAGAGGCACTTGTAGAAGGTCGCGTCCCAGACGTTGAGGTCGAGCTCGCCCTCTTCGTACGCCAATGTGACGGCCACGTCGTTGCCGACCACCTGGTGGGCGATCTGAACGACCATTTCGGGAACCGTCGGGTTGATCTTCCCCGGCATGATCGAGCTGCCGGGAGCGCAGGCGGGCAGTTGAATTTCCATGAAGCCCGAGCGCGGACCGCTCGACATGAGGCGCAGGTCTTTGGCGACTTTCGAAAGCGACGTTGCGATTTCGCGCACGACGCCGGAGACCGATACGAGGAAGTCGGCATTCTGAAAGCCGTCGAAGAGGTTTTCTGCCGGACGCACGTCTTCACCGAGCATTTCGGAGATGTGACGATAGAAGGCATCCATGTATCCGGGCGACGTGCCGAGACCGGTGCCGACGGCGCTCCCACCCATGACGAGTTCGAAGCACCCCGGACGAAGCGCGCGGCACTTGCCCGCCAGGCGGCGCATGAGCGCGGCGTAGCCGGAAAATTCCTGTCCGAGCGTCAGGGGAAGGGCATCCTGCCAGCAGGTGCGACCGACTTTTACGATGTTTTTGAATTCTTCGGCCTTGGCCGCGAAAACCGCGGCCAGGGCATCGAGCCCGTCGACGATGCGGTCGAGTTCGGGGGCAATAGCGAGGTGGGTTGCGGAGGGAATCGTGTCGTTCGTCGACTGGCCCATGTTGACGTGGGTGTTCGGATGAACGCGCTCCTGACCTTTGCGACCGGTGAGGATCTCATTGGCCGCGTTGCCGAGCACTTCGTTCACGTTCATGTTGAGAATCGTGTAGCCGCCACCCTGCCAGATGTCGAGCGGGAATTCGGTGTCGAAAGCACCCTCGAGCGCGCGGTCGGCCGCCTGTGCGACGGCCTGCGCGACGTTCGCATCGAGAGCGCCGATGTCGGCGTTGGCCAAGGCGCACGCCTTTTTGATCTGAAAGAGCGCCCGGAAAATCCCGGGAGTTCCCCGCCCGTTTCGCACGGCGTCGAAGCGGGCGGAGCCGTACGGAAGGTGCCGGACGTCGTCGCACGCAACGCGTGTGAAGACTTCGTGCTCCCGGGTTGAAGGGACGCACGAAGTGTTGTCATGACAACACAAAACCATCCGCAGAGTCGGACTTGTATTCGGGAAAGCCGCCCGTTCGCGAGGGGTTGTCGATGCAACACTTCGACGAACGAGCGGAGTGTTCTCGCTCAGCGCTCCGAGCGATCTTCCCGAACAACCACCGTTGCGCTCGTTCCCCGCGCGCGCACCGCGCGCGAGAGGAGCGACTCGGCCGCGGGCGGAGCCGTGCGGAAGGTGCCGGGCGTCGTCGCGCGGACGCGGTACGAATAGATCGACTCTTCGCTCGTGACGCGCTCAAGGAGGAAGCGGATGCGGTCTTCGGCGCGTTCGGTCGAGATCGCTTCTTCGCCCGTCACGACTTCAACGGGCGTGCCCGGAGCGTCGGCGAGCGTAAAGCCGCCCGGAAGAAGGTCCGTCACCGCAATTTGACGCAACGCGTCTCGCACGTCGAATCGCGCGCCGCCGTAGCCGCGCAGACGCACTTCGACCGTGACGAGTTCGCCGAGGGCGAATTCGTTGGTTTCTACGCCTGCGGCGTTCAAGTACCGCCGCTCGATTTCAAACCCTTCGCGCACGGGCCCGGGCGCCGCGTCGCGCGCAAAGCCCGAGCGGATCGCACTCCAGTAGAGGCCGTCGAGCGATCCCGCTTCGGTCGCGTCGATCCGGAAGTTGAGGCACCCCGGCGCCGTCACCGTGACGCCGTACGGCGTGCGGTGCGTCTCGGCGCGGGGCTCGAACCCTTCGGCCCACTTCGTGCAGACGGGCGCGGGATCATTGGTTCGGGCGTTGTTCGCTTCTCCCAACGTGCCGCTTCGCATGAGCGCGCGCACCGTGAGGGCCGCATCGAGCGGACGCAGATCGTCGCGCGAAAGCGCGTCGAGCGCGGTTTCGGTGAGGCGTGTCGAAAGCGTCTTGAGTTTCGCCGCGTTCGCTTGTCCGGCAAGGGCGGAGTCGGGTCGTGCGGCCGCTTCCGCCAGAACCGTCGTCATGCGCGCAAGGTCCGTCGTGCGGGCGTTCGGATCGATTCTGGTGGGGAGCAATGTCCGGGCCGCGTCCTTCATCCGCATGAGGTCCGCCGCCCCCGCGAGGTACACCCAGAGGGCGTCCCCGGGCGCCCCCTCGAAGCGCTCCGTCACCGTGCGACGCAGGCTTTCGAGCCGGTCCGCAACGAGCGTCCCTTCTCGGGTGAGAACCCAGAGGCCGTAAGCGCGGTCTCGCGCTTCCTCCAGCGTTTCGGGAAGGTCGTTGAGGGACGCCTCAAGCGAACGGCGCAGCGCGGGAATCTCTTCGTCGACGGAGGGATCAACGCGTCGGGCGTCAAGCATCGTCATCAACGCTTCGGCGCTCGTCGCCGCGTCGGGCTCGCCCCCGGGGTAGGGGCTCAAACCCCGGGCGCCGAGGTGCTCGCGAATCGACGCGCGCAGCGCGGCAAGGCGCGTCGCGCGCTCTTCGGCGAAGGTCGGGAGCTTGTCGTTCGTGTTCGCATCTCCGTTCGCAGCGGGACGCGGCGTCGGGCGGTCGTCCTCACTCGCGCCCGCCGTGGCGGGGCCGTCCGCCGCACGCCAGAGCGTTTCGTCAAGAAGCAGCAAAGGAGCCGCCGCGGCCAACCGCTCGTCGAGTGTCCCCCAGTAGGCGGGAGCGGACGCGGAAAGGCACCCCGACAAAAGCGGCACCGGAAGGCGCGAAACCGAAAGCCGCGTGTCGGCTTCGATCGGGTAGAGCGCACCCGGCCAGGCGATCTCCGCCCCCTTCGCGTCAAGGCGCGCCGAGGCAACGTCCGTCGGAGCGGAGGGCTTCGCATCCGTGTTCTTCCCGCCGAGCCTGCCGCCCGAGCGGGTCGTCTCAAAGAGCGTTGCGGGTCGCACCGAAATCGTTTCGTCGGCGGAGGCCTTGAGGTCGCCTGCCGTCGCGTTCGCGCGCAGCGTAAAGAGCCCCGATTCCGAGGGCGCCGTGAAGGTGCCCGCAAAGGTTTCCGTCGCACCCGTGCGAAGCGACACGGTCCCGGAAGCGGGCTGCGGCGCGAAGTCGGGCGCGTCGATCGTGACGGAGGCCTCAACCGTTTCTTCCGTCGTCGGTTTTTTTTCACCTTGCGCATTGCGGGTGACGAGCACCGCCCCTCGGAAGGTGTCGCCGGGCGAGAGCGCGGCGGGAAGCACGGGTTCGAGCGCCAACGGGGGCGCCACGGTCGCGGCGGCGGAGGCTGCAACGAGCGCGCGACCCGTATCGTCCGAGGCCTTCTCGGACTTCGCATCGGATTTCGCTTCGAGCGGCTCGGCGGTCCCCACCGCAAAGACCCGCACCCGTCCGTTGAAGCGTTCGGGAAGCGTCATTTCGAACGTCTTTCCTTCGGGGCCCGTTTCGACGAGCCCGCCCCACCAGACGGCGGTTTCGACGCCCGTGCGGCGGAAGGGATTCGTCATGGCGCCCATGGCGGAACGCGCTTCGAAGTCCCCGCCGAAGGCGGAAAGCGTCGAGGGCAACGCGGGCGCGTCGGGCATCAGGTGTTCGATCAACTGCCGCGTTTCAACGCCGAGCGCGCGGTCGTCGAGAACGGCGCGCGCCGGGTCGGGCGTGGCGTAGTTCGTGAGCGCGAGAACGCCTTCGTCGACCGCCCAGAGGAAGACCTTGGCGGGTCGGTCGGATGCGACCGTCACGGGAATCGACCGGGGCGAGTCCGTGCGTTCGGGGGTCGTGATCGTCACCTTGGCGGTGCGCAAATCGCGGTCGATCGAAACGGGGAGCACCGTTTCGGTGTAGCCCTTCAAGAGGCGCGCGTCGGAGGGCGACGCCTTCGACGAGACATTTGCCGCCGTTTTCATCACGGCCGCGTGGAGGTAGTGGCGCCCCGGGGCAACGCCCTCGGGTACGGTCCACTCGATCGCGTTGTCGCCCGCTTCGACGTCCGCCCAGAGGGCGTCTTCGACCCTGGCGCCTTCAAGCGTCAAAAGGGCCTTGCCGCGGTAGGGCGACAGCACGGAAAGCTTTACGCGTTCGCCCGCGCGTACCGACGTCTTTTCGAGAACCGCCTTCACTTCGGCCGTCTGCAACTCTTCGGTCGCGGCTTCGAGCGAGTCGGCCGCGACGTGGAAGGGAATGCGCCCGAGCGCCGTCCCGTCGGCGGTGGCGAGTTCCACGAGGAAGTCGCCCGCTTCGGCGGTCGGAAGCTTCACGACGACGCGCCCATCCGGGCCGGTCACGGCCTGCGTTTCGCCCGCGGGCACGGTCGCGTAGGCGTCGCGGATCGTGACGCGCCCCGACGCGTCTTCGGCGAGTTCCGTCACGCTGCGGCGCTTCGAGAAGCGTGCCGCAAGCGTCATCCCCGCCGCGGGTTTGAGGTTCGGGTCGACGAGCGCGATTTCCATCGCGACGGGCGCGTTTTGAGCGAGCCAGTCGGTTGTGCGGCTCGTTTCCACCAAGCGCCAGCCCGCCATGAGGCGCGCGGGCGAGACGAGAAACGCCGACTCTTCCGTCACGGCTCGTCCGCCCTCGAGCTCAAACCCTTCCCAATGCACGTTCGCGCGGTAGGTGGCCGGGGTGAGTTCTCCGAGCGGGAGCGTCGCGCGCGCCGCGCCCGTGCGGTCCGTGTCGACGGGCGCAATCGGGAATTCGCGGTACGCGACGACGGGTGCGGGAAGGGGATCGAGAAAGTCGAAGTCCTCCCACCCCGGGAACGTGATCACGCCCGCGTTCGTCGCAAAGAGCGTCCCCGAGACCGTACGGCCTTCGGCTGCCGAGCCCGTACGTTGCAGGAGCGTGAGGAGCGCTTCGCGGTTTTCTAGCGGCACCCACCCAGCGGGCAACGTGCCCGTCTCGACCGTAAGGCGCAGCGTCTCGGGCGCGAAGTCTTCGACCGCGACGCGTGCGGTCGAAAGAATGCGCCCGTCCCCGACCGTCACGTCGCAACGCACGGACCCCGAAACGAAGTCTTTCGGGATCGTCCAGTCGAAGTTGACGAGCCCTTCTTCGCCCGCCCGCAGGGCGCGTTCGGCAAGCGTTCGCCCGCGCCCGTCGGTGACGCGCAACTTGAGCGGAAGCCCCTCGGGGAGCGCTTTTCCGTCGGTCGACGCGACGACCGCCGCAAAGCGCACGGTTTCGCCCGCGCGGTAGAGGCCGCGGTCCGCAAACGCCAAGGCCGCCAGGTTTTCACTGCTTGCCCGCCCCGCCGTATCGAAGCGCGAGAGGTTCGAGAGGTTTTCGAAGTCGGAGAGCGAAATCCACGCGAGGTCCGTCGTTTTCCCGTCGGCTTCGCGTTTGAGAAGAATCGCGCTCGGACGCTTTTCGCGCTCAAGCCCCGCCGTCGAATCGAAGCGCGCGCGCCCCGTCGCATCGGTCGTCGAGCGCTGCAGGACCGTCCCGTTCGCGGCCAAAAGGAGCGCCGTACGTTCGGAGGCGGGGGCCCCCGTGTCGAGTTCGAGCGCGAAGACGTCGATCGAGCGGTCGGCGTTTTCTTTGACGACGAGCCCCGTATTCGTAATGAGGACGGAGCGTTCCGTCGTCGTGCGGGCGCGGCGCTTGCCGTCCTTGTCCGTCACAAAGCCCGTGAGCGTTACGCGGTAGAGGCCCGGTCCCTCCTCGGCGAGGAAGGGCGCGAAGTCGATCGCACCGAACCGGGTTTCCCGGGCGGCGTCCGCAGAGCCTTTCGCGCCGAGCGCGATCGTCCCCGTGCGCGCGTCGACCGCGGTGTCGGAGGTTGCGGGATTCGTGAGCGCCCGCGGCATGTCGGCCGCAGACGCGAGAAAGGCGTCCCGCACGCGCACGATCCGATAGTCGACTTCGTCGACCGCCGAGGCGGCGAAGGTGAGCGTTTTGGTGCCCGAGAGGGCGAGCACGTGACCGGGCTGCAAAAAGTCAAGCCGACTTCCGGGGTCGGGCAGCGCCACGGCCGCGGTCCACGCGGTGCGCAGTCCCGCCGTGCCCGGTGCGGCAAAGCCTTCGGGGAGTCGCAGGACGGCGTAGCGGCCCGCGGGCGCCGTAAAGCGAATGCGATGCTCGACGGCGGGCGCGTCGGCCGCGTCCGCCGAGACGGCCTTCAACGGCGTCGAGCGCTTCAGGACGTTCTCATCCAAGGCGGGCGCCGCCGACCAGTTCGTCGTTGAAGCGGCGTCGTCGTTCAATTTTTCGGGAAGGAGTTTCACTTCCAAGGCGCGCACGAGCTCTTCCGTCGTGACGTTCATCGAGGTCGTGACGAGCACTTCATAGAGGTCGTTGAGGTTCTCGTCACGGGCGCTTGAAATCGAGACGCCCGTCACCTGAAAGAGGGTCGACTCGCCCGGAAGGCCGAGCGCCAACTGCGCGTTTCCGGAGGCATCCGTCCCCGCGGTCGTCAGCCACCCGCCCGAATCGTCGGCTCGCACGGAAGCGGCCGCCCCGGGAATCGTCGCCCGAAGTTCCGCGGGATCGCGCCCGAGTTTCAGAATCGGAATCCGAACATAAAAGGCGTCCGGCGCGTCCTTTTCCCAGATAAAGAGCGGGCGCCCGAGCTCGGGCAAGTCCGCCTTCGCAGCCTTCGGGTTCCCGGTCACACACTCGACCTCGAAGCGCCGTTCGAAGTCCGCGCGGTCGATTGCGGTCGTGAGCGTCCCCTCAAAGGTCGCAAAGCGCTTTCCCTTCGGATCGGGGTCGATCAAAAGGGCGCTTTCGTCCGACACGAGCGCAAGGGGCGGCAGCGTCGCCGTTGCCTCGCGGGCGGTGAGACGCACGCCCGAGGGGAGCACCAATTCCGAGAGGTCGACGCGCACGGTTTCGTTCGGTCGCCAGGGCTTTTCGGGCGTGAAGACAAGCGACGAGCCTTGTGCGCGCCACACGCCCGGGAGTGCGGGCGTCATGCGAATGCCCTCGACGCGCGAGCCCGCACGTCCGATCGAGCGGCGGCACTTCGCGTACCAGTCGTCGCCCCAGAGCGCGCGGCAGGCCTTTTCATCGGGAAGAAGCGTCACCGTGAGGGGCGTGAAGGCCCCCGTCGAGGCGTGCGCTTTTGGGACGAGCACCGCGCTCGCGGCGGTCGTCTTCGCGTCCGTACGCGCCGCGCCTTGAGCACTTTGGGTGGCTTCAGCTTCCGCGCGCGTTCCCGCTTCCGTCACGCCGAGCGCGCGCTCGAAGGGGTAGGGCTCGTTCCCGTCGGTCTGCGGGGCTTGAGCGGCCGGTGCGGCTGCGACGCCCTGGAGAAGCGAAAGCGCGCCCGCGGATCCGAGCGCGAGGTAAAGAGCGGCATCAAGGGCCGTACGCAATGCGGACGGACGTCCTTCGACGGCGGGTCGGTGCGCAAAAGCGGAAAGTTTGGACATGGTTCCTCCGTGGGTGCGGCCTCACGAGCATTCCCGATGCATGCGGATGTGCGGACGTGCGGTCCGTGCTAATGCACGAACGCACGAGCGCAAAAGCGCGAAAGATCAAAAAACGGTCGAATGACGGAGTGTCCGAGGGCCGCGGTTTCTTTGAGGATAGCCGTTCGAGCGAAGAGGCCGAAGAGCGAATTTGTATGCACTCGTACCCAGGTCTTCAGTTTTCCCCGTTTCCCTGCGGCCTTAGGCGAAGTTCGCGATCGCCCAGAGAAGCGGCAGCGCCGCGACGAGGCCGATCGTCGTGACGCCCACGGCTTCCGACACGAACGCGTCGTCCGCGCCTGCGCTTCGGCACAAGACCGCGATGACGGACGAAACGGGCATGGCGGAGGACGTGACGAAGACGCGCCGCATCATCTCGTCCATGTCGAGAGGCATCGTGACGAGGTACATCACAAGCGGCCGAATGATGAAGCACGACGCGAGCACGAGCTTGAGTTCAAGCGGCAAATGTTTGAAGGGTTCGAGCCCCACGCGGTGGACGACTATCCCGATGAAAAGGAGCGCCAGAGGCGAGGTGATCGCTCCGATCGTGCGGGTCGTGCCCGCAACGACGTCGGGTACGGGAATCGGAACCGCCACCGCGAAAAGCCCCGCGAGAAACGCGAGAAACGGAGGCGAAAGGAGCATCCGCAGGCTTTCGGGCGAAACGAGGGCGGGCTTCGGGCCACCGCGGGCCGCAACACCGTCAAGCTTCACCGCGTAGAGCCCCGCCGTCCAGATGAAGACGAGGTTCGCAAAGAAGTAGACGAGAAGGTACGGAATCCCTTCGGGTCCGTAGAGGGCGGTCGTGAGCGGCACGCCGACAAAGAGCACGGTCGACCCCGTAAAGGACGCGACGAAAGCTCCGCGCACCTCGCGCCGAACAAGCCCGAAGCGAATGAGAAGGAGCGAAATCGCCGTGTTGATCCCGACGGTCACAAAGGGAACGAACGCGGTTTGCAGAAGTTCGATCAGAGCCTCGTGCGAAAACTTCGAGACGACCGAATGGAAAAGAAAAAAGGGGAGCGTGAAGGTGACGATTTTCGCAGCCGCCGCGCGCTCCTTTTCCCCGAACGTTCCGCGTCGGGCGGCCCACCAGCCGCAGGCCGACACCAGTAGGAGAATCAAGACGTTCGCAAGCGAACTTTGCAGAGCTTCGAGCACGGCGCCTCCCGACGGGCGCCGAGAACCGCAACGTACTCCGAGAGGGGCGGCGCCGCCTGCTTTGCCTCGGGGAAGAAGGCGCCCTGCCGGAACTCGGAAGGCGCCTTTCAAAAGAGCGTAGCGCGTCCCTCTTTCCTTGGGAATTCGGGAAATCCGGGGAAATCGGTCCGGAGAAGCGCAAAGCCCGGGGCGCCCTTCGGCACCCCGGGCTTTGCGGCGGTCTTCGTTTTTTCTGCGTCTCTCAAGTCTGACGGTCGAGCATCTCGCGGTGTGCGGCTTCGCCCGCCTCGTGCCCCGAATGGCGCGGCTTGGGCCAGCGGGTCGACACCGTGACGGCGAGCATCCCCGCGAGGTCCGCCGCGCCGATCCCGATGCGGGTGTTCCCCGCCGAGCGGAGCATCGTGCACGCGGGTTCGACCGAGCATTCGACGATGCGCTTCAATTCCGCCGTGGGTCGGAGGAAGTAGGCGGCGTTGTGCGTACGCAGAATCGCCGCGACGGGTTCCTGCGTTTCGGCGGAGAGAACGAGCGCGTTCACGACGGCTTGGAGAAGATCCTTCTCGCGAATCTGTTCCGCCCACCGCTCGGGGTCGTCGTTGCGGCCCCCCTTCGATTTGTACTCGACGGAGACGAGCCCGCCCGGAATCCGAATCACGGCGTCGGGTTGCGCGAAAAGGTCGCCCGCACGGAAGGTCGCGCGGTCCGACTCCTTGAATAGGAGCGTGCACGCTTCGGGCGGCAAAAAGGGCACGATCCGCTCGACGGGGTTGGCGAGCCCGTTCACGGCGCCGGGGAAAAAGACCGCTTCGATCGACATCCCGCAAAAGTTCGCGTGCCCGGTCGTGAGCCCTTCGATCGGACGGAAGGGAAGCGACAAGAGGAGGTCCCCCAGGCGAACGGCGGGGAGCGCTTCGGGGGCGACCGATGCGACCGGTACGGCAGGCGCCGATCCAACCGATGCGGCCGGCGCACTCGAAGCAGCGGAAACGGCAACGCCGCCCCGAACGGCCTCGGCCGCCGTCGGATCGTTGCTCTCGTCCCCTTCGCGCTCGTCGCGGCGCTTCCCCAAGCGGGGTTCTGCGGTTCCCGAAAAGCGGGCGGTCGTCGCTTCGCGCAGACGCGCAAGGCCGATCGCGCCGCGCGACTTCGCGGGCTTCGCGGCGCGCTCCAACGGATCGTTTGAGGGCGCGCGGGCTTTGCCGCTCCCGCGAACGGCGCGCACGATCTTGA
Source organism: Sutterella megalosphaeroides (assembly GCF_003609995.1). Lineage (NCBI taxonomy): Bacteria > Pseudomonadati > Pseudomonadota > Betaproteobacteria > Burkholderiales > Sutterellaceae > Sutterella > Sutterella megalosphaeroides. The sequence goes on from NZ_AP018786.1 coordinate 828,401, forward strand.
GTACGACCGAGGCGAGCGCGATCGTAATGAGGATGAAAAGAAGGACGCCCAACGCCGCGAGGCCCGCGGGCGAGAGGAGCCAGTCGCGCAGTGCGGAGAGCGCCGTCATCGACGACCTCCCTTGGGCGCACGGTCCGTGCCCGTGCGTCGCGAGGCGTCACCGTGCGAGGACTTCGACGACTTCGCCCCGTGCGCGCGGTGTCCCGAGAGCTTGCCGTGCTTTTCCGTTTTCTTTTCGCCTTTCCTTTCCACGTTCTTTTCCCCCTTGCGCGCGGCGCCCACGGGCGCATAACGCGGTGCCGCGGCACCCGACGGGGCCGCCAGAAGCGCAAAGACCGTGGGGAGTTTCGGAAGCGTCCGCTCTTCTTCGGGCTTTTCGAGCCAGAGGCGCTTCCACGCGTCGACGCGCATCGTGCGAATCGATTCGGTCGCGCCCGTGATGTCGGTTGCGACCGTCAGGCGCGTGTCGGCGCTGAGCGTCTCCACGAGGCTCGTCATCATCGAGCTGTTGCGGTAGGGCGTTTCGATGAAAAGCTGAGTTTCGGACGCACGGCTTTCGCTTTCCGCGTGCTTCAAGGCCGCACGGCGTTCGTCTTCGCGAATCGGGAGGTAGCCGAGAAAGCGGAAGCGCTGCCCGTCAAGGCCCGAGGCCATGAGCGTAAGGAGAATGGACGAAGGCCCCACGAGCGGCACGACGCGGCCGCCCGCCGCCTGCACGCGCGCCGCGATCTGAGCGCCCGGATCCGCAACGCCCGGGCACCCCGACTCGGAGAGCACCGCCATGTCAAAGCCCGAGCGCAGGGGTTCGAGCCACGCATCGATTTGCGCGGGATCGGGGTCGTGCCCGATTTCGACGATGGAGAGTTCGGCAACGGGCTTCGGGTGCCCGAAGGTGCGAATCGCACTGCGGGCGGTTTTGGCGGCCTCGACGAGCCAGTGGTCGATCCGGCCCGCAAGCGAACGGACGTCGGGAGGAAGCGCGGCCGTGACCGTACCGTCGCTGATCAGATTCGGAAAGAGGTAGAGGGTGCCCGGCATGGGTGGAGCCTCGCGGTGGAAACGCACGGCGGAAACGGTGCGGTAACGAAAAAGACCTCCGAAACGGCGCTCGGAGGTCCTTCGAAGAAGAAAAAAGAGAGCGCGGAAATGCTCAGCAGGTTTCGCCGAGCCCGTCGACCGCTTCGATGCCCGCGTGCGCGAGAAGCGTCGTGAGCTTCATGAGCGGCAGACCGATCAGCGAGGTCGGATCGTCCGAGGAAACGCTTTCCATGAGGGCGATGCCGAGCTTTTCGATTTTCGCTGCGCCTGCGCAGTCGAAGGGCTTTTCACGTTCGACGTAGGCTTCGATCGTGCGGCGCGTGAGCGGACGCAGCTTCACGGTCGTCGCCGACACGAGCTTTTCGGCCTTCCCTTGGGCGTCAAGGACGCAGAGCGCCGTGTAGAAGACGACGGTATTCCCCTGCATCGCTTCGAGCTGCTCGACGGCCCGCTCGAAGGTGTGGGGCTTCCCGAGCTTCACGCCGTTCAAGTCCGCCACCTGGTCGGAGCCGATCACGACCGCTCCGGGGTGGTTCGCCTGCACGGCGCGCGCTTTCATTTCCGAAAGGCGCAGCGCGGTGTCCTTCGGGGTCTCCCCGGGAAGGCTCGATTCGTCGATGTCGGGGCTCTCCGTGGTGTAGTCGAGGCCGAGACGGTTGAGGAGCTCGCGGCGGTAGCGGGAGCTCGAAGCAAGGATAAGAGTGGGCTGAGTCATGATCCCGTCATTGTAGCGGGTCCCCGAAGCGGGCGGATTTCCGCGAAAACCGCGGAGGGCCTCCTTCGGCCTTCGTCCTTTCTTTCCTCTCGGTACAATTCGTGCACACCTTCTCACTTCAAGGACTCGAGGACGTCCCATGCAGACGATCGACATTTTTGAATTCGCCCGCCGTCGTCAGACCCTGTCGGGCACGATTTCCGTGGCGGACATGCCGCAGCTTTCGGCCTTTCTCGCCGACACGACGGGTGAAATCCGCTGGTTCGCCGAAGGGCTCGGCGAGCGCCGCGGGCGCCCGGCGGCGCGCCTTGAAATCGAAGGCGAAGTGGCGATGCCCTGCGCCTTTTGCAACGGTCCCGTCCCGACCGAGGTGTACTCGGACGCGGTCTTTCTCGTTGTGAAAACCGAAGCGGAAGCCGACGCGATTCCGGTCGACGAAGACGAAGAGGACGAAGAAGTGACCGTGGGCTCGAACCGCTTCTCGATTGCGGCCTGGGTCGAAGAAGAGGCGATTCTGTCGCTTCCCGCCACGACCTCGCACGACGAAGGGTGCGAAGGCACCGAAGTCTTCGAAGAAAAGCGCGCCGAGGAAGAAGCGGCCGAAGAACGCGCCCGCGAAGAGCGCCCGAATCCCTTCGCGGCGCTCGCGGGTTTGAAAACCGGCCGCTAAGCCGGTCGCCGAGACCGCTCTTCCTTTCCGTTCCGCGCTCTTTTTTCCCTCAGGCGCGTCCCTCGAGTTCGTCGAGGAACGTCGCCACGAGCGCCGCGCGCTTTTCGGGGTCGGCCCCTCCCACCTCGACGCGCAACCGATCGGGGCCCGCCATGCGGGCCTCTTTTCGTCTCTGGAGGAATTTCACGACCGCCATTGGTTCGACCGTCGTCTTCGGTTCGAACGTGATCACGGTCGCGGCGGGCGCGGCGTCGATTTTGCGAATGCCGAGCTTTTCGCACCGCAGGCGCAGACGGTGTACGAGGATGAGCCGCTTGGCGGCGTCGGGCAGTTTCCCGTACCGGTCGACAATCGCTTCGTGCGTGCGCTCGAGACCGAGCCGGTCTTCGGCGCTCGCAAGCTCCTTGTAGTAGGCGAGGCGCTGCGAGACGTCCGACACGTAGTCGGAGGGAAGAAGCGCGGGCGCGTGCAGATTGATTTCGGTCGTGGTGCGTAAGGGCGCGTCAAGGTCCAAGGCTTCGCCGCGCTTCAGCGCCTTGACGGCCGACATCAGCATGCGGTTGTAGAGTTCGTACCCCACTTCGGCGATTTCCCCCGACTGGTGTTCGCCGAGCACCTCGCCCGCACCGCGGATTTCCAAGTCGTGCATGGCGAGGTAAAAGCCCGAACCGAGCTCTTCCAAGGACTGAATCGCTTCGAGGCGCTTTTTCGCGTCCTTCGTGTAGGCGCCGTCGGGAGGCGTCAGAAGGTAGGCGTAGGCCTGGTGGTGGGAGCGCCCGACGCGGCCGCGCAACTGGTGAAGCTGCGCGAGCCCGAGCTTGTCCGCACGCTCGATGATGATCGTGTTGGCGGTCGGGACGTCGATCCCCGTTTCGATGATGGTCGTGCAAAGAAGCACGTTGTAGCGCTGCTGGTAAAACTCGCGCATCACCCGCTCGAGTTCGCGCTCCGACATCTGCCCGTGTGCGACCACGATGCGCGCCTCGGGCACGAGCCGCTCCAAGCGCTCGCGCCGGTTTTCGATCGTCTCGACTTCGTTGTGAAGGAAATAAACCTGACCGCCGCGCTTCAGTTCTCGGAGAATCGCTTCGCGAATGAGCCCTTCCTGCTCGCCCTGCACGAAGGTCTTCACCGAAAGGCGTCGTTCGGGCGCGGTGGCGATCACGGAAAAGTCGCGGATGCCCTCAAGACTCATCGAGAGCGTGCGCGGAATCGGCGTGGCGGTGAGCGTCAAAACGTCCACCTCGGCACGGATCTTGCGAAGCGCCTCTTTTTGACGAACGCCGAAGCGGTGCTCCTCGTCGATGATGACGAGGCCCAGTTTGTTGAAGGCGACCTTTTCGGAAAGAAGCTTGTGCGTCCCGATCACGATGTCGACCGTCCCCGCGGCAATCCCTTCGATCGTCTTCGCGGTTTCTTTCCCGGTACGAAAGCGCGAAAGTTCCGCCACCGTCACGGGCCAATTCGCAAAGCGGTCGCGGAAGGTCGCGGCGTGCTGTTCGGCCAAAAGCGTCGTCGGGCAGAGGACGGCGACTTGCTTTCCGCTCATCACGGCTACGAACGCCGCGCGCAGCGCGACTTCGGTCTTCCCGAAGCCCACGTCCCCGCAGACGAGCCGGTCCATGGCCTTCCCCGACGTCATGTCTCCGATCACGGCCTCGATCGCGGCCGCCTGGTCGGGCGTTTCGTCAAAGGCAAAGCCTTCGCGGAAGACTTCGTACTCAACGGGATCGACCCGGAAGACTTCGCCCGCACGACTCTTGCGAAGCGCGTAGAGATGCAAGAGTTCCGCCGCGGTGTCGCGCACTTCTTCGGCGGCTTTGCGTTTCGCCTTTTCCCAGTCGCCGCGCCCGAGCGCGTGCAGCGGAGCGTTCGCGGGATCGTTCCCGGAGTAGCGTGAAATGAGATGCAGATTCGTGATCGGCACGTAAAGTCGCGCTTCCTTTTTGTATTCGATTTCGAGGAATTCACTCTCGCCTTCGCCCGTTTCCATGTGCACGAGTCCGCGGTAGCGCCCGATCCCGTGGTCGACGTGCACGACCGCGTCGCCCACTTTGAGTTCGGCCACGTCGCGCACCATCATTTCGATGGAATTCGCCGTGCGGGTGCGGCGCGAACGACTGCGCCGGGGGCTCGCGGCGTAGAGTTCCGTTTCGGTGAGGAGCGTGATGCTTTCAAAGAGCGCCCCCGCATAAAGCGGTGCGATCGTCAGGCCGAGCGGGGCCTCGCCCGCCCGGGCGCTTTCCCAGTCGGCGTATTCCTCGACCTTGAGACCGCCCGCGCGCAGGAGCTCTCCGATCGTTTCGAACCGTCCCGCCGAGGGCGCGGCAATGAGAACGCGCCGACCGCGGGCTTTTTCCGCAGCCGCGAAGTTTTCGAGGTTCGCCAAGGGCTTCGGGTTCTTTCGGTCGACCGTCGCGCCCGCGAGGCGCCCTTCGGCATTCGGGTCCGCGGGCCGTTCGACGGGAAAGCGCGCGAAGCGCCCGAGACTCACGAAAAATTCTTCGTCCGAAAGCCACAGTGCCTCGGGCGGCAGGGACGGGCGTGCGGTGTCCGCGGCGAAAATCTTCGCGCGACTCGTCATGTCGGCGCGAAAGTCGCGAAGCGCCTTCGCGACGTCGCCGAGAAGCAGCACGCGGGTCGACTCGGGAAGGTAGTCGGCGAGCGTGGCCGTCTCGTCGAAAAAGAGCGGCAGGTAGTATTCGATCCCCGGGCTCAGCACTCCTTTTTCGGCGTCCGTATAGACGATGCTCTTTTTGGGGTCGCCCGCAAAGACCGTGCGCCAGCGCTGCCGGAAAAGGGCGAGCGCTTCGGCCGTTACGGGGAATTCGTGCCCGGGGAGAAGCCGGATTTCCTCAACGACTTCCATCGAGCGCTGCGTGTCGACGTCGAACCACCGGATCGAGTCGATTTCGTCGTCGAAAAGATCGAGTCGGAAGGGGTTGTCGGACCCCATCGGGTAGACGTCGACGATACTCCCGCGCACGGAGAATTCCCCCGCCGCGAGCACCTGCTTCACGGCGGCGTAGCCCGCCCGGACGAGGTTTTCGCGAAGCCGTTCGATCGAAATCCGATCGCCCCGACGCAAAAGGAAGGTGTTGGCTCCGACGAACGCGACGGGCGCCATGCGTTGCGCGGCCGTGACGGCGGAGGCAACGAGAATGTCCGCGCCCCCGGTGCCGCTCGTCAGTCGGTAGAAGGTTTCGAGGCGTTCCGATACGAGGTCTTCCTGCGGACTCAACGTATCGTAGGGAAGCGTTTCCCAGTCGGGCAGCGCCCGCACGTCCGCTTCGGGCGCGAACCAGGCGCATTCCTGCGTGAGACGTCTCACGTTCGCGGGGTCCGCGCACACGACGAGAATCCGTTCGCCGCGCCGACGCGCTTCGAGGCCCGCTTCGGCGACAGCCGAAGCGTCGCTTGCCGTGGCGGGAAGCGTCAGGCGGTACTTCGTCCCCGGAGCAAACGAGAAGAGGTCGGCGGAAAAGTGCGAACTCGGACGGGTGTCGGTGCGGGAGGTCGATTCGGAGGTCATGTCAAAAGGAAACGTGAAACCGAGAAACGATGGCGGGTGCCGGGAAGGCCGGGGGGCGGCCATTCGAAAATGGGAATTGTACTCGGAGCGGGTCGGACGCTTTTCGCGTGCGTTCGGAGGGTGATTCACGACCGACGGAACGATTGAAAACACTTTTCCGTCGTGCCGTGCTATCGTCCCGAACCTTCCATAAGAAATCGGCCCGCCGAAGCGGACTTTTCGCTTCGTTTTCCGCGGGCACCCAACCGCAAACACCTTCATGTCTTCCGCAGCACTCACAGCACTCCCGATGAAGAGTCGTCTTCTCGTCGGGCTCACGCTTTTTTCCATGTTCTTCGGCGCGGGGAACCTCATTTTCCCGCCCTTTCTCGGCGTAGAAGCCGGCACGCACACGTGGTTCGCCATGGCGGGCTTTTTGCTTACCGCCGTGGGTTTCCCGATTCTCGGCGTCATCGCGGTGGCCGAGTCGGGCGGGCTCGACGCGCTCGCGCGACGCGTTTCGCCCGCGTTCGCCTTCTGCTTCACGCTCCTCATCTACATCTCGATCGGCCCCGCGCTTGCCATTCCCCGTACGGCGAGCACGTCCTTCGAAATGGTCGTGCGCCCGATCCTCGATTCGACGGGGCTTCTGGAGTCGACTGTTGCCGGGATTCCCGTGCTCGCGGGTTCGCAGGCCCTCTATTCGGTGCTCTTTTTCCTCGTCGCCTTCCTCGTCGCGCTCAACCCTGAGAAACTCACGCAGCGCCTCGGGAAGTGCCTCTCGCCCCTTTTGATTCTTTTGATCCTCACGCTCTTTGCCGGGGTGCTCTTCAACCCGATCGGCGACTACGGTCCCGTGACGGGCGCCTACGCCGAAGGGGCTTTCGCGCGCGGCTTCATCGAGGGCTACCAGACGATGGACACCATCGCGGCGCTCAACTTCGGGCTCATCATCGCGATGAACATCCGCGCTTTCGGCGTCACGAAGGAGTCGGCGATCGTGGCGGAAACCGTCAAGGCGGGCCTCATCGCGCTCGTCGTCTTCCTTGTGGTCTACGGTGCGCTCGCCCACGTCGGCGCTCAGACGGGCGGAAGCTTCTCGGGGCTTGAAAACGGCGCTCAGACGCTCACGCAGGCGGCCGCCTACCTCTTCGGGCCCGCGGGCGCCGTGGTCCTCGGGCTTATCTTCTTCATCGCCTGCCTCAACACCTGCGTGGGGCTTCTTTCCTGCTGCTCGAACTACTTCCGCGGCCTCATTCCGGCCCCGGGTTACACGGGCTGGGTAGCGATTTTCGCGATCCTCAGCATGATCGTCTCGAACGCGGGTCTCACCCTCATCCTGAAGGTGTCGGTCCCCGTGCTCGTTGCGATTTATCCGCTCGCGCTCGTTCTGATCGTGCTCGCGCTCTTCACGTTTGCGGCGCCCCGACTCGGTGCGATGCCGAAGCTCTACCCCGTGACGATGCTCGTGACGGGCATCGTCTCCGTCACGCTCGCGCTCGAAGGGTGCGGGTTGCGCATTCCGGGGCTCTCGGACGCTCTTGCGCTTCTTCCCTGGTCCGCGTCGGGCCTCGGCTGGGTGACGCCCGCGGCCGCGGCCGCCGTCCTCACGATTCTCTGGGGGCTGGCAACGGGCAAGAAACCCGCGTAAAACCGCGACGCAAAACGCGAACCGTTCGGGTTCGCGGACAAGCGGATTCGAATGGAAAAGGGGCGCCTCGGCGCCCCTTTTTTCAGAACGTACGGAACGTTCCGAACGCTCTGGGGCGACGTTCGTCGCCTTTTTCCGTCCTCCTTCAGGCAGCCGCCCCTTCGGGGCGCTGCGATGCGTTCGGCACGACGGGCTCGGGATCGATCGAGCCCGCGCGCAGGCGCAACGCCGTGAGCACGAACGCAAGGACGAGCATCAGAAGCGTCCCGAAGAGCGCGGCTTTTGTGCCCATTCCTCCGATAAAGGCACCGCAAAACGCCGTGCCGAGCGCGGTGCCGAAGTTTGCGGCCGAGAGAAAGAGCCCGTTTGCGAGGTCGGGCGCGCGCCGCGCGGCGGTCGCGATGAGGTTCTGACCGACGATGTTCGCAAAGCCCGCCGCCACACCGAGCGCGAGAACGAGGCCGGCCGCGGCCGGACGCATGTCGGCCGCCGCGTACAAAAGCGTGTACGCCGCGAACATTGCGGGAGGCACGGCAAGCGAGAAAAAGCGTCGCCCTTTTCCGAAAAAGCGCCCCGCAAGGACGTTGCCGACGATGTTCGCCAAGCCGTACCCGAAAAGCACCGCACTCACCGCGTCAAAGTCAAAACCGCTCGCACGGTGAAGAAAGTCGCTCAGAAATGAAAAGAACCCGAACATGGCGCCGTTCAGTGCCGCAAAGGCCGCAACCGCAAGGAGAAGAGCGGGACCGCGCAGTACGCTCAGCTGCGCTCCGAGGCCGATGCGCTTTGCGGGCATCGAAGGGACGCGCCGCCACGTGATGAGGAGCGCGACGAGGTTGGCGAGACCGAAAGAAGCCGTGGCGGCTTCATAGCCGACGTGCGTCGTCACGAAGCTCGCCCAGGGAACGCCCAACACCATGCCTGCCGAGACGCCCGTAAAGACCCGGGAGATGCCGAGGGAGGGATCTTCGGGCGACGCTTGCGCGGCGAGCGTGAAGGCCATGGCGGTATAGACGGGATGCAGAAGGGCCGCGAGCATTCGAGCGGCGAGCAGGGCGGCGAACGACGTCGAGAAAAGCGCCACGACGTTCGAAAGCGTGAAGAGCGTCAGCGTGGCGAGCATCACCTTGCGGCGGTCGACGCCCGACATCGCGGCGGGCAGAAAGGGCGCACACGCGGAAACGACGAGCGCGAAAGCGCTCACGGTCCATCCCGCAGCGGGTACGGACACGTCGAAGCGTTCGGCAATCTGAGGAATGATGCCCGCCACGCCCATTTCGGTGGCGATGATGCCGAAAACACCGAAGGTGAGCAGCAAAACGAGCGAGGCGTCGGATCGGGACGGGGCCGAGGAAGAAGGGGCGGTGGTCGAAGAACGCATGGCAAAGAAGGGCGCTTCGGCCTCGTCGCGGCGCGCGAAGTCCTCCGAAGCGGGTCGGATGAACAATGAAAAGAAAGAGGAACGAACGGCGTGCCGCGTTCGGGCGCGGCACGCGCGGCGCGGTTCGGGGAGCGAATGCCCGGCGGGCTCGACGTCGAACCCCGGCGGTCAGACGCGCACGAGTTCGATCCCCTCGGGCTTCCCGAGGTTGCGCCCGTACGCCTTTTCGATTGCGTTGTTCCAGTGCTCGTGCACGCCGAGCGACTCGACCGCATGACCGAGCCCGTCCTCGTAGCGCGTGCCCGACGGCGCATTCGGGGCGGAGGCCGCCTCGTGGAGGTAGTTTTCAACGCCCGTGTTGCCCGCGAGCACCGGGTTGCGCTCGAGCACGTTCGGTTCGCTCGTCAAAAAGTCCGCCCCCACGGAGTCAACGGCCACCGGATCCTGCGACGCAAAGAGGCTTGCCGAAAAGCCCCCGTTGAAGGGCGGCATCGACCAGCGTGCCGCGTCGGCCGTGAGCGAAACGCTTTCGCCCGTGGCGGTGAGAAGTCCGTCGAGCAGGTAGAGCACGGTTTTCCCGCCGAGGTGCGCATGGGCCGCGAGGTCGACGAGCACGGAATAGTTGCCCGGACGGGCACCCGCCACGTTCCCGTGCAGCCCCGCCGCTTGCGGCGCGCGCATGCGGTCGGAGTTGACGAAGGAACCGAAATGGTTCTTGCCGCAGAGCGTGAGGCCGTAGCAGTGACCTTTGAGGTTGGCGAGGTTGATGAGGTAGGTCGCTTCCGTAACGCAGCGCGGGAGGTACGAGGTCTCGCCCCGAATGTCGCCCGCCCAACGGACGGGAAAGTCGGGGTCGGGCAGGGCGTCGAGCTCCCCGCCCGGATCGCGGTGACGAAAGACCGCGCCCGGCGCGAAGCCCTCGTTCACGTAACGCATCGCGTAGTTCGGGAAAATGCGGCCCGCGTCGTAAAACGTGACGTCTTCGGGCGAAACGCCCGCATGTTCGACGAGGCTCTCCAAAAGCGCGCGCATGAGAACGGCGTTTCCGTAGCTCTCTTCCGTGAACCCCGGCGCATCGGCGCCGTAGGCGCCCGAACCGTTCATGTTGACCTTAATCGCGATTTTCTCGCCGCGACGGTAGCCGCGTGCGGGCCGTGCGGAGGAATCGCCGTCGGCCCGGGCATTGCGGGCTTCGAAGAGCCTTTGCCAGGCGCGCGCCGTGCGCGCGGCCTCGGGCTCGAGAGCGGGATCGTCCGGAAGGACCTCGCCCGCCAGAGCGGTCACGGCCCGATCGAGCATGCGGCGTACGACGCGGGCGTCGTAGTGTTCGATTTCCCACCAATACCCTTCGCCCGCCCAGTGCACGGCCGCCGGGTCGTACGCCCAGACAACGCGCCCCGGAAGGGCGCCCCGGCCGCGACCGATCGGGACGTGACGCGGGAAAAAGCGTTCGGGCTCCCGATAGTTCGTTGCATTCGTTGCGTCCGTTGCGCCCGCCGCGGTCGGGCGAGAGGAGGAACTGTCGGCACGGGCGGAAGCGCGGGCGCCGGAGACGGAAGCCGCAGTTGCGGCGGTTGCGGCAAGGAAGGTTCGGCGTGAGAGCGGCATGGCGTGCGTGCAAGGAGAAGTGTTCGTACGGTCCCGGATATTATGGGTGCCTCGCGCTCAACCTATCAAATACTTATTATTGAGTTGAATACATGCTCTTCGGGCATGGAAGTTTGTTGCCGACACTTTCAAAAGAAATCGCCATGGACATTCGCGTTCTTCGTTACTTCATCGCCGCCGTCGAGGCGGAAAGCATTTCGGGTGCGGCCGAGCGCCTGCACGTGACGCAACCGACGCTCTCGCGGCAGTTCATGGAGCTCGAAGCCGAACTCGGGCACGTGCTCTTCGTGCGCTCGAACCGCAAGTTGCGTCTCACCGAAAAAGGGCGCCTCTTTTTCGAGCGGGCCCGGGCGATCGTGGATTTGTGCGATCGCACCAAGCAGGAAATGCTCGAAGAGGACGAGCTTTCGGGCGAAATCCGCATTGCGGCGGGCGAAACGCCCGCCCTGAGAACATTCGCGCGCGCCGTCAAGCGCCTTCAGGAAATGGCGCCGAAAGTGCGCTGCACCATCGTGAGCGGCGCGGAACCGACGGTCAAGGCGGAATTGCATTCGGGACTCACCGATCTCGGCGTCTTCGTGGGAACGGCGGACGCGGCGGGTTACTCGACGATTCGCCTGCGTTCGAAAGACGTCTGGGGCGTGCTGACGCGTGCGGACGGTCCTTTTGCGGGAAAGAGCCGCATCGAAGCCCGAGATCTCGTCGGAGAACCGATCATTTGCTCGAGTCAGGCGTTCGAGCGCAACGAATTTGCGGGTTGGTTGAGGTATTTGGCCGAGGATTTTCGCATCGTCGGCACCTTCAACCTGCTCTTCAACGCGTATCTCTTGGCGGAAGCGGGCGTCGGACACGTGCTCGCGCTGGGCGGCATCGTCAATCCGGAACCCGAGAGCGGCCTTGTGTGGTTGCCGCTTTACCCGAAACTCGAGGCCGACGTGGTGGTGGCGTGGGAGAAAAACCGGCGGCTTACGAAACCCGCGGAGCTTCTCCTCGACCTCTTGCGCGAAGAAGAGGAGAAGCTCGACATCCATGCTTAAAAGGCATGAACGAGCGTAAAAAGAAAGTATTTGTTATTTGTTTGTCGGGCTCATAGACTTTTCGAAGTAAAAGCGCCGCGGCGAGTGCTCGCCCGCGGGCGATTCTCCGTACGTCATCCTCGCACCTTTTGGAGGCCGGATATGGCTGCTTCGATTCCCGAAACCCTTTGCAAAGCCGCGTTGGCGGCATCTCTGAGCCTGTGCGCCGCCGGAGCGCTTGCGGCGCCCGTCGAACCGAGCTCGATCGAGCCCGAACCCCTCAAGCTCACGGCCGAGTGGGACAAGGTGTTTGCACAAAGCGACCGGGTCACGCACGAAAAGATCACCTTCGTGAACCGCTACGGCATCACGCTCGCCGCGGATCTCTACAAGCCGAAAACGGGCGGAAACTTCGCCGCGATCGCCGTGAGCGGACCGTTCGGGGCCGTGAAGGAGCAGTCCTCGGGCCTCTATGCGCAGACGCTCGCCGAGCGCGGTTTCCTCACGATCGCGTTCGATCCTTCCTTTACGGGCGAGAGCGGCGGTAAACCCCGTTACGTCGCGTCGCCCGACATCAATACGGAAGACTTCAGTGCGGCGGTCGACTACCTCGCGACGCGCGGGGACGTCAATCCGGATCGCATCGGCATTCTCGGGATCTGCGGTTGGGGCGGCATGGCGCTCAACGCCGCCGCGATGGACACCCGCATCAAGGCAACGGTCGCCTCGACCATGTACGACATGAGTCGCGTCAACGCCCGGGGCTACTTCGACGCCACGGACGAGGAAGGACGCTACGAATTGCGCAAGACCCTCAACGAGCGGCGCACGCTTGACTACAAGGCGGGCCGTTACACGCTCGCGGGCGGACTTCCCGACGAACGCCCCGCCGAACCGCAGTTCGTCGCCGACTACTGGGACTACTACAAGACGGAGCGCGGTTACCACAAGCGCTCGCTCAATTCGAACGGCGGTTGGAATACGACGTCGTCCCTTTCCTTCATCAACATGCCGCTCCTCGCGTACGCGGGTGAAATCCGCAGCGCCGTCCTGCTCGTTCACGGCGAGAAGGCCCATTCGCGCTACTTCAGCGAGGACGCGTTCAAGCTCCTCAAGGGCGAGAACAAGTCGCTCGTCATCGTGCCGGGCGCGAACCATACGGATCTCTACGACAAGAAGATTCCGTTCGATACGATCGAAAACTTCTTCTCGACCTACCTGAAGTAAGGTCGCCGGCCGACCGAAACCGATCTTTCGGCCGAAGCTGAAATCGAAAGAGGCGAAGTGCCCGCGCGCTTCGCCTCTTTCCCTCTTTGCGTACGGTTCAAACGCATTCCGTGCACCGTTCGCTCTTTCTTCGCTCTTCACGGTGCCTCACGAGCGCTCGAACCGCTCGAACCCGAGTCGCCGCAGGCGGCTTCGGAGCGTGTTCGCGTTGAGGCCCGAGAGCCGCGCCGCACCGTGTTCGCCCGCCACCCGACCGTTCGTTTGCGCAAGGAGCGCTTCGAAGTAGCACCGTTGCACTTCTTCGAAGGTGAGGGAGGAAAGCGTTTCCCGGAGGACAACCTCACGGGACGTTTGCGATCCTTGCGGCGCTTCGGACATCGTGTCGCCCGGCTCGCTCCATGCGAGCTCCGGCGTGCGTGCGTCGCCGGACCGGGCGCCTCTCCGAAGGGTTTCGGGCTCGTCGCCGGGCTCGGCGTCTTCGTCGCCCGAATAGGCGAGGTGTTCGATCACTTCGGGGAGCGCCATGAGCGTTCGGGCGGCGACGTTGCGCAGTTGCCGAACGTTCCCGGGCCAGAGCTTTTCCTCCGCCTCGCGAAGCGCTGCGGGAAGTAAGGGCGGGACGTCCCGCAGCCCGTAGGCCTTCGCAAATTCCGAAAGAAAGAGGTTGAGAAGCGGCTCGATGTCGACCGTACGCTCTCGGAGGGGTTTGAGCCGCACGGGCAGCACGTTGATTCGGTAGTAGAGGTCGAGTCGGAACGCACCCGATCGGACGAGCGCTTCGAGGTTCCTGTTCGTTGCCGCGATGATCCGCACGTTGACGGGCACTTCGACCGTGCCGCCTACGCGGCGCACGCACTGGTTCTGAAGCGCGTGAAGGAGCTTCGCCTGCATCGAATGAGGCAACTCTCCGATTTCGTCGAGAAATAGCGTGCCGCCGTTCGCCTCTTCGAAAAAGCCGATGTGGCGCTTCACGGCGTTCGTGAAGGCGCCCGCTTCGTGCCCGAAAAATTCGCTTTCCATCAGGGGCTCGGGAATCGCCGAACAGTTGACGCGCACGAAGGGCGCGTCGCGTCGGGCGGACATGCGGTGCACGGTGTTGGCGACCACCTCTTTGCCGGTGCCCGATTCGCCCGTGATGAGCACGGGCACGTCAAAGCGCGCCGCCTGTCGCAGGAGTTCGGCGATTTCCGCCGCGGACGGGGTCGTGCGCAAAAGGCGCGAGAGGACGGATTCTTTCCCTTCGTGCTTGAGCGCTTCGGAAAGAGCGAGGTTTTCCGTCATGAGCTGCTCGTTCGCGCGCCGCAGTCGAATAGCCGCCGCAAACCCCACGTTGAGAGCGAAAAGCACGCGGAAGGATTCGAGCAGAGCCTCGTGCCGGGGCTCGAACGCTCGGGGCTTGCGGCTCCAGAAACACATGACGCCGAGGTGCTGCGTTTCGATGTGAAGCCGCATCATCACGAAACTGCGGATCTCGGGAAAGTAGGCGGGAGCAACGGCGCGCGTGAAGGGGTCTTCCGAAAGATCGGCAACGCGCCGGGTCGCAAAGTCGTCGCGATGGCGAAGCGCCAACGTCTCGGGCGAGAGTTCGATCACGTCGTACATCGTGCGCCCGCCCTCGGGACCCGCTTCGGCCAGGAATTCGATTCGCCCGCGCTCGGCGCGAAGGACGTTGACGAAAATTCCGTCGACGGGCACCCCTTCCTCGCGCAACGCGAGAAGCGTGCGGTGCAGCACGACGTCAAGACGGAGCGACCCTGTGAGAGCCTCCCATAGGCGATGCGGGTGAAGTTCGGAGAGTGACATGCGGAACCTCGTCGGTAAACGTACGGCAGGGAGAAGATAAAAACGATATGTCGTAGGATAACGATATTACGTGAATAAACTACGACATTTCGTAATTCTGAGGAAGAGACCCCTTCGGGATAACCCCGATAGGGAAAGTCGGAGTAAAGGGCGCGCTCCCCGAACGGTCGGGGGCGGGCGAGGAATTTCGGCGGGTTTCCTAGTTTGGCACGCTTCTTGCTTCTAATGGAAGTGACCCCGTCGTGACGCTGAGCGCGTCCGACGCTTGAACGAATTTTTTTAATAAACGGAGACCCATATGGAACAGCACATGACCTCCCGCCGTCGCCTCATCATCGGCGGAGCGCTCGGCTCGGCCGCGGCTTTGGCCGGCAACGTCGCGCAGGCCGCAACGAACGCGAAGCCCAAGTTCGACAAGGTGTACGACATCATCGTCGTCGGCTCGGGTTTTGCGGGGCTTGCCGCCGCGCTCGAAGCGCGACTCGGCGGCGCCGAAGTGCTTCTCATCGAAAAAATGCCCGCCTTCGGCGGCAATTCCGCGATCAACGGCGGCGCGTTCTCGGTTGCGGGTTCCCCCTTGCAGAAGAAGTTCGGGATCGAAGACTCGACCGACCGGATGCTTGCCGACATGATCAAGTCGGGGCGCGGTCTCTCGCACGTGGACCTTCTGAAGATGGTGGTCGAAGGGAGCCTGCCCGCTTATGAATTTACGCTCCGCCACGGCGTCAAGTACAAGGACTTCGTGCAGCACTTCGGCGGCCACTCCGTGCCGCGCACGCTCCAGACGGTTGAAAGTACCGGGGGCGGCATCACGCGTCCGCTCACGGAATCCTGCCGCAAGCACGGCGTGGAACTCCACCTCCACGCGAAGATGGAAGACTTCGTTCGCGCCGAAGACGGCCGCGTGATCGGTCTCACGGTGCGCGAACGCTACCAGTTCCCGAAGGAAGATTCGGGCGTTCTGCAGACCTACGGCGCCCGCAAGGGCGTGATCATGGCGACGGGCGGCTTCTCGCGCAACCTTTGGTTCCGCCGTCAGCAGGATCCGAGCCTCGACGAACGCCTCGACTCGACGAACCACCCCGGTGCGACGGGCGAAGGCCTCTTGAAGATGTTCGCGATCGGCGGTGCCCCGGTTCAGGTCGACCAGATCCAGCTCGGCCCCTGGTGCTCGCCCGACGAACGCGGCTTCGGGCTCGTCTCGCAGTTCAACACGATCGCCGGCTTCCCGATGGGGATTATGGTCGACGTGCGTACGGGGAAGCGCTTCTGCAACGAACTCGCCGACCGCAAGGAACGTACCGACGCGATTCTCGGCCTCATGGAAGACGGGAAGCCCGTCTACCCCGTGTGCTTCACGGACTCGAAGGGCGTCGAAAAGGCCCAGACCCTGAAGAACGGCCTCAAGTACGGCGTCATCAAGGCCTTTGACACGATCGAAGACCTCGCGAAGGCCTACGGCATTCCGGCGGATGCCCTCGTCGAACAGGTGAAGCGCTTCAACGCGATGGTGGCCGACAAGAACGACACGGAATTCCACCGTGCGCTCGACCTCGCGATTCAGCTCGACAAGCCTCCCTTCTACGCCTGCCGCGTCTGGCCGAAGGTGCACTACTGCATGGGCGGCGTCGGCATCACGGCGAAGGCCGAAGTCTATTCGGTCGAAGGGAAGGTGATCCCAGGGCTTTATGCCGCGGGCGAAGTCACGGGCGGCACGCACGGCGCTTCGCGCCTCGGCGGCTGCGCCATTGCGGACGGTCTCGTCATGGGCCGCGTCGCCGCGGACAACTGCCTCAAGATGAAGCCCGTCGCGCTCTGAGCCGACGGTACCGCGAATCCGTAATCACCACGAACCGAATACTTCAAAGGAATCCCCATGATCCGCAACGCTTTTGCCGCTCTCGGCGCGACCGCGCTCGCTCTTACGCTCGGCGCCGTCTCGCTCTCCGCCTCGGCCTCCGCCCCGACCGTGAAGCCCTACCACAAGGCGCTCACGGACTGTGCCGCCTGCCACACGCAGGAAAACGCCGTCGCCGGCAACCCCTTCGTCGTGCCGTCGGACAAGGCCTGCCTCGCCTGCCACGGCTCCTACAAGGACCTCGCGAAAAAGACCGAGAACCTGCCCGAGCCGAATCCGCACGCCTCGCACCACTACGGCGAGGGGATCGCCTGCACGGCCTGCCACAAGGAGCACGAACCTTCGAAGGTGTACTGCAACGAGTGCCACGAGTTCTCGTACAAGATCAAGTAACTCGCAAGCCTCTTGACGGGTGAAAGGGGCGCGCGAGCGTCCCTCACCCGAGCGGTTCGAGCCGCCCGACCGGACTCGAACCGCCCCGATTCGCTTCCGAACGGTCCGACCGCCGTTCGCAAGCCCGAACGCGCGGGTGGACCGTTTTTCGCGGTCGCTTTTGTTTCCGTTTCCGCTCCGCGCTTTCCTCTCCGAAAAAGGATATGACCATGAACGCATTCAAGACGACGGCCTTGGCCGCCGCTCTCGCCGCCTGCACCGCCGCGGGTGCCGCCACCGTCACGCTCGACGGGACTCGTCTGACGATCGAAGACGCCTGGGCCGTGGCCGAAGGCAAAGCCGACGTGGCGATCGCTCCCGAAGCCATGCGACTGCTCGAAGACTCGCACAAGCTCGTGATGGCCTCGGCCGCGAAGGGGCAGGCGGTCTACGGCCTCACCGTGGGCGTCGGTCTCAACAAGGACCAGAAGCTTTTTTCCGCCGACGGAACGCTCTCTCCCGAAGTGCTCGAAGCTTCGCGCGCGTTCAACTACAACGCGCTTCGCTCCCACTCCGCGGGTGCGGGCGACATGATGCCGACGAACCTCGCGCGCCTCTCGATGGTGATTCGCTTGAATACGCTACTCACCGGCAAATCGGGCGCTCAGGCGCGCGTCGCGGAACTCTACCGCGACCTCCTCAACAAGGGCGTCACTCCCCTCATCCCCTCGGAAGGGTCCGTGGGCGAAGCCGACATTCTGCTTGCCTCTCACGTCGGCGCCGTCATGATCGGCGAATGGAAGGCGGAAGTCGACGGCCGCGTCGTCTCCGGTAAGGAAGCGCTCTCGAAGGCGGGGATCGATCCCCTCGTCCCGGAAGGAAAGGACGCCTTGGCGATCCTCTCGAACAACTCCGTCGCCATGGCCTACGCGATCGACGCCGCCCGCAACGCGGCGCGCATCGTGCGCCTGACGCCGACGGTCTACGGGCTTTCGCTTGAGGGCTTGAACGGGAACGTCGCGCCGATTTTGCCGCAAACGATCGGCACGCGCCCCTTCGAAGGGCTCTCCGAAACGGCCGCCGACATGCGCGACGTGCTCACCGGGTCGTACCTCTGGAAGTCGGACGCAACGCGCCCGCTCCAGGATCCGCTCTCCTTCCGCGTGACGGTCTACGGTCTCAACGAAGCGCGTCGCGCGCTCACCGATCTGAACGCCCAGATTCTGGTGCAAATCAACAGCACGGACGACAACCCGTCGACCATTCTCAACGCGGACGAGGCGTACCGCGCCGAATCGACTCAAGTGGCGGGGTACTTTGTTGAAGGAAACGGCGTGAAGGGAGCGATTATCCCCTCGGGGAACTTCAATCCCTTGCCCGTCGCGCTCGCGCTCCAGCGCACGTCCCTTGCGATGGCGCACCTCTCGCACTACAGCGTGCAGCGCACCGTGCACCTTTCGTACGACCACTTCACGGGTCTCACGCGCTTCCTCTCCGACCCCGACAACAAGGGGCACGCGTTCGGTGCCATTCAGAAAGCGTTCATGGGGCTCCATGTCGACAACATGGCGCTCGCCCAGCCCGTGAGCCTTTACGGGATGCCCGTTGCGGGTGAAATCGAAGACACCTTCACGAATCTTCTCCAGGCCGCGAAGCGCCTCGGCTCGATCGACCGGAATCTCATGCAGATCTATTCGCTTGAGACGCTCCACGCCGCCCAGGCCGTCGATCTTCGTCGCAATCTGAAGACGAAGGACCTCACGCTCGGCACGAAGACGCAGGTCTTCTACGACGCGTACCGCAAGGCGGTTCCGTACGTGAAGTCGGATCGCATCTTCACCGACGACATCCGTCGCGGCGTTGAAGTGCTCGAAGCGTACGAGCCGTAATCGATCGACTCTTCAAGCCATAAAAACGAAACGACCTCGACGCCCGCAACGGGTTTCGAGGTCGTTTTTGCATGGTAATCGGACTCGGGCGGGACGCACCCGCCCGGTCGGCCGATCCGCTTAGAAGCGGTACTGGGCCTGGACGCCGAGAAGGAACGCGTCGAGCTTGCGGAACTTGCCGAGCTCCTGACCGTTCTCCTTGCTGTAGAGGGAGCGTTCGTGCACGCCGTGCAGGTGCGCGAAGGCGACGTCCGTCTGGAAGTCCTTCGTCCAGTTGAAGGTCGAGCCGACGGCGAACCACCAGCGGTCCGCGTCCGGAATGATCGCCGTACGGGTTTCGCGTTCCTGGATGGGCGAGGTTTCGTAAGCGATACCGCCGCGCAGCGTCCAGAAGGAGTTGACGCGGACGTCGCCGCCCACGGCGTAGAGGTACGTGTCGCGCCAGTTGTTGCGGATGTAGCTCATGCCTTCGACCATCTGGCCGACCACGGCACCGACACCAGGCTTCGCTTCGTCAGGCAGTTGGCTGATGCCATGCTGGATGGCGCCTTCAAGAGCGGACGTGTCGACCTTGAGCGATTCGAAGCTCGACCAGTCGGTCCAGCGGAACGTGGCGTAGAGGCTCAGCCAGCTGTTGACGTCCCAGGCCGCGCTCATCATGGCCCAGGCGGGAGCCGAGACGACGGCGCCCGAATCGTACGTACCGTTGAAGAGGTTAAGCGGAACCTGAGCCACATGGCCGTTGCCGAGGTCGGCGCTGAGAGGCGCAAGACCGTCGATCGTCAGATCGCCTTCGGCCTTGTGCTGGATCTGCGAACGGTAGGAAAGACCGAGGCGAACGTTTTCAACCGGCATGAAGAGGATGCCGGCGTTCCAGCCCCAGGCCGTGCTCGTCGCTTCGAGCTGACCGTGAACGTTCGTCGTGCCGGTGCCCGTCGGAGCCGTGCCGCCCATGCCGAGCGACGCGTCGACGTACTGGAACGAAACGCCCGCGCCGAGGCGAACCTTGTCCGTCACCTTCCAAGCGACGCTCGGGTTGAAGTCGAACACCATGATTTCGGCGTCCGTGCCGTGATCCTTGTGGGCCCAGTTGCGGTCGTATTCGGTCGACATGCCGAAGGGAACCGTGAAGGAGAAGCCCACCCAGGTCGTGTCGTTCACCTGGTGCGAGATGTAGGCGTGCGGAACGAGTTCGGGCGCCTTGCGGCCGTTTTCGGTCGTGCCGTCGTTGCCGGCGTAGTCGAGGTTGAGACCCACGCCGACGAAGCCCAACTGGGCGGCGGTGCCCGGGGTGAGCGTCATGCTCGCGGGGTTGTAGTAGACGCCCGAGACGTCGGAGCCGTCGACGCCCGCACCGGCGTAGGCACGGCCGAGGCCGAGGGCGGACTGTTCGGTAAGCTGGAAGCCGCCGGCATTGGCCGCGGACGCGAAAAGGGACGCAACGGCAGCCGCGGCCGCAGCGATCTTGAAGGAGGTGTTCTTCACGATGTCTGTTCCTTGCTTCGGACCCTTCGGGTTCTCGAAGACGGGTTCTGCTCAGTGAGCTTGTTTGTGCTTTTTTGCTTGTTTTCGGTCGGCGATCTGCCTCGGAAGGACGCTCGCCGACGTGCGGAGGGAGAGGATACCGAAGCTCGGAGGAAAGGTCTAGCGGTAAACCCTTAAGGTGAGGCGAGAAAACAACCCGCAGCGATGCGACGGATGAGGTCGGATGAGGTGCGACTACCCCTCCGACGACCTGTGACATTTTGTCAATGTCATTGAAAAACGTGAAATTTTAAGGTGCCTTCGCAGGGCGTTCGGAGCATCGTGTTCGCGAGGGATACCTTATCCGTGCTAATCCGAAAAAGATGGAGGCGGGCGTGCTCTCAAGCGGCTTAAGCGACCCGGCCCGGCGAAGAAAAAGGGCCGCCCGAGCGTTCGGGCGACCCTTCGAAAGTTTGCGAGCCCGAAGTGCTTCGGGCTCGGAGGGCGTCAGTGCGCCTCTTTGTGCATGAGGTCGATCTTGGCCATCACGACGGCCGAGAGGACGAACGTGAGGTGAATCACGACGTACCAGAGGAGCTTCGAATCGGGGATCGTCTGAAGTTCCATGAAGACGCGCAGGAGGTGAATCGACGAAATGGCGACGATCGACGCGGCGACCTTGTTCTTGAGCGAGCCCGCATCCATCTTGCCGAGCCATTCGAGCTTCTCGGTGTGCTCTCCGATGTTGAGGGCCGAGACGAAGTTTTCGTAGCCCGAGAACATCACCGTGACGATGAGACCTCCCACAAGGCCCATGTCAATAAGGGAAAGGATGCCGAGAATGAGGTCCGCTTCCGCGAGCTCCAGAACATGCGGCAGGATATGGAAGACTTCCTGGAAAAATTTGATCGCCAGAGCGAGGAGTGCGGCCGAGAGCCCGATGTAGATCGGGGCGA
Organism: Sutterella megalosphaeroides; assembly: GCF_003609995.1. Taxonomy (NCBI): domain Bacteria; kingdom Pseudomonadati; phylum Pseudomonadota; class Betaproteobacteria; order Burkholderiales; family Sutterellaceae; genus Sutterella; species Sutterella megalosphaeroides. The sequence goes on from NZ_AP018786.1 coordinate 849,560, forward strand.
GAAGCCAGCGGGCGGCGTACATGAGGCGTTCGAAAAAGACTTCCATGGTCGTGAAGAGCGAGTTGCGGTTCGTTGGCGGTTGGAAAAGCGGGCGGTCGTCGACGCGAACGTGTAGATCGTCGTGGACGAGCCGCACGAGGGATCGTCATTTTCTCACGGCGGGCGGAAAAATTCCCGCCCGCATCGCGCTTCGATTGGCTATTCTTGCGACATCGTTCGATTTTTTTCGTCTTTTTTTATTCGAGGGGCCGCCGTCATGTCCGCTTCCGCCGAAACCTCGCGCATCGTCGCGCTCATCTGTGCCGCGGGCGTCGGGCGCCGCATGGGCGCCGATCGTCCGAAGCAGTATCTAAAATTGGGCGCCCTGCCTATGCTCGTGCACACGGTGCGCGCGATCGCTTCGGTCGGGCGCGTCGCGGAAACGGTCGTCGTCGTGAGTCCCGAGGATCCCTATATCGACGAGACGGCCCGCGACTTCCCCGAGGGCGTTCGCGTACTGCGAGCGGGCGGCGCAGAACGGGCGGACTCCGTCTTGAACGGGCTTCTCGCCGCGGGTTTTCCCGACGACGCGCTCGTTCTTGTTCACGATGCGGCGCGCCCCTGCGTGCGCCCGAGCGAGGTCGAGCACCTGATCGACGAGGTGCTTGCGGACCCGCAGGCAGCCGGGGGCCTTTTGGCCGTCCCGATGTCGGATACCGTGAAGCGCGCCGACCAAGATCGGCGGGTCGTCGAAACGCTCCCGCGCGAAGCGCTCTGGCGTGCGGCCACCCCGCAGTGCTTCCGCGCGGGCGAACTGATTGCGGCCCTTTCGGGCGACCGCACCGGAATCACCGACGAAGCCTCCGCCATGGAGCGTGCCGGGCACGTCGTCAAGGTGGTTTCGGGTCGAACGACCAACATCAAGGTCACACAGCCGGGCGACGAAAAGATCGCCGGCCTTCTTTTGGGAGACGCTTCCGTGATTCCTCTTCGCATCGGTCAGGGGTACGATTCCCACCGACTTGTTCCCGGGAGGCCGCTCATTTTGGGCGGCGTCGAAATTCCGCATACGACGGGCCTTGACGGCCATTCGGATGCGGATGTTCTCTTGCATGCCGTAACCGACGCCGTCCTCGGGGCGAGCGCTCTCGGGGACATCGGGCAGCACTTTCCCCCTTCGGACCCCGCCTGGAAGGGTGCGGACAGTCGCAAGCTCCTCGCCGAAGTCGTGCGCCTGGCGCGCGCCAAGGGCTGGGGGATCGTCAACGTCGACGCGACGATCGTCGCCGAACGCCCGAAGATCGGTCCGCACATGGCGGCGATCCGCGCGAGCCTCGCGGCGACGCTCGGCGTCTCGGAAGAGGTCGTGAACGTGAAGGCGAAGACGAACGAAAAGATGGACGCGGTCGGCCGCGAAGAAGGGATGATGGCGCACGCCGTGGCGCTCATGGCCCGCATTTGATTCGCCCGACACCGCCGACTCGAAAAAGAAAGGCGCCCGGATCTTCCGGGCGCCTTTTCACTTCGAGGGCCTTGAGCTTTCGTGACGCTTCAACGTTGTTCAGCGTCGCTCTTCGAGCTTTTGCGCGGCCTTGTCCTGCTCTTTGAGCGCCTTTTTGAGTGCTCCCTTCGTCACGATCGGGAAGCGTACGCGCACAAGGAGCCCGTGCGGGTCGGCGTCTCCCAACTGCACGGTGCCGCCCGAGCGGCGCACGATGCGGTCGACAATCGCAAGACCGAGCCCCGACCCCGTCACGCCGCTTCGGGCGCTCTCGCCTCGTTCGAAAGGACGCATGACGCGTTCGCGCTCTTCGGCGGGGAGGCCCTTCCCTTCGTCCGACACGGTGAGAAGCGCCGTGCGGCCGTCGGGTTCGCGCTTCAATTCGAGCGTGAGGTAAAGCGTCCCGTCCTCGCTTCGGCCGTAGCGCTGCGCGTTCGTCACGAGATTCTGAATGGCGCGCGAAAGCTCCAAGGGATGCGCCATCACCCAGATTTCCGGATCGAGTCGGGTGGCGAGCTTCACCGTCGCGTCCGATTCGATGCGGGCGATCTGCAAGGCCGCTTCGACCGCTTCGCCGAAATTCACCATCACCTGATCCTCGTTCGAGCGACGCGCGTAGGCGAGGAACTGATTGACGATGTTTTCCATCTGTTCGAGGTCGCTCACCATGGCGTTGCGGGAATCTTCGGGAAGGTCCGCGAGTTCCACTTCAAGACGCAGACGCGTGATCGGCGTACGAAGGTCGTGGGAGACCCCCGCAAGAAGGAGTTCTCGGTCGGCTTCGATTCGCTTCAGGTCGCTCACCATCTGGTTGAAGGAGCTGTTGACGGCCTGAATTTCCGCGGTCGACGCGTCTTCGGGAAGGGGATCGGGGTCTTGCCCCCGGCCCAACTGCGTCGCAAAGAGCGAGAGGCGCGCCAAGGGCTGAATCACGTGCCGCGTGAGGGCGGTTGCGCCGAAGAGCGACGCAAGGCCCGCCGCCAACGCCCACCAGAGCCAGGCGGTGCCGTAGGGCGGATCGAGCGCGTCGTCCTTCGTTTGGAGCCAATAGGCGTCCCCGTCGATGTCAAAGGAGACCCAGAGGCCGTTGTTGCCGTTGACGCGCGTCGCGACGATCGTCTCGGGCCCGAGCGACGTTTTGACGAGCTGATCGATGAGGCCGTTGAACCCTTCGCCCGAGAGGCGCACCACCTTGTCGGTCTCGTCTCGGGGGGAGATGAGGACGCCCTCGCGGGCGGCGAGTACCTTGAGGAGGTCGAGTCGATACAAGGGGTCGGCCGTCACGAGCGCGTACTTCGTGATGTTCACGGTCGAGACGAGGTGTTGCGCCACGCCCTGGGAGTAGGGGAGTTCGGAGAGCACGCGAAAGCTCTGCAGCCAGCCGATCACGGAGAAGAAAAGGAGGCCGCAAAGGAGCAGAAAAGTGCGCCAGAAAAGACTGGGGCGGCGGTTTTTGAGTTGGGCGATCCAGGACATGCGACGGTGCCCCGCCGAAGGGGGCGTGAAGAGGTGTCGATCGAATCGGGGCGCGGAGAGCGCGCCGAGCGGGCGCGTCGGGCCGAGGGCATCGCAAGAGCGGCTCGGGCCGAAGGCCGGGGTGTTGTACCGAGCATCATAGCGGAAGACGGCCGTCCGACGAACGCCCTACGGACCGAAGAACCGAAGGCCGGTGAAAAAAAGAAGGACGCCGATCGACTCGGGCGTCCTTCTCGGGAAACCGGGGGGCGTCGGAAGGGCGCCCCAACAGGTTCGGTATCAGCTCTGGCCGTCCGGAATGAAGACGTAGCCGAGCCCCCAAACGGTCTGCAGATAGCGGGGCTTCGAGGGATCGGGTTCGATCAGCTTGCGAAGGCGCGAAACCTGCACGTCGAGCGACCGGTCGAAGGCTTCGTATTCGCGACCGCGGGCCATTTCCATGAGCTTGTCGCGCGACAAGGGCTGGCGCGGGTGACGCGCGAAGGCCTTCAAAACGGCGAATTCGCCCGTCGTGAGCGGCACGGGCTGGCCGTTTTTGGTGAGCACGCGCGTGCCGAGGTCGAGTTCGAACGCGCCGAATCGCACCACTTCGTCCGCCATGGAGGGAGCGCCCGGAGCGTCGGGCGCCGGACGACGGCGCAGCACCGCGTGGATGCGGGCGAGGAGTTCGCGCGGGTTGAAGGGCTTGGCGATGTAGTCGTCCGCCCCGAGTTCGAGACCGAGAATGCGGTCGACGTCTTCGCCGCGGGCCGTGAGCATGATGATCGGGGTCATGTCCTTCTGGCCGCGCAGGCGCTTCAGAATGGCAATGCCGTCTTCGCCCGGCATCATGAGGTCGAGAATCAGGGCATCGAAGTGTTCGCGCAGCCAGAGGCGGTTCATGCTCGCAGCGTTTTCGGCCACGAACACCTGGAAGCCGTTTTCGCCGAGATAGCGGCGCAAAAGGTCGCGAAGTCGGGGGTCGTCGTCAACGACGAGAATCTTGGGGGTGCGTTCCATGATGCTCCTCTGGGGCGGTGCCGCGTCGGGGGTGGCGCCGGAAGGGTAGAGGCCCCTTCCGCGTCCGGACGCAAATGCGGCTTCCGCCGGTGGTTGTCGGCCGAGGGCCCGCAGGCCCTCGGATTCCGTAGGTAATTATTTCGTATTGTCTCTCTTCGGGCGGCCCTTTGCCAACGGGGCCGAACACCCGGTTACGAAATGGGCCGTAAGCGCCCCCGGCGGGGGTCGGGTCCCCGAAAAAAGTTCGTAACGTTTTTTCCAATTTGAGTCTACCCGCGCGCAAAGCTCGATGTTAAATTCGGAGGCGAATCGAGACCAACCGAGACTTAACCCATGCATAAGCTCACAAAAACCGGACTTTTAGCCGCCGTGTTCGCTTGTGTTTCCGTCGGTTCGGCCGCCGAAAACGAATGGTCGACGCCGCTCGGCGCGGCCCTGGTGAAACCGGGCGAGAAAGCCCCGACGGCGACCGACTGCGGCGGCGACGTACCTTGCGTACGGCTCTGGAGCCAGATGTCGGCCGACGAACGCGCGAAGCTCTGGCCCTATCTGGACGACGTGTCGCGCACCTCGCACTGGCGCGAGATGAACCGCGCGGAGCGCGAAGCGCTCAAATCGCGGCTTTGCCCGCGCGACGTCGAAGCCCTGCGGCACCGCTTCACGCTGAAGTCGACCGAAGAATGCACCGAGTCGGGCCCGAAGCGGTTGCGCTCCCGCATGGCCGACGAGGCGGACCGTCGCCTGATGCGCGAACAGATTCTCGAAGTGCACATGGAGTTGTCGGGCGCCGAACACCGCTCGCACCCCCGCGCGCTGAGAGCGCCCGAGCCGATCGAGAAGGCCCGAACGCCCGAGGAAAAGTAAGCGTTTGCGACACATTGCGACACGCATGCGACATGCAGCAAGACGCTGGCCCGAAAACGGTCGGCGTTTTCTTTTCTTTTCGTTTCGCTTCGTACTCCGAACGCCGCATGCCGTCCTCTGCCGACCGTTGCCGAGCAGCCCGGTCGGGCCCCTCTATACTATAATGAAGGACCCTTGAGGGAGCCCGGTGCGGGCTCCCGATTTTGAATTCGACAGCTGTGCGTCCGCCTCGTGCGGGCGCTTGCGGGAACCTTCATGACTTCTTCGAACCCCCTTCTTCTCGCTCTCGACACCGCGCAGGAAGACTGCGCCGCTGCGCTCCTTCGCGACGGCAAGCTTTTGGCCGTCCGGTGCGAACACGTCGGGAACCGTCACGCCGAATGCGTTTTGGGCCTGATCGACGCCGTGCTCGCCGAGGCGGGCGAACGGAAGGCGAACCTCTCGGCCGTCGCCTTCGGGGCGGGACCGGGAAGCTTCACGGGGTTGCGCGTTGCGTGCGGCGTCGCGCAGGGCCTTGCCTGGGCGTTGCAACTCCCCGTCCTCGCGGTTTCGAATCTCGAAGCCGTCGCGCTCCTGGCCGCCCGTGAAAAGGGCCTTGCTCCGGGCGACCGAATTCTCGTTGCGAACGACGCCCGCATGAACGAATGCTACGCGGCGCTTTACGAAGTGTGCGACCCCGCGACGGGGCGCTACTTCACGTGCCTTGCGGAACCCGCTCTTCTGAAGCCCGAAGTCGTTCCCGTCGCCGCGCGCGAGGGCGGTGCGAAGCTCGTCGCGGGCAGTGCCCCGGTGCAGTTCCCCGAAGTGTTTGAGGGCGCCGCCGCGGAAGGGCTCGAACTCTTCCCGCGCACCGAAAGCGCCCCCGAAGAAATCGCGCTTCTCGGCGAAGCGATGTTCCGTCGCGGCGAAGCGGTCGAGCCTCAGGCGGCCGCGCCCTTCTATGTGCGCAACCGCGTGGCGCTCACGATGGCGGAACGCGCGGCCGGGGAAAAGCTTTGATGCGGGTCGACGTGCGGCCCATGACGGCCGAAGATCTCGATTGGGTGACGGCGGCGGAAGCCGAAGTGGAATTCACCCCCTGGACGCGACGCAATTTCGAAGATTCGATTGCCGAAGGGAGCCCCGTGCGCGGTCACGCGCACGTGTTGACGGTCGACGGCGTCCCCGCGGGTTGGGCCGTGATGCACCCCGTGCTCGACGAACTCGAACTTCTCATCATCGGCGTCGCGAAAGCCTGGCAGCGCCGGGGCTTGGGGCGAAAGCTTCTCTCGGACTTGATCGAGTCCGCCCGGGGGAAATTCGTGTGCGTGCACTTGGAAGTGCGCGCCTCGAACACGCCTGCGCGCTCGCTTTACGACGCGCTCGGCTTCGAGGAAGTCGGTCGCCGCAAGAATTACTACCGTACCGAATCGGGTCGGGAGGACGCGATCCTCATGCGGCTCGATCTCGCCGAGTCCGCGGGCGCGTGAGGCCCGGGACCCTTTCATTCGAACGAAATTTTGGGAGCGCTCATGTCCGACGCAACGGAGAACCACGACGACGTCCCCGGTTGGGGCGACGCCGACCCGGAAGCCTTCGAGCGGCTCGCCCGCATCTGGGACGCACTCGGCTGCGGTCCCCTCTGGCTCGAGCGCTCGACGCCCGATCCGCTCTTCGACCCGATCACGCGCCGCGCGCTCCTCGGTGAAAAGGTGCAGCCGGGCGCGGCTCCCGCAGCTCCTTCGGCTCCCTCGGCCGCTGCTTCCTCCGCTCCCGCCGCGCCGCAACCCGCGCCCCGATTCGGGCGTCCCGCGCAGGCGCCGGGCGCCGCGGCCCCGCAGCGCCCCCGCGCTCCGCAGGGGGCTCAAACCCAAGCGCCGACCCGTCCGGGTCCTCAGGCGCAAGCCCCTCAAGGGTCTCAAGCCGCTCCCGCGCCAATTCCGATTCTCTCCGAGGAGACCAAGGCCAAAATCCGCACGGCCGACTGGGCGACCCTTGAAGGGCTCGTTCGCGACTGCACGGCCTGTCCGATTTCGAAAACCCGACAGCACCCCGTCTTTGCCGAAGGGGCGCCGGGTCCGAAGTTGGTGCTTGTGGGCGAAGCCCCCGGGGCCGAAGAAGACCTCCAGGGGATTCCGTTCGTCGGGAAGTCGGGGAAGTTGCTTACCGCGATGCTCGATGCGATCGCCGTGCGACGGAAAGACGACATCGTCATTTTGAACGCCTTGAAGTGCCGTCCGCCCCAGAACCGCAATCCCGAGCCCGCCGAGACGGCCTGCTGCAGTCACTACCTCGAGCGCCAGTTGGAGATTCTGAAACCCGACGTTCTCTTCCTGATGGGGCGCTTTGCGGTGCAGACGGTGCTCAAAGACCGGGCGGCAGCGATTTCGCGCCTGCGCGGCGTCGTGCACGAAGCGGAACTCTCGGACGGCCGCAAGGTGAAGTGCGTCGTGAGCTACCACCCCTCGTACCTCTTGCGCTCGCCCGGCGAAAAGGCGAAGGCCTGGGAGGACCTCGTCCTCCTGCGGCGCACGATGCGCGAAGCGGGGATCCCCGTGCGCGAACGGGAAAAGCACTGGTAACGCGATGAGTTCGGAAAGCGAAAAGCCGGCCGACGCTCCGATCGTCGACTACGACGAGGCGCTGCGCGCGACGCACCGCGAAGCGGCGGCGACCCTCGTCGTGGCGGTCCTGATCGCCCTCTTTTTCTGGGGTGCGATCGGGCTCCTCCACGACGTGCCGGGGACGAGCGGGGGGTTCCCCTTATGGTTCTGGTGGGCGGTTCCGGGCGGCTACCTCGCGTCGATTGCGGGGGTGGTGTGGCTCGTTCGTCGGGTCTTTCGGAATTTCTCGCTCGACCTGACGCCCGATTCGACGCCCGAAAAGCCTTCCCGCACGTCGTCCGAATCCGCTCTTCGCTCGTAACCCGTCGAGACGCCCATGATTCTTGCGCCCGTTCTTCTCTTTTTTGCGGTCTTGGCCGCCCTTTCGCTTTGGACCGAACGTCGTCGAAGCCTTCCCCTGGAAGAGACCGGGGGCGGCGCGGGCTTCTCCCGCGAGTACTTCCTCGGAAGCCGCAGCCTTCAGGGCGTCGTTCTCGCGATGACGCTCACGGCCACCTACGGGTCGGTGAGTTCGTTCGTTTCGGGCCCGGGGATCGCCTGGAATCTCGGCCTCGGTTGGGTCGTGTTCGCCGCCCCGCAGATCATCGCGGGGTTTTTCATCCTGGGGTTGCTCGGGAAAAAGATGGCGCTCGTCTCGCGTGCCGTGGGCGCCGTGACGGTGGTGGACCTTTTGCGCGCCCGCTTCCGAAGCCCCGTCTTCGCGACCTTGGCCGCCCTCTCGATGCTCGTCTTTTTCACGACGATGATGGTGGGGCAGTTCGCGGGCGGTGCGGCGATCTTTGCCGAAGTGACGGGAGGGTCGACCACGCAGGGGCTTCTCCTTTTCGGGCTTCTCACGGTTTTCTATACGACCTTCGGGGGCTTTCGCGCGGTTGCGGTGACGGACGCGCTTTGCGCCCTGCTGATGGTGCTCGGGATGGTGCTCCTGGCGGGCGACATCGTTTCGGAAGCGGGCGGTTTTGCGGAAGCGATGCGGGCGGCTGCAGCGGCTGCGCCCAATGCTGAGGCCTATCTTTCATTCGATGCGGGCGGGGCGCTTCCTCTGTCGCTTTTGCTTTCGGCTTGGGTGCTCGTCGGCTTCGGCACGGCGGGTTTGCCGCAGTCGGCCGTTCGCTGCATGAGCTACCGCTCGACCGAAGACCTCCATCGCGCGATGTGGGTGAGCACGGTCGTTTGCGGCGCCCTCATGATCGGCATGACCTTGATCGGCGTGCTCGCGCGCGGGGTCTTTGCCGTTTCGCCCGAGTCGCTCGGTACGACCGACCACATGATTCCGCGCCTCATTGCCGAACACATGTCGCCCGTTGCGGCGGGGATCACGCTGATCGGACCGCTGGCGGCCACGATGTCGACCGTCTCGTCGCTTCTCATTGCCGCTTCTTCGGCGGTCGTGAAGGACCTTCTCCTTAACGCCCGCCCCGAGTGGGCGGCGCCCGGAAAGGAGAAGCGTCTGCGCTTTGCGGCCAAAGGAACGACCCTTCTTCTGGGGCTTGCGGCAACGCTCTTTGCCATCGATCCCCCCGATCTGATCGCCTGGATCAACCTCGCGGCCTTTGCGGGGCTGGAGCTCACGTTCCTTCTGCCGCTTGCGGCGGGACTCTTCTGGCGGCGAGCCAACAGCGCGGGGGCGCTCGCGGGGGCGATCTCGGGCGTGGGCTTTTACGGGGTGCTACTTGTTTGGAAGCCCGACCTTGCGGGCTGGCACCCGATCGTGCCCGCCTTCGTCGTGTCGGTGCTCGCGTTCGTCGCGGGCTCGTTCCTGGGGCGCCCCGAAGCGCCCGAGCAGTTGCGGTACTTCTTCCCGAACACGTCCCGAAAGGGCCGCGCGTAACGCGCGTTCGGATCAACTCAACAATCTCAACGAACCAAAAGAACGTGCCCGGAAGATTTCTCTCCCGGGCACGCGTTTTTCGACTTCCGGAATTCCGGATTACTTCACTTGGTAATTGAAGGCCTTGTCGACCGAGATCGGCATCGCCTGATAGCCCATGGCGTCGTTGATCTTGATTTCAACCGCGGGCGTCGTCTTCCCCCAGTCGAATTCGAGAATGTACGGATGGGCGCTTGCCGCCTTGGCTTTGCCCGTCGCGTCCTTCGAGGGAGCGGCACCCATGCCGGCCGTGGCCGAGTAGACCATGACGGAGTCCTTGTCGTCCATGTACTTCGTGAGCGACGTGACGGGGCTGTACCAGTCGTTGCCGCGTTCCTTGCCGTATTCCCAGATCTGTTCGACCGTCATCTTCTTCTGGTCGATCTTGTAGACCACGGCGCGCGAGTACTTCATGTCGGGCAGAGGCGGCTGCTCCAGCGCACGGCCGTCGCCGTTGTCGAAGACCGTGAGGAAGAGCACGTCCTTGTTCGTCTTCGAGTCGACGATCCAGGCCGTGTGCTGCGTCCACGTCCAGTCGAAGCCGCCTTCGCAGGCGTTGTTTTCGCACTTGAGGGGCTTGCCGTCCTTGTCGACCGGCGTCAGGATCTTGTCCTTGTACTTGTCGGACCAGCCCGTGGGCGTAGCGAGAATCCACTTCACTTCCTTGTCGCGACCGATCTTGACGACGGACGACTGGTGGCGCGAGGAGATCACGATCGAATCGTCGTTCGGGTCGTAGTCGACGGCGTTGACGTGCGCCCAGTTGCGGCCCGGCCCCACGCCCGCGATGTCGCCGAACGTGTCGGAGGCTTCCTGCTTGGCGAGGTCTTCGGCCGAGAGGGTTTTGCCGGCCTGCGACGCATCGATGTTGAGGCAGACGGCCCCCTGGTCGAGCGTCTTGATGACGACGTCGCGGTACGGATCGAGAATGTCGAAGAGTCGGAATTCGTCGACGACGCGGCCGTTTTCATCGACTTCGGCAATCACGTCGCGCACCGTATGGACGCGCTTCCCGTCGGCGCGACGCAGGTCGGCGGACGCAACGCGCAGGAAGTAGTGACCGTTCTGCGCGCGGTCGAGCGCGTGCGAGAAGTCGGAATAGTTGGAGGGCAGACGACGGTTGTAGACTTCGCGCCCGAGGAGGTCGTACTTGACGTAGCGCTGGCCGTAGCCCCAGGTGAGAAGGCCGTCCGTGCCCTGCTGGAAGCCCATCATGATGCCCGACTTGTAGATCGACTCCGGATCGTACATTTCGAGGTTCGGGAGCAGGTACCAACGCACTTCGCCCTTCGTGTCGATGATGCCGTTGGCGGGCCCGTACGCCCATTCGAGCGCGCCGCCCGCGGGGTTGTTCCAAACGGCGCGCGCGGCCTTCGGGGGCTTCGGAACGAGGTTGTTGACGAGGTAGAGGCGGTCGGCGTACTTGGCGTCGACGTGCTTGACTTCCGTGTCGAACATCACGCCCTTCGTGTTGACGCTCCCGTTCATCTCCATGTATACGGGGGCCGTGCGGATCTTGTAGGTTTCCTTGACGGCTTCTTTCTTGCCGTTAAAGAGGCGGTTGTAGCTCACCTCGACCGTGTTTTCGTAGTCGGCGTAGAGACCGAAGACGGGGATGCCGGCGTGGGTCTTGAGTTCCGCGTTGTTCACCTTGTAGGCGATTTCCTGGCCGCCCTTTTTCGGCACCACACGCACCGTGGCGTCTTCGATCACGTAGCCGCCGTTGCGGATGACGGCCGTGAGCGGAGCGATGTTGTAGGGGTTGACGACAACTTCGCCGATGCTTCCCTGAGCTTCCATCTGAACGACGGGACCCGAAGCGCCGCCCGAAGCGAAGGCGGTGCCGAAAGCGAGACCGAGCGCGAGCGCGCAGGGTGCGAGTTTAAGCATGTGCATGGGGAAATCTCCTCCGGTTGGTGGGGCGCGCCGCCTCCGATAAACGGTCCGAAGGAGGCGGCGCGATGGAAAAAAGTGTAAGAAAGAGAGGTCTATCGCGCCAATAGGATCAAACGGCAGAATTTTTTTGCGAAATGGAACGACCCGTTCCGAAAACACAAACCGAACGCGCCGAGCGGCCCGATCGGACGGTCGGAAACGAAAAAGCCCCGCATGCGAGGTGCGGGGCTTTGGGTGCCTTTCAAAGGCGGGAAAGAGCTTCAAAGGGAAGTCTCTTCCGGGAGCGGGTGCGTCAGAGGAAGGTCTTGAGTGCTTCCGCGACGGACTTCACGCCCGCCACGATCTTTTCGGCCGGGACCGTGACGAAGGAGAAGCGGCACGTGTTGACGTGGTCCTTGGGGTTGTTCGCATAGAAGGCTTCGCCCGGCACGAACCCGACCGGAACGTCGGAGGCGAGGGTCTTTTTCATCACCTCCGAGGCGTCGACCCCCTTCGGGAAGGTGAGCCAGATGAACATGCCGCCTTCGGGGCGCGTCCAGGTGATTTCGGGGTGCTTCGGCATGTATTCGTCGAGCGCGTCGAGCATCACCTTCGCCTGGCTGCGGTAGATGTCGCGCACCTTCGGGAGGTGTTCTTCGAAGAGCCCCTGCGAGAGGACGCGCGCCGTGACGAGCTGCGTGTAGGTCGCGGTATGAAGGTCCATCGCCTGCTTCATTTCCGCGGCGGCGTCGAGGACCGATTTCGGTGCGATGATGTAGCCGAGACGGAACCCCGGCGCGAGCACCTTGCTCATCGTGCCGAGCGTGATCGTGCGTTCGGGGCAGAAGGCGCGCATCGAAGCGGGCGGTTCGTCCCCGTAGTAGAGCTCCCCGTAGGGGTTGTCTTCGACGAGCCAGAAGTCGTACTCGCGGGCCTTTTCGGCGAGCTTCTTGCGTCGTTCGACCGAGATCGTGAGACCCGTCGGGTTCTGGAATGTGGGCATCACGTACGCAAAGCGCGCGCCGCGGCACTCTTCGCCCATGAGGTCGGGGTTCATGCCGAAGGCGTCGGTCGGGATCTCAACGCACTCGGGTCCGCAGAGCATGAAGGCCTGCAGGGCGCCGAGGTAGGTCGGGCTTTCGACAAGGATCTTCGAGCCCGGATCGATGAAAAGACGCGCCATCAGGTCGAGCGCCTGCTGCGAGCCCGAAACGATCTGAACGTCGTCGGCGGTCGTGGGGCAGCCGCGCGCGGTTTCGCGCTCGGCGATGATCGCGCGAAGCGCGGGGTCGCCCTTGAGGCTCGAATACTGCAGAGCGCGCTTACCGTCCGTGTCGATCACGTAGTCGGCCGCGGCCTTCACTTCGGCAAGCGGAAAGCCTTCGGGGGAGGGAAGGCCGCCTCCGAAGCTGATGACGTCGGGGCGTGCGGCGAGTGCAAGAATCTGCTGAATGAAAGAGTCGCCTTTGGGAGTGCCCGCCTTGCTGAAGTGCGGCACGGGCGTGGAGGAACAACAGGTCTTGCAGGTCGTCATAAAAAAGCCTCTCCGTGCATGAAGTCAAAGGAACTTCGAAAAAGTGCGTCGGAAACTGCGGGCGGCGTCGAGCGTTCGGGCTCAAGGGGTCGCGGCCCGTCCGAGCGCGCTTTTCGAAAAGAAAACAGGTGAAATCCATTCTAGGGAGCTCGGTCGGCGCCGAACGTTGTCCGTCGATGCCGAGTCCGCGAAACATCGCGGAGATTGCGCAACTTTCGATTTAATGCGGTATCCGTTAGGCGCTTTGCCGTAGAGTGTTCTCCTCAGAACCGCCCGTGAAACATGGGGTTGAGCGGACTTTGCCGATGTTGTTCGGCGTCGAACGCTTTTGCAAAACGGCGGTTTTTGCAAAAGCGGATCCCCTCCGGCGGAGGGCGGTTGAGTGACGGAAACGAGTTGAATGCAAGTCGGAGGCGCGTCGGATGCGTGGCGGATGCGACTCGAACACGGGACGGGAACGGGGCGGCCGCCCGAGCGCATTTCGACGGGGGAAAGTCCGTCGTTTTCGCGTACTTTCCGCGGGTCGTTCGTTTAGCCAACCGAAATACAGCATTTGTTTTCCGTGGGACGGATAAACAACCAATTTTCGATTACACGAAAACACACATTTGGCAACATCTGTAGGACCGAAAACGCTCGGCGCGAACCTTATACTCCGCGGGCTTACGAAAATTGTCTTATGGGTGAGGAGTAGATTCGATGACTTCCCGACGCACCTTCCTTGCGGCCGCTGCGACGGCGGCCGCGGCTTCCGCTTTCGGCTTTTCGGTTCCCGCGTTCGCGAAGAACACCACCGCGCGCGTGATCGTTCCCTTCCCCGCGGGCGGGGGCGGCGACGCGCTCGCGCGCACCGTGGTCGACGTGCTCGCCCGACAGGCGGGGAGCCGCATTCTCGTCGACAACCGCCCCGGCGCGGGCGGGAACGTCGGTACGCGCCTTTTGACGCAGGCAAAGCCCGACGGCCTCACGCTCGGCTACGTCACGAACGGCATTCTGTGCGTCAATCAGCACCTCTACGGCGAGACGGGCTTCAATACGAACGACCTCATTCCTGTGGGTCTTTCGACCGAAATCGGTCTCGTGGCGGTTCTGAACCCGAAGGCGATCGAAGGCGTCACGGACCTCAAGTCCCTCATCGCCTACGCGAAGGCGAACCCCGGGAAGGTCGACTTTGCGTCGTCGGGGAACGGCACCACGAGCCACCTCGCGGGTCTTTTCTTTGCCGAATGCGCGGGCCTCAAGCTCACGCACATCCCGTACCGGGGCGGTGCCGCCGCGATGCTCGACGTCCTCTCGGGTCGCATTCCCCTCATGATCGACGTCGCTCCGAACGCCCTACAGCACGTGGCGGCCGGGAAGCTCACGGCGCTCGCCACCCCCTCGCGCGAACGCCTCCCGAGCGCGCCCGACGTTCCGACCTTTGCCGAAGCCGGGGTGCCGGGGTTCGAACTCTCGGCCTGGGACGGGTTCGTGCTTCCGAAGGGGACGCCCGAGAAGATCGTTCGCGACTGGAACCGCGCGCTCGTCGAAGCGCTCTCCGACGAGGAGCTGCGCCGTCGACTCGCCGCCCGCGGCGCCGACGTCCGTCCGGGCACGCCCGAAGCGTTCCGCGACTTCATCGCTTCCGAAGCGCCCAAGTGGGAAAAGCTCGTGAAGACGATTCGCGCCGAGCGCACCTGACAAAAATCCGATCGGCGGGTCCGATCTGACGTTTGTTAACGCTTTTCGCACGAGCGACGCCGTCCGATTTTTCCGTCGGGGCGTCGCTCGTCGTCGTTGCGTCGTATGATTCCGTTCTCTTCTTGAAACTTCTACAAGGATCCACCATGCAACCCATGCTCGATACGTCGCACCTCCCGCGCATTCCCGAATGGAAGAAGGCGGGCGACTACACCGACATCCTTTACGAAAAGGCCGAAGGGATCGCCAAGATCACGATCAATCGTCCGGAAGTGCGCAACGCCTTCCGTCCGCTCACGGTGCGCGAAATGGAATCGGCCCTCGCCGATGCGCGCGACGACGATGAAATCGGCGTCGTGATCCTCACGGGCGCGGGCGAACTCGCATTTTGCTCCGGGGGCGACCAGAAGGTGCGCGGCACGGGCGGCTACGTGGGCTCGGACGGCGTGCCCCGCCTGAACGTCCTTGACTTCCAGCGTCAGATCCGCACGTGCCCGAAGCCCGTCATCGCCATGGTCGCGGGCTGGTGCGTCGGGGGCGGGCACGTCCTTCACATGATGTGCGACCTCACGATCGCCGCGGAAAACGCCCGCTTCGGTCAGACGGGTCCGCGCGTCGGGTCGTTCGACGGCGGTTGGGGCGCTTCCTACATGGCGCGCATCGTCGGTCAGAAGAAGGCCCGCGAAATCTGGTTCCTCTGCCGCTTCTACGACGCGAAGGAAGCCCTTGAAATGGGTCTCGTGAACCGCGTCGTCCCCTACGAAGAGCTCGAAGCCGAAACGGTGCAGTGGTGCCGCGAAATTCTCGCGAATTCGCCCTTGGCGATCCGCTGCCTCAAGGCGGCGCTCAACGCCGACTGCGACGGTCAGGCGGGCCTTCAGGAGCTCGCGGGCAACGCCACGCTCCTTTACTACATGACGGACGAAGGCCGCGAAGGGAAGAACGCTTTCCTTGAAAAGCGTCGCCCCGACTTCACGAAGTTCAAGCGTCTCCCCTGAGTCGATCATGTCCGACTTGACCGTCGAGGAACTCCGTCGGGATTTCTCCGTCTTCGAGGCCGCGCGCGAGCAGGGCGCCGCCCTCTTCGTGCGTACGCCCGAGGGGGACCTCACGTACGCGGAGGTCGCCCGCCTCGTTGCGGACCGCATCGCAACGTTCGAGCGCTCCGCGCCCGGACGCCCGCACGTCCTTGTCGCGCGCAACGACCTCGTGTCGATCGTTGAAATCCTCGCGTGCCTCGAACTCGAAATCCCCGTGGTGCTTCTGCACCCGGGGTTGACCGAGCACGAACAACAGGCTCAGCGCGACGAAATCGCCGCGAAGCGCGATCCCCTGCCCGAAGGGGCGGCGGTCGTCGTCTTTACGTCGGGAACGACGGGCCGCGCCAAGCCCGCCGTCCTCACGCGTCGGGCGCTCGCCGAGAGCGCCCGATCGTCGGAGGCGAACATCGGCCTTGCGCCGGGCGACGTGTGGCTTCTCTCCATTTCGCCCGCGCGCATCGGGGGCTTTTCGATTCTCACGCGCTCCCTAAGGGCGCGCTCCGCCGTTGCGTTGGGCGGACACTTTTCGCCCGAAGGATTTCTGCGCGAAGTCGAATCGATGGGGGTGACGCTCGCCTCGATCGTGCCGACGATGCTCGTGCAGATCCTCAAGACCTTCCCCGGATGCAAAGCTCCCGCGACCCTGCGCGCGCTCCTTCTCGGAGGGGCGTCCGCGAGCGACGCGTGGCTCGCTCGGGCGCGCGACGCGGCCTGGCCCGTCATCGCCACCTACGGCATGACGGAAACGGCAAGCAACGTGACGACGACCCCGTACGCCGAACGCTATTCGGGCGTCGTCGGGAGCGGGCGCGTCAATGCGTTTGCGGAAGTGCGCGTCGAAAACGGGCACATTCTCGTGCGCGGTCCCATGCGGATGACCGGGTACTGGGGCGAGACGCCGCTTGACCCCGAAGCCTGGCACGATACGGGCGACATCGGGTACTTCGACGAGGCGGGGTACTTGCACGTCGAAGCGCGCCGCTCGGACCTCATTCTTTCGGGCGGCAACAACGTCTATCCCCTCGAAGTCGAGGCGGCTTTGGAAAGCCTTCCGGGCATCCGCGAGGCGCTCGTAACGGGCCTCCCCGACGACGTGTGGGGTGCGGTCGTGACGGCGCTCCTCGTTCCCGAAAAGGAGCCGCTCGCTCCGGAAGCGATCGTCGACGGACTCTCGGGGCGGCTTGCCGCCTACAAGTCCCCGCGCCGTATCGCCTGGGTGAAGGCCCTCCCCGTCAATCCGGGCGGGAAGCTTCGCCGCCGACCCGACGTTTTGGAGGGACTGAAACTCGAAACCCTCCATTACCGCAAAGGGCGCTCCGCTTAAAACGAACCTTAAGCGCCGCACCTCAAGCACCTTCGATCAAGCGCCTTCGGACAAAACCGCCCGAAGGCGCTTTTCCTTACTCGCCCTGCGATTTCAAGCCGGCGACGGAGGTTTTTCGGTCCGTGCGCGGCCCGCCCCGCGTCGCCGATTCTGACTTGTGGCTGAAGGGCAACAAAAGATTTTCTAGGGATGAACACCAGTAGGTCGCGGGGACTAGTCCTTTCGCAGGAGGTGTATACGTACGGGCCGTCCGATCGGTCGGATGAAGGGGGTTGTTCGAAATAAACGAACGAATTTTAGTGTGGTTCGGGTTTTCTGTAGAATCGGTCGGATTACGTGAATCTTAATTTTCAGAATAAACATTAAGATCAGTTTTTGTTCACGTGCCGTTCGGCGAAAATTTCGATTGATCCGACCGAACAAGATGGTATGCGGTAGGAAATCGGCGGTCGGCGGACGGGGGTCGGGGGTGCCTTCGGGGAATTTTTCCGCGAACTTTTCGGCTGTTTGTGCATCGGCCCGAAACGGTGCATAGTTGAGCCTGTCTCGGGAAACCTCGAGACTTTCCCAAACCAGGAAAAGAGACCAACCAAGGAGTACCAAATGCAAAACACCAAGCTCCTCTCGCTTTCCGCCGCGCTCCTCGCCGTGATGGCGACCAATGCCGTGGCTGCCGAGAACAAGGTCGACCTTCCGCGCACCCTCGACGGCTATGTCGCTCAGGACAAAGCCTTCTGGGACTACCTCAAGGCCAACCACCCCTATTTCAAGTACCTCAAAGAAGGTCGTGTCGTCGGTAAGTTCACGATGTCCGACCGCAACGAAGAGTGGGTTGAATTCGGGGGCGGCGACAAGTACCACCAGGACACGGGCCGCAAGGCTGCCGTGACCTATCGTCTGCCGTACGAATCCTTCCTCGACCTTCCGAACAACTACGTCGGTCCGAAGAAGTGCGGCGAATGCCACCCGGCTCAGTACGAAAAGTGGGAACGCTCCCGCCACAACAAGATCGTCCGCTTCCCTGAAGAACTCACGGAAGTCGGCGGCGACATGAAGAAGCCCCTTTACAATTCGAAGGCCTCCGTCCTGCCGGAAGGCATTGAAGCCGATGACGTCTTCGTCATCATGGGCACGCCCCGCACGAAGTACGGCTTCGTCGACAAGTGGCTCGTTCGCGGTACGTACCACGTCGAAGGCGGCAACATCAGCCAGGGCACCGGCAAGATCGTTGCGGGCGGCAACCAGTTCTCCCGCAACTGGGCCGAACACATCACTCCGGAAGTTGCCAAGAAGATCAACGCCTGGGATCCGACCTTCCCTGTGAAGCTCGAAGACTTCGGCGCCCAGTCCTCCAACGTCTGGGGCTTCAACTCCTACGGTTCGTCGAACCGCACGCAGGCCATGTTCCAGCCGGGCTCGTCCTACTGCGAAATCTGCCATACGTGGAAGTTCGACTTCAAGAGCCAGGACGAACTCTTCGCCGCTTTGGGCGATGCCAAGAAGTTGCGCTCGCACACGATCGCCAAGGGCGTTTCGTGTGAAGAATGCCACGGCGCCGGCGCTCACCTTTACGGTGCTCGCGGTGCGGGCATGCCGTCCGATTGCGAACGTTGCCACCAGCGCTTCGTCTACAACCAGGACGACGCCAAGAACAACTTCAAGACCCCGTTCAACAGCTACTTCAAGAGTTTCTGCCCGGCTTGCGGTACCGAAGGTTCGCAGTCCCACTACACGAAGCACTATCAGAAGGGCATGCGTTGCACGACCTGCCACGACCCGCATGAAGTGACCTCGAACGACTGGGCTTCGCACTACACCGTCCCGAACCTGAAGAAGCAGTGCCAGGATTGCCATACGACGGCTGCCGAATTCTTCGCTCAGGGGGGCACCCACAGCCGCAACAGCTGCGAATCGTGCCATATGCCGATGATGGGTTCGTGCGAAAACTTCGCCGCGATCCAGCGTCCGGACCTCGCCGGCTTCGACAACGTCCGCCGCAGCCATATGTGGCGTATTCTCGTCGACCCGGAAAAGAAGTCGATCAATCCGCCTGCCGGCGCCAAGGACCGCAAGCTCACCAACCCGAAGGGCTGGAACCTCACGAAGGATGACGGTCGTCCCTACATCGACCTGATGTGGAGCTGCGGCCGCACGGCGTTTGCCGACCGCTACCTCGTCGAATCGATGGGCTGCCACAGCCCGATCCAGTCGAAGTTCCCGGAAAGCATGCGCTTCAAGGATCAGAAGACGATCTACAACAAGGTCATCGCTTGGCAGACCCCCGTTAAGGAAGGCTACGCCAAGATCACGGCCGACCTGCTGACGATCCAGGACAAGCTCGAAGTCGCCAAGATCTCGGATGCCGAACGCGCTCAGGTTCTGCTCTATGTGGAACAGGCCCGCAAGAACGCCGCCAAGATCAAGGATGACGGTTCGTGGGGCGTCCACGGTCCGAAGTATGCGAAGACCCTCGTGAACGAAGGCAAGACCTTCTGCGAACAGGCTCTCGCCATCCTCGACAAGAAGACGGCCGCCAAGTAAGTCCGTCGGCGATCGAAGGGAGGTCTTGCTTGGTCGCTGCCCCCTTCGATCGTTAAACTGGCTCCTTGGGTCTCTTCGAGGGAAGGACGGGTTGCTCGCCCTTCCCTCTCCGTATAATCGGGGAGCCCGACGGTCGACGACCGATCCGCAAAATGCCGACGTGCGATGTTCTTCGCACGCCGGCGTTTTCTTCTCTCCCCATACCTCCCTCAAACCTTTCCCCGAACCCGACACCTCATGCGCGGACGTCCTCGAAAATTCGTCGCCACGCTCACCCCCGAAGAAAAAGAACGGCTCCTAAGCGTCGCCCATGCGGAAGCAACCCGGGACCGTCGCGTTGAGCGTGCGCGCATCATCCTTCTGAGCAACAGCGGGCACCGCAGCGTCGACATTGCGGAGATGCTCTCCGTGTCGCTTTCGACCGTGAGCAAAGTGATCAAGCGCTGGAGCGAACTCGGCGCCGACCGCGCGATCGAGGACATGCACCGCTCGGGCCGCCCCCCGACGAAAAAGGCGGCGGAGCCCGACAAGTCCGAATAAAGCTCGAACAAAGCCCGTCGAACACCCGAAATGAAACGGCGCGAAAGCTCTTCCGAGGCCTTCGCGCCGTTTTGTTCGGTCCGTATTCGGCCGTACCAGGCCGTACGTCTCAGCTTTCGCTCTTCGGAGAAAAATCCGCGAGCCGCGCCTTCTTTTCGGGTGCGTTGCAAAAGTCGACGACGGGACAGCGTTCGCACTCGGGCGAGCGCGCCTTGCAGCAGTAGCGCCCGTGGAGTAGCAGGTAGTGGTGCGCTTCCTTGAGGTAGGCCTTCGGCACCGCCTTGAGGAGCTTCTCTTCTACCTCGTCGGGCGTCTTTCCGCGGGCGAAGCCCGTACGGTTCGAGACGCGGAAAATGTGCGTGTCGACCGCAATCGTCGGGTGTCCGAAGGCGACGTTGAGAACGACGTTCGCCGTCTTGCGCCCGACCCCGGGGAGGGCGACGAGCTTCTCAAAATCCTCGGGCACCTCGCCGCCGTATTCGTCGCGAAGGATTTCGGAGAGCTTCACGACGTTTTTCGCCTTGTTGCGGTAGAGCCCGATCGTCTGGATGAAGGGTGTCAAGCCCTCGACCCCGAGGGCCGCGATCGCCTCGGGGGTATTCGCGATGGGAAAGAGTTTCGCCGTGGCGATGTTCACGCCCTTGTCGGTTGCCTGGGCGGAAAGCACGACCGCAACGAGCAGTTCGAAGGGCGTCGTGTAGTTGAGTTCCGACTTCGGATTCGGATGGGCAGCGGCAAGCGCCGCCATGAAGGCTTCGCGATCGGCTTTGCGGACCATGGCAGCTCCTTATTTCGAGGCGCGTACGCGCGCCATGATGTCGGCGATGAGGCCGGAGGGGGCGCCGCCTTGAGCGGCAGCCGCCGGGCGGCGCGCTTCGAGGCGGGACTTCTCTTCGGCCGCGCGACGCACGCCCCGTGCCCAGGCCTCTTCGTAGTGTTCGCGCGCCCGGTCGGCGTCCTCGTCCGTCCACTCGGTCCCGGTTTCGACGTAGTCGATGCAGTCCATCGGACAGGCGGGCGCACAGAGGGCGCAGCCCGTGCAGCGCGATTCGATCACGGCGTGGAGGCGCTTGGGAGCCCCCGCAATCGAATCGGTCGGGCAGACCTTCACGCACCAGCCGCAGCCGATGCACTCGGCCGCGCGGATGCGGGCCGTCGCGAAGGGAACCTCGTGACCGTACTCGGGGTCGAGGTCGACGACGGGCGCACCCGTCACGCGGGCGAGCTTCGCGATCCCGCGCGCGCCCCCGGGGGCGCAGCGGTTGATGGGAGCAAGCCCCTCGGCAATCGCCTCGGCGTAGGCTGCGCACCCGTCGAAGCCGCACTGACGGCACTGGGTTTGAGGAAGCGCACGGTCGACGGCTTCGGCCGAAGCGCGGTTGGGGTTGGAATTGAAGTGCGTCATCGATCGATTACCAGAAATTTTCCGCGACGAGCTGCCCGGGCTTCCCGAAGCGGGGCGAGACGATGCCGCGCGCCTTGAAGACCGCACGCGTGGCCGTGATGAAGTCGGGGTTGCCGCAGAGAAGAACGCGCGACGCTTCGGGCGTGATGCGCTTTCCGACGTGCGCTTCGAGTTCGCCCGATTCGAGGAGCGCGGGAATGCGGCCCGAAAGGTCGCCGCGGCGACCGTCTTCTTCTTCGCGGGTCGTGGAAACGACGAGCGTGAATTCGCCCGGGAACGCCGTATCGACGAGTTCGCGCGCGACGGCGGCGTCTTCGAAATTGCGTACGCTCAGAACGAGCACCACGTCCTTGCGGTCTTCCCACAGGGACTTCGAGCGGAGCATCGAGAGGAAGGGCGAAAGGCCCGAGCCCGTCGCGAAGAACCAGAGGGTTTCGCCCCCGGGGATGCGGCGGGGCAAAAGGTTCCCTTCGGCGGCGCCGTCAAGGAGCGCGGTTTCGCCCGGCTCCAGATCGGTAAGGCGCGGGGAGAGGGCGCCTCCCTCGACGCGCGTTACGAGAAAGCGAAGAACGTTTTCTTCCGGAGCGGACGCGACGGAATAAGCGCGCATGAGGGGATCGGCTCCTTCGACGGGAAGACCGATGCGGGCGAACTGGCCCGCTTCGAAGGACCAGCCTTCGGGGCGCGTGAATTCGAGCACGAAGAGGTTCGGAGCGGCCCGGCGTTTCGACGTAAGCGTGATGGTCTGCATGACGATTCCAAAAGTCGTGATTCGGTGTCGGCGCGAAAAGTCGCTTCTCGGAGGGCGCAGGCACGAAGGCCCGCAGGCTCTCATTGGCTCCGAGCGTCGCGGCGCAACCGATGGATTCGGGAAATGCTACCACGCTCGGGGGGCGCGCCCGAAGCGCCGTCGGATCTACTCAAAAAGAACGGCCCCCGCTGCGGGCGGAGGCCGGTCGTTGCGTGTCGGATGTTTGACGCCGCGCGATCAGCGCTTCAGGAAGCGGATCTTGTTCGGCACGCCGCGCCATTCGTCGGCGTCGTCCGCGTAGGGCTTGCGATGCGTGATGGAGGGCCATTCGCGCGCGAGCTCGGCGTTGAGCGCGATGAATTCGCGCTGGTCCTCGGGGACGTCTTCTTCGGCATAGATCGCAGCTTCGGGGCATTCGGGAATGCACACGGCGCAGTCGATGCATTCGTCGGGGTCGATCACGAGGAAGTTCGGACCTTCGCGGAAGCAGTCCACCGGGCAGACGTCAACGCAGTCGGTACGCTTGCAGCCGATGCAGGCTTCGCAAACAACGTGAGGCATAGTCAGAAGTCTCCGTTCGAGAGAGGGTCCGACGGGCGGGGTCGTCGTCCTTCGGGCCAGTACTGAATAGGGGAAAGCGCGTCGCCCGTGAGGGCGAACGCGCGAAACAAAACATTGTAAAACAAAGGCGGGCGGCCGTGCGACCGCCCGATCGGGAGAGGAGGAACTCTCCCGAAAGCGGCGTGTCAGCCGCGCGTGCGGTGCCAGTACTGCATGCCGCCCGTGAGGATGTAGACGTTTTCGAATCCGTCGCCCTGCAGGATGCGGCTTGCGGTGTGCGCGCGCACGCCGCGGCGGCAGACGACGACCACGGTCTTCCCTTCGGGGATTTCGTCCGTGCGGTCGCGCAGTTCGCCGAGCGGAATGTGAACGAGCGGGTAGTCGAGTCGGTCGTCGGCCAACTCGGACGCTTCGCGCACGTCGAGAATCGTCACGTTCTCGGGTGTATTGGGGACGTTCTCACCGAGATAGGGGGCCTTGCCTTCCATGAGGTCGGCCAATTCCTGCGGTTCGATGAAGCGGGCGAGGTCCTGCATGATGTTTTCTCCGATGTGACCGACGACGTTGACGGGATCCTTGGGGCTGCCGGTCTGGGGAGCGTAGCAGAGGTCGAGCTGCGCGAGGTCGCGCACGGTCGCGCCGAACCGCATCGCGGTCGAAAGGACGTCGATGCGCTTGTCGGCGCCGTCGCGGCCGATCGCCTGAGCGCCGAGAAGCTTTCCCTTCGTGTCGAAGAGAATCTTGAGAAGGAGGGGTTTCGCGCCCGGGTACCACGCGACGTGGCTCGCCGTTTCGATCGTAGCGCGGTAGAAGTCCTTGCGGGGCTTCAGGCCTTCGTTCAACAGGGTCTGCTCGTTTTTGCCGGTCGACGCCCACAAGAGGCCGAAAAGCGATACGGCGTTCGTGCCGAACCCGCCCGGAAGCGGCTTGGGGTCGAGCCCCGCAATGGCGTCCGCCGCTTCGCGCGCTTCCTTGACGGCGGTACCCGCCAACATCATCGGGCGCTCTTCCCCCGTCACGGGGTCGGTCGACGTGGCGACGTCCCCGACCGCATAGATCGAGGGGTCGCTCGTGCGCATGAGGCCGTCCGTGAGGATCGTGTCGCGCGGCCCGAGCGTGAGGCCCGCGTCGCGCGCAAGGGACGAGCGGGGCGCGACGCCCGCGGCGCTCACGAGGTAGTCGACCGCAAGCGTCTCGCCCGTCGAGAGCGTGAGGTTAAGCAGCCCGTCGGCGCGCTTTTCCGCCTTCGCAACGGACGTTTCCATGTGCCAGACCATGCGCGGTTCGCCGCACGTCGCGGCACGGCGGAAGAAGTCGGAGAGCGCCGGGTCGTTGCGACCCATGATCGTGCGACCGTACTCGAAAAGGTGCACGGTGCCGCCGCGGCGGATGACGTTTTCCGCGGTTTCAAGACCCACGGCGCCGCCGCCTACGATCCCGACCGTAAGATCGGGCTTCGCGTCGACCGCGGCGCGAAGGCGATCGGCGTCTTCGGGGCGCCACAGGGGGAAGGCGTTCTCTTTGAAGCCTTCGACGGGCAGCATGCGGGGTTCGGCCCCGGTCGCGAGCACGAGCACATCGTAGGATTCGGTGAAGACCTCGAACGTCGCAAGGTTTTTGACAGTCACGCACTTTTTCTCGCGGTCGATCGAGAGCACTTCGTGACGCTCGCGCACGTCGACCCCCTGAATGCGGCGCAGCGCTGCGGCACTCGTCGCAAAGAGGGACGTGCGCTCGACCTCGTCGCCCACATAGTAGGGAAGGGCGCAGTTTGCAAAGGAAATGCGCTCGCCGCGCTCGAAGAGCACGACATCGGCCGAAGAGGCCATGAGGCGCTTCAGGCGCGTGGCGGTGCTGACACCGGCGGCCACGCCGCCCACGATCACGATTCGCATGGGTTCCTCCGGGTGAAATACGAATTCGTCGGTTGTGAGGCATTGTACGGGGCGACCTTGGGAAAGGACACCGTGAAAACAGACACTCCATGCCCGTTTGTTGGTAGGCAGAACGGGCGATAATGCGCGCATGACTTCGAAAGGAACGATCCCGCCCATCTTCACGAACGATACGTCGCGACGCATCGTGCACGTCGACATGGACGCGTTTTATGCGTCGGTCGAGCAACGCGACCGGCCCGAGCTGCGCGGCCGGCCGATTGCCGTCGGGCACGAGGACGGGCGCGGGGTCGTGGCGACCGCGAGTTACGAAGCGAGGCGCTTCGGCGTTCGAAGCGCGATGCCGAGCCGCCGTGCGAGGGAGCTTTGCCCCGAACTCATTTTCGTCCCGTCGCGGATCGCCTACTACCGCGAAGTCTCGGCGCAGATTCACGACATCTTTCACCGCTACACCGACGTGGTCGAGCCCTTGTCGCTCGACGAAGCGTTTCTCGACGTGACGGGAAACAAATTGGGCCTCGAAGTCGGCACCGAGGTCGCACGCCGCATCAAAGAGGACATTCGGCGCGAGCTCAATCTCGTCGCGAGCGCGGGCGTTTCCTACAACAAGTTTCTCGCGAAGATCGCCTCGGACTTTAGGAAGCCCGACGGCCTCTGCACGATCCACCCGTCGCGCGCGATCGCCTTCATCGATCGGCTCCCCGTCGAAGCGCTCTGGGGCGTGGGACCCGCGACGGCGCGGCGCTTTCACGAGATGGGGATAACAACCGCTCCGCAGGTGCGGGCGCTTCCGCTTTCGGTCCTCACGGACGTTTTCGGGCAGGCGGGTGTGATGTTCTACAAGTTCGTTCGCGGGATCGACGACCGCCCCGTATTGGCCGAGCGCGTCCGAAAGAGCGTCGGTTGCGAAGAAACGTTCGAAACGGACATCGGCGCGCTTGATGCGCTCCGCGCGGAGCTCTCGGCGGTCGCCGAAGAGCTCGCGCGCCGCATGAGGAAAGCCGCGTTCGCCGGCCGCACGCTGACCCTCAAAGTGCGCTTCTCGGATTTCACGACGATCACCCGCAGCACGACTCGCCCGGGCGCGTGGCCCGCCGACCCTGCGGCACTTTCCGAGGGCGGCTGCGAGCTGCTCTCGGGCGTGGCGATCCCGCCCGAGGGCGTGCGGCTTTTGGGGCTTTCGGTGAGTTCGCCCGTGTCGGGAGTTTCGGAGGGTTCGGGCGGCTCGGGCAGCTCGGAACGCGCCGCCCCGCGGTCGGAACAGGGGACGCTCTTTTGAAGCGCCTTGAAGCGCCTTGAGGCGTCTTGACTGCTCTTGAAAAAAAAGAAAGCGCCGACTTCCCGTTGAGGAGGTCGGCGCGTTTCTTATTCGTCGGGAGCGAGATACAGCGAAGGCTCACACCGAGCCGCGTCGCACCTGGTTGAAAAGGTCGCGGTACATCACCCAGATGCCCGCCTGAGCCACGGTCGTGAGGACCGCGATCAGAAGCGGCGCCACGTAGGGAAGCGCGTTCGGAAGGCCGATCGCGGCAAAGAGTGCTTCGAGAATGAGGCCCGAGCCCGCCGTAAGGCCGAAAAGGAGCACGACGAAAACGACGACGGGCGGAAGGTTGCGAAGCACGCCGAAGAAGGAATAAAAGAGGCTCTTCCCGAGGGCCTGGCGCTTGTCCGCCACGAGAAGCGGCGCGAAGACCGTCATCATAAGGAGCGGCACGTAGAGAATCACGGTCGTCACGAAAGCCGTCACGGGAAGGTTCGCCATCACGGACTCGAAGTCGATCCCTTTTTCGGTGATCTTCCAGGCGGCGATGGCGTCCGCGCCGAGGTAGTCGAAGATCACCATTTCCACTTCGAACCAGAGCGAACTCAAAAGCCCGATCCCGAGGAGGGGCCAGCGGCTCGGCGCGTCGCGAAAGATCTGCGGGAGCATCTGATAGGTGGGCACGCGCCCTTCGAGCGTGTCGCGCGCGGCGTAGCCCGTGAGCACGGCGCCAAAGGGCATCCAGCAGCTCGCGAGGATCGCGCCGATGAAGGGAAAGCCCGAGAGCAGACCGCTCACGAGGGTCGAGAAAATCACGATGCCGGGCAGCGCCACGGGCTGACGGCGAAGGGCGGAAAGACTCTCCTTGAACCAGACGAGGCCGTCCGAGAAAGCAGGTGTTTGTGCCATGAGGTAGGGGTAGTGCGGTGCGGGAGCGGACGCTCCTCAACGTAAAGCGCCCGGGCGGCGATGTCGCTCGGGCGCATCGAAAACGAACGAGGACGTGCGGGGATTACCAGCCGAACTCAATGAACTTCGGGGTGCCGAGGGTGCTCTTCGAGTTGCCGCCCGGGGTCGTATCGATCGGGCGTTCGGCCTGATTTTGCATCGAATAGGGAATCTGGGTGGAGCCCGGCGTCACGACGTATTCGGTGACGCGGTTGTTCTGGTCGCGCACGGCTTCGATCGTCGTACGGTTGTTGTGAACCTTCGGAACGATCCCCTTTTCACGATCGGCGCGGGCCTTCTCGAGGTCCGCTTCGCTCGGGGCGATCTGCATGCCTTCGCTTTCGGCCTTGGGCGGAAGCGTTCGGGCGGGCGGAGGCACCTGAGCCTGCGTGGGGGAGACGTCGCCCGCATAGGGCGGGAGTTCGTCGGACGGGGCTGCGGGAGCGGCCGCAAGCCCCATCGAGGCGCAAAGCGCGGCGGTGAAGAGGAACGGCTTGATCATAAGTTTTCCTTTCTCAAAAACCTCCCGAAATGCGGGAGAGGGGCCCGGTCGGCGGGCTTTTCGCCCGTTTGCGGGCCGCGGAACGCGGTCGTGTGTTCTTCGTGCGACGTCGCTCGCAGCCGTGCCGCTCGGGGTCGGTCGGCGGGAGTCGCTTCCGTACCGTCATTCTGCCACGTTGCCCGAGGGCGGCGCTTCGGGGCGAGCACGAATTTCGGGGGCTTTCGCGGGCTTTTGCCGGCGCCCGATCCCGTTCGCGGTCGACGGCCTCCGCATCCAGTATCCTTGAGGTCTCAAAGTACTTTTACGGATGACGCAATCAGTCATGTCGACGCTACTACTCATTGACGGATCGAACTATCTTTTCCGCGCCTACCACGGCCTGCCGCCCCTTTCCACCTCGACGGGCGAACCGACGGGCGCCATGCGGGGCTTTCTCGGCATGCTCGGGCGCGTTCAGGGCATGGTGAAGCCCGACCGCGCGGTCGTCGTTTTCGACGCGCCCGGGAAGAATTTCCGTCACGCGATGTATCCCGAGTACAAAGCGAATCGTCCGCCGATGCCCGACGATCTGCGCGTGCAGATCGAACCCCTGCAAAAGGTCCTCCCCGACCTCGGGTGGCCGCTCCTCGTCGTTCCCGGCGTCGAAGCCGACGACGTCATTGCGACGCTTGCGCAAAAGGGGCGTGCCGAAGGGATGAAAATCGTCATCGCAACGGGCGACAAGGACATGGCGCAGCTCGTCGACGAGAACGTAACGCTTCTCAACACGATGAACACCAAGTTCTACGACCGCGACGGCGTGATCGAAAAGTACGGCGTTCCGCCCGAGCGCATCATCGACTACCTGGCGCTCATGGGCGACAAGGTCGACAACGTCCCCGGGATCGAAAAGTGCGGTGAAAAAACGGCCGCCAAGTGGATCGCTCAGTTCGGAAGCCTCGACGAAATCAAGCGTCGCGCCGACGAGGTGAAGGGAAAAATCGGCGAAAACCTCCGTAAGGGCCTTCCCTTCCTCGACGAAGCGCGAAAGCTCGTCACGATCAAGAACGATTGCGAACTCCCCGTTTCGGGTCTCGCCGATCTCGACTTCCGTACGCCCTCGGCGGAGGCCCTGCGCGCGTTCGCGCGCCGCTGGGAAATGTCGAACGAAACGATTCTGCGCGCGCTCCCGCCCGGGATGCGCGCTCGCGTGAAGACGGCTCTTGAAGCTCCGAACGAGTCGCCGCACGAAGCGGGCGTCACCGGGTCGCTTTTCGACTTGGGCGAACTCGACGCGATGCCCGCGCCCGTCCCCGTTCCCGGCGACACGCCCCGAAAGACCGCGGTCGAACCCGCCGCGGCTCCGCAGGCGGTCGACGTCGGTACGGCCGAGCGCGTCGCCCGTCTGCAGGGCGCGATCGGCGCGAGCGAAGCGGGGGACGCTCCCGACGAAGTCCCCTTCACGCGCGTCGAAGATCCGTTGCAGCTCGCGGACTTTGCGGCGCGTCTTGCGGACGCCTCCGCGAAGAGCGAATTCCCCGCGGGCATTGCGCTTCACTTTGAGGGCGACTGCCGTCACGCGCGCCTTGCGGGCGTTGCGGTTGCGCTCTCGCCCAAGGACGTGACCCTCGTTCTTGCGTCCGAGAGCCTTCCCGCCGAAGCGATTGCGGCGGGGCTTTCGGCATGGTTCGCGAGCGACGCTCCCAAGGTCTTCCACGACGCGAAGACGATGCTTCACGTTCTCGCCGCCGCGGGGGTGCCCGTCGAAGGGCGGGTCGACGACACGATGCTCATGGACTACGTCGTCGAAGCGCACGTGAAGCACGAGCTTCCGAAACTTGCCGCCCGCTACCTCGCCCGCACGATTCCGGAGCGCGACGTCGTGTTTGGGAAGGGCGCGAAGCGCAAAGTTTGGACCGATGTGCCGCGCGAAGAGGTGGAAAAGCTCCTTGCCGAAGAAGCCGCGGCCGTTCGGGCGATTTCGTCCGTCTTGGGTTCGGTCCTTCACGCTGACGAAGTGCTTTGGCCTATTTACGACGAAATCGAGCGTCCGCTTCTCAAGGTCCTTTTCCGCATGGAAAATACGGGCGTTGCGGTGGACGGGTTCCTCCTTGCGCGCGAATCCGAAGAGCTCGGGGTGCGTATCGATGCGCTCGAAGCCGAAGCGGAACGCGTCGCGGGAACCGCCTTCAACCTTTCGAGCCCGAAGCAGTTGGGGAAGATCCTCTTCGAAGACCTGAAGCTCCCCGTTCTCAAGAAGACCCCGTCGGGGACGCCTTCGACGGACGAAGACGTCTTGACGGAGCTTGCGCTCGACTATCCGCTCCCGAAGATCGTGCTTGAACACCGTCGTTTGACGAAGCTGCGGAGCACGTACCTCGAAAAGCTCCCCCGCATGGCGGACCCCGTCGACGGGCGCGTGCACACGACCTTCGGTCAGGCGACGGCCGTGACGGGGCGCTTGGCAAGCTCCGACCCGAACCTTCAGAACATTCCCGTTCGAACCGAAGAGGGTCGGCGCGTGCGCGAAGCGTTCGTCGCCGAGCGGGGCTCCGTCATCGTGTCCGCGGACTACTCGCAGGTGGAGTTGCGCATCATGGCGCACCTATCGAAGGACCGGGGGCTTCTCGATGCGTTTGCGCGCGGCGAAGACATCCACCGTTCGACCGCAGCCGAAGTCTTCGGTCGTCCGATCGAAGCGGTGACGCCCGACGAGCGCCGCATGGCGAAGGTGATCAACTTCGGTCTCATCTACGGGATGAGCGCCTTCGGTCTCGCGCAGAATCTCGGGATCGACCGGCGTGTCGCCGCCAACTACATCGACGCCTACTTCACGCGCTATCCGGGCGTGAAGCGCTACATGGACGAAATGCGCGCGCTCGCGCACGAGCAGGGGTTCGTCGAAACCGTGTTCGGTCGCCGACTCTGGATTCCCGACATCAAGAGCGGTCGCAAGCCCGTGCAGGCTGCGGCCGAACGTGCGGCCATCAACGCCCCCATGCAGGGGACGGCCGCCGACGTCATCAAGAAGGCGATGATTGTGGTGGACGCGTGGCTGCGCGAACGCAAGCTCGGCGCCCGACTCGTCCTTCAGGTGCACGACGAACTCATCCTCGAAGTGCCCGAGGGCGAGGTCGAACTCGTGAAGACCGAAGTGCCGAAGCTCATGCGCGAGGCGGCCGATCTTGACGTGCCCCTCATCGCCGAAGTGGGCTCGGGCGAGAGCTGGGAGGCTGCGCACTGACCTTCCTCCCTGCGTGAGACGCACATGAAAAAAGGGGAACCCCCGCGGGGGGTCCCCTTTTCTCAAATCGGTGTCGAGCTCTCGGCTTATTTGCAGTTCCCGGCCTTTTCCGGAACGAGCGTCACGAGCTTTTCTTCGTCCTTCGACCAGAGCGTGATCCCTTCGCCTTCGCTCGTCACGAACGCCACCTGATTGAGGATGCCGAGGAACTTCTGCTCGACTTCCATGAATTCGGGGGCGCACATCTTCATCGTGGAGCCGAGCGGGCCCATGGTGATGGCCTTGCCTTCGAGCTTCCAGCCGCCGATCAGGTTGTTGCAGCCGGCGTTCCCAGAGACGCGGCCGTCGGCGCCGAACGTGATCGAGGGCGGGAGTTCGCAGTTTTCGCTCACGGCTTCGGCCCACATGAAGGTCTTGCCGGCGAGTTCGGGGGCGTTGCCCGCGGGGCCTTCCTGGCCGCCGGTCGAGGCGCAACCCGCGGCGAGAAGCGTGGCGGCGAGAGCGGCGCAAATCTTGATCTTGGTCATGTTGTTTGTCTCCGTAGGAAAGTTCCGCCCGACCGTATCGGACGGGACGAGTCGGACGTGCGGCTTGCGCACGGCCGTTGGCGTCGGTTGTCGACGTTTCCCGGGCACCCGTTCGGTCCCCGAGGTTCTCTTCTTCTTTCGAAGGGGCGGGCGAAAAGCGCCGGGAAGCCCCGAGGCTTCGCTTTTGTCCCCGCCCGCAATCGTACACCGTGTCGCCCGTCGGACAAAGGGGGCGGGCGACGGAGTCAACATCCGGAAACAAATCGGGTCGCCCGTCGAACAAGCGTTTCCCCTCCGTTAACGTCCTCAGTTGCTTTGCCGCAGGGCATATCTTTTGCGCTTTGACAGGCACCGCCCGCAAAGTCGGAACCGAACGGATCGACAATGCTCTTCGTAGGACTCTCGGATCGGATGTTGCGGGCGAGAAGAGGCCCGCCGATTCGAGGCGAAACTGTTTACTAGTGGGGGTAGAAAAATGAGAAAGGCGTTCGTACTTCTGGGGCTTGTCGCCGCGCTCAGCTGCGCGACGGCGTCGGCCGAAATCGTGGTGCCGCACCGCATCCATCCGACGATCGATACGGTCTCGGAGGTGCTCGCTTCGGGGAAGGACGAAGATTGGGTGATGCTCACGGGCGCGCTCGTACGCAAGGAACGCGCGAACGAATACGTCTTCCGTGATTCGACGGGCGAAATCAAGGCGACGGTGCTGAGCGACGTTTTCGCGGGGCGCGTGCTCCACTCCGATCAGACGGTCCGCGCCGTGGCCCGCGTCTCGCGCCCGCCCTTTGAAACGCCGACCATCGACATCGAACGCATCGACGAATAATTCGCGTGCTGCACGGGTGATAAAGCGGATAAGGGAAAACCCCCGAAATACCCCCGAAAGTCGCGGGATACACTCGGGAGGAATTCGTTGGTTTTCCCCGAAGATTTGCCGGGCTTTTATGCTCGGTTTATCTTGAAAACACGCCGAATAAAGCCGAATTAAACCGAATGGTGCCGCAGTTTGCCGAAAGGGCGACGAACGAATGGGTTCGATCCCGAAGCGAAAAAACGGTCTGATCGGCGGCATTGCGGTTTTATTCGTCGTGTGCGGTTTATTGCCTTTTCGTGCTCGGCACGATGCGGGAAAAGCGCCTCGGGAATACCGGCGAAATCGGTTTCGGCCGGACGGCAGGATGTCGTTCGGGTGACGCAAATCGGCCGAACGGCCTTTGAGAAGAACGATTTCCGACATGCTTTTCTCCCGACGTCTTTTCCTCGCGCTCTGCGCGAGCGGAGCGCTCGCGGGTTGCAGCGAGACGCTCCCGACGAAGCGCCGCTCGCCCGTGGCGGCGCTCGAGCCCGTCAACGTGCAGTTTGCGGGCGTTTCTTTCAGCGGGGACTTCAAGGACAACGAAGCCCATACGCCGTACGCCTACGCCGTTTCGAAGGAGGTGGATTTCGACGCGATTTTCCGTCGCAAATTGGCGGCCGTCGATCCGACGAGTTTCAAGAATTTCCGCCTCACGACCGACAATGCGGGCGCTCGAACGACGGATGTCGGAGCGCAGGCTTTCACGCTCGCCATCGACCTTGAAACCGTGACCGTGAGTCGCTTGGGCAAGAACGAATACAAGGTGATTCTGGACCTCTACGCGAGCCTTCTCTTTTTCGATTTTTACGAAAAGAAAGTGCTCAACACGCGCCCGATTCACTTGCAGTACGTGACGCTCGAAGCCTCCAAGCCGGGGAAAAAGCGCTTGCAGGAACTCATGCGCGGCATGTTCACCGGGGGCCTCTCCGGGCTCGATCGCGACCTCTTCGACGTGGCCGTCGAACGACTTCAGACGCTCGAACTCCTTTCGGGCGACGCGGGCGCGCGCCTCAAGGTGCGCAACGTCACCGTGCACGAGCGCACCGCAGAGGCGCTCCGCTCGGCGGGTATCAAGGCGGACGAACTCGAAACGCTCTGCGCGCAGCTCGTCACGCGTTCGCTCGTCGACACGCTCGGTCAGCCGATGCTCCCCTACACGAAGGGGCAGGCAATCGGCGCCAAGATGAGCGGGCGGTTCGTGAACGGCGACGCCTACGCGCTTGTCATTCCCGACGGCGACTACGGGATCGATCTGCAAATCGAGTCGCTTCGCACCGAGCGGCTTCCCGAAACGGACGAGCGGACCTACGAGCAGGCCTTCTTCACGTTCGTCACGATCTCGGCCTATCAGCCCGATCTCGGCAAAACCTACTTCAAAGAAACCCTGCGTGGCGTCGGAACGGCGCTCCTGCTTCAGGGGCAGGAGCCCGGCCTCAAAGCCAGCTACCTCGAAACGCTCGTTCGCCTTTTCGACGGGTTCGCTCGCAACATCGAAAAGCCCGAGGACGAGTGGACGGAGAGCGCCGTGCCGCCCGAGCGCGTCGGAACGCTCGAAACCCAATTCGAACAACTTGAGGAAATGCTCGAAAAATGTCGCTGAAAACTCTTTACGCCGCGCTCGGCACCGCGCTTCTCGTTGCGGGTACGGTTTCTACGCCCGCTTCGGCCGTCGAAGTGAAGGCCACCGCCACGGTCCCCTATGAGGCGGGGCTCTTTTCGAAGAACCCCACCGACGAAGAAAAGGCGCGTGCCGTCGCCGAAGCCAAACTCGGTGCGATCAAGGAATGGTCCGCGTCGCTTTCCCCGGCGCAGCAGCGCCTCTACGCCAAGATCGAGCCTCAGGTGCTCTCTCAGGTCGACCGCTACATTTCGAGCTGGGTGATCGTGGCCGAGGATCAGGATCGCGGGTTGAAGACCCTCACGCTCGTCGTTCGCGCGAACGTGAACGACAAACTCCTGCGCAGCGAAATGACCGCGCTCGCGGGCGACGCCGCAGCGCCCGCTCCGGCCGCGGAAGGCCTGATGGCGTCGCTTTTCGTCGCGCGCCTCACGAATTCGAGCACCGCGTTCGAGGCGAAGGTTTCGAAAGCGAGCGAATCGCAGTCGCAGCGTTCGGCGTCGGCTTCCGGGAGCGGCTCGGGTGTTGAGGAAAGCGCCGAAGAACGTCGTCTCACGACGACGGGCGGAAGCACCTCCCGCAAGAGCGCGAAGGAAACCTACACGTACCTGTCGAGCGCCGACTTCGACGCCGCCTTCAATGCCGAAATGACGCAGCTCGGGTACGAATCCTCCACGTACGGCGACGTCTACGAAACCTGCTCGGGCGGCCCTGCCGTCGAGGCGGTCGAACGCGAATTCATCGCGAAAAACGACATTTCCTCGAAGTCGAGGAACGGCATGTTCAACGCTGCCCGCGCCTGCGACGTCACGTACTTCACGGTCGGCAACATGGACGTCTCGGTTCCCTACACCGACAGCGTCACCGGGAACCTCAAGGTCTACGTGTCCGTTTCGGGTCGCGTCTACGACATCACGAAGAAACTCCCGCGCACGCTTGCCTCGGTCGGGCCCATCCTCGCGACGGGCTTCGGCGAAGACGAAGCGAGTGCGCGCCGCGCGGCGCTTGCCGAAGCCGCAAAACTCGCGGGTCAGGCGGTGGCCGACACGCTTCGCAGCAAGAACGTTCGCTGATGCGTTCGTCGAACTGTTTTTTTTATTTTCACCACTTGAACATCCAAAGGAACTCCAATGAAAAAGACTCTTCTCGCCGTGCTTTTCTCCGCCGCCATCCTTTCCCCGGCCGCTCAGGCGTTCGACCTCGGGGGGCTCGCGAGCAAGGCGGGTGCCGTCGCGGGTGCCGTGCAGGGCACGCCCTCGGCGCTGATGGACGAACAGGCCGCGCTCGTTGCGAGCTACACGAAGGCGTCCGTCAAGGTGCTTGAAGCGCAGCAGATCTTCGCGAACGCGCTCAACCTGAAGAAAGATTCCGAAAGCCTCTCCAAGGTGATTTCGAGCCTTCAGAGCGGCAACCTTTCGACCTCGGACATCGATGCCGTCAAGGCGCAGAGCGCTTCGATGAACGACAAGGTGGTGTCCATTCTGAAGGAAAAGCAGAAGCTCACCGACGCGCAGAAGAAGGAACTCACGAACGGTGCGCTGGCCTACGCCGAAGGCGCCGTTTTCTCCGCCGCCACCGTGGCCGCCGCGAAGAAGTTCGGTACGTCCGCCGCCGACGCCATGAAGAGCGCCGACGTGGCCGGCAAGGCCCTCATTGCGAAGGACGTCGCCGCGGGCGTCGCCCTCTCGACGAAGTTCCCGGGCCAGGCGGTCGAACTCGTGAAGGGCGGCAAGCAGATGTTCGAACTGATGCAGTCGAACGGCGTTGACACGAAGGCTGCGGTCACGAAGTTGAACGACGCCGCTCAGTTCAAGCTCTGATAGGACCGAACGGTCAATCCACGGAAAGCGCCCCGCCCGAGCGGTTCGGCCGGGGCGTTTCCATCTCGGAACGCTTTTTTGGGAAATACGACATGCTGAAGACCCAAGTGTTCGCGGCGCTTGCCGCACTCTTCGTGATGGGCGGTGCACCGGTTCGGGCCGCGGAAGCGCCCGTCGCTCCCGCCGCCGATGCCACGAACGCGGGCGAACCCGCGCCCGTCGAAACGGCCGTCAACGAAACGGACGCCTTCTTCGGAGCGGGCTCCGAAATCGACAAGGTCTACCAGGAATGGTTGGATTCGGCGAGCGCGAAGACGCTCGAAGGTTGCAAGAAAAAGGGACGCGACCTCTCGCAGCCCGAATGCCGTCTGGAGCAGATCA
This sequence comes from Sutterella megalosphaeroides, assembly GCF_003609995.1. Lineage (NCBI taxonomy): Bacteria > Pseudomonadati > Pseudomonadota > Betaproteobacteria > Burkholderiales > Sutterellaceae > Sutterella > Sutterella megalosphaeroides. The sequence continues at coordinate 885,134 of NZ_AP018786.1, forward strand.
TCTACACGGGCGACGCCACGGTGACCGCGGAAAAGACCGACCCGAAGTGGATCGAACGTCGACAGCTCGCCTTCATGGAAGCGAGCCTCAACGCGCTCGCGCAGTTTGCCGAAGGGCAGAGCCTCACGAACAGCGTTGAAAGCCTGCGCGAATACGTTCAGGACGATCGGCCCATTCCCGAAGATCCGTTCCGCGCCAAGGGTCGCATCTCGGAAATGCTCGACAAGGTCATGGCGCTCGGCGATGCGATGCTCAACAAGTACCTGAACGACTACGGGGTCGATCCGGCCGCCTACGCGGCGCTTCCTCAGGAAGAGCGCAAGAAGATGCTCGAATTGAAGCTCACGTCCCGCAGCACCATGCGGGCCGCGGCCGAGATGACGGGGCTCGTGCCGCTCATGACCTTCGAAGGCTCGGACGGTCGGGGCGGTCATGTCGTGCGCGTCGTCTACGTGGCGTCGCCCGAACGCGTGAGTACCGCAAAGAGCATCCTTCGCAATCAGGCGAAGATCGGCCCGAACGACGCGAAGAAGAACCCGCGCGGGGTCGCACGCTTCTACGAACTTCCCCCCGAAAAGCTCTTCACGGCGTACGGCGTTCGCATGGTCTACGACGAAGAAGGCTACCCGGTACTTCTTGCCTACGGCCAGAGCGGCGTGGAAAAGACGCCCGACAAGAATCTTCAGGGGATGCTCATCACCCAGGCGCGCAACGACGCCCGCAGCGCCGCCATCAATCAATTGACGCTCCTTTTGCAGTCGTCCGTGGCGAAGAAAGCGGCGCGCTCGAGCGTGAGCACTCTGGCGAGCGAAGCCGTGAAGGTGCGCAACGCCGACGGGTCGGTGGCCTCGAAGCAGGAAACCGAAAATACGCTGTATAAGCAGGTCGAAGAAGCGACCTCGGTGACGGGCCGCATCAGCAACTTCGCGGGCGTTCGCGTCGTGAAGACCTGGCAGTGGGTCGAACCGCAGAGCCACCTCCCCGTCGTGGGCGCTGTCGTCATGTGGTCGCCCAAGACCGCTTCGGTGTCCGAGGCCATCGCTACGGCCCGTCCCACGAGCCCGAGCGCTCCGGCTCCCGCTGCGGCCGCCAAGCCCGCCGTGAAGGAAAAGAGCGGCGTGTCTTCCGGACTGGAGGCGGACGACTATGAATTTTAAGAAGCTCTGCGCGGCCCTCGTTCTTGCCGCAGCCTTCTGCGCCCAAGCGAAGGTCGTAACCGTTGAAACGAGCGGCGTCGGGGCAAGCCCCGACGAAGCGCGCATCAACGCGCTTCGCGACGCGATCATGCAGGTGACGGGGACGGAACTCAACGTCGAAGCCGTGAGCGTACTGCAGAGTGCCATCCACTCCGAAACGCAAAACGGCGTCGGCAACCAAACCGTCGCGGTTGACAAGGCTTCTCAGCAAAGCATCATCGAGAATACGAAAGGCTACGTCGAAGGCTTTCGCGTCCTCTCGCGCAACAAGAACCCGGACGGCACGTACGAGGTGACGCTTTCCGTCGACATCGACAAGTACGACGTCAAGGGCGTCACCGACGAGCGTCGCTCGATTGCCGTGCAGGGGATCGGCGTGGAGGGCGCCTGCCGCTGCTTCGGCAAGAACCTTCCCGCCGAGCGCGTGGCTTCGGGGCTTGAAGAAGCGCTGCGCACGGATCTTGTCGGCACGCGCAAGTTCGCGGTGCTGAAGCGCGGCGACGCGGGCGTGGCGCTCGAGCGCGAAGCGCTTCGCGACGAAAACGTGCACGCGCGCGAACGCAACCGTCTCGGTCTCGGGCGCGGTGCGGACTACGTCATCTCGGGGACGATCAAAAACTTCTCGGTTTCGGAGTCGAAGCGTACCGTGAAGCTTACGGGCGACGTGCTGACGAGCCGCTCGGCGACCTTCACGGCGCAGCTCGATTTGTCGTTCGTCGCGACCGATCAGGTGAAATTCTCGAAGACCGTCACCGTGCGGCTTTCCGACAAGGAAATCGGCGGACGCAATTGCGAGGAAGTGCTCGCTCTCGCAAGTTCCCGTGCCGCTCGGGCCATGGTGCACGACGCGACGCGCGACATCTATCCTCCGATGATCGTCTCCGTCACGGGCGGGCGCTTCATGGTGAATTACGGGAACGAGGACCTCAAAAAGGGCGACACCTTCGTCGTGAATGCCATGGGTGAGAAAATCATCGATCCCTACACCAAGGAGTCGCTCGGTCGCGAGGAGGTGCCCGTGGGCAAGGGCCGCATCGTCGACACGAAGCCGAAGTATTCCGTTCTCGAGCTGATCGAGGGCGACCCGGCGCTCGTCAAGACGGGCAGCGTCCTTCGTCCTGCGCCCGAAGAGAAGAAGCCCGAACCGAAGGCGGCGCCCTCGAAGAAGGCTTCGCTCAAGGCGAAGATGGACGAGGCTTGGTAATCGCCTAACAATCAAGGAGGATTTCTCGTGGGACTTCGCTTTCAACGACGAATTCGGCTTTTCAAGGGCGTGTACCTCAACCTCTCGAAAACGGGCGTGAGTTTCTCGCTTCGGGGTCGAGGGGGCGGCATCACGGTCGGTAAGAGAGGACCGCGCGCGAGCGTGGGGATTCCCGGGACGGGGCTCTCGTACCAAACGAAGCTCGGCTCCGGGGGCGGCGTGATCGGGATCGTGGTCGCCGTCATTGCGGCGATCGTCATCCTCGCTCAGTTCATTTGAGGGTTGCTCGCCAACCCAAAGTCGAAGCCTCAAAGGCTGAAGGCCGAAACTTCAAAGGCCGCTTTCCGACGGGAAGGCGGTCTTTTCCCAACTGCGGGCGGCGAATCAGAGTTGCGCGAGCACGATCGGGGAGAGTGCTTCTGCGTCGGAGCCGAATCGCGTCCCGAGACACCGCGCGAGCTCGTGCCTGCCGGCCGTGCGCGGCAAGGGCTTGAGGCCGGTTGCCCGCAGGATCGCCTCGATGCCCGCGGGCTTTGCTTTCTCTGCCTCCATCGAGGCAAGAAGCGCCTCGGTGCTCGCGTCGGGACATTGCCGCCTCGGGTTGGAAACGTCTCCGACATGCAGGAAGGCGAGTGCGTCGCCGCTTTGCAGAAGGGCGGTCGACGCCGAGCTCAATATGCGGCCGATTTCCTCCGCGCTCATGAGGACGTTCGCCTTCCGGAGTTTCTCCTGCAAAAGCCGCACGATGAGGAGCGCGAGCACGCAGATGCCGACGTGACCTTCGATGCGGGCGCTCTTTTGCGCACACATCGGATGAAATCCGAAGCGGCTTGCCATGGCGCGGAAGGCGTCCGAGATCGCCTCAACGTTTTCAATAGCCTCATCGACTCCGTACTTCCGTTTGAGCGTCTCGAAAGCATTCGTCGAGCTCGCCGAGCAGTCGCCCGCACGGACGGCAAAGTCCCTCGGGAAGCTCGCGGCGTCGACGACAAGCGCGACGGAAAGGGGGTCCGACGCGAAGTCCGTGCTCACATCGCAGACGGCGAGCGTCAAGGGCGTTTTGCCGAACTGCGCGTCGAGCCGTCGGTTCACCCAACCGAAGAGTTCGTCCTTGGCGCCCGTCATAAAGTCGAGTGCCGATCCGAGGTCGTCGAGCGCGAGGTCCGCCGCCGGGTCGCCGATGAATTCGTCCTTGCTCGCGAAGTCGAATCGGGCGGAGTGCGGGTCGGGGACCTTCATGAAGGCAAGGAACGAGAGCGCTGCGTTGAGATCGAACGGGCGGGCGCTCTTCGCTTGCAGATTCCGAAGCTTGACGTCGAGCTGCAGGTCTTTCGTCCAGATGCGGCGCAGCGGAAAGTGCCCGTAGCGAACAACGAGCATGGAAAGGTGAGAATCCTCGGCGGAGTCGAGCTGGGCCCGGAGCCGTTCGTCGCGCACGGCCGCGGCCGTGGTGCGCTTCGCTTCCCGATCGCTTCGGAAGCGGGCACGCAGTTTTTCAAGCGCTTGCGGATCCTTTTCGATGAGCGCGTCGAGCGGCCCGAGGTTTTGAACCGTTCGCGAGCGGGGACGACCTTGCTCGTCGCGAAACGACTCCTTCACCAAAACATACTTCTTGGCGGACCCGCGTCCGCCGCCGACAACCGCTACGTACATGCACACAACCTCGTTCGACCCGGTGCCTCAAGCCTACCATCGAGGCGACTCGGATGTCGGCGACTGCGGGAGGGGTGCAGACAAAGGAAAACGGCCGGAAGCGCATGAAGCGTTTCCGGCCGTCGGGTCTCGGGAGCGTCGCAAGCCTCGTTGTCGGAGGAACCGGAGGCTTGCGGCGGATTCCGGGAATCAGGCTTCGCCTTCGACGTAGGGTTCCTTGCCGAGGTCGCCTTCGAGGTTCGTGACGATGACCGCGGAGGCCACGTCGCCCACCACGTTGATCGAGGTGCGGATCATGTCGAGGATACGGTCGATGCCGGCGATGAGCGCCACGGCTTCGAGCGGGATGCCGACCTGCGTGAAGACGATCGTCGTCATGATGAGGCCCGCACCGGGGACGCCCGCGGTACCGATGGCGGCGAGAACGCCCATCAGAACGATCGTCACCTGGTCGACCATCGTGAGGTCAAGCCCGTAGACTTCCGCGGCGAAGATCGAGCACACGCCCATGTAGACGGCCGTGCCGTTCATGTTGATGGTGTTGCCGAGCGGAATCGAGAAGGAGGCGATGCTCTTCGTCGCGCCGAGACGGCGGGCGGCGGCGAGGTTCGCCGGAAGGGCCGCAGCCGACGAGCAGGTCGTGAAGGCGATGAGCCAGGGCTCGAAGATGCCGCGCAGGAACTTCATCATCGGAACGCGCGCCAGGATGTAGACGAGCGGGATGAGGACGAGAAAGACGAGCGTCGCCGTCGCGAGGAAGGACGAGAGAATGAGCTGGAAGAGCGGCAGCAACACCTGAAGCCCGTGACGCGAAACCGTGTAGGCCATCAAACCGAAGACGCCGATCGGAGCGTAGTGCATGACCATGTTCGTCACGCGAACCATCGTGTCGCCCACGAGTTCGAAGAATTTGAGCACGGGCTTGCCGCGTTCGCCGAGGCCGGCGAGCGCAAAGCCGAAGATCACCGCAAAGAAGATGATCTGAAGCATGTTGCCCTTGGCGAACGCTTCCATCGGGTTGATCGGCACGATGTCAAGGAGAGTGTCGACGAGCGCCGGAGGCGTCACCTGCTTGGCCTGGAGGCCTTCGGTCGAGAGGTTGATCCCGACGCCGGGCTGAATGACGGAAGCGAAAACGAGGCCGATCGCCACGGCGACGGCCGTCGTGATCGCATAGACGCACAGGACCTTCGTCGCGACGCGCCCGAGCTTGGACGTGTCGGAAATGCCCGCCGCACCGGCGATGATCGTGGCGATCACCAACGGAACGACCACCATGCGGATCAAACGAATAAAGAGCGTGCCGAGCGGCTGCAGGTACGTCTGCGCGAAGCTCGAATCGACCACGGCACCGACGGCGATACCGAGTGCAAGGCCGATCATCATCTGCCACGCAAGGCTGATTTTCATTTTGGAGGCCATATCTCCACCCCTAGCGATTGTTGGAATTGTGTTGGCGTCCGGGTGCGAGGGCGCAACCGAACCGAAACGGAAATCCGTGCCGTTGACTCGATTCTAGGGATCGGCGTCCTTGCTCATAATGGGTAAACAATTACGTGAAAATACGTAATTCTCGTGTATAGAATACTAAATAACGTGGTTTATATGAAATTTTGTAAAAATCCAACCTGAAAATCGAATTTCAGGCGGTTTGCGCCAACGCAAAAAACCGCGAAAATCCGCAAATCGTGCACACATGAGAATTACTCCTTAAGGGGTAATTTTTTCGTAAAGACGAGACTTTCTTTTGAGAAACCTCTATTTTTTGTAAGATGTAGCGCCGTTCGGAGGCGGGTTCGGAGAGTAGCGGCGGTACGGCTCGGGCTCTTTTTTCCGTGCACCCGCCCATAATCGGCTAACCTTAAGCGTTTCCCGCAGTCCGTTGCCCCGAGTTCGCCGGCTTCGGTTCCCTCCGTTTTTTGCATTCAGGCAAAAGGCTCCCCCGTTCATGCTTTGGCTCGTTATCGAAGTGGCGCTTGCCAACCTTCTCACGCGTTTCGTTGCGCTTGCCGCGGCCCTCTGGGTGTCACACCGCTCGCTTGCGCGCTGGGGCGAGCGGCTCCTGGGGGTGGCAAGCGGCTTCCTTGCGACGCTCTCGCTCACGCACCTCCTGCCCGAAGCCTTTGAGTCCGAAGCGGCCGATCCGCACGCGCTCGGTCTCGTGATGTTGGGAACGCTCTTTGCATTCGTGTTTCTCGGGCTCGCGTCGGGGCACGCCCATGCGCACGGCCACGACCACGATCGGCAGGCTGCGGAACACCGCTCCGACGCGGGGGCGCTCCTCACGGGCGCGGCACTTCACAACATCGTCGATGGCACGCTCGTGGCGGCCGCCTTCATGACGGACGCGCGCGCGGGGTGGCTCGCGGCCGCGGCGGTGCTCGTGCACGAAATTCCTCAGCAGATCGGCTACGCGATCGTGCTCAAAAACTGCGGCTATTCGGAACGGAAGACCGTCGCTTGTCTGGCGGCGCTGGCGCTTGCGGCCCTCTTCGGGGGCGTGCTCGGGTGCGGGGCGGTAGGGATGAGCGCGGAACTTCTTCCGTACCTGCTTGCGGCCTCGAGCGTCGCATTTCTCTACATCACCTTTTCGGCGCTTCTTCCCGAAGTGCTTCACGCCGCGCTTCAAAAGGGCACGGCGGGCGCCCGCCTTCAGGTGGCCGCGTCGCTTGCGGCCGGGGCGGCGCTGTCGATGGCGCTTCTCGGCGTCGGGCACGGGCACGAGCACGGACTTGCGCACGCGCACGATCACGCGGTCGAGACGGTCGAGACGGTTGAAGCGTCGGGCGCCGACGAGCATGGTGCCGAACACGCCTTTGCCGACGAAAACACGGCCCCGCGCCCTGTGACGGAAAAGCCCGAGACCTCCGGAGTCCGCTAAAATTGTCTGATTTCGGAGCGCGTGCCCGATCGGGAAACGGTCGGGAGCCCCGCGGCGAAGCGCGCTTTCCTTTCATCCCATCCTTGCGGAGGACGATCCGATGGCCAAGACCGCGAAGGCAGCTTCCGAGGCCCTTCCCGAGCCCGAAACGTTGACGTTTGAAGAAGCGCTCGACGAACTCGAGTCGCTCACGGCCGCCATGGCCACGGGCACGACGACGCTGCGCGAGAGCGTCGCGGCGTACGAGCGCGGGACGAAGCTCCTCGCGCGCTGTCGCAACGAACTTGCCGACGCGCGCGCGACGATCGAGCGCCTGCGCGAAACCGAAGAGGGCGACGTGGAGCGCCGTCCGCTCGACGACGAAGACGAGGACTGAGGATGACCGAAGAGGTCGGGGGAGATTTTTCTTTCGGCCTTTCGCATTGAAACCCATTGACTGACGAGGACGACACGTGACGACCGAAATTGATGCCGACCGTACGGCGCAGACCGAGGGCTCGTCCGAAGCCCGGATCGACTTTTCCGTTTGGGCCCACGAGCGCGCCCGGCACTTCGAATGGCTCGCCGAAAAAGGGCTCCCGCAGCCCGGACGCGATCCGAAGCGCCTGATCGGCGCCATGCGTTACGCGGTGCTCGGCGGCGGCAAGCGCATTCGCCCCCTGCTCTGCTACGCGGCGGGTGCCGTGACGGGGGCGCCGCAGCCCGTGCTCGACGGCGCCGCGCTCGCGCTCGAGTGCATTCACGGCTACAGCCTCGTGCACGACGACATGCCCGCGATGGACAACGACACGCTCCGGCGCGGTCGTCCGACGGTGCACGTTCAGTACGGCGAAGCCTGCGCGATGTTGGCGGGCGACGCCCTGCAGACGGAAGCCTTCTCGGTGCTTTCCAAAATCGACGCCGCGCCCGAAGTGGTCGTGCGCCTTTTGCAGACGCTCTCGCGCGCTTCGGGCGTTGCGGGGATGGCGGGCGGTCAGGCGATCGACCTCGAAATGGTGGGCGCGCACCCCGACGAAGGGGCGCTTTTGCGCATGCAGTCGATGAAGACGGGCGCTTTGATCGTCGCTGCGGTTCTCATGGGCGCGCAGTCGGGCCGTTGGGAAGAGCTTTCCGAAGCGTCGAAGGGCGGTTTGGCGCTTTACGGCCACTCGCTCGGCATCGCCTTCCAGGTGGTGGACGACATTCTCGACTGCACCCAGGATACGGCGACGCTCGGCAAGACGGCCGGCAAGGACGAAAAGGACGACAAGCCCACGTGGGTTTCGATCCTCGGGCTCGAAGGCGCGCGCGAGCGCGCCCGGGCATTGCGCGCCGACGCGCAGCGCGGGCTCGATCTGATCGCCGCGGACCCGTCGGTTCCGGAAGGGGCGCTCGTGCGTCTTACCGAAATCGCCGATTACGTCGTCGCCCGAAGCTACTGATTTACCGAACGGGATCCCGAACAAAACCCGTCGATCTAGGAGAAGGTCGTGAGCAACTATCCGCTTCTTGACACCATCAATAGCCCCGAAGACCTGCGTCGCCTGCCCGAGGACGAACTTCCCGAGGTGGCCGAGGAATTGCGCGGCTTCATGGTGGAGAGCGTTTCGAAGACGGGCGGACACCTCTCGAGTTCGCTCGGCGCGACGGAGCTTGCCGTGGCGATCCATTACGTTTTCGATACGCCCCGCGACCGCATCATCTGGGACGTGGGTCATCAGGCCTACGCCCACAAGATCCTGACGGGGCGTCGCGAACAGATGGCGACCCTCAGACGCCACCACGGTCTCTCGGGCTTTCCGAAGCGCAACGAGTCCGAGTACGACGCATTCGGTACGGCCCACTCGTCGACCTCGATTTCCGCGGCGCTCGGCATGGCCGTGGCGGACAAGTTGAAAGGCGACGACCGTTGGCACGTGGCCGTGATCGGCGACGGCGCCCTTACGGGCGGCATGGCGATCGAGGCCTTGAACGACGCGGGCGTCTATAAGAAGGACGTGCGTCTCCTCATCATTCTCAACGACAACGACTGCTCGATTTCGCCCGCGGTCGGGGCTCTCTCGGGACACCTTGCGAAGATCGTCTCGACGCGCGCTTTCAACGGGGCGCGCGAGCTGAGCAAGAAAGTGCTCAAGCCCGTCCCGGGCCTCTGGGAAGTCGCCAAGCGCATGGAAAAGCAGGCGATCAACTTCGTGAGTCCCCCGTCGGGCATCTTCAGCAGCTTCGACATCAACTACTACGGTCCCGTCGACGGTCACAACCTCGAAGAGCTGGTCGACATCCTTCGCAACCTGAAGGCGCACGACTGTCCGATCGTTCTCCACGTGACGACGAAAAAGGGGAAGGGCTACGCCCCCGCGGAAGCCGATCCGACAACGTACCACGGCGTCTCGCCCTTCGACCCCGCCGTGGGGATTGTGCCCTCCGGGAAACCGTCGAAACCCACCTTCACGCAGGTCTTCGGTCGCTGGATTTGCGACACGGCCGCGCGCGACGAACGCCTCTACGGGATCACGCCCGCGATGCGCGAAGGCTCGGGCCTCGTCGAATTCGAGAAGAAGTTCCCCGATCGCTACCGTGACGTGGCGATCGCCGAGCAGCATGCGGTGACGTATGCGGCGGGTCTTGCGTGCGAAGGGATGAAGCCCGTCGTGGCGATTTATTCGACGTTCCTGCAGCGTGCGATCGACCAGGTGATTCACGATGTCGCGCTTCAGAACCTGCCGGTTGTCTTTGCGGTCGACCGTGCGGGCCTCGTGGGGGCGGACGGCGCGACGCACCACGGCGCTTTCGACGTCGCGCTCCTGCGTCCGATTCCCAACATGACGATCATGACGCCCTCGGACGAAAACGAGTGCCGACTGCTGCTCAACACCGCTTTCGCGATGGATACCCCGACCGTCGTGCGTTATCCGCGCGGCAAGGGGACGGGCGTGGAAGTGACGGCCGACGCCGAAACGGTCGAGGTCGGCAAAGCGCGCGTTCTGCGCCGCGGCAAGGGGCGCGTTGCGTTCGTCGGGTTCGGTCCCATGACGCACATGTTGGCGGAAGTCGCCGAACACCTCGACGGCACGCTTCTTGACATGCGTTTCGTGAAGCCCTTGGATCGCGAAGCGCTCCTTGAAGCCGCCGAGGAGCACGACCTCGTCGTCGTTGCCGAAGACAGCGCCCTCGAAGGGGGTGCGGGCTCGGCCGTTCTCGAAGTGCTCGTCGAAGCGGGCGTGACGGTCCCCGTGATGCGTTTCGGGCTGCCCGACCGCTTCATCGAGCAGGGGACGCAGGCGGAGCTGCACGAAGAGCTCGGCCTCACGGCCGCGGCCGTCGAAGAAAAGGTGAAGGCTCGCCTCGCCACGATGAAGAAGTCTCCGTTCGGAGGCCTCTTCGGTCGCTGAGGGTTGCCAAGACCGCGAAGAGCCCGACGGCAAGGAGCGGCACAACGGCACACACAGGGCCCGGTACGGAAACGTCCGGGCCTTCGTCGTTTTCGATTTCGGCAGTCTTCGTCCGAAGTCGTATCCGTTCGTGTCGACTTCGAGCTCCCGGTCGACCCGTCCCTATAATTCTTGAAGAACCATGCAATTCGAGCGGGGGCGAAGGCCTCCGGCAAAACACCATGATCGACCTCAAGCTTGACGTGCCCCTGGAGGGCCTTACCACCTTCGGTCTTCGTTCGACGGCCGAAGCCTACGCCGAAGCGGCGACGACCGACGAGCTACGCGCCGTGCTTGCGGCGGCCCGCGAACGGAATCTCCCCGTGCATTTCCTCGGGGGCGGTGCCAACACCGTGGCAATGCCCCGCGTCAAGGGACTCGTCGTGCGCGTCACGATGAAGGGGTTCGACGCGCGTCGCGCGACCGACGGCGACGTGCTCGTGACGGCCGCGGCCGGGGAAGTCTGGGACGAGGTCGTCTCGCGCACGGTCGCCGAGGGTTTCGGCGGACTCGAAAACCTCGCCGCGATTCCGGGTACCGTCGGGGGCGCGGTCGTGCAGAATATCGGCGCCTACGGGCTGGAATTGGCCGAGCGTCTTGAAAGCGTGACGGTCTACGACCGCGCGAGCGAGTCCGTTCGAACGCTCACGCGCGAAGCGTGCGACTTCGGCTACCGTCACAGTATCTTCAAGACGGATGCGGGGAAGGACCTCGTGGTCCTTTCGGCGACGCTGCGTCTCCCCGGCGAATGGACGCCCGTCATGACCTACAAGGGCCTCGACGAAGCCTTGGGCGGCGCGGAAACGACGCCCGCCGTACTCGAAACGGTCGTGCGCGCGATCCGCGCGAAAAAGCTTCCCGACCCGAAGGTGCTCGGAAACGCCGGGTCCTTCTTCAAGAACCCCGTGGTGCCGAAGGTGGTCGCGCGGCCGCTTTTGACCGTGCACCAGAGTCTCGTCGCCTATCCTCTCGGCGGCGCGCGCGTGAAGCTCGCGGCGGGCTGGTTGATCGAGCAGGCGGGCTTCAAAGGCTACCGCTCGGGTCCCGTGGGTGTCTGCGAAAACCACGCCCTCATCCTTGTCAATTACGGCGGCGCGACGGGCGAAGACGTAGAGCGCCTCATGAAGGAAATCACGGCGGGCGTTGAAGCCAAGTTCGGCATCGCGCTGGAGCCTGAACCCGTCTTCCTTCAATAAAGCCGGGACGTCTTTCGACGGGACCCGCCTCGGGCGGGTCCGCGCGAGGCAAATCGCGCGACAACGCAAAAAACGCGCATAAAAAAAGTCCCCGATCCTGAGGGTTATCGGGGACTCTTTTCATTCGGGGTTCGAGAACCCCGAGCGCTTCACTCGCAATTAGGCCATGGCCTTGATCGAAGCGGAGAGGCGGCTCTTGTGACGAGCGGCGGCGTTGGCGTGGAGAACGCCCTTGCGAGCCATCGAGTCGATCACGGATTCGGCCTTCTTGAAGGCTTCCTGAGCGGCGGTCTTGTCACCGGCGACGACGAGCTTGCGCACGGCCTTGATGGCGGTGCGGTATTCGCTGCGCTGAGCCGAGAGATGCAGGTTGCGCGCAACGATCTGGCGGGCGCGCTTGCGAGCTTGCTTGGTGTTAGCCATTTGTAGTGTGTCCTTGATGAACGTCCCCGAATCGGGGAGCCCGGCCGGCCTCAGCTTCATGCGCCCGATGGGGGAGCGTGGGCCCGGCCGGTTCGTGTGAAAAACAAAGCCCCGAAACGCACGAGCGTTCCGGCGGCGGCTCCGACAACCATCAGATCGATCAGTCGCGGAGTATTTTCGAAACGTTCGGCCGTCGTCCGCCTCGTCCGTCGTGCGTGCGGTTGCAAAATTTCACCACAGCCCGTCGTCCGCAGGCATTAAACTGCCAGGCTCCGAAAAGTCCTCAACTATACCAAATTTCGAACGGCGCTACAAACCCAGAGCGCCCGAAATTTTCGAGTTTCGAATGTCGCTCATCAAGTCCGCCGCCACGATTTCCGGCCTCACCCTGGTGTCCCGCATCACCGGGGTGATCCGAGACATGCTGATCGCCCGCTATTTCGGTGCGTCTGCGGAAACCGACGCGTTCTACGTTGCGTTTCGTCTTCCCAACATGCTTCGACGGCTCTTTGCCGAAGGGGCCTTCCAGCAGGCGTTCGTGCCGATGCTCTCCGACGTGCGCGAGCGCGAAAGTCCCGAGCGCGGCGCGGCCTTCGTCGACCACGTCTTCACGATTCTCGGTGCGGCGGTGCTGGCGGCAAGCGTCCTGGGGGTCCTCTGCTCGCCGCTGCTCGTCTGGGCGATTGCGGGCGGGATGAGCGAAAACGGCGAGGCCTTCGATTTGGCGGTCGCGCTCACGCGCTTCATGTTTCCCTACATCGCCTTCATGAGTCTCGTGGCGTTGGCGGCGTCGATCCTCAATACGCTTAAGCACTTTGCTATTCCGGCGGCGACGCCCATCCTTCTCAACCTCTCCTTCATCGGCTGCACGATCCTCGTCGCGCCCCGCTTGGAGGAACCCATCTGGGCGTTGGCGGGTGCCGTCATGCTCGGGGGCGTGTTGCAGCTCGGAGCTCAGTGGGTGGCGCTTGCGCGCCTCGGCGTGCGGCTACGGCCGCGTGCCTTCGGCACGAGCCTGGCGGACGCGGACGTGCGGCGCGTTCTGAAGCTCATGGTGCCCGCGCTCTTCGGCGTAGGGGTTGCGCAGCTTTCGATTTTGATCAACACCAACATTGCTTCGCATCTCGGGCACGGCGCGGTGACGTGGCTCAATTACGCCGACCGCCTGATGGAATTCCCGACGGCGCTTTTGGGTGTCGCGCTCGGAACGGTTTTGCTCCCGGGTCTTTCCGCCGCCTTTGCGAAAAACGATCTGGAGCGCTACAACGGTCTGCTCGACCACGGGTTGCGTCTCGTCGTTCTCGTGGGGCTCCCCGCGAGCGTCGGGTTGTGGCTTACGGCAGACGCGCTCGTTGCATTCCTCTTTCAGGGGCGCAATTTCTCGCCCGAAGACGTCCGTCAAACCGCGACCGCGGTCGTGGGTTACAGCGCGGGCCTGATGGGGCTCATCGCCTTGAAGATCGTGGCCCCCGCCTTTTACGCCCGCAAAGACATCCGAACGCCCGTGCGCGCGGCCTTCGCGTCGCTTGTGGTCGTACAGCTCGTCAACCTCGCGGCCGTGCCCCTTCTCGCGCACGCGGGGCTTGCTCTGTCGGTGGGGCTCGGGAGTTGCGTCAATGCCCTGACGCTCCTCGTTATTCTCGGAAAGCGCCGCATCTACAAGCCCCTTGCGGGCTGGGGCGTCTACGCGTTGCGGGTATTCCTTGCAACCGCCCTCATGGGGGCGGCCCTTTACTGGGTGCAGGACGGACAGGACTGGACGCAGCTCGGTTGGGCGTACCGTGCGCTCGGGGTGGCGCTGCTCGTCGCGGGCGCGGCGGTGCTCTACTTCGGGGTGCTCTTCGTCACGGGCTGGCGCCTGCGGGATCTGCGCCCGGCGAAGAACTGAACGCCGCAACCGGCTTAACCCGACGAGCATTGGAAAGGCCGCATTCCCGGTGGGGATGCGGCCTTTGATCATCCCGGTCCGTCCGAGGCTTTCGGATTCAGCCCGGAAGCTTTCGGAGGTCGGAGCGTCGGATGTCAGAGCGCGCGGGCGCTCTTCACGTCGAGTTCGATCACGGTCCCGAGGCGTTCGCGTTCGATTTCGGCCGTGATTTCAACGGGGGCGTCCTTGCGGATGTGGCTCCAGTTGCGGTCGTCGTCGAGTTCGGCCACGATCGTGCCCGTGTCGTCCGTGAATTCGAACTTTTCACGCGAGAGCTGCTTCGTGAAGCGCCCCTTCAGAACCACGTGCTGGTCGTCGTAGCCGTTCTTTTTCACTTCGGCGACGGTCTTCGGGACGTTCACGGGATCGAACCCCTGAGGACCCGCGGGCACGGCGGCGTTCTGGGGCGCGGGGTCAAACCCCTGCGGGGCGGCCTGAAGCGCGGTGACGCCTGCGAAGAGCGCGAAGGCGGAGACGATGGAAACGGCGGTTTTCTTCGTAAGCATGGCGTACTCCTTGGAAGAGGAAATCGGTTGTCGTTGCTCGTTTTTTCGTTTGTCGGGAGAACTTTCCCCGACCGTTGAGGAGAGTGTAGGAAACGAAACTTAGGAGAAACATAGAGGTTGAATTTCCTCGAATAAAACGCAACCGACCGCATCGACCACGTCGACATCCCCGACCGAGTCGGTCGCCGAGAGCCTGCGGATGTCGCGTAGCGGCGGCTCTCCGAAAAGCCCCTTGTAGTCGCGCACGAACTACGACGAGCTTTCGTACCCGACCGCAAACGACGACCCCGCGACGTTCATGCGGTGCGAAAGCAGAAGCTTTCTCGCTTCGTAGAGCCGCACGCGTTTACGAAACTGCACGGACGAGTGGCCCGTAAATCTTCGGAAATTCGTGTGGCACTTCCCCTTCTATTGGTACTCGGTGCCCGCTCTCATGAAGACGTGGATGGATGCCGTTCTGACGCGAGGTTTCGCGTTCGGTACGGGCGGCACGGCGCTTCACGGCAAGAAGCTCGTTTTGTCCTTTACGACGGCCGCTCCCGCCGAAGAGTACGTGCGAGGGGGCGGCATGGGCTGGCCCGTCAAGGATTTCCTACCGCTCCTGATGCAGACGGCGCGCCTCTGCGGGCTGGAGATGCTGACGCCCATCTGGACGTGCGGCGCCATGTACGTTCCGGGCGTGAGCACCGAAGACGACTTGCGCCGCGTCCTTGAGGCGGCCGACGCGCACGCCGAGCGTCTCTCGGCCGAAATCGAATCGGTTGAAAAGTCCGCCTGAGAAGGAAAAGCCATGCAGTACCTTGTCAACGTGTGATTCACGACCGTGAAGCGGCGCCGCCCCACATCCCCGGTCACATCGCCTACCTGAACGCCTACCTCGAATCGGGCGACATTCTCTGCTTCGGCGGTTACGAAGACGGTACGGGCGGCATGATGATCGTGCGGGCCGCTTCGCCCGAAGCGCTGAGAAGCTCCTCGCCGTCGACCCCCTCAAGGATGCGGGTTGCGCTGAGGTGGGCCGCGAATCGATGCGGCTTGAGCCCGGCGTTCGCGTGCTCTACAGCCTTCAGGCAAAGAAGGATCCGACGTCGTTTGCGATCCTTGAAATCTACGAAAGCGAAGAGGCCTATCGGCATCACATCCGGACGCTGCATTTCCGCAAGTACAAGGAGGGAACGGCCGACATGGTGACGAGCCTCGAACTCGTCGACTGCGATCCGCTCGTCCCCGAAGCGCTCATCAAACCGTAAGCCCTGCTGCAAGGTCGGGTCCGAAGCCCTGACCCAAGAGCTCATGCAAGGCCGCCCCGGTTACGTCCGGAGCGGCCTTCGTGCGTCGAAGATCCGAAGGCTCTTCGGTCCGGCCGATTGCGCAAACGGCAAAGTTTCTTTGCCCGCCGCGGTCTGGTGAGCCTCGGCTGCGTCCTCCTACACTCGGTGTAAATCTCGTGCGGACCCATTGACCCGGGGGCCGCACAACCGACCAGAAAAGGAGAACGCATCATGACTCGACTCACCCGCTCGGCCTCGGCGGCCGCCCTCGCGCTCGCGATTTTCGGAATGTTCGGAACGGCCCAAGCCGCCGACGTTGAAGTCTACGGTCGTCTCGACACGGGCTTCCTTTATACGATCAACCACGGCGACGCGCAGGACACGGCGGAAATGACCTCGGGCCGCTCCACCGGGTCCCGTTGGGGCCTAAAAGGCAGCGAAGCGCTCACGAACGACGGCTGGGCCGTCCACTTCGTTCTGGAGTCGGGCTTTGACTCGGATACGGGCGAATTCTCAAGCTCAGGAAAACTCTTCGGTCGGCAGTCGACGCTTTCGCTCTACCACCGCTCCTACGGCGAACTCGCCTTCGGCCGCTCCGGGAAGCCCATGTCGGGCTCCGACCAATTTACCCGCATCGGACGCTTTACGCCGTTCGGCGTCACGTACGGTGACGCGGGTCTGCTTTTCTACGGGAAGGGCGGGCGCGTCGACAACGGTATCTTCTACCAGTCGCCGAAGCTCGCGGGCTTTCGTGTCGTCCTCGCGGGCTCGCTCAATACGAGCGGCACCGAGGCCGAAAAGTGGAACGACAACAACCGCTTCCTCGGCGGCACCGTTGACTACACGTACGGGAACTTCGGCGTGATGGTCGGGGCGGAACGTATCTTCATGAGCGACGAAGATTACGCCGACAACGACGACGCCGATCCGACGACGCTCTTCGTCGGTGCGAAGTACGATTTCGGCTTCATGGAGCTTATGGGCGGCTACCAGCGCGGCTGGGGGCTCGACCGCGTCGGCGCTTTGCAGAGCATCAAGATCGGCAAGCACGGCGAAGTCGCGAAGAACGCGCAAATCAAGGATTGGGACGGCAACAGCTACATGATCGGCGCACGGATTCCCGCGTGGGGCGGCTCCGTTCGCTTGAGCGGCATCTACGTCGAAGGCGAAAACAGCCGCAACATCGCGAACAACAACGTGGGCGACCTCGGTCGGGATGCGGGCTACTACGCGCTCGGCGCGGGTTACATTTATCCCTTCAGCAAGCGCACCAACGTCTACGGCGTCCTTTCGCACCTCGAAGGGCGCAAAGGGCTCGCGAAGGACTACAACATCTACAACGGCGACGGGGACCTCGACCGTACGACGATCGCGGTCGGTTTGGTTCACAAGTTCTGACGCCCGAAACAACGCGGGAGCCGAGGCCTGACGGCCCGCGCCCGCATCTCACGAGGACTTCCATCATGTCATTCGTTCGAAAGTTCGCCGCCGTTGCGGCCGGTGCTTTCCTTGCCGTCGGGTGCGCGCAGGCGCTCGAAAACACCGTCGCCCCCGACATGACCGCACCGCTTGCGAAAGCCCCGAAGGTTGCGCTCCTGGTCGGAAATTCCTATTCCTTCTACAACTGCGGGGTTCACACCTACCTGCGCGGCTTCATGCAAAACGGCACTCCGAAGGAAACGATGAAAACGCGACTGCTCACGATTTCCTCGGGTTCGTTGTCGTTCCACGACATGCGGCACTACCTCGCGCCCCACGAGCAGGATCCCTACGCCGAAGTCAAGAACGGAAAGCTCGCGCATCCCATGTTCGACGTCGTACTGTTGCAGGAAAATTCGGCGGGCGCCACGTCGAAAAAGCGGATTCCCTTCTTCGAAAAGTACGCGATCGAACAGGCGGACATCATCCGCGAAGCGGGAAGCACGCCGCTTCTCGTCATGACCTGGGCGAAGAAGAACAAGCCCGACGACATCGTGCGGATCGCCGACACGACGATTCGCATCGCCAACAAGGCGAAGATGCGCGTCGTACCGGTGGGGCTCGCTTTCGCGGAGGCGATCAAGTCGAAGCCCGAGCTTGAAATGTACATGCCCGACAAGAGTCATCCGTCGGCGGCGGGTTCGTACCTTTACGGTGCCGTCCTCTACGCGACGCTCTTTCACCGTACGCCTGCCGATATCAACTATTTCGGCGAGTGCGAAAAGCCGCTCGCCCCCGACACCGCCGCGTTCCTGCGCGACGTCGCCTGGAAGACCGTCTCGGAATTCAACGGTTGGAACTGAGTCGCCCGCGTTGCAACGACTCCCCAACCGCGCCCCCGAAGATAAAAACGGCCCGCACGCTTCGCGAGCGTTCGGGCCGAATTCTTTGAGAAAAGCGCCGGCTCAGGCTTCGGCGTCCTCGTCCTCTTCTTCGCAGCCGAGGTCGTCGATTTCGTCGAACGTGAGGAACGGCATCTTCGCCGGCCAGGCGATCACTTCGTCTTCGGAGAGGGCCGTGAGCGCGGCCGGGCCGAGGCGGGCGGAATTCACCGCGTAGTTGAGCTTCGCGTAGACATGCACGAGGTCGTGCTTGAGAATTTCTTCGGACGTCTCCTCGTCGGGATTCGCCTCAAGCTTGGCGAGCACCTCAAGGAGCGCTTCGCTCGCGTCGTTCAGGGTGGCCTGAAGCCATTCCGGATCGGGCATCAGGTGCGCCGCTTCGGTCTCGGAAAGGTCGCGGTCGATGTCGGACATGTCGTTGAACCTCACAGTTGCGGGAAATAGGGAGAAAAAAAGGAAAAACGCCCGAACCGGGGTGCCCCTTCGGGGACGCAGGCGCGATACGGGATCGAACGGTTTCGCCTCATTGTATACCCGAGGCCGCACCTTCTCAAATCGGTCCTAAGATTTGTCCGAATCGTGCGTTGTCGGGAGGGACGGTCGGCGGCGCGAAAAGCGCAATCAAGACTTAAGAAATGCGCGCTAAAGTCTTTTTCCGACTGCGTCGAAAGGCCGCTGCGACGCTCCACTCTCAATTGCGGCCGCACACGAATACAAAAAAAGGACCCGCCCCATCATGCCGGAGAGTAAGGTTGCGGCGCGCCGTGCGCGCAAATTGTCGAAGCGTCGTCAGGGAGGCGCCGATCGGCCCGTGAGCTACGTGCAGATGCTCGACTACCTGCGCGAATCGCTCAACAATCGCTTTTACGAAGAACAGGGCTTCCCGCATCTCGAATTCCTCGCCCAGAACTGGTCGGGCCCCGAGCAGCAGCACGGCGACCTCTCGAACTACTTCGAGCTCCAAGACATGTTCATCGGCTTTGCGTACTCGCTTGCCCGGGCGCTCCACAGCGGCGCGCCCTACACGCTTGAAGAACGCGAAGACCGCGTCGCGGCGGTGGCGTACGCTCTGGCGGCGACGCTTCTCAACATCCGTCCCGACTACCGCGACGACTCGAACTGGATGGGTAACGGCGCGCTTGACGCCCTGCGCGAGCGCTGGGGCCTCGCGAAGATGATTCACGCGGGCGTTCCCGTGCAGAACCGCTTCATGGAAAAGCGCGACCTCGTCTGCCTCTTCGCGATCGACTTCGTGATGTCGTTCCTCGACATGACGGGCGAACTCGCTCAGATGGGCGGCGACAAGGTGATTTCGGTCACGAACTGCAAGGACAGCCTCATTACCGCCTACACGGGGTTCGTCACGGCGAACCTGCAGCTTGCGAACTCGACCCTGCCCGACTTCGAAGGGATCATCAACCAGAACCGCGTGACGCCCGAATTCCTCAAGGACTACCCCGACTGGAAGCCCGAAGCCGCGGACGCGCTCGACGTCGAACGCGTGGGCTTCAACAGCGTCAATCCCCTCGACATGCAGTTCATGACGGAAATGATGGGGAACGCCGAATTCATGAGTGACATGCGCAACCTCTACCTCATGGATGAATCGGCCGCGATGCCGCAGGGTAAGCGCGAAGAAATCGTCATGGGTTACGTGCTGCGCTACGGTCCGCGCTGCAAGCAGGCCTTTGCCGAAGGGCGCGATCCGACGGAAGAAGAAATGGACCGCGACGCCGAGGTGGTGAATTCGATCGTCTACCACCTGATCGAATCCGTGCGCGGTGCGGGGGCTCCGGCGCCCGAAGCGCCCGCTCAGACTTCCGAGTCGAGCGACTCTCGGGCGTGAAGATCGCGAAAGAAAAAGCGGAGCCGCTCCGAAAGGCGTGCTCCGCTTTTTCTTGCTCGAGAGCGAACG
This sequence comes from Sutterella megalosphaeroides, assembly GCF_003609995.1. Taxonomy (NCBI): domain Bacteria; kingdom Pseudomonadati; phylum Pseudomonadota; class Betaproteobacteria; order Burkholderiales; family Sutterellaceae; genus Sutterella; species Sutterella megalosphaeroides. Next base: position 905,037 of record NZ_AP018786.1, read on the forward strand.
GTCTCAGACCACGGCTTCGATCTGCTCGGAGAGTTCGAGCCAGCGCATTTCAAGCTCTTCGACCTGCGGCGCGAGTTCGCCGTGTTCGCGCGTCACGCGCGCAACTTCGTCGGGGTCCGCACTCGAATAGAGTTCCGGATCGGCGAGTCGGGCGGCGAGCGCCTTCAGGGCTTCGCTCTTGCGGCTCAGTTCCTTTTCGACCTTGTCGAGCTCCTTTTTGAGGGGCTTGCGCAGTTCCGCAATGCGCTGACGCTCCTGCGCTTCCTGACGACGCGCTTCCTTCTTGTTGACGGAGGGCGCTTCCTTTGCGGCCAGGCGCTCGGCGCGCTCGACGGCGGCCGTCGTGCGACGGTGTTCGAGGACGAGCTCTGCGTAGTCGTCGAGGTCCCCGTCGTACTCGTCGACGCGCCCTTCGTGCACGAGCCAGAGGCGTTCGGTTGCGGCGCGAAGAAGATGTCGGTCGTGCGAAACGATGAGGACCGCCCCTTCGAAGGTCGAGAGCGCCATCGTGAGCGCTTCGCGCGTTTCCATGTCGAGGTGGTTCGTCGGTTCGTCGAGAACAAGGAGGTTGGGCTTTTTCCAGGCGATGAGAGCAAGCGCGAGGCGCGCCTTTTCGCCGCCCGACATCGGACCCACGAGGCTCGAAGCAAAGTCGCCCGAGAAGCGGTAGATCCCGAGGAAGTCGCGCAGATCCTGTTCGCGCACGTCGGGGGCGAGCCGCTTCATGTGTTCGAGAGGCGTCTCGTCCGTGCGCAGCTGATCGAGCTGGTGCTGCGCGAAGTAGCCGATTTCAAGCCCCTGACCGCGACGGATTTCGCCCGCCATCAGGGGAAGTTCCCCGACAATCGCCTTGACGAGCGTCGACTTCCCGGCGCCGTTTACGCCGAGAACGCCGATGCGCTCGCCCGAGCGGACGGAAAAACTCACCTTGTCGAGAACGACTCGGTCGCCGTAGCCGATCCGCATCGCTTCGGCGTCGACGAGGTGCTCGGGCAGTCGCACGGGCTTCGGGAATTCGAAACGCCATTCGCGCTTGGCGCGCACGGGTTCCACCGCCTTCAGGCGTTCGAGCATCTTGATGCGCGACTGCGCCTGACGGGCCTTCGTCGCCTTAGCGCGGAAGCGTTCGATGAAGCTCGTAAGGCTCGCCGCCTCGCGTTCGTAGGCTCGGTGGGCCGCGTCCTGAAGCTTCAGCTTTTCGATCCGCTCGGCTTCGAACTTCGTGTAGTTCCCCGCGTAGCGCACGACCGAATGGTCTTCGACGGACCAGACGGTCGTCACTGCACGGTCGAGAAATTCGCGGTCGTGCGAAATGATGAGTACCGTGGCTTCGACGCGCTTCAACCAGTTTTCGAGCCAGATGAGACTGTCGATGTCGAGGTGGTTGGTCGGTTCGTCAAGGAGCAGCAAATCCGCGGGACGCATCAGCGCTCGCGCGAGCGCGATGCGGTTACGCCAGCCGCCCGAAAAGTCGTAGACCGACCGGTCGCCGTCTGCCTGCGAAAAGCCGAGCCCCGCAAGAATCGTGCGCGCCTGCGCGACGACGGCACCTTCGTTGAGTTCCGCAAGGTTCGCGTGCGCGGTTGCAAGCGCCATTTCGTCGCCCGAGGCCTCCGCGGCGGCGAGCGCCGCGCGTGCCGCCATCAGAGGGGCGTGCCCCGAAAGGACGAAGTCGATGCAGGGCATCGGCTCCGCGACGAAACTCTGCGCGACGTGGGCGATGCGGTCCTGCGGGGGCGTTTCGATGTCGCCCGCTTCCGGAGAGAGTTCGCCCAGAATCGCGGCGAACAGGGTCGACTTGCCGCAGCCGTTCGGGCCCACGAGACCGATCCGTTCGCCGGGCGACGCAACGAGCGTCGCGTGTTCGTAAAGAACGCGGGTACCGCGGGCAAGCGCGAGATTTTGAAGACGCAACATTTGGGATCAGGCCCCGAAGTAGCGGTCGAGTTCGGCCTTGGTCGCCATGAAGACCTGATCGTCCCCTCCCGAAACGGAAAGCCACGTGAGCTCAAGCCCCGGGAAGGCGGCTTCGACGGCTTCGAGCCCGTCGCCCACTTCGACGACGATGATGCCGTTGTCGTTCAGGTGACGACGCGCTTCGGGGAGGAGTCGTCGCACGACGTCCATGCCGTCCGCACCCGCGCCGAGCGCCATTTCGGGCTCGTGACGGTACTCGGACGGAAGGCGCGACATCGAGTCCGTGGTGACGTACGGGGGGTTCGAGATGATGAGGTCGAACGTACAGCCTTGGAGGTTTTCGAAGAGGTCGCCCCGAACGAGTTCGAGCGCGTCCTCGAGGTCGTAGTCGCGGCGGTTGATCTTCGCGACTTCCAGAGCGTCTTCGGAAAGATCGCTCCCCGTCACGGCCGCGTTCGGGAACACGCCCGCGGCGAGAATCGCAAGGCACCCCGATCCCGTGCAGAGGTCGAGCACGGAGGAAACGGCATAGGGATCTTCGATCCAGGGGGCGAGGTCTTCTTCGAGGAGTTCGGCGATGTAGGAGCGCGGAATGAGGGCGCGCTCGTCGATGTAGAAACGGTGCCCGGTGAGCCAGGCTTCCTTGAGAAGGTAGGCGGTCGGGACCTTGTCGTGGACGCGACGGTCGACGAGGTGTACGAGGCGAACGAGTTCGTTGTGCGTAAGCGCCGCGTCCTGGAATTCTTCGAAGTGCTCGAACGGGAGCTTGAGCGCGCGGCAGATGAGGAAGGACGCTTCTTCCCAGCTGTCGGGCGAGCCGTGACCGTAGGAGAGATCCGCCGTTTCCATCTCGGTGATGGCCCAGCGGTAGAGGTCGCGGATCGTCTTCAGGTTGTGGATCGGGTCGTCAAGAAGCGGGGCGATTTCGTACATGGCTCACTCACAGAAATGGATTGTCGGATGTCGGCGGCAAGGCACCCGAAGGCGCGTCGCCGCGAAGGGGCGAACGCGAACGCGTTCGCACGGGCGGGCTAATTATAGATGCGGGGATCGGTTGAGCGATTCCCGCGGGGTGTTTGCATCGCAGTGCTCTCACGGAGATCGGCGCAGAAGTCCTTCGACTTCAGGCGAAAGAGGAAGGCACAGTGTTCGAAAAATTGACGGCAACCTCGATTTTTGCCCCGACCGTGACGACTTTTTCGGAAAGAATACGTGAAGGCAGCCGCGACGGCACGAAGTTCGGTTCTCGTCAAGGCGGATTCGTACCGAAGCCCGGAACGGCCCGATGTGGCCATAATGAGCGGAAAAGAAGAGAGTTCTCGGCGGCCCGCATCGCGGGCGCGAACCCGGAGCAAAGTACAGCAAAGGAGAGAGCGTGGACATTTCGAAGAACATCCTGGCCTGGCGCGTCTTTCTGAGTGCGGTGCGAACGGGGAGCATCTCGCAGACGGCGCTGGAACTCGACCTGGAGATCACGAAGGTGTCGCGGCTTCTGCTCGAGCTCGAGCGCGAGTTCGGGTGCGCGCTCTTTGATCGGACGCGGCGTCCGATGCTTCCCACCGATGCGGGAACGGAAATTGCGGCGGAGGTGGGGCCGCACGTCGAAGCCTTCGTCCGGCTCGAGCGGCGTCTTCGCGGCGAGGCGGATCCGTTCGTCGTGCGGTTCACAGCCCCGGCCGATCTCACGTGCCTCTTTTTCGGGCCCATGTTGCGCGCCTATGCGAAGCGCTCGCCCGGATTCGAATTCGTGCTCTACCGCGAGCTCGCACTCGAGAAGTTCGCCGCAACCGACGAGGCCGACCTTGCGGTGCTCAACTGCGAGCTCTGCGACGATGCGGGACTCGTGCTGCGGCCCTACAGCCGCGGAAGCGCCGTTCCCGTTGCAACGCCCGAATATCTGCGCCGTTACGGGACGCCCGAGTGTCCGGAGGAACTCGCCGAGCATGCGGGGCTGCTCCTCTCGGGCGTGAACCAGACGCCCACCGAGTGCCTCTGGCGCGAGGGGGTGCCGAGCGCCCCTCTGCGCTGGAAGAGCGAATGTCACGAACACGAGCAGCTCGTGCTCAAACGCCGCATGTTGGACCACGAGGGCGTTGCGGTCGACATCTATCTCGGGCACCTCGTCGAGGAGTTGCGCACCGGCGTCGTCGTTCCGCTCATGCGCGGCTGGGAGCGCCGCCGCTGGCACATGGCGGTGGCAACGCGCCTCGAGGACGAAATACGCGAGCCGCGGCTTCGCGCGCTTGCCGACTGGCTCGCGATCCAGGCGCGCGATCAGACCGGGGCGCTCGACGCCGCGGGCAGGCGCGAGACTGCGCTCGCCTACTGGAGAGTGCTGCAATCGGGCTCCGGGGTTCACGTGCGGTAGACGGGGGCGTCGAACATCTCGGCTACGAGTGCTTCCGGGGAGAAGGCGGCGTTGATCTCGGACGCTGGAGCGTCCTCGCGTTGCAGAAGGTCCCCTTCGGCCCCGGCCGGACGGCTTCGGAGGAGGATTCGAGGCGAGAGGGATTCGCCCTGAGCGCGTGTGCGCATTCTCAAGGCGTCCGCCGTGCAGAGATCGGCGCAAAGGCCGCACCCGGAACAGCGTGCGGGATCGAGCGCGATTCCAGCGTCCTCCGAACGGAGCGCCTCCTGAGGACAAAAGCGCACGCACAGTCCGCACGATTCGCACGATCTGCAAGGCCCGCTTCGGCGGCCGGGAAGGACGTCGGGAAGATGCAAGTCCGCGGCGTCGAAGCTCCTCGGGAAGGCCGCACGGGAGGCGAGGAGGCGCTGGCGGACCGGAGCGAGCGGGACGGGTTCGAGCGCTTCGCGCCCGAGTAACGGGCCGAAGCTGCGGTCGGCAGAATCGGAGCACTCGGAGGGATCGGCGGAGCCCGCAAAGAGCCGGCGAAAGGACGCACGTTTCGCGGGCGACGCGGGCGTATCGCTCCCGTTCTCGTTCCCGGCCTCGTGCGCTTCCGTTGCGGTCGGGAGGCGCGCCTCCGGCATCGTCCCGTCCGACGTGCGCTCGATTTCGATCGAGATCTCGCCGCCGGCGCGGTGGACGCCCTCCGTCAGAGCCGCGGCGCGTCGGGAAAGGAGGGAGGGATCGGCCGAAGGCGCGGGGGATTCTGCTCCCTCACCCGGCGAACAGACCCCGCAAGTCGCACAGTCACCCGTTTTCCAGATCCAGCGGCGAATGCCTCCCGCCGCGCTCCAGAGCGCCCAGTCGACGCCGAGGCGCAGAAGACAGGGAAGCGTGATTTCGGTCGGGTTCGGGGCGTGTGCCTCGTGCACCGCCGACGCCGCCCCGAATGACCCGCACCCCTCGCACGCGAAGACCACGACCTCCGCCCCCGCTGCGCGGCGTGCTCGGACGGCGTGAGCGAGCGTTTCGTCTGCGGGATTGAGAGCGAGCGCGCTCATGGGACAGAGGGCGGCGCAGAGTCCGCATCGGGTACAGGCCGAGGCGCGAAGCGTCAGAGTGCCGCGGTCGAGCGCGATTGCGTGCTGCGGGCAGGCGTCCGCGCAGACGGTGCAGCTGCTCGCCGCATGCCGCGTGCGAACGCAGCGTGCGGGATTGAGTTGAAGCTCGTGGAAGACGATGTCGGTCATGATGCGATGCGGGTTTGCGCTTGAAGAGATGAGAGAGATTGTCGGGGCTGGAGCGGGCGGGGCGTGCCGGAGCCCGCACCGAGCGTTTCTCCCGGAGGCAGGACGCCGAAGTCGCGCAGAATCGCTTCCGCCGCGCGTCGTCCGTCGCCGACGGCCGTGGATACGAGGGAGGATCCGTGAACCGCGTCGCCGCCCGCGTAGATGCCCGGGCGCGCGGTCCGGGTATTCCGGGCGCGCACGCGACCGATGGGGTCCGTCTCGACCCCGAGCGCGCGCACCCAGTCGGGGGCGCTCGGACGGAAGCCGACCCCGGCGACGAGACGGTCGGCCTCAATTCTTTCCGTCCCCTCGGGCGTGCGGACTTCAACCGCCTCGAAGCGTCCGTCTTCGTCCGCAAGAATGTCCGCAACTTCGTATTCGCAGAGAAACCGCACGCCTTCGGCTTCGGCAAGGAGCACGTCGCGCGCGTGCGCTCTCATGCGGTTTCGCGGGCTTCGAGAGAGAACGATCACTTGGGCGGCGCCTTCGCGAATCGCCGTGCGCGCCGCATCGACCGCCGTGTCGCCGCCGCCCGCGATGAGGACGCGCAGTCCCGTGAGCGACGCGTCCGACGGGCGCTCGAGGAGGTCCTTCGCCGAGAGGACCCCTTCGGCCCCTTCGTGCGCGAGTCCGAGCGGCGCGGGCGCTTCGGCTCCGAAGGCGAGAAAGATCGCGTCGAACCCGCCCGGAAGGGGACGAAGAGGGGTCGTGGCGCCCGGCGTGTTCGGATCGCAGGAATCGCTCGAGAGTTCGAGCCCTTTCGCGGCATCCGTGCCGGCGTGAAGGACGACGCCGAGCGCTTCGAGCGCCGCGACGCGCTTAGCGATCGTTTCGCGCGGCATCTTGAAGGGAGGCATGCCGTGCGAGAGCATGCCGCCGAAATTGCTTCTCTTCTCGAAGATCTCGACCGTCGCGCCGAAGCGCGCGAGCGCGTCCGCGCAGGCGAGCCCCGCGGGGCCCGAACCGACGACGGCGACGCGGATGCGCTCGCGGGGACGGCGCACCGCGGGGCGCCGTCCCGAGGCGAGTCCGTTTTCGGCGATGGAGCACTCGAGCGCCGCAATCGCGATCGGTCCGCCCGTTCCGTCGGGGTCAACGGGGAGGATGCAGGCGCGTTCGCAGAGCCGCTCGCTCGGACAAACGAGTCCGCAGATTTCGGGAAGCGTGCCCGGACGAAGGAGAATCTCCTCGGCCTCGTCGAGCGAGCCGCGAGCCGCCGGCCGTAGCCACGCGGTCGGGTCCCGGTGCTGCGGACAGACCTTTGCGCAGGCGCCGCAGAGGAGACACCGTTCGGCCTCAAGAACGGTCTCGTAAGGTGTCATCGGGCCGGAGTCGCCCCGCACGCTGCGGCGAGGGATGCCCGCAGCCGCGCCGGTTGCGGAAGTCGTTGCCGAAGCCCCTGCGGAAGGCACGGTCTTTTCGACCATTTCGACCTTTTCAATTTTTTCGATCCGGTTGTCGTGCTCCGCGGCGAATGCGGCGGGCGTGAGCGGAAAGGCGATCGCGTGCGTCGGGCAGGCCGCTTTGCATGCGCCGCACTTCGTGCAGCGCGCAAGCTCCTCGGGCGGGAGCTGCCCCCGGAAGGCGCGCGCGAGATCAATTCCCTCGGGACAGGCCCGCGTGCAGAGCCGGCAGGCGAGGCCGCGCGTGCTCGCCACGCACGCCTTGGGGTCCGCGGCGGGGCGGAAGGTTCGGTTGAATCGGGACAGGAGCGTGAGGAGCGCGCCGATCGGACAGAAGCTCGCGCACCAGTGCCGAAGCACCAGAAGTTCGAAGGCGAGAAAGCCCGACGCCCAAAGAAGGGACCACCCGAACTCCTGATGGAGCGCAAAGCGCCAGAGCCCCACGAGGAGAGCGAAGAAAAGCCCCACGGGACAAACGAGGCAGAAGACGGGAAAGCCGAAGGCCGCGGCGCTCGCGATCGCGCCGCCCAGGACCCAGTAGGGCGCGCGCGAGGGGCGAGCCTCTTCTCCGGATGCGGCTTCGGTCGCTTTACCGGCTGCCTCTCCGGGTTCATCCTTGGCATATTCGTGTTCCTTCTCCCGGTCGACCGGGCCTTCGCGCCCGAGTCGGCGCCGAAACCAGGGAATGGGGCAGATCCATCCGCAAAAGGCGCGGCCGATGAGAAGGACGGCGATCACCGTCGCGAGAAGCGCCCAGAAGGCCCTCGGGGCGATCGTTCCGGAGGCGGCCCAGGTCTCGAGGGCTCCGACCGGACAGAGCGCGGTGACGACGTCGACGCCGAAGGCCGAGGGCGTACCCCAGCCCGTGTGAAAGACGAGTCCGAGTGCGAAAAGAAGCGCGAAGAGCAGGGCGACGCGACCGGGTTTCATGACGGTACTCCTTTGCGGGCGACGACTTCGATGCCGCGCGTCGCGCGAAGCGACTGGAAGACGTTCGACGGGCACTCGAGGACGCACCGTCCGCACCCGTTGCAACGCTCGGGGTCGATTTCGGGGCGGTTTCCGTCGACGAGCGTCACGGCGTCGTAGGGACAGACGTCCGCACAGACGCGGCACGCTCCGGTGCGAAGCGCGATGCAGGCGTCGGTGAGGCGTGCGAGCCCGACGCGCTCGGTCTCGGGGTCGAAGGGGAGGATCGCGCCCGTGGGACAGACGTCGGCGCAATCGCCGCAAAAGTCACACCACCCGAGCTTGAAGTCGAGGACGGGGGTGCGCATGACGAGGAGCCCTTCTTCGAGACCCCCCGGACGAATGACGTCGGCGTGGCACGCGCTACGGCAGCGGTCGCAACGCAGGCAAAGCGACGCGAAGTCGCGGCCGCCCGGCGGGCGAACGGGCTCGGGGCGCGCCGAGGCGTCGGGCCCCTCTTCGCTTCGGTGCACGAGCGTTCCGAGGAGGAGAAGCGCTCCGACGCCGCCCGCACCCGCGATCAGATCGCGGCGAGAACGGGCGTACGGGTGCGGATGAAGGTCCGCACCGGCGTCGGACCTGTCGCCCGAAGCGCTTCGCTCGGTACATTCCTTTACTTTGTACTCAACTTCGCGCTCGCCTTCATGTTCACGGTCGCGTTCCGGACCGCATTCGCTCTTCGCGTGTTCATCCCGAGGGCTTTGTGTCATGACAACGAGTATCTCCTTTTCGGCTCACCGAGGCCGCTCCAACGGCCGGATCCTGCGGTCGCCCGCACGGACGACCGTCCGTCCGAGCGTCAGTTGTCGGAGGCGGCCTTGTCGGAAACCTCTTCGCTCTGAAGTTCCTCCCTCAGGTCCCGGAGCGTTTCCGCATCAAGTGCGAGCCACGCCTCGGTGAGGTCCGCGGCGTCCTGATAAAAGCCCGTCGTTCCCTTGATGCGGCGTACGTCGGCCGCAAGACGCGGAACCCAGCCGAGAAGGTGATCCCGCAGGAAGGTCTCCTCGAAGCGAAGTTCCTCAAGGAGCGCCTCGGTCGTTTCGGCCGATCCGTCCTGCGCGGCGAGCGACGCCATGAAGCCGAGCTCGACCCCAAGATGATCTTCGTAGAGTCCGATCCGGGGCTTCACGGCGATGCCGCGCTCAAGGTACGCGCGCCGCACGCTCTCCCAGGAGTTCTGCATAAGGAGCCGCTGCGGGCTCGTGTAGACGGATTCGTACGGGACGGCGGCGTCGCCTTCGGCGACACCCGCACCGAGGAAGATGCGCGCGTAGTCGACGGCGAGCGCCTCGAGGTCGGCTCTGAGCGTGTCGTCCGTCATCGCTTCGCACCGAGCGCGCAGCCGCGCGGCCGGCGCCGCAATCGCCTCGGGGGCGTTTTCGAACCGGAGCGCGCAAAGCGCCTTCAGTGTCTCGACGTCGACCTCCTCAAGGTAGAGGCACGAGAGAAGCTTGTAGAGCGTGGCGCGCGAGTCGGCGATCGCCCGAAGGTCAGCCGTGGTGGTCATGAGAGGTTCTCCAAAAGGGGTTTATCCGAAAAAGCGCCAGGCCGCTTCGCCGAGCGCCGCAAGCGTCGCATGCGTCAATCCCATGGCGGCCGCCGTCGCGGCGAACGCCGCCGCGGCTTCCGCGTGCTGGGGTGCGCGGCGCAGCCAGGGACCGAGTGCGACGAGGGGCGTGACGATTGAGAGTCCGATGCAGGTCGCGGCCGGGAGCGCGAGCTCGACCGATAGGAGCCTTCGAAGCGGCTCGCTCTCCGGACCGAGCGCGAGCGCATAGAGCGCCGCACCGACCGGAGCCGAGAGTGCGAGGAGGGCTTCGCGCAAGGAGAGCGGCCGGCGCACGAAGGCCGCCCGTACCGCGACGGCACCCGAGGCGCACAGTCCCGCTTCGGGGAGTATCACGGCGGGCGAGGCCCAGGCTTCGCGCCAGGGCATGTATTGGGTGGAGGCCTGCGCGAACGCAAGCGCACAGCCCGCGACGCCCGCGAGCGCGGCGAGTCGCCTGCAACGGCGCAGGTCGTCGCCGCTCGCCAGGGCGCGGGCGTAAGGGAAAAGGAACGCGAGCGCCGCAAGGCTTGAGGCGACGCCGCGAAAAACGGGGCTCGCAGGGTGCGCGAGCACGTTCAGAAGAAGCGCCGGCCGTCCGAAAGCGGCGGCCGTCGCCGCGAGGTGCGCGAGAAGTGCGAGGCCGACGAACGCGAGCACCGCGCGCACGCGCGCGTACGAAACGAGCTCGCGTTCGAGCGCGGGCAGGGCCGCCATGGCCGCGGCGGCCGAAAGCGCGGCCGTCGCGGCGAGGACGGAGAGTGAGAACAAACCGCCGCTCATCGCCGCCTCTTACTGCATCTTGGGCGGATGGGCCTGCCAGTGCCCGTTCTTTTCGTGCAGGATGTAGCGCACGGTGGGATGGTTCCCGGTGTCGGGCAGCGAGTGCACGTTCTCGGGGCCGGCCGCTGCGAGAACCTTCGAAACGTCGCTTTCCGGATCGTCGACGTCGCCGAAGAAGCGCGCCTTGGCGCAGCATGCCTTGACGCAGGCGGGAGCTTCGCCCACTTCCTGCAGGTGGTTGCAGAGCGTGCACTTCTCGACGACCTTCGTTTCCGGATTGAAGGAGCGCGCGCCGTAGGGGCATGCCGTCATGCAGGCGCGGCACCCGATGCACTTTTCCTTGTCGATCATGATCTGACCGTCTTCGGTGCGGTAGGTCGCGCCCGTCGGGCACACCTTGACGCAGGGCGCGTCCTTGCAGACCTGGCAGAGCGTCGGCAGGAAGTACTGCTTGACGTCGGGGAACTTCCCCATCGGGCCGATGGAGAGCACTTTGTTGTAGTACACCCCGAGCGGCACGCCGTTTTCCTGTTTGCAGGCGATCTCGCAAGCCATGCAGCCGATGCAACGGTCGAGATCGATAACCATGGTTTTTTGAGTCATGATGGTCTCCGTCCGGGGCGCCAATCAGGCGTCGCCCCGGCGTTCGCGTTGAATTAGAGTTGCGGGTTGGGCGTCCGATCGGTCGGCTGCGGCAGCCACGCCTTGAAGTCCTCGGGCTTTTCCCAGACGCCTTCGGGCTTGCCCGGCGCCTTGCTGACGCGCACGGCGATGCCGCGCAGCGTGTAGGTACCCACCATGTCGTTGAAGGGCGCGGTGTTCTTCGTGAGGACGTTGACGTTCATTTCCTGCCAGCCGCCCGTCGGCGTGTTGACGGTCTCGGGAGTCCAGAATCGTTCCATGTAGACGACGTCCGGGGCCATGCCCTCCGTCAGACGGCACTTGCCGCGGATCTTTCCGCGCAGGGATTCGATCCAGGCCCAGTCCCCCTGCGCGAGGCCGTACTTCGCGGCCGTCGCCGGATTGATCCAGAGTTCGGGCACCGGATAGATTTCGCGCAGGAAGGGCGAATTGCGCAGCGTCCCGTGGTGGTAGACGGGGATGCGGCCGTTCGTGAGGACGAGCGGGAAGTCTTTGACGATTTCGGGCGCGGCCTCGCTCGGCTTCAGGTAGTAGGGCAACGGGTCGTAGTCCTTCTTGACCGGAGGTACCTCGTCGAGCGCGTAGGGCTTTCCGGTGCGGCCGAGCGTGATGAACACTTCACCGTAGAGCTCAAGCTTCTTCGAGGGCGTCCGGAAGCCCTTCGGAAGTCCCGTCTTCGGGTCCTTCTCGAGGTATACGCCATAGGTGTTCCACTTCTCGTAGGGGAGGTACTCGTAGGGGTTGTGCTCAAGGAGGCCCTTCCACGTGAGGTTGACGGTCTTGAGGCGCTGATCGAGGAGCTCCTCCATCGAATCCCAGTAGGCGAGGTCGCCCTTCATGAAGGCGGGGTCGCAGGCGCGTTTGCAGTTCTCGTTGCCGAGTTCGGCGCAGCGCTTCGCGAGCTTGGACCAGAAGAGCGTCTCGTCCTCGGTCTCCCAGACGTGGGCAACCGCCTGTCGGGCGAAGATCATGTTGAGGGACTCGACGAGCATGTTCGTTTCGAGCCACTCGGTGGCGGGCAGCAGAATGTCCGCGTAGTTTGAGAACGAGGTCGGGTACATGTACATGTGGACGATGAGGTCCACGTTCTTCATCGCCTCGACCCAGCTCTGGGCCTGGCCGTTCACGGCCATCTTGTTGCCGGAACGCTCGAGCCAGACCTTGATCGGGTAGGGCTTTCCGGTGAGCATGGCTTCAAGCACCGCGGTAGGCTGGGCTGCGTCCCACTGGATGAGGCCCTTGTGCTCGTTGCTGCCGAGACGCTTCGCGAGTTGTCCTTTCGGGAGGAGGTAGGAGCACCGGGTCGCAAGCGACCCCGCCGGCACGACGTTGCTCGTCGGGTTGCGCTGCATGAGGGAGCCCGGACGCTCGACGTTGCCGGTGAGGGCGTTCAGGATGACGCAACCCATGGCGGCCTGCACGGAGTTCGGCGTCTGGTCGGTGGCGACGCCGAGCGCGATGCCCGAGGGGCCGTCCGCATAGATGCGGATTGCCTCTTCGATGCGTTTCGGATCGAGGTCGCACTCTTTGCCGGCGGCTTCGAGGGTCCAAGGTTCGACCCGTTCGGCGAGCATCGTCCAGCCGGTTTTGAGCGTGCGGCCGTTCCATTCGAACGTCCCCGCGAGCGCCGGGTCGAGTGCGTCGTCCCAGGGATAGCGGATCGCCTTCGGGGACTTCGTCTTGCGGTCCCAGACGACGTAGGTCTTCTCGTCCCCCTTCGGATCGAGTTCGTCGGCGCGCACGAGCATCTTCGTTGCGGCGTCGACCAGATACGGGAGGTTCGTCCAGTGCATGACGAAATCCTCGTCGTAGAGCTTTTCCGTCATGATGAAGCGCATCCACGCAAGCATGAGCGCCACGTCGGTGCCCGGGCGGACCGGGAGCCACACGTCCGCGCGTGCCGCCTCGGGGACGAAGCGCGGGTCGATTGAGACGGTCTTGACGCCCTTGGCGCGCAACTCGACGAGTGCGAGGCCGCCCGTTGCGGGCGAGCTGTAGCTGCTGTCCGTGCCCCAGAGCACGATCGACTTCATCTTCGTGTTGGGATTGTAGATTTCGCGGCTCTTTTCGTCGGCGATGCTCGTGTCGGGACCGCCGTACATCATGTCGAAAGCGAGCGTGCGCGGGAGGTAACACTGCGCGCAACCCGGTTCGTAGAAGTTGGGCGTACCGAACGCGTTGCAGAAGCGGGCGATGCCGCGGAAGGCGGGGTTGCCGCCTCCGCCCGTCGTGACGAGTACGGATTCGGCGCCGTACTTCTCCCGAACCTCCATCATCTTCTTGGCGATGGTGTCGATCGCTTCCTTCCAGGAGATGCGCTTCCACTTGTTCTCGCCGCGCTTCCCGACGCGAATGAGCGGATACTTGTTGCGGTTCGGGTGGTAGAGCGCGGTGATGCCCGAAAGCCCCTTCGCGCAGAGCGCGCCGTGGGACATCGGATATTCCGGGTTGCCTTCGAGCTTCACGACGCGTCCGTTGCGCACGTGCGCAAGGACGCCGCAATTCTGAATGCAGCCGCGGCAGCAGGTTTTGACAATTTTCGTTTCTTCGGCGGCTCCTTCGGCGGCCTCGGCGGCCGGTACGAAGAGTCCATCCGCGTCAAGCGCGGCCGCGGCACCCGCCGCGACCGAAACCTTCAGGAAGGTTCGACGGTTGAGTGTGCACTTCGCCATGATGAGGGTCTCCTTTTCATGTGGCGTTGTTGCCGACGAGCCTCGCACAAGGTGGTCTCAGAGGGCGCGAGGACTGCATCGGTTGAGGCTGAGTGTCGCTCGGGGCTCCGGCGCCAGCAACGCACGAATTGCGAAGGAGTTTGGGAAAAATGCAAACTGCCGGCGGCCGAAGAATGCGGCGGTGCGAGAGGCTGAAGTGCTCGGGGCTCCGAAAGGCGGGACGGGCCGAGAGCTAGGGAGAGAACTTTCCCTACCCGGGAGAAGTTCGGAGGAGAAAACCTGAGGTACGCGGCGGGCGTAGCCCGAAGCGGGGCGGGCAAAGGAGGAGGTGGAAGAGGGGCGGTCGATCCTTGCGGTGGGAGAGTTGTGCCTGTCTCGTTTGCACTTTGGCTGAGTGGATGGAAAAAACCCCTCGATTTCCGCCGAGGGGAAACTTTATAGGCCTTCGATTACGAATTTTTGAGGCGGAAAGCGACTGGAAGGCGCAGACGCACCGTGCGACCCGGAGCTCCCCAGAGCGACTCGGCCTTCGTGACGGCGGCAAGCGCCGCGCGGTCGAGCATCCCTTCGCCCGAAGACGTGTGGATGACGAGTTCGGAAAGCCGTCCGTCGTTGGCGACCGTGAACTGCACGAGGGCGGTACCCTCTTTGCCGAAACGGCGCGCCTTGCGAGGATAGACGAGGTTCGATTCGATCAAACGCTTCACGTCGGCAAGGAACGGATCGTTCGTCTCCCCGTGCACGAGCGTCGCAATGCCCGCTTCGCCCGCGGCGGGAGTGCCCCCCGTTTGGGGAACGACGCCCGGAGGCAGGGGTTGCGTCGTTGCGGCCTTCGGTGTTTCGGCGGCCGGTGCGGGCTTCGCTTCGGGCTTCGGCGCCTTCTTTTCGACGGGCTTCTCGACTTTCTTCTCGACGGGTTTCGGTTTGGGTTGAGGCTTGGGCTCGGGCTTCGGAGCGGGCTCCGGAATAACCTCGGGTTCGGACTCAGGCTCCGGAACCGGTTCGGGCTCGGGCTCCGGAGGCGTCGCTTCGGGTTCCGGTTCCGGCTGCAGCTCGGGAGCGGGCTCGTCGACGATCTCTTCTGCGGGTTCGGGCGGTGCCGTTTCCGCCGCAGGGGCGCCGGCGGGGGCGGCGGCCCCCGCTATCTGCGCGAACGCAATCGTCATCGGGAGGGGCTCTCCCGCGGGAAGCGGTGCGTTGACCGTCAAGCCGAAGAAGGCGAGGGCGGTAAGAGGTGCGTAGATCGAGCAGGCGATCAGGAACGAGTGCCGGTGGCGTCGCGCGTCACTGTGCTTTTTCGGCAGCGATGGTGAAGTTTTCATGGCCGTGCGTCTTGAAAAGGTCGATCACCTGGATGAAGCGGTCGAAGGTCGCCGCCTTGTCGATGCGCAAAAGCACGCGTTCTTCGGGCTTCAGGCCGCGTACGACCTCGTCGAGGCGTTCGAGTTCGTACTTTTCGTCGTTCCAGAAAATGTCGCCTGCCGCATCGATCTGCAGCAGCACGGGCGAGGCGTTCGCGCTCGGCGCGCTCGCGGAATTCGCCTTCGGCAGATCGATCGGGATTTCGCCCTTGGCGATGAAGGTCGAAATCGAGAGGACCATCGCCAGAAGGACGAGCATGATGTCGATGAAGGGAACGATGTTGAGCGGTTCCTTTTTCGGAATTTCGATCATGCTTCGACCTCCCGGGGCTTCCAGCGGGCGGAAAGCACGTTGATGCGACGCTGCAGGGCGTTGTAGACGATGAGGGTCGGAATCGCGACCGCAAGACCGAGAGCGGTGGCCTTGAGAGCGAGCGAGAGCCCCGTCATGATGTGGCCCGCGTCGATGTTGCCGCTCATTCCCATGTCGTAGAACGTGATCATGATGCCGATCACCGTGCCGAGAAGACCCACGTAGGGGGCGTTCGAATAAATGATGTAGAGCGTCGTGAGATTGTTCGTGAGCGCTTCGTCCCACTCGTCCTTCGTCGCGTAGTCCGACGGATCGAGTCGCTTGAGAAACATCACGCGTTCGATCGTGAGCCAGACGGTGACGAAGCCCATGAGACCGAGCACGGCGAAGATGATGTAATCGATGCTTTCTTTGAGAAATTCCACGATGGGCTCCCGTAACAAGAGTCGGAAGAGAATTGAGGATGCAATTCTAACTGATAACCCTTCTCATTACCAAATGCACGAATGCGAGATGCGAAAAAAACGGGCTTCGCGCCGGTGTCGGCGAAAAGCCCGTTCGCGCAGCTTCCCTTCGGAATGCGCGCCCCGCGGGGAATGCCCCGCTGGGGCTCTCGTGCGACCGACGAGGCTTAGAAGCTGTAGGTGTAGGACACCCAGAGGTTGCGCCCGTCGACCATGTCGCTGTAGCGGTTCGCGTAGGAGACCTTGCCCTTCGACTCGATGGCTTCCCAGTCGGTCGTCGACTGGTCGAGCACGTTGTTGACCGCCACCGAGATGCGGTGGTTCTTCATGAAGCCGTACGAGGCGCCGAGATCCACGATCGTCACGTCGTTGTAGGTGTCCGAAGTCGGCGCGCCCTTCGTCGAGGTGACCGCCATGTCGAACTTCGACGTCGACTTCAGGTAGGCGCTGAAGTTGCCGTTCGCGTAGTCGAGGCGATTCTGCCAGCTGTGCTTCGGAAGCTCGTTCGGGCGCTTGCCGCGGCTCGCGCCGTCGCGGATTTCGGCGTCCGTCAGGGTGTAGCCCGTCGAGAAGGACCAACCGTGGAAGCTCGCCGTCTTGAGAAGGACTTCGATGCCGCGCGTACGCACGCTCCCGTAGTTGATCTGGATCTTGTCGGCCTTGCCGTCCGAGCCGATGTGGTCGGCGCCCGTCATGTCTTCGGTCGCGATCATGTTCTTGAAGTCGGTGTAGAAGCCCCCGACCGTCAGCTGCGCGGCGCGCGCGATGTCGAGCGTCGTGGAGAGTTCGTAGCTCCAGCTTTCTTCGGGCTTCAGGTCGGGGTTGCCGAACGTACGGTCGCCGGCCTGCGTCCCGCTGAAGGCGCCGTTCGTGAGCTGCTTGACGTTCGGGGTCTTGTAGCCCGCGGAAACGCCGCCCTTGAAGCTGAGCGCTTCGAGGGGCTTATAAACGAGGAAGGCGCGCGGCGAGAAGTGAGCGCCGAAGATGTCGCTCCAGGTCGCACGACCGCCCACCGTGGCGATCCACTGCTCGGTCATGAAGTATTCGGACTCGAGGAAGGCGGAGATCACCGACTGATCGAGCGTCTTGTCGCGGATGATTTCCGTTTGCGTGTCCTTGAAGGTTTCGTAGGTGCCTTCGAGCCCGCCCGTCACCATCATGCTCCCGTAGGCGTCGAATTCGACGGGGGAGGTGAATTTCGTTGCGGCCGTGTAGCTCCAGGTCGAACGCAGGGGATCGTTCCAGGAGCCTTCCGTCGTGCTCGCAACCGCGTTGTTGCCGGAAGACCAGGGGTTGAGGGACGATTGCGTGCGCAGAAGATCGAGCCCGTTGGCCATCACGTAGGTTTCCGTGCGGCCGAAGTCGTACGTCCCTTCGTGAGCGGCGAGGAAGTTGTACTTCTGGTACCAGCGACGCGACTGAATGCTCGAGGAACTCGTTTGCATGGAGCCGCCCTGGAAGCGCGAGAAGTCGCCGTCGACGTAGAAGAAGTTTTCCGGGTCGACCGTGAGGTTGAGGCGCGCGCCGAAATTCCCGAGGTAGGTTTCGGTCGAGGAGTGCGTGGCGTACTGGCCGTTCGGGGCGGTGATTTCATCCTTGCCAGACTTCTGGTAGCGGCCGCGCATCGTCAGCGACGCGACCCCATCTTTCAGGGGGACGCCGAGGTAGAAGCTCGAACCGCCGCGGTTTCCGTACTCGTCGTGTTGCTGAATCGTGCCGTCGATCGTGATGCTCCCGGTGAGACGATCGGGGTGACGCTTCGTGATGACGTTCACGACGCCGCCCACGGCATCCGACCCCCAGGCGACCGAGGCGGGGCCGCGCAGCACTTCGATGCGCTCGATCATGCCGACGGGCGGAATGAAGGCCGAGGTCGGATCGAACCCGTTGTCGATCATCGCCGTGCTGACGTTCTGACGCTTGCCGTCGATCATGAAGAGCGTGTAGGCGGCGTCGAACCCGCGGATCGACACCGTGCTGTTGCCCATCTTCGTCTGCGCGACGTCCACGCCCGGCACGTCACCCACGGCGGAGCCGAGGTCGGTCACGGGCTTGGTCTGCAGTTCGCGCTCGGTCGTAATGGAGATGCTCGCGGGTGCTTCGCGGGTGTCCTGCTCGTAGCCCGAAGCGGAAACGACGGATTCGTCAAGCGTGGTGTAGCCCGCCTCGGTCGCCCAGGCGGCGGAAACCGCGCAGGAAAGAAGAGCGAGAGAAAGAATGGGGGTGGTCTTCGAAGTCGTCATATCGGTGGAAACGAAGAGAAACGCGCCCTCGGCTCGGGTGAAACGCGGTGGAAGCTTCGGGCGCCCGTTAGTCGGTTCGGGAAGGGTTCTCCCGTGAGTTGCGACGAAGTGTAACTGATAACTATTCTCAAATGGAGGTGAAAAAACCATGCTCGCCGTCGGTCAGAGGGGCCGAAGGCTCGCAGACCGTTCTTCGGAAAGCGAATGCGAATACCTGAAATACAACGGATTTTTCAGTCGTTTACAGGCGAGTATTTTACCTAACGGGGGGATTGTTAATTTAAATCGATAAAATGTAACTAAATACTAATGAGAATGACTCTCAAAATCATTCTTCTATAGAGTGTGGGCATCGACAACCGTGCCGGGGTTTTCGAGTACTTCGGGACTTTGAGAAGTCCCGTCGATGCGATTTCCTCTCCCGCGCACGACTTCGACCGTACGAAACCATGACGAGATCCACTTACTGCCTCCTCGCCTTGACGCTTCTTCTTTCGGCAGCTTCCCTTTTCGTGGGTGCGGCCGACATTTCGCTCGCGCAGATCCTTTCGGGCGACGTCGAAGCGCTTCACGTTCTTGTGACTTCGCGCCTGCCGCGTCTTCTGGCCGTGCTGTGTACGGGGGCGGGCATGAGTATTGCGGGTCTCATCATGCAGCAGCTCTGCGCGAACAAGTTCGTCTCGCCCACGACGGGCGCGACGATTTCCTCGGCGCAGTTCGGGATTCTTCTCGCGCTTCTTTTTCTCCCCGACGCGGGCATCTGGGGGCGAGCGCTCTTTGCGTTTGCGGCCGCCATGCTCGGCACCTGGGTGTTCGTGTGGTTCGTGATGCGACTTCCGATGAAGGACGTCGTGCTCGTGCCGCTCGTCGGGATCATGTTCGGGAACGTGATCGGAGGGATCACGAACTTTCTCGCTTTCCGCTTCGACATGACGCAGGCGCTCTCGACCTGGATGGTCGGGCACTTCTCGCTTGTTCTCAAAGGGAATTACGAGCTCGTCTGGCTCTCGCTCCCTTTGATCGCGCTTGCTTTCGTTTTTTCGAGTCACTTCAACATCGTCGGCATGGGGAAGGATTTCTCCCGCAATCTCGGCGTTCGCTACGAAACGGTGCTCTTCATGGGGCTCAGCATCGCCGCGATGATCACGGCCTCGATCGTGACCGTCGTGGGGTCGATTTCCTACATCGGTCTCATCGTTCCGAACGTCGTGAGCCTTTTCAAGGGGGACAACCTCAAGGCGACGCTTGCCGACACGGCGCTTTTCGGCGCGCTCTTCGTGCTGACGTGCGACCTGGCGGGCCGCCTCATCATCGCCCCCTACGAACTTCCGATCGAATTGATCGTGGGCTCCGTCGGCAGCCTCCTCTTCATCGGGCTCGTCTTCTACCGCCTGAAGTTCGGCCGCCGCTCGATCGACCGCGACGTGCTTTTGAAGCTCTTCGGTCTCACCCGTGACCGCAACCCCAATCTCTGCGGAGGCTGCCGCCAATGAGTGCCATGGAATCCGTTCAGTCCCTCGAACCCGTTCGGGCCCTGCCCGCTGCTTGCGGTCCCGACGCGAAAAGCGCGGCGCGGGCGCGCTCCCGCCGCATCGCGATCGGCATGACGGCACTTGCGGCGGCGACGCTTGCCGCGGTGTTCGCCTACCAGTTCGCGTTCGTCAATCCGAAGTACTTCGAGTACGCGATGAGCCTGCGCTGGCCGCGCTTGGCCGCGATGCTCACCGCCGCCTTCGCGATTTCCGCGGCGTCGCTCGTCTTCCAAACGATCATCCGCAACACGATCGTGACGCCGTGCCTCTTGGGCATGAATTCGCTCTACGTGCTCGTTCACACCGGGGTCTTCTTTTTCTTCGGTGCGGGAAGCGCCTTTGCGACCGATCCGCAGCTTGCGTTCTTCCTCGACATCGTGGTGATGGGTGTGGTGGCGACCTTCGTCTACAACACGATTTTCGAAAAGACGGGCGGGAACGTCCTCTACGTCCTTCTGATCGGCACCGTCCTTTCGACCTTCTTTTCGAGCGTGCAGTCTTCGATCACCCGCATCATGGACCCGAACGAATACGACGCGCTTCTGACGAGCCTCGTCGCGAGCTTCACGAACGTGAACGCGTCGGTGCTGATTCCGGGCGTTCTTCTTCTGGCGGCGATCGGCCTTTGGCTGCGGCGCGACCTCGCACTGCTTGACGTCATCGCTCTCGGGCGAGAGCCCGCCGTGAGTCTCGGCGTCGACTACGAGCGCACCGTACGGCGCCTCATGACGGGCGTCGCGCTTTCGATTGCCGTCGCGACGGCGCTCGTCGGACCGCTTTCTTTCCTCGGCCTCATCACGGCGAACCTTTCGCGACGGATCTTCCGTACGTACCGCCACGACGTTCTCATCGCGGGGTCGGTCTTCGTCGGGATGTTCATCCTGACGGCCGGGCAGTTCCTCGTCGAACACGCCGCCAACTACAGCGTTCCCGTGAGCGTATTCGTAACGGTGGGCGGCGGCATTTACTTCCTCTACCTCATTCTCACGACGACTCGAAACCGTTGATACGTTGACAGGAATTTCGACATGATCACCATCCGCAATCTTGAGAAGCGCTACGACGAGCGCGCCGTCGTCGACGACGTTTCCGTGACGCTGCCCTCCGGGAAGGTCATCTCGATGATCGGCCCGAACGGGGCCGGCAAATCGACGGTCCTCGGCATGATCGCCCGACTCGTCGCCCGGTCGGCGGGCGACATCGACTTCAAGGGGCGCGACGTCTCTTCGTGGGAGAGCCGCGAACTCGCGCGTCACCTGGCCATTCTCACGCAGAGCTACGCCGTCTCGATGAAGCTCACCGTGCGCGAGCTCGTCGCCTTCGGTCGATTCCCCCACAGCGGCACGCACCTGACGGCCGAAGACTGGGAAAAGGTCGACGAGGCGATCCGCTATATGGAGCTCGAACCCTTTGCCGAGCGCTTCATTGACGAAATGTCGGGCGGGCAGCGCCAGCGCGCCTTCATCGCCATGGTGCTCGCGCAGGATACGGAGTACGTGCTCCTTGACGAGCCGACCAACAACCTCGACATCTACCACGCCACCCAAATGATGAAGCTCGTTCGGCGACTCTGCGACGAACTCGGCAAAACCGTCATTTTGGTCTTGCACGAAATCAATCTCGCCGCCTTCCACTCCGACTACATCTGCGCCTTCAAGGACGGGCGCGTAGCCGCCTTCGGCACGGTCGACGAAGTGATGACGAGCGAAACCCTCGAATCGATTTACGGCGTGCCTTTCGAAATCCACCGCATCGAAGGGCGCCCCCTCGCGATTTTCCACTGACGCCCGACCGGGGCGATCCCGGGAGGTCCGTTTTTTTCGTACCGCTTTACTCACGCCTTACTTCCAAGGAAACCATCGATGTTCCGACGCTCTCTTTTCCGCGGCGCCGCCGCGCTTTGCTTCTCGGCCGCTCTTGCGCTGCCCGCGTTCGCGCGTGCCGCCGACATGATGACGCTCGACACGCTCGACGGCCGCATGAAGGCGAAGACCGTGCAGGTTCCCGCCGATCCGAAGCGCATCGCCGTGCTCGACGTGGCGGTGCTCGACATGCTCGACCGCTGGGATCTCGGCGATCGCGTCGTCTCGCTTCCGAAGACGACGGCCGTGCCCTTCCTCTCGAAGTACTACGATCCGAAAAACGGCATCGCCAACGTGGGGACGCTGAAGGAAATCAACATGGAAGCGCTCATGGCGAGCGAACCCGACGTGATCTTCATCAGCGGCCGACTCGTGAAGAAGTACGACGAACTCTCGCGCATCGCGCCGGTCGTCTACATGACGACGGACCGCACGATCGGCACGCTCGAGAGCTTCCGCCGCAACATGGCGAACGTCGCGCAGCTCTTCGGGCGCGAGGCCGAAGCTCAGGCGACGTACGAAGAGTTCAAGAATCGTGCCGACGCGATCCGCAAGGCTTCCGAAGGCAAGACCGCGCTCGTCGGTCTCGTGACGGCAAGCCACGTGAACCTTCTCGGAAACGCCGCCCGGTGCTCCCTGATCGGCAACGAATTCGGCTTCACGAACGTCGCCGAAAAGGCCAACGCCAACCACGGCAACGAGTCCTCGTTCGAACTGCTTCTGAAGCTCAACCCCGATTACTTCTTCGTTCTCGACCGGGATTCCGCGATCGCCCGTCCGGGCGCGAAGCTTGCGGCCGACGTGCTCGACAACGACATGGTGAATCGCATGAAGGCCAAGCAGGACGATCACCTCGTGCACCTCACGCCCTCGGCCTGGTACCTCGCCGAAGGCGGCATCACCGCGATGGACATCATGTTCACCGACGTCGAGCGCTCGCTCGGCATTGCGAAGGAGGCGAAGTAATGAGCGCTCTTTCCCGTCGCACGCTTCTCGGAGCGACCTCGGCCGCCGCGTTCCTGGCGGCTCTCCCCTTTGCCCGTACGGCTTTGGCCGCGGCCGTTGCCGCAACCGCCCCGAAGAACCCGTTGCGCGTCGTCTGCATCGACTACGCGACGCTTGACATGATGCGCCTCTGGGGGCTCGAAGACCGCATCGCTGGCTCGGCTGCGCTCACGAGCGTTCCTTTTCTCGCGCCCCTGCCCGCGGGGCTTCCCGTTACGGGCGGCCTGAAGGACGCGCCGCTTGAGAAAATCGCGGCTCTGAAGCCCGATCTGATCGTGATCACCGGGCGCCTTGCACGCCTCGAAAAGGAAATCGGCGCGATCGCTCCCGTGCTCCTCATCACGCCCGATCAGCAAAACGGGGCTCTTGCGAGCTACGGCACGAACCTTCTGACGGTTGCGAGCCTCTTCGGGAAGGCCGATGCCGCAAACGCCCTGATCGACGAAGCGAAGAAGCGCGTCGCCGCCATTCGTGAACGCGCGGCCGGCAAGAGCGCCGCCGTCCTCATGGCGAACGAAGGGCGCATCGGGATGCTTGCGCCTCAGGGTCGCTGCTCGATGATTTCGGCCGAAATGGGTTTTGCGAACGTCGTTCCGCCCCGCAAGGGGCCGGGCCCCAAGAAGGGCGGCCCGAAGCCCGACGCGGAAGCGATCGCGAAGGCAAACCGCAAGACGCTCGAGGATCTCAAGCGCCTCAACCCCGAGTACGTCTTCGTGCTCAACAAGGACATCGCGGTCGGCCGCACGCCTGTGACCGATTACCGCGCGATCTTCGGCGCCGAGTGGGACGCGCTTCCCGCCGTGAAGGCCGGGCGCGCCACCGAGCTCTCGCACGCGGCCTGGTACCTCGGCGAAGGCGGTCCGACGGCGATGAACCTCATGCTCGCCGACATCGAAAAGGCGGTCGGGATCCGGTAAGCCGACGCGTTTCGGATTCCCGGAGCGATCGGACGTTCTTGAACGCCCGACTTCGGGAATTTTCGAGGTCGAAAAAGCCGCGCAACCCAAGTAGCGCTTGGGGTGCGCGGCTTTTCGGTTTTTTCGGCTCGTAGTTATGGAGAGGCCGAAGGACGCGCTTTTTCCGGCACCCCCGACGGTCTTTCGACGAACGGCTACAATGTCGCCCGTTCCGCAAAGGAGGTGCCCGGCCGTAGCCGACCACCTCCATTATTTTTTCTCGTTTTCAAAGGGCCTATCCTCCGTGCGTCTTCGCCAGATCAAACTCTCGGGCTTCAAAAGCTTTGCCGATCCGACGTTGATCGAACTCAACGACCCCTTCGTCGGGGTGGTGGGGCCGAACGGTTGCGGAAAGTCGAACGTGATCGACGCCGTGCGCTGGGTGCTAGGCGAAGGGCGTGCGAGCGAGTTGCGCGGCCTCGGGATGACGGACCTGATTTTCGCGGGCTCCTCGGGCCGCGCCCCGATGGGGCGCGCGAGCGTGGAACTCGTCCTTGAAAACGACGACGGGCGCGTGAAGGGCCCGTGGGCGGCGTACGCGGAACTTTCGATCAAGCGCGTCGTCACCGCCGAAGGCGAGTCGGGTTACTTCATCAATCATCAGCAGGTGCGCCGCCGCGACGTGCAGGAAATCTTCCTCGGCACCGGGCTCGGTCCCAAAAGCTACGCGATCATCTCGCAGGGGATGATTTCGAACTTCATCCGAGCCAAACCCGAGGAGCTGCGCGTTTACCTCGAAGAAGCGGCGGGCGTGTCGCTCTATAAAGAAAGGCGTCGCGAAACGGAGTCGCTTTTGCGCTCCACTTTGGAAAACATCGAGCGCGCCGAAGACCTTCAGACCGTGCGCGGCGAAGAAATAGCGCGCCTCAGGGAGGATGCGGGGCGCGCCGCGCGCTGGAAGGAACTCACCGACCGCCGCACTGAGTCCGAGGGTCTCCTTTATTTTCTTCAGTACGAAGACGCGAAAAACGAATTGGAGCGCGTGCGCACCGAGGGCCTGGCGACGGTTGCGGCCCTTCAGGAAAAGCGCGCCGCCTACGAGGAGAGCACGGCGCAGCACGAGGGGCTTGCCGGGCAGGCGACCTCGGCCGAGCACGCGCTCGCGGCCGCGGAGGCGGACGAACGGCGCGTCGAGCGCGAGCTCGCACGCCTCGAAGGGGAAGCCAAACGCACCATGGAGCGCCGCGCCGAAGCGGAGCGCCATCTTGCGGCCGCAACCGCCACGCTCGAAGCGAAAAAAGCGCGCCTTGCGGCCGAAAACGAACAGCTCGCCGCCGACCGCGAAAGCCGTGCGGCGTTGACGGACGCCTGCGACGAAGCCGAAGCCCTCGAAGCCGAAGCCGCGGAGCGCCTCGAAGCCGCGGAAATCGAACTCGAAGCGGCCGAAACGGGACGCCGCCGAACGCGCGAAGCGCTTGAAACCCTGCGTCGCCGCACGTCGGTCGACGAAGCCGCCCTCGGGCACGAACGCAATCGCCTTGCCGAAATCGAACGCAACCGCTCGAAAACCGAAGCGGACCGCGCAGCAGCCGAAGCATCGCGCCCCGACGAAAAGGAAACGGCGCGGCTGCGCGAGGAGGTCGACGAAGCGCAAGCCGCGGCCGAAGACTGCGCCGAGCGCCTCGAAGTCGCGGAAA
Source organism: Sutterella megalosphaeroides (assembly GCF_003609995.1). Taxonomy (NCBI): domain Bacteria; kingdom Pseudomonadati; phylum Pseudomonadota; class Betaproteobacteria; order Burkholderiales; family Sutterellaceae; genus Sutterella; species Sutterella megalosphaeroides. Next base: position 929,981 of record NZ_AP018786.1, read on the forward strand.
CGCTCCTTGAAGAAACCCGAAGCCTCGCGGATGAAGCGGACAAGGCCTATTTCGCGCTCCTCGGGGACCTCAAAGCCAAAGGGTCGCGCCTTGCGGCGCTGCAGGAAGTGCAGGCGGGGGCCGAACAGCAGGCCGCCTTTTCCGAGTGGCTCGAAGCGCGGGGTCTCACGGGGATCCCCGCCTTTTTGGAGGAAGCCCTCGTCGAAGAAGGCGCCCTCACGGCGTTGGAGGCCGTGTTGGGGGCGCGCGTGCGCGCGCTGCTCCTCAGAGACCTGCGCGCCGCCTCCGGGTTTGAGCGAGAACGCCCGCCTGCGCTTTTGAGTTTTGCGGCGCCCGTTCCGGGGGAATCCGCGTCGGAAGCATCCGGCGGGGCGCTTTCCGAAGCGTTGCTGAAACTCGGCGAAAAATGCGCGCTGCGCCCCTTGTCGGACGTCGTTACGAGCGCGCACCCGGCCGTTGCGGCCGCCGTGCGGGATTGGTGTGCGGGCGTGGGGCTCGTCGAGTCGCTTGCAGAAGCGATGCGCGTTCGGGAATCGATCCCCGAAGGCGTCATGCTCGTCACCCCCAAGGGCGACATCGTCGGGCGGGCGAGCATTACGTTTTTTGCATCCGACGCCCCCGAAAATTCGCTCCTTGCGCGCGCCCAGGAAATCCGGCGCCTTACGGACGAAATCGAAGCAGCCGAGGTTGAGCTCGGTCGCGCGGACGACAGCCGCCGGAAGGCCGCGGCCCGCGCGGCGGACGCGAAGCGCGCGGTCGACGACGCGCGTCGCGGCGCGTCGGACGCCGAACGGACGCTTTCCGCCCTGAAGCTCGAACTCAAAGACCGCGAAGCGGCCGCAGCCGCCTGGCGTCGTCGCGACGAAGATTTGCGTCGCAGCAGCGAAGAACTCGAAGCCGAACGCGCGGAGCGCACGCTCGAAATCGAATCGATTCTGGAGCGGCTTGAAGCGGGAGCGGAGGCGCTTGAAAACGCCGAACGGGCCGACGCGTCGGCCGCCGCCCGCGAAACCTCCGCCCGCGCGAGTTCCGTTCGGCTTGCGCGCGAAGCGGCCGACGCTCGCGAACGCGTGTCGATTCTCGCCCTCAAAGCCAAGCAACTCCGGGACGCGGACCTCGCGCGCACGCGCACGATCAAGGACCTGACGGACGACATCGAGCGCGAACGGCAGCGCGTCGAAGCCGCCCGCCGCACGATCGACGAGACGGACCGCGAAGAGCTCGACGCCGGAACGCGCGCGCTCGTCGAAGACCTGGAGCGGCTGCGCCGCGCGAGCGCCGAAGCGCGCAATGCGTTGGAGATTGCGCGTGCGACGCTTTCCGCCAACGAAGTCGTGAGTCGCGAATTGCAGGGGGCGATGTTGCCGCTCACAGAGGCGATCGGTACCCTGAAGCTCGCGGAGGGCGAACAGAAGACGCTTCTCGAACAGTACTCGCAGCGCATGGACGAAGTGGGTGCGGACTGGACGCGCATGTCGGTGGTCGCACAAACGCGCGGCGTCAAAATCGGCACCGTCCGAAACGAGGTCTCGCGCTTGGCGGGCGAAATCGCCGCGCTCGGCCCCGTCAATCACGCGGCGCTCCTGCAACTTGAAGAAGCGGAAAAAGTCTTCGAGGCGACGCGCCTTCAGATCGAAGATCTTCGGACGGCCGCCAATACCCTCGAATCCGCCATCCGCACGATCGACGCCGACACCCGAAGCCGCATGCGCGAGACCTTCGAGCGTGTGAACGCTTACTTCAAGGAGACCTTCACGGGGCTCTTCGGGGGCGGGCACGCCGAACTCACGATGACCGGGGACGAAATTCTCGCCTCGGGGATCGACGTCACGGCACAGCCCCCGGGAAAGAAAAACGCGTCCGTCCGGTCGCTCTCGGGGGGCGAGCAGGCCCTTACCGCCACGGCGCTTGTTTTCGCGATGTTCAAATTGAATCCCGCGCCCTTCTGTTTGCTTGACGAAGTGGACGCGCCCCTTGACGAAGCGAACCAGGCGCGATTGGCGGGGCTTTGCCTCAAGATGTCGGAGTCGACGCAATTCCTCATGATCACGCACCACCGCGTGACGATGGAATTCACGAAGGCCTTGATCGGCGTGACGATGCGCGAGCCCGGGGTGAGTCGCGTCGTGAGCGTCGATTTGGACGAGGCCGTACGGATCGCGGAGTCGGCGTCGAGCGATCGAGCGCCGGGCGACGCCGCAGCCTCAGGCGTCGGCGGGTAAAACCCACTCACAAATTCCCCGGCCTCGTGTGCCACGTGCCCGTTCGTCGGCGAACGCGCGGGTTACAATGCAACGCAAACCCCGCGGATTTTCACCGCGCACGGGCGACCCGACTTGCTACGGCGTCGGCGTCGCGGATTGCTTTCCAACGCACTTCAATTCTTCGCTTCCCGAGCATCATGCCGAATCAGACTGTCATCATTCTCATCCTCGTGGGCGTCGCCCTCATGATCTTCCTTTATTGGCGCTCGAAGCGCGAGGAACGCAGCGCCCTCGACAAGACGAAGAAGATGCGCGTTTCAACGCAGGACGTGCTCACGGAAACCCCGCGCATCGAGCCCGGTCTCGGCGGCTCCGACGCCGCCTTCGAATCGGCCGAAGCGCGCGACCAGGACGAAAACGAGGTCGTTGCGGCGGCCCCCGAAGAGCCCTCCGAAGAGCCTCCGATTTACGAAGAGCTCGAACGCGAAGAAGCCGAAGAAAAGAAGGCGAAGGAAGAGGCGCGCGCTCAGGAAGCGGCGCGTCCCGTCGAATCCGAACTGAGCGCCTACCCGCCCGTCGATCCGGGCATCGAATGGGTGCTCGACATTTCGCCGCGCGACGGCCTGCAATTTTCGCTCGGGGGCGTCAAGAGCCTCGAACTCGAATTGAAGCGCCTTGATCTTCCGCTTCTCGTTCGCATCTGGGCGCAGAGCTCTCGCGACGGCCTCTACTACGACCCGAAGAACCTCTCGGCGCCCGCGCGTCACGTCGTTGCGGCCATGGTGCTTGCAAACCGCACCGCAAAGCTCGACCCCGTGATGGCGTCGAACTTCTATCAGGTGCTCGAACAGTCGGCCGCGCAGAACGACGTCGCCGTTCGTCGTCAGCTCGAACCCGTGCAGGCCGCGGAACTTTCGGACAACTTGAAGAGCGTGATCGAGTACTACGACCGTACGATGGAAGTGTCGATCGTGCCGACCGATCCCAACGCGGTTCCCTTCAGTTTCGACACCGTGAACGACGCCGCGCGCGCCGCGGGCTTCACGGCGGCAAGCGGCCGCTGGGAATATCGCCCCGACCCGACGGATCACGATCCGGTGATCACGCTCGCCTTCGGTGCCGAAGGCGGCATGAGCCTCTGCCTCGGCTTCGACGTGCCGCTCTCGAACCTTTCGCGCGGCGACCTGAAGCTCTTCTTCACGTTCGCGAACCACTTCGCCAATACGCTGCACGGTGCCTGGACCGACCGCAAGGGTCACCCGATCGATGCGGCGGGTGCCGTCATCATTGAAGAAAACATCCGTTCGCATGTCGAACTCATGGCCTCGAAGGGCGTTCCCTCGGGCTCGAACCGTGCGAAGCTTCTTTTTGCCCGCGGAGCCTAAAACCCATGGCCGAACTTTCGAGCGAATTTTCGGCCGCGCAAGCGGCCGATTTTTTCGGCCGTACGACGGCGGCCGAAACGACGGAATCCGAAGCGCCCGAGCGCATGCGCGCGCTCGAAGCGATTCTCGAGCGTTGCAATTACGAGTATTACGTCCTCGATGCGCCGACTCTGCCCGACGCGGAGTACGACCGTCTTTGGAACGAACTGAGCGCGCTCGAAGAGCGCTTTCCCGCGTTGAAGAGCCCCGCCTCGCCCACGCTGCGCGTAGGCGGCGCCCCTCGGAGCGACCTCGCGAAGGTCGTCCACGAGATGCCGATGCTCTCGATTCACACCGAGACCGACTTCTCGCGCGACGGCGCCAAGGCGTTCGACGCGCGCGTGCGGCGCGAGCTCGCGCTCGGGGACGACGATGCCGCCCTCGAATACGACTGCGAAATGAAGTTCGACGGCCTGGCCGTGTCGCTTCGTTACGAAAAGGGCGTCCTTGTGCGCGCCGCAACGCGCGGCGACGGCACGACGGGCGAAGACGTGACGGCGAACGTCCGTACGATCCGCACGATCCCGTTGCGCCTTACGGACGCGTCGGTGCCCGACGTCCTCGACGTGCGCGGCGAAGTGATCATGCACCGCGCGGACTTCGAAGCGCTCAACCGCCGACAGCTCGACGCGGGTCAGAAGACGTTCGTCAATCCGCGAAACGCCGCGGCGGGTGCGCTCCGACAGCTCGACCCCAAGGTGACGGCCGAGCGGCGTCTGCACTTTTACGCTTACAGCCTCGGCGTCGTCTCGGGGCCGGTTCCCGCCGACACGCAAAGCGGGATTCTCGACTGGTTCGCCGCGATCGGCTTTCCGGTTGCGGGCCTGCGCCGCGTCGTCTCGGGCCCCGAAGCGCTGGCGGACTTTCACGAACTGGTGAGCGCCGAACGCGCGAACCTCCCCTTTGAAATCGACGGCGTCGTCTACAAGGTGAACCGCCTCGACCTTCAGGCTGAGCTCGGCTTTGTCGCGCGCGAACCGCGTTGGGCATGCGCGCACAAGTATCCCCCTCAGGAAGCCCTGACGACGGTCGAAGGAATCGACGTGCAGGTGGGCCGCACAGGGAAACTTACGCCGGTAGCGCGCCTGAAGCCCGTTTTCGTCGGGGGCGTCACCGTCTCGAACGCTACGCTTCACAACGAAGACCGCATTGCCGAGCTCGATCTTCGCGTCGGCGACACGGTGGTCGTGCGCCGCGCCGGGGACGTCATTCCCGAAGTGGTGCGGGTCGTGCACGAACGCCGCCCCGAAGGGACCGAACCTTTTGCAATGCCCGGGCACTGCCCGATTTGCGGCAGCGCCACGATCCGCGACGACGAAGAAAAAGACACCCGTTGCACGGGCGGTCTCGTCTGCCCCGCGCAGATGAAACTCTCGATCGTGCACTTTGCTTCGCGCCGCGCGGCAGGGATCGACGGACTCGGCGAAAAGATCGTCGACATGCTCGTCGAAGAGGGGCTCGTCAAAACGCCCGCGGACCTCTTTTCGCTCACGCACGAAGCGCTCACGGCGCCGTTGACGGCTACGGTCGAAACCGAAAAGCCCGTCAAACGCATGGGCCCCAAGGCGGCCGCCAATCTCCTCGCGAGCCTTGAAAAAGCGAAGCACACGACCTTTGCGCGCTTCATCTACGCGCTCGGCTGCCGCCACGTGGGCGAAGCAACCGCGCTCGGTCTCGCGCAGCACTTCGGCACGCTCGCCAAACTCGAAGCTGCGACGTTCGAAGAGCTGACGGGCGTCGAAGACGTGGGCGAAGTGGTCGCTTCGAGCGTCGAAGCTTTCTTCCGCGAACCCCACAACCGCACCGTCATCGAAGCGCTCGTGCGCGCGGGGGTCACCTGGCCCGCCGTCGAAACGAAGCGCACCGACTCGGCCGTCGCCGGCAAAACGTTTGTTTTGACGGGCACCCTTCCGAACCTCACCCGCGACGAGGCGAAAGATCGCCTGATCGCCGCGGGTGCGAAGGTTTCGGGATCGGTAAGCCGCAAGACGGACTTCGTCGTGGCGGGCGCGGAAGCGGGCTCGAAACTCGAAAAGGCCGAAAGCCTCGGCGTTCGGGTGATCGACGAAGCGACGCTTCTTGCGATGCTCGCCGACGACGGGGCGACCGAATCGGCTGCGCCGAGCGAGCCGTCGGAGCCCGTCGCGAAGGCGGAAGCGAACACAACGGCTGAAGCTCCCGAGGCTGACAAGGCTGCCGAAGCAACCGAAGCTGTCAAGGCCACCGAAGTTACCGAAGAGCCGACGCCCGCCGCGCCGAAAAAGAAGACCGCGCGAAAGAAAAAGGACGCGCCCCGCGAGGAGTCCGCTCCCGCAACCGCCCCCGAGGCGGAGCAGCCGTCGCTCTTCGATTGAGCCCGAACGCCTGTTCGGGTTGAATCACCGCTTTTTTCGAATCCACGTTTTCCAATTTCAGACGCCCCCGGCTTTCCCCGGGGGCGAAGGATCTCAGACCCATGTATGCGCTTATCGGCGGATCGGGCTTCACGTCGAACGACGTCGTCACCGACCGCGAAGAAATCGAAATGACCACCCCGTACGGCGCCCCCTCGGCGCCGCTCGTCTTCGGGCGCCTCGGCGGAACGCCGATCGTGTTTCTGCGCCGCCACGGCGTGAACCACCAGTTCGCGCCCCATCGCGTGCCCGCGCGCGCGAACCTCTGGGCCTTGAAGCAGGCGGGGGTCGAAGGGGTCATTGCCGTTGCCACCGTGGGCGGGATCGCCGCCGACATGGGTCCGGGCGGGATTGCGTTGCCCGACCAACTCATCGACTACACCTGGGGTCGCGAAGCGACCTACTACGACACGCCCGAAGCGGGCGTGAAGCACGTCGACATGACGCACCCCTTCGATCGCACGCTCTCGGCGGGTCTTGCGGCCGCGGCGGCTAGGATCGGTCGCACGGTGCGCACGGGCGGCGTCTATGCCGCGACCCAGGGGCCGCGCCTTGAAACCGCGGCCGAGGTCGAGCGCTATCGCCGCGACGGGGCCGACATGATCGGGATGACCGTGTATCCGGAATGCGCCCTTGCGCGCGAATTGGGTCTTGCGTACGCTCCCGTCTGCGTCTCGGTGAATCACGCGGCCGGAATCGGCACTTCGAACGAAGGGATCGACTTCGAGTCGCTCAAGGATACGGTTGCCGAGGCGGTGGTGTCGGTGGTCGACATCGCAAAGGCGTTCGTGGCGTTCGAAGCCCTAAAGACTCCGGGCGCCGCCCGATAAGACGCAAAGGGTCATCGACGTGCAGCGTCCCGTTCTTCGTATGGGGAATCCCGTCCTCATCACGCCTTCGCTTCCGGTGCGCGAATTCGGCACGACCGAGTTGCGAAAACTCGCGGGCGACTTGTGGGATACGATGGAGCGCGAAGGGGGTTGCGGCTTGGCCGCTCCCCAGATCGGTGTCAATCTTCGCGTGATCTGCTTCGGGTTTAAATCGAGAAATCCCCTGCGCGAAGGGCGTTCGATTCCGCAGACGGTGCTCGTCAACCCCGTTGTCGAGCCGATCGGCGAGGAAACGGAAGAGGATTGGGAAGGATGTTTGTCGCTTCCGGGACTTCGCGGCGCCGTGCGGCGCGCGAAGAAAATCCGCTATCGGGGGTTTGATATCGAAGGCAACCCGATCGAGCGGACGGCGACCGGCATGCACGCGCGGGTCGTGCAGCATGAAACGGATCATCTCGACGGGATCCTCTACGTGATGCGGGTCGAGGATTGGTCGAAGTTCGGTTTTCGAAAGGAAATTGAAAAGACGGAAGGCGGAGCGGCTTGAATCCGACCGCCCCGAAACAAAAACGCCCCGGCGCGCGCAGCGCGAGGGGCGTTTTGATTTTCGTTTTGCCGACGGGCAATCAAGCCTGAAGCATGTCGACCTGTTCGCGCAGGTGTTCGCGCAGGAGCTCTTTCGCACGGTCTTCTTCGCCGCGCTTGATGGCTTGCAACAGCTCCCGCTCCTGACGGGCGATGTTGAGAAAAAACTCCGGATTGTTCTGCGGCAGGGTCGAGGTCGTCTTTTCGAAGTACGTGACGAGCGCCGCGGAGAAGACCTGAAGGACGCGGTTCCCGCAGGCTTCAAGGAGCAGCAGATGGAATTCGCGGTCCCAACGGTCCGCTTCCTGCGTGTTCGCGGCGTTTGCTTCGATGCGGTTGATCGCTTCGTCGAGTCGGCCGAGGAGGGCGGGCGTCACGCGGCGGATCGCGAGCGGAATGATGTCGACCTCGATCAGGAGACGCGCTTCGATAAACTCGCGGATATCGAAGTTCGCGATGTCCATCTGAACCTGGATCTGCGCGGAGAGGTTCTTCGGGCCGAGATTGTTGACGGTCATGCCGCGCTTCGGAGCACGGTCGACGACGCCCATCTGGGAGAGAACGCTCAACGCCTTGCGGATCTTGTAGCGCGTCACGCCGAAGCGGGTGGCGAGTTCCGTTTCGGTATCGATGCGTCCGCCCGACTTGGCCTGGCGGAGAATGTGTTGATGAATCGCGCGAAAGAGCGCTTCTTCATCGACCAACGTGTCTTTTGTCAAAGCCGTTCCCCGGAAAGTGCCGTCCGACGGGTGTGTTCCGCCCGGGTCGGATCCTTCGGGCGGAGACGAACGGCTGCGTGCTGGTTGGAAAAAATTGAAGTGGCGCTCATTTTAGCGCAGAGACGCGACGGTATCGCTCGCCCAAAGACGAGCGAAGCGGAGGGCGCGCGGTCCGTGCTGTATATTCGACCAAACGCCAATCGGCACGCTTGAATTCTGTTAAAATCCCCGCTCTTCTCGCAGAGGAGTAGCCGGGAAGGGCGTCCGAGACGCCGTTTCCGTCCGCGTCAACATACTTGGCGTCCGTTTTTCCCACCTTGCGGACCCATGGCGCGGACAGCGGGGGTGCGTGCAACGCGCACCGTGTCGGCAAGATCTGCGAAGGCATCCGATGCGACCGGGCGGGACCGGCGGCGGAGGCCTTCGTACGATTGTTTGTCGCCGACTGCCCGCCCTCTCCTTTCCCTGACCCCTATCATGATCCTCGAGTCGCTTACCCTCTCGACCCTGGTCGTCACGGCCGCCGAAATCGGCGACAAGACGCAGTTGCTCGCACTTTGCCTTGCGGCGCGCTTTCGCGCCCCGGTGCCGATCGTGCTCGGCATTCTCGCCGCCACCGTTTTGAATCATCTGTTGGCCGGGCTCCTCGGCCTCTCGGTGGCGAGCTTTCTCACGCCCGAGACGCTCAAGTGGATTCTCGTCCTCTCGTTCCTTGCGATGGGTCTCTGGATGCTCGTTCCCGACAAGATCGACGAGGCGGACTGTACGAGCGCTCCGAATACCTACGGCGTCTTCGTAACGACGGCCACGCTCTTTTTCCTCGCGGAAATGGGTGACAAGACGCAGCTCGCGACCGTGGCGCTCGCCGCGCACTACCACGACGCGATTTTCGTGGTGGCGGGTACCACGCTTGGGATGCTGATCGCCGACGTCCCCGCGGTCTTCGTGGGAGACAAGCTTTCGCAGAAAATCAGCATGGTCTGGATGCGTCGCATCGCGGCCGTGATCTTCCTCGGGTTTGCCGTGGCGTCCTACTTCGCCTAAGACGCCGCAGAGCATTTCTCGCAACGAGATCAAAACGACAAAAAGGGGCGCGTACCGCTGCGGTACGTGCCCCTTTTGAATATTCGGGCATTCGGGCGGCGGTTGCACCCCTCCGCCCGGAACCTCTCAACTTAGAAGTTGTAGCGCACGCCCGCGCCGACCAACCACTTCACGTCGTCTTCGACCATCGGGCTGTCCTTCACTTCGGAGGGGATCAAGGTCGCGGAAGCCGTACCGAAGAGCGACCAGTTCGCGCCGAGCGAATAGTCGACGTCCATGCCGAAGGCGGGCGTCACGGCGGCGTCGGGCGAGTAGGCGTTGAAGCCCGAGCGACGCGATTCGGCGTTGGAAACACCATAGTAGTAAGAGTTAAAGTTCTCGCTCGCCCACGTGATCGTGGTGAAGGGGACGAGCGTCAGGTCGCCCAAGCGCACCGGGTAGCGGTAGGAGCCGATCATGAGGACGCCGTCGCTCTTACCGAGCACGTCGACGTGCACGCTCGCGTCGACGATACCGAAGCGGCTCGTCCAGCGGTAGCCGACCGAGGCGGCCATCGAGGTGTCGCGCTTCTTGAGGGTCTTCATGCGCGCGTCGTCGGAGTCGTCCGGATCGAAGAACATCGGCATCCAGCCGAGACCGAGACGCACGGAATGGGCTTCGTTCTTGAAGAGATAAACGCCGCCCGCGACGCCGTGCATCCAGAAGTGATCCGATTCGACCGTGAGGGCGGGAAGCGGGTAGAAGACGGTGTCCGTGTCGCGGTATTCGGACGTGGTCGCGTAAAGCACGCCGCCGAGGCTCACCTGGGTGGGCGCAGCCTGAAGGGCGGCGGGCAGAGCAAAAGCGGCGGAAATCGCGGAAACGAGCGCAAGCTTGCGGAACGAAGCGGTCATGTGAAAACTCGCAAAAGACAAAGGAAGTCGGAGTCGTACGGATCGAAACGAGCGATTCGGAGAGCCGATCGGACGAGCGTAGGGTGAACTGAACCGTACAGTCCACTTTTGATAAAACTGAACCGCCGAGTTTATTTATAATTTTTTACGCTGTCAATGAACGGTTGTTCGTTTTTTTGAGAGACCGCTCGGGGCGTGTGTTTTTTCGCTTCGAGCGTTTTTCGTACCGACGACCGAACGCGCCTTCCGCTATGCTTTTTGTCGGATGTCGGTCGGCGCGCAGGAGACGAGCGCCGCCGACGCCGGGAACGACCGCTGAAAAAAAGAAACGAATGAAGACCCTTTCTCCGATTCGCAGGGAATCCATCCTTGCTGCCGCCTATGCTCTGATTGACGTCGACGGGCTCGAGGGCGCCTCGATGGACCGCATCGCCCGCGAAGCGGGCGTCTCGAAGACGACGCTCTACAACTACTACCCGTCGAAAGAGGAGCTTTTGCGAGCGGTGATCGTGCGGTACGCAACCTCCTTTCTCACGCGCTCCGTCGAGGATCTCGTTGCGGCGGAGGATTCGCCCGAGCCGCTCGAAGCGAAGCTCAAGACCTTTGCCCGGCACGTGCTCGACTTTCTCTACCGCGAGAAGTCGGTCGGACGCTTTTACCGTTTGATCGTGGGGGCGTCGGTGCACTCCGATGTGGGGCGCATTTTTCGAAGTGCGGGTCCCGAAGAGGCCATGCAGGCCGTGGCCGCCTACCTGAAGCGTCGCATGGACGCGGGCGAACTCGCGCCCGCCGACCCGTACGTGCGCGCGCGGCAGCTGATGGCGATCATCCGCTCGGAAACGGACGCGTACCTGCTTTCGCAGGACTTCCCCGACTTTCGTCCCGAAGACGTCGAGGCGATGAGCGCTCGGGCGGCCGCCTTCTTCGTCGAAGGCGCGAAGGCCCGTTCGAACGTCTGATCCAAGGATCCATCGAAAGTCCGAAAAGAAGAAAGGCCTGCCGAAGCGGCGGGCCTTCGTTCTTTCAGATGTCCGACGAACCGAGTTCGCGAACGGGCAGACCCCGGCGCAGTCCGCGCAGCGCGTCGTCAAAGACGGAGGCGGCGTTGAACGAGAGTTCCACCGTGTAGGAGCGGTCGCCCGAGAGGAACGTGATGGCGGTGCCGTCCGAGGTGGCCGCGTCGAGGTCGGAGAGTCGAATGCTGAAGGGCTTTTCGGACTGAAGGAAGAGAACGCGTCGGGTCGTGAGCACGAGTTCCCCGGGCGTCGATTGCGCGACCCGACCGTAGATGGGTTTCCCGTCCATCCCGCCGAATTGCATGGAGATGTTCTTCGTGACGCGGAGGCTTCCGCCCAAGTAGCCGCCCGAATGTTCCGTCACGCGCTCCGTCACGTCCCGACGCCGGCCGGAACTCTGAAAGACAACGGATTCGTCTTCGTCGAGCAACGGGCCGTTCGAGGTGTGGAGGATCGGAAGGTATCGACCTTGGCGAACCGTCTCGACAAAGTCGGGCGTCATGGGGCCCGAACCGAAATCGGCTCGGAACGCCTTCAGCTTTTTGGCTCCGAACGCCTTCAACTTTTTGGCTTCGACAATCGCGCGGGCGCGTTCGGCCGCCCGAACCTTGTAGGCTTTGTAGGCCGGAGTTTCGACCCACAGCGCGCGGTGCGCGAGACCGAGCGTCACGACGTGCAGGCCGAGCGCAATCCCGAAGGCCGTAAGGTCGTTCGAATCGTCGTTCGAATCAACGAGAAGTGCGAACGCGGCCGCGAGAATGGCCGCAAAGAGGCTCAACGCGCTCGTCCCGTAGTAAAAGCGAAATTCCCAGTCGGCGACGAACTTCCACGGGCGCAGCCGCCCGTAGACCAAGTCCGCGACGATGGTTGCCGCGATCAAGACGGCGACGAGAACGATCCACCAAGGAGTCGCCGAAGCGGCTTCGCCCGCGCTTTCCGCGCGAAGCCCCGGCGGAAGGCCGGCAACGACGAAGAGGCCGATCAACGCCAACCAGAGCCAGGCGACGGGACTCACGGCCTTGAGAAGTCGCGAAACGACGTTCGCTTTCGCATCGTTCGCCTCAGGTGCCGCTTCTTTATGCGTTCGGGTGCCCTCGGTGGTCTCACCTTCTTCGGCCGACGGGATGGGCTCTTCTTTCGGTTTCTTCTTCGAGATACGCAGCGCGCGGTGCGCGAAGCCGAGCGTCGCCAGGTGTGCGACGAGAAAGAGCGCAAAGAGCGCGGAATTTTCGGGTGCGAAGTTGATTGCAACGAAGGATGCAAGCAACAGCGTGACGCTCGAACCGTACCAAGCGCGGTAGGCCGTGTCGCGCACCCATCGCCACGGACTCAGACGACTTCGATAGAGGCCGACCGCCGTCGGAAGCAGAATCACGACGCCCGCAACGCCGATGCCCGCGGCAACGCCCGCAGGATCCTCGGCAAACTGCCCCGAGAAGAACTGAGAGGCGGCTCCGAGAACGAAGAGCGTCACCCAGAACCAATTGACGGGACTCAGGGCCCTGAAGAACCGGGTGAGGATCGTCATGTGTTCGGCCTCCGAAAGAAAGGGTGCGGGGTGCGGCGTTTATGTGTCGAAAGCGTTACGCGTCGCTCGCGTTGCTCTTCTCGGACGCTTCGAAGCGGGCTTCGGTTTCTTCGAGCGCCGTCTTCAGCGCGGGAAGCGTCCCGTAGAGAAGTTCGAGCGCGGCGCGCGGCGTGAGACTGTCGAGGTCCGTCGCGCAGAGCGCTTCGACGCGATCGAGGAAGGGGCGAAGGTCCTCTGGACTAACCCCCGGGGCCTTTTCTTCGAACGCATCGTCGCCGAAGTCGTCCGCCGCGGGTGCGTCGAGCAGCGGATCGTGCGGCAGGTCGAAGAGCGACGGCTGCATCCCGGGCATTTTCCCCGCTTCGAGGTCGCGCAACACTTCGCGCGCACGGCGCACCACCTTGGGCGGAACGCCCGCCAACTGCGCGACCGCAATCCCGTAGGAGCGGTTGGCGGGACCTTCCGTGATTTCGTGAAGGAAGACGACGCGCGACTTTGCCTGCGTGGCCGCAACGTGCACGTTCGCCACGCCGCGCAGCTCTTCGGCGAACTTCGTGAGTTCGAAGTAGTGGGTCGCAAAGAGCGTGTAGGCCCGGGCGTCTTCGACGAGCGACTGTGCGATCGCAGCCGCAAGCGACAAGCCGTCGTAAGTCGACGTGCCGCGCCCGATTTCGTCCATGAGGACGAGACTCCGGTCCGTCGCCTGATGCAGAATCGTCGCCGCTTCGGTCATCTCGACCATGAAGGTCGAGCGCCCGCGCGCGAGGTCGTCCGAGGCGCCGATGCGGGTGTGGATGCGGTCGACGGGGCCGATCTCGGCCGAGGCGGCCGGAACGAAACTCCCCGCCCACGCAAGAAGGACGATCAGGGCAACCGAGCGCATGTACGTCGACTTACCGCCCATGTTGGGACCGGTGATGACGAGCATGCGACGGTTTTCGTCGAGCCGGCAGTCGTTTGGGACGTAGTTTTCGATGGCGGTTTCAACGACCGGGTGGCGCCCGCCCGCAATCGAAAGGCCCGTGCGGCCCGTAAGACGCGGCTTCACCCAGCGGTATTCGATCGCATGCTCCGCAAGCGAGAGGAGCGCGTCGAACTGCGAGAGGGCGGAAGCGGCCGCCATGAGGCGCTCGACTTCGGGTTGCAGGCGCTTCACGACCTCAAGGTAGAGTTCGCGCTCCAGAGCGCTCGAGCGCTCTTTGGCGGAGAGGGCCTTGTCCTCGTAACTCTTCAGTTCGGGCGTGATGTAGCGCTCCGTATTCTTGAGCGTCTGCCGACGGTGGTAGTGCAACGGCACGTCCTTCGACTGTGCTTTCGAGACTTCGATGTAAAAGCCGTGCACTTTGTTGAATTCGACGCGCAGGGTGGAGAGGCCCGTCGCCTGACGCTCGCGCGCTTCGAGGTCCAAAAGGAATTGGCCCGTGTTGTCGCGTAGGTCGCGCAGGGTCTTCAGCTCTTCGTTGAAGCCGCTTGCAATCACGTCCCCGTCGCGAAGCTGTACGGCGGGCTCTTCGAGAAGCGCTTCGCGCAGAAGCGTTGCGACGGTCTCGGGCACCGCGAGCGCGCGACAGAGGTCCGCAAAAAGCGCCGCGGGCGAATCCGCAAACACCGCGCCGAGAGCGCGCACGGCGGGCAGCGCGTCGCGCAACGACGCGAGTTCCCGCGGACGGACGCTTCCGAGCGCGATGCGGCTCGCGATGCGTTCGATATCGGGAAGAGCGTTCAAGGCCTCGGAAAGACGCGCGCGGTCGTCCGTATCCGTCACGAGTCGTTCGATCGCATCGTGTCGGGCGCGCGCGGCGTCGGCGCCGCGCAGCGGCTGATTGAGCCAGCGCTTCAGTTCGCGGCTCCCCATGGCGCTTCGGCACCCGTCGAGCACCGAAAAGAGCGTCAATTCGCCCGCGTCGCGGCGCACCGTGTCGGAAATTTCCAGATTGCGGCGGCTCGCCGGGTCGATCACGATGAATTCGTTTTCGGTGACGAGTTTGAGCGGTCGGATGAAGGGGAGGGCGTCGACCTGCGTCTCCGCCGTGTAGTCGAGGAGCGCGTTCGCGGCTTCGAGAACGAGCGGAAAGCCCTCGATTTCCCAGGCGTCGAGGTTGTCAAGGCCGAATACCTTCTTGAGGTTCTCCTCCCCGTGGGCCGCATCGAAGTGCCAGTCGGGCATCGACGTGAGAACGAGCTCGGGGTGCGTGTCGCGAAGCGTTTGCTTCAGGTGTTCGGGCACAAGAATTTCCGACGGGGCGATGCGTGCGAGTTCGCTTTCGAATTGCTCCGCGGAGACGTTCTCCGCACGGAAGTCGCCGCTCGAGAGCGTGAGCCACACGAAGCCGTAGCCCGCATCCCCCTTGCGACGGCGCTTCGGAGCGGCGACGGCAAGAAGCACCGAGTCGGACTTTTCAGGGAGGAGCGCCGTTTCCGTAAGCGTCCCCGGCGTGATGATGCGGGAGATCTTGCGCTCCATGGTGGGGCCCTTCCCCGGCACCCCCTGCTGCTCGGCAATGACGACGCTCTCGCCCATTTTCACAAGCCGCGCCACGTACTGATCGAGCGACACCATCGGAATCCCCGCCATCGGAATGGGCGTACCGTCGGGCATCTTTCCGCGTTTCGTAAGCGTGATGCCGATCAGACGATTGGCCTTCGCTGCATCGTCGAAGAACGTTTCGTAGAAGTCCCCCATGCGAAAGAGGACGAGTTGCTCGGGGTAGCGACGCTTGATTTCGACGAACTGCCGCATGGCGGGCGTGAACTGCGAAAGCGACTCGGTCTGAAGGTCGAAGGTGCCCATGAGATGAGTACTGTAGATTGTCGGTATCGGAAGAGGACTATTTTCGCATGCGCGTTCGGCACCGCGAAACGAAAAGACCCCGAAGTCCGCGGAACGGATCGGGGTCTCCCGGGACTCGGCCGGGGCCGAAAAGAGACCGCGACAATTCGGGTCTCTCGGACGCGGAGATTATTCCGCGGCGGCCTTCGGCTTGCGCGGAGCGCGCTTCTTGGCGGGAGCCTTTTCAGCCTTGGGGGCTTCTTCGGCGGCGTCGGCCGTCTTTTCGACCTTCGTCGTCAGGGTCTTCGTGCTCTTCGCGGCCGTCGATTCGGTTTCGCTCTTTTCGGCCTTTTCCGTCTTTTCAAGACGGCCGACGAGCGGGAGGAGCTTCGCGAAGATGCGCGGCGTGCCGCAGCAGACCGAGCCCGTTTCGAGCCACTTTTCGCCGCCTTCGAGGTCGGTGATGAGGCCGCCCGCTTCGAGAACGAGGAGGCCGCCCGCGGCGATGTCCCAGGGCTTCAGGCCCGCTTCCCAGTAGCCGTCGTAGCGGCCGCAGGCAACCCACGCCAGGTCGAGCGCGGCCGAGCCCGGACGACGGATGCCCGCCGAGCGTTCGGCCACCTTGCGAAAGCCCGTCATATACGCATCGAAATCGTCCGTGCGACGGAAGGGGAAGCCCGTGCCGATCAACGAGCGGCGAAGGTCTACGGTGTCGGAGACGCGGATGCGGCGGTTGTCGAGGAACGCCCCCTGGCCCTTCGCGGCCGTGAAGAGTTCGTTCTTCGCCACGTCGTAGATAACGGCCGCTACCACTTCGCCGCGGTAGGCGAGCGCGATCGAGACGGCGTACTGCGGAAGACCGTGCATGAAGTTGGTCGTACCGTCGATCGGGTCGATGATCCAGAGGTAGTCGCTCTTGCCGCCGATGCGACCGGCTTCTTCCGTGAGGAAGGCGTGACGCGGATACGCGGCCTGCAGCTCCTGAACGATCGCTTCTTCGGCGGCCTTGTCGGCGCTCGTCACGAAGTCGTTGGCGGCCTTGGCTTCGACGGTGAGGCGGTCGAGGTCGTTGGCGGCGCGGAGGATTTCCTTGGCGGCGCGGCGAGCGGCTTTGACGGCCGTTGCAATATAGGCGGAGAGTTGCGACGTGGACATGGGGAGCTCGAATTGAAAGAGAACACGGGGCCCGGGGACGCGCAACGAAAAAGCGCGTGCGGACTTTAAAAAAGCAAAGCGGAGAGAGGCCCGACGAGGCCCGCCCTCCGATATCGGGCGAAGAGTTTAACGCAAAGCCCGCTCGAAGTGGGGGAAAACACGGTGGTTTTCCCTAGGGACGTCGGTTTTCGTGACGAAACGATGACGAAAACGGGCGCTGAAAAGTCCTCAAGCTGTTTACCGGCTAACGGGTCACGAAGACTTCATGAAGCCGTGCAAAGAAATGTCACACGTGGGGCGGAGAATGCTTCCCGAGCCGACGGACGGCGCACGCGTTGTCACGAAAGACACAACGCCTGCACGGACGCGGTCTCAGGAATTTTTCGGTCCGTACGAAATACGACGAAGTACGACGTCCGACGACACCCCGAAGCCCGCAACGCACGGCAAAGAGCCGCACGAAGAAAAAACGGAAATCGCTCGGGTTCTCGGCGGGTGAGGGCGCTCTTCGGTCTTCGGTTTTCGTGCGGATCTTCACCCGGGCCTTTCGGTCTCTTCAAACGCACCCGATGCGGGGTCAAGAAGACCGACGGACCCCTAGGAGTTTCTCTCTCATGCTTGCTATCCGTACGATCGTCGCCGCGACGCTCTCGGCCGCTTCCATCGCCGCTTTTGCCGGGGCCGACCACATGGTGATCGCCATGCCCCAACTGCCGACCGTGATCGAGCCGCAGGGCTTGAACAACAACGCGATCGACCGCTACCTGCCTTCCGTCTTCGAAACCCTCCTGAAGGCCGACAACGCAACGGGCGAACTGAAGCCGGGGCTCGCCGAATCCTGGAAGCGCGTCTCGCCCGAAACGGTCGAATTCAAGCTCCGTCACGGCGTCAAGTTCCACGACGGCACGGACTTCACGGCCGACGACGTCGTCTTCACGTTCGGTCCCGAACGCTTCTCGGGCGAAAAGGCTCCGGGCCGCGCCGTCGCGTGGGAATTCCTCGGGAACCTCAAGGAAGTGACGAAGGTCGACGACTATACGGTGAGGATCACCATGAAGACGCCCGACCCGATCATCGAACGCCGTTTCTCGGCGCGCACCTCCGAAATCGTCTCCGAAGACGGTTGGAAGGCCGCGGGCGGCTGGGAAAACTGGATCCGCAAGCCGATCGGCACGGGTCCCTACAAGATCGTCGACTTCAAGACGGGCAACCGCCTCGAACTCGTTCGCAACGACGGCTACTGGGCCAAGCCCGCTCCCGCCGCGCGCGTGAGCTTCGTGGAAGTGCCGGAACTCTCCGCCCGCGTCGCGGGTCTGCGCTCGGGCGAATTCGACCTCATCACCGAGGTGACGCCCGATCAGGTGAAGCCCCTCTCGCAGGACGGCCGCATCGACGTCGTGGGCGGCGCCATCGACAACGTCTACGGCATGATCTTCGACTCGAAGAGCTCGAACCTCATGGCGAGCAAGGAGCTCCGTCAGGCGATCCTTCACGCGATCGACCGCGACCTCCTCGTGCAGGCCCTCTTTGCGGGTCGCACGACGCCCGCGAACAGCTTCCAGTCGAAGACCTTCGGCGAACTTTACCTCCCGCAGTTCGACGCCAAGCTCTACGACCCCGAAAAGGCGAAGGCCCTCGTCAAGGCCTCGGGCTACAAGGGCGAACCCATCGTCTGGCGCATCCAGACGGGCTACTACACGCAGGAACTCACCGTCTCGCAGGCGATTGCCGGGATGCTCAAGGCCGTGGGTCTCAACGTTCAGCTTGAAGTGAAGGAAAACTGGACGCAGGTCGAAGCCGACGGCGCCGATCGCATGATCAACAACGCCTCGTTCTCGGCCTACTACCCCGATCCCGTCGCGCAGCTCTGGCGCCGCATGAAGCCCGCGAGCTTCTGGATCGATGCCGGTTTCGTTGCCGACAGCCCCGAATACCGGAAGTTCTGCGAACTCGGCCGCGTGCTCGAGAGCTCGGTGGACGCCGCCGAACGCAAGAAGGCCTGGGAAGGGATGCTCGCCACCTTCGCCGAGAACCCTTGGGCCTGCCCGCTCTACGCCCTCCCGATGCTCTACGCGAAGCAGAAGAACGTCGAGTGGACGCCGAACGTCATGCAGGGGAGCCTTGACCTCTCGGCCGACAACCTCGCTTTCCGCTGATTGAGGCGCAGCCCCCGGCCTTGAGAACCTTCCTGCCGGGGGTCGCCCTTTTCTGCGAAGAGCGCTCGCCGAGAAGCGCAAAGCATCCGAGGCTCCGGACGCGGCGGACCGCGTCGCGGAGCCCTTTGAATTCCAAATCCCCATTTCCCAACGCATTCGTCACCCAGGAAGAAGGGCCGGAGAGTCCTCCGGTCGCACGTCTATGGCATCCCTGACACCATCTTCGAACGCCGTTTCCGAACTCCTTGCGGTACGGAACCTTCACGTTGCCTTCGGCGCCGTGGAAGTCCTCCACGGGGTCGATCTTTCCGTCCGCACGGGACGCATCCACGCTCTGATCGGCGAATCGGGCTCGGGCAAAAGCGTGCTCGCGCGCTCGATTCTCGGGCTCGCGGGCCGTACGAGCCGCACGACGGGCTCGATCCGTTTTGAAGGCCGCGAGCTCGTCGGCCTCACCGAAGACGAATTCCGCGCGCTGCGCGGTGCCGAAATCGGTCTCGTCGTTCAGGACGCGATGTCGGCTCTGAACCCCATGCGCACGATCGGCGAGCAGCTCGCCGAAACGCTCGCCTACCGTCACCCCGACTACCGCAACCGCATGTCCGGGGCGACGGCGCTTGTGAAACACAAGGCGGACCTCACGGATCAGGCCCTCGCGCTTCTTAAGACCGTCGGGATCACCGCCCCCGAAAAGCGCATGACCGCTTACGCCCATCAGCTCTCGGGCGGGATGCGCCAGCGCGTGATGATCGCGCTCGCGCTTGCCGGCGAACCCAAGCTCCTTCTTGCCGACGAACCGACGACGGCTTTGGACGTCGTCGTGCAGCGCGAGCTCTTGAACGAAATGCGCGACCTCGTGCGTGCGCGCGGCATGTCGATGCTTCTCGTCACGCACGACCTTCATCTCGCGCACGACGTGGCGGACGACGTTTCCGTCATGTACGCGGGTCACATCCTCGAAGAAGGTCCGGTCGCCCAAGTGATCGCCCGGCCCGCACACCCCTATACGGAAGGGCTTTTGAACGCCATGCCCGACATGGAAAGCGAACGCGGGACGCTCAAACCCATCCCCGGCGAAATTCCGCCGCCCGACCGTCTCGGCTCGGGTTGCCCCTTCGCGAGCCGCTGCCCGCTCGCCCGCGAAGCCTGCCGCCTCGCGCTCGGCGCCATGAAGATCCTTTCGGTTGCTTCGGAGGCCGAAGGCGACACGACGGTCGAACGGCGCACCCGCTGCGCGGATGCCCTTTTGGACGAAAGCGAGGTTCGTGAAATCCGCGAAACCGCCGACATACTCGAAGCAATCGAAGCGTGTACGTCCGCGGCCAACGCGACCTCCCATGCGTCCGCCGCGACCCCGGTCGAGGCGCGCCCCGCGCAGGCCGACGATGCGACCGACGCCGCCGACGACGAACGGCGCCTTGTTGAAAACGCCGAATCGTTCGGGCCGGTCGGCCCTGCCGGTGCGGACGTGGAAGCCAATCCGCTCGGGGAGCCGCAGCAAACCGACTTCCCCGTGATCGTCGACGTGCGCGTGAAGCGCCACTGCTACTACGCCAGGAAGGGCTTCTTCGGTCGTCGCACTCCCTGGGACGTCCTTCAGGACATCGACCTCAAGATCCGTTACGGCGAAGTGATGGGGCTCGTGGGCGAATCGGGCTGCGGGAAGTCGACCTTGGCGCGCTTGATGCTGGGCCTTGCGAAGCCCACCGAAGGGACGGTGCTCTTCAAGAACGAAGCCTATCCCGAACCCCGCTCGCAGCGCTGGCGCGAACAGCGCTCCTCGATGCAGATGATCTACCAGGACCCCTACGGGTGTTTCGACGCGCGCATTCCGATCGTCGACCAGGTGGCCGAACCCCTGATCGTGCATTCGGGTTTGACGGCGGAGGAAGCGCGCTCCCGTGCGCTCGACGTTCTGAAGCTCGTCGGCATGCCCGAACACCACGCGGGAAAGCTCCCCGGCGTCATGTCGGGCGGGCAGCTGCAGCGCGCGGCCATTGCCCGCGCGGTGGCGCTCCGTCCGGCGCTCCTTGCCTGCGACGAACCCGTGGCGTCTTTGGACGTTTCGATCCAGGCGCAGGTGCTGGAACTTCTCAACCGACTTCGCGAACAAACGAAGATGTCGATGCTCTTCGTGTCGCACAACCTCAACGTCGTTCGCTACATCTGCGACCGCGTCACGGTGATGTACCTCGGGCGCATCGTCGAGACGGGGGATGTGGACACCGTCTTCGGCAACCCCAAGCACCCCTACACGCGCCTTCTCATGGCCTCGACCCCGGGGGCGAACGACTCGGTCGTGAAGTACTACCCGAAGGGCTCGATGCCGAGCCCGATCGACCGCCCCGCGGGGTGCGTCTTTGCGAACCGCTGCCCCTTGGCGCGGGACCTCTGCCGCCGGTCGGTGCCGCCCCTGCGCACGGACGCGTCGGGTCACGGCGTCGCGTGCTTTCACGGCACGTCCTTTCTCACCGCGACGACCTCCGAGGAGCTCTGACCGATGTTTGCTCTGATTTTCCGTATCGTTCTGCGCGCCGCGTTCACGCTCTTTTTGCTCACGGCCTGCGTCTTCTTCGCTCTGCACCTCACGGGCGACCCCGCCCGCATCATGCTCGGGAATTCCGCCGACGCGGTGGCGCTCGAAGCCTTCCGCGAGCAGTGGGGGCTCAACCGCCCGCTCTGGGAGCAGTTCCTCGTCTACTTGCAGAAGTTCGTCATGCTCGACATGGGGACGAGCTACATGACGGGTTTGCCCGTGAAGGAAGTCTTCCTTTCGGCCTTCGGTCCCACGATGAGCCTCATGATTCCCACTGCGATCGTGACGCTTCTTTTCGGGATTCCGACCGGGGTGCTCGCCGCTTTGAAGCGCGGCACCCGCACGGACCGCGCCATGATGGTGCTTTCGGTCTTCGGCTACGCCGTGCCGAACTTCTTCATGGGCGTCCTGCTTCTTCTTGTCTTTTCGATTTGGCTCGGGTGGCTTCCCTCCTACGGGAACGGCTCCGTCTGGCACTACATCATGCCGATCGTGACGATGGCGACCTCGGAAGCGGCGATTTTCTCCCGCTACGCCCGAAGCGCCATGATCGACGCGATGCGCCTTCCCTGCGTGCGTGCCGCGCGCATGCGAGGGCTTCCCGAGTCGCGCGTCATTTGGCTCCACGCCCTTCCGAACGCCATGCTCTCGATCCTCACGATTCTGGGCTTTTTCATAGGCACCCTCGTCGCGGGCGCCGTCATTACGGAAAACGTCTTCTCGTGGCCGGGCGTCGGGAAGCTCCTCGTGCAGTCGGTCGCGAACCGCGACATTCCGGTCGTGCAGATGATCGTGCTCGTGACGGGCGCCTCGCTTGTGACCGCCAACCTCTGCATGGACCTTCTCGCCCTCGTCGTCAACCCTCGTCTTCGCAAAGGCGACAACTGACCGGACGACAACCGACACAAGCTGATTTCCGGGACACACCAACATGAACACACGTATTTCGGCAGCGGGTCGAAGCGGCCTCGTCACGGCGAGCGCGCTCCTTCTTCTCGTCTTTTTCCTGGCGGGGGTGCTCGCCCCCTGGATCGCTCCCTACGACATCGAAGCGATGGACCTGACGGGGCGCCTTCTGATGCCCTTCGAATCGAGCGCGCACTGGCTCGGCACGGACGAACTCGGTCGCGACGTACTCTCGCGCCTCCTCCATTCGATTCGCCTTTCCTTCCTCCTTGCGGTGGCGGGGACGGTGCTCGGCGCCGTGATCGGCACGACCTTGGGCTTCATCGCGGCGCGCTTCGGCGGGCTTGCGGACGATGCGGTGAACGCGGGGGTCGACTTCACGGCGTCGCTTCCCTTCATCATCCTCGCGCTCACGATCATCGCCTTCCTCGGGACGGACGTCACCGTGATCATCGTCATCATGGCGGTCTACGGGTGGGACAGGTACGCACGCTTGACGCGCAACCTCGCGCGCTCGGCCTACACCGAGGGCTACGCTTCGGCCCTTGAAGGGCTCGGGATCCCGACGATGCGGATTGCCTTCCGCCACATCCTTCCCAACATCGCCTCGGCCCTGGTCGTCAACATGACGCTCAACTTCCCCGGGATGATCCTCCTTGAAACGTCGCTCTCGTTCCTCGGCGTCGGCGTCCAGCCCCCGATGAGCTCGCTCGGCACGATGCTCGGGTTCGGTCGCGACTACCTCACGACCGCCTGGTGGATCGCCGTCGTCCCCGGGGTCGTGATCGTGCTCTCGACCCTCTCGATGTCGATCCTCGGCGACTACGTGCAGCAAAAGCTCGAACCCGCCTCGCGATAAACCGCAACGCACTGCTCGGGAGCCGGACGCGAGCGTTCGGCTCCCGAAGCCTTTTTGGAAGAACCGCTTTCAACACATCCAAATTCAACGGACCGCAACCATGACGAATTCCGACAACGCTTTGAAGACCGCCGCTCCCGCGCATCCGCGCTTTCTGATCGTGGGCTTCGACGGCCTCAGGCCCGACGCCGTGACGGCCGAAGAAATGCCCGCTTTGACGAGCTTTCTTTCGGAGTCCCACGTGTGGACGAACTACCGCGCGGACTTTCCGACCGAAACCTACGTGAACCACCCGGGGATCTTCTCGGGCTTTCGCCCGACGGACCACGGCGTCATTGCCAACACCTATTTCCGCCGCGGCATGAAGTCCGAAGAGGCGGTCTTTCGCGGCTCGAGCGTCGAGTCGGTGCTCGCGCACGAACGCTTTGAGGGCGGCTGCGGCGTCGTCGCCGTTCCCTCGATCGGGGACCGTTTGGGCGAACGCGGCATGACGATGCGGGTTTACTGCGCGAATTCCGTCGGAAGCACGCGCCTGCAGCACGTGCATGCGGACCGCTACGCGACGCACGTCGTTGCGTGCGTCCATCAGCTCGAAGCAACCGAACCCGCGAACGCCCGCGAAACGCTCGTCGACGCGTTCGGAAACGGCGTTCCGCTCGAATTCCCCGACTTCAAGGGGTCGGCCCTCACGGTCGAGCTCTTTTTCAAGGAAGAGTTGCGCGGGGGCGGCGCCGAAAACCTCGGCGACGTCACGGTCCTCTGGATCGGCGAACCCGACCATTCCTCGCACGAATTCGGCCTCTGGGACGACCGCACGCGCGCGGCGCGTCGTCATGCGGACGACGAGTTCGCGCGGGTGCTCGCCTGGTGGCGCGAAACGGGGCGCGACGCGGGCGTGCAGCTCGTCGTGCTTTCCGACCACGGTCACGGCGTCGTGCGCCGTCACATCTCCATGACGGAAATCCTCGAAAAGGCGGGCTTCAAGGTCGCTACGGGCCGTGATGTCGCCCGCGGGCTCGACCCGAAGACGGTCGACGCGGTCTTGGTGGGTACGTACACGTCGGGGCTCTGGCTGACGGATCCCACCGTCGAAAACCTGCTACGCGCCCGCGACGCCCTGATGGCTTCGCCCGACATCGGGATGCTCTTTTCGCAACCCGACGAAGCGCGTCCCGACGCCGTCGAAGGGCGCGTGCCGGGGACCTTCTCCGAAGCGCTCGTCTTTACCGACAACGACCGTTCCCCCGACCTTCGCATCGTACCGCGCGGCAACCCCGCGACGGGCGACCTCGTCATGGGGCGCGAACTCGCACTCGGGACGGGGAACCACGGGGGGCTCCTGCCTCAGGAATTGAGCTGCGTCTGTGCGATCGCGGGCTCGCGCTTCCCCGGGAAGGGCCGTCACACGGAACCTGCGGGGCACGCGGATGCGGCCGTGACGATCATGGATCAGTTGGGGCTCTTGGACGACGAGGCGCTCCTGCCCCTTCCGACCGGGCGCCTGCTTGTCGAAGCGATGGAGGGCAGCTCAACCTGCTCCAAGGGGACGCTTCCCCTCGTGCCCGCCGTCGAACGGTTGGAGCTCACCTGCGGCTCCTTCACGCAGGTCTTGGAGCGCATCAACCACGCGGGGCGCACCTACCTCACGGCGGGCTACCGCACGAGCGACGACGGGTGGTGCGCCGAAACGGGCCTTCCCGAAGACGTGAGTGAAAAGTAAAGCGCTCGCATCGCAAAGCGGACCACAATAGCCCCGATAGTCTCGACAAGCGTCCCGGAAACATTCCGGGACGCACCACCGGACAAAACACCGTACAAGACACCGGCCTCGACCTAACGAACAAAACCGACATGACCTCCCACGAAACCCAAGCAACCAGCGCCCTCCGAAAGGACGACCGCATCGACATCCTCCTCGGCGGGACCGATCCCGCGGAGCTCGAAAGTTTCGCCCGCGAGTTCCCGGCCGACCTCATCCTTCGTCGCCCGGACTTCATTCGCCTCGCGAACGTCCCAGCGGAAAGCCTTACGGAAGAGCTTCGCAACCGTGCGATCGAGAATCAAATCGACCTTATTGCGCTCACGCCCGGTCTTTCGCTCAAGGACTTCCGCGTCGCGTGCTTCGATATGGACAGCACGCTCATTCAAAACGAGTGCATCGACGACATGGCCGCGATCGTCGGTCGCGGCAAGGAAGTTGCCGAAATGACGCGCCTTGCGATGGAAGGGCATCTGCCCTTTGCCGAAAACCTCCGCCGACGCGTTCATTGTCTCGAAGGCGCCGACGGGTCGATTTTCGAAAAGACGATCGCGGGCTTGAAGCCCACGCCCTTTGCGGCCGAATGGATCGCCATGCTCACCGCAAACGGCATTCGCACCTACATCCTCACCGGGGGCTTTGCGGAAATCGCCCGCGTCGTGGCGGAGCGCTACGGCATGACGGGGTTCGTCTCGAACCGGCTCGGCCTCAACGCCGACGGGTCGCTTTCGGGCGAGGTGACGGGCCCTGCGGGCGGGAAGATTCTCGACGCCGACGGGAAGCGCCGCGCCGTCGAAGTGCTCGCGGAAGTCGCGAACGCGCCGCTTTCCGCCGTCATCTGCGGCGGGGACGGCGCGAACGACCTGGAGATGATCGGGGTTGCGGGCTTCGGCTTTGCCTACCACGGGAAACCCGTCGTTGCGGCCGCGGCCCGACATGCGGTGCGCTTCGGCGACTTCCGCACGGTGGCGCACTGCTTCGTCGAAGCCTGGCCCGAACTCTCCGAATGCGCCTGCGCCGCGCCTTCCGCAAACTGACGGAATCGACCGAACGCCGAACACGACGGGAAGGACGGACACAAAGCCGGTGGTCGGCTTCGGGAGGGCGGTCGCTACAATGACCCTGCACCCGAAGACAGCCGGAAGACGGCCGAAGGCACCTCAAAACCGCTTCGAACCCGTCCTTTCCAGCTCTTCCTCGTTTCCGTTTCGGCTCCTTTTAGGACCCGTTTCGTTTTCACCGCGTTTTTCCGAGGTTCCCATGCTTCCCATCATCGATCGCATCCCGACGTCGCCCGACGACCGCTACGCGCTTTCGGACGGGAATTCGATTCCCTGCATCGGTTACGGCACCTGGCGCGTCAAAGACCGCGAAGACGGCGCGCGCGTGTGCGAAGAGGCCGTCCGAGCGGGCTACCGTCACTTCGATACGGCCTACCTCTACGGGTCCGAAGGGAGTGTCGGCGAAGCCGTTCGCACGAGTGGTATCGCTCGGAGCGAATTCTTTGTGACCACCAAAGTCTGGAAAGACGACCTCTCGGCTGAAGGCGCCCGACGCGAGCTCGGCGTCTCGCTCGAACGACTCGGCCTCGACTACGTCGACCTCCTCCTCATCCATTGGCCCCGCCGCTCGGCGGAGGACGCCGACTGGAAGCGCGCGATCACGGAAACTTGGAACGCCTTTCAGGACTTCAAGGCCGAAGGCCTCGTGAAGTCGATCGGCGTCGCGAACTTCCTCCCGCACCACTTTGCGACCTTGGAAGGCGAAACGCCCGTCGTGAACCAGATCGAGGTCCATCCCGGCTACCTTCAGGAAGAGGTGATTCGCTATTGCCGCGAACGCGGGATCCTCGTCGAAGCTTGGGCGCCTCTGGGGCAAAGCCGCCTGATGACGAACGACGTCGTCCGTGCGATTGCCGAAAAGCACGGCGTGACGCCCGCCCGAGTGTGTTTGCGCTTCTCGCTCGAACTCGGCCTTTTGCCGATTGCGAAGTCCGCGGACCCCGAACGCATGCGCGCCAACCGCGACGTTTTCAACTTCGCGCTTGACGACGAAGACCGCGCGGCGCTCTTCGGTCTTCCCGAAAAGACGGGCTGGTCGGGCGAACACCCCGACGACGCGATCCCGATGCCGGACCCCTCGAAGCTTTGAGCCGCTGCCCGAGCCGCAGTTCGAGTCGAAACCCGATTCGACCGCCGCGAAGCGGACCGCTACAATAGGCGGTCCGCTTTTTTCCATTTTTTCTTGGAGTCGATCGAGAAGTGAATACGCCGGAACTCGCCCGTCGCGTTCGGTTCGTGCTTTGCGAACCGAGTCATCCGGGCAACATCGGATCCGCCGCCCGTGCCGTCAAAACGATGGGTTTTCGCGATCTGCGCGTCGTCGCCCCCCGCGAGGCCGACTACCGCACGCACGAAGAAGCGGTTGCGTACGCCACGAGTTCGATCGACGTGCTCGAAGCCTCGCGCTCGCACGCGACGCTCGCCGAAGCGCTCGAAGGCGTCACTTTCGCCTGGGCCCTGACGGGATACGACCGCGAATTCGGGCCGCCCATGTCCCCCTTGCGCGAAGCGACCGTCAAAACGGATGCGTGGTTGAAGAACTACGACGGGGACGTGGCGTTCGTTTTCGGCACGGAACGAAGCGGCCTCACGAACGAAGAGGTGATGCTCTGCCAAGGCTCCGCCGCAATTGCCGCCGACCCCGAAAGCCCGAGCTTGAATCTCGCCCAGGCCGTGCAGCTCACCGCCTACGAAATGCACATGGCGCTTCTTGCGGGCGAAGGGCACGAAGGGGGGCTTTACGACTGGCAGTCGCGTTTCGGCCACGAAGCGCCCGCCACGAACGAAGCCGTCGAAGGCTTTTTCGCGCACTGGGAAAAGGCCATGATCGCCTGCGGCGTGCACGACCCCGAACACCCGAAATTCCTCATGCCGATCACGCGGCGCCTCTTCGGCCGTTCGGGCCTCACCCAAACCGAAATCGACCTTCTGCGCGGGATCTGCGCGGCGATCATCCGCCCGAAGAAAGACCGCGCGGGCTCGAAAAAGCCCTGAGTTGCCGCGAGCCTCGCGAAGCCCTCGCGCGGCTCTGGCACAATGGGTACTTCCGGGGGCCGACGGGCCCCGGGCACCTCAACTCTTCATCGGGACCACGAACATGTTTGAGTACGCCAAAGAACTTCTCGAAATTCACCGTACGAAGACCGGTCGCTCGACGCTCGGGATCGTCTTCGGCGCTTCGGGCTGGCAGGCGGCCGTGCTCTCGCGCGCCGCTTACTGGTGCGCGCTTCAGGAGTGGGAGGCCCTGGGCGGCCTCGTCTCCTCGCTCAACCGCATCCTGACGGGCGCGGACATCGCCCCCGACGCGAAGCTTTGCGAACGGGTCTACATCGCGCACGGCGCGGGCGTCGTAATCGAATCGGGCGCGCGCCTTGATCCCGACGTCGAACTCCTCGGCTCGGCCTTCGTCGCCCGCAACGTCCGCGTGGCGGCGGGCACCGTGCTCGCTCACGGCGTCCACGTGACCGAAGAAGCGCCTCAGGCTACGGCTCAGGCGATCGAAACCGTGAAGACCGATTCCGACAAGGTCGAAGTTCCCGTTGAAGCGGAAAAGGCAACGGAAAAGGCTCCCGAAAAGTCCGAGGAAAAACCTGCCGAGAAGCCCGCCGACAAGTCCCCCGACCGCGACGCCGCCCTGAAGGAGCTCGCCCGCGTCGTGAAGGAACAAAACGCCGTCATTCAAAAGCTCAACGCCAACCTGAAGGAAGCGGGCGGCGAAGCGATTCCCGACGAAGACCTCCCGAAACTCAACACCCGCAACCTCGGTCTCTCGGTGCGCCGCGCGCGTCATCACCGCACGAAGACGAAACCCGCTGCCGAAGAATGATTGCGCAAAACGGGTTGAATTCCTGAAAATGCAGCGGCCGGACGTATGTGCAACGTGCTCCGGCCGTTTTTCTTTCTGAAATTTTCGAGCAATCCGCGTTCTGCGCCGCATTGCTCGAACGCACGGACGAAAGGACGGCTACACTAGGTGGAAACGATAACTCGAAGAACGCACTCATCATGTCTGCTTTCGATACCGCTTCCGAAACCCAAACCGCTACCGTCCGCGGCTCGACGCCTCTCATCGTGATCAGCTCCCGCACCGGCAACACGCTCATGCTCGCGCATGCGATTTGCGACGCCTGGCCGGGATCGGTCCTCATGAAGCCCGAAGATCTCCCCGAGGATCTATCGCCCTACAACCCCGTGCTCCTCGGCTTCTGGTGCGACCGCGGCATGGCCCCCGAAGACATGCAAGAGGCCGCGAAGCGCTTCGAAGGAAAGCGCATCGGGTGCTTTGCGACGATGGGCGGAAACCCCGACGACGAAAAGTCGAAGGACTGGATGCGCCGCACGTCCGAAGAGCTCGTCGCCTCGGGTCGCGGCAACACGCTCGTTGAAACGTTCCTCTGCCGGGGCCGCATCGACCCGGAACTCTTCGCGCGCATGACGGCCGCTTTGGGCGGCACCGTGAGCCCCGAACGCGAAGCGCGCCGGCAGGCGGCGGAAACCCACCCCGACCGCCTGGACCTCTCGCGCGGCGTGGAAATTTTCCGGAGCGTCTTCGGCGCGAACTGGTGATGCAAATAGGAAAGGCGCCCGGAACAACTCCGAGCGCCTCCGCGGTCTTCCGTGACCATCGAAAGCGTTCGTCGGTGCGAAACCGTCGAACGCTTTTTCCTTGCATGCGACCTGAAATCAGCAACCCTTTTCCTTCTCAAGCGCCTCAAGCCCTCGCTTCAAGCGTCCGAGCGCATCGTCCAAGCGCGTCGCCTGCGTTGCGACATTGAGGCGCAACCATTCGCCCATGTCGGGACGGAACTGGCTCCCGGGCGAGACGATGAGCCCCGTCGTGCGACGGATGACCTCGACCGCCTTGCTCGACGGGACGCCGTAGGCGGAAATGTCGAGCCAGAGAAGGTAAGTGGCAAGCGGATGGCGGCACTTCACCTTCGGAAGTTCCTCGGCGATGAATTGCACCGTACGGCGCTTGTTCGCTTCCAAAACGACGAGCAGCTCTTCGAGCCAGGGTTCGCCCGCGTTGTAGGCGGCAAGAGCGGGTTCGATCACGAGCGCCCCGGGGTTGCAGACCTGATCGCGGTGCAGACCCGCGGCGGCGCGGGCGCGCAGCCGCTCGTCGGGGATGATGACGGCGGAAACGCCGAGCATCGGAATGTTGAAGGTCTTCGAGGGCGAAACGCACGTGAGACTCAAGCGACGCGCTTCGTTGTCGATTGCCTTCTGGTAGGGGACGTAACGGGTTCCCGGGTCGACGAGGTCGCCGTGAATTTCGTCCGACAGAACGGGAACGCCCGCCTTGCTCGTCAATTCGCCGATGCGGCGGAGGTCCTCTTCCGACCAGAGCGTGCCCGTGGGGTTGTGCGGGTTGCAAAGGATCATGAGACGAACGGCGGGGTCGCGAAGCGCCGCTTCGAGCGCCTCGAAATCGATCCGAACGGAACCCTCTTCCTCTTCGATCAAAGGAACGGTCGAGGCGGTGCGGCCGTTTTCTTCGATCGCCTGGAAGAAGCAGTGATAGACGGGCGTAAGCACCACCACCTTGTCGCCCGGGTTCGTGAGCGTTCGTACGAGCGAATGGACGGCGGGCATCACACCCGTGGCAAAGCGCACGCACTCGGGTGCGAAGTGCCAGCCGTAACGGCGGGCGTACCAGGAGGCGACGGCCCGGCCGAATTCGTCCGGCACGATCGTGTAGCCGTAGAGCCCGCGCGCGGCCGCACGCGTTGCGGCCTCAACGATGACGGGCGCCGTTCGAAAGTCCATGTCCGCGACCCAAGCGGGGAGCTCCCCTTCGGCCACGTTCCACTTGAGCGAATAGGTGCCCGAACGGTCGATTTCGGTCGTAAAGTCGAACATCTCCAAAAAACCTCCGAAATTCTGAGAAGAAAGCGGGTGGCCAGCGCCGAAAGCAGCGCTTCGCCAAGTGCCCGGTCGCCGGCCGCATGCCGTCTCCGGGTCTGTCGTCGGGAAATCTTACCGCGGCGACGAGGCGTCATACGGCGCTCTTCCGCCCGGTAGGCAAATGCGCTTAAGGAGAACCGCGAAGCCGTGTCTACGGCGTTTTGCGCAGGCGAATCGGGCTTTTCGCTTGATAGAGTGAAAGTTCGGGTCTGAACAAACGCTCAATCCAAGGCCCGTCAACCCATCCACTTCAAGAACAGGAGAACTTGCCTATGCGAAGCGATCGACTCACGAAGGGAGCCGCCGCGGCACCGCAACGCGCCATTCTGAAGGCCCTCGGTCTTTCCGACGCCGAAATCGAGCGGCCGCTCATCGGGATCGTGAATTCGCAAAACGACATTGTTCCGGGGCACGTGAACCTCGACAAGATCACCGAAGCCGTGAAGGTCGGGGTGGCGCTCGGGGGCGGCACGCCCGTGGTTTTCCCCGCGATCGCCGTCTGCGACGGGCTTGCCATGGGGCACGCCGGGATGAAGTATTCGCTCGTGAGCCGCGAGCTCATCGCCGACAGCGTCGAAACGATGGCTTCGGCTCATCCCTTTGACGGGCTCGTTCTCGTCGCGGCCTGCGACAAGAATGTTCCGGGGCTGCTCATGGCCGCTGCACGCCTCAACGTGCCGAGCATCGTCATTTCCGGGGGCGCCATGCTCGCGGGCCGCACGACGGACGGTTGCCGCCTTTCCTATTCCGACGTCGCCGAAGCGGTCGGGGCGCATGCGACGGGTCGCATCGACGCGGTGCGTTTTCTTGAAGTCGAAAACAAGTGTTGCCCGACCTGCGGCTCCTGCTCGGGGATGTTCACGGCGAACTCCATGAACTGCCTTACCGAAGTCCTCGGCATGGCCCTTCCCGGCAACGGCACGATTCCCGCCGTCATGTCCGCCCGCATCCGCTTGGCCAAAGTTGCGGGCATGCGCGTGATGGACCTCGTTCGTGAAGACGTTCGTCCGCGCGACCTGATGACGCGCGAAGCGTTTGAAAATGCGCTCACGGTCGACATGGCGCTCGGCTGCTCGACGAATTCGATGCTGCACCTTCCGGCGATCGCGCACGAGTGCGGGTTCGAGCTCGATTTGTCGGTCGCGAATACGATCGCCCGCCGAACGCCCAACCTCTGCCACTTGGCACCGGCCGGGTGCCATTACATCGAAGATCTCGACCGTGCGGGCGGGATTCCCGCCGTCATGAACGAACTCGGTAAGAAGGGGCTTTTGAACGAAGAGTGTCGCACGGTGTCTGGCGAAACGATCGGCGAGATCCTGCGCAAAGGCCGGGTGCTTGATCACGAGGTCGTCCGTCCGATCGAGAACCCGTACGGGAAGGAAGGCGGCATTGCGGTGCTCAAAGGAAATCTCGCTCCCGAAGGGTGCGTGGTGAAGAGGAGCGCCGTGGCGGATGCGATGCTCTGTCACGAAGGGCCCGCCCGGGTCTTCGACAACGAAGAGTCGGCGATCGCCGCCATCCATTCGGGTGCGATCCGTCCGGGGGACGTGGTGGTCATCCGTTACGAAGGCCCGAAGGGGGGACCCGGCATGCGCGAAATGCTCAACCCCACCGCCGCCATCGTCGGTGCGGGTCTCGGCGAAACGGTGGCGCTCGTTACCGACGGGCGTTTCTCGGGGGCGACCCGAGGAGCGGCCCTCGGACACGTCTCTCCCGAAGCCGCGGACGGCGGCCCGATTGCGCTCCTTCGCGAAGGCGATCGGATCCGTATCGACATCCCCGGTCACACGATCTCGGTCGACGTGTCGGATGAAGAGCTCGCGCGGCGTCGCGCCGAATGGCAGGCTCCCGAACCCCGCATCCGTACGGGGGTGCTCGCACGCTACGCGAAGCTCGTGAGTTCGGGCATGTCGGGAGCCGTCCTCACGTAAGGATCCGAGAGAGACTCGAAACGACGAGGGGCGCGCAGCGCCCCTCGTTTTTTTCGGGGTCTCGAAAAAAAAACTCTTGACAAACGAAAATTCCCGCGTATAATTCACTTCCTCTCGCGAACGACGACGCTTCGAGCGGCGGACTTCGGGAGGGAAACAAGAACGACCGCGAAAAATTTTCAAAATCGCTCTTGACAAAACGAAATCGACTCTGTATGATTTCAATTCTGCGCTTCACGAAGCGCAGTGCTCTTTAAAAATCAGATTCAACGAACCGATAAGTGTGAACATCGGAAAGCGAGAGGTCGCTCAAACGACAACGTGTCCTCACGGGCACGGCTCGAAAATTTTACGAAGTTCGCACTTGTCTGATAGAAAGACGAAGGTTAATTCCTTCCTCTTTCAATTCCGGCGAGAGAGCGAAAAACAGAGATTGAACTGAAGAGTTTGATCCTGGCTCAGATTGAACGCTGGCGGCATGCTTTACACATGCAAGTCGAACGGCAGCACGGGGAGCTTGCTCCCGGGTGGCGAGTGGCGCACGGGTGAGTAATACATCGGAACGTGTCCTCTTGTGGGGGATAACAACCCGAAAGGGTTGCTAATACCGCATGAGACCTGAGGGTGAAAGCGGGGGATCGCAAGACCTCGCGCAAGAGGAGCGGCCGATGCCCGATTAGCTAGTTGGTGAGGTAAAGGCTCACCAAGGCGACGATCGGTAGCTGGTCTGAGAGGACGACCAGCCACACTGGGACTGAGACACGGCCCAGACTCCTACGGGAGGCAGCAGTGGGGAATTTTGGACAATGGGGGAAACCCTGATCCAGCCATGCCGCGTGCAGGATGAAGGTCTTCGGATTGTAAACTGCTTTTGTCAGGGACGAAAAGGTTTCGGCTAATACCCGGAACTGCTGACGGTACCTGAAGAATAAGCACCGGCTAACTACGTGCCAGCAGCCGCGGTAATACGTAGGGTGCAAGCGTTAATCGGAATTACTGGGCGTAAAGCGTGCGCAGGCGGTTCCGTAAGATAGATGTGAAATCCCCGGGCTTAACCTGGGAATTGCATTTATGACTGCGGGACTGGAGTTTATCAGAGGGGGGTGGAATTCCAAGTGTAGCAGTGAAATGCGTAGATATTTGGAAGAACACCAATGGCGAAGGCAGCCCCCTGGGATACGACTGACGCTCATGCACGAAAGCGTGGGGAGCAAACAGGATTAGATACCCTGGTAGTCCACGCCCTAAACGATGTCTACTGGTTGTTGGGGATTCATTTCCTTGGTAACGAAGCTAACGCGTGAAGTAGACCGCCTGGGGAGTACGGTCGCAAGATTAAAACTCAAAGGAATTGACGGGGACCCGCACAAGCGGTGGATGATGTGGATTAATTCGATGCAACGCGAAAAACCTTACCTAGCCTTGACATGCCAGGAATCCCGAAGAGATTTGGGAGTGCCCGCAAGGGAATCTGGACACAGGTGCTGCATGGCTGTCGTCAGCTCGTGTCGTGAGATGTTGGGTTAAGTCCCGCAACGAGCGCAACCCTTGTCACTAGTTGCTACGAAAGGGCACTCTAGTGAGACTGCCGGTGACAAACCGGAGGAAGGTGGGGATGACGTCAAGTCCTCATGGCCCTTATGGCTAGGGCCTCACACGTCATACAATGGTCGGAACAGAGGGCAGCGAAGCCGCGAGGCGGAGCAAATCCCAGAAAACCGATCGTAGTCCGGATTGCAGTCTGCAACTCGACTGCATGAAGTCGGAATCGCTAGTAATCGCGGATCAGCATGCCGCGGTGAATACGTTCCCGGGTCTTGTACACACCGCCCGTCACACCATGGGAGTGGGGTTCACCAGAAGACGTTTGTTTAACCGCAAGGAGGACGGCGTCCACGGTGGGCTTCATGACTGGGGTGAAGTCGTAACAAGGTAGCCGTACCGGAAGGTGCGGCTGGATCACCTCCTTTAAAGAGAGCAAGTCCGAACGGCCTGCCGCTCTTCACGGTGTTCACACTTATCCGTGTCGTTGAAATGATTTTCGAAGACAGGAATGTTCTTTAAAAATTTGGAAAAGAAATGAAGCGTTCAACTGAATGCGCCGGCTCTTGATGAGAGGGTCGGAGATGCAGCAGTTGAGGGTTGTGATTGCATTCATTTGATTTCATGAAGTTCTCAAGAACCGACATAAATCAGAGAAACAGCGAAACACGTTACAGGTTGCTTGTAGCTTTGAAGGCAAAAGGCTTCAGAGTTATAGGATCAAGTGACTAAGTGTATGTGGTGGATGCCTTGGCGATCACAGGCGATGAAGGACGTGACAGCCTGCGAAAAGCTGTGGGGAGCTGGCAAATAAGCTTTGATCCACAGGTCTCCGAATGAGGAAACTCACCTGTTTTACAGGTATTCATAACTGAATACATAGGTTATGAAGGCGAACGCGGTGAACTGAAACATCTAAGTAACCGCAGGAAAAGAAATCAACCGAGATTCCGAAAGTAGCGGCGAGCGAAATCGGAGAAGCCCTGTGTTTGATAATGACTTCGATACCGGAACGATCTGGAAAGTTCGGCTATAGAGGGTGACAGCCCCGTACGGGAAATCGCAGTCATGGTACTAAGAACACGACAAGTAAGGCGGGACACGTGACATCCTGTCTGAAGACGGGGGGACCATCCTCCAAGGCTAAATACTCGTGATCGACCGATAGTGAACCAGTACTGTGAAGGAAAGGTAAAAAGAACCCCGGGAGGGGAGTGAAATAGATCCTGAAACCGCATACATACAAACAGTAGGAGCCTCGTAAGGGGTGACTGCGTACCTTTTGCATAATGGGTCAGCGACTTACGTTCAATGGCAAGCTTAACCGTATAGGGGAGGCGCAGCGAAAGCGAGTTCGAACAGAGCGATTCAGTCGTTGGGCGTAGACCCGAAACCAGATGATCTATCCATGGCCAGGTTGAAGGTGTGGTAACACACACTGGAGGACCGAACCGACTAGTGTTGCAAAATTAGCGGATGAGCTGTGGATAGGGGTGAAAGGCTAAACAAATCTGGAGATAGCTGGTTCTCCCCGAAAACTATTGAGGTAGTGCCTCGTGTATGACTCCAGGGGGTAGAGCACTGTTATGGCTAGGGGGACATGGCGTCTTACCAAACCATGGCAAACTCCGAATACTTGGAAGTTTGAGCACGGGAGACAGAGCACCGGGTGCTAACGTCCGGACTCAAAAGGGAAACAACCCAGACCGCCGGCTAAGGTCCCTAATATTGACTAAGTGGAAAACGAAGTGGGAAGGCTAAGACAGTCAGGAAGTTGGCTTAGAAGCAGCCATCCTTCAAAGAAAGCGTAATAGCTCACTGATCGAGTCTTCCTGCGCGGAAGATGTAACGGGGCTAAGTCAATAACCGAAGCCGCGGATGCACAGCAATGTGCGTGGTAGGGGAGCGTTCCGTAAGCCTGCGAAGGTGACTTGCAAAGGTTGCTGGAGGTATCGGAAGTGCGAATGCTGACATGAGTAACGTTAAAGCGGGTGAAAAGCCCGCTCGCCGTAAGCCCAAGGTTTCCTGCTCTACGTTCATCGGAGCAGGGTGAGTCGGCCCCTAAGGCGAGGCTGAGAAGCGTAGCTGATGGGAACAAGGTTAATATTCCTTGACCGCCGCCAAGTGCGAAGGGGGGACGGAGTATTGAAGATCATCCGGGTGTTGGAAGTCCCGGTTTCCGAGCGTAGGAAGTCGACAGGCAAATCCGTCGACGAATTTCCGAGGCGAAGGATCGAGGTTCTACGGAACCGAAGTGATTGGATGTGCTTCCAGGAAAAGCCTCTAAGCTCCAGCTTGGCGGGACCGTACCGCAAACCGACACTGGTGGGCGAGCTGAATATGCTCAGGCGCTTGAGAGAACTCAGGAGAAGGAACTCGGCAAATTGACACCGTAACTTCGGGATAAGGTGTGCCTTGGTAGCGTGAAGGGAGAAACACCCGGAGCGTGAAGAGGTCTCAGAGAATCGGTGGCTGCGACTGTTTACTAAAAACACAGCACTCTGCAAAGACGAAAGTCGACGTATAGGGTGTGATGCCTGCCCGGTGCTGGAAGATTAATTGATGGGGTGCAAGCTCCTGATCGAAGTCCCAGTAAACGGCGGCCGTAACTATAACGGTCCTAAGGTAGCGAAATTCCTTGTCGGGCAAGTTCCGACCTGCACGAATGGCATAACGATGGCCACACTGTCTCCTCCTGAGACTCAGTGAAGTTGAAGTGTTTGTGATGATGCAATCTCCCCGCGGCTAGACGGAAAGACCCCATGAACCTTTACTGTAGCTTTGCATTGGACTTTGAACCGATCTGTGTAGGATAGGCGGGAGACTGTGAAGCGAGGACGCCAGTTCTCGCGGAGTCGTCCTTGAAATACCGCCCTGATTTGTTTGAGGTTCTAACCTAGGTCAGTCATCCTGATCGGGGACCGTGCATGGTAGGCAGTTTGACTGGGGCGGTCTCCTCCTAAAGGGTAACGGAGGAGTGCGAAGGTACGCTAGGTACGGTCGGAAATCGTGCTGATAGTGCAATGGCAAAAGCGTGCTTGACTGCGAGACCGACAAGTCGAGCAGATACGAAAGTAGGTCATAGTGATCCGGTGGCTCTGTATGGAAGGGCCATCGCTCAACGGATAAAAGGTACTCTGGGGATAACAGGCTGATCCTGCGCAAGAGTTCATATCGACGGCGGTGGTTGGCACCTCGATTTCGGCTCATCTCATCCTTGGGCTGTAGCCGGTCCCAAGGGTATGGCTGTTCGCCATTTAAAGAGGTACGTGAGCTGGGTTTAAAACGTCGTGAGACAGTTTTGTCCCTATCTGCCGTGGGCGTTGGAAGATTGACGGGGGCTGCTCCTAGTACGAGAGGACCGGAGTGGACTGACCTCTGGTGTACCGGTTGTCACGCCAGTGGCATCGCCGGGTAGCTATGTCGGGAAGAGATAACCGCTGAAAGCATCTAAGCGGGAAACTTGCCTGAAGATAAGTCTTCCTGGAGGCTTGACCTCCCTAAAGAGTCGTTCGAGACCAGGACGTTGATAGGTTGGGTGTGTAAGCGCTGTGAGGCGTTGAGCTAACCAATACTAATTGCTCGTGCAGCTTGATCCTATAACCGTGAAGCTTTTCTCCCTGTCGGAGAGAACTTCGAAATCGATGGGCAACACAGCCCGCTTCATTTCGATTCCGTACAAAATTCAAAGTTTTGTCTGGCGACCATAGCGAGGTGGCCCCACTCCTTCCCATTCCGAACAGGACAGTGAAACGCCTTAGCGTCGATGATAGTCGGTTGTATTTCCGGTGAAAGTAGAACATCGCCAGACTCCCCATTCAAGAACCCTCGGTACTTCGGTATCGGGGGTTTTTGTTTTGGATCGTGTATTCTGGTGCACGGTGTCCGCCCGCTGCGACGCCTCGTTTTTCGTCCGATCTTCCCATGTCCCCCTTCAAGTTCGTTTGCTGCGCGTTCGCCCTCGCTTCGGCGTTCGCTCTCCTTGCGCCCGACACGATGGTGTCGGCCGTTGCACCCTTCTCACCCGTCTCGAACGCCTCGGCCGCCAACCTGCCGTGCTCGGGGAAAATGGGCGGCATCGAACGGTGCGTCGAAGGGCGGTTTCTCTGCCGCAACGGCCAATTCTCCCGAAGCAAGAAGGTGTGCGATGCGTCCGTGGTCGGACAGAACGGGAATGCCGCGAGGAGCTTTGCCGGTTCGAATGCAGCGAACCCTGCCGTAGCGAATCGTTTGAACGGCTCGACCGGCATGAAGGGCTCGACCGGCACGCGACCCTTCCGCCTCAATCAACCGTGCTCCGGGAAAATGGGCGGGATCGAGCGGTGCGTCGAAGGACGGTTCCTTTGCCGCAACGGCGAATTCTCCCGCAGCAAAAAGGTCTGCGACCCGTCGCACCTCTGAAGCGCGGGGACGCGTTCCTTTTCCCGATAACGAAAGCCTCCGATACGCGGTACCGGAGGCTTCGGTGCTTTTGGGGTGTCGGTTTCGAGGAGTCAGCTCTTGGGGGCGGACACGGCCTCGACGAGTTCGGCTTCGAGTGCGAGCACGGTTTCGTCCGAAGCGAGCGCCGCACCGTCGATGAGGAACACGTCTTCGACGCGCTCCCCGAGCGTGGCGATCTTCGCCGTCTGAAGGTTCACGCCGTAGCGGAAAAGCACTTCGCAAATTGCGTTCAAGAGCCCCAGGCGGTCCGTGCAGACGACGGTGAGAATCGACGCCTTACCCGATTCGTCGGGCATGACGGAGACGACCGGACGGATCGGGAAGTGGCGCGAACGGCGCGAGAGCCGCACCTTCTTCGGGGACTCCAAGGGGGCCGTGTCGACCAGGGCGGCCGCGAGGTCCCGCTCGAACTTCCGAAGGGCCGCGTCGCCCCCTTGGGCGAGTCGCCCGTGGGCGTCCGCGACGAGAAAGGTGTCGAGCGCATAGCCGTGACGCGTCGTGCAAATGCGCGAGTCGACGACCGACAAGCCGCATTTTCCCAGGTAGGCCGCAGCTCGCAGGAAAAGCCCCGCACGGTCGGGGAGGTAGAAGAAAAGCCGGATGCCGCCCATTTCGGAGGCGACCTCCGCATGCACCAAGGGCGTCGGATCGTTCCGGCGCAGGGCGATGCGCTCCGTGTGGCTCACGATCTCTTCGGGCGTATGGCGCATGAAGTAGACGAGGTCGAGCTCTTTCCAGAAGGCGTCGCGCGCTTTCGCGTCCACCCGTCCTTCGAGGAGTGCTTCCGCCGCTTCGCGTCGCCGTTCCAGAACGTGCCCCGCCGACACGGCCCCGCCCGAGAGGCGCGCAAGGGTCGCACGGTAGAGGCTTTCCAGGAGCTGCCCCTTCCACTGCGTCCACACCTTGGGGGAGGTCGCACGGATGTCGGCAACGGTCAAGAGATAGAGGGCGTCGAGACGCTCCTTCGTTTTGACAACCGAGAGGAACCGTTCGATGACGGCCGGGTCGGAGAAGTCCTGCTTTTGCGCGACCTGGCTCATCGTGAGGTGTTCCCTCACGAGAAAGACCACGAATTCACGGTCGCTCTCGGAGAGCGCAAACTGCCGGCAGGCTTCGTCCGCCTTTTCCGCCCCGAGCACTTCGTGGCGACCGCCGAGGCCTTTCCCGACGTCGTGAAAGAGCGCCCCGAGCACCACCCGCCAGTTGTCGTGGAGTTCCGCCATGATTTTCGAGCAGAAGGGGTACTCGTGCGCGTATTCGCTCCGAGCAAAGCGGCGGACGTTCCGCACGGTGCGAAGCGTATGTTGGTCGACCGTGAAAATGTGGTAGAGGTCGTGCTGCATCTGCCCCACGGTGTGGCTCCACCCCGGCAGGAACCGTGAAAGGAGTCCCCAGGTATTCATGAGCTTCAACGCGTGATAGGTCCCCCGGGGCATCTTCATGATCTCCATGAAGATCGCTCGGTTGGCGGGATCCGAGCGGAACGCGTCGTCGATCGTGAAGGACGCGTGCCAGAGGGCGCGCAAGAGGCGCGTCGACAAACGGGAGAGTTCGCGGTGTTGTCCGTAGACGAGGAACGTGCGCAAAAGGGCGTTCGGGTCCTTCTTATAGACGTCGTCCGAGACGAGATCCATTTCGTCCCCGCGCGCAACAAAGGCCGCCTCAAGCCGAACGGGCGTCGCCGCTTCGTTGTCGCCGAGGAGCCGATCCGCAATCGCCTGAAGCTGCACGGTCGAAAGCTGCGTGACGGTTTTCGCGTTGAGGTAGTAGCGCTTCATGAGCGCTTCGGAAGCGCGCTGCAGAGGCGTTGCTTTGTAGCCCATGCGGGAGGCAAGCGCCTCCTGCAAATCGAAAATCAAACGGTCTTCGTGTCGCCCTGCGAGGAGATGCAGATTGATGCGCAGGTCCGTGAGGAATTCAAGACTGCGCGCGAGTGCGTGCATTTCGCGCTCCGTGATGAGCCGCCCTTCGGCCATCGCTTCGAGGGACTCGGCAAGGCCCGCCGCCTTCGCGCACCAGAGAAAGACCTGGATGTCGCGCACCCCCCCCGGGGACTCCTTGAGGTTGGGCTCAAGCGCATAGGGCGTGTCGTCGTGACGCTGATGGCGTCGCGCGAGCTCCAACATCTTGTCGCGGAAAAAGGCCCGCGCGTCGAGGGCCGCGTAGAAATCCTGAAGGGCCTCTTCAAAGAGCTCGGCGTCCCCGTAAAGGACGCGGTGTTCGAGATAGGTGGTCGCCACCGACACGTCCGCGGCACCCGCTTCGGCAAACTCGGCGCGGCTCCGGACCGACGCCCCCACCGACAGACCGAATTCCCAAAGCGCCGTCGTAAAGCGCGCGATCGCGTCGCGTTCGGGCGAGGCGATGTCGACAGGGTGAGCCGTGAGGATCAAAAGGTCGATGTCGGAATAGGGAAAGAGTTCCCCACGGCCGTAGCCCCCGACGGCGGCCAGCGTCAGGTCGTGTTCGGGAAGGCCCGCACTGCCTGCCAACGCCACGAGCGCCCGGTCGAGCGCCGCCGTGTGACCCGCAAGGTAGGCGCGGCCTTCGCCTCGGGTTTCGTACTCGGTTTTGAGGCGCTCGCGCTCCGAGCGGAAGGCGTCGAGAATGCGGGTGAGGTCGCGGGCGAAAGTGTCCATGGCGGGAATGTCGATTGGGGAGTTGCAGAAAGAGGGTGTCGGATTTTTTTCGATCGTCGTCGGATCTTAGCCGATGCTGTTCGTTCGGACCTTACGGGCGACGATCGAGAGGGGACGACGGAAACCGTGAACGGAAGCTCAAAAAAAAGAAAAAGCCGCCCGGGCGACGCGCGCCGGACGGCTTTTCGGGAGACTTGGAGCGTCGAAAAGTCGAACGATTGAACGATCAAACGATCAAAGGGCTCCTGCAGATTCCGTGCTTCAGAGGTTTTCGGGCTTCTTCCACCCCTTCACGAAGGCGGGCGGCTCGGGCGTGCCGCGGCTCACCGTGAGGATGTCGTAGCCCGTTTCGGTCACAAGCACCATGTGTTCCCACTGGGCGGAAAGCGACCGGTCGCGCGTGACGACGGTCCAACCGTCGCCGAGCATCGTCACGCCGTAGCGGCCCGCGTTCACCATCGGTTCGACCGTGAAGACCATGCCGGGTTCGAAGACGGGCGTCGGGCGCGTCACGGGGAAGTGATTGACGTGGGGTTCTTCGTGGAAGCCCTTGCCGATCCCGTGGCCGCCGTAGTCGCGAACGACGGAAATCCCGAACTTGTCGGCGTAGGCCTGGCACGCGACGCCGATGTCGTTGAAGCAGCCGCCCGGGCGCACGGCGTCGATCCCGGCCCACATCGTTTCGAAGGCGAGCTTCGCAAGGCGCGCGCCCGCGATGGTGGGTTTGCCGACCACGAACATGCGGGAGGTGTCGCCGTGGTAGCCGTCCTTGATGGAGGTGACGTCGATGTTGACGATGTCGCCGTCCTTCAATTTCTTCGGACCGGGGATCCCGTGGCAGACGACGTGATTGACGGAAATGCAGGTCGTGGCGGGGTAGGGCGTCATCCCTTCGGGCTGGTAGCCGAGGCACGCGGGAATGCACTTTTGCACGTTCACCGTGTAGTCGTAGGCGAGCTCGTCGAGTT
The DNA here is from genome assembly GCF_003609995.1 of Sutterella megalosphaeroides. Lineage (NCBI taxonomy): Bacteria > Pseudomonadati > Pseudomonadota > Betaproteobacteria > Burkholderiales > Sutterellaceae > Sutterella > Sutterella megalosphaeroides. The sequence continues at coordinate 972,253 of NZ_AP018786.1, forward strand.
CCTTCGTCGTGACGCCGGGCTTCACGAAGGGGGTGAGGTAGTCGAGAAGTTCCGAAGCAAGGCGACCCGCAACGCGAAGGCCCGCGATGTCTTCGGGGGTTTTGATGGTAATGGCCATGGAAAAGCGTCCCAAAACAAATGCGGCCGGCGCGCGGTATGACACTCGGGCGCCGGAAAGGAAGTGCCCGTATTTTAGCGGACTTGGCGGGGCGTCCGAGCCGCGGGGAAAGGGGACGAGAAGAAAAGGCGTCACACCCTGCAAGAAAATGCGTGAAGACGCTTGAAAGCCTGCGGACGGTCGCGTAAAATCGCGGCTTTCCTACCGAAGGCGTTTCACTCGGAACGTTTTTCGGTTTCAACGCCCGGTCGCCTTGGTCGGCCCGGGTACAACCGTGCGCACGCTCCGCCCCCGAGGTGCCCCTGAAGCGGGGGTTCTCTGCGGAGCGTGTCAGACTCTAACCTTGGAGCTACTCAAATGATCAGCATGCGCGAAATGCTCGAAGCGGGCTGCCACTTCGGCCATCAGACCCGTTTCTGGAACCCGAAGATGGCCCAGTACATCTTCGGCGCCCGCAACAAGATCCATATCATCAACCTCGAAAAGACGGTCGCCAAGTTCGACGAAGCCTGCAAGTTCGCTCGTCAGCTCTCGAGCCAGGGCGGCAAGATCCTTTTCGTCGACGCCAAGCGCGGCGGCCGTGAAATCATCGCGGCCGAAGCCCAGCGCGCCGGCTGCTGCTGGGTCGACCAGCGCTGGCTCGGCGGCACGCTCACCAACTTCAAGACGGTGCGCGGCACGATCAAGCGTCTGAAGGATATGGAACAGCAGCTCGCCGACGGCACGGCTGCCGCTCTCACGAAGAAGGAAGCGCTCGATTTCCAGCGCAACGTCGAAAAGCTCAACAAGTCGATCGGCGGCATCAAGGAAATGACGGCTCTGCCCGACGCCCTCTTCATCGTTGACGTCGGCTACCACAAGATCGCCGTTCAGGAAGCCAACAAGCTTGGCATCCCCGTCATCGGCGTGGTCGACACGAACCACTCCCCCGATGGCATCGACTACGTGATCCCGGGCAACGACGACTCCTCGAAGGCCGTCGCCATCTACGCCGCGGGCATCGCCGACGCGATCATCGCCGGCCGCAACGACAGCGCCCAGGAAATCGTTGAAGCCGCCAACGAAGACTTCGTCGAAGTCTCCGAAGGCGAAGAAACGACCGAAGCCTGATTTTCGTTCGAGCGCTGTGGGGCGCCCCGTCGTCACCGTCTATAATGGCGCGCGACGAGGGCACCTCCGTGTACCGCTTCATGAAAAGGGGGGCTCGTCGAGCCCCCCTTTTCGATACATCCATACCACAACCGAATTCAATTGGAGATTGAACATGGCTGCTATTTCCGCCGCGATGGTCAAGGAACTGCGTCTCAAGACCGACGCGCCGATGATGGAATGCAAGAAGGCCCTGACGGAAGCCGACGGCGACATGGCCAAGGCTGAAGAAATCCTTCGCGTCAAGCTCGGCAACAAGGCCTCCAAGGCCGCCAGCCGCGTTACCGCCGAAGGCGTCGTCGCCGTCTACATTTCCGAAGACCGCAAGGTCGGTGCCATCCTCGAAGTCAACTCCGAAACCGACTTCGTGGCGAAGAACGACGAGTTCATGCAGATGGCCAAGGACGCCGTGCGTCTCGTGGCCGAGCACAACCCCGCCGACATCGCCGCTCTCGGCGAACTCGCTCTCGGCGACAAGACCCTCGAAGCCGTCCGTACGGCGCTCGTGGGCAAGATCGGCGAAAACATGACGTTCCGCCGCTTCGAACGCATCGAAGCCAAGGGTGAACTCTCCTCCTACGTCCACGGCTCGAAGATCGGCGTCATCGTCGACATCACGGGTCCGGCCGAAGTCGCTCACGACGTCGCCATGCACATCGCCGCCTCGAAGCCGAAGGCTCTCGACGAATCCGGCGTCGACGCCGCCGCGATCGAATCCGAACGCCGCATCGCCATCGAAAAGGCCCGCGAAGCTGGCAAGCCCGAAGCCATGCTCGAACGCATCGCCGAAGGTACCGTGAAGAAGTTCCTCAAGGAAGTCACGCTCGTCAACCAGCCGTTCGTCAAGGACGACAAGAAGTCGGTCGGCGAAGTGGTCAAGGCCGCCGGCGGTCAGATCAACGGCTACACGCTCTACGTCGTGGGCGAAGGCATTGAAAAGCGTGCCGACGACTTCGCCGCCGAAGTCGCCGCGCAGGTTGCCGCCGCCAAGCAGGGCTAATTCGTTTGAGCCCCGCGTCGGGTGACGGGGGACTCTGATCGCCCCGCGCGATCGAACTCCAATCCCGACAAAAAGCGCCCCGTACGCCTTAAGAAGCGTTCGGGGCGTTTTTTCGTTCTTCTTTCGCGCTTTTTCGCCCGGAAGGTCTCGGTGCACCGCCGCCCCTCGGGCGGGTTGACGGATATTCGAACAAATTCCAACCTGCGATAAAGTACCTAGTCGGACAAAAGGTGCTTATAATTCGAAAAATTTTGAAATAGGGGGCGCCGCGGGTGCCTGCCTTTCCCGAAACTCTCACTGCATACGGAGCTCCAGCGATGTCCGAACACGAGAATCCCCAGCCGGTCTACAAGCGTATCCTTTTGAAGCTTTCGGGCGAAGCCCTCATGGGCGACGACGCCTTCGGGATCAACCGCTCGGTTCTCCAGAGCATGGTCGAAGAAGTTCGCAGCGTCGTCGAGCTCGGCGTTGAAGTGGGCATCGTCGTCGGCGGCGGCAACATCTTCCGCGGCGTTGCGCTCGGTGCGACCGGCATGGACCGTGCGACGGGCGACTACATGGGTATGCTCGCCACGGTGATGAACGCCATGGCGCTCGGCGACTGCTTCCGCAACAACGGCGTCGAAGCCCGCGTGCAGTCGGCTCTCCATATCGAACAGGTGGCCGAACCCTACATCCGCGGCAAGGCCCTGCGTCATCTGCGCCTCGGCCGCGTCGTGATTTTCGCGGCGGGTACCGGCAACCCCTTCATGACGACGGACACGACGGCCGCCCTGCGCGGCGCCGAAATCGGTGCCGAGGTCGTTTTGAAGGCCACCAAGGTCGACGGCATCTATACGGCCGACCCGAAGAAGGATCCGACGGCGACGATGTTCGACGAAATTACCTTCGACAAGGCGCTGCACTCGAACCTCCAGGTGATGGACGCGACCGCCTTCGCGCTCTGCCGCGCGCAGCACCTCCCGATCAAGGTCTTCAACATCAACAAGAAGGGTGCGCTGCGTCGCATCTGTCTCGGCGAAAAGGAAGGGACGCTCGTTCACTCCTAATCGAGGGACTTGCGCAGGAGAGCCTTCGGCATCCGTTCGAAAGGCTCTTCCTGTCGTTCGAAGACCGTCCGAAGTCCGCTTCCGGCACGACCGGGCGGGCTTCGTCGTTTCGGGGAAAGTACTTCGAGCGCCTTCGGGCCCTGTGATAAAATTCCCCACGCTCGGGCGTCCGGGCGGCTTCTGTCGCTCGACCCTTTGCGGGGCGACACTTCGCCTCGACACGAACACCAATTTTTGCAGGCGCGAAGAGCGGACCTCTTCGCGTTTTTTCTAAAAAATAAGGCAAGGAGGATGAGCCTCGGGCTCGGACACCTCCGGGAGAAATCAACATGACTGGCGACGTCCTCAAGCAGGCCGAACACAAGATGGGCCGCACCGTGGAAACCCTCCGCGAAGACTTCACGAAGATCCGTACGGGCCGTGCGAGCCCCGGCCTGCTCGACCACATCCGCGTCGACTACTACGGCTGCGAAACCCCGATCAACCAGGTGGCTCAGATCGGCGTGGGCGACGCGCACACCCTCACGGTTCAGCCGTGGGAAAAGTCGATGATCAAGGTCGTTGAAAAGGCGATTCGCGAATCCGACCTCGGTCTCAACCCCGCCACGTCGGGCGACTTGATCCGCGTGCCGCTGCCCCCGCTCACGGAAGAACGCCGTCGCGAACTCACGAAGGTCGTGAAGGGCTTCGGCGAAGACGCCAAGGTGGCCGTTCGCAATCTGCGTCGCGAAGCCAATTCCCACATCGATCGTCTCACGAAGGACAAGGAAATCTCCGAAGACGATCAGCGCCGTGCCGAAGCCGACATCCAGAAGCTCACGGACCGCTACATCGGCGAGATCGACAAGGTCGTGGCCGACAAGGAAAAGGAAATCATGACGGTCTAACGGCCGCCCGGGGTTCAAGAGGGCTCGACGCGTTTGAATCCGCTTGAAGCCGCTTGACCCCACTCTCTTTTCCGAAGGACCCCGCTCGCGCGGGGCCCTTCGAACGAGATCGAACGGGATTCCGATTCGGAGTCCCGTTTTCGTTTTGTCGCGGGCAGCCTTCCCGAACGGCGCGAAACGTTTCGACCTGTTTCGAAAACGACGCGACTGCGGGTCCTTTCGATAAACTCTCCCGACAATGCCCGATGACGCCCGCAGGCGTGCTTTGCCGCCCGCTTCGGGCCCGACTCACCCCTTTACGCTTCCCACATCCATGTTTGCCGCTCGTCAGGACTCCGCCGACTCCCTTCTTCGCGCTCCCCGCAACGTCGCCGTCATCATGGACGGGAACGGCCGCTGGGCGAAAGCGCGCCTGCGTCCGCGCGCCGAAGGGCACCGCCAGGGCGTCAAAGCCCTGCACCGTCTCGTCGAGCGTTCGGCGGAGCTCGGGGTCGAGGTCCTCACGGTCTTTGCCTTTTCGAGCGAAAACTGGAAGCGTCCCGCGACCGAAGTGCGTCTCCTGATGGAGCTCTTTGCTCAAGGGTTGGCCCGTTGGGAAGCTCCTCTTCGCGAAGCGGGCGTGCGCCTTACGGTGGTCGGGGACCGGAGCGCCTTTTCCGACTCGGTCGTGCGCGCGATCGAAGCGTGCGAGCGGGGAACGGCCGGCGGCGACCGGATGCTCCTTCAGATCGCCGCCAACTACGGCGGTCGCTGGGACGTGTGCCAGGCGGCGCGCCGCTGCGCCGAAGCGGACGAAGCCGTCACCCCCGAGAATCTGGAAAAGTACCTCGCGACGGCCGGAACGGGCGAAGTGGACCTACTTATTCGCACCGGGGGCGAGCAGCGCGTTTCGAACTTCCTCTTGTGGCAGATGGCTTACGCCGAAATCTATTTCACGGAAACCCTCTGGCCCGACTTCAACGAAGCGTCCTTCGACGAGGCGGTTCGCTGGTACCAGGGGCGCGAACGGCGTTTCGGGATGACGAGCGAACAGGTGCGGGCGGCTTCGGGCTTGACCGGCCTCTGAGGAAGCCCCTCAAACCTTTGCCGAAAGGCACCCCTATACCGAAGGTCTTAAGCCTCGCGGCGGACCTTTTCGGTACAATCGAAGCCGACGATGCGCGCCGACGGGGCGACGCCCTGCGGTGACGCGCTCGTACTCGATTTTGAAAACCAAAACCTGAGGTCGGAACTTCGATGCTGATGCTTCGCGTCATTACGGCGACCGTACTGCTCGCCGTTCTTTGTATTGCCATCGCGATGGGGCCGCTCGCGTTTGCGGGCGTCATGGCCGTCGCGTTCGGCGCCGCGCTCTACGAATGGCTTCGCATGGGCGGCCTCGGTCCCGTGCCCGCCGTGCTCGTTGCGGCCGTGGAAATGATCACGCAGTTCTCGCTCTACTGGGCGGGGGCGCTGCCGCGCATGGAGTGGTTCCTCTTCATCATCGACGGCGCGGTGATGCTCGCGTGGTTCGCGATTTTCTTCACCGAGCTCGCCCACCGCAAGAACGGCTTCAAGGTGAGCGTGCGTACGTGTCTGGTGTCTGCCGTCACCTTCGTGCCGGCCGCGTACCTGTCGCTCCTTTACCTCTATGAAATCGGCGACTGGGTGATGGTGCTCTCCGTTCTCCTCATCGTTTGGGGTGCCGACATCTCGGCCTACTTCAGCGGTCGAGCCTGGGGCAAGCACCCGATGGCGCCCGCGATTTCGCCGAAGAAGACCTGGGAAGGGGCGCTCGGCGCCTACGTGATCGTGATCGTCTTCTTCCTCCTTACCTACTGGTTCTGCATCCAGAAGAACGTCTTCACGAACTTCCTCTTCGACGAACTGGGCTTCGTTTGGGGCGTCGTGGTGTTGGCGGGCTTGGTGGCCCTTTCGATTGCGGGCGACCTCTGGGAGTCGATGTTGAAGCGCCTCGTCGGGATCAAGGATTCCTCGAACCTGCTCCCCGGCCACGGGGGCTTTTTCGACCGCATGGATGCGACGCTTCCCGTGATTCCCGCCGCGACCTGGATCATCCTCTCGGTGGTGCTCGCGCGCTGAGGCTGAAAGCCCGAATCCCGCGTAAGTTTTGCTGCGGAGCTCCGACCCCCGATCGGTCGCGGGCTCCGCCGTCGTTTCGGGGGTACGATTTTCTTTTTCCCACGACCGACGGCTCTTCTTTTCGAACCCTTCTTCTCCGCTTCCCATGACCGACGTCTACAACGTACCGAACCTCGCCCCGGGGGAATTCCACCGCACCGAAGACACGATCCGGCGTTCGCGCTTCATCGTGACGATGGCGCGCGTGAGTTCGCCCGAAGAGGCGAAGGCCTTCATCGACGGCATCCGCGAAGAACACCGTCACGCGACGCACAACTGCTGGGCGTACGTGGCGGGCGCCCCGGGGGAAACGGCCTTCGTGGGCGCGAGCGACGACGGGGAGCCGAAGGGGACGGCCGGGCGCCCCATGTTGACGGCCCTCCTTCACAGCGGCGTCGGCGAAGTGGCCGCCGTCGTGACGCGCTACTTCGGCGGGATTTTGCTCGGCACGGGCGGACTCGTGCGGGCCTATCAGGGGACCGTGAAGCTGGGGCTCGAAAGCCTTCCCGTCACGGCGCGCGAAGAGACGGTGCGCTTTGTGGTTTCGATCGACCACTCGGCCGTGACGGACTTTCTCCACCGCTTGAAGAGCGTCCGAGGACGCATTTTGTCGAGCGACTTCCGGTACGACGCTTCCTACGAAGTGCTCGTTCCCGAACGCGAGGCGGAGGCTTTCGAGGCGGGCCTCCTGGAGCGCCTTGCGGGCGAGGGGCTTGTCGAGCGGATGGAGGACTGACATTCGCTCACGTTCGGGACGACAGCCCGCCCTCGGCGTTTTCCGTCGAAAACGCTCGCGTTGTTGCCCGAAACGCGAATTTGTGTTCGGACGTTGCATGGGGGCGCCGCTCAGCCGTCCCGAGAAAGAGCGCCTCGTAGAATAGAAGGCCTTTTCATGTGACCGAGTGCTCCGACCTGCAACCCTTTCGCCACCCATCGGTTTTGTCCCCATGCGTTTTGCGATCTTCAATCTCATCCTCGCCCTCTGGGTGACCTGGCGTTTCATCGCTCCCGCGGAAATCCGCCGCGGGATCAAAGCGGCGTTGCTCGTTGCGCTCGTGCCGGCGGTGGTCTATCCGGCCGCGGCCGATTTGTGGTTGGGCGGGCTCCTTTCTCCCGAACTCCCGCGCTGGGTGATCGTCGGGGCGACGGGGACGCAGGCCGTGCTCTTTTTCTTGGCCGGGATCACGTTGCTGCGCGAAGCGATCATCCTTTGCTGCGTCTTGGCGGGTCGCTCGGGCGTGAAGCCTCACCGCCTCGTGCAGCGCGACCGACGCACGGTGTTGGGGCTCTTGGGCGCCTCGGTCGGGCTCGGCGCCTTCGGGATGTACGAAGGGATCCGCGTCCCGGATGTGGTCGACCACACGATCCCCGTGAAGGATCTGCCGCCCGAATTGGAAGGGTTCTCGTTCGTGCAGCTCTCCGACATCCACTGCTCGGCCCTCTTGACGGAGCCGCACGTGCGTGCGCTCGTCGAGCGCGTGCAGTCGCTCAATCCTCAGCTCATTCTCATTACGGGCGATTTCGTCGACGGCACCGTGAAGCGCCGCGAGCGCGACGTTGCCCCCTTGGCGGGCCTCTCCGCTCCGATGGGCGTTTGGGGCTGCGAAGGCAACCACGAACACTACGGGAATTACGACGCCTGGATCGCGAAGATCGAAAGCCTCGGGATTCGCCTGCTCAAAAACGCCCACACCGTTTTGGACGTGCCGGGGCGAAACGCCAAGATTTGCATCGCGGGACTGGCCGACCGCATGGGCGCGCGCTTCGGGCGCGAAACGCCCGACGTGAAGCGCGCTTTGGAGGGGGCTCCCGACATCAAGGCGGTGCCGCGCATTTTGCTCGTGCATCAGCCCAAGGGGTTCCCGAGCTACCGCGAGGAAGCGGACTTCACCTTGCAGCTCTCGGGTCACACCCACGGCGGGCAGGTGACGGGCTTCGATCGGGGTGTCGCGATCATGAACGGTCTTTTCGTGCGCGGCCAATATGCGCTCGAAGACGGAACGAAACTCTACGTTCACCCGGGCTCGGGCGTCTGGAACGGATTCCCCTTCCGCGTCGGGATCCCCGCCGAAATCGCCCGGATCACGCTCGTGAAGGCCTGAGGGAAGACATAAGGTCCGAGGCTCAAGCCCTGAGGTTTGAGGGCTTCGGGCGGCGGACAAGAAAAAAAACGAAACCAAGAGGAACCAGAACCATGACTCAATCCATCGCGCTTCTCGGCGCCACGGGCAGCATCGGTCGTTCGACCCTGGACGTCGTGCGGCAGCATCCCGAGCGCTTCGTCGTTCACTCGATGGCGGGTGCGACCCGCGTGGAGCCGCTCGTCGAAGCGGCCCGCGAATTCCGTCCCCGCATCGTTGCGATCGCGACCGAATCGAAAAAGGACGAACTCGCCGCCGCCCTCCGTGCGGCGGGCGTCGACGCGGAAGTGCGCGCGGGTGCTGCGGCCGTCGCCGAACTTGCGGGCGACCCCGAGGTCGACTCGGTCGTGCAGGCGGTCGTGGGCGCGGCCGGGGTCGAACCCACCTTCCGCGCGGCCCGTGCGGGGAAGCGTTTGCTCCTTGCGAACAAGGAAAGCGTCGTCTGCGGCGGTGCGCTCCTCATGGACGAAGTGAAGCGCGCGGGGGCGACGCTTCTGCCTTTGGACAGCGAACACAACGCGATCTTCCAGTGCTTGGTCGGCGCCTCGGACGAAGCGCGCGCTGCCGCGCGCATCGTTTTGACGGCCTCGGGCGGCCCCTTCCGCGGGCGCCGCGACCTCTCGGGCATTACCCCCGAGATGGCCGTCAAGCACCCGAAGTGGTCGATGGGGCGCAAGATCAGCGTCGACAGCGCTACCCTCATGAACAAGGGCCTTGAGGTGATCGAAGCCTCGTGGCTTTTCGGTTTCCCCGCCGATCGGATCGACGTCGTCGTTCACCCGCAGTCGATCATCCACTCAATGGTGACCTTTGCGGACGGCGCGACGATTGCTCAGTTGGGCGCCCCCGACATGCGTACGCCGATTGCGTACGCGCTCGGTTGGCCCGAACGTATGGACGGGGGCGTGAAGCCCTTGGACTTCACGACCCTTGGGACGCTTACCTTCGAAGCGCCCGACCGGGAAACGTTCCCCTTGCTCGACCTTGCCTTCAAGGCGCTTGCCGCGGGCGGCGGCGAAACGATCGTGTTGAATGCCGCGAACGAAATCGCCGTCGAGGCGTTCCTCGACCGTCGCATCGGCTTTACGACGATGTTCGCGCTTGTCTCTGAGATGCTCGCGAAAATCGACGCCCCGAAGCCCGCGAGCGTCGAAGAGATTCTCGAGCTCGACCGCACGACCCGTGCGCTTACGCGCGAAGCGGTTGCGGCGCTTGAGCGTAGCGGCAAGGAGGGCTAAATGGCGGTTCTTACGTCCGTCGTCGGTTTTCTCATCACGCTCGGCCTCATCATCCTCATTCACGAGGGCGGGCATTACCTTGCCGCCAAGTGGCTCGGCATTCGCGTGAAGCGCTTCTCGATCGGGATGGGCAAAGTCATCGCGAGCCGTCGCGCGTGGGATACGGAGTTTGCGCTCTCGGTCCTTCCGCTCGGGGGCTACGTGATGTTCGAAGAGCCCCACGAGCACCCGAACGCGCCCGCCGAAATCCGCAACGCGCTCTTTTCGAACGTCGCCCGTTGGAAGCGCGCGATCGTGATCGCGGCGGGGCCCTTCATGAATTTCCTCCTGGCGTTCGTTCTTTTCATCGCGGTCGGCGCGATCGGAACGAAGGACGTCGTCCCGTACCTCGCGGCCGCGCCCGATACGCCCGCCGCCCGTGCGGGAATCGAGACGAACGACCGCGCGGTGGCCTTGGGGGGCGTTCCGGTTGCGGGTCTCACGGATCTGCAACTTGAAATCCTCAACCGCGTGGGCGAGGGGTCCGTGCCCCTCACGCTTGAGCGCGCGGGCGTTCCCGTCGAAACGACGATCGACCTTTCGGACTTCTCGATGAAGGACGCGGTCGAGCCCGGGTTCCTCTTTCGCGACGTGGGTCTGCGTCTTACGGGGAAGGGCGTTCTCGTGGGCGAACCGATTGCGGACGGTCCCGCGGACAGGGCGGGCTTGAAGTCGCGCGACCTGATCCGGAGCGTCAACGGCACTCCGATGAACCTCGAAGAGTTCCTCGCCGCTGTGAAGGCCTCGGCCGAGAAGCCCTTGACCCTGTTGATCGAGCGCGACGGGACGGGTGAAATGACGATCACCGTGACGCCGCGCGCCGTGAAGGACGAGGCGACGGGGGCGGTCGTGGGCCGCGCCGATTTGACGCTCATGCCGGGGATTGAATTGACGACCGTGCGTCACGGTCCGATCGAGTCCATTCGCATGGCCTTCCACAAGGTGATGAGCCTCACGACCGTGCAGGCCTCGGCCGTGAAGGGCATGGCCGAGGGCGAAGTCGGCACCGACACGATGCAGGGTCCCGTGGGGATTGCCGGCATGGCGGGTAGCGCCGTGACGGCGGGGCTTTCGGCCTTCCTCGATTTCGTCGCGGTGCTGTCGATCGCGATCGGTTTCATGAACCTGATCCCGATTCCCGCGCTTGACGGCGGGCAGCTCGTGATCCTCGCCCTTGAGGGGACCTTCCGGCGCGACTTGCCCGCGAAGGTGCGCGAGTGGCTCGCGGCGGGGAGCATGGCGCTTCTTGTGCTTCTTGCCATCTACGTCACCTTCAACGACGTTTCGCGCCTGACGGGACCGTAAGCGTCTTCTGCAAAAGCGCTCCGCCCCGTGCCTCGAAGTGCCTCAAAACAGCGAAAAGGGCCTCGGGAAAACGCCACATTTCGCTCCTTCGGGGTCGCACGGGCGGTGCGCTTTTTGGTAACCTTGTTCCCGACCTTGAATCGCGTTCTCCGCCGCGGGCGGAGGGCGCTACGATACGAATTTTTCAGCGTGTCCGCGACCCCCTTCTCGGGGATTGAGACGAAGCGCGCAACGTCGCGCAGCGAACCCCGGGCACGATTTAAAGAGAGAACAGTCTTGCAGCTCTTCAAGTTCACCAGAATCGCTTCGGGTGTTCTCGCGGCCCTCGCTCTTGCGGGCGAAGCCGCGGCGTTCACGATTTCGGACATTCGCGTCGAAGGTATCGTCCGTACGGAACCCGGCACGGTCTTCTCGCATCTGCCGTTCCGCGTCGGGGACGACTTCACGCCCGAAAAGGGCTCGCGGGCCATTCACTCCCTTTACCAGTCGGGGCTCTTCCGCGACGTTTCGCTCTCGCAGGACGGGGACGTCCTCGTGGTCTCCCTCATCGAACGTCCCGCCGTCGCCACGATCGAAACGCACGGCATCAAGGCGTTCGACAAGGACGCCGTGGAAAAGAGTCTGCGCGACGTCGGCATGGCCGAGGGCCGCATTTTCGACCAGGCTACGCTGGAGCGCGCCGACCAGGAACTGCGTCGTCAGTACCTCGCGCGCGGCTACTACGGCGTGTCGGTTAAGACCACCGTGACGCCGCTTGAACGCAACCGCGTTCGCATCACGATCAACGTCGACGAAGGCCGCGCCTCGTCGATCGCGGACATTCGCTTCGTCGGCAACACGATTTTCGACTCCGACGAACTCGCCGACCTGATGCAGCTCGGGACCCCCAACTGGATGTCCTGGTACACGAAGCGCGACCTCTACTCGCGCGAAAAGCTGGCGGCCGACTTGGAAACGATCCGCTCGCACTACATGAACCAGGGCTACCTCGACTTCAAGATCGACTCCGTCCAGGTCTCGATCGCGCCGAACAAGTCCGACGTCTTCGTCACGATCAACATGACGGAAGGCGAAAAGTACACGGTGAAGAGCGTGAAGCTCACGGGCGACATGCTCGGTCTCGACAAGGACTTGGAAAGCCTTGTTACCATCAAGGAAGGCGAAATCTACAACGCCGAAAACGTGAAGAACCTCTCGCAGGCGATCACGGACAAGCTTTCCACCCTCGGCTACGCCTTTGCGGCGGCGCCCGCGAACCCCGTCGCCGACCGCGAAAACCGTACGGTCGACATCGTCTACACGATCGACCCGGGTCGCCGCGCCTACGTGCGCCGTGTCAATATCACGGGCAACAACCGCACCCGCGACGAAGTGATCCGCCGCGAAGTCCGTCAGTACGAATCCGCCTGGTTCGACAGCGACAAGGTGAAGCTCTCCCGCGACCGTATCGACCGACTCGGCTACTTCGAAACCGTGACGGCCGAACCGAAGCCGGTGCCGGGCACGCGCGACCAGGTCGACCTCGAAGTGAACGTGAAGGAACGTCCCACGGGCTCCATCTCGCTCGGTGCGGGTTACTCCACGTCGGACGGCATCATTCTCTCGGCGGGCTTCGCGCAGAACAACGTCTTCGGTACCGGGAATTCGGTGTCGGTCGACGTGAACACTTCGAAGTCGCAACGCACGTACGCCCTTTCCGTCGTTGAACCCTACATCACCCCCGAAGGCATCAGCCGCGCGTGGGACATTTCCGACCGCAAGGTGGACCTCGACGAACTCGACGTCGCGGACGTGACGTACGAAACCCGAGCGCTCGGCGTTTCGTGGGGGATTCCCTTCACCGAACTCGACCGCGTCTTCCTCGGCGGCCGCTGGGAAATGACGAGCGTCGACACGAACGAAAATTCCCCGCAGCGCTACAAGAACTACAAGGAGCAGTTCGGCGACGATCCGATGAGCTTGGCGCTCACGCTCGGTTGGTCGCGCGACAGCCGAGACAATTCGCTCGCGCCGACCCGCGGCGTCTACCAGCGCTTGAACGGCGAATTCGGGCTTCCGGGGCTCGACATCCAGTACTACAAGCTCACCTACCAGTACCAGCAGTTCGTGCCGCTCACGCGCACGTGGACGCTCGCCTTCAACGGCGAAGTGGGCTACGGCGACGTCTACGGCGACACCTCGCAGTTCCCGTTCTTCAAGAACTTCTACGCGGGCGGTATCGGCTCGGTGCGCGGGTTCAATTCCGGCACGCTCGGTCCGAAGGACTACTCCTACACGTACCAGGGCGACACGGACGCGGACAACCTCGGCGGCGATCGCATGCTGACGGGGTCGATTGAAGTGTTGGCGCCCTTGCCGGGCGGTGACCGCACGCTGCGCATCTTCGGCTTCCTCGATGCGGGTTACGTCTGGGGCTACGAAGGCGTTCCGATGTCGGGCGGCCGCTACGAACGTCAGGACGTGAGCCTTTCGGATCTGCGCTACTCGACGGGTATCGGCGTCGCGTGGATTTCGCCCCTCGGTCCCCTGAAGTTCTCGATCGCCGCGCCTCTCAACGAAAAGGAAGGCGACGACGTGCAGCGCTTCCAGTTCCAGATCGGTACGGGCTTCTGATACGTACGCTGCAATCGGTCGGACGTGAGTCCGGCCGATTTCCCAACGGGGAAGAGCGTTTTGCTTTCTCCGCACCTTTTTCGCGTCTTCCCGACGTCTTCCCTTTGACCGGAGGGCCTCAACATGCCGAAGATCCTTTCCGCAACGCTTCTTCCCCTCGCCGCTTTGACGTCCGCGGCGCTTCTCGGTGCCGCGCCCGCGCTTGCGGCCGAAAGTACCCCGGCGGCCGCAACCCGCTCGAGCGAAGCCGTGCCGGTTCTCAAAATCGGCGTCGTCAACATGGAGCGCATCCTTCGCGATGCGAAGGTGGCGCAGGAGGCGAGCGATCGGCTGAACGCCGAAGGGCAGCGCCGTCAGGAAGAAATCGACGCGCTCGCGCGCCGCTTCAAGACGCGGCTCGAGCGCTTTGAGCGCGAAGCGAAGACGATGGACGAAGCGAGCCGCGTCGCGGAGCAGCGCGCGCTCGCGGAAATGGAACGCGACGTCACGCGCCGCAACCGCGAAGCGCGCGACGAATTCAATCAGCGCCGCAACGAAGAGGTGCTCCTCCTGCAGAACCGCGCGGGTCGTGTCATTCAGGAAATCGCCCGCAGCGAAAAGTTCGACCTCGTGCTCTACGAATTCTTCTACGCGAGCGACCGGGTCGACCTCACGAACCGCGTGATCGAAGCGCTCGATCGCGACGCGAAACCCGCAAAATCGAAGTAAGCGACCGCTTTTTCGAACCCGGCCGAAAATTTCCGAAAATCTCAAAAAGCCGCCCGAGTCGCAAGGTCCCCGCGCAAGACGAAATGCCGGGCGCTTCGCTCCCGCGGCTTTTTTGATCGATCGTGCGCCCGAGACCTCGGGTGCCAAGGAGTCCGAATCGTGACCACTCAACAGCAACCGACCTATCTCGCCTCCGAACTCGTCGCACAGGTGCGCGAACGCTCGAAGGGACGGCTCGATGCGCGTCTCTCGGGCGAGGACGTCGTCGTCAAGCGCTTCATGCCCCCGCAGTCGGCGGGTACGGGCGACATGGCTTTTTTGACGGACGCGCGCTACGCGGACGCGATGAAGGCGTCCGCGGCGTCCCTTGTGATTCTTCGCGAAAAGGATTACGAAGCGGTCTTCGGCGCGGAAGGCCGCACGCAGGGCTCGGTGCTTCTGTGCGAAGACCCCTACGCCTTCTTTGCCTTCGCGTCGCAGCTCCTTTTCCCCGTCGCCGCGACCCCGGGCATCCACCCGCGCGCCTATGTGGAAGAGGGGGCCGAGATTGATCCCACGGCCGCCGTTGAAGCTTTGGCCGTCGTCAAGCGCGGTGCCCGCATCGGCGCGCGCGCGGTCGTCCGTTCGGGCGCCTACGTGGGCGAAGACGCGCAAATCGGCGCCGAATGCCTCATTCACCCCAACGCTGTTCTCGAAGCGGGCACGGTCTTGGGCGAGCGTTGCGTCGTGCAGGCGGGCGCCGTTTTGGGGGGCGACGGCTTCGGCTTTGCGCCCTTCCGCGGCGAATGGGTCAAGATCCCGCAGGTCGGCCGCACGGTGCTCGGCGACGACGTCGAAGTGGGCGCCAACACCACGATCGACCGCGGCGCTTTGGACGACACGGTCGTGGGCGAAGGGACGAAACTCGACAACCAGATTCAGCTCGGTCACAACGACCGGATCGGCAAGCATTGCGTGATGGCGGCCTGCGTCGGCATTGCCGGGTCCACCACGGTGGGCGACCACGCCATGATCGGCGGCGCCGCGATGATCAACGGCCACATCACGATCCCCTCGGGCTCGGCCGTCGGTCCCGCCACCGCCATTACGGGCTGGGGCGAAAAGCCCGCGCAGCGTACGGGCTTCTTCCCTGCGCTCGAAGGGAAGGACTTCCAGCTGACGGCGGCCACGCTCACGCGCCTGCCGCAGCTTCGCAAGGACCTGAAGGCCTTGGAGCGCGAAGTGGCCGAATTGAAGGCGCTAATCCGAAAGGAAGAAGCGTAACCCAGGGAAAAGCGCGACAATACTCCGACCCGAGGCCGGGCTCACGCTCGGCCGACTTCGTTCACACTCACCGAGACTCGACATGCCCAAGACCCTCAACATTGCGGACATCATGGAGCAGCTTCCGCATCGCTATCCGTTCCTTCTGATCGATCGCGTGCTCGAACTCTCCGACGAACTCGACCGCGTCGTCGCGATCAAGAACGTCACGATGAACGAGCCGCAGTTCACGGGGCACTTTCCCGAAGTGCCCGTCATGCCCGGCGTTCTCATGATCGAAGCGATGGCGCAGGCCTGCGCCATCATCGCGCTTGCGCGCCTGCCCGAAGGCGTGGACCGCCACAACAGCCTCTTTTACTTTGCCGGCATCGACAAGGCCCGCTTCAAGCGCGTCGTGCAGCCCGGCGATCAGCTCGTGATCGAAGGGAGGTTCATCCGTCAGAAGATGGGGCTCGGCGTCTTCGAAGCCGTCGCGACGGTGGACGGCCAGGTGGCCTGCTCGGCGCAGCTGATGTGCGCCTACCGCCCGGTGCCGAAGAAGGACTGATCGGCCGAATCGACCGCAGCGACTCCGGTTCGTTTCGGTCGCTTCGACCGCTTCGATTGCCACGGCCCGAGAGGGGATCGATCTCGGCTCGGGCCTTTTTGCAGTCCGTCCTGCGCTCTGGTTGCCGGGAGATGATTCGGCAAGGCGCTTCGGGGCATTTCGAGAGGGGTTCAAAGGCTTTCCGACGCCGTTTTCGGGCTTTTTGAGGAAACCTACTTCTTCAAAGAAATGCCGACCTTCACGATGCAGTAATCAACCTGCTAGAGTGATGGCTAGTATTCGCCATCGGCCGCCGTAGCGGTGCGAGAGGAATGAGCGGCGGGCCTCCACCGCTCGCGAAAGCGCCCTGTCGGTTCCCCGGCAGGGCGTTCCTTTTACTTACTAAGCTGTGGTGCCGCGTCGAGGGCCGTTAGAACAGCCGTGCCCTGCTGTTCGCTGATAGCCCCCTTCTTCATCGCGCGCCAGAGATAGTTAGGAAATTTGGTCTTGATGTAGTTATTCCGAATCCAGCATCGGAAAAGCGGAAGAGCTTCGTCTGGATAAGCCCATGCGTCTACAGCACCTGCTACGGCTTGGCGGTAATAACTTGGGTATTAGTGCTTGTAGCGGACCCTTTCTCCATACTGTTCGGCCAAGTTTTCCGACTCCCACAGTTTCGCCCAAGCCTGCCCAATGGAAATATCCGGGATCACCTTATCAGTCACGATGAACCCGCTGTGGATAAGCGGAACAATCATGAAGCCGATCTCTTGGAACACGCAAAAGTAGCCAGAAGGCGTATTGTTTCTCACCCCATCGAGCCGCTCCGCCCAGCGCTGAAGGTTCTGAATAACTGTCGTCTGTGGGTGGTAGTCAACGGCCTTGTAGACCATTGCCCTGAACGAAATGGCTAAGAGTCTGCGACAAGCTTGAAGAGCTTCTGGTTTCGGACCGCCGCTGCCAAAAGCATAAAACTCCAAGAAGGCCATGCACACAGGTTCGGTATACGCGTTGATCCTTTTGCCGTTTGCTTCGACTTGAATGAAAAGCTCATCTCCCGAGAAACCCCGGTTTTTAAGTAGTTGAGAAACTTCTTCGTTAGCGCTGCTCGGGATCTTCTCTCTCCAACTGGAGACGCGCTTTTGCAACGTAGATCGGGCAACACCGCAAAGTTGAGATAGCCCGGTCTCGGAAAGATAGGGCATTCCGTTTTCCAGCACGCCCATTTCGATACCATCACGTTCAACTTGCTTTTCGGCCTTAAAAAGCGCCCCTGAAACACCTGCCGAACTCAGTGCTAATTTGTCAACTAACATGTTGTTTTTCATTGAATATTTACCTGCCGAATTATGTCCGTGTGTCGAAATTTTAATCCTCTCCGCAGAGGAAGATTGCCCACTCCTGCAAAAGTTTGCTGCGCTTCTTGGGGTGGGGCGTTTTACGGACCTGCTAACCGAGGGGTTCGTTGGTTAGGGTTCAGGTTTGCGTGCTGAGCACGGCTTCATAGTTCATCGGCGCTCGCATTCCCAGGGTGGAATGTGACCGACGCCGATTATAGTTCGAGAACCAGGGGCTTCCCAAAAAAATAACCATTTGAAATTTATGAATTATTTTGATAGATTATGGTTTTTTAGGCAAAAAATTAGGATTGTATAATTGTAGTTTGCCAAAACAGAAGTGCACAAAAAACCTATTATAGGAACAGTGTACTCCACGTTCTGCAAAGTTGTCAACCCCACCTTGTTTTCCACCCTGAGCTTTGACGACTTGGTCGCCGCCGACGACAAGAGCGGCATCGACGCCAGCCTGAAGCTCGTCTTCGAGCAGTGCCGTGAAATTCTGGACCGGGCCTTCAAGAAGCCCCATCAGCAGTTGCGCAAGCAGAAGTTCGTTTTTTCCACCCTCATCCCATACGCCGATTCGGCATGCCGCGGCGCAAATCACCTCGATCTGATCCGCAACTTCGGGCTGATTTCATGCGTCAATAAAAAAGACCATAAAAAACACTCACTTACAGATTTCCGGAAGTACGGCAACAAACAGAAGTCCAAGACTCGTGCGCGCGGCCACTGCCTGCTCACGATGTTCTGCTACAACCTCTGCCGCCAGCACACGCTTCTCAACTATTGAGGGGATTTTGACGGCCCCCCGTTTTCAATCTCGGGCCCCCGCCCGTATAATCTCCCTCAACAGTGCGACTTACCCTCGAAGGGGGAGGCCGCCCACCGAACGTCAGGGCCGGCGGACGAAGCCTCCGTCGGTCCGCCCGCGGCGTGCCCGACGTCTTTTCGGCACGCACGACCCGGGCGAAGCGAAAGGAATACTTCATGGCTCAGATTCATCCGACTTCCGTCGTCGACGCGCGCGCGGAATTGGCCGACGACGTCGAGATCGGTCCCTTCTGCCTTGTCGGCCCCGAAGTCAAGATCGGCGCGGGTACGCGCCTTCGCAGCCACGTCGTCGTCGAAGGGCGTACGACGATCGGTTGCCGCAACGTGATTTACGCGGGCGCCTCGATCGGCTGCCACCCGCAGGACAAGAAGTACGCGGGTGAAAATACCGAACTCGTCGTGGGCGACGACAACGTGATCCGCGAAAACTGCACCTTCTCGATCGGTACCGTGCAGGACCACGGCATCACGCGCGTCGGGAGCCGCAACCTTTTCATGGCGAACGCCCACGTGGCGCACGACTGCGTGGTCGGAAACGACGTCATTCTTGCGAACAACGTGGCGCTCGCCGGTCACGTCACCGTCGAAGACTTCGCCATCATCGGCGGGCAGACGGGCGTGCACCAGTTCGTGCGCGTCGGCGCCCACGCGATGGTGGGAGGCGCCTCGGCCGTTCTTCGCGACGTGCCCCCGTACGTGATCTGCCACCTCAACCCCTGCACGCCCGCGGGTCTCAACCTCGTGGGCCTGCGCCGTTCGGGCTTTACCGACGAGCAGATGCGCGCGCTTCGCCGCGCGTACGGCGCCCTCTACCGCGAAAACCTGACCGTCAAGGAAGCCGCGGAGAAGATGGAGACGCTCAAAGCGGAATTTCCGGGCGCCGCCGCCGAAATCGAGCACTTCCGCCGATTCGTCGTCGAGAGCCCCCGCGGCGTGATCCGCTGATTCGAACCCCAAAAGCCCGACGCGCAAACGGTGCGTCGGGCGTTTTGTCGGTTTGCGACCGAATTCGAAAACGACCCCAAACAACTACCTCAAGAGACGCTGGAGATACCATGGGCAACCATCATCCGATTCCCACCCCTGAAAAGAACGGAGCCGTCTGGCTCGCGGGCGAGGCGAGCGGCGACTTCATCGCGAGCCTCGTGCTTCCCGAAGTCGCGCGACGCATGAAGGGCGCCCCGCAGTACGGCGTGGGCGGTCCGCGCATGGTGGAAGCGGGCTTTCACGCCTGGCACGACATCCGAGAACTCTCCGTGCGCGGTTACGTCGAAGTGCTCTCGCACCTGCCGCGACTCATGCGTCTTCGCAGCGACCTCGTTCGTCGCTTTGCGGACTCGATGCCGCAGGTCTTCGTGGGTGTGGATGCGCCCGACTTCAATCTCGGCGTCGAAGAGCAGCTGCGCCGCCGCGGCATCCCGACGGTGCACTTCGTGAGCCCCTCGATCTGGGCGTGGCGTCCGGAGCGCATCCACGCGATCCGCCGCGCGGCCGACCACGTGCTGCTTGTCTTCCCCTTTGAAGAAGCGCTTTATAAGCGCGCGGGCATCCCCGCGACCTACGTCGGTCATCCGCTCGCGAACGTCATCCCGAAGGAACCCGACACGGCGGGCGCCCGACGCGATTTCGGCATCGAAGATGAGAAGCCCGTCGTCACCGTGATGCCGGGCTCGCGCATCGACGAAGTGAACGGGTGCGGTCCCGCCTTCTTCGAAGCGGTCGACAAGGTCCTCCACCGCTTGGGCGACATGCACGTCCTCATCCCCGCCGCCGACGAAGCCGCCCGCGCGAAGATCATCTTCACGGCGAGCCGCTTCGCGCGCCTCGCGCAGGCGATGAAGGTCGAAATCGGCAACAGCCACCGCATGATCGAAGCGGCCGACGCCGTGCTGTGCGCCTCGGGGACGGCCTCGCTCGAATGCGCGCTCTACAAGAAGCCCATGGTCGTGGGCTACAAGATGCCGGCGCTCACGGGGCTCATCATGCAGCGCAAGGCCCTCGTTCACTGCGTGTCGCTTCCCAACATCCTCATGGGTGAAAAGGTCGTGCCCGAATTCCTGCAGTACTTCTGCGAAGCCGACCCCATTTCTTACGCCCTCGAAGACGCGATCACGAACGAAACGCGTCGCAAGGAGCTCGAAGAGCGCTTTGCGCGCCTGCACGAGGACCTCACGGCCGATACGCCGAACCTCGCCGCGAACGTGATCCTCGAAATGGCTTCGCGCCGCGCGTCGCGCTGATCGAGAGGTTTCGCGTTCGGTTCTTTCCGAGCGCGAAACCCGACCTCACGGAGAGCGTTCCGCACGCGCGGGACGCTCGATTCATTTTCCGAATTCGATTTTGCTCATGACTACGAAAGCCCGTGCGACCGCCTCGAAGGTTGAGGAACCCGATCTCTTTGCGGAGCTCGATACGGAGACGCCCCTTCTGACGGCGGGCGTCGACGAAGCGGGGCGCGGACCGCTTGCGGGCCCCGTCTGCGCCGCGGCCGTGATTCTCGACCCCGAGCGCCCGATCGAGGGCTTGGCGGACTCGAAGAAACTGACGGCGAAAAAGCGCGAAGCTTTGGCGCCCCTCATCAAGGAGCGGGCGCTCGCGTGGTCGGTCGCGTGGGCGAGCGTCGAAGAAATCGACGAACTCAATATCCTGCGCGCGACGATGCTTGCGATGCGCCGCGCGGTCGAGGGGTTGTCGACTGAGCCCGAACTCGTTCTCGTCGACGGGAACCGCACGCCTGAAATTCCTTTTAGGGTCGAAGCGATCGTCAAGGGGGACGCCAAGGTGCCCGCCATTTCCGCGGCGTCGATTCTCGCGAAGACCGAGCGCGACCGCGTGATGACGGAATTGGATGCCGAGTACCCGGGTTACGGCTTTGCTCGCCATGCGGGTTACGGCACGGCCGCGCACGTTGAGGCGATTCTCGCCTCGGGCGTGACGCCCGCGCACCGAAAGACGTTCGAGCCCGTGAAGTCGATCGTCGAAGGGCGCCCGATCGAATCCAAGGCCGCCAAAGCGAAGAAAGCAGCGACGAAAGCGACGAAAGCGACGGGCGCGACGAAAGCCCGCGGCCGCAAGCCCCGAGCCGAGGCTCCCCGATCCTCGACCGAAACCGAATAACCATTTCTCCGCTCGGACCACCGAGCGCGTCGAAATCCCGAAGCGAAGGAGGGCGAAGCCCGTGTCGACGATTCTTCCCATTGAAAGTTCCGCCAATCCGAAATTGAAGCGCTGGCGCAAGATCGCGCGCGAAGCGCGGGCGATGCGCCGCGAAGGCTCGACCCTCGTCGAAGGCCTCCACCTTCTGGAAGTGGTTCTGGAGGCGCTGGAGAGCCCCGACCGCTCGCAGCGCCCCGACGTGCGCGCCGTGATGATTTCCGAACACGCGACGGACGAAGCGGGGGACCTTGCGATTCGCTTGGCCGAGCGCGCGGGCGTTCGCATCTACGGTCTCTTGGGGCCGCTTTACGACGAGCTCTCTCCCGTAGAACACGGGGCGGGCTGCATGTGCGAGATCGCGCTTCCCGCCGAAAACCCCGACGATGCGGCGCCCTGGACGGACGATCTCCTTTACCTCGACGGCGTTCAGGATGCGGGGAACGCCGGGACGCTCGTTCGTACGGCGGTTGCGGCGGGCGTGCGCACGATCGTTGCGTCCCCGAAGACGGCGCAACTCTGGTCTCCGAAGGTGCTCCGCGCGGGCATGGGGGCGCACTTCGGCGCGCGGATCATCGAAAACGTTACGGCGGAAACGCTCCGCTCGCGCTTTGCGGGCCGCATTCTCGCCGCGGACGCGCGCGGGGGCGAAGACCTCTTTGCGGCCGCCGACTACACGGACGCCGGCCCCGTCTGCTGGGTGATGGGGGCGGAAGGCCCGGGCGTCTCCGAAGAGGCGCTCTCGGTCGCGGACGCGCGCTACTACATCCCGATCGAGAAGGCGTGCGAGTCGCTCAACGTCGGGGCTGCGGCTGCGGTGTGTCTTTTCGACGCCCGACGTCGGCGCTTGGCGCGCGGCGCGCTCTGATTGCGACCTCGAAAACGAATCCCCGAGTGCGCGACCGCCCGACACTCGGGTAATTCTTCGGGTCCTCGGACCCGCGGGCGGGCTAAACTTGCGTCAAAACGGGACGGAGGACGGCCTCCCCCGATCGATGAAGCCGCTCGGGGCGCCGTACGGCACTCTGTCGGCGCTTCCAATCCGAAGGACTTACGACATGCAGAATTTTTCCTACTACAACCCGACCCGACTCGTTTTCGGTCGCGGCGTCGAAACCCAGGTCGGGAGCGTCGTCTCCGAGATCGTCGGCCCCGAAGCCAAGGTGCTCGTGATTTACGGCGGCGGCTCCGCGAAGCGCTCGGGCCTCCTTGACGCGGTGCACGCAAGTCTCGAAGCGGCGGGCATTGTGGTGCTTGAAAAGGGCGGCGTGCAGCCCAATCCCCGCATGTGCTTCGTGCGCGAAACGGTCGACTGGGTGCGCGATCAGGGCGTGCGCGCGATCATCGCCGTGGGCGGCGGCTCCGTGATTGACACGGCCAAGGCCGTGGCGGTCGGGGTTGAGTACGAAGGCGACTGCTGGGACTTCTTCGAAGGGAAGGCCAAGGTCGAAAAGGCGCTGCCCGTCTTTGCCGTTCTGACGATTCCCGCGGCGGGGTCCGAGCAGTCGACGCGCTGCGTGATCACGCATCACGGCACGAAGACCGGGATCGGCACCGAACTCATCCGTCCGCGCGCGGCCTTCATCAATCCGGAGCGCTTTGCGACGCTCCCCGCCTGGCAGATCGGTGCGGGGCTCGTCGACATGTGCTCCCACATCATGGAGCGCTACTTCTCGAAGACCGACGCGACCGAGTACGTCGACGGCCAGTGCGAAGCGGCGTTGCGTACGATCATGGCGTCGGGCCTCAAGGTGTATAACGACCCCTCCGACTATGACGCCTGGTGCCAGGTGGGGCTCGCGGGGTCATTCGCTCACAACGGCTACTTCGGTCTCGGGCGCGAAGAAGACTGGGCGTGCCATGCAATCGAACATGAAATTTCCGGCTGGCGCGAAGAAATCACGCACGGCGCGGGCCTGGCGGTGGTGATCCCCGCCTGGATGCACTACGTCTCGGGCTTCGAGCCCGCGCGCTTCGTGCAGTTCGCCGTGAACGTCATGGGGGTGGAACCCCGCGAGGACGACGCGGAAACGATTCGCCTCGGGATCGCGAAGTTCGCCGCCTGGACGCAGTCCGTGGGGATGCCGGGGACGCTCGCTGCGCTCGGCGCCGAAGACTGCCCGATCGAAGCGCTCGCGCGCCACTGCTGCCGCGCGGGCACGGTCGGTCACCTGAAACCTCTCAACGTCGACGACGTCGCCGCGATCCTGACGGGCGCGGCGGGGAACGTCTGAGGTACGGACGATGGCTCGCAATACCTCGAAGGGCGCTCGCCCGAACAAATCGGGCCAAGCGGGTCGCGCAGGGCGATCCGGGCGCTCCTCTGCGGCCGACCGTCCCCGTCACCCGGGGCTCGTGCTTGCGGAAGCTCTCGACGAAACGCCTCCCGCCGTAGCGGCGAAATGGTTCGGTCTTACGCCCGAAGAGGCGCAAAAGCTCCTCGCAGGGGAAGCGCCCTTCACGGCTGAGATCGCCCGCCGTGCGGGGGACGTCTTCGGGACGGGCGCCGCTCCCTGGCTCGCGCTTCTGGAGGCGTGGGAAGAGGCGAGTGCGCCGAAGCCCGCGAAGCGGGCCGACGTGCCCGCAACGGCCGAGACCTCCGAGGAGATGAAGGACTGAGGCCCGGAGCGCATCCGTCGCTCCCGGATTCCCGCCGTCGAATATCTTCGCAACGGGGGTGAATCCTCGGCGACGGATCCTCTGCGGCCGTATCGGACGTCCGCAGGGAGTTTCGATGCGCCCAAACATTTCCTTTCCGTTTCCGGTCGTGCGCGGGTTGACGGCAGCCTTGATTGTCGCGGTGCTCGGCCTCGCCGCGCCGTCCGAGTTATTTTCCTCGCCTTGCACGGTGCCGTCCGAAGACGACAAAGACGACACCGTCGTACTTGGCGTACTGAAGCCTTTGCCCGGGCACGACGACCTTACCTATCAGCCGGGCGAAACGAACGTCGTCAACGAGACGCTCGACTATTTGCAACGCGCATTGCCTCATCGCCGTACGGACGTCCGCTACTACTCGCCCGCGGAACTTGCCGAGGCCGTGAAGGCGCGTACCGTATCGTTCGCGCTGATGAGTTCCGGCCAGTATGTGGAGCTGACACGCTACGGTCTTTATCCTCTGGCAAGTCTCAAAACCGCCCGATATCCGAATCCCAACCGCGTTTCGGGCGCGCTTTTCGTCGCGCGCGCGGACCGCGGCGACCTCTCGACCCTTGAGGACATGGCGGGCCTTCGAGCGGGCTACAACTACAAAGGTAATTTCATCAATTACCAAATCCCCCGCGCACGAATCGCCCGTGCAGGATTCGACCCCGATACGTTTTTCGGCAAGGAGGTCTTCACGGACAACCATCCGAGACGTATCTTGGACCTCTTGCTTGAGGATCGTATCGATGTAGGCGTTTTCCGCGTCTGCGAACTTGAGGCGCTCGTCGAGCGGGAGCCGACTTTGGCGGGAAAATTCCGAGCAGTGGCGGCCGTCGGCGATGAGGGAGAGGTTTGCAAGCGCTCGACCGAGCTCTACCCGGGTTGGACGATGACTGTGACGGCCGGCGTCGACCCCGCATGGACAAGCGAGCTGACGGAGGTGCTCTTGCGCATGCCGCCTTCGGTCGACGGTGGAGTGAGTTGGAGCATTGCGACGGAATTCGGGCGCGTCAACGAGGTCTTTCGGGAAATCAAGGAAGGCCCGTATCGTTACCTGCGCGCCTGGACACTGCAGCGCATCGTGCACGAATACGGGGCGATTCTCGTCGCGCTGCTTGTGGGGCTCGGCTTCTGGGTTTGGCACTGGCTGAACGTCGAGCGGCTTGCGCAGGAACGTGCACGACACCTTTCGGACGCATACCTCGCACTGCAAAACAGCGCGGAAGCGGCCGAGCGAGCGGAAGCGCGCCTCGCCGCACTTTCGAGAATCGGCGTCCTCAACGGGCTTTCGGGGATTTTCGCTCACGAAATGGGACAACCTCTGTCGGCGATCGGCTACCGGGTGCAAGCCGTGAAGGCAACCGTTCGCAGACTCGTGCTGTCCGCCGACGAGGAACCGATGCGCGAGCGCATTCTTGAGAACGTCCGAGCGGTCGAGTCGCTCAACGAACGTGCGGGGCGCATCCTGGAAAAGGTGCGCGACTATGCGAAAGGTCGCGCGTCAAAGCGCGGTCCCGTACGCATCGATCTGCTTTTCGAGGCGGTATTGAAAGAGCTCGGAAAAGGCAGGGAATTGTCGGGACGGACGCTCAAGGTGAGGGCTTTCCCGGCGCTGACCGTCGTGGGCGACGAACTCGAACTGCACTTTGCGCTCCTCAACGTCCTCAAGAATGCCTTCGAGGCGGCGGAGGCCGATTCAAGCTCCGCAAGCCCGTCCCCCCAAGGGGCCTCGGCGGATGAGGACGCACGTGCGCCAACTCGGTCACCCGGACTCGTGGAAGTGAGTCTGACGAGCGAGGCGGGCGAGGCGGTGCTCGTCTGCACGAACGACGGGCCGCTTGTGGACGAAAAGTCGCTCGAAGCCTACCTTTCTCCCTTCGGCTCCCGGAAAAAGAACGGCATCGGACTCGGGATCCTGCTCGTTCGCTCGATCGTCGAAGCGCACGGAGGTCGGGCGCGGTTCGAGCCTCGTTCTCGGGGAGGTTTGGTTGTAACGTTGAAGCTTCCTCTTTACGCGGTCCGGGAGAAGTCTCATGAACGGTGAAAACGCATTGATTCGCATCGTCGACGATGACGACGATGTCCGCTCGGCGCTCTCGGCGATGCTCGAGTGTGAGGGTTTCGACGTCAAGAGCTTTGCAGACGGCGAATCTCTTCTCAACGACCTCGATCGGGAGCGAGCGGGGTGCGTGCTTCTTGACGTACGGATGCCGGGGCTCTCGGGGCCCGAGGTTCAAGCCGCTCTCTTGGAAAAACGCGTTGCGCTTCCCGTGATTTTCCTCACGAGCTATGCGGAAATCGACGTGGCCGTCACGACGTTGAAGCACGGGGCGGAGGACTTTCTCATCAAACCCGTGGCGCCCGATCGGCTCCTTACCGTCGTTCGGGAGGCGCTTGCTGCCGATGAAAAACGTCGTGCGGCGTCAAGAGACGAGGCGGCCTTGTCCGCAGCACTCGCACGGCTGACCGAGCGGCCTCGAACGGTCCTTCGGCTCATGTTGCAACACTTGAACGATGCCGCGATCGCGGAGCGGCTCGGTCTCTCGGAGAGAACGGTGCAGGTCTATCGGCAACAGGTCTACAAGGCCTTTGACGTACACTCGCTCAAAGCCTTCGAGCGTCTCGCGCCTGAGATCGAGAAGTTGTCGGGCATCTGAAAAGGCCCGAGGGGAGCGCTTCTTTTTTTACTTAAGTAAAACGCGGGTTACCTTGAATGTAAGGAAGAATCCGCCTGCGACGCGCGGAGAACGTTTCCGACCGACCATCGGAAGCACACGATTCGCCCCGTGTCGACCGACGGATTTTCCGCAACCACTTTCAAGGAGACAATCATGAACTTTCGTCCGATCGTGGCCGGATTGGCCTCGGCAATTGTGATGACGAGCGCATTGGCCGCCGAACAGGTGCTCAATGCCGACGTCGTGGTGGTCGGCGCGGGAGCGGGCGGCACGGTGGCCGCCGCCGGCGCGCAGGAAGCGAGTCTCAAGACGGTGTTGCTCGAAAAGAACGCGGTTGTCGGCGGTAACGGGAACTACATGGAAGGTTCCTATGCCGTGGGTTCGAGCGTTCAGAAGAAGGCGGGCGTGACGCTGACGGAAGAAGACTCCTTCAACGAGATCATGAACTACCACCACTGGAAGTCGAACGCCCCGCTCATTCGCCGCTTCGTGAGCGAGACGGCCAAAACGGTCGACTGGATCGAGGCGCACGGCATCAAGTTCGAAGAAGTGACTTCCATGTGGCCCGAAAAGCGCGAAGCGAAGAACCTGACCTGGCACATCTATCCGGGCAAGCACGGTTCGTCCCTTATTGCGGGTATGGTCAAGACCTTCAAGGACAAGGGAGGTACGCTCCTCACGGAAACGCCAGCCAAGGAACTCCTCATGAAGGACGGCCGGGTAGCGGGCGTCGTTGCGTACGACAAGTCGGGCGACAAGATCACGGTTCACGCCAAGAACGTCATTCTCGCTACGGGCGGCTATTTGGAGGACGACAAGATGGTCGAGAAGTACGGCGCGGTGCCGGCACTTCCGAACGGTTCGCTCGGACATACGGGTGACGGTATCAAAATGGCGATGTCGGCGGGCGCCGTGCCCGACAACATGGGGCTCATTATCTACAACGGTGCCTTCATGCCGGTGCCCGGCGAAGCTCTGTGCGAAGGTCCGAACGGTCAACTTCGCGCGCTCTTCCGTCAGGGGCTCCTCAACGTGAATCACGCGGGCGATAGGTTCTTCAACGAAGAAAAGACGCGTGAATGGCCGTTCTCGTCGAACGCCATCCAGCGTGAAGGCGAAGTCTTCGTCGTCTTCGATGCCGATACGGCCAAGGAGCTTAAGACGAGCGGCTATCTCGTGCAGTGCGGCCTTTACATCCGCTCGGGCACGCCCGCGGACAAGTTCGATCAGTTGATCGCCGCCAACGAAAAGAACGGCAATGCCTTTGTCGGCAACAGCATCGAGGAAGTCGCGAAGAAGGCCGGCATGGATCCTGCTCGACTCGCGCACTCCGCGCGCATGATGACGGAATACGCCAAGAAGGGGCACGACGACCAGTTCGGCAAGGATCCGAAGTTCCTGCGCAAGGTTGACAAGGCCCCCTTCTACATCGTGCGCGGCAAACTTCACGCACTCGCTTCGGGTAACGGCGTCAAGGTGACCGAATTCATGGAAGTGGTTGACAAGGACGACCGCATCATTCCGGGTCTCTACGCGATCGGGCACGATGCGGGCGGCGTCTACGGCGACAGCTACGACCTGAAGGTCGGCGAAGGGACCGCCTCGTCCTTCGCCGTCAACGGCGGCCGCATCGCCGTGAAGAACATCCTCGGCGAGTATGATGCCGAGAAGAAGTAATCGGATGAACGGTTGATCCGGTATCAACCGTTCGACAACGCCTCATGAAACGGGGGAGACGCTTTGGGCGCCTCCCCGTTGTTTTTCGATCGATCGAACAACCGGTTCGAAAGATTACGGAAGCTTTGCGTACTCTTCCTCGGCCACGGGTTCGAGCCATTCGGCGGGGCCCTTCTCGGGGTCGATCTCGATCGAGACGTGCGCGAACCAGGAATCCTTCGCGGCGCCGTGCCAGTGCTTGACGCCCGCGGGAATGTCGACGACGTCGCCCGGCTTCAGTTCGCGCGCGACGCCTTCCCATTCGCAATACCAGCCGCGGCCGTGGGTGACGAGGAGCATCTGGCCGCCCTTGTGCACGTGCCAGCTGTTGAGCGTGCCCGGCGCGAAGGTGACGTTCGCGATCGGGGCGGAGGGATTGTCCGTGAGCATCTTGAGGTAGACGGGACCCGAGAAATTGGTCTTGAAGAAGTCGCTCGTTTGCAGTTCGCCCGTTTCAAAGGGCGTCGCCTTCGGGGCGTCGGCGGGAATCGTTTCGGTCATGAGGGAGTCCTCCTGCGGTGTTCTCATTGCGAGCTCCGCTTTCCGCTCGGTTTGCGACTTCTCGGAGAGAAGAAGGCAGGGCGTGCGCGGTGCTCGTCATGAGAAAAAGTGTAGGCGCTCGCATTCCGAGCGCCTTGCGGGACCGAATCGAACTCTTGTCTTTTCCTCCAAGCGCCCGCGCCTGCTAGGATGGAGGCGAAGTAGTTTTCGTTTTGCCCGTCGATTTCCGAGAAAACATCGAGATCCATGCGTCTTCGCGTCCTCCGCGGCTTTCCGTCTTTCATCCGACCCTGCGTCCGACCGCACGGCGTACGGCTTTGCATGCTTGCTCTCGCCGCCGTACTTTTCGCGGCGGCCGCCTCCGCGCGCGCCGAAACGGGCTGGGGGCGCGATCCCGCATTCCCCGTGCAGTTGACGATCGGCGTGCAGGCGACACTTCCGCCCGCGTTTCGCGCGGAAGTCCTGAAACCTACCGAGCGCTACCTCAAAGAAGCGTTTCCCGCCGCGCGCATCGTCTATCGAGACATGACGACCGACGACCTGAAACGCGAAGTTTCCGAAGGCCGCATTCGGGCGTACTTCGCCGATCCGGGCTTTTTCAGCGACCTGCAGTCCGAAGGGCGCAGCGAAGAGCTCGTCGCCCTGCGTCCGCCCGAGACGCTCGATCCGACGTACTCGACGGGGATTGCGGTCGTGGTACCCGCAACAAGTCCCGTCACGCGTCTCTCGGACCTCGAAGCGCGCACGGTCGTCTCGGACCGCCCCGACAATTTCGGCACGCAAATCGTTTTCGAGGGACTTCTCGCCGACGAAGACGTCCCCGCCGATCGGATGCGCTTCGTCTATACGGATTTTGTGCCGCCTTCGCCCCTCCTGCGCCTTGCGCGCGGGGAGGCGGATGCGGCCGTCGTGCCGACGTGCGAACTCGAATGGGCGGTCGAGGCGGGGTTGCTCGTACGGTCGGACTTTCGGGTGCTCGACGAAACGACGCGCTTTTCGCGCTGCGCGCGCTCGAGCAAACTGTTCCCGAGCGTCATTTTCGGGGCCTCCTCGTCGCTCGACGCCTCGGCGGCCCGCGCGCTCACGGTGGCGCTCCTCAAAGCGCCCGCGATGCCGACGGGCGCCTCCTGGTCGATCGTGACCGACTTTTCCTCCGTCAAAGACCTCTATCGGCGCCTGAAGCGCGGCCCCTACGAGTACCTGCGCGCCGAGGCCGAGCCGAGTTTCTGGGAGCGGCACCGCCAAACGATCCTTTGGGGCGGAGCCGCGCTTCTCGGCGTGTTTCTTTTCATCCTCGGCTACCTCGCGCACGTGCGCGCGCTCGTTCGGCGCCGCACGCGGGAGCTCGAAGCCGTGATCCGGGAAAAGGACCGCACGGCCGCGCGCGAGCGGACGCTGCGGGAAAAGTTGGAACGCATGGAGCGCGCGGGGATCGTCTCGGAACTCTCCTCCTTTTTCGCGCATGAAGTGCGTCAGCCCGTGGCGGCCGTGACGGCGTTCGCGGGCGCCTTGAAGCTCTACGCCAAGGAGCACTTTCCCGACGACCGGCTCCTCACCCACACCTCGTCGCGCATCGTCGACGAAGCGGAGCGCGTCTCCGAAATCGTCGAGCGCGTGCGCGGATACGCCCGCGGGCGCCGTCACCCGAGCGAAGTGCGCGGAGCGATGTCGCTCGTTGACGAAGCGCTCGCGGGCTTTCGACTCTCGTCCGTCTCGAGCGGCCTCACGGTCCACGTTTTTGCCGACGGGAATCCGACCGTGGAGGTGGAGCCCCTCGAAATGACGCTTGTCCTCCTGAACCTCCTCAAAAACGCCGCGACCGCCATGCGTCGGTCCGATGCGACGACGCTCGCGGTGTCGGTCGGGACGGAATGCGAAGCGGAAGGTGAAGGTGAAGCGGACGGCGAAAGCGCCCCCGAAGGCCGAAGCCGAACGCAACCCGTTCGCGCGCGGGTCGTCTTTCGCGTCGCGGACTTCGGGCCCAAGGTGTCCGACGCCACGATTGCCGCCCTCCAGGCGGGCGAAGCGCCCGAAGCGCCCGAAACGGCCGAAACGGCCGGTTCGTCCGGATCGGGCTCGTCCGAGGGGCTCGGTCTCGGACTCATGCTCGTACGCACGGTCGTCGAAGCGCACGGGGGCGAATTGCGGTGGCGGCGCACCGAGCCCGAACGGGGACTCACCGTCGAAGTGCGTCTGCCCGCGCACGATCCGGAAGTCTCAACGTCAAATCACAGGGAGATCCGCAAATGTCTTCAATTCTGAGAAGTTCCCGCGAGCCGCTCGTTCGCATCGTCGACGACGACGCGTCGCTTCGGGAAGCGTTGGGGCTCGTTCTCACCGTGGGGCGCCTCGACTGGACGGGTTACGAGAGCGCGGAAGCGTTTCTCGAGCGCGACGACCTGCGTCGACCGGGCGCGGTGGTCTTGGACCTTCGCATGACGGGAATGAGCGGCCTGGCGTGCCAGGCGAAGCTCGCCGAGCGCGCGAGCGACCTTCCCGTACTCTTTCTCACGGGGCACGGGGACGCTGCGGCAGCGGTGCGCGCCCTCAAAGCGGGTGCGGTCGACTTTCTGCAAAAGCCCGTCGAGGCCGAAAAGCTTCTTTCCGCCTGCAAGAGGCTTACCGCCTGGCACCTCGCGTTGCGCGCCGAAAACGAAGAGCGCGAACACGCCCGTACGCTCCTTGCAACGCTCACGCCCCGCGAGCGCGAAGCGGCCGAGTACACGGCCCGCGGTTGGCCCAACCGCACGATCGCCGAGGAAATGGGCGTGTCGGAACAAGCCGTGAAAATCCATCGCTCGAACATCTACCGCAAGCTCGGCGTCAAGGGGCCCGTCGACGTCGCCGAACTCATGCGTCGGGCCGATCCCGACCGGCGGGTCGCCGAAGCGGGCTTGAGGACGCTCTGCGTTCTCGCGGACGACGCGCCGCCCGAGAAGGGATGAGCTCGAGCGCCGGAAGGCGCCGACACTAAACCGACGTATAGGGTGCCCGTTTTTCCACGGCTCAGAATGCGGTTTCTCACTCACGAATTGCGAGAAACATCGAATCGGACCGGCGCCTCGGCACCCGTACGCACGAACGAACGTCGAACGGGCTTTGCGGCGAACGGTCCCAACGAAGGAGACCCCCATGAGAACCGTGCTCGAAACGACCCTGAATCGTCGGAGCTTTTTACGCATGACTCTTGAAGGCTTTGCCGCGGCGGGGCTTGCAGCTTCGCCCGTCGCCCGCGCCGTGACGGCCGCCGTCGAAGATCCCGAACTCTGTTTCTGGACGGCGTGCGTCATCAACTGCGGCAACCGCTGCCCGCTTCGCGTCTTTACGAAAAACGGCCGCGTCATCCGCATCGAAACGGACAACACGATCAAGGACGGGTGCAAGCCGCGCCAGATCCGCGCGTGCCTGAAGGGTCGCGCCATGCGCGAACGCCTCTACTCGCCCGATCGTCTCAAGTACCCGATGAAGCGCGTGGGCGAACGCGGCGAAGGGAAGTTCGAACGCATCACCTGGGAAGAGGCCTACAAGACGGTCGCCGAGAAGCTCAAGTACACGGTTGAAACCTACGGGAACGAGTCGCTTTACTGGCAGTACTGCTCGGGCCAGCAGTCGCTCGTGAATTCCCGCCGCGCCTGGCAGCGTCTCATGAACCTCATGGGCGGGTACCTGCGCTATTACGGCTCCTACTCCTCGGCGCAGATTTCGGCCGCCTTCCCGATGACTTACGGCAAGAAGGCCGCCTCGGGCATCGAAGAAATCGCCCGCGCGAAGCTCTACGTCGCCTTCGGGAACAACCCCTCGGTGACGCGCGGCTCGGGCGGGTCGAAAGGCTA
Organism: Sutterella megalosphaeroides; assembly: GCF_003609995.1. Taxonomy (NCBI): domain Bacteria; kingdom Pseudomonadati; phylum Pseudomonadota; class Betaproteobacteria; order Burkholderiales; family Sutterellaceae; genus Sutterella; species Sutterella megalosphaeroides. The sequence goes on from NZ_AP018786.1 coordinate 1,005,108, forward strand.
CCAGTTCCGTTGCGCCCTTGAAAAGGGCGGCGCGCGCACGATCGTGATCGACCCGTGCTACTCCGATACGGTGACGGGGAAGATCGATCAGTGGATTCCGATCCGCCCGGGGACGGACGCGGCGCTCGTCGAAGCGATTGCGTACGAGCTCATCCGCAACAACTGGGTCGATCAGGCGTTCCTCGACAAGTATTGCGTCGGCTACGATGAAAAGACCCTCCCGAAGTCTGCGCCCGCGAAGTCCGACTACAAGTCTTACATCCTGGGCGAGGCCGACGGCGAACCCAAGACCCCCGAACGTGCCTCGCGCATCACGGGGATTCCGGTCGAAACGATCGTCGAACTCGCGCGTGAAATCGGCACGACCAAGCCCCTCTTCGTCGCGCAGGGCCTCGGCCCGCAGCGTCAGGCCAACGGCGAGCAGACCGCTCGCGCGATCGCGATGCTCCCGATTCTCACGGGGAACGTCGGCCTTCCGGGCACGTCGACCGGCATGGAAGAAGACGGTACCAATTGGGAACCCGTTTATCTCCCCACGGGCGACAACAAGGTGAAGACCGCCATTCCGTGCTTCCTCTGGACGGAAGCGATTCAGCGCGGGCAAACGATGGACGCGGTGCACGACGGTCTGCGCGGCAAGGACGTGCTCGGTCACGACATCAAGATGATCGTCAACTCGGGCGGGAACGTCCTCATCAATCAGCACGCCGACAGCAACGGCACGGATGAAATCCTGCGCGACACGACGAAGTGCGAATTCATCGTCGTTTGCGACAACATGATGACCCCGTCGGCGCGCTACGCCGACATTCTGCTGCCCGACACGCTCGGTCCCGAAACGTACGACATCGTCGGCAACGGCGACTCCATGGGGGACCTTGCCTGCATGTACCCGATGCACAAGGCCGTCGACCCGCAGTGGGAACAGCGTCCCTCGTGGGAAATCTGCCGCGGCATCGCGCGCGAGTTGGGGCTCGAAGACGCCTACACCGAAGGGCGCGACCAGATGGGGTGGATCCGTTGGTGCTACGAAGAAACGCGCCGCGAGAATCCCGAACTCCCGCCCTTCGACGACTTCTGGGCGCAGGGCCCCAAGCAGCTCTTCAACGTGAAGTGGGAGCCCGTCATGTTCTCCGACTTCCGCAAGGACCCCGCGAAGCATCCGTTGGAGACTCCGTCGGGCAAGATCGAAATCTATTCGGAACGTTTGGCCGACCTCGCCAAGACCTGGGTCCTTCCCGAAGGCGACGTGATTTCCGCGCTGCCGAAGTTCGTGCGCACCTGGGAGATGCCGGGCGACCCGCTTGCGGCCAAGTATCCGCTCCAGTGCGTCGGCATTCACATGCACGGTCGCACGCACTCGACCTTCCACAACCTCCCGTGGCTCCGTGAAGCGCATCCCGACCGCGTCACTCTGAACGAACTCGACGCGAAGGCCCGCGGCATTGCCGAAGGGGACCTCGTCGAAGTCTCGAACGATCGCGGCGTCGTCGAAATCCGCGCGCACGTCACGAAGCGCATCATGCCGGGCGTTTGCACGATCGCTCAGGGCGCGTGGTATCGACCCGTTGAAAAGAACGGTCGCCGCGTCGACGTGGGCGGCAACATCAATACGCTCACGAGCCGTCGTCCGAGTCCTCTCGCCAAGGGGAACGCGCAGCACACCGTCCTCGTTGAGGTGCGCAAAATCGATTCGACCGAGAACGCCTGAAGGAGAGGAACATGAGTCAGCTGGGTTTTTACATCGATATTACGAAGTGCACGGGTTGCAAAACGTGCGTCGTCGCCTGCAAGGATAAGAACGACCTCGAACCCGGGCGCAATTTCCGGACGGTGCACGCCTACGAAGAAGGCTCCTGGCGCCAGGACCGCGCAACGGGCGCCTGGCACCAAGACGTGCTCGCCTACCACGTGCCCGTGTCCTGCAACCACTGCTCCGACCCCGCGTGCGTGAAGGTCTGCCCGACGAAGGCCCACCACAAGCGCGAGGACAACGGTCTCGTTCTGATCGATCGCGAGAAGTGCATCGGTTGCGGCATGTGCGCGAAGGCCTGTCCCTACGGCGCGCCGGTGCTCGACAAGAAGGCGCGCAAGATGACGAAGTGCGACGCGTGCTTCGACCGTCTGCAAAAGGGTCTGCTTCCCGTCTGCGTCGAATCGTGCCCGCAGCGTGCGATCGAGTTCGGCGAGATCGAAGCGCTTCGCAAGAAGTACGGTGACCGCGCGACGATCGCGCCCCTGCCCGACGCCGCGAAGACCCGTCCGAACCTCGTGATTCGGGCGCCGAAGGGCCTCAAGTGACGAACCCGCGGGGCGGGGTCGTCAAGTCCGATAAGGGCGGATACGATCCAACCCCGCGGGTACCGAAAGGTTTCCTGCTGAAAAAAAAGCGCGCCTCCGGCTTTCCGCCGGGGCGCGCTTTTTTTGTCACGGCGTGCGAGGCCGCTCAGTCCCAGAGCGAGACGCCCCGGCGCATCGCTTCCGGAATGCGCGTCTTCGAGAAAACGGGTTCCTCGGCTTCGGCCCGCCGGGCGCGGTAGTCGGCGAGAAGCGTCGTCACGACGCGTGAGAGTTTGAGAAGCGCCGTGACGTTCACAAGGACCATGAGACCCATGAAGAGGTCCGCGAGATTCCAGACGAGCCCGAGACTCATCTGCGCGCCGAGAAAGACCATCCCTACGACGGCCGCTCGGAACGCAAAGAGGAGCGTGCGGTTCTTCGTCACGACCCGCAGACTCATTTCCGAATAGAAGAAATTCCCGATCACGGACGTGAGCGCGAAAAAGAGCGCGAGCACGAAAACGGCCCAGCCGCCCGCGGGCCCGAAGGCGTCCGTCAGAATGCGGGTGACGAGCTCGATCCCGGTCAGGCCGGACGCGGCCGCCCCTTCGGGAAGGAGCACGATCATGGCCGTGGCGGTACAAACGAGAAGCGTGTCGACGTAGACGCCCGCCGCCTGCACGAGACCCTGCTCGACGGGGTGCGCGCATTCGGCGGCCGCGGCGGCGTTCGGAACTGTCCCCTGACCCGCTTCGTGCGAATAGAGCCCGCGGCGCACGCCCGTCATAATGACGAACCAGAGTCCCGCACCCGTCGCCGCCTCCGGCGTGAAGGCGGATTCGAAAATGAGACGAATCACGTCGGGGACGCGCTCGAGGTAAAGCGCCGTCATCCCGAGGGCAAGCGCCAGGTAGGCCGCCACCATGAAGGGCACGATCCGAGAGGCAAAGCCCGCGAGCCGCTTTGCGCCCGCGCGCACGACCCAGAGGGCGTAAAGCGCCAACAGAATCCCGCCCAGCCAACGGGGTGCGCCCGTCGTCGTTTCGAGCGCGATCGCCATGGTGTTCGAAAGCACGGAATTGAAAATGAGGCCGTCCGAAAGCGCCAAAAGGAGGGCGAAAGCACCCGCCCAAAAGACGGATCCCACGCCCTTGGCGATGTAGGCCGCGGGCCCTCCGGTGTAGCCCGAGCCGTTGGCGGCGCGTTCTTTGTAGAGTTGCGCGAGGGTGCTCTCGGCAAAGCCCGAAGCGGCGCCGACGAGAGCCGTCACCCACATCCAGAACACGGCCCCGGGGCCGCCCGTCGTGACGGCCAAGGCAATCCCCGCGATGTTTCCCACGCCCACGCGCGCGCCCGTCGAGACGCAGAAGGCTTCGAAGGGCGTCAAGCCGCTCGAAGCCGCACGCGTACGGCGCCCGAGAATGCGCACGAGGTCGCCGAGAAGCGACACCTGCACGAAGCGCGTTCGGAGCGTGAACCAGAGGCCCGCGCCGATCAGCAGAAACGCAAGGCCGTAATTCCAGAAAAAGGTGTTGAATTCGGTGAGAAGTCGGGTGAGATGTTCGTCCATGGGAGGGGCCAAAGAAAGAAAAAGCGATGCGACGGGCGTCGGGGGTTGTCGGGTGTCGGTTTCCGGAACTTACGACGCGCTCGGGCTCCCGGAGGCGTCCGACGTCCCCGACATTCCGGAGCGTGCCCAGCCGCGGATCAATCGTCGCACCCACACGTGCAGGGGGTCGCGGTGGTGCATCTCGGTCCAGGCAAGGCACCCGTGCTGTCGTACGGGCGCTTGAAGTTCACGGGGAAGCGGCATCCAGGCGAGTCCGTAGTAGGGGGCGATAGCCTCGGCGCCGCGCTTCGGCGTGATCATAAGAAAGTCCGACACGGAGAGGGCCGCGGCGAGGTCGATCGAGGAGCTGCTCGTTGCGGCAACGGGCTCCAACAACTCCGGATTTTCGCCCGCGAGCTGCCGGTCCCACGAGGCGTAGCGAAAGTCGGAACTTACCGACATCGCGAGCCGCCGGTAACTCAGAAAGTCGGCAAGTTCGGGCGCGCAACCGCCCGTTTTCAGGCGAAGCGGGTGCTCGTTGCGCAACAGGATCCCGAGTTGGATATCAAAGAGCGGCGTCGTATGAAAGGCGGGCGGAATCGATCGGTCCGTCACGACCGCAAGATCGATGCGCCCCGACTCGAGGTCCTCCCAGACGGAGCCCGTGCGGTGGTGGTGCTCGATCACGAGGTGCGGAGCCTCTTCGGCCGTGCGTGTGAGGAGGTAGGCCAAAAGGGACGACGTAATGAGCCCGCGCGAGGCGATCCGGAACCGCCCGCGGGCCGCCTTCGGGTCGAATTTCGGAGGCGCGAAGAGCCGGTCCGTCTGCTCCAACGTACGGCGTAGCTCGGGGAGAATGCGCCTCAGCGCTTCCGTCGGCTTCAACCCCCGGGCGTGGGGCGTAAAGAGCGGATCGTCGAAGGCCGCGCGCAGCTTTTCGAGCGTGCGCGAAGCGGCCGAGAGACTGAGACCGAGCACTTCCGCGGTGCGCGAGAGCTTCTGCGTTTCCGAAAGATGCAGGAGAAACCGCAGCTGGCCGCGGGTCACCGAATCGGCCGGATGATTGTCGGGAGTGGTCATGCGAGCGTAGGAGGCGGTTGAGGTCGTTTTTCGCATGATACGCGGGTTTGCGGGCGGGTTTGGGAAGAGCGCTTCGGCGAAAAAAAGAGGCGCCGCCCCGGCGGGCGGCGCCTCCCTGCTTGGCAGCCTTTCGGTTTTGGGAAAGTTAAGACTTACTTCCCTTGCGGATTGAAGGCCTTTTCAACGAAGAACGGCCAGGCCTGGTAGCCCATCGTGTCGTTGAAGCGCATGAGGACGGCCGGATCCGTTTCACCCCACTTGTATTCGGCGAGGTAGGGGTGCGGCTTGATGGGGCCCTTCATGCCGCCCGAGGGACCCGAGAGGCCCGAAGTCGAGTAGTAGACGACGAAGGAATCCTTGTCGGGCATGTACTCCGCAAGACCCGTCACGGGCGAGTAGAAGGGGTTGCCTTCCTTCTTGCCCACTTCGTAGACCTGTTCGACCGTCATCTTCTTCTGGTCGATCTTATAAACAACGCCGCGGGTGTACTTTTCCTCGGCCAGAGCGGGCTGTTCCATGCCGCGCGCGTCGCCGTTGTCGAAGGCGGAGACGTAGATGATGTCGCCCTTGCTCTTCGAATCGATGCGCCAGGCCGTGTGCTGCGTCCACGTCCAGTCGAAGTCGCCTTCGCACTTCGAGTCTTCGCACTTGATGGGGTTGCCCTTCGCGTCGACGGGCTTCAGGACCTTTTCGGCCCAACCCTTCTTCCAGCCTTCGGGCGAACCGAGGATCCACTTCACCTGCTTGTCGCGGCCGATCTTGACGATGGCGGACTGGTGGCGCGAGGAGATGATGATCGAGTCGTCGCTCGGGTCGTAGTCGACCGAATTGACATGCGCCCAGTTGCGGCCCGGGCCCGTACCGGTGATGTCGCCGAAGGCGTTCGAGGCGTCCTGCTTGGCGAGATCTTCGGCCGACATCGTCTGCCCGGCCTTCGACGCGTCGATGTTGAGGCACACGGCCCCCTGGTCGAGCGCCTTCACGACGTTGTCGCGGTACGGGTCGAGAATGTCGAAGAGACGGAATTCGTCCACGACCGAGCCGCTTTCGTCGACCTCGATGATCACGTCGCGGACCGTATGGACACGCTTGCCGTCGGCACGGCGCAAGTCCGAGGAGGCGACACGCAGGAAGGTGTGACCGTTTTGCGCCGCGTCGAGTGCGTGCGAATAGTCGGCGTAGCCCATCGGAAGACGACGGTTGAAAATTTCGCGCCCGAGCATGTCGTACTTGGCATAGCGCTGGCCGTAACCGAAGACGAGGTTGCCGTCGGCCGCCTGCTGGAAGCCCATCATGATGCCCGACTTGTAGGGCTGCTCGGGATCGTACATTTCGACGTCGGGCATGAGGTACCAACGCACGGTACCCGTCGTGTCGACGATCGCGTTTTCGGGACCGAACGCCCATTCGAGCGCGCCGCCCATGGGGTTGTTCCACACGAAGCGCGAAGCGTCGGCGGGCCCGGGGATAAGGTTGTTGATGAAGTAGAGACGGTCCTTGAAGGCGGGATCCATCTTCTCGACCTTCACGTCGAACGTCGTGTGGGACTGGCCGGGCGTGCCGTTCGAACGGAGGTAAACGGGCGCCGTGTAGAGCTGATAGCTGTCCTTGAAGTGCTCGATCTTGCCGTGGTCGATGCGGTCGAATTCGACTTCGACCGTGTTGAGGTGGTCGGGATAGAGGCCGAAGACGGGAACGCCGCCGTGGTTGCGCACGTTGGCGTCGGAAACCTTGTACTTGAGTTCCTGACCGCCCGCCTTCGGCACGATGCGCACGGTGACGTTTTGGACGACGTAGCCGCCGTTGCGAATGACGGCCGTCAAGGGGGCGATGCGGTACGGGTTCACGACGATTTCGCCGAGGTGACCCTGAGCGAGGTAGGCGACGTGCGGGCCCGAGGAGCCGCCCGAGGCGAGGGCGCTCCCCGCGCCCGCAACGAGTCCGAGACCGCAAAGTGCGGCGAGCGTCGCCGCAACGTGCTTCTTGCAAATCATGAGAGGGTTTCCTTTGGGTGGGTGGCGGGCGGTGCTTCCGTGGTCGGGGAAGCACGTCGCCCTTCCTGTTCGAAGAGGTCGAACGGGTCGAATGTCGGAGGGAAAAACCGAAAAAGCCTTTTTCCTTTTCGATGAATGAAATTCTAGAAACTCTCGAACGGCTTTCCGCGTCGTTTTTCGACAATATGCTTTCCGTAAATCGGAAAGCTTTCAGGGGACGAAAAAGAGGGTGTCGAGAGCGGTGTTTCGAGGTCCGAAACGGGGGGCTTTCCTCCGAACGCTTTCGAGGATCGGGTTTTTATCTTAGGATTTACAGTGCGTTGGAGCGGGTCGCAAACGGACGGGGAGCGAATTTCAAAAAACGAAAATTCATTTTTACAAAGCGTCTCATCGGACGGGGAATATCCCTCAAAATCGGCTTTTTCGACGTTTTCGCTCTTTCCGAACGATTTTTTCGTACCTATACTTTGGTCTCAGTCGGGGGAGGAACGGTTCCTCCCCGTAAGACCGGCTCTCCGATCCTGCGTGAGGACCTTTGACGCTCGGACGGTCGGTCGCACCACTCAAGAAAAGGAATTGCAATCATGCTTCGTCGCACGCTCCTGAAGGCCTCGGCCGTCGTTGCCGCCTCCGCTCTCGTTCCCGCCGCCTTTGCCGGCACGCTCGGCACCGACTACGTCAAGCTCGACACCCCGCTCGTCGGCGGTGAAGGCAAGATCATCAAGGTCTGGTCCTACGACTGCCCCTTCTGCTTCAAGTACGACGTCGGCGTCGACCCGAAGGTGATGCCCGAAGCCGAAAAGGCCTCCGGTCTCAAGTTCGACATGTACCACCTCGAAACGAAGGGCAAGTTCGGCCGCGCTGCGAGCGAATTCCTCGCCTACTGCAAGCTCGAAGACAAGAAGGCGGGCGTTGAAAGCGTCGAAGACCCGAAGAGCCTCTACAAGAAGGCCAAGGACGCCTGGTACCAGGCCTATCACAAGAAGGGCGAACGCTGGGCCGCCGGCGAAGAAGCCTTCCTGAAGACCGCCTTCGACGCGACCGGCATCACTGCCGACGCCTTTGCCGCCGCCCGCAAGACGGAAGACGTGCAGAAGCTCGCCGACTACTGGAAGCCCTGCTACGACGTCGCCAAGATCCAGGGTGTTCCCGCCTACGTCGTCAACGGCAAGTACCTCATCATGACGAAGTCGATTCGCAACGTGAAGGGCATGGTCGACCTCATTACCGAGCTCTCCAAGCTCTGATCCACCGCTCGATAGGAATCTCCGCCTATGTCTTCGACGACTCCCAAGCGCGACTGGCTCTCTACGATCGCGCACCTCGAGCAGACGCGTTGGCCTTGGATCGTGATCGCGTTCCTGAGCTGCGCGCTCGTCCTGGTGGCCCACAACGTCTTCCAGGTCTGGCTCTACATGAAGCCCTGCGAGCAGTGCGTCTACATCCGTTACGCCTTCCTCGTGATGGCGCTCGGGTGCCTCTTCCCGATCATCTGCCCGAAGCCCCTCATCACGCGCCTCATTGCGTACGTGATGGGCATCTACGGTGCGATCTACGGGATCATGTGCTCGGTGAAGCTCTCCAACATTCACCAGGCCATTCACGGCGACGATCCCGACGCGCTCTTCGGCATGCAGGGTTGCTCGACCGAACCGCACTACCCCTTCGGTCTTCCGCTCGAAAAGTGGGCTCCGGACTGGTTCCTGCCCACGGGTGACTGCGGTTACGACAACTCCGACGTTCCGCTCGGCACGGTGCTCTCGCCCCTGCAGGAGTCGATCATCAACATGTACAACGACGCGGGCGGTTGGTACCTCATTCCCCCGATGAAGTTCATGTCGATGGCCCAGTGCTGCCTGCTCGCCTTCGGCGTGGCGCTCCTTCTCTACGTCGTTCTCGGCGGCTCGATGATCCGCGAACGCATGAAGAAGTAAGGAAACCGATCCTCGAAAGGAGAAGGGTGCTCGTCGCCCCTCTCCCTCGCAACACCGGGAGACTAATTGCTGTTCTCTCCTTTCCGCCCGGGAATGCCGATCATTCCCGGGCCTTTTTTGTTTTCAATTCCTTCTGCTTCTCGCGGGTGATGACAACGCCGATTGCTCCTTCCGAGGGCGTTGCTCTGCCACCGCCCGTCTTCACCGCCGAACGAAGCATCGCCGACGCACAAAACGAAAGCCGCCCTGGAGCGCAAAAGCTCGGAGCGGCTTTGAGAAGGTCCGTGAACGACCGACGGAGTTGCGAGCGGACGATCTTCGCCCGCCCGCAAGCGAGGATCAGGGAGCGAGCAGCCGCTCTACCATACGCTTGTAGATCTCGAACGAGGCGAGCACTTCTTCGGGGTAGCCGCATTCGTTGTCGCCGTGCAGGTTTTCGCCCGACGGCCCGAACGTCACGACGGGAATCCCGAGCGTGACGGCGACGATGTTGGAGTCGCACACCGACGGGTCGTAGGCGAGTTCAAGGGCTTTGCCCGTCACGTCGGCGTAGCAGTCGACGAGCGTCGTCACGAGTTCGTGGTCTTCGGGGACCGCAAAGGACTGCATGTAGGGGCTTTTCCGGGGCTTCAGCCGGACGTTCACCTTATCGGCAAGGCCGAGGTCGGCTGCCGCCGAGCGGATCTGCGCGATGCAGTCCTCGGACGTTTCGCCCGGCACGACGTAGCGGTCGACGAAGACGTAGCAGCTGTCGGGAACGACGAGCGTGTCGGGGTTGCCCCCAGACATGTAGCGCACGCACCAGGTGCCGCCGACGAGCTTCGGGTGGGTTTTCGTCGGCAGCGCCTCGATCGCGACCGCAAGCTTTCCCGCCGAAATGAGCGCGTTTTCGCCGCGGCGCGGGTAGCGGCTCGCGTGCGCGGACTCGCCGCGCACGGTGACCTCGAAGCTGTAGCGACCGCGGAAACCGATCGCCGCGTTCGTAAAGCGGCACTCGGCCATGACGGCGTAGTCGGCTTTGAGCACGCCTTCGTCGCAAAGCGCGTAGGTCCCGCGACTCAAGCCCTCTTCGTCCGAAACGAAGGCGGCGAGGATCTTCCCCGAGAAGCGCTCGGGGTGCGCCGCAAAGTATTCGAGGGTCGAAAGGAGGCACGCGAGGCCCCCCTTCATGTCCATGGCGCCGCGCCCGTAGACCTTGCCGTCGATTTCGGTCGCGCGGAAAGGATTCGTCTTCCAGTTTTCGAGCGTCACGTCGACCGTGTCGATGTGACCGATCAGAAGCATCGTTTTCCCGGGACGGCCCGAGTCGAGCTCCGTCCAGACCGAGGGGCGCACGCCCTCGACGTCCTCGTCGAAGCGCGAAAAGTGCGGCGTCAGGCCGAAGCCGCGGATGAGGCCCGCGATGTGTTCGGCGATTTCGAGCTCGCGCCCGTTGACGGAGCGGATGTTGATGAGGTCGTACCAGCGTTGAATGAGGGGATCCATGGTGCGTTTTCCGTGAGTGGGTCGATGGGGATGAAAGAAGCGTCCGGACTCAGGCGGGCTGCGCTTCGGCGCGTCCCGTCGCACGCTCGTCGCGAAGGGCTTCGAGCTTGGCCGTGCACAGGCCCGTGACGGCGTAAAAGACCGAGAAGAGAATCGAGAGCCAGAGCATCGGCGCAAACGGCGTGAAGGCGAGATTCGCGACCCCGAGCGTGCCGGCCGTGTAGGAGCCCGTCGTCGACCAGGGCACCATGGGCGCAAGTCCCGTACCGGTGTCGATCATCATGCGCATCAGGTTCTTGCGGGAGAGCCCGTACGCGGGAAAGAGGTCCTTCGTCATGGCGCCGACAACGGGGTAGCTCACGTAGTAGGCGCCCGTAATCGTGAAGAAGACGGCATGGAGCACCATCACCGCGAAGCTCATCGATCGGCTCGTGCGGGCGCGTTCGCGAAGCCACGCAAGGAGCACGTCCGCGACACCCGCCGTGCGCAGGGGCGCCCCGAAGATCGCCGCCGCCATCAGAAGGCCGATCGTGCCCAACATGCTCGTGAAGCCCCCGCGGTTCACCATCGTGTCGACGAAGCTCGAGCCCGTCTCGGCGGCGTAGCCCGAATACATGGCGTTCATGAGGTCTCGCGGATTTTCGCCCTGAAGGACTACGGCGATGAGAGCGGCCGCGGCAATCCCTGCGACGAAGGTCGGGATGGCGGGCTTGCGAAGCACGATGAGGGCGAGCACGACCGGAACCGGTAGGAGCGTGAGAACGCTCAGGTCGAAGTTCGCGGAAAGCGTCGCGAGGATTTCGTCGTAGGCGCCGCTCGCCGCCGCGTGGGTTTCGAGCGAGAGCCCGTAGACGAAGAAGAACGCAAGGCTCAGAAGGAAGGCGGGTCCCGTCGAAACGAGGGCGTGCCGGATTCCTTCCATCAAGGGCGTGTCGGTAACGGTCGCGGTGATGACGGTCGAATCCGAAAGAGGCGAAATCTTGTCGCCCGTGAAGGCCCCCACGCACACGGCGCCCGCCGCGGCTTCGAGCGGAACGCCGAGGCCCTCGGCAACGCCCATGCACGCGATGCCCACCGTGGCGAGCGTTCCCCAGGACGTACCCGCGAGCGCGCTCATGAGCGTACAGATGATGCAGACGACCGGAAGGAACATCGAGGGCGTGATCACTTGCATCCCGAGGTAAATCATGGTCGGGATCGTGCCCGAAGCCATCCAGACGGCAATGAGGACGCCGACCGCGAGCAAAATGAGCATCGCCACGAGCATCGAGGCGATCGTATCGCGAATGCCGCGCTGCAGATCGTCGTAGCGGATCCCGAAGGCGCAGGCCATCGCGCACATGATCGCGCCGTCGATCGCAAGCACGATGCGCGCGTTGAGCTCAAGCTCCATGAGACCGAAAACCAAAACGAAGACGCCGACGGCAAGCATGGAAAAGGCTGCGCGGGCGCCGATCGGCGATGTTGTCGAGGATGCGGCGGACGGGTTCATGGCTGGGCCTCCGAAAAAGGGAAAAGCGAGGGCGAAAAGCTCTTCGGCAAGACGAAAAAAGGTCGAAGGTCCGCTTCCGGACCCCGACCTTTTGTTGACCTTCGGCCGCCCTGTAGCGCGACGGACGCTCCGTCGGTGTGAGGGCGGTCCCCCGTCGTGAGGTTGTGTTTCGGCCTCGGTCCTCTTTTGGCTTTTCGGCCGTTCGGTACCGACGCGCGCACTCCGTCGCGGGGTTTCGTTCTCTTTTTCGGGTGTTCCGGTAGCGCTCCGCGTTGCCGCGACAGTCCCGGAGATGTTCTCTCCGGTCCCAGGTGCGCTTTCGACCCGCGAAACGGCCCAGGCGCCCTTCGGCGGTCGTCCCTTTCGGCTTCCCCTCGATTTCGCGTGTATGGAGAAACGTACTCTTGAAGACCGCAACCTCTACCTGTGTCATTCCATTCTGCACTGCGAAAAGCGCGCGGTCCGTACCGAAAAGGCCTTAGTTCGTTTGTGACGATCGGGTGCGTCGCGCAACGAAAAAGGGCGTCTGGGGGAAATCACCCGAGCTCGAAAACCCGAATGCGTATTCGAAGGGTCGGTTTATTCCGAGGTTTACTAGGGGGTTGTGCCTAGTGCGGAAAACTCGTAGAAAAAATAAGGAAATAAGGAGAAATAAGGCAAAGGATGCCGTGCGGCAAATCGACGGCAACTCAACGGAAAACCGGCCGCGGGTTGCCGCGACCGGTTGAGCGGGATCCCCCTTGTCCCGAAACGAGTCGCTCGGTGCGAGGCGTTTCGGGAGGGGGGACGCGTTGAAGAACTCAGCGGGGGCCGAAGCCGGGACCGCCCGGACCTCCGGGTCCGCCCGGACGATGCCCGCCGGGCCCTCCGGGACCAGCCGCTCCGCCGGGCCCGCCCGGACGGTGGCCGGGCGGCTCGGGCCGATGTGGCGGTCGATGCGCTTGAGGAGGCGGAGGTGCCGGACGGGGCGGAGGCGGCGGGGGCGGACGATGGAAGGCGGCCGCCCGTTCCGCGAGGAATCGGCGGTAGGCGTCGCGCGAATACCAACGCCCGTCGTAGTACCAACGGTGTCCGTCCCAGCGGCCTTCGCGGTAGTGTTCGCGAATGTATTCGCGGGTGAGCGCGTCGGTGACGCCGTAGAGGAGGTCGGCGAGGAGTTCGTCCGAAGCGGCCGAAGCGACTCCCGCCCAACCGCCCGCGGCAAGCAGCACCGCCGTGCCGAAAATCAGTTTGCGACGCGTGGTCATGGTTTTCTTCCTTCTTCTTCCGTAGGGTTTTCTTGCTCGTACCCGATCGGATACGAGTGAACGTATGTTCAGTATAGGACGCGCCCATGCAAAGTCGCGTTAAGCGAACGCCGCGGAATGCAAGAAAGTGCGACCGAAGCTTGAGTTTTCAGTCGGACGCGTCGGGGCTGCGGTCAAAGAGCTTCGAAGCTTTCTCGCCGAGTCGGGGCACGGCTGCAAGGAGCCTCTGCGTATAGGGGTCGACGGGGTGCGTGAGGATCGCCTGCGCGTCGCCCGTTTCGACGATGCGGCCCGATTTCATGACGAGGATGCGGTCCGCCATGTATTCGACGACGCCGAAATTGTGGGTGATGAAGAGGTACCCGAGTCCGAACTCCCGCTGCAGGGCTTTGAGGAGATTCAGAATCTGCGCCTGCACCGAGACGTCGAGGGCCGACGTGGGTTCGTCGCAGACGATGAGCTTGGGCTCGACCGACAACGCCCGCGCAATGGCGATGCGCTGCCGTTGCCCGCCCGAAAAGGCGTGCAGAAGTCGGTCCGCGGCATCGGCGGGCAGGCCCACGGCGTGAAGGAGCCGCTCGAGTCGCTCCAGGCGTTGCGCTTTCGACCACTCGGGGCGCAGGCTTTCCATCCCTTCGAGAAGGGTCGAGCGGATCGTGCGGCGCGGATCAAGGGATGCGTTCGGGTCTTGGAAAATCATTTGAACGGAACGGCGCAACCGCCGCTCGGCCGTGCGGGTGAGGGGAAAGAGGGGCGAGCCCGCAAGGTCGACCTCTCCCGCAACTCGCGCTTTTCCGCCGAGAAGTCCGAGGAGCGCCAGGCCCGTCGTGGTTTTGCCCGATCCCGACTCCCCGACCAGGGCCACCGTTTCGCCCGGGCGGACGTCGAAGGTCACGTCGCGGACGACAGGCTCTGGGTCTCGAGCGAAAAAGCCCCGCGCCCGAAAGCCGACGGTGAGGTTGCGTACGGAAAGAAGCGGAGAAACAATCGAACCGTCGGAGGGGGTGCTCGGGGCGCCCGATGCGCCCGATGCGCCCGATGCGTTTGTGTGTTCCGTCGTCTTCGTCCCGCGGGCGTCCGCCTCCGGGAAGTGGCAGCGCACAACCGACGCGCCCGCCGTGCGGGCAACGGGTGCCGTCCTTCGGCAGATCGCACGCGCTTTCGGGCAGCGGGGTGCGAAGTGGCACCCGGCGGGCAGGTGCCCCGGCGTCGGAACCGTGCCCGGAATCGCCGCGAGAGGGCGCGTCCGATCGGCTCCGGGGAGCGCACCGAGGAGCGCCGTCGCGTAGGGGTGTCGGGGCGCGGCGAAAAAGTCCCGCACCGCGGCGCATTCGACCGTTTCGCCCGCGTACATGAGGGCGAGCCGGTCGGCAAAGGCTTCGACAAGCGCAAGGTCGTGCGTGATGAGAAGAAGCGTGAGGTTTTCTTCCCGTTGAAGCGTACGCAAGAGTCCGAGAATCTCGGCCTGAAGCGTCACGTCCAGAGCCGTCGTCGGTTCGTCGGCAAGGAGCATGTCGGGGCGGGCGGAGAGCGCCAACGCGATCATCACGCGTTGCTTCTGGCCGCCCGAAAGCTCGTGCGGAAAGCGGTGCGCGAGCGTTTCGGGGTCGGGCAGGCGCACGCGCTTCAACCACTCGAGCGCTTCCCGTTCGGGGGAAAGATCGGAGCGCTCACCCGCGCTTTGCGTTTCCGCATGCGTGTCGGAGCGCGCCTTGCGGCTTGCGCGGATCATTTCCGCGATTTGCGCCCCTACCGTCATCACGGGGTTGAGGGCCGTGGCGGGCTCCTGAAAAACGAGCGCGATGCGGGAGCCGCGAAAGCCGCGCATCTCGCGCTCGGTGAGGCCGAGAAGGTCGCGACCTTCGAATCGGATGCGTCCGTCGGGCGTTCGGGCCCCGGGGGCAAGGAGCCGCACGACGGCGGAAGCCGTGAGGGACTTGCCGCAACCCGATTCGCCCACGAGCGCGAATACCTCACCGCGCCGCACCGTAAAGTCGACCGAGGAGAGCGCTTCGATCGGGCCCGAGTCCGAGGGGAGCGTCAGCGTGAGGCGGTCGACGTGAAGCAAAACATCATCCGTGCGGCTCATCGGTCCTCCTTTTCCAAAACGGCGTGCGGGTCGAAAGCGTCCCGTACGGCCGCAGCGACGAGGTTGGCGCAGAGGACGAACGTGACGAGAAAGAGAAATGCGGCGGCGAGATTCCACCAGACGACGGGCGAGCGGCTCATTTCGCTGCGCGCGGCGTTCACCATCGTGCCGAAGGAGTTCATGACGGGGTCGACCCCCACGCCCACGTAGGAGAGCACCGCCTCGTAAAGCACCACGCCCGAAAAGTCGAGCACCGTCACGATGAGGACGATGTGCAGAACGTTCGGGAGCACGTGCTTCAGAAGAATCACCGGAGCCGGAACGCCCAGGGCGCGCGCCGCCAACACGTAGTCGAGCGAAGCGATCCGCATGGTTTCGGCGCGGATGAGACGCGCGAGCGTCGCCCAACTCGTGAACCCGATGATGAGTGCAAGAAGAAAGAGCCGCATGTCGGCGCGCTCGAGCCCCGTCGGCCACCGCTCGGGGAAGCGGTCCATGAAGGCCGTCGTCATGAGGACGGCCGCCGCAATGAGAAGCACTCCGGGGATCGAAGAGAGCGTCGTGTAAATGTACTGAATCACGTCGTCCGCCCACCCGCGGAAGTACCCCGCCGTGAGGCCCGCCGTTACGGCAAAGGGAAGGGCGGAGAGCGTCGCGAGCGTCCCGATCACGATCGCCGTGCGCAGGGACTTCAAGGCTTCGTAGAGGACGTCCGTCCCCGCCGCATCGGTACCGAGCACGTGCCGCTCGGGCCAGAGGGCGAGGACGACCCCCGTGAGGGCGAAGAGAAGCACGAAGGTTGCTCTCGGAGCGAGGTGAGCCAAGCGGGCAAGGCGTCGGCGGCGGTCTTCGCCCGTCATCCCGTCACGGCCTTTCTTTCCGCATGTTTTACGTTTTGCGCGTCTCACGAGACCCGCGATCCCGAGGAGCAGCACGCCCGCGACCGTACCCGCCGCCCCGCCGACAAAGGCGCGCGTTGCGAGTTCGCCCGCACTCGCGGCTTCGCCCGAAGCGTCCCGACGAATTGACCGGAGCGGCTGAAAGTCCCGCACGGGCCCCGCGCTCGTGGCGGCGGTCGACTTGTCGAATTCGCGCACGGCAAAGGGCGCGGAGTAGCTCCGCTCGGGCCCCGCCGCACCGAGAACGTTGAAAACGAGGTCGTCAAAGAGCGACGTCGTGACGGGCGAGTAGGCGGTTTCCACCGCACCCTCGGCGGGCGGCAGGGGCTTTCGGTAGTGGACCGAGTCGAGAAGTGCGATCGCAAAGAAAAACCCGAGAACGACGAGCGATGCCGACGCGGACGGCCGCGCGAGAACGAGCTTCCAACGGGCGGCGATGTCGGGACGACGCCCGAGGAAGATGACCGTCGCGACGCATCCGCCGAGGAGCGCCGCCATCACGAAGTCGGTGGCGAGAAAAACGGGCAAAGGCGCAACAAACATGCGGGAACCTCCGTCACGCGCGCCCGAGTCGGATTCGGGGATCCGCCCAGGTGTAGACGATGTCGGTGAGAATGAGGCCCGCGACGTAGGCGACGGTGCCGAGGAAAACCATGGCGCGCACGACCGAGAAGTCCTGCGCGTTGAGGGCGTCGATCGTGTAGCTGCCGAGCCCCGGAATCCCGAAGAAGCTCTCCATGATGAGACTCCCCATAAAGAGCATCGGAATCATTGCAACGCTCGAGGTGATGATCGGAAGCGAGGCGTTCCTCAACACGTGCCCGAAAAGAATCCGTTCTTCGGTGAGGCCCTTCATGCGGGCAAGCCACACGTAGTCCTTCTCCATCTCTTCGAGAAAAAGCGCTCGGTATAGGAGCGTGTCGCTTCCGAGCCGCGAGAGGATCCCAAGGGCCACGGGCAGCAACAAAAAGACGATCGCCCCTTCGTCCGAGGCCCAGCCCGAAACGGGCACGAGCCGCATCACCTTCCCGAAAAGCCACTGCCCGAGAATCACGTAGAAAAGGGACGAAACGGACATCAGAACGACCGACAACCCCACGGCCGCCGCTTCGAAGGCCGTTCGCCGGAAAAGAACGACCACGAGCGACCAGGTGACGAGCACCAGAAGCCCGAGCACGAAGGTCGGCACGGCCAAGAGGAGCGAGGGGACCGAGCGCGTGCGGATTTCGGCCGCGATGTCGCGTCCCGTGTCGCTCGTTCCGAAGTCAAGAGCCAGCATCGGAACGCTTTTCTTCCAGAAAAGGGTCTCGGTGAACTTTGCCGCGCCTTCCGCTCGTTCGTTCACGAAAAGCGGCAGATCGTAGCCGTGCGCCGCCTTCCACGCTTCGACCGCTTCGGGTGTGATGCGTTTGCCGCCCAAATTGAGCCGCGCCATGTCGTCGGGCGTGTTCACGGCGAAAAAGAGGAGAAACGTGAGGAGGTTCACGCCGAAAAGGACGAGTGCGCCGTAAAGGACGCGTCGAACGAGGTAGGCGATCATCGTGCGGCTCCTTCTCGGTTGCCTCTTCGGGTGCTTCCGTGCTTTTCATCCGAACCGCTTTCGGGCGGCCGCATCCGCAGCCCTTCGCGTTTCGCCCGCACGCGTCGGGCGAAAAGCAGGAGTGCGGCCGCGCCCGCAAGGAGAATCCCCAAGGGCGCGAGTTGCGGAGGATTCCATTCGGCGATGCGGTCCGAACGGAGTTTGGCGTCGATTGCGAGGTAGGGAAGGCCGTTGCGAATCATCGACGAGGGTTTCGCGTTGCGGACCCACTCGTGGTAAGCGGCGGCGGCCGCCGGGAAGTAGCCGAACATGACGGGCGCGTCCTCCTGGAGGATGCGAATCATCCGGTCGATGCGTTCCGCTTTTTCGGGGCCGTCCTCCAAGTAGCGCATCGCTTCGAACTCCCGGTCGAACGCGGCGCTCGCGTAGTTCGAGGCGTTTTCTCCGCCTCCGCGCGCCTTGGCGTTCGGTCCGTAAAAGAGAAAGAGGAAGTTTTCCGCGTCCGGGTAGTCCGCGACCCACCCCCAGAGGAAGATCTGCGCCGCGCCCCGATCCATCTTTTCCTGGAAGCGGTTGTAGTCGGTCGCGCGAATTTCAAGCTGAATGCCGAGCTTCGCGAACTGCCGCTGGTACCACTCCAGATACGCTTTCGATCCCTGGGCCGCGTTCTGGTAGTCGAAGTTGAGCACGAGCGGCCGCCCCGTTTTGGCGTCCCGCCCGTCGGGATAGCCCGCCTCGCGCATGAGGGCTCGGGCTTCTTCGATCGGACGCCGTTCGACGCGAACTTTCCCCGACGCATCGCTAGATTCGATGCGCCGATAGACCGTCGGGTTGAAGGCCGAAGGACCGTCGTCGCGCCAGCCGAAAAGGCCCGGCGGAATCGGCCCGTGGGCGGCGACTCCCTGATTCTTCTGAAAGATCGCGATGTTCTCTTCCCAGTCGACCGCAATCGAAATCGCCCGGCGCAAAAGCCGCGCGCGACGCTGCTCTTCGGGCGTGCCCGTGCCGCCCAAGACCGGGTCCAACCAATTGAACCCCACGTACCAGAGGCCCGCTTCGACGGTCGCGGGGAACTGCAATTTCTTTTTCGTGTAAAGCGCCGCCTTTTCCGGGTCGTCGTTCATGGCCGCGACGAACCCGAGCCCCGTGTCGACCCGATCGATCGAGGGACTGTCGTAGTAGCCCTGAAGAAATTTCGTCTGGAGCGGCACGGCCTCTTTTTCGATGTCGAAAACGACGCGGTCCGTAAGCGGCAGGGGCTTTCCGCACGCTTCCAAGAGGCCCCGCTCCCGGTCGCCCGGCTCGCCCTCGCACGGGTAGGTTTCCTTGCGAAAGAGGGGATTCTTTTCGAGCACGTGGCGGCGGTTTTCCTCAAAGACCGCCATGCGGTAGGGACCCGTTCCGACGGGCCACGTGTCGAGCGAGAAATTGTTGCGCGCAAACCCCGCCTGCGCGTAGAAGCGGTCCGCTTCGGGCGGAACGGGCGCGAAAAAGGTCATGGCGAGCCAGTTCGAGAACTGCGGGTACTTTCCGTGCACGCGAATTTCGAGCGTGTGCGCGTCGATCGCGCGCACGCCCCGTATGTCGTGCTTCGAGAGGTCGAGGTAGCGCGACTCGACCGATTCGCCCCTCGCCCGACGGGCTTTGTCTTCGGCGGCAAGCGTTTTGGCGAAGTCGTCCAACCCCACGATGTGGTGCGCGAGCGTGCCGAGCACGGGACTCACGACCCGGGGGCTCGCGAGGCGCTTGATTCCCCAGACGTAGTCGTAGGCGGTGAGTTCGCGCGTGGACGTCCGCTCGAAATCGGCGGGCGAGCGCTTTTGCGCCGCAACCTCCTCGGGCAGGTCGTGGTAGAGGAAGCGCCCTTCGGCGTCTTTCGCAAACGCGGGGTGCGGCGCGTAGAAAATCCCTTGGCGAATCGAAATCGTGTAGATCGACTCGGCGATCGTCGAGGGATCGGCATCGTCGGGCAACGCCCGCCCCGAGGCGTCTACGTAGGTCGGGTGCGCGACGCGTTCGGCCGTGCGGCCGACGAGTTCGTAGGGACGCTTCAGGTAGTGGTACTGGTAGAGCGGCTCGCAGATGTTGTACGTATAGACCGTCTCGTCCGCCGAATAGGAGCGCTGCGGGTCGAGCGTTCGGGGGCTTCTGCCGCCGAAAGCCGTAAAGAGCGTGTTCGTTTCGTATTCGGTCGCGGGGCGAGGGGAGTTGAGAAGAAGCGGCTTCTCGGTCGGCTCACTCTCCGCACCTGTCGCCGTCATCGCCGACCCTGCCGTTGCTACCGCTGCGAGCGCAACCGCGAGCCCCGCCGCACAACTCCTTGCGGCGCGGCGTGAAAAGGCACGGCATGCAAGGCGAACGCCATTCGGCAACGTCGGAAGCTTGCGGATGAGTTCGGCGAGAAGCGTTGGGAGCGTGGCGGGCATTTCGGCTCTCGGATGCGGACGGAAGAGGTCGGGCTAGGACTTGCGGGGGTGCTTGGTGCGTAAGGCGCCTTGACGGTCAAGCGTCTTCCATTCTCGCACGATCGCGCCGAAGGATTCGGTCGCGTCCGACAGGATCGGGGTCGGAGAGGCGGCAGGTCTTTCGGGTTTTTCAGGAAGGATCCGGCACGGTTTCGCAGTAAGATCGATGTCAAGAATCTTGACGTCGAGATGAATGAGAGAACATCATGCCGAACAAAGACTTTAACGAGATAAACAGTACGCCCGACTTCTTTGACGTTCAAGAAGCCGAGTGGCACGCGCGTTTCCCGGACAAGGACATCCGTTGCAACGGTACGGTGACGCGACTCGTGCGCCTGGCGCAACATTCGCGCCGCCGCACCGAACGCATTTTCGAGCGTTACGGGCTCTCGATCGGCGAGGTGGAGGTGCTCTCCGCCGTGGTGCGCAGCCCCGACCACCGGTTGCAACCCAAGCACCTGCACGAACGCATGATCGTCTCTTCGGGCGGCCTCACGGCCCGCATCGACAGTCTCGAGAAGAAGGGAGCGCTCGTGCGCGAACCCGACGCGCGGGATCGGCGCGCATGGATTCTGCGGGCAACGCCCGCCGGCGTCGCGCTGGCCATCGAGGTGCACGCCGCACACGTGCGCGACGAAGAGCGCTTTGTCGAAGCGCTCGACCCCGAAGAATCGGTCGTTCTTGAGAGGCTCCTTAAGAAGCTCGTCCTCTCCGTCGAGCCCGAGGAGGGCGATCCGGGAGCCGGCGACCTTTAAGAGAGGAATGGCGCATCCGTTTCCCGGAAGACTTCTCCGCCGGATCGGGAGCAACCGCTGCAACCACATCGAATTTGCAAAAAAGGAGGCAAAGCTCATGTGTTGGAAACATGTCATCGCGCTCTACGACGTTCTTGACGATCCCGCCGCGACGGGAGAACGCGTTCTGGAAACGTTCAAACCGTTCGAAGCCTGCGGCATCTCGACCTCTTTGACGACGATCGAAGGCGCGCGCGGGCGCGTTGACTTCGTGCGCATTCTCATTCCGGGAAAGCGCGGCCGGACGTTCGGCGGCGACGCCCCGACGCTCGGCGTCATCGGACGCCTCGGCGGGATCGGTGCGCGTCCCGAACGGATCGGCTTCACGTCGGACGGAGACGGGGCGCTTGCCGCCCTGTCGGCTGCGCGCAAACTTGCCGAGATGCGCGCGCGAGGCGACGTCCTTGAGGGCGACGTGATCGTAACGACCCAGATCTGTCCTACGGCTCCGACGCGGCCTCACGAGCCCGTCCCCTTCATGGATTCGCCCGTGCCGAGCGCCGTGAGCAACGAGCATGAAGTCGAACCCGCGATGGATGCGATTCTCACGATCGATACGACGAAGGGGAACCGTATTCTCAACGCTCGGGGCATCGCCCTCACGCCGACCGTACGGGACGGGTGGATCCTGCGCGTGTGCGAACCCGCACTCGACATCCTCTCGACCGTGACGGGGCGACTCCCGCTCGTTCTGCCCGTCACGATGCAGGACATCACGCCCTACGGCAACGACGTCTACCACTTGAATTCCATCCTGCAGCCTTCGGTCGCGACGCGTGCGCCCGTGATCGGCGTTGCGATTACGACGGTCTCGCAGGTGGCGGGATGCGCCACGGGCGCGTCGCACCTTACGGACGTCGAAGAGGCGGCGCGCTTTGCAGTTGAGACGGCAAAGGCCCATACGGCAGGGCGTTGCCCCTTCAATGACGAAACCGAATACCGGCGTATTCTCGAGCGCTACGGTTCGATGGCTCATCTGCGTACCATGGGAGACAAAGCATGACCTGGAGTCTTTGGCTTGCGGGGATCGCGACGATCCTCACGATCGCGGCGCTCTTGAAGCGATGGGAAACGCGTTTGGTGCTTTTCACGTCCGGTTTGGCGATGGCGGCTCTTGTAGGCGAACCTCAGATCGCTATGAAGGCATTCATCGCCAATATGACGAA
The DNA here is from genome assembly GCF_003609995.1 of Sutterella megalosphaeroides. Taxonomy (NCBI): domain Bacteria; kingdom Pseudomonadati; phylum Pseudomonadota; class Betaproteobacteria; order Burkholderiales; family Sutterellaceae; genus Sutterella; species Sutterella megalosphaeroides. The sequence goes on from NZ_AP018786.1 coordinate 1,027,122, forward strand.
CGGATCGCTCATTACGTCGATCTGCTCTTCGATGGGCTTTGCCGCAGTGGTTGCCATCACGCGGTGCGACGTGCATTTCGTGGGGCTCTTGGTGAAGCCGCTCGGGAAGCTCGGCGTCTTTCTCTTGCCCTTTTGCATGCTCGTCGCCTCGTGCGTCGCGGTGGCGATCCCGAGCGCTGCGGGTTGCGCCGCGGCTCTCGGCCCCACGATGATTCCGCTCATGGTTCGCGCGGGCTTCCATCCGGCGATCGCGGGCGCGGCCATCATCGGTTCGATTACGCCGTCGACGCTCAGCCCGGGAAGTTCCCACAACGTCTGGATCGCGAAAATTGCCGAAATGGACGTGATGGACCTCATCGTGCAGTTCGCCCCCGAAGTGCTCACGATGTGTGCGTTGAACATCGTTCTCGTAACGGCAATGGTTTTTGTTTTCCGAGACTACAAGCGCCCGCAACCGGGCGAAGACCTCGGCTTTTCGGTCGTTGCCGACGAGCGCGGCCAGCTGCCCGAACATCCGAGCATGCTTCGCGCCGTCGCTCCGATTCTCCCGGTTGTTCTCCTGATGCTCGGTGCGACCGTGATTCCGCAGATCCGCATGTCGGTCGCGGAAGCGATGGTGTACGGATCGATCTACACGCTTCTCATCACGCGCTCGAATCCGCAGACCGTCACGAAGGAATTCTTCGGAGGCATGGGCAAAGGCTACGCGAACATCATGGGCATCATCATTGCGGCCGGGTGCTTCGCAGGCGGTCTGCGCGCCTGCGGCGTGATCGATTCGCTGATTGAGACCCTCAAGCACTCGAACGACATTGCGCGCTACGCGGCCAATTTCGGTCCCTTTGTCATGGGGGTGCTCACCGGTTCGGGTGACGCCGCCGGGCACGCCTTCAATCAGGCCGTGACGCCGTATGCCGCCGACTTCGGGATGAAAATCGAAAACCTCGGCATGGTGGCCGCACTTTCCGGCGCCTTCGGTCGCATGTGCTCGCCGATTGCCGGCGCGACCATCGTGATCGCCGGCATGACCAAGCTTTCCCCGCTCGACGTCGCCAAGCGCATGGCGATTCCGATGCTGGTCAATCTCGTTTTGCTCGGCTTCGTGTTCGAGCTTTGAGGTAAGGAGTCACAACATGTCCGATATTGTGAAGACCATGATTGCCGACCGCAGGCGTCTGCATGCGCGTCCCGAAGAGGGCTGGTGCGAGTTCGAGACCACGTACCTGATCGTCGCTCGGCTTCGAGCGCTCGGCTTCGAAGTGTGGACCGGCGACCGTGCGGTAGATCCCGAGCATGCTCTCGGGCGTGATCCGAAGCTTGTCGAGGCCGCGGCGGCGCGCGCTTCGGCGCACGGCGTTCCTCAGGTATTTCTCGATGAAACGAAGGGCTATACGGGCGCAGTCGGTGTTTGGAAGACCGGACGTCCGGGGCCCGTAACCGCTCTGCGCTTCGATATCGATGCATTGCCGATCGACGAGACGACCGACGCCGAACACGAAGCTTGTCGGGGCGGATACCGATCCGAAATTCCCGGCTTTTCACACGCCTGCGGTCACGACGGTCATACGGCCGTCGGTCTCGGCGTCGCCGCCTGGGTGGCGGAGAATGCGGACAAGCTCTGCGGTACCGTCAAACTTCTTTTCCAGCCGGCGGAAGAGGGCGTTCGCGGTGCGGCCGCCATGACCGCACGCGGCGTCGTCGACGATGTCGACTGGTTTGCGGGTGCGCACATCGGCTGCTCGGCCCGTCTGGGACAAGTCGGCGTGTCGCATCACGGCTACCTGGCCACGACGAAATTCGACTTGGACATCACGGGCGTTCCTTCGGCGGCGGGAAGTCCCGAAAAAGGGAAGAGCGCTCTCATGTGCGGCGCCGCTCTCTGCATGTCCCTCGGGTCGCTCCCCGGGCACAGCGGCGGCATCACGCGCGTGCAAATCGGGAAGTTCAATTCGGGAACGGGGCGAAACATCGTTGCCGAACACGCCTCGCTCGTGATGGAAGTTCGCGGCGAAACGACCGAGATCAACGACTACATGGCCAAGGCCGTCGAGTCGACCGTTTCGGGCATCACGGCCGCATACGGCTGTACGTACGATCTGCGCCGCGTCGGCGAGGCCGTGACCTACCGGGGCGACGAAGAGGCCGTCGAACTCATCAAATCCGCGGCTGCGGAAGTTCCGGGCGTCGATTCGGTCGTTGACATGAACGCAAAGGTCGGAAGCGAAGACTGCACGGTGCTTATCCGTCGCGTTCAGGAGCATGGCGGCAAAGCCGTGTTTTTCTACTTCGGTTGCAATCATCACGGACATCACCGGCATGACTTCGAGATCCAGGATGAAACGTCGCTCGCCATCGGCTGGGGCGTCTTTACCGGGTTCCTGAAGCGCACGAACGGGTTGCAGGCCGTCTGACCGAATAGGCCGTCGCACGTCTCCGCCCTTGTCGGCTCGGCAAGGGTGGAGCTGCCCGCGAGCCTGCGCGGCAAGGCGATACGGCTTCTGCAAAGGCTTCGGATCGTGCCGAAGAAAAGAGCGACGGTGCCCGCGGCTCTAAAATGGAAGTTCGTCGGAGGCGCCGCCTCCGATTCGAACTCCCGAAACCTCTGAAAACCAAGGAGCCGCACCGCATGGATCACGACAAACGAGGCCCGAAACGCTATCGCATCGGCGACTTTGCCCGAGGACTCGGCGTTACGGCCGACTTTCTGAAGCACTATCAGGAAAGCGGCCTGCTCGACGTGCATCGCACGCCGAGCGGCTACCGCTACTACGCGTTCGAGCAGTCCGCGCGCGTGATCGATTATCTGCGGCTTCGCAACTACGGCGTGAGCGTTCGGGAAATGCGCGAGTACACGGACTGCGACCCCGAACGCGCAATGGCGCTGCTCGGCGAGCGCACCCGCGAGATGCGTCGCACGATCGAGCGCCTTCAGGCGATCGTCGACGAAGAAGAAGCTTTGGAGCGCTGGTTCGAGGCGCGCCGAAAGTGCCCGATCGACTGGGAGATTCGGGAGGTCGAGCCCTACGTCTTTTTGCGGCATACGAACGACCGCGCGTTTCTCGAAGACAAGCGCATCCGCGAACTCCTGCGCGATTGGTGCGCCTGGCTCCCCGTCACGAAGTCCGCGATGCTCGTGAAGCTCGGTCCCTGCGAAGGCGCCGATACGGTGCACTGGGGCTTTGCGGTGCCGGAGCGGCTTCTGGAACGCTACGGGATCCCGCGCAACGACGCCGTGGAGCGACTCAAGTTCGGTCGGGTCTTTGTTCTCCATTTCTACGGGCTCGAAGATGCTTTCGAGATGAGGGCCGCGGCCGAAGGACGCCACGCCGCTCACGCACTCGTGCGCGAGCTCGGCTTTCGCGTGGCGGGCGATGGGCTCCTCATCAACGAAATGCGCTTGACGGACAAAACGGGACAGCCCCGCCCGGGGCTTGGGCGCTTCATTCTGCCCGTCGAGCGGGTCTGAAGACGAACGCCCCCCGGCGCACGGGGCGTCGGAGGGCGTTTTCTTCGAGGAAACTTCCGGGGGAGGACTCGGGATCAGAACTTGTGCACGATCCCGACCGTGAATTCCACCACGTCTTCCGTGGCGCTCGGCTTTTCGGTCTTGTAGGACTGCGAGTAGTCGGAGGCGATCCAGTCGGCCGCCGTGTAGAGTGTCGTACGGCGGGAGAGCGCGTACGTGTAGCCCACGGCCGTCTGCCAGGTGCTCATCGTCATGGCGGAGTCGCGGCTCCCTTCGAAGTCGCCGTAGCCGACGCCGAGCTTCGCCGTGCCGCCGAAGGCGGGAACGTCGACGCCGACGTTGACACCCCAGCCGTCGACGCCCGAAGCGAGCGCGAACGTGGTCGTACGGGCCGCGGCCGCGTAGCTTTCGAACACCTGAGCGTAGCCGTAGAACTTCGCCCAGCCGGCGTCGTAGTTCGCGCCGAGGTTCCAGGAGAAGCTGTCGTCGAGCTGAGCGTTGTCCGCCGCAGGCTGCGCCTGGTTGATGGATTCAACGCCGAAGGCGACCATCATCTTGTCGTTGCGGTAGCGAACCGCGCCGCTCGCCATGCGTTCGACGGAGCTCTTGCCTTCAACGCCCGTGCCGTACTTCTTCGTGTCGGTGCCGAAGGAGTACTGAACGGTCGCGTCGAACCCGGCAAAGGTCGGCGTCGTGTAGGCGACGGCGTTGTCGATGAATTCGTAGCCGAGCGACACCACCTGGAGGTGGCCGCCGATGTCGCCCCAGCCGCAGGAGAAGGGGCTCACCACGTGACCGAAGCGGGCGTACGGGCCGTTGCCGCCCACCATCGACCCCATACGGCCGAAGGAAAGGTACCCGAAATCGCCGTCGAGGTAGAGGCGCGCGTCGCGCCCGAAGAGGCGGCCGCCCTGGCCGAGCGCGCCCGTATCGGACGAGAAGCCGTTTTCAAGCACGAACCCCGCCTTGAGGCCGTTGCCGAGGTCTTCTTCGCCCTTGAGACCGACGCGCGAGCCGATGTACTGACCGGAAACCATGCGGCTTTGCGTCGAATCGGTGCCGTCGACGTATTCGCGGTGCTGCACGGAAAGACCGTAGTCGAGCACGCCGTAGAGTTGGATGTCGGAGGCCGTCGCGGGAGTCGCCAGCGCGGTGAGAGCGGCGAGCGAAGCCGCATGAAGAAGGGTCTTATTCATATTGGTTCCTTTGGGATCGAGGGTTGAAATCCGGTCGAAAAAGAAGACCGGAAACGACTCCCGAGCCCGAACTCGGACATGGGTCCCGGGCTCGGGAGCGTTCGCAGCAGGTTAGGAGCGCGCGAGCTTGCGGCCGACGATGCGGCCGAAGGTCACGGTGCGACCGCAGGCAAGCCCCGTCGCGAGGTTCGGGTATTCGTTCGCGAAAAAGGCGCCGCTGTCGTTGCCGATCACGTAAAGGCCCGGGATGGGGTTGCCTTCCGCGTCCATGGCATTCATGTCGGTGTTGATATGAATCCCGTCCATGGTGCAAAGCATCCAGCCGACGTTCTTCGCACCGTAGAAGGGCGGCTTGTCGATCGCGGAGAGACGGTGCTTTTCCTTGCCGAAGTCGACGTCTTCGCCCTTCGCGTAGAGTTCGTTGTGGCGCGTGACGCTCGCCTTCACCGCTTCGGGCGGCAGCCCCAGAGCGTGCGCGAGATCTTCGATCGTGTCGGCCTTCTTGACGAAGCCCTTTTCAACGAGTTCGGGGAGCATCTTCTCTTCGACAACCTGCCAGGGGATGTTCGGTTCCGCCCCGTTTTCAAACGGGAAGAGGCGCGAGCAGCCGTGCATCTTGAAGGCTTCGGCGTACTTCGGCCAGTTCGCGTCGAAGAGCGTGTAATGGGCGTGGTCCTTGCGGTACTCGTTCCCGTGAAGGACGTTTTCGTACGTGCCCGATTCGTTCATGAAGCGCTTGCCGTTCGAATCGAGCTTGAGCCAGGGCTGCGAGCCCATCCAGAAAAAGCCGCTGTCGCCCGATTCGATCGTTTCGCGCCCGGGCTTCTGGTCGGGACGGATCGCGCAGCGGTCGAACATCATCATCGAGTGCGTTTCGTCCATCTTGGCGCCCGCCCAGAGGCAGGCGCGGATGCCGTCGCCGCGCGCGCCCGGCATGGCGCCCGTGCGGCCGACGATGCGAAGGTTCCAGGGCTGGAGGGCTTCGATCATCTTGTAGTTGCGCGCGTAGCCGCCCGTCGCGACCACAACGCCCTTGGCCGCTTCGTAGCGAACGAGCTTGCCTTCGGCATTGCGGGCGATGCAGCCCGTGACGCGCCCCGCCTTCTTTTCGAGCTTCAGCATCGTCGTCGAATAGTCGAAACGGGCGCCGTGCTTGACGGCATAGTCGTAGAGCACGCGGTTGAGGTCGATCAACTTGCCGTCGGCGTCCTTTTGGTCGAGCTTCGGCGAGTGACCCGTCGCGAAATGCTTGTAGCGGGTTTCGTCCCCCTTGTCGCTCGATTCGTGTTCGAGCTTGATGCCGCGCTCGGCAAGACGGTCGCCGAACCAGTCGATGACGGCCCCCGATTCCTCGCACCAGAGCTTGACGAGGTCCTGACGGATGTGGCCGCCCGCGTACTGCGTCGCCATGGCGATGAATTCGAACTTGTCGATCTTCGTGCCCCATTCCTTCTGGTAGCGGCTGTCGACGGCCCCGAGGTCTTCGCGCACGCCCGTACCGACGGGGAACCGGTCGATGCCGATCACCTTGCCGCCCGCTTCGGCGGCCGAAGCCACCACGAACATGCCGCCCGTGCCGCAACCGACGACGAGGATGTCCGTGCGGTGCGTCGCCGTGATTTCGCTTTCGGCGAATTCGGGTTCCTTGCCGAGCCAGTCGCCGTCGTCGGCTTCTTCGGCCTGCTTGTTGACGACTTCGACGGGGATTTCGCCGCGCGCCTGAGCGATACATTTCGTCGCGGCCTGATGCACGGCGCGCGAGGTGATGGTCGCCCCCGAAACGGCGTCGATCTCGGCGCTTTGCGCCGCCATGAGGGACTTCTTGAGGGCTTCGGCCGCCGCCTGACCGATCGAGGGGGTTTCGCGCGAAACATCGAGGACGACGTCCGTGATGCGGTTCGTGTCGAACGTCATCGTCACGACGACGTCGCCGCCGATACCCTGGGCGGTCGCGGAGTAGACGCCGGGCTTGTAGACGCCCGCCGAAGCCGCCCGGGCGCCGACGGCTGCAAGGGACGCGCTGCCGGCGATGGTGTTGCGCAGGAACGCGCGACGCGAGAAAGCTTTGGTCATGATTCGTTTGCCTTTGTCAAAACCGGGGTGAAACCGAAATAGCGCCGCACGCGCGGCGCGGTGAGAATGGCGACAAAGGTACGACCGAGGGTCTGCCACGAGTCAAATGCTCATAAAGAGGTAGATCAAAAGGCGTTGTCGGTGGATGGTATGCGGGTTTTTACCGGTCATCGGGCGACCTCTCGGCCTCTCTCCACGCTGAAGGGCCCGCACCGCGAATGCGGGGCGTCGGGGCGTCGCCCGCATTTTCCAAGGGTTTTCGGGAAAGATGAAGCGCCGTGCGGTGCGCGTTCCGGCCGAAGTTGTGTGTAGGACCCGACTTCGGCGGGAAAAAAGGGCGCTCGAAGAGGACAAGGAAGGGTTATTCCCAATGGTTTTCGTTCGGAAGAGGGGCGTTTTCTCATTGCGCTTTCGACCGAATTGCATAACGCGGGTACAATCCGCATTCGCTTTCGGAGCTGCTCGGGCACTTTGTCCCCGACGGTTCTCTTTCGACTCGTTTCTCTTTTTCAACTTTTCGACCGTCATGCTTTCCTGGACCTACCTCATCGTTGCGGGACTCTTCGAAATGGGCTGGCCGCTCGGCTTCAAGCTCGCGAATGCGGCTGAAGGCCGCATGTCCTGGCTGTGGATCGGCTTTTCCGTCCTTTCCATGGTGGCTTCGGGCTACTTCCTCTTTCAGGCTCAGAAGACGATTCCGATCGGCACGGCCTACATCGTCTGGACCGCGATCGGCGGCGTCGGCACGGCGGTGATCGGGATGATCTTCTTCGGCGACAGCACGTCGATGCTGCGGATCTTCTTCCTCTTCATGATCCTCGTCGGCGTCATCGGTTTGAAGCTCGCGCATTGAGCGCGCACGACGCACCACATCAAACGGCCCCCGAACGGTATGCGCTCGGGGGCTTTTCTATTTCGGCTGCGGCAACTTCCCGCCTCCGTTCTTGCCGGCGTCGCTTTCGGTCCCGTAAACCCGTCAATTCCTCGGGTTCTTTATAATCGGCCGCGACCCCACCCGAAAGAAACGCCCCTATGGACCTCCAACAACTTACGCTGCAGGATCTGCGGATTCTGCGGTCGCTCTATCGCACGCACTCGCAAAAGGAGACGGCGCTCGCGCTCGGTCTCTCGTCGCCCACTTTGAGCCGTCGGATCGCCGAAATGCGCGAACTCTTCGGCGACAAGCTTTTCGTTCGCTACGCCAACACGATGATGCCGACGCCTTTCATGGTCGAGCACATCCCGGCCGTTGAACGCCTCGTCGAAGGGATGCGCGACCTTTGCGAGCCCTCGTGGTTCGATCCGTCCTCGCACCAGGAAGTGATTCGGATCGGCTGCATCGACTACGACCTCTTTTCGGGCCTGAGCGTGCGCACCGCGCTGATGGTGCGAAAGGCCGCGCCCGGGATCGCGTTGGAGTTTCGCTACCTCGACCTTGAAATCGAGTCGAAGCTCGCGAACGGGAGCCTCGACATGGTCATTTGGTATTGGCCGCTCGGAAGTCCCAACATCCATATGATGACGCTTCGCGAACCGCGCCCCGCGGTCCTCGTGCGAAACGAGCATCCGCTCGCGAAACTTCAGGCGACGCTCGACCCCGACGAAACCGTCCCGATTGAGGCACTTCACAACTACGAGCGGATCTGTGCGACCTACACCGAAGCGCAGGCCTCGTGCATTTTTCCTTTCGAAGCACATCAGCGCACGGCTTTCTACGTGCCGAGTTACGGGATGGGGTTTCGGCTCCTGCAGCACGGTGACTTCACGCTGAGCGTGCCGCTTCTCTACGACCACGACATGCTCGAGCGCCTCGGTCTCACGGTGTTGCGGGTCGCCGAGCGGACGGAGCCGCGTACGCAGCTTCTTCTCTGGCACGAGCGCACGCACGCGTCGCCCGCGCGACAGTGGGTGCGGTCGATCCTCGCCGCAAACGCCCGCCAACTTGCCGCGGACCCGTCGACCCCGATCGATCCGTCCTGATGCGAAGCCGCGGAGCGGGCTTTGGGTCGGGTTTCCTGAAAAAAGAAAACCCCTGAAAAGCGGTCGTAGCCTTTCAGGGGAGGAAGTCGGTCGACGCGGGGCTTGCCTCAAAAGGCAAGTCCTTCGTCGAACGGACCGAACGGACGTCAGTTGAGTTCGAACGCGCGCTTCAGGCTGATGGGCATCGCCTGGTAGCCCGACGTGTTCTTGAGCTGGATTTCCACCGCGGGCTCGGTGGAGCCCCACTTGAATTCTTCGATGTAGGGGTTCGGGAGCCCCTTCATCGCGCCCGTCGAAAGATCGAAGTCGGAGCCCGCCGTCGCGGAGTAGACGACGATCGAATCCTTGTCTTCGTGGTACTCGGTAAGCGACGTGACCGGGCTGTACCAGCCGTGGCCGCGTTCCTTGCCGTACGTCCAGATCTGCTCGACCGTGTGCTTTTTCTGGTCGATCTTGAATACCACCGCACGGCTGTACTTCTCTTCGGGGAGCGCCGGCTGCTCCATGCCGCGCGCGTCACCGTTGTCAAACGACGTGATGTAGATCACGTCCTTGTCGGATTTCGCGTCGATGCGGAACGCCGTGTGCTGCGTCCACGTCCAGTCGAAGCCCCCTTCGCACGAGACGTCCGTGCAGGTGATGGGCTTGCCGTTCGCGTCAACGGGCGTCAGAAGCGCTTCCTTCCAGGGCGAGCGCCAGCCGCGCGGCGCGCCGAGAATCCACTTCACCTTCTTGTCGCGGCCGATCTTGATGATGGCGGACTGGTGGCGCGAGCTGATGATGATCGAATCGTCGGTCGGGTCGTAGTCGACGGAGTTGACGTGCGCCCAGTTGCGACCCGGGCCGGTGCCCGCGATGTCGCCGAAGTTGTCGCTCGTTTCCTGAGCTTTCAGTTCCTCGGCGGAAAGGGTATGGCCGGCCTTCGAGGCGTCGATGTTGAGGCAGACGGCCCCCTGGTCGAGTGCCTTGATGACGTCCGAACGGTACGGATCGAGAATGTCGAAGAGGCGCCATTCGTCGACCACGGTCCCGTCTTCGTCCACTTCGATGATCACGTCGCGAACGGTGCGAACGCGCTTCTGGTCGATGCGGCGCAGGTCTGCGGAAGCAACGCGCAGCAGGTAGTGGCCGTTGGGCATCGGGTCCATCGAGTGCGAGAAGTCGTTGTAGCCCGTGGGGAGCCGCCGGTTGAAGATTTCCCGACCGATCAGGTCGTACTTGACGTAGCGCTGACCGTACCCCCAGGTGATGGCGCCGTCCGTATTCTGACGGAAGCCCATCATGCAGCCCGCGGAGTAGATCGAGTTCGGATCCCAGATGTCGTGCGCGTCGAGGTACCAACGCACTTCGCCCGTCGTGTCGATGATGGCAATCTGCGGCTGGAAGTTCCAGGTGAGCGCACCGCCCATCGGGTTGTTCCAAACGACGCGGCTGTTCGCGCCGACCGGGCCGCCGATGTTGTTGACAAGGTAGAGGCGGTCGGCAAAGGCGGGATCCACCTTCTTCACGTCGACGCCGAAGAGAAAGCCGCGCTGACCCGCAGCGCCCGTTTCCATGCCGTGCACCGGACCGCACCAGACGGTGTAGGTGTGCTTGCCTGCAACTTCCTTCTGATCGAACCGGTACGTGAAGTCCACTTCGACTTGGTTGGCGTAGTCCGCATAGAGCCCGAAAACCGGAATGCCGCCGTGCGTGAGAAGAGCGGGGCGCGCGACGTCGTAGGCGATTTCCTGGCCGCCCTTCTTCGGAACGACGCGCACGTGCGCCTTCAAAAGTTCGTAGCCGCCGTTGCGAATCACGGCGGTAAGGGGCGCGACGCCGTAGGGATTCACTTCGACGATGCCGAGCGGCCCTTGCTGGCCCGCATAGCCGACAACGGCCGGGCCGCTTGCCGTCCCCATGGCGTGCGCCTGAAGGGCGCCCGTGAGCGCGGTGGCCAACATCCCTTTGAGGAAAACGCGTTTTTGCATGATGTTTGTGCTCCTGGTGGAGGTCGGTACGGCGCCCGTTTCATTCCGAAGCGCCCGCAACCGACCCGATATGAACGGTTGAAGTACGAGAGGCGGTTAGAAAAAGTACGTGAGACCGCCGCCCCAGGTCGTTACGTTCACGCGGTCGAGCTTGGTCGAATTCGCGCGGCGGTTGTCGATGCGGTCGTAGACGCCGAAGCCCTTCGAATAGGAGGCGGCGCCGTAGAGCGTCAGGCGCTTGCTCAGCTTGTGGCGCCAGATGAAGGCGGGATTGATGCGCCAGCCTCCGAGGTTGCCGCCGACCGCATCGCTCCCTTCGCCCTTGTAGGAGGCGTAGTTGTTGTTCAAAGCAATGCCGATCGTGTCGATCCCGGTCGGGTAGAGTTCGACGCCGACCATGAAGCTCTGCACGTCGAAGCCGCGACCGTTTTCGGGCTTGAGCCCGAAGTGCGACCAGTTGAGGAAGGGCCCCGGACCGAAACTGTCGTAGGCGTACTGGTAGGCGAACTTGAGCGAGAAGTCGGGGAAGCGGTAGTTGATGGCGGTGAAGAGGTCGTACGTGTCGTTGATCTTCACGCCTTGGTTGCCTTCCTGCTGCCCGTGGGTTTGCCAGGTGAGCATCGTGCCGCCGCGCCAGTTCCCGAACTTGTAGCGAAGGGCGAGCGTCAGGAGGTGGTTGTCGTCGCCGTATTCGCCCGTCTCTTCCATCATGCCGTTCGAATATTGCGCCGTAAATCGGAAAGGACCAATTTCGGACGTCTGGAAGACGAGAGCGTTGTTGAGGTAGCCGTCGGTGAGGAACGTGTAGCCGACGCCTTCGTACGGGAAGTTCGTATGGACCGGCGAGATGCCGCCGAACTCGTAGAACTGCGAATAGTCGCCGTTCGGGCTTTTGAGGGCACCGATGCGGCCCACGGCGAATTCGCCCCAGCGTCCGCCCAAGACGATCATGCTCTGGCCGAACATGCGCCCGCTCGCTTCGAAGGCGCCCGTGTCCGCGCGAAACGCGCTTTGCAGGAGAAAGCGCATGTAGTTCCCTTGATCGTCGAGGTTCTCACGACCGCGGATATAAAAGCGCGAGGTCTCTTCCTGGTTCGAGGCGAGCTCGAACGTCGAATCCAGGTCTTTCACCTTCTGACCGAGGAATCCCATGTCGATGCAGCCGCCCATCCAGACGCCTTCCGACGCGCTCGCCCCTTGGGGCATGGAGCCTTGCGGCGGCACGATGGCTGCCTGCGCGGAAAAGATCGCGCCGAGCAATGTCGCGCACGCCGCCCGGCGTCGCCACGCTTTTCCCGATAACGCTTCCATTTGTATCTCCTTTGCTTTTTTCTTCTTTCGGACGGCGAATTGGTCGGTTCGCCGTTGGATCGATTATCGAAGGCTATGAACGAAGCTCACAATCTGATAAGCCCGCGATTCTTGAGCGAAGATGAAATCCCGAGTTGCAGTTTCCGAATTCGTCCGCAATGCACCACCCCGTCGCGAGCTACCTTGCGGCCGCGGCGTTGAGAAGAGGTCCGGTCGGAAAGCAAAACGGCCCCCGGGCACGGACAGGCTCGGGGGCCGCTGACGGTCGCCATGCAAAAACGCCCGACCGGGCAACCCGGTCGGGCGTTTTTCACGGTGCTTGAGAGGCACGCCTCTCGGGTCGGACTCAGTTCTTCGTGAACGCCTTTTCGAGGCTGATCGGGAAGGCCTGATAACCGAACGCATCCTTGAAGTTGATCTTCACGGCAGGCGTCGTTTCACCCCAACGGTATTCCGTGAGGTAGGGGTGCGGCATCGGCACGCCCATGCTGCCGCCACCCGCATGGAGGTCGAAGGAGAGCCCCGCGGTCGAGTAGTAGACGACGACGGAATCCTTGTCGTCCTGGTACTGGCACAGACCCGTCACCGGGCTGTAGGCGTCGTGACCGAGGTCTTCGCCCACCGTCCAAACCTGTTCGACCGTACCCGCCTTTTCGTCGATCTTGTAGATCACGCCACGCGTGTACTTCTCGTCGGGCAGAGCGGGCTGTTCCATGCCGCGGCTGTCGCCGTTGTCGAAGACCGTGATGAAGAGCTTGCCCGGTTCGCTCTTGCTGTCGATGCGCCAGGCGGTGTGCTGCGTCCACGACCAGTCAAAGCCCCCTTCGCACTTGGAGCCCTCGCACTTGATGGGCTTGCCGTCCTTGTCGACGGGCTTCAGAACCTTCGAAGCGAAGTCGCCCTTCCAGCCTTCGGGCGAGGAGAGGATCCACTTCACCTTCTTGTCGCGGCCGATCTTGATGACGGCGGACTGATGGCGCGAGCTGATGATGATCGAGTCGTCGGTCGGGTCGTAGTCGACGGAATTGACGTGCGCCCAGTTGCGGCCCGGGCCCACGCCCGCGACGTCCCCGAAGACGCCTTCGGCTTCCTGCTTGGCGAGTTCTTCGGCGGAAAGCGTCTGACCCGCCTTCGAGGCGTCGATGTTGAGGCACACCGCGCCCTGGTCGAGGACCTTGATCACGTTGTCGCGGTACGGATCGAGAATCTCCATGAGTTTCCACTCATCGACGACGCCCCCGTCCTTGTCGACTTCGATGATCACGTCACGCACCGTGTGCACGCGCTTGTTGTCGGCGCGGCGGTAGTCGGCCGAAGACACGCGCAGCAGGTTGTGACCGTTTTGCATGTTGTCGTTCGCATGCGAGTAGTCGGCGTAGCCCGGCGGGAGCGCGCGATTGTAGATTTCGCGGCCCAGGAGGTCGTACTTGACGTAACGCTGACCGAAGCCCCAGGTGAGGGCGCCGTCCGGAGCCTGCTGGAAGCCCATCATGAAGCCCGAGGTAAGCGGATTGCCCGGGTCGTTGATGAGCTGGTTCATGAAGTACCAGCGCAGGTCGCCCGCGGTGTCGATGACGCCGATTTCGGACGAGAAGGCCCATTCGAGAGCGCCGCCCGTCGGGTTGTTCCAGACCCAGCGCGCGCCCACCGGATGGGTGGAGTAGAGCTGATTGTTGATGAGGTAGAGACGGTCCTTGAATTCGGGATCGACCTTTTCGACCTTCGTGTCGAACATCGTCGAATGCTGCATGGGCGTACCGATCGATGCCGTATAAACGGGCGGCGCGTAGAACTGGTACGTATCCTTGAACTTTTCGCTCTTACCCTGGAAGGTTCGGGTATAGCTCACTTCGACGGTATTGAGGTAGTCCGGGTAGAGACCGAAAACCGGAACGCCCGCATGCGTGAGCAGCTGACGACGGGAAACGTCGTAGGCGATTTCGGCGCCGCCCTTCTTCGGGACGATACGAACGTGCACGTCGGAAAGCTGATAGCCGCCGTCGCGAATGACCGCGGTGAGAGGCGCCAATTTGTACGGGTTCCAAATCACTTCGCCGATGTGACCCTGGACGGCGTAGGTGACGTTCGGGCCGGAGGGCCCCCCCATGGCGAGGACGCTCCCGGCGGCAAGCGCGAAGCCCGCGAGCGCGGTGGCTCGGGCGATCTTCTTGACGGAAATCATGTGGTGTTTCTCCATTTTGAATGTGCGAGCGAAGACGACGGTGGTTGAGTCGTCCGAAGGCCGTTGGGACTCGGATTTACCCGTAGTCGGCACTTCCGGCTCGATGGAAACATCCTAGCCGCGCCTAGAATGATGCGAAATTCCCACTTACCGCCAACCCGAAACCAACTTCGAAAATGGTTTTTTCGAAATTCGACACGAACCCGCTCGCGGACGCGCAGGCGCAACGCGCGCTTCACAGCCCGCATGCCGCGCACCCGCTCGACGAGCTCGACCTGAGAACGGTCCGACTGCTTCTTCTCCTTCTCGAATCGTCCTCGCTTTCGAGTGCCGCCGCCGAAACGGGCGTGAGCCCGAGCACCGCCTCGAAGATCCTTCAGAAAACGCGCGGCCTTTTCGACGATCCTCTTTTCGTGCGCTCGGGCGGGCGCATGCTGCCGACGGAGCGCATGCGCGAGCTTGCGCCGGGGTTCGTTTCCGCCCTGAAGACGTTTGCGAACCTCGCGGAGCCCGCCGAACCCTTTTCGCCCGCACGCGCTTCGGGGCAGCTGCGTGTCGCCGCGGCCGACAACGCCTCGGCGAGCCTCTTTTTGCCGGCGCTCCCGCACCTCCTTGAAAGCGCGCCGAACCTCACTTTCAGCTTCGAAGCGATCGAAACGACGCTCCTCGAACAGTTGCGCGAGGGGTCGCTTGACTTCGCGATCCTGATGGACAGCGCGCTCGATATTCAGCCCGCCTTCCACTGTCAGCGGCTTCTCACGTCCGGGCACGTGCTCCTCATGCGAGCGGAGCATCCGCTCGTGAGCGTCGCGCGCGAACGGCCCCTCGAAGCGCGCGATCTCGAACCCTACCGTCGTGCGGCCTTTTCCCGCAGCAACCCGTCGGGCGGCCACTACCTCGACGTGCTCGCCCATACGCCGAGCCGCGCCGAGGACGCGGTCCTCTTCCCGCAGATCCTCGCCGCGGGCCTTGCTCTCATGCAAACGGACCTCATCCTCACGTGCCCCGAACCCACCGCACGGATCCTTGCTCAAACGACGGGCCTCTTCATGACGAGCGACCCGGAGCGCGGCGACTGCCCCTGGACGCCCGTTCTTCTCTGGCACGAGCGCACGCACCGCAGTCCCGTCCACGTGTGGGTGAGAAGCCAGCTTCTGCGCTACGCGGGACGGTGGGGCGAGGGCTGACCGCTCTTCGCATGACAGAAGGCCTCCGACACCGATGCCGGAGGCCTTCTGTTTCGGTCGAACGGGCGAAACGCGGGACGCACGAGAAGCGCATCCCGCGTTTCCGTCAAGCGGAGCGCTCGGCGTCAGAACCAGTGCACAAGGCCCGAGGTGGCTTCGTAGACGCTCGGGTTCGAGCCTTCGACGACGGAACTCGAGTCGCGCGTCCAACCGCCCCCGACGTAGACCTGGGTGCGTTTGCTCAAGGGATAGACGTACGCGGCCGCCACGCCGACGCGGTCGGTGTCAAGCACCTTCGCTTCGTCAAAGCCGAGGTAGGTCTTGTCGAGCTTCGCGTCCATCCAGCCGGCATTCAACTTGATCGTGCCGCCCCAGGCGTCGACGAGCGCGCCCACCTGAAGGGCATAGCCCTTGTAGGTTGCCACGTCGTTTTGGGCGGCGGCACCCGCAGCGCCCGCGCCGCCGTTCGTCCAAACGTCCTTCATGTCGCCGTGCCCGAGGAAGGTCGAACCCTTGGCGTCCTGGAACCAGAAGGCGCTCGTCATGAGGGTCCAGGACCCGAAGTCGTACGCGAACGACCCCGTGAGCGTCAGGTTGTCGTCGTAGTCGGCCACCGTGTTCGCGTACATGATGCTGTCGGCGATGAAGGTCGCGTGCACGGGACCGCTCGAATAAACGAGCGCCGCGCCCCACATGCGGTCCGACGTCGATTCGAATTCTTCGGAGCCGTCCGCAGCGGTCAGCTGATTGACCTGGCTCGAATACTGCAAGTGAACCTGGAAGCCGTTCATGACGGGCGACTGCCACGTGACCGCATTGTCAAGCGACGCCCAGAGGCCAGGCACCAACCACTTGTGACCGATCATGTGTTCGCCGAAGGAGAGACTGAAGGGCGCCACCTTGGTGGCGAAAATCCCCGTCGTACCGAGACCGCTTCGGAGCTGCCCCGAGCGCCCGAGGATGAGCGTGCCGGCGGAATCGGACTTCATCCAGACTTGCGCCGCGCGCTGGAAAAGGCGGCCGTTTACCATCGTACCGTCGTCGCTACCCATTTGACCTTCGAGGTTGAAGCCGACCGCGAGGCCGTTTCCGAGGTCTTCGTTCCCGCGCACGCCCCAGCGGTTCGGGGTGTGCGTGCTCGAATTCATTTTGAGGGCGTTGGATGTGTCTTCGTTCGCGCGATCCGTGTCGACGCTCTGGAAAAGAAGACCCGTATCGATCGAGCCGTAAATCGTGGTTTCGGCCGCCTGAGCGGTCCCGATCGCAGTCGTCGCGGCAAGAATGGCGACGAAAAGCGCGGATGTACGCATGAGAGTTTCTCCTTTTTCGGGTTGAAAAAAAAGCGCGAAAGGCCGGGGACTCCGTCCGGGCAGTCCGGCCGGTCCGAGGTCGGCGGTGAACGGAAAGTGCGATTCGCGCGCGGGTTTGAAAGCAACGGGCGGTGCGTGGTCTTCGTGCGCATCGCGTGCGGGGGTCAGGCCGCGGCGGCGCGGGCTTGCGCGACGCGGAGAAGCCGAAGCGTCGTGCGGGCGACGGGAAGAATCGTCCCTCCTCCTTCGGCCCCTTCGATCGCCTCCGCGACGCGCGGCCACCAGGCGAGCGCCCCCGCCCGCAGGAACCGTTCGAGCGTCTCGGTTTCGTCGCGACGAACAAGTTCCGCCGCAAAGGCGAGCATCACCCCGATGTGGTCGTCGGGGAGATGATCCGCTCCGCCGGTTTTGAGGCCGAACCGACGGTAGAGCGTCGTGCAGGCAAGCGCCGCGGGACCGCCGTAGGTGTGTTCGGCTGACTCCCAGCAGCTTTGCGCAAGGGGAATCGTTTCGTCGCCCACGCCATAGAAGCACTTCGCAAAGGCGCGCTCGAGGGCGAGCGGATCAAGCGGTGCAAGCGCCGCGATCTCGTCGTCTGCGTTGCTTTCGCCCTCAAGCGCCGAGACGCCCGAGACGATCTCGGGCCAGGCGGCAAACCACGCCTCGGTGCGCACGCCCCGCCAAAAGAGCGAGAGCGCGTCGAAGAGTCGGGCTTCGAGCGCATCGAGCTCGGCGGCTTCGCTCGCTTCGGGATTCGTCATGATGGTTTTTCTCCTTCGGGTTCGCGGGTGTCGGGGTTTCGGCGCGCGTCCGATCGAATCGACCGGGTCGATCGGTCTTTTAGGATTCGGGGGCGCGCGCCGGGTTACTACATCAGGCTCCTCAGGCCTTGACGCTGAGCTTCCGGAAGTCCGTGTGGCTCGAGACGAAGCGAATCTTCGGGTGCGTTCCCTTGGCTTCGTCGATCGCCTGCGCGCGCTCGATGAGCGCGGCGGCTTCGGGCGTCGGGTTCTCGTAGTCGACGAGAACGAGCGCGTGGGCCGGACAGGCGGCCACGCAGGCGGGAAGTTCGTTGCGACTCGTGCGGTGCGTGCAGAGCGTGCAGTGTTCGGCTTTTCCCGCCACACGCACGTTTTCCGGCCGCACGTCGACGCGCGCGAGCGGCTCCTTCTCGCCGAAGTAGCTCGTCACCGCGGGGTCCGAGAATTTCGGAGCCCCGTAGGGACAGGCCGCGAGGCACATGCGGCAGCCGATGCACTTCGTTTGGTCGACGAGCACTTCGCCGTGCGGCCCCTTGTGAATCGCTTTGGCCGGACAGACCTTCATGCATGCGGGGTCGTCGCAGTGCATGCAGGAGACGCGGAAGTAGTCGATCACGCCCGCGACGGGATGTTCCGTGCGTTCGAGATGGTTCCACTTGACGCCCGGGGCGAGCTGGTTTTCTTCCTTGCAGGCCGTAAAGCACGTGTGGCAGCCCATGCAACGGTCCGCATTGACGATTATGCCGAGTTTGCTCATGGTTCGTATGTCCTATCTTCAAGCCTTCTTAACGTTTACTGGTACTTCGAAGTAGCAGGGGTACCCAGTGATCGGGTCGCGGTGCTCGCGCGTCATGAGGGTCTGCGTGTTCATGTCGCCCAACCATCCGTACTGACCGCCGATCGTCCCCGCGGGAACGAGAATCGTGACCGTGGCGCGCGCTCGCACGGGGCCACCGAAGGCGCTCGTGAGGAGCACGTCGTCCCCTTCGCGAATTCCGCGGGCTTCGGCATCCTTCGGGTTGATGTCGATCGTGAGCCGATCCTCGATCTCCATGAGGTAGGGTTGGTCGCGGCGCGTCTTCGAGTGCGTGATGTAGGGCTTGCGCGTCCCGTTGATGAAGCGCAGCGGAAATTCCTCCGTGAGCGGCATCATCGGTTTGTACGTGGGCAGGGGGTCGACCCCGAACTTGCGCAGAATCTCGCTTTCGTACTCGATTTTGCCCGACGGGGTGTTGAAGCCCGGTTTTCCGTCCGGACGCATGGCGCCCGTTTCGTACTTCTTGAAGCCCTTGACGCCGCTCGGAAGGTCACCCACCTTCGGGAGCATGGTTTCGAACTTTTCCCAGCTGCACCCGTCGAACTTGCGCAGGATCCAGTCGAGGCACTTCACGGGGTCGCCCTCGAAGAAGTTCTCGGGCTTGTCGACGATGCAGCCGAGTTCGAGCGCGATGCGCCAGTCTTCCTTCGCTTCGCCCAAGGGCTTCAACGGACGGCGGGCCGCCACGCGCGCGCCGTAGGCGCCGAACGGAGCGTAGCGTTCGTAGTTGATCGCCGCGGGCAAAATGATGTCGAGCGCGTCGTGGCTTGCAGGACGGTAGAAGTAGTCCGCGGCAAAGCCGAAGTCGAGCTTCTCGAACGCTTTCCGGTAGGTCTCGGGCTGCGGCCAGATGTTGACATTGAACCCCCAACCGCAGAACATTTTGACCTTGCCCTCTTCGACCCATTCGGGGAAGTCGTTGGGCGAGCACTGGTCCATCATGTAGTTCCACACCGGCACGGCCTTGCTGTCAAGGCGCGCGCGACGGCGTTCGGGATCGTTCCACCAGGCGGGGTCGATCATGTCTTCGTGCAGCCCGAAGGCGTGGAGCAGCAGACCCTTGGGCAGAATCGGGAAGGGCAACCCCCCTTCGACGTCGACGTAACCCATCGTGGCAATCAGCATCAAGAGGGCGCGCGTATTTTGAACGCCGTTCGAATTGTGCGAGAGCGACTGCGGGGTCGAGATGTAGACCCCCGGCCCCTGCGCCCAAAGGCGTGCGGCTTCGACGATCTTTTCCGCGGGCACGCCCGTGATTTCGGCGGTCTTTTCGGGCGTGAAGGCTTCGCAGTACTTCGCGTAGGCTTCGAACCCGTGCGTCCACTTTTCGACGAATGCGCGGTCGTAGAGGTTTTCTTTGATGAGAACGTGCGTGATCCCCGCGGCAAGTGCGGCGTCGGTGCCGACCTTGAGCTGCAGATGCACGTCGGCGATTTCGGCCGCTTTCGTGCGGCGCGGATCGACCGTGATGATCTTCACGCCGCGCGCCTTGGCGGCGAGCACCATGTTCCACCAACCGATCGGCTTGCTCCAGCAATTGGTCGCGCAAATCATGAAGACTTTGGTCTTCGGGCCGGGCGCCGAACCGATGTTTTCGACGCCGAAGTCGAGCGTTTCACCGAGAAGGCACCCCGAGCGGCAGGCGGCGGAACTTTCGGTGCACCAGGTCGACGAGCCGAAGTAGCGCGCAAGGCGCTGAATCGGTGCGCGCGGCTCCTTGGGGTCGCCCGCGTAGAACATGACGCTGTCGGCCCCGTACTTTTCGCGCGTGGCGATCATCTTGGAGGCGATCGTCCGGTAGGCCTCGTCCCAGGAGATGCGCACCCAGCCCGGGTCTTTCGAACCCTTCGGGTTCGTGCGCTTCATGGGATAGAGCAGGCGATTCGGGTTGTAGAGGCGCTGCAGAGTCGCCCAGCCCTTCGAGCAGAGGAAGTGATTCGGGTTTTCGGCCCAGTTTTCGATGCGGTGGCAGGTGTTGCCGCGGGCGTGGAATTTGATGCCGCAGTGCGGCCCGTGGTTGCACGAGTCGCAGAACGTGTAGCCCGTCCATTCGTCGTCGGCCTTGGGGTCGGTCGCGGCGAAAACGGGGGACGCCGAGGGGGCGAGCGCGGCGAGTGCGGCGGACTCGAAGAGCGCTCGGCGCGTCAGATGAACGGTCATGGTGGTCTCCTTTGCTGAACGTTCACAAAGAGGTCACATCCATCCTAAAAAAGGACCGAAACTACGCCAAGAGGATTAGTCCCATCGGAATTTCCAAAACGCGGATTCGGATCCCATGAAACGCGCTTTGGGACTCGGGTTTCTTCGCGGGGCGTCGCCGACCTTGCGGCCCGTCCGAAAAACAAAACGGCCCCCGAGCGCGGGGAAAGGCGCTCGGAGGCCGCTCTCTCGAACGAGAGGAGAGGAGGAGAAGAGAGGATTATTTACCGGCCTTGATGGCTTCGGCGATCGCGTCCGCGGCAACGCGGCCCGACGTGAGAGCCCAGCCGACGTTGGCACCCGCGGGCGAGTCGTCGCCCATCACGCCGCCCACGAGTTCGCCCGCGGCGTAGAGGTTCGGGATCGCGGAGCCGTCCTTCTTCACGATGTTGAGGTGGTCGTCCGTGCAGACGCCGCCCATCGTCGTCGCAAAGCGGGGCTTCTGTTCGACGATGTAGTAGGGGCCTTCGGCCGAGATTTCCGCGGCCATGTACTTCGCGGGACGGTCGAAATCGGCGTCCTTCTTCGCCTTCACGAAGCCGTTGTAGCGCGCGACCGTGGCCTTGAGGTTTTCGGCGTTGATGCCGGCGATCTTGGCGACTTCTTCGATCGTGGCGCCCTTCGCAAAGAGCGGGAGCGACTTCCCGTTTTCAGCAAGGTACTTGTCCGCGTCTTCGTGCGAAACGCCCGTTTCGGGGAGGCGCTTGTAGAAGCCTTCCCAGGACTTCTGGTCCATAAATACATAGGCCTGTTTGTTCTTCGTCTGAAGCATCGGGTCGAGGATGTGACGGTTCGAGGCCTTTTCGTTCACGAAGCGCTTCCCGTCGACGTCAACGAGAATGCCCGCCTGATCGAAGGCGCCGACGTTCGCGTAAATGGTCGACTTGGCGATGCCGGGGGCGACTTCGATGCCGTTCGGATAGCGCTTACCGTACTGAAGGAGCTGCGTCTTCGCATCAAGCCCCATGGCCATCTTGAGGCCGTCGCCCGTCGACGAGACGGGACCGTAGTAGAGGGCCGTCTTCAATTCGGGCGAGAGCATTTCCTTGTTGTTGCCGTAGCCGCCCGTCGTAAGAAGCGTCTTCTTCGCGCGGATCGTGTAGGTGATGCCGTTCGCGTCTTCGGCCTTGACGCCCGTGACGGCGCCGTTTTCAACGAGGAGTTCCTTCACGCGCGTCTGGTAGAGAACCTTCGCGCCGTTCGAGGCGATCACTTCGCGGAGGTGCTGCGCCATCGTGCCCGCGCCGCCCTGGAATTCCAGAGCGCGCGGGTGCGAGTATTCGGCGAGGAACGGAAGATCGTTCGGAACGAACTTCACACCGACCTTTTCATGGAGCCAGTCGATCGTAGCTCCCACGTTGTTGGCGTAAAGCGACAACTTCGAGAGGTCGTTCAAGTTGTGGCCGTTCGCCTGAAAGTCCTTGATCATCGATTCGGGACTGTCTTCCGTGGAGCCGAAAGCCTTCTGAAGCTTCGACCCTTGAGCGACCACCTGACCGCCCGAAATCGAAGCGGCGCCGCCGATAAACGGCATCTTTTCGACGAGGATCGCGTCGAGCCCGTTCATGCGGGTGCGAATCGTTGCGGACATGCCCGCGCCGCCACCGCCCACGATGACGACGTCGGTGGTGAGTTCTTCGTTCTTCGCGGTCTTCTTGACGACGACGGGAACGAGCGTTTCGGGATCCACCCCGGCCTGCTTCACGCAGTCGGCGACCGCCGCGCGGATGGCGTTCGAGGTGATGGTGGCGCCCGTGACGACGTCGACCTTGGAGGACTGGGCGTCGACGATGCGCGAGGGGAGGAGCTCGACGGCACGCGTGCCGATCCCCTGGGTTTCTTCCTGCTTCACGACCTTCACGGACTCGATGCGGTCCTTCGAGAAGGCGACTGCAACGACGACGGGGCCGTGAATGCCCTGAGCCTGGGCCGTGTAGGTGCCCGCCTTGAAGGCGGGAGCGGCCGCGGCCGAGAAGCTCGCGAGCGTCGCCGTGAGGGCGACCGCGAGAGCGGTTTTGCGAATGGCGGTAGACATAGTTCGAATCTCCCGAATGCGATGTGTTCGAAGGGAAAAAGACGTGTGTGAGTAGAGCGGAAAGAGCGCCTTGAAAGAACCCTTGAAACTCAGGGGTTCATCGCCTTGTGAAGCGTTTCGAGAACCTGGAGGCACTCTTCCGACGGAATCTGGCCCGGGGCGCTCGCCTTGCCGCCGACGCTTGCGAACGTGAGGTCGGACCCGAAGCCTTCGCCCGTAATGCGGGTGAGAACGCCCCATTTGCCCATCGCCATGGTGAGCATGGGCTTGTTGCTGTGGAGGCGCCGCACCTTGGCCGTCGCGCTCATGAGCTTCAGGGCGTCTTCGGGCGAGTGCGCCATGACGGCGATCTTGAGAATGTCCGCGCCCATGCGGTCTTCTAGGATGAGGCGGCGGATGATTTCGTCTTCTTCCGGCATGAATTTGAATTCATGGTCGGAAAGAATCACCTTGATGCCCTTGGCGTGCGCGGCTTCGATCAGACGGGAGGTCATCGCGGCGTCGCGGAAAATTTCGAAGTCGAGGACGTCGGCCCGACCCGAAGCGATCACGGCCGAGTAGACGGCTTCGTAGGTCGCGTCGTCGAAATTGATGGGACCGCCGTCGGTGCCGTTTCGAAGCGTCACGAGAAGGATCTTGTCGCCGCTTGCTTCGTAGGCTTCGCGCGTGAGTCGGGCAAACTCGTCGGGCTTCAGGTTCCCGAGGTAGTCGAGACGCGCTTCGATCATGTCGAGTTCCGGACGCGCGGCAAGCGTCTTCACGGTCTTAACGAAGTCTTCGGGCGTCTTCGCCGTGGTCGGGGCGATGAGCTTCGGGCGGCCTTCGCCGATCATGCGCCCCTTGAGTTCCAGGGGCTTGAAGGCGTCGGGCATCCAGCCCGGGACGTGGTTCATGGTGTCGACGGGCATCGTGACGGTCGAGAAAGCGTCCGTCACGCTCGCGCGGGCGGTGGCGGCGGCGCCCGCAAGGGAAGCGGCGCCGATTTTGAGCCATTGACGACGGTTCATGGGAAACTCCTTTCAAAATTGAGGGTGTACGAGCAGCTCGTGCGACGACGAGGCTTTCGGGTCGGAGGAAATTCTCTAAGATGGCTTTTCAGTCGGATACCCCCGCGCGGGGGTACCCGCGAAAACGTCCCCTCGACTACCGTTACGCCATGTCCGGAAAGCCCCCGAAATTCGTTCGTCGTGCGGCGCGTGCGTTCGTTGTGCTTCTTGCACTCGTTGCGTTCGCGCCTTCGCCCGCGCTCGTCTTCGCGAGCTCGGCTTCGATGCCGACGCCGACGTCGACGGATTCGGCTTCGATTTCGGCCCCGACCTCAGCCCCTGATCTGGTGACGAGCGCGTCGCACGTTGCGGGGACCTTCGGAAAGGCGGCGAACGACGCCTCGGACCCGCGACCGATGCTTACGGTGGCGCTCCTCGATACGCTCATCAATCCTTTTGACAGCTTCGACCTCTACCGCACGATCCGACACCTCGAAAAGGCGTTGCCGCAGTACCGCTGGCGCACGATGACCGTTTCGGCCGCGGAGGCCCGGGAAACGATCGAGCGCGACAGGCCCGACTTCCTTTTCGCCCCTTCGGGTTTCGTCGTCACGGTCGGCGTCGAGCAAAGCATCTCGGCCTTCCGGATCGCCACGCGCAAAACCCGCTTGGCCGACAAAGCGGAAGCGTCCGTAGGGAGCGCTTTCGTCGTGCGCACGTCGGACGGCTTCCGCACGCTCGAAGCGTTGCGCGGCAGAGCGGCGGGGGCGAGCCTGCCGTCGGGCGTTGAAAGCTGGCTTGCCGCAGCGGGCGAAATCGCGGAGACGGGAGCGGACCCCGAGCGGTTTTTCTCCCGCGTCGACTTTCGCAACAACGCCTACCCGGACGTGATTTCGTCGCTTCTGGCGGGAAAAATCGACGTGGCCGTGCTGCCCGCTTGTTTGTTGGAGACGCTTGTCTCGCAGGGCCTTGCGGACGGGTCGGACCTCACGGTCGTGCACGAGAAATCGGGGGGACTTGACTGCCGCCATTCGACGGCGCTCTACCCCGACGTGAGTTTGCTCGCCATGGTCTGGGCGCCGGAGCGGGCGGTGCGCGACGTGACCGTTGAACTTCTGAGCCTTGCGCCTTCGGACGACGGGTTCGAATGGCTCACGAACGTTTCCTTTGCGAGCGTACGAAGCCTTATGTACCGGCTTCAGGTCGGCCCCTACGCGTACCTGCGCGACATGAGCTTTTCGGGGATCGTTTCGCGGTGGAAAAAGGAGATCCTGGCGGCATTGGCGCTCCTTTTGCTGCTTGTTGCGAACGAATTTCGCTTGCAGGCGCTCGTTCGGCGCCGTACGCAGGAGTTGCGCGACGCCGCTCTGGAGCAACGCAAAACGGCCGAGGAAGCCGCGAAAGCCCGAGCGCGCCTCGCGCTCTTCGAGCGGCGCTCGGTGGCGCAGCAAATGTCGGGCATGATCGCCCACGAAGTGAACGGTCCGATCGGAGCCGTGCGCACGTACGGGGTCGTTCTCAAAATGGCCGCGGTGGCGCTTCGAAAAGGGCGCGAAACGGGGGACATCGAGGCGGTGCGCCGCTACGAGGCCGCCCTTGAAGAGGCGGCTTCGGGAATCGAACACGAAGCCGTGCGCATCGCCGACATCGTCGCGCGCGTGCGCGCTCACGCCAAGCACGAAGCCGGCCGTCGCGAACCCTGCGCGATCGCGACGATCGTGGAAAAGAGTCTGCGCGTACTCGGGACGGAATGCGGACCGGAAGACGCCGCGTGCATCGACGTGACGATCGAGCCGGGTCTCACGGTGTCGGGCGACGCGCTCGAACTCGAGATCCTCGTTCTCAATCTTCTTCGCAACGCCCTACGCGTTGCTGGCGAGTTGCCCGCGGGGACGTCGGAACCCGAGCGGCGCGTTTCGGTTCGCGCCCGACGCGTCGAAACGAATACGATTCGGCTGGAGGTCGCGAACCCGTGCCCGAACCTCTCCGACCGACTCGTCGAACGCCTCAATCGGAGAACGACGGAACTGTC
The DNA here is from genome assembly GCF_003609995.1 of Sutterella megalosphaeroides. Lineage (NCBI taxonomy): Bacteria > Pseudomonadati > Pseudomonadota > Betaproteobacteria > Burkholderiales > Sutterellaceae > Sutterella > Sutterella megalosphaeroides. The sequence goes on from NZ_AP018786.1 coordinate 1,052,627, forward strand.
GGTCGAGATCTGCGATGAGAGCGACGGAGCCGACACGACGGCCGGGTCGGACGCCCGAGCGACTCCGGCGCAGCGCGGGCTCGGCCTCGGCTTGAGCATCTGTCGCGGCATTGCCGAAAGTCATTGCGCCGCTCTGCGTTTCGAACGGCGGGACGACAGGGTCGTCGCCGTCGTGGAGTTCGCCGCGCTTCGCGCGCCATCGCCCTAACGGAGGTTTTATGGACATTCGACCGCTGGTTCGACTCGTCGACGACGATACGGACTTTCGTCGCAGTCAGGAGCTTTTTCTCGGCATGTCGGGGTTTGAGGTCCGCGGCTACGGGAGCGCTCGGGAGCTCCTCGACGGGGACGACTTTCGCCGTCCGGGGTGCCTCGTGCTCGACATCCGCATGCCCGTGATGACGGGGTTGGAACTCCAGCAGGCGCTTGTCGATCGGGGCGTCACGCGCGATTTGCCCGTCGTCTTTCTCACGGGGCACGGCGACCTTCAGGCAGCCGTCCATACGTTCAAAAACGGCGCCTTCGACTTCATCGAAAAGAAGGGCGATCCGATGCGCCTCAAGGAGGCGGTCGAAAAAGCCTGCGTCTTTTCGGTGGCGGCCTACGAGCGGGCCGACATCGTGCGGCGCAAACGCGCGGCCTTTGATGCGCTCACCGAGCGCGAAAAGGACGTGCTCGTCCCCGCCGCACGCGGAAAAACCAACAAGGAAATCGCCGCAGCGCTCGGGATCGGCGTCGAGACCGTGAAGATGCACCGCGCGAATGCCTTCGGAAAGCTCGGACTCCAAGGGGCGCTCGAAGCGTACCGGTGGCTCGAAGGATTGGACGGCCCGGGCGTCGACGAACGCAAGGAGGCCTCGGAATGAGTCTCCTCTCCCGACGTCTCCCCCGCCGCGACGCGCTCTTCGGAGGGCTTTTCGGCGGATTCTTCTTTTCGCTCGCGCCGCTTTTCCCCCGCGCGCTTTCGGCGGCGGAGCCCGTACCCGTCGTACCCGACGGGCGGCGGGACGTCGTTGTGGTCGGAAGCGGCGTTGCGGGGCTCTGTGCAGCCATCGCCGCGCGGGAGGCCGGTGCCGAACGCGTCACGGTCCTTGAAAAGGGGCCGCTTCTCGGCGGGCACAGCCTCTATTCGAGCGGTTCGATTGCGGTTGTCTTTCCCGAAGGCGTGGGGGAGTTTTCCGACAGTCCCGAACTCTTTCTCGAAGACGCGATGCGCGTGGGGTCGGAGGCGGGGAACCCCGAGGTGCTCCTGCGGATCGCCGAAGGTTCGTACGAGGCCCTTCGGTGGTTGGAAGGGATGGGCGTCGTTTTCGGTCGGCCCTTCGTCGCGCACAACGGGATTCGGTCGCGATCGGTTGTCATGCCGGGCAATTCGGCGGGAAGAAGTTACATTCTCGCTATCGCGCGACGTGCCGCACGGCTCGGCGTCGAGATTCGGCTGAACGCGACCGTGACGAAGCTTCGTCGCCCCTACTATTCGGGCGGCGCCTGGGACGTCCTCGGGCGCTCCCGGTCGGGAAGCGACTTTCAGCTTTCCAGCGGTGCGGTGGTGCTCGCCACGGGCGGCTTTACGGCGAACGTGGCAAGGCGCCTCGAGATCAATCCGCTCCTCACGGCCGACGTCATGACAACCGCCAACCCGTACGGGACGGTCTGGGACGGCGCTTCGGGCGACGGGCTCGATCTGGCCGAAGCCGCGGGCGGAAAGATCCTCACGGGGTTCGGTTTGCAGATGCTCCCCTTTTGGGGCGGTCGGCTGCTCGACTACGCGGGCGGAGACATTTACGTCGATCTCTCGGGGCGGCGCTTCGTCGATGAGGCGCAGACCTGGAACCGCGTGGCCGAACACATCCTGCGTCTTCCCGAGCGCAAGTTCTGGGTCATCACGGACAGCCGCTCCTACAAGGGGGCAACCCTCGGCCTGAAGCTCATCAACGGGATCGTGCGCAAAGCGGGAAGCGTGCGCGAGATGGCTTCCGCCATGCGGGTTTCGGCCGCCGTGTTGGACGAGACGCTCACTGCCTACAACCGCGCCGCGCGGGAGGGGTTCGATCCGCAGACGGGAAAGCGCGTCTTCACGCAAACGATCGAAACGCCGCCTTTTTACTTCGGCGAAGAGCACATCTACGTTCATACGACGTTGGACGGCATCGCCTCCGACGTGAACGCCAACGTTCTCGATCGCTCGGGTGCCCCCGTCGAAGGCCTCTATGCGGCGGGCGAAGTCGCGGGCGGAATCTTCGGCACGGACCGACTCGGGGGCGCGGGGCTCACCAACTGCCTCGTCATGGGCCGACGGGCGGGTGCGGAGGCCGCAAGGCTCGCAAAGCGCGAAAAGACCGCATAACGCTTGAATCCTTCGCTTTCGGGCGACTTCCGGCGGGATTTTCGCCCCCTCCGTACTTTCCCTTGAATGTAGCCGCGGCTACAGACGCGGTTGCCCCCGGAGGGTGACACTGCCGGGAGCGGAGGCGTGCGGGAGAGCCGCCCGACGGACGGCTCCCTCGCACGGCGCTCCCGGTGTTGACCGGTGCGGGCTTCGTTCGATCGATTTGGAACATCCTCCGACTTTCCCAAGCGTTCGAGCGAGCCCGCCGGGGCAAAAACAAAGGAGATAAAAAACATGTTCGCCATTTGCCGTCGTACGTTCATTGCCGCCGCCGTGGCGGCCGCCCTCATCCCGCTCGGCGCGAACGCCGCCGAAAAAACCTACGACGCCGACGTCGTCGTGATCGGCGCGGGCGCCTCGGGTACGGCCGCCGCTTGGGCCGCAGCCGAAAAGGGCCTCAAAGTCGTCACACTCGAAAAGGCCGCCTTCCCGGGCGGCACGGGCCAGTTCTCGGAAGGTATTTTCGCGGTCGAAAGCCGGATGCAGAAGGATTGGAACTACGCGCTCACGAAGGACGAAGCCTTCTTGAAAATCATGAATTACGGCCACTGGCGCGGCAACGCCAAGATGGTGCGCGCCTTCGTCGACAAGTCGGGCGAGACGATCGACTGGATGCAGAAGCAGGGCGTGAAATTCGAAAAGCTCTTCTCGAATTATCCGAACGGCCTCTACACCTGGCACATCTACGAGGGCCGAGGCGCGGGTTGGATCAAGCTCTTCCAGGAAAAGTACAAGCAGGCGGGTCAGACGCTTCTCACGGAAACCTGGGGCGAAAAACTCATCATGAAGGACGGCCGCGTGGCGGGCGTTGAGGGGAAGAACAAGGCGGGCGACACGGTGACCGTCAATGCCAAGGCGACCATCATCGCGACGGGCGGATTCTTCGACAACAAGGAAATGCGCGAAAAGTATCTGCGCTTCCCGGATGCGGACGGTCTCGCGCAGAAGGGGAAGACGGGTGACGGCATTCGCATGGCCTGGGCGGTCGGTGCGGGCGAAGAAGGCGCCGAAGTGCAGGCCTCCTATCGTCCGGGTCCCCGCGGCGTGTCGACGACGAACCATGTGAGTGCCACGGCGAAGCAGCCGCATCTCTGGCTCACGCCGAAGGGCGAGCGGTTCTGCAACGAGGTGATCATGCTCGAGTGGCCGTTTGCGGGGAACGCTCTGGAGCGCATCGGCGGCACGATGTACGTCGTCTACGACAGCAAGACCTTGCAGCACATGGAAAAGGACGAAGGGATCGATCTCGGCGTCGGCGTGATGGTGCCCGTCGGCACGAAGCTCGCGAATTTCGAGAAGGAATGGGCCGACGCCGAAAAGGCGGGCTGGGCCTTCAAGGCCGACACGCTCGAAGAGCTCGCCCGCAAGACGGGCATGGATCCCGCGAAGCTCGAAGCGACCGTGAAGGAATACAACGGCTTTGCGGCCGTGCGTCACGACGCACAGTTCGCGAAGGACCCGAAGTACCTGCGCGAGGTGAAGACCGGTCCCTTCTACGCGATCAAGTCGGTGGCGAGCACCCTCGGTACGTTGGGCGGCATCAAGGCGAACGAAAAGTTCGAGGTCGTGACGCCCGACGAAACCGCGATTCCGGGGCTCTACGCGGTCGGCAACGACGTGGGCGGCATGTACGGCGACTCGTACGACCTCCTCATGGCGGGCTCCACCGTGGGCTTTGCGGTCAACTCGGGCCGCATCGCCGTGGACTCGGCCGAAGCGTACATCAAGACCCTGAAGTAACGCACGCGCCTGCCGGGGCTTCTCGAAGGCCCGGCGGGCGAGTCTTCCGCGTCACCGAACGCAACCCTGCGGGCGTACGCTCGGCCAGGTCGGCATCCCGGTTTGGGACTTCGGCCCAACGAGCGGCGCCCGCTTCGTTTTTTCTGACAATTTCCGGCAAACTCCAACAACGCCCGGCTGCACCCGCTCAGCGCCGCCAGTCGGGAAGAGTCGCGGCTCCCGGGTTCTCGATCCAGTCGAAGAGGTCCGCAAAGAGCGCGGTAGAGACGAGCAACGTCCGCCCACGGCGCGCGACAAGCTCTTCGCGCCTCCATTTTGAAAAAAGTTTCGCCACGCTCACGCGGTTGAGGTTGAGCGCTTCGCCCATGCGTTCGGCCGAGAGCGCATAGGGAAATTCAAGGAATTCGTCTTCGGACCGATCTCCCGACCCCGCGCCCGAGCTTGCACCCAACGGAAGCATCCCCGCATTCACAAAGGCCGCCTTCAGAAAGACCTTGAGGCGCTCTTCGGGGGAGCGCGTGAAATTCGCTGTCATTCCCTCGATGATCGACTCTTCTTTGGCGATGACGTTCGCGATTTCGCTTGAGGCGAATTGCGACTTTGCTTCGAAAGCGGCCGTGAGGCGCTCGGGCTCCAGAAGCAGCACGTCGCTCTCAACGAGCGCCGTCGTGCGGATGTTGCAACGGTTGTTGATGCTTGCCGTGAGGTCGCCCATGGCGCGCCCCGGGGCGATGACGGAGAGAATCGCCGGGCGCGATTCCGTCGTATCGAGCGTGTAGGCGCACAGGCCCGACGTGAGGAAGAAAAGCCGCCGCGCTTCGCCGCCCCACTTGAGCGTTTCGCCCGCAGCGAAGCGCACGGCGCGGCCGTGCTCGAGGAAGAGCTCGCGCACCCAGTCGGGGTCGGCGGGAAGGAAGTAGGGAATCGAGCGAAAGATCTGTCGCATGGTCGGGTTCGAGGCGCGAAGTTTCGGTCGTGTGAGTCGGTGGGCGGCGGGCGAGAAGCCCGAAAACAAAAACGGCACGAACGCCATGGCGCCGTGCCGCATCGGAAGGCCGGCGGAAAGGCGCGTTTGGTCGAACGCGCCTTTCGGATCCGTAGCCTCTTCTTTACCTCTCCTGCGTTCCTGCAGAACCCCGCGAAACGGGCGTTGGTCGGACGCCTCCCGCAAGGGCTGAAGTGCATCCTACCCAAGTATGTAGGGGTCGGCCATAAAGGAAAACCGCCCTTGACAGTTCCAGAAAACTGTGCTTCAGTCAATTCGACCGACCGGTCGGACTGAATGTTGTGTTCGAAAATGCTTGTTTTTCAAAGGCACCTTTCCGAGGCGATGCGAAATTTCGAGCGATTTTCGTCGCGCGATTTTTTTTGCGCATTCAGGGGCGAAACGACGTTTCGAACGGGAAAGTTCCGAAAAGCGTTGCGCCCGCGCAACAGGTTGCACGGGCGCAGGTTGAGCAATGCGCTCGAAAGTCCGACTCCCGCGTGATACCTGCTTGGCGCCCTCCTGCCGGCGTACCGGTGGGGTGCTCGACGCGTGCGAGACGTCCGAAGTCGGCGTTCGTCGATCAGTACTCGGTGAAGATGCGTCGGATTTCTTCCGGATTGTCGGTCGTCGTGAGCGCGAGCTGCAGGAGGAGTCGGGCCTTGTTGGGCGGGAGATTGCCCGCTTCGATGTAGCCGAGCTTCTTCGCGCCGCTCTTCAGAATGACGTCCCCTTCGGGAACGCGCCCCGACATCACGACGGGGATCCCTTTCTTCATGATTTCCCCATAGCTCTTTTCCTGCTCGGGCGAAACGGAAGCGTTCCCCATGGCGGCCGCGACGAGACCGCGGGCGCCGATTTCAACCGCCGCTTCGCTCATGCGACCGTCGGAACCCGCATAGGCGTAGACGATGTCGACGCGCGGTAGATCGGTGAGTTTCGAGACGTCGAATTCGGACGAAGACGTGTGGCGGCGAGCGGACTTGCGGTAGAGGACGGGTTCGCCTTCGACCATCGTGCCGAGGTAGCCGAATTCGGTGGAGCGGAAGGTGGCGACGTTGCGCTTGTTCGTTTTGGTCGTTTCACGCGCGGCGGCGATGTAGTCGTTCATGACGATCGTGACCCCGGCGCCCTTCATCTTGGGGCTGGCCGCAGCCTGCACGGCCTCGAGAAGGTTCATCGGGCCGTCGGCGGACATCGCCGTCGCGGGACGCATGGCGCCCGTCAGGACGACGGGCTTGTCGCTCTTCACGGTGAGATTGAGGAAGAACGCCGTATCTTCGATCGAGTCCGTGCCGTGCGTGATCACGACGCCGTCCACCTTCGGGTCGGCGAGGAGTTCGTTCACGCGCTTCGCGAGCTTCAGAAGGAGCGCCGTGTCGACGGCGTTCGAAGGAATGTTCGCGATCTGTTCGCCCGAGACGTCCGCCACCGAGGTGAGCTCGGGAACGGCCTCGATCAGGGCCGCGACGCCGATCGAGCCCGCCTTGTAGTCGTTCGCGTCGGACGCCTTGGCGGCGGATCCGGCGATCGTGCCGCCCGTCGCAAGAATTCGAACGTCGGGAAGATCGGCCGCGGAAGCGGCGGGAAGCATGCCGCCAAGGGCAAACGTGACGCCGAGCGCGGCAAGCGCGCGGCGAAGAGGCGTAAAGGTCATGAGAGTCCTCGGTAGGTGGAAAAAGAGCTTGAGAAAATCAGTTTTCGCGCGATTCGATGTCGATCCGATAGCCTTCGGCGCGGTTCTCGATGCTCGTGCGCGAGAGCGTTCCTTCGGGGACGAGGCCCGCAGCGTTCGGAGCGGCGTTCGTCGTGGTCACGACTCGAAGGAGGGGAGCGCCCCCGCAGACGAGGGTGCGGGTTTCGTCCGTCCCTGCGGCCGACTGCCGGAAGTCCGCGTCGAGCCGGCAACGTTCGGGAAGCGTCGCGCGAAGGCTCTCGACCGGCCAATAAGCGAGCGCAAAGTCGCGCACGAATTTCGGCGCGTCGAGGTGGTTGTCAAGAAGCGCATGGCGCGTTTCGGTGAGGCCTTCCTTCGTGAAGTCGACACGCCAGACGGTGAGCCCCATGGCGGTCACAACCGCGGAAAGGCGGGTCGTGTCGAGAAGCACCATCGCGCGCAACGTCGGAACGTCGCTCGGTGCCCCCGCCTTCAGCGCTTCGGGCGAAAAGCGCACGCGAAGCTGTTGGTCGAGAAGCCGCTCGGGGGCGTCTTCGAGTCGCGGAACGATGCGCGGAAGCGCACTTTCAGCCGGCGCCGCCTTGGGGGCGGCATCGGACGTCGTTTCGGGGGAAGCGGTCGGAGTCGGGACAGACACGGACGTAGCATTCGACTCGGGCGCCGCGACGGGCGCGGCAGCACGCGCGCTTGCAGCGGCGGCGTCCTGCCCGTGTGCGTTCTCAAGCCCGGTCGACGCGCAGCCCGTAAGAAAGAGCGTTGCGGCGGTTGCGCCCGCAAGGAGGGCGCGCGAAAAAAGACGGCGGAGAGGGCGGTCCATGGGATCTCCAGGAAAGCGGTGGTTCGTTGGGATTCTAGCGGGGAGCTTCTCCGACCGCGAGAGGAATCGTTCGGGGGCCGAGGGAATTTTCCCGCGTTGACGAAACTCGAACGCGACGTGTTGTCCCCTCGGTCGGGCATTCCCGAGAGGTTTCAGAGACCCCGTCAGGCGAACGGCTTCCTCGGCCTTACGAGCTGGGCCACCGTCCAAACAAGGCACAGCCCGTAGACGACCGTCCAACCGAACGCGGCGAGAGCCGGCGTTTCGGAGGCGGCGAGAAGCCCGAAAGAGAGAAGCGTGGTCACGCCCGAAAAAAGTACGGCCGCGGCCGTCCGCCCGTCCGTGGGACTGCGCGTGAGAAAGATCCCGTAGTCGACACCGAGCCCGAGAACGAGCACGATTGCAAGCGTCGTAAAGAGCGTGACGGGAATCCCCGCCCACCCGAAGGCGGCCAACGCCCCGAGCGTACCGAAAAGGCTCGGAAGGAGCGCCCGCCAGGCGTTGGAAATCCCGAAAAGTCGCAGGGCGACGAGCGCCAGGAGGCCGAAGCCCGCCAGGGCGCTTTCCAACACGCGGTTGCGGTAGCGGGTGAGGATCGTTTCCATGTCAGCCGTCAAATTGACGAAACGAACGCGGGTGGCAACGGCCGCAGTTGCCGACGCGTCGGGCTCCGAAGCCCCGGCAACGCTTTCGAGCGCCCGGAGTTTTTCCAGGTGCTCCGCCCGAACGTCCGAGAGCATCACAAGGTGCGCGACCGTTTTCTCCGTCCCCGCCGCGACGTCCGCTTCGCTCGTCAAGCGCAGGTGCCCGAGGGCGGCCCCGAAGGGCGTGGCAAGCACCGCATCCGTCGTGATGCGCGGCGCCTCGGGGCTCGGGTCGGGAAGTTGCGGTCCCGCCCCGAGCACTTCCGTCATGCGGGGCGTGATCCGGAGAAGCGCCTCCCGAACGAGACGCGCGTCCTCGGTCTGTCGGGCGGCGGACGGCACGTAGTCCGCCAGTGCCAGGGGGTGAATGTCGAGCGTCGGATCCGCGCGAAGCGCCGCGAGGAGCTTTTCTTCGGTGGCAAGGACGGCGTCTTCGGTCGCGCCCGAAACAACGAACACCTGAGCGGGCGAGGGAAGTTTCAGGGCTGCGGATAGCCGCGTCTGCGCTTCGGCCAGGCCCGCGGGAACGAACTGCAGGTCCCGAATGCCCGAAGCCCATTCGATGCGCGCCGCGCCGACCGTGAGGAACACAACCGCCGCAAGGGCGAGCGCAACCTGCCCGAGGCGGGGAAGTTCCCCGAAACGCGGAAGGCGCGGTAAGCGCGCTTCAAGAAACCGCACGAGACGCGTGTCGCGGCGCGGTGCCCACCGGTCCGCATAAGGGAGCCAGAAAAGGACGACCGCAAGCGTTGCCAAGAGGCCGCCCGCGGCGAGAATCCCCATTTGCCGCAGCCCCGGCAAGGGCGTAGCGATGAGAACCCCGTACGCGAGGGCCGAAGAAAGGGCCGCCGCAAAAAGGCCCGGCGCGAGCGCCCAACGGCGCGCGATCGGGTCGGGCATGCTCGGTGCAAAGGCAAACCAGTGCGCGCCGTAGTCGACCGCCACCCCGATCAGGGTCGCGCCAAAGACGAACGTAACGAGCGCGAGCGAATCGAAAAGCCCCAAGGCGACGCCGAGCCCCGCCGCAAAGCCCGCGGCGACGGACCCCGCCAAAAGAACGAGCGTCGCGACGCGCCCGAAAAAGGCGAGCGCAAAAATCAAAACGCCCGCCGTCGAAAAGGCCCCGATCCGACCGAGCTCGTCCCGAGCGCGCGTTGCGGCCGCATCCGTAAAGAGCGGCACGCCCGCGGCGTCGATCCGAAGGGAGGAGACCGCAGCGGCGTCGGTTCCTTCCGCTCCTTCCACCCCTCGAAGGGCGTTTTGCGCGGACCGTCGGGCCTCTTCCAAAGCACGCCCCACGCGTCCTTCGCCCGTTTCGGCGGCGCCCGAAAGGACGCGAAGCGTCACGACGAGCGCATCGTCGCGTCCGCGCACCGCCAGGACACGGTCGGGGGCGGAATTCGGTGAGGTTTCCGTCGCGGTTCCGTCCGAGGCCTTCGCATCGCCGCTCGCACCGACCGCGGAATCCTCCGCTTCCTGAACGGGCAATGTGGCGACTTTTTCCAACACCCACCGGTCGTATAGCCCCAGCGGATCGCGTGCGATCCCGAGGATCCCGGGGCCCGCGGGGTTGAGAAGCGTTGCGGCGAGCCGCTCGTCGAGCGCTGCGGAGGAGGCGTTTTCAAGAAACGCCCGGTCTTCGGCCGTAAGGAGGCGCCCGGCGGCGTTTTCCAAGGCGAGCGCTTTGACGTTCGGGGTCTCCACGGGTTCGGTCGCAAAGAGTCCCGAATCGAGAAGCGACGTCAGAAAAGCGCGCCGCGCGATGCGGGCGGCTTCGGGGTTCCCCGGAACCTCAACGAGCGCTGTCACCCGGTCGGCTTCCGCGGTCGTCAGTTTCGCTTTCACCCGCGCTTCGAGTTCGGGGGAGAGCTCTTCCATCAGCCGCTCGGGCAGAAGCGCGAGGAGCTGCGTATCGAACGGCTTGCGGGTGAATTTCGAGAGGCCGCAAAGGATGATCGAGCCGAACACGATCGCAAGCGCCAGGGCGCAAAGGGCTGACGAACGGGGGCCGAAGAGGGATCTCATTTTCAAGGCCCGGGCGCGGAGACGGAAGAATCGGAATCGCTCACGTCCGTAAAGTGCATGCGGGAGACTTCGCCCGAAGCGGCCGTCATCACCACTTCTTCAACGTGGGTGTGCCCGTAAATCCGCACTTCGCGGATCGTCTCGCCGAGCGCCTTCGCGCGCGGCAGGGCCGTCACGGCAATGCGCCCGTCGGGCGTACGTTCTGCGGTGAGGTCGAAGGCTTCGCGCACCGAGTCGAGCCGCCCCGAAAGAAAGTCCGCAAGCATCCGCGCGAAGCGCCCGACGGCGGGAATGTCTTTGGCGGAAAGCATCCGACGCGTTTTGCCCGAGATCGTTTCGATGCCCGCGGGCGAAACGCGGATTTCGGAGGCGAAAGGCGACTCGGTCGTCCAACGCAATTCCGACCCCGCAAAGCGGAAGGTTCCCGTCGAAATCATCGGCTTCGGAAAGCCCGCCACGGTCTTTTCTTCGCGAAAGCGCCCCGACAGTTGTTCGGCGCGCAAAAGGCTCAGAAGCTCCGCGGAGTCCGCCCCGAGCGTCGTTCCGGGCTCGATCTTCGACTCAACCGACTCAGCCTGCGCGGTCGGAGCGGGATCGGTTGCGGCGAGCGGCGCCGCAACGGGGAGCGAGAGTAACGTAAGAGCGAAGAAGGCGTGGCGCATGCGAAGTGTCCGAAGCTAGGTGGAGCCGAAAGAGTTCGACCATTATAGGGGCGCACCATTGGGCTTCACGCCCGACGTCCGCGACGCGTTCGCGTTTTCAAGCCCTTCTGTCAGGCTTCTCGTCAGGTTTTCCAGAAGTCGTAGAAATTGAACCAGTCGTAAGGCGACCGCGCGAGTTCGCGCTCCAGGTTCGCGGCGTACTTCGCCACCCACCCTTCAAGGCGCTCCGCGCGCTCCGTGCGCGAAGCGGAAGGCATTTCCTCGATCGAGTCGAAACGCACCCGGTAGGCGATTCGCCGACCCGAAGCGGAAGCGGTTCGGGTGCAGGTCATCTGGCGCAGGGGACACTTGAGAAGAAGCGCAAGGAGCGCTCCGCCCGTCGGGAAGCGCGCGAGTTCGCCAAAAAAGGGCACGCGCACGGTTCCCTTCCTCGCATCGCTTTCAATCGGCGTACGGTCGCCCGCCACGACGACGTAGGCGCCGCGGGCGACGAGCTCGTCGAGTTCCATCGCGAGCGCGGGCGAAAAGCCCGACACTTCTCGGAAAAGCACTTCGGGTGGGCGGGCTCCCGCTTCTTTGAGAAGCCGATTGAATTCTGCAGCATGGTGCGTGTGCTGCAGAACGACGATCGGGTGTTCGGTGTGAAACCCCGCTTCGCGCGAGAGGAGTTCCTGACAGCCCGCGTGGGACGTGAGGATGATGCAACCGCGGTTCGGAGGATCGTTTCGGAAGGGCTCGTCCCCTTCGACAATGAGTTCCACGTCGGGGTCGTTTCCCGCCTGAACCGCAAACTTGTCGAGAATCGTCTCCGCAAAGCGCGCGAGGTGCGCAAGCCCCTCGCAGTGCCCGGCCGGACGCGCTTCGGGCCGGGCGCGGTCGAGCCACCCGAGGCTCGCGCGGCGCACATCGGGCGACGTGCACCAGTAAAAGAGAAGGACCGGCGCGAGCAGCACCCGAAAGGGCCTGCGCCCGAACGCGCGGTGGCAGGCAAGGAGCGTCCGGATCCCGAGCGCGCTCGTTTTCTCCCGAAGCCGCCACCAGGGACGGTCGGAAGCCTTCGAATCGGGGTTCGAGTCGGGATTCGAATTCGGGGGCAGGTCGTCGTTCAAGTCGGGACTCGAAGAGGAACGGTCCGACGGACGGGGTGCGTTCGTCATGGACGATCGGCCGCTCACTGCTCGGAGGTCGAACCGTTCGAGCTCGTCGAAGTGTTCGAAGCTTCCGCGTTGCCCGCACTCTTTCCCTTCCCCGTTGCTTCCCGCGCCTGCTTTTCCATGGCTTCGAGGCGCTTCAACGCTTCGCGCGAGGCGTCTTCGGCCACTTTCGACGCTTTGGCAACGCGCGCAGCTCGGGCGGCTTCTTCTGCGGTCGGGACGCGCGTATCGGCCGCGGGACGGAGCTTTGCGGGCTTCACCGGGCGGCAGGCGTCGGGGTCGCGTTCGCACTCGGGCACACGCCCGAAAACGCGCGACCAGAGAATGATCGGGAGGCGCGTCAGCATCATCGTGCAGAGCTTCGCGTGCATCCAGCTGATGCGCAGATTGTCGCGCAGCCCCCGGAAGTGGCTGATCCCGTCCTTCGGGTACGTCACCGCGACGGGCGCGTTTTTGACGCGCACCCCCGCCCAGAGAAGACGAACGAGGATTTCCGGGTCAAATTCCATCCGCTCGCCGATGCGGGCGTTTTCCAAGACCTCGGTGACGGCTTCGATCGGATAGACGCGCATGCCGCACATGGCGTCTTCGAAGCTCAAGGAGAGGCTGTTGACCGCCACCCAGAAATTCGTGATCTTTCGCCCCCAGAGACGCGCCTTCGGAACCGAGCTGTCGTAGACGGGATAGCCGCAAATGAGGTGGTTCGGGAATTTGTGCGCGAGCTGAATGAAGCGGGAAACGGCGGAGCGGTCGTGCTGCCCGTCGGCGTCGATCTGAAGAACGTGCGTGTACCCGTCGCGCGCCGCACGCTTGAAGCCCGTCATCACGGCGGCGCCCTTGCCGCCGTTTTCCGCACGGTGCACGACCGTGACCGCGACGCCCGCAAGCGCGTCGCAGGCGGCATGCGTCTTTTCGTCCGACCCGTCGTCGACGATCAGAACCGGCAGGTGCATGGCCCGCAGGTCCCTCACGACGGCCGCGATGGTGTCGGGGTGGTTGTAGACCGGAACGAGTGCCAGCGGTCGGAACGACTCGCACGAACGCGCCGCGGGCGCGCCCGGGCGCGCGGCCGCCTTGGTCGGGATCGACCCCGAAAGCGGGGCGGTCGTTGCACGATATGCTTCTGCCATGCGTCGAAAAGGAAAGCGTTGCGGGAAAAACGACGGCCGGTACGAGAGCGTTTGTTTGCTCGCTCGGTCGGCCGACATTGTAGAGGAGTCGGCGTGCGGACGACGGGAAAACTGCGATTTGTAAACTTCTTTATCGGCAATAACCCTCATGTTATGATGAGCCGTTTGCCGACGGAAATTTTTTCGTAATTTCTTTCGCCGCGCAAACCGACTGCGGGACGGCCCGAAAGGCGCTCCCGCCGCCGATCGGTTTCGAGGCACTCCGAAAACAACAACCTCGGGCCGCTCACACCGCCTTCTCCGCCACCACCTTTCGCCCGCGCCCCCCGCGGGTCTTGCCCGTACAGGTATGGAACACGGTCTTCCGCTTATTTCGACGCTCGTCATCGCGTTCTCCCTGGCGCTCGTCTTCGGTTTCATCGCCGAGCGCTTTTTGAAGTCGCCCGCTCTCGTCGGCTATCTCCTCGCGGGGATTGCCTGCGGTCAGTACACGCCCGGGGTCTTTGCGGACCCGGCGCTCGCGCATCAGCTCTCGGAAATCGGGGTGATGCTCTTGATGTTCGGGGTGGGGCTCCACTTCTCGGTGAAGGATCTGATGTCGGTGAAGGGCATCGCCCTTCCGGGGGCCGTCCTTCAGATGTCGATAGCCTCGATTCTCGGGATGTTCGTCGCGCACCTCTTTTGGGACTGGTCCTGGGGACAGGCGCTCGTTTTCGGCATGTCGCTCTCGTGCGCGTCGACGGTCGTTCTTCTCAAGGCACTCGACGTTCGGGGCTTGCTCACGAGTTCGGACGGACGCATCGCCGTGGGTTGGCTCGTCGTCGAAGACATCGCGACCGTGTTGATTCTCGTGTTGCTGCCGCCGCTTGCGGGGATTCTCGCCCCGGAAGCGCCCGGTGTGTCCGATGCCGTTGCGACGGCGGGGGCTGCGGCCGCCTCGCTTTCGGGCGAAGCGCTTCTCGTTGAGATCGGTCGCACGATCGTGAACGTCGTGGCCTTTGTTGCCGTCATGATGCTCGTCGGCCGCAAAGCGCTTCCGTGGCTGATGGCGCAGGTCGCCCGCACGGGCTCGCGCGAACTCTTCACGCTCTTTGTTCTTGCGGCGGCTCTGGGCGTGGCGTACGGCGCCGCCGAAATCTTCAAGGTGAGTTTCGCGCTGGGTGCTTTCTTCGCGGGTATGGTGATGCGCGAAAGCGCCTTCGCGCACCGCGCCGCGACCGAGTCGCTTCCCTTGCAGGACGCCTTTGCGGTGCTCTTTTTCGTGGGCTGCGGGATGCTCTTCGACTGGCACATCCTCTTTGAGTCGCCCCTTGAAATCCTCGCCGTCCTCTTCATCGTTCTTTTCGGGAAGGCCGCGGCCGCCTTTGGGCTCGTTGTCCTTCTGCGCTATCCCCTCGGGACGGCGCTCACGGTGAGTGCGGCCCTCTCGCAGATCGGCGAATTCTCCTTCATTCTCGTCGCGCAGGCGATGAGCTTGGGGCTTGCCGACCAGAACACGATGAATCTCATCGTCGGGGGTGCCATCATCTCGATCGCGCTCAACCCGGTGATGTTTGCCGTCGCGCCGCGCGTCGGGAAGTACCTGACGCACCGCTTCTCTTGGGCGAAGGCGGCGGCTTTGCGCGACGCGCCTTTCGAGGTCCTTCCCGAAGAGGTCACGACCGAACGGCTCTCGGGCCAGACGGTACTCGTTGCGGACGGCCCGCTCGGCGAACGCTTTGCGCATCGTCTCTTTGAGAAGGGCGTCGAGCTCGTCGTCGTCACGAAGGACGTCGACGCGGCCGGGCGCCTGAGCGAAGCAGGCCTTTCCGTTCTCCAGGGCGATGCCTCCGAAGTGCGCGTTCTCGTGCTCGCGCACGTGGCGACGGCCGGGCGCGTTCTTCTCATGGATGCGACGCCCCGCGGCATCCGCGTGCTCGATTCGATCCGAAGCGTGAAGGCGGACATCCCCGTCACGGTCGTCTCCGACACCGAGGGCGTCTGGGCCGATGTCAAGACCGAAAACGTCCGTTTCCTCTCAATCGAAGAAGCGGCGGCCGAACGCATGACGGACGCTGTTCTCGAAGCCCGAGCGTCGGGCGAAGAGCCGGGCGTGCCGTTTGTGACCTCGAAGCCCGTTGCGACCGAAGAGGGAGAAGAAGCGAAGAATGACGGTGAAAAGCCGGCATCGTCGGAGGCCCCGGCCGGAACGGAAGATTCGAAGGGATCGGAAAGCCCGGCTGCCGATGAATCTCCGCGCGTTCCCGCAACCGGTGCGGTCGATCCGGCCGAATCTTCGAAGTCCGTCAAGCCCGTCAAATCGTCCGACGAGAAGGACGAGACCGCTCGCAAAGAAGCGAAGACGGAACCAAAGGAATTGAAGGAACCGTAAGATTCCGGAATCCGGATCCGCAAAAAGGCCGAAGGCCCCGCATGTCGAACGCTTCGAGCGTTTCGACGTGCGGGGCCTTCTTGTTTCTTGGCGAGTCCGCGAAGCAATCCGGGAGGTCTGGGTGAACATCGGGCGTTTCGCGCGATAACAGGACACACGCGAGACGCCCGAGGTACAGTCGTAATTAGTCCTTCGACTTATTGTTCTTGAACACGACGGTCGCTTCGATGTCGGCTGTGCGGATCGTGAAGACGTCGTTCAGGAGCTTTTCGGCGAGCGCTTCCGCCTTGGCGAGGACGTCGAGGTTGAAGTCGTTGAGAAGCTTCATGGCCGAGGCTTCGTCCTTGGCGAAACGTTCGACGAACTCGGCTTCCATCGCCTTTTGCGCTTCGGCCGTTTCGGCTTCGAAGGCACCGAACGCGGACTTCACGATCGGGGCGAGCTTCGGGTAGTCCGTCATGACGAGCGTCTGCAGACGGCGGTACTTCCAGTAGGCGGAGACCGTGTCGGCGTGGTCCGTTCCCATGCCGTACTGGGCGGGAACGGCTTCAAGACCGTGGTAGAAGGGGACGAAGCACGAGAGATCCGCCATGCCGAACGCGACGTACACGACTTCGGCGATCGGAAGCGGCAGCCAGGGACGAACCTGCATGACGTGCGCTTCGTAGGTGCGGAAGACGCTGATGGGACGCCAGGGTTCGGCGCCGTTCAAGCCGTTGCCGTACGGGTCGTGCTCGGTGCCTTCGAAGTGGTGGCGCATGAGAAGCTTCATGTCCTCGAGCGTCACCTTCTTTTCGGGGGTGAGGTAGACGGGGAAGCTGCGGCCGGCGTCAACCGGCTGCTCGAGCGAGGGATTCAGGTGCTTCTGAATCGCCCAGACGCGCGGGTCGTTGTAGACGCGGTCGCGGCCGTCGTCGCGGGTGTAGGCCTTCGAGAAATTGAAGACGCCGTCTTCGGGGCGGTAGAGGCCCTTTTCGGTCGCGAACGCGACGAGCGTGGGGCTCGCGAGCTGGTTGGGGTCGGCCGGATCGTAGTTGCCGAGACGCCCCTGGTTGCCCGAACCGAAGTAGCTGTCGGCGGGCGTGCGTTCGGCCATCCACTGATGGCCCGAACCCGTTTCGAGGTACCAGACGTCGTTCATGTCGACGAACGCAACGCCGAAGCCTTCGCCCGCACCCTGCGTTTCGATGATCTTGCCGAGGAGCTCGACCCCTTCGCGGGCCGTGCGGCAGCGCGGCAGAATCACGTCGGGAATGTCGTCTTCGGTGATGCCCGAGGCCTTGTTGTAGGGGTCGACGGCGAGCGCTTCGTCGCTCGCGAAGATTGATTCCGTCCCCGTGAGACCGAGCCCGGCTTCGTTGTAGCCGACGGCGCCGTGAAGCTGCGTCTTCCAGTTCGGAACCGTCGTGTAGCGCATGGCGTTTTCGGGAAGCGGATACGTGAAGTCGTTCACGCCGCCGTGCGCCTTGCAGCTGTAGACGCCCGACTGACCGGTCTTGGCCGGATGGATGACGAAGTGCTGCGCTTTGAGCGACGAGCTGTCCGCGCTGCGGGCGACGAGAAAGGAACCGTCGGCCGTGGCCTTTTCACCGACGACGATGGTGGTGCACATACTTGAGAGCCTCCAGGAAAGCGCGCCGGCGGGTTGCGGACCGCGTCCGAGGGAGACGGTCGAAGGGAGCGACCCGAGCGTCGCTGTCAAATAAAACCACGACATTGTACCTAACGAGGGCGTCGGGTCCGAGTGAGAAAAACCCCCGAACGCCGAAGCGTCGGGGGGTGTTTAGGCTCGAATCCCGAGCTTCGCCGGGATTCGAGCGGTCCGTCGGGGTTCGTTACGGAACCTTAGGGAACCTTGAACCCAAGCCCGTCCGCATGACAGGCTTCGCAGTAGTTCTGCGACTGGCCGTGCTCGCGGTGGCAAAGCGCGCAGTCGACCGTCTCGGGGGCGTAATGGATCGAGACGTGCGGATTGGCCTTGCCGTTCTTGAGGTGGTAGTTCTGATCGAACGACTTCGGGTCGTGGCAGGTCTGACACTGCGCGGTCGGGACGGGTTTCCCGACCCCGTCGACGTGACAGGCGGCGCACTCGAGCTTGTGCTTTTGGGTTTGCGCCGTCGCGATGCCGGAGGCGCCTGCCGCGACGAGAGCGGCGGCCAACATGAAGGCAAAGTTCTTGATCATGACGAATTCCTCCCGATTACTTCGCTTCTTCGGCTTCGGCCACCGTGCGGCCCGCGATGCGCCCGAAGACGATCCCGTCCAAGACGGAGTTGCCGCCGAGACGCGTGACGCCGTGCACGCCGCCCGTGATTTCGCCCGCGGCGTAGAGGCCCGGAATCGGTTCGAAGTTTTGCCCGATGACCTGGGTCTTTTCGTTGATCTTGATGCCGCCCATCGTGTAGTGGAGTTTCGACGTCAAGCGGTGGCCGTACCAGGGGCCTTTGCCCATGAGAACGCCTTCGTTCGGGGTGAGGGGACGGTGGAATTCGGGGTCGAATTCTTTGCCTTCCTTGATCCAGCCGTTGTACTTGGCGATTTCGGCCTTCAGAGGCTCGAGCGGGATCTTGTAGAAGTCGGCGAGCGCTTCGAGCGTGTCGAATTTCTTGGTCGTTCCCGAGTTGAGCGACTTCGTGAGGTAGCGTTCGATCGAGACCTTCGGCACGAACTGACTGTCGGCAATCAACACCGCGAAGCGCTGCGTGCCGTCTTCGTTCTTGAGAGCGAAGATGTCGTTCGTGAGTTCCGTGCGGTTGCCGAGCTCGTTGAAGCACCGGCGGCCCGTTTTCGGGTCGAACGCGGCGCCGTACTGCTTGAGGTAATCGCAGACGTCCGCGCCCATGCCGATACCCTTGTCGTCGGGCGAGCACCAGGGACCCCATTGAATGTAGGAGAGATGCACGGGAACGCCGCCCGCGCGCATCAGCGTGAAGAGCGCCCCCGCAGTCGCGCCCGGATGGTTCGTGCCTTCGGTTTCCTTCGTGATCTTCGGGTCGATCAACGAGCACATGCGCCAGTCGTTCACGAAGCCGCCCGCCGCGAAGATCACGCCCTTTTTCGCCTTGTAGTACTTGCGAACGCCCGTGGTGTTCGTCAAATCGTTGTCGCGCGAGCCGATATCAAACGCATAGTTTTCACGCACGGCCACGCCGACGACGCGTCCCGAGTCATCCTTCACGACTTCGTCGACGATCGTGTTCTTGCGCATCACGCCGCCCTTTTCCATGAAGTGACGGTGAAGCGGAATCATGACCGAGACGCCCGCCGAGACTTCGGGAGCGAGCGAACGCACTTTGCTGTGCCCGCCCTGAATGAAGGGGGTCGGGGCGAACTTGCAGCCGAGCTTCTTCAAGTATTCGAGCGACTCCAGCGCGCGGAAGCAGAGTTCGTGCGCGAGCTTCGGGTCGTTGAAGCCTTCGCCTGCCTTGAGCGTGTCTTTGAGAAAGAGTTCGGGCGAATCGTCCGTAACGCCGTGAGCGAGCTGCTCGGGACTGCGCGGGATGTTGATCCAGAACCCGGTAATGGCGGAATTGCCGCCGAAGACGGGCATCTTCTCAACCATGATCACTTTCTTGAGGCCCTGATCGAGCGCCTCGTTCCCGGCGCAGGTGGCGGCTACGCCGGAACCGACGATCACCGTATCCCATTCCTCGTCCCAACGGACGTCGGAAGCCTTCGTCACGGCCGGCACGCCCGCACGAGCGGCGCCGAGAAAGCCCAGGCCGCCGAGCGCGGCGAGGCCGCTCTTCAGAAATTCGCGTTTTTGCATTTTGCATCTCCTTGGGGTCGAAGCCCCGCCTCGGTGCCCGGTCGCTTTCTCAATCGGGGTCTCGGTCGAAAAGCGCGGCTTGGCGGCGGTGGCGTTCTTGTGTACTATTTCTTAGTACCGTCCGGACTGTATTGCAAAATCAAACCGTCCGCCATGCGGGAAAACACGCAACGCCGGGAGAGAGGCATGAATGACAACACGAAGACGGGCGACGTGTTCGACGCCCGTTTGTTGACAACGAAAGAAAAAGCGCAAGAGAAAACGGATGAGGCGATCGAATCGGCGAACGTCCCGACCGATCCCGACGGGGAGCCGGCGCCCGCACGCGCGCGTCGCACCCGCGCGGCGGGGGCGGCGACGCGCGAACGGATCCTCGAAGCAGCTTCGGCCGTGATCGCGGAGGAAGGGACCGACGCGCTCTCGATCGACCATGTCATCAAACGGGCGGGCATCAGCAAAGGAGCTTTTCTTTATCACTTTCCGTCGCGGCTCCAGCTCGTCGAAGCTCTGGCGGAGCGCTACGCCGCGCACCTGCGGGAGGTGGCGGTCGAATTGGAGCGCGAAGCGCCGCAGCTGACGGCGCGCCCGAAGGTCGACCTCTACATCGAGTGGTACCGGCGCTTTCACGGGGAAAAGCTCGACGGCGGGCGTTCGCCTCTGGTGGGGCTTGTGTGTGCTTCGCGGGAAAACCGCCGCTTCATCGAGCCCGTGCGGACGTGGTACCGCGGGTACTACGACGCGCTCGATCCGAAAATCGACCGGCGCTCGACGGAACTCACGGCGCTCCTGGCGCTTGACGGGCTCTTTTTCCATCATCTCTTCGGCACGGACGTCTTGTCGGAAACGGAACGCGCGGCCGTACTCGAGCGGATCGAGCGCATCGTGCGAGCGAGCGCCCGGGAAGTCGGTGAAGAATCCTCCGAACCGGATGCCGAGAAGTCGAAGACGAAAAAGTAAGAGGTTGCGCCCAAGCCGAGCCGTGCGAATACCGGGGCGCCTCCAAAACAAGCGGGCACGCCGTCTTTCGGTTTGAAGCCGAAAGACAGCGTGCCCGACGTGCGTTCCCGGGCCGGCGTACCGGCGTTGGCGGCGATTACGGTTTTTTTATGAACACCGAATCGAACCCGATGAAGGGCTTCTTGTCGGTCGTGCGGCCCGTGACGTAAAGGGGCGTGTAGCGCCCGGGAAGCGTCCCCTCAAGGGCGCCCGCGATCGGGAAGGTGACGACGGCGTCAAGGCGCCCGTCGCCGTTCACGTCGATGCGGTTGAGGGCGGTCGCTTCGGAGCGGCGGTGATTGGGTTCGCCCGAAGCAAGCGGAATGGCCGAACCGAGCCCGAGCGACTTCCGAACGAGCTTCGTCGCATCGAACTCAGGCGTACTCAGAACGTTGACGCGCACCGTACGGTCTTTGGACGACAGGGTGTCGGCAAGGATCGTGACGTTCGGGGTCGACCGCTTGCGGTAGTGTTCGAACAGCACCGCCTGAGCGCGGGCGCGCGCAATGGCGTCCGATTCCGCAAGGTGGTGTGCGCCCTTCGCGGGCGAAACCTTGTCGGCGAGGAACCGCGCGTCGGCAAGCCCGTCGGGGAGCTTCTCAAGCGCGGCGAATTCGGGCGCAAGCCACGGGGCGGCGGCGTTTTCCGCGGGCTTGATGGCGCCGTGCGCGGCGTCGAACGCGTAGAGCACCGCCGCGTGACGGCGGAAGGAGCGCGCATCGCGGAAGCTGAAGTCGAAGGTCGACTGCACGGCCGTTTCAACAAAAGGCGTGTTGTCGCCCGTCGCGGAGGCCGCCCCCGTTTCGTTCGAGCGCGCGAGCATCTTCACGGGGAGCTGCACGGCGAGGGGGTGGGTCGCCACGTAGGGAATCACGGCGGGGTGCGCGGACGCAACGTCTTCGCGCGTCGTCCACGCGGGCGTGCGCGGGTCGAAGACGGAACTGCGGGCCGTGGCGGCGTTGGCAATCCCCGAGGGGCTTTCCAGATCGGGGGCGCTCGAGCGCATGAGGGCGCGCAGTGCCTCGGGCGAAATCTTTGCCTGCGGACGAATCGCGCCCGGAGCGACGAAGCGTCGGTAATCCATGCCCGTCGCGTCGCGCACGGCCTCCTCCGACAATCCTCCGACACGTTCGAGGAACGTGCGGGTGCGCGCGTAACTTCTCAGGCGCGCCTGAAGCGTCGGGGGTTCCGCATAGTCGATCCACTCGAAGGTGACGGTGCGGGCAATGCCCTCGGGGATGTTCGCAAGGAGCATCCGCGCGCGCTCGCGCGTGAGAGGAGAGACGATCGTATTTTTTTCGTCGAGCAAATCCACCGTGCCGAGCGTCTGCACTTCGGCGGCAAGCACCGCTTCGTCGTCGGCGAGACGGCGCGCCACCGCCGTGCGCCCGGGAAGGACCGCCACGAGCCACACCTCTTCGGTGTCCGCGACCGTTAACTGCACGGCTTCGCCCGCCCAGCCGAAGCGCTCCACGAGGCGCACCGCTTCTTCGACCGCACGGCGCGCGGTCGAGCCGCGTTCCGTCATGAGGCGCATGAGCCCGTAGATGATCCCCGAGGATTCGAACGCTTCGAGCACCTCGGGCGCGTCCTTTTCGGGGTCGGGGAGGGGCTTCATGCCCTTGCTCGACACGAATTCGGGCGAAGCGCGACGCATCCGCTCGATTTCGAGCGCGCTCGGAAGGACGTACGGGAGGCGATTGGGGTCGCTTGCGTGATTGCGCTTTTCGTAAGCGGGGTCGGGGCTCCTAACGAGCCCGTTCAAGGGGCGTGCCGCCTCTTCGGCCGTCAAGTGCAGGGCCTCTTCCAAGGGAAGCGGCATCGAAAGAACGAGCACGCCTTCGTCGTTCAAGTAGCTTTCCCGCATGAGAAGCGTCCCGTCGGGCAGCAGCGACTCCGTGCGCGCGTGCGCGAAGCCGATCGTGTGGGGGACCTGCGTCAGGACGACGTCCCCCTTCGTCTTCACGTAGTCGACCGTGTCGCTCCACTTGTGCTGCGCCGCGCCCGTGCGGCGCACCGTGGTCGAGCTCGTGCCGCCGAGGTCGACGTTACGCGCCACGAGCGGACGCCCCGTGGTCGTGGCGAGTCGACCGGCCGCAACGATCGTGTCGGCCCGAAGCGGAGCGGATGACAAAAGCGCGGCGCCGAGGGCGGCTCCGAGTACGGAAGAACGAAATAGCGGAAGAAAACGACGTAAAGCGGTCATTGGCGGTGGCCGAGTCCCCGGAAAGCGGAGTTTCGGAGACTTGCGGACGGGATGCTGTGAACGGGAACGAGTCTAGCAGAAGCCTTCGAAAGTCTCGCGCGGGTGCGAACGCCCGCGCTTTTCGGCTCTTAAGGTGGGCGGGGTTGTTGAGCTGATAGGATGCGACGCAATGCGACCGAGTCCGCTCGGTGGAACGCATTGCACGTCAAACCCTCGACCTCTTCCCGACCGAAACCCCATGCAGTCCCAAACCTCCCGATGGACGGCGCAGGAACTGGTGGTGCTCGGCGTCTTCGCCGCGGCCGCCAAGATCTCTTCGCTCCTCATCGCCCTTGCGGGCGGCGGCATGAATCCCGTCATGTTGATTCTGAAGAACCTCGTTTTCACGACGCTCCTCGTCGTGTTGCTGACGAAAGTTCCCAAAAGCGGCACGTTGCTTCTTTTCACGGCCGTCACGATGCTCGTTTCGCTTCTCCTTTTGGGCGGGAGCATCGCGCTTATCCCCGCCGCCTTCATCGGGGCCGCGGCGGGCGAAATCGCGGGGAAACTCGCGGGCGGTTTCGGGCGGCTGCGCGGGGTCATTGCGGCGGTTGCGGCCTACGACCTCGTTTCGAAAAGCTTCTCGCTCGGCGTGGCGTACCTCTTTTTGCGCGAGAGCCCGGGCCTCATGCAGGTCGTGATTCCGATCGTGGGCGTGAGCTACCTCGGGTGCCTCTTGGGGCTCTGGGGCGGGAAGAATTCCGTCGCGGAATTGCGGCACGCGGGTCTCATTCGAGGAGGTGAGTGATGACGACGAAGCACTCCGCCAATTTCCCCGAAACGCTCGACCCGCGTACGAAGATGACGCTCACGGCGGGTACCGCCATCGCGACCGTGGCGTTTTCGGGGCTCCTTGCGCAGATGACCCTCTTTGCTGCGACGTTTCTCTATCTCGCCTCGACCCGCCGCGCTCGCATGATGGGGCTTCTCTACGCCGGGGCGGTCGCGATCATCGCGGTCGCGACGGGCTTTGCCGCAATCATCGAGTGGGTGAATCCCGATCTCGGTGGGCTTTCGGTCCGAAACCTCGGTATTCCGCTCCTGCGCGGCCTCACGATGATGAATGTCGTTGCGGCGCTCGCGGCCTCGACCAAAATCCAGGACCTCGTGGGCGCCTTGCAGGGCCTGCGGCTTCCCTTTTGCATCTATCTGCCTGCGGTCGTCATGGTGCGGTTTTTGCCGACCTTCGCCTCCGACGTGAAGCAGGTGCGCGAAGCGCTGCGCATCAAGGGGCGCAAGCTCGGTGCGGGGTTCCTGTGCCGACACCCGATTCTCGCGGCGCGCCTTCTTTTCACGCCGCTCCTTTTCCGAGCCCTCAAGTCGAGCGAAAGCTTGGGCGTTGCGGCCGAATTGAAGGGCCTTACGGGCGGGAGCTCCTCGCGCATGACGCGCCTCAATGCGGCGCGCTTCGGCACGCGCGACTTCGTCCTTCTCGGCGCGGCGCTCCTCATTGCGGCCGCGGCCCTCTATCTTCAGATCGAGTGGCCGAATTTCGGCTTCGACGACGAGCGGGCCTTCCCGTAATCGAGGTTCCGACGAAAAACCGTCGCCCCATCGCTTCTCCCATCTTCTTACCCGACCAGGCTTCGCTTTTGAAGGACCCTCGCAGTGATCGAATTCGACCGCGTCACCTACACCTATCCTTACCGCCCGACCCCGTCGGTCTTCGACGTTTCCTTCCGGGTTCGCCCGGGCGAACTCAAAGTTTTGACGGGCCCCTCGGGTTGCGGCAAAACGACGATGCTGCGGCTTGCGAACGGCCTCGCGCCTCACTACTGGAAGGGGAAGCTCGAAGGCGACGTGCGCGTTGCGGGGATTTCGAACCTCACGCGCCCGGCGAGCGCCGTGGCGCGCGACGCGGGGACGCTCTTTCAGGATCCCGAGGAGCAGTTCTTCGCGCTCACCGTCGGAGACGAACTCGCGTTCGCCCCTTCGTGGGCGGGCGTTCCCGCGGAGGAAATCCGACGACGCGTGCGCGACGCGGCGTTGCGCCTCGGGATTGCGGATCTCCTTGAGCAGCCGATCGGAGCGCTTTCGGAAGGGGAAAAGCAGGCGGTCGGGATGGCGTCGCTGCTCGCTCAGGGGGTTGAAGCCTTCATCCTTGACGAACCCTCCGCCAACCTCGACCCCGAGGCGACCGCCGCCTTCGGGCGACTGCTCGGGGAATTGAAGCGCGCGGGCGCCGCGATTCTCGTCGTCGACCACCGACTCTATTGGCTGCGGGACCTCGCGGACGAGGTGCTCGTCGTTCATGCGGGGAGGATCGTCGAACGCGGCCCCTTCGCGATGCTCGACGAGCCCGGCTTTTCCGAGCGCTGGGGGCTACGATCCGCGCGCGTCGCGGACCGGCGCACGCGAGGAAACGCCGCGTACGATGCGTCGGCCGATCCCGTTCCGCTTCTGGAGGTCGAACGGCTCTGCGCGGGTAAGAGCCTCCGCGGGGCGTCGGACGACGCGTCGGCTCGCAGCGAAAAGCCTGCGCTCGTACACAACCTCTCCTTCAAGGCGGGTGCGGCCGTCACGGCCCTGATCGGCCGAAACGGGAGCGGAAAAACGACGGTCGCGCGGGCGCTGTGCGGTCTGGAGAGCGCAAGCGGCACGATCCGCGTGAGAGGCGTCGAGGTGGAGGGCGAAAAGCTTCTCGAACGCACCGGCCTCGTGCTTCAGAACGCCGACCACCAGTTGCAGATGCGCACGGTCTTCGACGAAGTGCGCAGCGTCGTCGCGGCCGTCACTCCGCCCGACCGTCGGAGCTTTTTCGGCTCCGAACATACCGAAGAAACCGAACGTCGGATCGCCGCGCGCGCCTCGGAACTTCTCGAGGAGCTTTCGCTCGGACACCTCGCCGAGCGGCACCCGCAGAGCCTCTCGGGCGGCGAAAAGCAGCGCCTGGTCGTCGCGTGTGCGCTTGCGCGCGACCCCGACGTTCTCATTCTCGACGAGCCGACGAGCGGGCTTGACGGCGCGAACATGCTCCGTATCGCGAGACTTCTCAAAAGCGCCGCGGCCTCGGGCAAGGCCGTGCTTCTTGTCACGAACGACCTCGAACTCTTGGAGCACGCCGCGGACGCCGTCGTGCGGATTCCGGAATTGCGCTCCCACGTGTGAGAGGGCGGCGGAGAACGATCCTTGCCTTTTCGTCTCAACCGCCCGCCCGGAGGCGATGCCGACATCCGTCCGAAATTGGTCCGGAATCGGTCCCGATTTCAACCCGGAAGCCTTGTCTTTGGGTAAACCTATCGCGCGATAGTCGTATAAAACACGTAGGGGATTACGCGCACGTTTGGGGCAAAAAATCGAGCGTTTTCACGTGCGATTCCACGAAGGACGGCCCGACGCCGCCGTGACCATTCTCGAAAAGAAGGGCGACATGGCGAAGGTGCGCATCAGCGGCTGGTCGCTCAAGGAATACCCCTCGCAGATCTTCAAGGAAGCCGGTCTTCGCATCGAGTACGCCTCGTTCGACGAAGAAAAGGCCGTGAAGCTCGACGGCAAGAGCGGCGAAAAGACCGTGCAGGGGAACGTCTGGCAGAAGTCCTCGGACGAAGGCTGGGTGCCCGCCAAGTACCTGACGAAGGACATCAACGGTCTCTAGAAGCAGGCGGCCGAACGTCACGGCGACGCGTGCTCGTCGTGCCACGGGGCGCCTAAGGCCGATCACTTCACGGCGAACCAGTGGGCGAGCCAGCTCCCGGTGCGCGGGGGCGTACGGGTCACACGCGTCGCGGCAACAACGCCCTCATGTTCAACTGACTACTCCCGACGACTAAAGTCGCGGGGTTCTTTCGACCGAAGTCGAAAGTATCCGAAGTTCCCGCTTCCCAACAAGCCCGTGCCTTGCGGCAGGGTGAGACCTTATCCCCATCCCGAAGGGTGCGGAGTCTGCCCCAATGGACTGACGAGAACCTCTCATTTGTCTTGAGACACCTGATCCGTTTCCGGCCTGGTATTCGCCCGGCCCTGCCTTGCGGCAGGACCTGCGATGCCTTGCGATGTCCCCATTGTTAACGCCGGGCGAAGTCAATCCGCGGCGTCGAGAGTTGCCCCTCGAAAGAACGTATTTACATCACTCCTTTGAGAGATTTCTTGTCGGCGGCCTTTATCGCCGCATCGTGTGCCTCGAGAAAGGCGCTCCAATCCCGGCGGCATGCTTCCAGATCGACCGTATCCAATTTCTCACCCGTTGTGTGCGCCAGAATGAAGGCGGAAAGAAGATCTCGCTGCACCAACCGCCCCCCGACTTCCGTCCAGCGTTCGGACAACTTCTTCTTCCGGTACTCTCCCGTGAGGGGGTCAAGTTGCGATGCTTTGAGCTTTTCCGTCCTCACGAGTCCGAGCTTGGCTCGTTCGCCCGACGGCAGGATCACCGCCGCCAACTTCTGCGCCGTCGTGCTCCTGAAGGCGGCGGGCGCATGACGAAGGATCGAAGAGCCGAAGCGCTTTTTGGAGTTGATCTTTCCGTTCTTCTTGTTTATGGTCGTCTCTTTCGAGCGCGCGGCCATACTCTTGAAGCCATGGTCCTCGGTTCGAATATCCACGCCCATCGCGATCAGGCACTTGGAGAGTTTGTTCGCCTCCTGCGTACGGCGTACCACCTGCTTGCGACGAAGGTTCCGGGCGCGGGCTTGCCGACGCTCGTATGTCTTCGACCTCACCGCCTTCTTTCCCTTGATCCAATTGTTTTTTTCATCGAAACAGTCCGGGTTGTTGAGACGCAGTGCACGGTCAGCAACCTTCTGGTCGTGGCGAATCCGCTTTTCTTCTCTCTCGTTGACGCCGGTCGGCAGGGGCGCGATTAAGGCTTCGTGCGTTGCTGCGACAACGGCGGCGACGCTGGACGGGCCCTGGTCACAACCCACGGGATGGGTCGATTGACCAACGGCGGTCTTCGGCTTGCGACGAGGCGTACCTTCCTTCACGAGCTGACAGAACCAACGCCAGCGCCCTCGAATTTCACGACGGTAGATGCGGACGTACTTGGTGCGATCCTTAAATGTGTCCTGAGCAAGGAGGTCTTTCGGGTCGATTCGGAACTTGGCCGCGAAGCCGTACAGCCCGAGGAGCTTGCCGTCTTTTTCACGGAAGCCGAACGAGTTTGACTTGTTCTCAATCGTAACGGGCATCCCGCGGCGCTTGTAGTTCAGGCGATGCGCCTCGCCCTTGCGCAGACGTTCGAATGCCCGGAACGCTCTCGTTGCCGCTTTCTGAGCCTCGTTGATGGAAATCGTTTTGCCGAAGTGCGAGCGCATCTCGGCCGCGTCCTCGTGAAGCTGATACTCCGTCAGATGGAATTTGCGTTTCAGTTTCCCTATGGTGATCTGGACGAGCTCAAGTTCGGCCTTTTCCTCGGCCGTCTTTTTCTTCTTCTCATGAAGTTCGCCGAACCGAGCGGCGGCATGGCGCCAGCGGGGATCGGACCTCAGACCTCTAAGGCGACGCAGGCAAAGCCCCTTGCAACCGTTCTCGATCTCGCGAACGACGTTCTCGCATCGACGCAGGTACTTTTCTTGCTCGGGCGTCAGCTCAAGTTCGAGCGTGACGACGTAGGAATCGGTTTTTGCCACGTCAGACCCCCTTTTGCTGTTCGATGTAGTGCTTGACGGCCTCTTCGCCGAGGTGCCCCACTGTGCAGGTGAAGTAGCTCCTCGTCCACAGGCACGGGATGCGCGACCTGAGCCACGGGAACTCTTCCCGAAGCAGCCGTGACGAAACGGCCTTCAGGGCTTTCACCACTTGATGAATGCCGAGCCGAGGATCGAAGCTGAGGAAGAGATGCACGTGATCGGGCATAACCTCCATCGATACGATCTTCACTTCCAGTTCCGCAGCCTTTTGCAGAAAAATCTCCTTGAGGCGAACGTCCACGCCGTCCACAAGGACGGGACGACGGTACTTCGGACAGAAGATCACATGGAACTGATTTTTGAAAACGATCCCTTTTTTGTGCTCGTATTCAAATGGCATGGCGGCCTCGCATTAGATTTTGGCATTATACATGCTTCTGTGTCACTTATCTACTCGAGGCGCCGATTCCTCCCAACGGCTGAAGCCGTGGGCTCCCTCGGCGGTTTGTTTGTGGCCGACCTTCGGCTTTGACGACGAGCGGGCGTTCCCGTAATCGAGCTTCCGACGAACCTTTGCCCCGTTTGCTTCCCGTTCCTCCTTATCCGACCACGCTCCGTTTTTGAAGGACCTCCGCAGTGATCGAATTCGACCGCGTCACCTACACCTATCCTTACCGCCCGACCCCGTCGGTCGTCGACGTTTCCTTCCGGGTTCGCCCGGGCGAACTCAAAGTTTTGACGGGCCCCTCGGGTTGCGGCAAAACGACGATGCTGCGGCTTGCAAACGGCCTCGCGCCCCACTACTGGAAGGGGAAACTCGAAGGCGACGTGCGCGTTGCGGGGATTTCGAACCTCACGCGCCCGGCGAGCGCCGTGGCGCGCGACGCGGGGACGCTCTTTCAGGACCCCGAGGAGCAGTTCTTCGCGCTCACGGTCGGAGACGAACTTGCGTTCGCGCCTTCGTGGGCGGGCGTTCCCGCGGAGGAAATCCGACGGCGCGTGCGCGACGCGGCGCTGCGCCTCGGGATTGCGGACCTCCTTGAGCAGCCGATCGGAGCGCTTTCGGAAGGGGAGAAGCAGGCGGTCGGGATGGCGTCCCTGCTCGCTCAAGGGGTCGAAGCCTTTATCCTTGACGAACCGTCCGCGAACCTCGACCCCGAGGCGACCGCCGCCTTCGGGCGACTGCTCGGGGAATTGAAGCGCGCGGGCGCGGCGATTCTCGTCGTCGACCACCGACTCTATTGGCTTCGGGACTTGGCGGACGAGGTGCTCGTCGTTCATGCGGGGCGGATCGTCGAGCGCGGTCCCTTCGCGATGTTGGACGAGCCCGGCTTTCCCGAGCGCTGGGGCTTGCGCTCCGCGCGTGTGGCGGACCGGCGCACGCGAGGGAACGCCGCGTACGATGCGTCGGCCGATCCCGTTCCGCTTCTGGAGGTCGAACGGCTCTGCGCGGGAAAGAGCCTCCGCGGGGCGTCGGACGACGGTTCGGCCTCGGCACGCAAAGAGAAGCCCGCGCTCGTACACAACCTCTCCTTCAAGGCGGGTGAAGCCGTTACGGCCCTGATCGGCCGCAACGGGAGCGGCAAAACGACGGTCGCGCGGGCGCTGTGCGGCTTGGAGAGCGCAAGCGGCACGATTCGCGTGCGCGGAGTGGAAGTGGAGGGCGAAAAGCTTCTTGAGCGCACCGGGCTCGTGCTTCAGAACGCCGACCACCAGTTGCAGATGCGCACGGTCTTCGACGAAGTGCGAAGCGTCGTTGCTGCGGTGACCCCGCCCGACCGTCGGAGCTTTTTCGGCTCCGAACATACCGAAGAAACCGAACGTCGGATCGCCGCGCGCGCCTCGGAACTTCTCGAGGAGCTTTCGCTCGGACACCTCGCCGAGCGGCACCCGCAGAGCCTCTCGGGCGGCGAAAAGCAGCGCCTGGTCGTCGCGTGTGCGCTTGCGCGCGACCCCGACGTTCTCATTCTCGACGAGCCGACGAGCGGGCTTGACGGCGCGAACATGCTCCGTATCGCGAGACTTCTCAAAAGCGCCGCGGCCTCGGGCAAGGCCGTGCTTCTTGTCACGAACGACCTCGAACTCTTGGAGCACGCCGCGGACGCCGTCGTGCGGATTCCGGAGTTGCGCCCGCACGTGTGAAAAGCGTTTGAGGGCACGCCTTGCCTTTTCGTCACGGCGTCACGGGTGCACCCGATGCGGGACAGGCTTTCGGTCCCGCCAGGGGGCGAGCCCGCGCATTCGGGTATACCTATCGGGCGATAGTTGGGCAAAGCCCGTAAGGGATTACGAGCACGGTTGAGGGGCCGTATCGAGCGTTTTCACGCTTGACACGGCGAAGGACGGTCCGACTCCGACCGTCCTTTCTTCCATGCGGCGGCAGGTTTTTATTGGAAACGTTCCGCGAAGCCCCGTCCTTCGGGGGCTTGCAAAAGAAACACCCCCGATGTTCCGAAAAAGTCACCGGTTCCGTTTTCGTTATTAGCTTATGGAATAACGGAAGCGCTTGTATTCCAAGCGTTTCGGGCGAAGACGGGCGGATCGCGCATTTCACCCCTCCTCAGGAGACGGGCGCCGTGCTACATAGGAAACACGGTCGGAACACGCACCGTGCGGGTGTTCGACGCAAGGAAAACGCGAAGCGAACGCCCCCGATCCGACGTATCGATCGGTCGCTCGACTTTCGGAATGCACGACGAAAGAGCCGCTCGGCCGACGATTCGCCTTCGACGGGATGCACCCGTCGTCCTTCGTTCCCGTCCGAGGACGGGTTCTCAAAGGAGTCTACGAATGACCAAAACCATCCTGATCGGCGCGCTCGTTGCCGGTCTTTCTCTGCCCGTTATGTCGGCTCAGGCGGCCGAAGTCTGGTACAGCGCGGCGCCGCTCGAAGTGAACGCCGCCCCGGGGTCCGATTACCTCGGCACGCTCGACGTCGCCACCCCCGTGACCGTTCTCGAAAAGAAGGGCGACATGGCGAAGGTGCGCATCAGCGGCTGGTCGCTTAAGGAGTATCCCTCGCAGATCTTCAAGGAAGCCGGTCTTCGCATCGAGTACGCCTCGTTCGACGAAGAAAAGGCCGTGAAGCTCGACGGCAAGAGCGGCGAAAAGACCGTGCAGGGGAACGTTTGGCAGAAGTCCTCGGCCGAAGGCTGGGTGCCCGCCAAGTCCCTGACGAAGGACATCAACGGTCTCTGGAAGCAGGCGGCCGAACGTCACGGCGACGCGTGCTCGTCGTGCCACGGCGCGCCCAAGGCCGATCACTTCACGGCGAACCAGTGGGCGAGCCAGCTCCCGGTGCGCGGGGGCCGTACGGGTCACACGCGTCGCGGCAACAATGCCTTGATGTTCAAATGGCTCCAGGAAAACGCGAAGCCCCTGTAAGGCGCGCCCGTCCGTCGCAAAGAATCGATCGAAGGAATCTCACACATGTCTATGAATCGTCGAAATCTTTTCCGTGCCGCCGGCGCTCTTGCCGGTGCCGGTCTCATTCCCGCGGGCGAAGCGCTGGCCGCTCCGAAGAAGGCCGCCAAAGCCGCTCCCGCTCTTGAAGCGGACGTGCGCACCCTGAAGGGCGGCGTCACGGTCGGGGCTCCGCTTCCCGGTTTCCCCGAACTCGAACTCTCGGGCACGTTCGAGCCCGGGAAGTCCGTCCTCAACGACGGCGTCGTCATGAATGCCTCCCACTGGGGGATCGGGCGCGTGCACGTCAAGGGCGGCCGCATCGAGCGGATCGAACCCTTTGAAAAGGACCTGGCTCCGTCGCTTCAGCTTCAGGCCGTGGCGCAGCAGCCCTACAACCGCGCCCGCATCCGCTATCCGATGGTCCGCAAGAGCTACCTCGAAAAGGGCTACAAGGCGGGCGGCCGCGGTCGCGGGTCCGAACCCTTCGTGCGCGTTTCCTGGGAAACCGCCGCGAAGCTCGTCGCCGACGAACTGAAGCGCGTTCGCGACACCTACGGCCCGACCGCGATCTACGGCGGCTCCTACGGCTGGATGAGCCCGGGTGCGGTCGGCAACGCCCGCAACCTCCTTCAGCGCGTTCTCAACCTGAACGGCGGCTTCACGGGCGGTCTCGGCGACTACTCGACGGGTTGCGCTCAGGTGATTCTCCCCTACGTCATCGGCTCGAACGGCGTCTACGAACAGGTCACCTCCTGGAATCTCATCACCGACAAGACCGAACTCATCGTCCTCTGGGGGGCGGACCCCACGATCACGAATGACATCGACTGGGCGACCACCGTGCACGAAAACGCCGACGGCTTCCGTCGCGTGAAGGCCGCGAAGATCCCCGTCGTCGCCGTCAATCCCCTGAAGCCCGACACGGCGGAATTCATGGGAGAAAACGCCCGCTGGATCGCCCCGCGTCCGGGTACCGACGTCGCGATGATGCTCGCGATGATGTACGAACTCGAAACGACGGGTGCCGCGGACCGCGAATTCATCCGCAAGTACACGGTCGGCTACGATGCCTTCCGTCCCTACCTCCTGGGTGAAAAGGACGGCACGGCGAAGACCCCCGAATGGGCGGAAAAGATCTGCGGCGTGAAGGCGGACGTCATCCGCTCGCTCGCTCGTTCGCGAAATGAAAGCGAAGCGCACCATGCTCATGGGCGGCTGGGGTATCCAGCGCGCCGAGCACGGCGAACAGGTCCATTGGGCGATGGTGGTGCTTTCCGCCATGCTTGGTCAGATCGGTCTTCCGGGCGGCGGCTTCGGCTTCACGTACCATTACTCGAACGGCGGCGCCGCGACCTCGGAAGCGCCCGCTCTCCCCGGCATTTCCGCGAACCCCAAGGGCGGCTCCACGGGCCTCAAGTGGGAAGGCACGTCGCTCGTGTCGATTCCGCTTGCGCGCTTCACGGAGTGCTTCCTCAATCCCGGGAAGACGATCGACCACAACGGCACGAAGATCACCTACCCCGACATTCGTCTCGTCTTCTGGTCGGGCGGCAACCCCTTCGCGCAGCAGGAAGACACGAACGGTCTTCTGAAGGCCTGGAAGAAGCCCGAAACGACGATCGTTTGCGACAGCATGTGGACCGCTTCGGCCCGCCACGCCGACATCGTGCTTCCCGCCTGCACGAGCCTTGAGCGCAACGACATCACCGCCGTCGGTTCCTACTCGAACCTCGGCTACGTCGCGATGCACCAGGCGATCAAGCCCCAGTACGAATCGAAGTCCGACTACGAAATCTTCCGCCTCATTGCCCGCGAAATGGGCTTCGAAGAGGCCTACACGGAAGGTCTCGACGAAATGGGCTGGATCAAGAAGTTCTACAACGCCGCGCGCCTCGAAGCCTCGCAAAACGGCTACGAAATGCCTGCGTTCGACGACTTCTGGAAGGCGGGCTGGGTCTGGTTCCCGGTCCTTGCCGACTCCGAGCACTACAACTACCTGGGCGACTTCCGCAAGAACCCGATCGTCAACCCGCTCGGCACCGCCTCCGGCAAGATCGAGATCTTCTCCGAAAAGGTCGCCTCCTACGGCTACGACGATTGCCCGGGGCACCCCACCTGGATGGAACCGACCGAATGGCTCGGCGGGAAGCTTGCCGAAGACTATCCCTTCGCGCTTCTCACCTCGAAGAGCCGCTACCGTCTCCACTCGCAGCTGGACAGCACGGAAAGCCACAACTACGCCGACATCGAAGACCGCGAACCCTGTTGGATCCATCCGGCCGCGGCCGAGAAGCTGGGCGTCAAGACGGGTGACGTCGTGCGAGTCGAAAGCCGCCGCGGCGCGGTGCTCGCGGGCGTGCTCGTCACCGAACGCGTGCGTCCCGACACGGTCGTCGTGCGTCACGGCGCCTGGTACGACCCGGAAGAGCCGGGCGAAGAAGGGTCGCTCGACGTTCACGGCTGCGACAACGTGCTGACGATCGACATTCCGTCGTCGAAGCTCGCAAACGGGAACGTCGCCAATTCGTCGCTCGTTCGCATCAAGAAGTGGACGAAGGACCTGCCGCGTGTGCGCGTTTGGGAGCAGCCCGAAACGGAACGTGCCGACGACTGACGGCCCGTCCGTTCGTGACGACCGGGACGTCCGAGACGAAAGCGCCTTGCGCGCGGTGCACGCGCGCGTGAGGCGCCGGAAGGCCCGATGACGGGGAGACCGACCGTCTCCTTCCCGGTCCCTGCCGCGAACTCGAAAAGAAACCGCCCCGCCCGGGAATTTCCCGAGCGGGGCGGTTCGTTTTCAGAGGGTTCGGGCGGTCTTACGCGCGGGAAGCGGACGACTCCCCGAGGAGAGCTCGGGCTTCCCGCCTCGGATGCTTACCGGTAGGCTGCTTCGTAAATCGCCACCGTGTCTTCGAACGTGAGCGCCACGGGGTCCTGTTCGAAGAGGAGGGCGCCCGCCGAGCGGCAGTTTTCCGCGAGCGCGGGGATTTCTTCGCGCGTGATGCCCCAGTCGCTCATCTTGAGGTCCGCAACGCCGCAGGCGACCTGCAGTTCATGGAGCGCCCGCAGGAAGTCTTCGGGACGTACCGCGTCGCGGTGGCCGAGCGCGCGGGCGAGTTCGACGAAGCGCTCCGACCGGGCGCCCGTCTTGATCATGTGCCCGAAGTAGGCAAGCGACAGCATGATGAGACCCGCCCCGTGGGGAAGCTCCGGATGGAAGGCGGAAAGAGCGTGCTCCATCGAGTGTTGGCTCGTCAAGCGGCAGCAGGTCATCACGTAGCCCGAGAGCGTGTTCGCAAAGGCCATGTGTTCGCGCGCTTCGAGGTCGTCGCCGTCCTTGACGGCGCGCGCAAGACCGCGGGCGACGTGGCGCACGCTCTCAAGCGCGTACATGTCGGAGAGGAAGTTCGGGCGCTTCGTGACGTAGCCCTCGATCGCGTGAAAGAGCGCGTCGAAGCCCTGGTAGGCGGTGAGGCGCGGCGGCACCGAACGCATGAGTTCGGGGTCGACGATGGCGAGCTTCGGGTAGCAGTTGACGTGGCCTCCGAGGCCCACCTTTTCGCGCGTGACGGGGTTCGTGATGACGCCGCCGCCGTCGACTTCGGAGCCCGTGCCCGCGGTGGTCGTGATGGCGACGAGCGGAATCGGGGCGTTTTCGATCGGACGACGACCGCCGCGGCCCTGCTGCACGTAGTCCCAGATGTCGCCGTCGTTCGTCGCGACGATGCCGATCGCCTTCGCGGCGTCCATAACGGAGCCGCCCCCGAGCGCGATGATGAAGTCGCACTTTTCTTCGCGTACGGTTTTTGAAACCGCCATGACGGTGGTCGAGAGCGGATTGGGTTCGACGGCCGCCACGTGCACGTACGGGAGGCCCCGCGCTTCGAGCATCGTTTTCACGCGCCCGAGCGCGCCGATCCGTTCGACCGCCGTGCCGTTCGACGTGAGAAGGAGCGCCTTCGTGCCCGGAAGCGGTTCCGTAGCAAGCGCGTCGAGTCGGCCGGGACCGAAGACAAGTTTCACGGGCGAAGAATGAGAGAACTGCATGGATGGGCCTCCTCATGTGCGTGGTGTCGTATGGAAAAGGACGAACCTCACACCTCACGAGGCTCGTCCTTTCTGCGCGACGAAGCTCTCGGGCGAGCTCGGTCGGCGGGTCATTCCTTCATTGTAGGCCGCCCGAGGCGGGGAGAGAGGCTCCTTTTCGGGAAAGCCCTCCTTTTGAGGGAATCGGGAGGGAATTGGCAGGAGAGCGGGAATCCTTCGCTCGCACTCGCTCGCGCTCAGTCGCGCTCCAAAGCGGGCTTTCCTTCCTCCTCGGCCTTGCGGCCCGAACCGAGTAGCCGTTCGATCGCTTTGACAAGAAGCCCGACGAGGACGGCCGAGACGAGCGTTCCTTCGCGAATCGCGACGGTGTGCCCGAGCGTCGACCAGGCAAGGAGAGCGGAGGCCGCGACGAGCGAGACGTCGTTCGCCACCTTGAGCGTTCCGAACGGACGCCTGAGGACGAAGGAGGCCGCAAGCACGATGCCTTCGCCCGGCTGCACCAGCGTTTTCGAGCGGATCTGCATGACGATGCCGATGGCCATGAGGCAGTTGCCGAAAAGGCTCAACCCGAGGTGCGCCGCGTAAGCGTCGGGCAACGCAATCCGGCCGAAAAGCGCCATCGCGCCGTCGATGAAGACCGAAAAAAGGAGGACGACCGGAATTTGCAGGAGGTTTGCGAGCGGAAAGTGCCGTTGCAGAAGGAGCACCTGCCCGAGCACGAACCCGACGTTGACGATGAAGGTGCCCGTTCCGAACGTCATCCCGAAGATTTCCGCCACGGCAAGCGGAAGCGTGCTGATCGGCGTCGTGCCGAGTCCCGCCGTCGTCACGGCGGCGATCCCCGAGGCGGCCGCGGCCATGCCGCAAACGAGAAGCGGGATGCGAAAAAGAAGCGATGCGGGAGCGGTGGCGGGCATGGGAAGCAAGCGGCAAAACGGTCGAAAGCCGTACAAAAACAAAGGAGCGCCCGCTTCGCGTTTCGCGAAGACAACGCTCCTTGCGACCCCGCGTCAATGCGAGGCTTCCGGGACGGACGTATACCTTACCCGAAAATCTTCATCCAGAGCCAGGCGGGAATGCCGAAAATCACGAGCCAGACGATCGCCATGGCGGCCATCTGCACGACGTGGCTCTTCGAGATCGAGAGGACGGCCGGGCCGATCGAATCCCAGACCTTGAAGAGAAGAATGAACGAAGCAACGGCCCAAATGAGGCCGAAAACGATCGTGAAGAACGTGAACATGGGAAAATCCTTGGCTGATGTTCGGGTGATGAGGATCGCCGAAAAGTCTACGACTTCGGGCTTAATCCGCTCTTAGTCGACGCGGTCCGAAGTCCCGACTATTCTATCGAATCCGCCCGACGGCTCCTGCCGTCCGTTTTTTTCCGAGGACCCCGCCATGCCCCGTTTTGAGCTCGTACTTCCCGAAGGCCGCGTACTCCTTCGCAACCCCGAAACGGGCGAAACGCTCACCCTCTCCGCCGACTCGGGGCCGCTTGTGCTCGGTACGGTCGAGATGCGCTTCGAGTGCGCGCCGCGCGGGCTCTCGGTGTCGTTGGCGTCGCCCGAGGCGCTTTCTTCGGCTTCTTCGGCATCTTCGGTGGTTTCGGCTGCGGCTCCGGCCACCGCCGAGTCCTTGCCCGCGGAATCCGCCGACCCCGTCGAATCCGCCGATTCCCTTCACTCCGCGGCGCTTTCCGCGTTTCCCTCGCTTCCGCCCGGGTTCGGGCCCGAGACGGGGCTTCCCTTTCTCTCGCCCGAAGTGCCGCTCGCGTTTCCTGAGGACGGTCCTCATGGAACGGCTGGATCGGACGCCTCGGACGGCTGGATCGGACGCCTCGGACGGCTCGAACGGGTTCTCGGCAAAGCCTCACGTGCGGGTGCTTGAGGCGCCGCTCGAAGCACTCACCGAGTCGGACTTCACGACGTCGCTCGAACGCTTTGCCGCAAGCCGCAACAACCTCGAAGAGGAAATCGATTTCTTAACCGACATCGAGGGCGATCCCGACGACATCAACGAGCTGCGCGAAGCGCTCGTAGCGCTCGACGAGCGGATCCGCGCGACCGCCGAACGCTTCGAAGCCTGGCGGGCTGCGGAGAAAAAGCGCGACGAAGAGCGCGGAGCGGCGAACTGAATCCCTTTCGTTTCGTTTCGATTCGATCCGCTCCGCTCAAGCGAAGGTCGACACCCAGGCGAGGAGCGCCGGAAGGCTTGCCTTCGCGTCCCTGCGGCCGAGCTCGTACGCACGGCGGATTTCTTCGGGCTTGTGGGTGAGGCGGGGAATGCCGATAGGTCGGGCGGGACGGATCACAAAGGCGCGGCCCTCCTTCGAACGCTTTTCAACGAGCGCCTGAGCGGCCTCATAGACGCGGCCGCTCTCTTCGAACGCCCGCACGAACTTCGGGTAGCGCCGATAGACAAAGCGCGCCGCCGCGGCATCGAAGTCCCGCACGCGATGTTCGCGCGGGTGCGTGAGGATCACGATGTTGCGGGCAAAGCCCATGGCTTCGAACGCGGCCAAAGGGACGCGGTCCGTGCAGCCGCCGTCAAGAAGCTTCATCCCGCGAAATTCCACGACGGGCGAAACGTAGGGAAGCGACGCGGACGCGCGCAGACCGTCGATTTCGGCCGTGAGATCCGGAATATGGAGGTATTCGCAGCGTCCCGTTTCAAGGTTGCTCGCCGCAGCAACGAAACGAACGGGCGACGTCCGGAAGGTTTCCCCGTCAAAGGGATCGAGCTTTTCGGGAATCTCCCGGTAGCAGAAGTCGGGGTCGATGAGGTTTCCCGTCCGCAGCCAGCGGCGCACCGAAAAGAAGCGGTCGTCGCGACAGAAGCGCTCGTAAAAGCGAATGCTGCGGCCCGGTTGCCCCGAGACGAACGACGCCCCGTGAATGGCGCCCGCGGATACGCCCGCAAGACCCCCGACGGGAAGCTCCTCTTCGTAGAGCACGTCGAGCACACCCGCCGCGTAAATCCCGCGGCATCCGCCCCCTTCGACAACGAGACCGATCGGTCGAGCGGGATCGGGGTTCAAGGCGGGAAGGTTTGAGCGCAGGAAGGGGGTGTCGTCGATGGAATCGGTGAAGTCGGCGGTCATGGCGGGGAAAAACGGGGAAGGCTTCATGAGGCAAACGGGCAATCCGCCCATCCTACACCGCAGACCCGACGCAAAAGCGCCCCGCACGTCTTTTCGGGATGCTCGTCGACCGGACGATCGATGCGCATCCCGAATCCGATCATCGACTTCGATCAGCGCTCGGCGTCGACCGCGACGTGTTTCCAACCGAGGACGTCGAAGAGTCCTTCGTCCGTGACGCGCAACGCGGGAATGACGGGAAGCGCGAGGAACGCCAACGTCATCACGGGCTCCACCGCGTCGCGGATGCGGAAGGTTTCGCGCGCGACGCGGTAGACATGTTCGAGTTCGGCTGCAATGCTTTCGCCCGTCTCGAAGCTCATGAGGCCCGCACAGGGAAGGGCGAGTTCGGCGAGAACGCGTCCGTCCTTGACGACCGTCATGCCGCCCCCGATTTCGCGCAGGCGTTCCACGGCGGCATGCATGTCCGCGTCCGACCCGCCCGCAACGACGATGTTGTGACTGTCGTGCGCGATCGTCGTTGCGACCGCTCCGGGCATGAAGGCGTCCGCCTCGACGTAGCCCGAGAGAATCCCCGTGCCGACGGTGCCGAGCGCGTGGTGCCGCTCCAAGACCGCTACCTTGACGAGCCCCGGGTTGAGGGCCGCGTTGAATTTCCCCGCTTCCGTACGAACGGTAAGTTCCCGGGCCGTCGTGAGAATTTCGTGCGGAACGAGCCCGATCACGCGGGCGCGACCCGAGGGGACGTCGACGGCGAACGTATCCGCGTCCACGCGCCCCGTGCGCACGCGCGAAAGCACCCCTTCGGGGCGAAGCGGAGCACGCAGGGGAGCCGACAATTTCCCGTCGCGCGACGTGAGGCGCCCGCCGTGGTAGGTCGCGCGCACGCGGAAGTTCGTGAGGTCGTCGACGACGGCAAAGTCGGCGCGACGCCCCGGAGCGACGGCGCCCGATTCCGTAAGACCGAAACGGTTCGCCGCATTGATCGTGGCCATGCGTACGGCCGTCATGGCGGGTACGCCCGCCGCCACCGCCATGCGGAGGTGTTTTTCCATATGGCCTTCGAGCGCGATGTCCGCGGGATTCGCGTCGTCGTTGCAGAACATGCACATATGGGCGTTTTCGGGCGTGACGCCGCGGATGAGTTCGGGGAGGTTCTTGGCGGCCGACCCCTGGCGGATCATCACGCACATGCCGCGACGGATGCTCTCGCGCATTTCTTCAAGGGTCGAGCACTCGTGGTCGCTCGTGATCCCCGCCACGACGCACGCGGAAAGCGCTTCGCGGAGCACCCCCGGCGCATGACCGTCGATCGGACGTGCGAGCGTTCGGGCGTCGAGGAGCTTTTGAAGGAGGTCGGGGTCTTTCCCGAGCACGCCCGGAACGTTCATGACTTCGCCCAAACCCAGAACGCGCGGGTGCGCGTAAAAGGGTCGAAGCGCTTCGGCGTCAAGCGTCGCCCCCGCGTGCTCGAAGGGGGTCGCGGGAACGCACGAGGGGAGCATGAAGCGGATGTCCAGGGGCAGGCCTTCGGATGCTTCCAGCATGTACCGAATCCCTTCGGTCCCAAGCACGTTCGCGATCTCGTGCGGGTCCGCAATCACGACTGCCGTCCCGTGCGGAAGGACGAGTTCGGCAAAGCGCTCGGGAACGAGCATCGACGACTCGATATGAACGTGTGCGTCGATGAAGCCCGGCAGCAAAATGCCGCCCTCCAAGTCCACGGTTTCGAGGGCTTCGGCCGAGCCCGTCGGGACGCAGTCGACGACGACGCCGTCCGTGACGAGCACGTCGACGTCCGTCAGAAAGGTGCCCGAGAAGACGTCGGCAACGGTGCCGTTCGTGAAGCGCACCTCGGCGGGCGTACGGTGCGTGGCGGCGTCGAGTCGGCGCTCAAGCTGCTCGCGTGTCACCGCGCGGAGCGCGGACTGCGTGGACTGAAGCATGGGTTTTCCCTTGGTTGTCAAGAACTGCGCCCATGATAAACGAGGGACGCCGCTTCGGGTGACGGGGAGTTGGAAGGCGGCCGACGTTCGTCCGCTCACGGCATCCGGAGCCAAAAGTTCTTCATCGCGTCGTACATCGCGGGCCAAAAGACCGTGCCGTGCACCTCGTCGGGGAATCGCCGCACGATCACCTCGACGCCTCCGCGACGAAGCACCTCGGCGATACGCTCTTTCGCGGGGGCCGACCGATCGAGCGCCCCGACGGATCCGCGTCGGGGACGTTCGGCGTAGGCGAGGTAGACGCGCTTGCCCGCCCATTGATTCGGCCGAGTTTCGTGGAATGCGTCCGCCCAGCGACCCCCGTCCCACCAAAGGCTCGGGTCGATCGCAATGAAGTCGTCCCAGGCGTCGGGCCGTTCCAAGAGCGCATGGAGCGTGAAGAGCCCCGCGTAGGAGTGGCCCGCCAGGACGCGTCGTGCGGTCTCTCGTCCCGACAAGCGCTCCGTCTCGCGCTGCCAAGGGTCCGACAGCCAGTCGAGCATTTCGGGCGCACCCCCGCCCGCGCGTTTCCTTCCGGGAAGCGGCTCTCCGCGCCGGTCGATCGAGGAGGCCGTGGGCGTGAGCGCGTATTCGCGCTTCCGAGCGTCCGAGG
Organism: Sutterella megalosphaeroides; assembly: GCF_003609995.1. Classification (NCBI taxonomy): domain Bacteria; kingdom Pseudomonadati; phylum Pseudomonadota; class Betaproteobacteria; order Burkholderiales; family Sutterellaceae; genus Sutterella; species Sutterella megalosphaeroides. The sequence continues at coordinate 1,093,948 of NZ_AP018786.1, forward strand.
TCGTTTCGATGCCCGCGACGACAAAGCCCGCAAAGTCGCCCGCAAAAAGGCGGCTCTTTTCGATCGCACCCGCGTAAGCGACGGTCGTCTCGAAAAAGGATTCCGCATCGAGAAGGTCGATCACCGCAACGGACCCGGGATGCGTCGGAACGCGCAGCCGCCGCCCGAATCGAACGGAGCGAATGCCGGATTCATGCTCGATTGCAGGAACCGATTTCGGTTCGGCGGGTTTCCTCGAACCATCGGCCGTTTCGGCGGTTTCGGTATCGGGAGCCGCAGGAGCCGCCTTGGCCCGAAGGGCGAGAAGCCCCGAAGCGGCAAGTCCCGCCAGGGTCTTGAGGGCCGTTGCGCGCGTGATGCCCGCCGCAGGGGTCGGGCTCGGAAGTCGATCCACGATGCGTCCTTTAAAAGAATATGAAAACGAGAATCGTTACGGATTCTATAGGAACCAAGTGCAGCCAGAGAGCCTCGGACGACTCAAGCCGTCTTCAACGTCGACCGATCGCCTAGGCCAAGGTATAGAGGGTTGTCCGGTCGAATTTGCTACGCTCGCAGTATCCGATCGATGTGCGCTAGACCTCCCTTCGGAGTCGTCTTCGCGTCGCTTCGGCGTTTCTTTTCCCGCCCGTTTCCGGTGACGCCATGTCGTTTGTCGCAGCGTTTTTCTTCGATTTTCTCCGGCGAGGCGTCCGTGACGGGCGACCCGCGGAAGCACGCGCGCGCGGCGTGCTCGGGGCGGGCCTCCTTGCGCTCGCAGGTTCGGCGAGTGCGACCGCGGTAGCGGATGCTCCGAATGCACCGAGTGTTCCGACGGTTCCGACGACGCCCGCCGCAGTCGACCTTCTCTCCTCCGCCTCCGTTCGGGTTCCCTTTCCGAAGCCCGTCACGCTTCGCATCGGTCGCATGAGCGGCCCCGCGGACCTCGACGCGAGTCTCGACGAGCCGGTGCTTCTCTTTTCGGATTTCTTCTCCGATCGGGTTTCGATCGAGTGGGTGGAAATTCCGGCGGCGGACGCCGCCGACACGTTGAAGCGCGAGCGGCCCGACTTCGTCTTGGCCTATCCCTCGTTTATGGCCGATGCTGCCGCGGCGGGGATCACGCTGCACCAGGTGGCGGCTCGAAAAACGGCCTATGCCGAGTCGGCCGGGCACTCGGTCGGAACGGCGCTCGTCGTGCTCGACGCGCGTAGGAACCTCCGTACGCTCAAGGATTTGAAGGGAAAGCGCCTTGCCGCGGACCTTCCCGAGTCGATCACGGAATTGGCGCTTCTCGATCGGGTGCGCGAGTCGGGCGAAGACCCCTGGCACTACTTCGGCGACATCATTCATCTCTCGGCCGCCTACCCGAATGCCGTGGCGGCCGTCCTGGGGGGCGGCGTCGACGCGGCGGCGTTGCCCACGTGCCTTCTTGAGTCGCTCGAGCGTTCGGGCCTCGTGGCGCCGGGCCTTTTGCGCGTCGTCGACGGCGTTCTCGACGGGCACCTCGCCTGTCGGCGCACGTCGGCGCTTTTTCCCGACGTGAGTCTCTATGCGTTCGACTGGACGCCCGAACCCGTCGTGCGCGACACGACGCTCGCGCTCCTTTCGCCTCCCGCACCGAGTGCGGGATTGCATGCGGTGACGCCGGGGAGTCCCTCCTACGGTTGGGTGGCCTTTTCGCCGGGCGAAGATTTGACCCGTCTGTATCGGTCGCTTGCGGCGGGTCCCTACAAGTACCTGCGTGAGTATTCGCCTTCGGCCCTTTACGAGCGCTACGGCACGTACGTGAACGCGGCGCTCTTGCTCCTTCTCTGGCTCGTTGTGAACGAAGTGCGGTTGCGAAGGCTCGTCTCCGTTCGCACGCAAAGCCTGCGGAAGGCCCTGGCCGACCGCGCGCGGCTTGAAGTCGAAGCGCGTCGGGCACGGGCGCGCTTAAGCGGCCTTGAAAAGCGCAGCATCGTCAACCAGATGTCGGGCATGATCGCGCACGAAATCCGATCGCCCGTGGGGTCGATCCGCAATTTCGCGGCCGTTCTGAAGCTGCTCCTGGCGCGCGACGGCAACACGAATGCCGACATTCGCACGGCGCTCGACGGAATCGACGGCGAGGCGCTTCGCATCGCGGGGATCGTCGATCGGGTGCGCCGCTACGCGAAGGCGCAGCACGGCGCGCAGGTGCCGTGCGACCTCGTCGAGATCGCGCAGCGGGCGCTGCGCGCTTTGGACCTGAGCAAAACCGACCACGTCCCCGTGGTGCTCGATTTGCCCGAGCGAGCGCCCGTCAAGGGCGATCCTCTCGAACTCGAGCTCCTGATTCTGAACCTCATCAAAAACGCGGCCGAAGCCTCGGCCGAGTCGCCCGACGCGAAGGTGGCGCTCTCGCTCGCCGAGATTTCGCCCGAGGACGACCCCGCGGGGTGCGCGCGCATTCGCCTCACGGTCGAGGATAACGGCCCCGAACTCTCCGACGCGGGGTTCGAGCGCCTCACGGCGGGGTTCGACTCCGTGAAGCCCGAAGGGCTCGGTCTCGGCCTCGGGATCGTGCGCGGGATTGCCGACAGCCACGGGGCGACCATCAAATTCCGCCGCCGTCCGGGCGGAGGCGTCGTTGTGGACGTCGTCTTCGAAATGCTCGTCGAAAACGAAGAGTCGGACGATGCGGACGAACCGCATGAATCGTCCGTCCCGTCTCCCGACGCACCGAATTCCGCCGCGGCCGACGCGGTTTCGCCCCCGGGCGCCGAGCCGAGCCGCCGCGCGTGACCGACGCGTTTTTCCTCCGTTAGGAGGGGTACGATTTTTTTGAGATACACCCCATGACCACACCGACTCTCCCTCTCATTCGTATTGTCGACGACGACGAAACCTTTGCGGGCTCGCAAAAGCTCTTCCTTCAGGCGATGGGCTGGCACGTGCAGACCTATTCGAGCGGGCGCGATTTTCTCGCCTTCGACGATGCGGAACGTCCGGGCGTGCTCATTCTCGACGTGCGCATGCCGGGGATGACCGGTATCGAACTCTTCGACGCGCTGCTCGGTCGCAAAGCGCTCCTTCCCGTTGTCTTTCTGACGGGGCACGGCGACGTCGACATGGCGGTGCACGCGTTGAAGCGCGGGGCCTACGATTTCCTTCAGAAGCCCGTCGACCCCGTTACCTTGAATGCGGTCGTCGAAGCGGCCGTGCGGCACTCCCGGACCCTTGCCGAATCGAAGCGCAAGGTCGAAGAGACGAAGGCGATCTACGCGTCTTTGACGCCGCGCGAGCGCGAAGTCGTGCGCCTTGCGGCCCTTGACCGCTCGAACAAGGTGATCGGGGAAGAGCTCGGCATTTCGCTTCCGACCGTCAAGATGCACCGCGGGAACGGTTTTCAGAAGCTCGGCGTGCGCGGCGCGCTCGAAGCCTTCTGGCTACTCGAATCGATCGGGGTCGTCGAAAAGGGCGGCCGCTCGGAGGACTGACCATGCGTGAGGATTGCCCGCGCCCGACGACAACCGTGGCTGCGTTCCCGAAAGACGTCGGGGCTCCGAACGAGCCCGTTCGGCGCCGACTCCTTCAGGGGGCGTCCCTCGCGGCAGGCCTTGCCCTCGTGCGGCCGTCCGCCGCATCGGTCTCGCTTCATCCGACGGAGACGATCGCGCCCTATTGGGACGTGATCGTGATCGGCTCGGGCATGGCGGGCTTGACGGCGGCGCTTGCCGCCCGCGAAGCGGGCGCCGAGCGCGTGCTTCTCGTCGAAAAGGGACCGCTTGCGGGCGGGCACACGCTCTACTCGGCGGGGTCGCTTTCGGCCGTCAGCCCCAAGCGTCAAAAGCCCCTCGGGATCGAAGATTCGGTCGACATGCTCGTTCGGGAGTGCATCGAAACGGGCGGCGCGGGCGTGAGCCTTCCGCACGTGCGTTATATCGCCGAGCATTCCGAGGCGGCCCTCGACTGGCTTGAAGCGAAGGGCGTTCCTTTCTCGGGCGTCATCTTCCAAGCGCTCGGCACCCACCGCCGACGCTCCTACGGCGTCACGGGGACGGCCTCGGGGCGTCGCTACGTGATCGTCCTTCTTGAAGCCGCGCGACGCGCCGGTGTCGACGTGCGCTTCAACCTGCGCGCCACGCACCTCTACCGAACGGAGTCGGGTACGGACGGGCGGGCTTCGCTTGAGGTCGAAGGCCCCGACGGAACGCAGACTCTCTCCGCGGGCGGCATCGTGATCGCAAGCGGGGGCTTTACCGCCAACGCCGCCATGCGCGCCGCCTCCGACCCGCGCATCACGCCCGAAATGACCACGACCGCCAACCCCGAAGGCCTCTACTGGGACGGCGCCCAAGGGGACGGTATCCTCATGGGGCGCGAAATCGGGGCGGTGACGAGCGGGATGGAGAACGTGATGCTCCTCCTTTACGCGGGCGGGCGTCTCGTCGACTACGCGGGGGCGGACATCTACGTCAATCGCGAGGGCGAACGCATCGTCGACGAAACGGCGGGCTGGAGCACCGTGGCGGACGCGGTGATGGCCGCACCCGGAGGCGACGTGTGGGTGATCACCGACAGCCGCTCCCGCAAAGGGGCGACGCTCGGCGTGAAGCTCGCTTCGGGTATCGTCCACAAGTCGGAGACGATCGCCGACATGGCGGAAGGGATGGGCATTCCCCCGTCCGCGCTGGAGCGCACGATCGCGCGCTACAACCGGGCGGCGGAAGCGGGGTTCGACCCCGCAACGGGCAAACGGGTCTTCGCGCAGAAGATCGAAGAGCCCCCGTTTTACTGGGGGCGCGAACGGCTATTCGTGCACATGACCTTGGGTGGTCTTCTCACGACCCCCGACGGGCAGCTCGTTGACGAAGCGCACCGACGGATCCCGGGCTTTTGGGCGGCGGGCGAAGTCGTGGGCGGCATCTTCGGCGAAGAGCGCCCGGGCGGCATGTCGCTCACAAGCTGCGTCGTTCTCGGTCGCGCCGCGGGCAAAGCGGCCGCTCGGCGTGCGGCAGCCCTCAAGGCGGGTACGCCCGACGAGACGCTCTTGGGCTGAAGAGGGAGGCTTTTCCGGCGTTTCGCACGTTCCCGGAAAGCCTCGAAGCCTCCCGAAACGCCCGAGAAACGTCGCCCGCACCCGTCGCGCCCTGCCTTTTTTCGCTTTTTTTTCGCGAAAAGTTTGTGCTTGCACTCGCCGATACGCTAGAGTTTCGGCACAAATCAAAAACACAGCCTCTCCGAAGGGGCGAACACACGAACCATGTCGGACAGTCACGATTCCCAACTTGCCTCGAAGAACCTTCAAAGCTCGAACCTTCAACCCGTGCGCCGTACGCGCAAACCCCGTGCGGACCGTCGCATCGAAATTCTGAAAACGGTGGCGACCCTCCTCGCCGACCCAAAGGTCGACCGCATCACCACGGCCCAGATCGCGCGCGAACTCGCGCTCTCCGAAGCGGCCCTCTACCGCATCTTCATTTCAAAGGCGGACATCTACCTCGGGCTTCTCGACCTGATGGAAGGGTCTGTGGTCGAAGTCTTTGAGCGCATCGCCGCCGACCCCGCGCTTCCCGCCACGAACGATCGCGTCCGTACGATGGTGCGCGCGCTCCTGGACTTCGGTACGGCCAACCCGGGCTTTGCCCGCGTCTTCGCGGGTCAAGTCTTCCTGGGCGAAGACGAGCGCCTCATGCAGCGCCTCGCTCTCGTTTTCGACAAGTTCGAAGCCGCTTTCCGTCAGCGCTATCGCGAGGGCGTGATGGCGGGGGAACTCCCCGCCGACTTCAATACGACCGCCAAGGCGAACCTCATCATGAGCTGGGTGATCGGTCGCTGGACCCGCTATGCCGTCACGGGCTTCAAGGGCGCGCGCCCGAACGACGCGGCGGCGAGCGCCGTGGAGGCGCTTCTCGCCTGAGGCCCCGAAGGGGCCGTTCTTCCGGAACTTGCTGCCGATCGCGCTCGGGCGCGATCGGTGTGTTGCACGTTCGAAAGCGTCAGTCGTCCGCGCCGAGCACGGCCGCCGCGGGACAAAAGGCAACCTCTTGACTTCCTCCCCGTCCTAAAGGGCGGGGATTCCTTAGGCCGCGCGGTCGCGCGGACTGAGGCTGGTTCCTGTTGATGGCGTCGAGTCCTCCGGCCGAAAGCCTTGCTCCCCGACACTCACTACATGGGCGATGTGCTTTTTGTCGTGTGCACTCGGGCCAGTCCGGCCCTTCTTCAACACGTTTAGGGCGCCAACCACATCGGCATTCGATTCGAAGTTGCAACTTTTGTTGATGCACTTGAAAATCGCTTGCGTCGGACGGTTGCGTTTATCCCTGGTCTGGCAGTGCGGGCAGGTTATGCTCGTTCCTCTCGGATCAACGGCAATGACCACCCCTCCGGCCTTCAGAAATTGCCATTCGATTTCGTGGTGCAGACCGTAGAATCCCACGCGCAGAATGACACGGTTAAGCCCGCTTTTCTGTTTCACGTTCTTGCCGGGATTCTCAACGGTGCCCTTGGCGGACGCCGTCATGTTCTTCACCTTCAGGTCCTCGACGTACGCGCAGCCGTACTCCTGAGCGAGCGCGTGCGCCGTCTTCCTGTAGAAATCCTGTCGAATGCAACGAATTTTGCGGTATAGGTTTTGAATCCTCTCCTTGAGCCGGCGCCGCTTGCGACTCGGTTGCTTCTTGTCAAAAGGCTCCGCCCGTCCCAACTTCGCAAGCTTCTGCCGCGACTCTTGATTGAGCGAGAGCTTGCGCTTCAACACAGCAATGCGCCCCTCGATCGAGCGAATTTTCGCCGTGTCGAGATCGAAAAATTCTCCGTCGCTCGTCGTGACGGCGTGCACGACACCGACGTCGATTCCAACATCGAGCTCCTTCATGTCGGGGGCCTCGATTTCGAACTCGGTCGTGAAGTTCACGAACCAATGGCCGCAGTCCTTCTTGATGTGAATCTGTTTTACGACACCGGGCACGAGCGTCCCGTCCGCGGAAGGGAACGCGATGGGCCGCGTTTTTCGGTATCGAACCCAGCCGATCTTCGGGAGCTTGACTCGACCGTTGGCGTCGTCAATGTGCTCCTGCTCGAACTGCGGAATCCGAAAGCCGTCGCCAATGTCTTTCGCCTTGAACTTCGGCCAGCCTTTGCGTGCCGGATCGCTCATAGGTCGGAAGCTGTCGCTGATGGCATGATCGAGATCGCGCAGGGTTTGTTGGAGCGGTTGCGACATCGCCTCTCGAAGGAAGGCGGTCTCGGGTTGTTTTTTCCAAAGCACCAGCTCATGGGCGAGTTCGTTGTAGGTGAGAAGCTTTTCCCCCTTTTCCTTTCGCTCGTTTTGGATGTCCAGCGCCTTGTTGAAGACAAACCTGCGGCAACCGGCGTTTCGGCTCAAAGCCGCACGTCGGGTCTCGTCCACGTAGAGTTCATACTTAAAGGCGCAGGTGATTTTCATACGAGTATTGTGTCACGCTCTTTTCGCAAATATGCGCCTCCCAGAAAAAAAGTCACTGGGCCTTATATCCTCCCCATGAATGGAGAGGTTTTACGGCCCGTTGGATAAAACAAAACGCGCCCGGCGCTCGGGTGTTGAGCGTCGGACGCGTTGAGCGCGTCAAAAGCCGACGGGTCGCTTCGTCGATCAGACGGTGTGGAGCTTTTCGAGGCCGAGCTCCGACATGATGGTCGCGGAAATTTCCTCGATCGACTTCGTCGTCGAATTGAGCCAGCGGATGCCTTCGCGCTGCATCAGGCTTTCGGCGTCGAAGATTTCCTGACGGCAGTTTTCGATGCTCGCATAGCGGCTCCCCGGGCGACGTTCGTTGCGGATTTCGGAGAGGCGTTCGGGCTTGATCGAGAGGCCGAAGAGCTTGGAGCGCAACGGCTGAAGCGCTTCGGGGAGCGTGCCGCGGTCGAAGTCTTCGGGAATAAGGGGGTAGTTGGCGACCTTGAGGCCGAACTGCATCGCGAGGAAAAGCGACGTCGGGGTCTTGCCCGAGCGGGAAACGCCCACGAGAATGACGTCCGCTTCGTCGAGACCGCGGTTCGTCTGGCCGTCGTCGTGCTGCAGGGTATAGTCGATCGCGGCGATGCGGCGGTTGTACTTTTCATCGTCGCGGATGCGGTGCGTGCGCCCGATGCTGTGGGCGCTCTTCATGCCGAGTTCCGTTTCGAGCGGACCGACGAACTTGCGGAAGAGGTCGATGATGTGGCCCGAGACGTGCTCGTTGAAGCAGCGCATCACGTCGGGGTCGACGAAAGTCGTGAAAATGATCGGGCGAACGCCGCGTTCTTTTTCAACGGAATTGATTCGGCGGGCGGTGTCGAGTGCCTTTTCAACCGTGTTGACGAAGGGAAGGCGGGTCTGCTGATAGGAGAGATCGAACTGCGCGAGAATCGCGTGCGCGAGCGTTTCGGCGGTGATGGCGGTGCCGTCGCTCACGATGAATACCGGCCGGGTGGGCGAAGTCGTTTCGGTCATGGGTAGGAGGCCGGAAGGGGCTTCCGGCGCTTTCGGGTTAATTGCGGTGCGGCGTATTCTAACAAGGCCTCCGTCGGGAGGCCTTGTCGGAAGGTTCGGCTTTCGGAAGCCTCAGTAGTTTTTCGCTTCGCGCAACGACGCTTCGATTTCGCAGATCGTTTCAAGGAGCGTCGCGGCGTCGCGGAAAAAGACCGCCTCGGGGCGACTCCGAATCGCTTCGACCAAAGCCGGAAGCCACTTCCCCGGATGTCGGTCGAAGAAGCGTTCCGCCGCATCGGGGTCTTCGCGCAGGAGCAAAACCGCCATGAAGCCGCAGAGCATGCCGAGGTGATCCTCGGGGACGCCGAGTTCGTCCGTGACGGCCAAATCGGCCTTCAGGTATTCGAGACGGCATGTGGCGCGGGGATCCTCGCCCGTCTTCGGCCAGGCGCTCTCAAGAAGCGACACCGGGCCCCCGACGCCGAAGAGCGTCTCGTACTCGGCCTGCACGGCTTCGGCCGTCGGGAGGGGCTTTTCGCGCAGCGCGTCGAGCGTCGCGGTGGGCATCCCCACTTCGCCCGCGAGGGCCGCGGTGACCTTCACGGCGTCTGCCCAGCGCTCGAGGACGCCAGCGGCGTCGGGACGAATGAAAAGGGCGGCAAGGGCGTCGAAAACCGACTGACGGGCGTAGTTTTCTAGTCGCGGCGTGGCCATGACGTGAGGGTCCTCCGGGTGTGCTCGGTTGGGGGGTCGCAAAAAGGATCGGTCGCGCATTTTCCCCGACACTCGTGCGGGGCCGAGAGCGAGCCGACATCGGTCCATTCTAGCGAAAGGAAAACGTCGCGCCGCGGGTCGCGAAAGCCCTTTTCGCGGGGCGTGCGACGGTCGGGTCCGAGCGACCGGGAGGGCCGAATCGAAAGCGCTCCTCGTCTTGAGAGTTTTCAGGCCGCGGACGCCTATTCGGAACGCGTTTCCGATCGATCTTTTCTAAGGGAAAACCTGTATTTCGGGAGCGATCGGAGGAAAAAATGCGGAAAAAGCGGCAAAAAACCGCTTTGAGACCGTCGGAAAGCCCTCGGGCGGCGCCGAGCGGGCCACATGTCGCACTCTTTGTGGTTACAATCCCCTCCGATTGAGCAACAACCCGTTCTCACGGGATCAAAGGACTACACAATGGTACAGGGTCGTTACGTATTTCCCTTTAGTCAGCTTCGCATGACGGACGTGGACCGAGTGGGCGGCAAGAACGCCTCGCTCGGCGAACTCTTGAGCCAGTTGACGAGCGCGGGCATCCGCGTTCCCGACGGCTTCGCGACGACGGCCGAAGCGTTCCGCCTCTTCATTCGCGAAGGCGGCCTTGAGGAACGTATTCACGAACGCCTCGCCCACCTCGACGTCGACGACGTGAAGGCCCTGGCGGCCGCCGGCGCGGAAATCCGCAGCTGGATCGAAGCGGCCCCGTTCCCGGCCGAACTCGAACGCGAAATCCGCGAATTCTACGATTGGCTCAAGGACGGTCAGGAAGAAATCTCCGTCGCCGTTCGTTCCTCGGCCACGGCCGAAGACCTGCCCGACGCGTCGTTTGCCGGTCAGCAGGAAACGGTCCTCAACGTGGTCGGCATTGACGCCGTTCTCCACCGCATGAAGGAAGTGTTCGCGTCGCTCTACAACGACCGCGCCATCTCCTACCGCGTTCACAAGGGCTTCACCCACGCCGAAGTGGCGCTTTCCGCCGGCGTGCAGCGCATGTGCCGCTCCGACCGCGGCGCCGCGGGCGTGATGTTCACGCTCGACACGGAATCGGGCTTCGACCAGGTGGTCTTCATCACCGCTTCCTACGGTCTCGGCGAAACGGTCGTTCAGGGTGCCGTCAACCCCGACGAATTCTACGTGCACAAGCCCATGCTCGACGCGGGCAAGTTCCCGATCATCCGCAAGACCCTCGGCTCGAAGCTGATCAAGATGGAATTCGAACCGAAGAGCGCCACGGGCCGCACGGTTCGCACGGTCGACGTCTCGGCCGAAGACCGTCGTCGCTTCGCGATCACCGACGAAGACGTGATCGAACTCGCGAAGTTCGCCCGCATCATTGAAAAGCACTACGGCCGTCCCATGGACATCGAATGGGGCAAGGACGGCATCGACGGCAAGATCTACATCCTGCAGGCTCGTCCCGAAACGGTGAAGTCGCAGCAGTCCGCCGCCGACGTGCAGCTCCGCTACTCCCTGAAGGAAAAGGGTCGTCTCCTCGCTCAGGGTCGCGCCATCGGTCAGAAGATCGGTCAGGGTACGGTTCGCATCGTTGAAAGCGCCGCCGAAATGGATCGCGTTCAGGCGGGCGACGTGCTCGTCACGGACATGACCGACCCCAACTGGGAACCCGTGATGAAGAAGGCTGCGGCCATCGTCACGAACCGCGGCGGCCGTACCTGTCACGCCGCCATCATCGCGCGCGAACTCGGCATTCCCGCCGTCGTCGGTTGCGGCGACGCCACGGATCGCCTGATGGAAGGCGACGAAGTCACGGTCTCCTGTGCCGAAGGCGACACGGGCAACATCTACGAAGGGCGTCTCGCCGTTGCGGTCGAAGAAGTTCGCCGCGGTGCGCTCCCCGAAGTGCCCGTCAAGATCATGATGAACGTCGGCAACCCGCAGCTCGCGTTCGAGTTCCAGTCGATCCCGAACAAGGGCGTGGGCCTCGCTCGTCTTGAGTTCATCATCAACAACAACATCGGTCTCCATCCGAAGGCGATCCTCGAGTACCCGAACATCCCGAGCGAACTGCGCGATGCGGTCGAACGCCTCTCCGCGGGCTATCCGTCGCCCAAGGCCTTCTTCGAACGCAAGATCGCCGAAGGCGTCGCCACGATCGCTGCCGCTTTCTGGCCGAAGAAGGTGATCGTTCGTCTCTCCGACTTCAAGTCGAACGAATACCGTAAGCTGATCGGCGGCGAACACTACGAACCGGTCGAAGAAAACCCGATGCTCGGCTTCCGCGGCGCGTCGCGCTACATCTCGAACCAGTTCGCCGAATGCTTCGCCATGGAATGCCGTGCGATGAAGTTCGTCCGTGACGAAATGGGTCTCACGAACGTCGAACTCATGATCCCGTTCGTTCGTACGGTCGACGAAGCCCGCCGCACGACGGAAATCATGGCCGAACACGGTCTGAAGCGCGGCGTCAACGGCCTGCGCCTCAACATGATGTGCGAAATCCCGAGCAACGCCGTTCTCGCCGACCAGTTCCTCGAATACTTCGACGGCTTCTCGATCGGCTCGAATGACATGACGCAGCTCGCGCTCGGTCTCGACCGCGACTCCGGTCTCGTGGCCGCCTCGTTCGACGAACGCAACGATGCCGTCAAGGCTCTGCTCTCGATGGCCATCAAGGCCTGCCGCGCTCAGGGCAAGTACGTCGGTATCTGCGGTCAGGGCCCGTCCGACCACGCCGACTTCGCTCAGTGGCTGATGGACGAAGGGATCGAATCGATCTCGCTCAACCCCGACACGGTGGTCGACACCTGGCGTCGTCTCGCCACCCGCCGCTGAGTTTCGACTCCGGCGAGTGAGGATCCTTACGGCTTGATGCCGTAAGACCGAACCGGCGATCCGAACAAACGGTCCGAATTCCCGAAAACGGAGTTCGGACCGTTTTGTTTTGTCACATCCGTCTTCCAAACCCGCTTTCCGCCCCGACGATTCGACCCCGGTCAGCAGGTAGAATGCGAAAAAGCACTCGGGAAACACACGACCGAAGGCGGTAGCCTCGCCCGGGAGCCGAAATCTACCGAACCTATCGAATCCGATCGGCTTTGCGGGACGCGTCGGAGCGCTCCTCGGCCGAACGCTCTTTCCCGGGGGAATTGCCATGCTCGTTTCCGGAACCGTACTCTGGTGCGTCGTCGCGCTTCTCGTCGTCGGCGTTGAAATGTTTGCGGGTACCGTCTACCTGCTGGCGGTGGCGGCGGGAGCCGCGGTGGCGGCCCTCCTTTCTTTTCTTGACTTCTCCTTTTCCGCGGAACTTTTCGGCTGCGGCGTCACGACCGTGCTCGGCGCCGTCGCCGTGCGCTCGATTCGTCGTCGCATGCCCGAAGGCGAGGCCGAAGCGATTCAAAAGCTCGACGTCGGACAGCGGGTCTTCGTCGAGGCCGTGCGTCGCGACGGCACGAGCGACGTGCGCTACCGGGGCGCGCCCTGGCGCGCTCGGGCCGAATCGGGAGCGCTTTCGCGCGGCACATGGACGATCGTGCGCGTCGACGGGGCGGAGCTCGTCTTGGGCGAGCGCGTCTCCGACTGAAATTTTTCCGGGGCGAAGCGGTCGGACGGGCCGAGTCGTTCTCAATCTTGCCTTTGGGGGATAACAATGTACGAAATCAGCGGTTTTCTCGTTCTCACGATCGTCCTACTCGTCGTGGCCGTGGCCTTTGCCATGCAGTCGATCAAAGTGGTGCCGCAGCAGACGGCCTGGGTGGTCGAACGTCTCGGCAAATTCCACGCGGTCCTGACGCCGGGGCTCAACTTCATCATCCCCTTCATCGACCGCGTGGCCTATCGTCACTCCCTGAAGGAAATTCCCCTCGATACGCCGAGCCAGGTCTGCATCACGCGCGACAACACCCAGCTCACGGTCGATGGCGTGCTCTTTTTCCAAGTCACGGATCCGCAGCGTGCGAGCTACGGGACGTCCAACTACGTGATCGCCATCACGCAACTCGCGCAGACGACGCTTCGAAGCGTCGTGGGCAAGATGGAACTCGACAAGACCTTCGAAGAGCGCGACCTCATCAACAAGTCCGTTGTCTCCGCCATCGACGAAGCGGCCCTCAACTGGGGCGTGAAGGTGCTTCGCTATGAAATCAAGGACCTGACGCCTCCCGCCGTGATTCTTCAGGCGATGCAGCAGCAGATTACGGCCGAGCGCGAAAAGCGCGCCGTCGTTGCAGCGTCCGAAGGCCGCAAGCTCGAGCAGATCAACCTCGCGACCGGTGCCCGCGAAGCCGCCATCGCGCAGTCCGAAGGCGAAAAGCAGGCCGAAATCAACAAGGCGGAAGGTCAGGCGGCGGCCACGCTCGCCATCGCGACCGCCACGGCCGAGGCGCTCCGCCGCATCGCCGCCGCAACCGAAGAGAAGGGCGGCATGACCGCCGTCAACCTCCAGGTGGCCGAAAAGTACGTGGCGGCCTTCGGGGAGCTCGCGAAGAGCTCCAATACCCTCGTCGTGCCCGGGAACATGGCCGACATGTCGACCCTCATCACCTCCGCGATGAAGATCGTCGAAGGGACGAAGAAGCCCGCGCCCTGACGGGTTGCACGGCAAGCCCGAGTTCGCCTCGGGCCGCATCTTGCAAAAAGGGGCGCGGTGCGCCCCTTTTTTGCAAACGCTCGTCGGCCGAAACGGGCGGCACCGCAACAGGCGCGCGGGAAGAACTTGTGAACGGTGGGGGACGAGTCTTCGTGCGCGACCGATCTATGTCGGGACTTTGAGCGCTTGCGGCCCTCGGGGTGTGTGATGAAAGAAAAACCGGCACGTTGCGCATGCAACGTGTCGGCATTCGAACGCCAATCAAGCGGCATCCGATGTTCAGCCTCAATCCTGAACGGGTTTCGAGGTGGGGTCGTTGTCCCACAGCGACGCTGCGAAAAGCAAGCCCGAAGAACGTTTGTCCCTCGAATTGTGTCCCACGCTTGTCGGCGGCAACGCGCTATGCGGAATGATCGTACAGGACGCGCAAGGGCATGGGGGTGGTCGAAAAAAAGCCGCGGGCGACGAACCGATGCGTCGCCCGCTGCTTGAGAGTGACCTCTGTGAGGCTTAGAAGCGGAAATCGCGCTCGCCTTCGGCGATCTTGATCAGGCGCTTTTCACTCGCGGCACGGAACTTCTCGTTGGGGATCTTCGGCAGTTCGCGTTCGATCACCTTTTCGCCCGCTTCGCGCGTCTTGGGCGAAGCGTAGTCGCAGAGGTATTCCTTGATCGTCATGACGGCGTTGGCCTGGCAGTAGTTGGCGATGTCGCCGCTCTTGGCGAACTGCATGAAGCGGTCGCCCGTACGGCCGGCGCGGTAGCAGGCCGTGCAGAAGCTCGGGAGGTAGTTGTTTTCGAGGAGCCAGCAGACGATTTCGTCGAGGCTGCGGCGGTCGCTCGTTTCGAATTGGGCCGTGTTTTCGACGTCCTTGATGTCGCGGATCGTGTAGCCGCCCACGGACGTGCGCGAGCCCCCGGAAATCTGCGAGATGCCGATCTTGAGCGCTTCGGTGCGGATGCGGCTGCTTTCGCGCGTCGACATGATCATGCCCGTGTAGGGAACGGCGAGGCGGATGAGCGCGACGATCTTGAGGAAGATGTCGTCGGGCACGGCGTTCGTGAAGGTCGCGGGATCGATGTCGTCGGCCGGGCAGATGCGCGGGACGGAAATCGTGTGCGGACCCACGCCGAAGACGGCTTCGAGGTGCTCGGCGTGCATGAGGAGGCCCACGAAGTCGTAGCGGTAGAGGTTGAGCCCGAAGAGGACGCCCAGACCCACGTCGTCGATCCCCGCTTCCATGGCGCGGTCGTGCGCTTCGGTGTGGTAGGCGTAGTCGGACTTCGGTCCCTTCGGATGGAGTTCCGTGTAGGCCGCTTTGTTGTAGGTTTCCTGGAAGAGCTGATACGTGCCGATCTGCGCTTCGTGGAGCTTCTTGTAGTTTTCGACCGTCGTCGCGGCGATGTTCACGTTGAGACGGCGGATTTCGCCGTTCTTGTGCTTGATCGAGTAGATGGTCTTGATCGATTCGAGGATGTACTCGATCGGGTTCATCTTCGGGTGCTCGCCCGCTTCGAGGAGAAGACGCTTGTGGCCGAGGTCCTGAAGCGCGATCACTTCGCGACGGATCTCGTCCTGGGTGAGCTTCTTGCGGATGATGTTCTTGTTCTTCGCGTGGTACGGGCAGTACGTGCACCCGTTGATGCAGTAGTTGGAGAGGTAGAGTGGAGCGAAGAGAACGATGCGGGAACCGTAGATGTGGTCCTTCACGGCCTTGGCCGTTTCGAAGATGCGGGCGTTGCAGTCTTCGAGTTCGCAGGCGAGGAGAACGGCGGCTTCGCGGTGGGTGAGACCCTTGAAGGTGGCGGCCTTCTCAAGAATCGATTCGATCAGGGGGCGATCGTTCTTGTGCTCGTCGGCCCAGGCCAGCGTGGCCTCGATCTCGTCGTGGTTGATGAACTCCTCGGCCTTTCGGGACTTGGGATCGTACATGGTTATGGTCCTCAGGGAAATTCGAATTTTCGGCGCTCATCCCGCTCAAACCGGCTCGCGGAGGCCGTCGGAGGCCTTCGAGTCGCGGGTCGCGCGCACGCTCGGGCCGAGGGGCTCGGTGCGATCGGCGCCCGGGGGAAGGCGCCTCGGGCGTAGACCCGCGGGACGGCGAAGGTTCGATCGTAGAGGCTCCGGGCCTTTTGCGCCATTCGAACGTCCGGAATATGGAGGACTTTCGACCTAAGTCAAAATAATCCGTACGTAGCGTACGGGATAAGTCGCCGAAGCGTTCATTCTTGCCTGACGGGGGGTTCGCTTCGGGCGGACGATGGGCCCCTCGCGACCGCCCCGGGAGCTTCCCGGGCGGCATGTCGCCGTCTTGAGCACGATTGAGCGATCCCCCGTGTAATCGGTTGTTGTATTCATGCAACTCGGGGAAAACGCTGAACTTCTTATCGGACACGGCGCGCGTCGCCCGATCGGGGTGTTTTCGCGGGGTCTCGCAGGCCTATGGTTTACCATTAAAAGTTTTCAAGTGGTCAACATGACATGAAGAGGAATTTTATAATACGGGTCGGGGGAGGGTTGCGATTCGCCCTTCGAAGGGCCGCGCAACGGCCTTCTCTCCGATAGAATTCGACAAGCCCTTGACGATGAGGGCATCGATTTGTTCACAACCAACGCGTCAGCTCGGAGGATGTAAAGATGACGTTTAAGCGGGATGACTAAACTCACCGCGGATACGGTAGCAGTGTTGTCAGTTGCCGTTTGCCGCTCGAACTCAAGTTCCAACTCGAGACCCTCTCTCGGGAACGCGGCATGCCGATTTCGTTCGTTCTGAAGATGTACATTGAAGAAGCGGTTCGCCGTAACGAACCCTTCTGGTGGTTGCTCGACGAGGAAGAGTCGATGAACGAACCGCGCCGTGATGATCGCGCGGTCGGCGGCAACAGCTGATAACGGGTTGCAACCCGCGCAGTATGCGAGCGGGCGGTGAGGAAGCATTCACCGCCCGTTTGTTTTTGTTCGCCGACGCCCGCCGCAGCGCTTCGGGCCCGAGGCCCGACGTTCTTCGCGTGATAGAAGGCGACGATCGGGTGTTCGACCGAAGGCCTGCAGGCCCGCCCCGAGAGTGATCGAAAAAGTGAGGAATCGATAATGGCCAGCATCAAGATCAAAACGAAAATCACGTTCGACGACGAGACCGTCGACAAGTTCGTGACGTATTTGCGCGAATCGGGAACGACGCCCGAAGCGTTTGCGACGCACGTGATCGGCGAACTCGCCCGTGTTCTCGGCAAGACCCTCCCCGAGGGGCTCACGACGGCGGAAGTGTCGGCGCGCAAGAAGGCCGAACCGAAGCAGGAAGCGAAGTCGGAAGGGAAGGCCCGCAAGGCGAAGGCGAAAGCGGCGGAAAAGGCGGAGAAGGCTGAAAAGGTCGAAAAGACCGAGAAGGTTGTCGAGCCTGCCGCTTCCGACCCCGTCAAACCCTCCAAGCCCGTTGAACCCGCCGCCGAGGTGAAGCCCCTCAAAGCGGTCAAAGCCGTCAAGACGGTCAAGGCGAAAGAAGCCGTCCAGGCGGCGACGGAAAAGAAGGCGGAAGCCGAAGTTACCGCCGAAAAGCCCGTCGAGGCGCCGAAGCGCCCGGCTGCTCGTCGTACCGCGAACCGCTCTTCGACGCGTTCTTCGACGGATGTCGCCGTCCCGAAGGCGAAGGCCCCTCGGAGCACGAAGGCCGTGAAGACCGAGATGCCCGCAACGCCCGCGAAGGCCGAAGCTGCCAAGATCACCGAGAAGGTCGAAAAGCCTGCAACACCGGAAACGCCTGAAACGCCCGAAAAGGCCCCGGCCGCCTCAAGCACGCGCACGACCCGCACCGCCCGAGGCACGCGCGGCACCCGCTCGCGTACGGTTGCGGGTACGGGCAAAGCGTCCTGATTTTTGTTTGAAAAGCCCCCGGCACGCGTTTCCCGCCCGGGGGCTTTTCTGTTTTTTCTACGTTCTTACGATTTTTCCCGGGACGTTCGGGCATCGGTACCGAACCCGATTCCTCCCGCGTGCGCACCCGTTTCGCCCGTCCGATCGACCCCGGATCCTGCGGCGGCTCTTGCAATTTGCTTAAGGGAAAACGCCGAAAAAGACGAAACCGACCTTCGTCAAGACGAAGAAACGGTGCGTCGCTGTGGTAAATTGCCACATGCTTTTTCCCGGCTTTGCGACATCGCTCCCGGGTTCGTTTTTTCTTCGATCGGTCGGGCGGCTCTTCGGGTCCGCGCGCTCCGCTTTTTACGTTTTCAAAACATGCTGAACGAATTCTCCCTGAAGAAAACGCCGCTCGTGGCGGCGCTCGGCGCCGCACTTGCGGTTTCGGTTGCGGCCCCCGTCTGGGCGGCAGAGGACGAAACGCCCCCCGAACCCACCGCCATCGACGGCAACGCCGAGTCCGTCTGGGAGGCCGAAAAGGAAGCGCCTTCTTACGAGGTTTCGGGCAAAGACGATGAGACGATCGACATCTCGGACGAGCGTTCCGTTACGGCCAAGGGGAAGGGCACCGTACTTTCGTCGATGACTGTCTCGGGTACGGGGAGCTTCACGAACCAGTCGAAGGCGGACCTTACGTTCGGTGATGACTCCACCCTGACGATCAACCTCACGGGGTCGGCCACGGGTGAAGAAGACGCAAAAACGGGCTCCTTCGTGAACCGCGGTAAGGTGACGCTCGGCAAGGGCGAGCATGCGATCCAGGGCGACGCGATCGTTCAGGAAGATCCCGACAAGAAACTCGCGCTTCCGACGATCACGATGGGGGACGTCGTCGTGTCGGGCGACGGTGCGGTCCTCACGAACTCAAACCAGGGCTACGTCGTCAAGGTGAAGGAACCTCCGAAGGAGGAAGGGGCCGACCCCACATACAAGGACGATACCCGCACGCTCGTTTCGTTCGATCAGCTGACGCTCGAAAAGGGCGGTCGTTTCGTGAACGCCGAAGGCGCCCGCGAAACGGGTGATGCGCTCTACGTGGCGGACTCCTCTTCGAGCGCCGAAATCAACGGCACGTCCGAATGGGATACGGTCACGATCAACCTCGACGCCCCCAAGGACGACACGGAAGAAAAGCCCGAGGGTGAGAAGGCTGCCGGCGATCCCGCGATCACCGTGGCAGATAAAGCACACCTCTCCGTGACGGAAGGCCTCACGATCCGCGGCAACGCGAGTACGGAAAAGTCGGTCTTCGGTGACATCGTGGCTGTGGGCGCGCAGGCCGAAGATGCGGCCGAGTCGCTCGTCACGATCGACGGCACGCTCGCCTTCGCCCATGAAGGGACGCTCACGCTCGCGCCCGTCAAAGGCGTCGACATCTCGGGCGTTGCGATCGACCTCGATCGCGCCTTTACGAATGAAGAATTGGGGAACGGCTCCGGCCGCGCCAAGGCGGAGAACCTCTCCGTGCTCGAAATCTCCGACTTCGGCGGGACGCTGACGGAAATTCCGCCCGAAACCGAAGAAGGTGAAGACGGCGACAAGGGCGACGCCGCCACCCGCGCCGAGGGTGACGAAGGGTCGGATGCCGACAAACCCACCCACACCTGGTCGGCGGCCCGCTTCGGCGCGATCGCCGTCGACGGTGCCTCGACGATCAAGCTTTCGACCGCCGCCGTTCCGACGGGCAACGAAAAGCTCGACGAATCGAAGTCGGACCTCTTCTCGACGGGCGAACGCGTCGCGCTTCGCACGGGCCACTTCACTTTCACGGAAACGTGGGCGAAGGGCAAGGCCGTCGAATGGGAAAAGAAGGAGGACTCCGCCTCTGGGAAGGCCGACGGGGATGACAAGAAGACCGTTCTTGAGAAGGTCGATGAAAAGCTCAACCAACCCGCCGCCGAATTGCATCAGGAAATCTCGAACGCTCAACTTCGCGTCGACGGCGTCTTCGGTGTTCTGAAGGGTGAAACCCGCACGGTGACCTTCGACTTCGACGAAAACGGGAATTTCCTTGAAAGTACGGACGGCTACGAAAGCGTTGCGAACAGCACGAGCGAAAACGAATTCCAAAAGTCGAAGCAGTTCATCGACGTGACGAACAGCCGCCTGCAGGCGTCGGGTCTTCGCATGGACGGCGGTGTGCTCACGATGTCGAATTCCGACGTGACTTTCGGGGCGCTGGCCGCGATCAACGGCAAGGTCGAATTTACGGCAGGCGAAAACGGCAACTTCCTCGGTCTCGGGTGGCTCCCGACGGCGGAAGAGCTCGACAACGTTCCTGCCGAAGACCGCCAGGGCAAGGCGACCGTCTTCGTCGGTCAGACGATCGTTCTCGACAAGGACGGCTCGCTCGTTCTCGGTAAGACGACCTCGACGGGTTCGGCGGCTGCCGCGGGCGACAATGCGGGCGAAGGCGAGGACGACAAGGAAAAGAACAACGCCTCGCTCACGCTCGGCAGCGACGCGCTCATCGTCGTCGATACGGCTTCCTTCGCGCGCGGTCCGCTTTTTGCGAGCAACCTCGAAAAGGGGAGCCTTACGATCGAAGCGGGTGCCGCGGTCGACGCGCGCAACCTCACGTGGGGTACGTATCAGCTCTTCGAAAACCTCGATACGGCCGAAGACGCGAAGAACGTCGAGCTCAAGGTTGAATTCGATCCGACTGCTTCCGTACAGTCGCACTGGCTCGTTAATCTTTCCGAAGAGGAAAGCAAGCACGTGACGGCCGACTACGACCCCGCCAAGGGTTGGATCAAGGTCGGCATCGGCTCCGAAGGCGCCGTCGACTCCTCCGTCGAAGCGCTTCACCTCTCGGTTGACGCCGCCAATGTCGCGAACAACGTCTTCGTGAAGGGCGAACACAACACGGCCTACGGCGACGTTGCCTTCATCACCCGTGCGATGGGTCTCGTGGGCACGCAGATCGCGGGTCCGAAGGAATCCGCTTCGGGTGCGTCGCTTCTCTCGACGACCGACGCCGACGGGCGCGTGTTCTTCGACGCGAACGACTTCGCGAAGACCATGAACCTCGCGACGGGCTTTGCGGCCGCCACGGCCGTCAAGGCGCTGACGGTCGACTTCAACAGCTACACGGTCGATCAGATCGAACACCACGCCGCGACGATTCCGCACGAAATGCGCGGCTGGTGGGTGCAGCCGATCGCCTCGAAGATGAAGACGGACGAGCTTTCCGCCGGCAGTCTCACCGCGGGCTACTCGCTCGATACGGTCGGGATCATGGGCGGGTACGACTTCACCGTGCCGAACGGCGACATCTGGGGTATTGCGGCCTCCTACCAGTCGGGTGACGCCGACGGCGAAGGCGACGCGCAGTCGATGACGACCGACATCACCAATTACGGCTTCCACCTCTGGGCCGCCCGCCACTACGGGGACCTCAAGGTGATGGGGACGCTTTCCTACATGGTGACGGACGGCGATGCGGACATGACGATCGACCGCATGGGGCGCCTCTCCTCGACGGACATCTCCGCCAAGGCGTTCGCGTTCGGCGTGAACGGCGCGCTCACGAAGACGTTCGGCGCCATGACGATCGTTCCGCACGCGGGTGCCCGCGCCATGATGATCGACGTCGACGACATTACCGCCACCTACCAGGGTGCGGAAGCCTTCCGCTTCAAGGACGACACGAGCTGGGTCTTCGAAGTGCCGGTGGGCGCCACCTTCAAGACGGCGTTCGAATACCAGCGCTGGAACGTTCAGCCCTACGTCGACCTGACGGTGCGCGGCCGCTTCGGCGACACGGACGGCTCCTACACGGTGACGGGCGCCTCGCAGGGCGGCTCCGACAC
This sequence comes from Sutterella megalosphaeroides, assembly GCF_003609995.1. NCBI lineage: Bacteria > Pseudomonadati > Pseudomonadota > Betaproteobacteria > Burkholderiales > Sutterellaceae > Sutterella > Sutterella megalosphaeroides. The sequence goes on from NZ_AP018786.1 coordinate 1,115,369, forward strand.
GATCGACTACGACGTGACGGGCTCCTTCGTGGGCGACGTGAAGCTAGGCTACATGTCGACCTTCAAGGACCTCAACCTCGGGATGAGCTACGGCTTCTCGGCGGGCGACGCCGGTCGCCAGAACCACACGCTTGAAGCGACGATGCGCATCGATCTCTGATCGAACGTCACTCGAACGCCCGACGGTCCTTTCGATGCGCTCGAAGGACCGTCGAGGGCGAAAATCACAAAAACCGCGAAACCCGACGCCCCGTGCGCCGGGTTTCGTGTTTTCGGGGAAAGCACGGAAAGTGCGGTGTAGCGGGGTGTTTCAAAAGCGACGGCTCCTTCGGGGAATCCTCTACAATGAGGCGGAACCTTTCTTCGTCCGATTCCGCGGGAGGCGCGACGCCTCCCCTCACGTTCCATGGCTTCGACGCGCATCTCTCTTCGACCGCTTATCGTTCTACTCGTTGCCGCATGGTCGGCGGCCTCGGTCGCGGCGACCGCTCCGACGGCCTCGAACGACGAGACCGAAAAGACCGAGCAAACTGAAAAGACCGCTTCGGCCCGATCGAACGACGCCTCGGAAGGCTTCTCCTGGCGACTCGAAGGCCTGGAGGGGGAGCTTGAAGCCAATGTGCGCGCGCAGCTTTCCGCCATTCCCGACAACATCTCGACCCGCAGTCGCTACCGCACCCGCGTGCGTCAGGCGGTGCGCGAAGGGCTCCGAGCGCTCGGGTACTATTCGCCCGCGATCGAATTCCGTTGGGAATCGGCCCCGGCGAAGCGTGCGACGGATACGAAGGACGCGAAGGAGGACGAACCGGAGAACGCCGCCCTCGAAGCATCGGAATCCGCCGCGGACGCCAAAGACGATGCGGTTGCGGCGAAGAACCCGCCCGCTGCCCGCCCGAAAGAGCCTCAAAAGCCGGGGGTCTTCGAACAGACGCCCGTCGGTCAGGCCGTGGGAACGCTTGAAAGGCTGGCGCGCCGTCCCAATCCCTCGCGCGTGCTGCGCGTCAAAGTGACGCCCGGAGAACCCGTGCGGATTGCGGCCGCGGACGTGAAGATTTCGGGCGACGCCGCCCGGGATCCCGCCTTCAAACGTTTGCTCGCAAAAGTCCCCGAAAAGGGGACGGTGCTCCATCACGGCGAATACGACGCTTTTAAAAACGACCTCGTCAATACGGGGGTCGCGCGCGGGTACTTCGACGCGCGGTTCGAGCGCAGCATGCTCGGGATCGCTCCCGATCGCAACGAAGCCTACTGGATGTTCGATTACCGAAGCGGCGAACGGTACCGCGTCGGCAAGGTGCGCTTTACGGGCTCGCAAATTCGCGAGAGCTACCTCCAGAATCTCGTCCCCTGGGTTGAGGGCGAAGAGTACGCGGCCGAAGACGTTGCCGAACTCAACCGCAGGCTCTCGGCTTCGGGCTGGTTCAATTCCGTGATGGTCGCGCCCGTTTTCGAAGAAACACGCGAAGTGCCCGCGTCCGAGTTCGACGCAATCGAGCCGAAAGCGGGACGAGAGAAGCCCGTGCGTTCGGACGACTCCGAGGAGACCGTGAAGGTCGTGCCCGTTTCGGCCGTGGTGACCCCGAAGCAGGGAAACTCCATGGAGGTGGGGCTCGGCTACTCGACGGACGTAGGTCCGCGCTTCAAGTCGACCTGGGTTAAGCCCTGGGTGAACGACCGCGGGCACAGCCTCCAGGCCTCGACCGCAATTTCGGCCTACGAGCAGGAGTTGGAAGCGACCTACCGGATCCCCGAAGAGCGCGCGCCCCTTGAAGAATATTGGCTCCTTCAGAGCGGCTTGAAGCACACGGACTTGAACGACACGAAGTCGCAGTCGATGACCTTCAAGGCGTCCCGCTTCTGGGAAATGTCCACGGGCTGGCAGCGCGCGGCGAACCTTCAGTGGTCGATCGACAAGTTCACGCAGGGTGCGGACGACAATACGACGATGCTTATTTACCCGGGCGTGAGTCTTTCGAGAACGCGTACGCGCGGGGGGCTGATGCCCGTCTGGGGTGATTCGCAACGCTACACGCTCGACGTCTCGAACACGATCTGGGGTTCGGACATCGACTTCGTCGTCTTCAACGCACAAGGGGCGCTCGTTCGCACCTACGACTGGAAGCACCGGTTCGTGCTTCGCGGAAACTTCGGTTGGATCGAAACCGGGGACTTCGACGAGGTGCCGCCGGATCTGCGATTTTTCGCGGGGGGCGACCGGAGCGTTCGCGGCTACGACTACAAGAGCATTTCGCCCAAGGACGAAACGGGCGAACTCATCGGTGCCCAGCGGCTTTTGACCGGTTCCGTCGAGTACCAGTACAAGGTGACGGGCAAATGGTGGGGGGCGGTCTTCGTCGACGCGGGTGAAGCGGTCGACAAGTTTTCCTCCACCAACTTCAAAACGGGCGTGGGCTTCGGAGTGCGGTGGGAGTCGCCCGTCGGTCCCGTCAAATTCGACATCGCACGCCCCGTGGGTGACTCGGAACACAAGGACTTCGCCTTTTACATCGGTCTCGGACCCGAACTATGACGCCTAAGAAATGTATCGGACTCGCGCTCGGCGCACTCGGCGGAACGGCGGTTCTCGCGGCGGGCGCCGCGGGGATCCTGCTTTTTACGACGCCGGGTTTGGAGTTCGCGGCCCGTACGGCCGTGAAGTACGTGCCCGGTCTCTCGATCGGAGGGATAGAAGGCCGCATCGACCGGCTGACGATCACGGACTTCGCCTACGAAATGCCGGGCGTCACCGTGGCGGCAAAGCGCCTTCATACGGTGTTCGACCTCGCGGCCCTTTTCAATTCCTTCGCCCGCATCGAAGCGGTCGACGTTTCGGGCCTTGCGGTCACGATCGAGACGAGCGCGATGGCGCCTTCCGCCCCCGCTCCCGAAGAGGAATCGGCCTCGCTTGCCCTTCAACTTCCCGCCCCGTGGCGCTTCGCGGTCGAACGCCTCTCGGTCGAAGACGCCGATGTCGTCGCGGACGGGAGTCGCGTCGCCTGGGGGTCGTTCACGACGGGCGCCGCCTGGTCGGGCCGCGCCCTGCAATTGACCCCCACGGTGCTCGAAGACGTTCGGCTGACGCTCGCGAAGGCCGCCGAAGCGCCCTCATCGTCGGTGTCGTCGGCATCGTCCGGGGCTTCAACGCAAGAACCCGAACCCGCTCAAGCCTCCCAGGAGACACACGAACCTCAAGCGACGGAAGCGCCCGCGCCGACCGAGGTCGCTGCGAACCACGTTTCCGCAGGTACTTCAGAAACCGCACCGCAAAACGCTCCGAACCGGGCGCCCGCAGCCGAAGGTACGGAGGCCCCGTCGCCCGAAAAGGTCGCGTCGGCTCCGTCCGCAGCGTCCGATGGGCCTGCCGCAGCACCTCTCTCATCGGACGCATCCTCCGTGCCCAAGTCCGCGCCTTCGGACTCGGGCTTCACGTTCACGGGACGCGACGAGGCCGAAGCGCCCGTCTATGCGGGCAAATTCGAGGCGCCGAAGCCCCGGGGCGTTCAAAAGTCGATTGCCGAGGTGCTCGACGAAACGTTTGCAAACCCCCTGATCGAAGCGCTTCCCACGGTGGAACTGCCGCTTGACGTCGCGATCGAGGACCTTGAGATTCGCAACATCCGCTGGACGAACGCGTCCGACTTCGGCGTGCCGACGACGGACGTAGCCCGCATTCACCTGCGCGCCTCGACCCTCGGGAGCACCGTGACCGTGCAGACCGCGGAAATCGCCTCGCCCGAAGGGGACCTCGCGTTCGAAGGCAAGGTGCGCCTCGCCGATACGTGGCCGCTCGATTTGCGCCTTGCGGTCGGCATGGATGCCGAACGCGTCGCGTCGCTCGTTCCCGCATTGCGCCCCTATTTCGAGGCGAACCGCCCGGCAGGGGCCGGCGCTCTTTCGGACTCGGTCGAACTTCGCGCAACGCTTTCGGGCGCGCTCTTGGAGCGGCTCGGGTTCGATCTCACGTTGAAGAACCTGCTCGCCGAGCCCTTCATGGTGTCGGGCGACGCGGCGCTTGCGGAACCGAAGCTGCCGCTGCGGCTCGACCTCTCCTTGCCCGCCCTCACGGTGCCGTTGCCGCAAAGCGAAGAGGGGACCCATGCGGCGACCGATGCGGTGAATTCCGCAGAGTCCGCGAATGCCACGGATAAGCCGACGGAGGTTGCGGCGGCGGACGCCGCGAAAGCTCCGGCCGCTCCCGCTTCTCCTGCGAACCCCGCAACCGAAACAAAAGTGGGTACTTACTTCGAAGCAACGACGCCCGCTGCGACGACCGTTGTGTCTGCTGCGGCTGCCGAATCCTCCGTCAATGCCTCCAATCCCGCCAACGCAGTAGGCGCGGACCCCGGCCGGTCGTTGCCGGGCGATCGCGTGACGGTGCGCGACCTGCGCGTCCTCTTTTCGGGCGACACGGACGACTACCGACTCGACGTCTCGACCTCCGTTCGGGCGGAACTTCCGGGCTCGGGCCTGGCCGCGCCTGCGGGGGTGGATCTGGAGTTGCGCGGAAACGGCAACCTGAACGGCATTCGTCTGGAGAGCCTCGGTGCACGCTTTACGGAAGGGGTCTCCGGCGCGGTGAAGCTTGCGGGCGGCGTCGAGTGGCGTCGCGGCTTTGTCTGGCGCGGGAAACTCGAAACGAATCCCGAAGGGATCGACGCCCGGGCGCTCGTTCCGACGGCGCCCGAGTACCTGCGCGGCAGCGTCGACTCGATTTTCACGGGGAACAAAACGGGCGTCTGGCGCGCGACCCTTTCGAACGTGAAGATCGACGGGAAGTTCGGGGACGCCCTTCTTGAGACCGAAGGCGGCGTCTGGACGGCGCACGACCGCTCGGCGGGGTTCAACAATTTCCGCGTTCGTCTCGGGAAGAACACGTTGCGCTTGGACGGTGCGCTTCAGGGCGTGCGCGCCTTCGACCTTCGGGCCGAAGTCGACGCCCCGGGGTTCGAGCACACAATCGAAGGCCTGCGGGGACGCGCCAAGGGCTTCGTGAAACTTCTCGGTACGGGTGCGCGCCCGATCGTCGACGCGGACTTCACCGCGGACGGCCTCGGCTGGCAGGATCTTTCCGTCGGGAAGGTGGTCCTCAAAGGGAAATTGCGCAATCAGATTTCCGAAAAGGTGATGCGCGAAGTGATCGCGAACGCCAAGGCCGCCAAAGCCGAGTACGACAGACAGATCGCCGAGCGCGAAGCGCGCGGCGAAAGCCCGGAGGGGCTTTCCTCGCGCGACGCGGCCGTCGCGGCGGCCTTGGAAACGGCACTCGCCAAGGGCGAACTCTCGGGTGAAATTTCGCTTGCGGTCGACGACCTCACCTTGGGCGAGGGGATCGACTACCCGAAGATCCGCCTTCTCACGAAGGGGCGTGAAACGAATCATCAGGCGACCCTCACGGTCGAAGGCGAACCCGTCTCGGGAAGCCTCACCGTGAAGGGGGCTGTCAACCGACGGACTTTCGACTGGAAGGGGTCGCTCGAAGGTGCCGACATCCGCACGCCCGCGGGCATCTGGAAGCAGGCGCAGCCGATGGACATCCGCTACACCCACGCGACGAAAGACATTCGCCTGGGCGCTCACTGTTGGACGCACGAATTCGGCGAAGTGTGCCTTGCCAAGCCCGCAAACCTTCGAAACGCGGGCGAGCGCGGGGCGGTCGAGGTGGTCTTGAAAAAGCTCGACCTGGGACTTCTGAAACCGTACCTTCCGAAAAAGCGCGATACCATTCAAGGCATCGCCACGGGGAACGTCAAGGCCTCGTGGAATCTCGCGTCGGGGGCGCTTCCCGACGTCGACCTTCTTTTCGAACTGCCGAAACTCGACTACCGCACCCGCATCGACGGCGCGCGCTTCCCCGTCTCGATCGAGGACGTTCGGGTGACGGGGCGCGTAAGGAAAGACGCGCTTGAAGTGCTCTGGCACCTCGTCCCCTCCGAAGGGGCCGTGGTCGACGGGCGGATCGGGGTTTCGGACCCCTTGGGCGACAGAAAGCTTACGGGTCGCGTGCGCGCGACGAACGTCACGCCCGTGACGCTCAAACCGCTTCTCTCGCGCGGCGAAAAGGCGGAAGGGCGCCTGGACGCGGACCTCACCGTTTCGGGTACGCTCGCGCACCCCGAAATCCGCGGGCGCGCGGCCTTCACGGGGCTCAACGTCGACGCGGCGATGCTGCCTTTGACGATGGAGCCGAGCGACGTCGTCTTCACGTTCTTGGGTACCTCGTCCGTCCTCGAAGGGGCGCTCAACACGCGGGACGGGAATCTCATTGTTCGGGGCTCGGCCGACTGGTCGACGCCCGCCGACTGGCGCGCCCGGGTGAGCGCGAAGATGAGCGACGACAAGGGCGTGCTGCGTATTGCGGTCCCTCCGATGGTGACGCTTTCGGCCGTGCCCGACATCGAGGCGCGGGCCTCCGCCGAGCGCGTGACCCTCACGGGGCGCGTCGTCATTCCCGACGCCCGCATTGAGGTGGAATCCATCCCCGAATCGGCCGTGAAAGTGTCGAGCGACGCCGTGATGCTCGACGAAAACCTGCAGCCGAAGCTCGCTCCCGAACCTCCGATTCCGTTCGAAAGCCGTGTGGCCGTGGAATTGAAGCGCGCCTTGATCGATGCCTTCGGCCTGAAGGCCGCGTTGAACGGGGAGTTGCAGGCCGTGCAGGATCCGAAGCACGGGTTGGGGCTTTCGGGCCAGATCAACATTCCGGCCGGGCGCTTTCGCGCCTACGGTCAGGACCTGATGATCCGCCGCGGGACGGTGCTCTTTGCGGGCCCGGTCGACAACCCGAGCCTCTCGATCGAGGCGATTCGCAACCCCGAAACGACGGCCGACGACGTGACGGCGGGGATTCGCGTGACGGGGACCGCGTCGAAACCCGAAGTGACGCTTTTCTCCGACCCCGCGAAGTCGCAGGAAGAAACGCTCTCCTACCTCCTGCGCGGCGAAGGTCTTGGAACGCTCGGAGAAGGCGAAGGGAACATGATGACGAGCATGCTCCTTGCGCTCGGCACGTCGACGGGGAGCCCGGTTCTGGGTGCGATCGGCGACTCGGTCGGGATCAGCAACCTCGGTATCGATACGACGGGGGTCGGGGACAACTCCCAGGTGGTGGTGTCGGGCTATGTGCTCCCCGGCCTTCAGGTGAAGTACGGGATCGGAATCTTCGATTCGCTCGCCACGTTGACGCTTCGCTACCGCTTGATGCCACGGCTCTACCTCGAAGCGGTCTCGGGCGTCGATCAGGCGATCGACTTCCTGTATCGGTTCGATTTCTAAGTGTTTTCAAGAGGTAACGGCTACGACATTTTCCCGACTTCATGCCCCGTTGAGTGGAATACCTCGGAAAAAGCACGCCCTCGGGGCGCTTTTTTCCGAGGGTCCGCCGTCCCTTTTCGACACCCGCCGATAGAATGCCCGCATGCGCCTCGCTCGACGCCGAGCGGGGCCTTTTTCCCTTCACGGGGAATATCGGTCGCGGGAATTCACCCAAAACAAAGAAGCGGGTCACAAGACCCCTCGTCCCGCGTCCGTTCGCCCGGGGCTTCGCGCGCGAGAAACGCGAAGCCGCACGAAATCGAACGGGTCGCCTTCCGACCGTCCTTGAGCGGACGGCGACCGCCTCAAGGAAAACACACATGGAACCGTATGCAGCCGGTTGGTTTTCGATCGTCCCTCCGATCGTGGCGATCGTTCTTGCTCTTGCCACGAAGGAAGTGCTCTCTTCGCTCGTGCTCGGCATCCTCACGGGGACGCTGATCTACACGATCGGTACGGACGGCAACGTGCTCATGGGTACGCTCGAAGGGGCGTTCACGACCATGGGCAACAAAGTCGACTTCAACATCCTCATCTTCTGCTCGCTTCTCGGGGCGCTCGTCTACGTGGTCGCCATGTCGGGCGGCACCAAGGCTTACGGCAGCTGGGCCGTCACGAAGATCAAAGGCCGCAAAGGGACGCTCCTTGCGACCTCGGGTCTCGGGATTCTCATCTTCATCGACGACTACTTCAACTGTCTCTCGGTCGGGACGGTGATGCGCCCCTTGTGCGACAACTACCGCATCTCCCGCGCGAAGCTCGCCTACATCATCGACTCGCTTGCGGCGCCGGTGTGCATCATCGCGCCCGTTTCCTCGTGGGCGGCGGCCGTGGGGTCGTCCCTCAAGGGTAACGGCGTCTTCGAATCCGACATGGCGGCCTTCGTCGCGTCGATTCCGTGGAACTTCTACGCGCTCCTATCGATTCTGATGATTCTCTTCATCGTGTTGACGGGGTACGACTTCGGTCCGATGAAGCGCGCCGAAGAGCGCGCCCTTGCGGGCGACGTGGGCGACGTCGCCGCACACGCGCACGCCGAACCTCCGCACGCGAATCCCCGCGGCACGCTCTGGGACATGATCGTTCCCGTTCTCGCTCTGATCGTCTTTGCGGTCCTTTCCCTCATGTACTCGGGCGGCTACTGGGGCGATGACGCCGCATACCACACGTTCCAGGCAGCAATCGGCAATTCGAGCGCCGCCTCGGCGCTCGTCTGGGCTGCGTTCGGCGCCGTGGCGGTGGCGTTCTTCCTTTACGTCCCGCGCGGTCTCGTGCCCTTTGCCGACTTCATGCAGGGCCTGGTCGAAGGGATGAAGCTGATGCTCCCCGCGAACATCATCCTCGTTCTCGCGTGGACGCTCTCGGGCGTGTGCCGCGACCTTCTGCAGACGCCCCTCTTCGTGCAGGGGCTCGTCGAATCGTCGGGCGGCGACCTGTCGCTTTTCCTCCCCGCGGCCACCTTCCTCATCGCCGCCTTCCTCTCCTTCTCGACGGGGACGGCCTGGGGGACGTTCGGGATCCTCATTCCGATCATCGTGCCGGTTGTGCAGGGAATTGATCCGCAGCTGACGATCGTCGTTCTCTCCGCGACCCTTGCGGGTTCGGTCTTCGGCGACCACTGCTCGCCCATTTCCGACACGACGATTCTTTCGTCGGCGGGTGCGGGGTGCAACCACATCGAACACGTCTCGACGCAGATTCCGTACGCTTTGCTCGTCGCCTTCTGCTCGACGGCGGGTTACGTCGTGGCGGGCTTCACGCACGGGAACCTCGTCGCCTCCTTCGGTACGGCGCTCGGCCTCATGGTGGTGCTCGCGACCGGGCTCCATTTCATGAAGACGAAGGACAAGAAGGCCGCTGCCGCCGCGTAAGCGCATAAGCCTTCGTCGGATCCGTCGGGGCCGCTTCGCACGTGCGAGGCGGCCCCGATGCGTTGGAGCAAAATACAGAAACGATTTCTGCAACCGTTCGCGAAGCTTGTTAGGGTTTGTATCTACTCTTAGGGGTTTCTAAGGATGGGGCGTTAAAGTTCTCTCCGTAACGCGGCCCGAGGGCGGGGCGTTTCGGGATTTCAGCCGAACCTTCGGGCGCGTTTCCGGTCTTTGTTTTTCTTTCGTATTCTCCTGTCCGCGCTTCCGGCCTCGATCCGATCGGTCGCGGACTCCTCTTCACAAGAAGGAACCCACACCATGCGCACCCTTTCCACGCTCGCCGTCACGCTTCTCGGTACCGGTCTCGCTCTCGCTTCGGGCGGCGCTTTCGCGGCCGATCCGCACGCCGGGATGAACCACGGTTCGATGAATCACGAAATGATGAACCACGGCACGCACAAGGTCGAACGCACCCCGATGCAGGCGGAACTCGCGGCCGGGATGGACCGCATGCACGCCGACATGCACGCGGGCATGATGCTCCTCGACGCGGACGCCGCCTTTGCCGCGGGTATGGTGCCGCACCACAAGGGTGCCGTTGAAATGGCCGAAGTCGAACTCAAGTACGGCAAGGATCCCGAAATGCGCAAGCTCGCCGAAGCGATCATCGCCGCCCAGGGTCCCGAAATCGAACAGATGAACGCGTGGCTCGCCCGCAACCCCGAAAAGACGAAGGCGAAGGGCGAGACGCACGGCGACATGCTCCCCATGCACAAGGAACTCATGGCCGGCATGACCGACATGCACGAAGGGATGGCCAAGTCCCTGAACGTCACGGACGCCGACATCGCCTTTGCGGTCGGGATGATCCCGCACCACCAGGGCGCCGTTCAGATGGCCGAAGTCGAGCTCAAGTACGGCAAGGACCCCGAAATGCGCAAGCTCGCCGAAGCGATCATCGCCGCTCAGGGCCCCGAAATCGAACAGATGCAGGCTTGGCTCAAGTCGAAGAACGTCGACCTCGCGACCTGCTGCAAGTGATGAGCGCATGAGAGCGCGAGCGGTCGCGCTCTTTGTGAGAGTTGCTCGGGAGGAAGGGCTCCGTACTTCGGTACGGAGCTTTTTCGCGTTTTCGGAAGATCCCGCGAATCGCTCGAGGCCCGCCGGAGGTGGCTCTTCCGGGCGGAAAATTCGCGGAAAATCCCTCGGCGCCCGCCTCTCGGTCGGCGCGTCGAGCGTCGCCCGTTTATAATGGCGCCACTTTGGATTTTCCATCTCCCGCGCCCGCGCAGACAGACTTCACCCGTTCCGCCCGGGCGCTTCTCTCTCACTAGGACAGCTATGACCACCTTTCACGGCATCGTCTTCGCCCTCCCGGGCGGTTGCGCGCTTTCGGACTTTCGCGCCCGTCGTGCGCTTGCCGCGCTCCAATCCGTCCAACCTCATGTCGAAGCGGTCTCTGGCCGCTTCGTGCATTTCGTGCATGCCGAACGCGAACTGACGGATGTTGAAGCCGAGCGTCTCGGCTCGTTGCTCGTCTACGGCGACCCGGCGGCGGACGTTCGCGCGGACGCGGCCTTCATGGTGGTGCCGCGCCTCGGGACGATCTCGCCCTGGGCCTCGAAGGCGACCGACATCGTGAAGAATTGCGGCATCGGCGGGGTGCTGCGCGTCGAACGCGGCACGGTCTTCTCGCTCGCGTTCTCGGAAGGGTACGTCCCCTCGGCCGAAGAGCTTGAAGTGCTCGCCTCGAAGCTTCACGACCGCATGACGGAATCCGTCGTGGGTTCGGACTTCACGGGCGAAGACCTTTTCGTCGACCTCGAAGGCCGCCCGATGGCGACCGTCCCCCTCATGGAAGAAGGTCGTGCGGCTCTGGAGCGCGCGAACCTCGACATGGGGCTTGCGATGTCCGAAGACGAAATCGACTACCTCGCGGATGCGTTCGGCACGATGAAGCGCAACCCGACCGACGTCGAACTCATGATGTTCGCGCAGGCGAATTCCGAGCACTGCCGCCACAAGATCTTCAACGCCCGTTGGACGTTGGACGGCACGGAGCGCGAAGAAACGCTCTTCGGCATGATCCGCAAGACCCATAAGACGTCGCCCCAGGGCACGATCACGGCCTACGCCGACAACGCCGCGATTTTCGAAGGCGGTACGGCCACGCGTCTTTACCCGCGTCCGGGCGAAGAGGGCGACCTCTTCGGGCGCGTGTTCGAACGCCGCGACGAAGTCGTGCACACGGTCTTCAAGGTGGAAACCCACAACCATCCGACGGCGATCTCGCCCTTCCCGGGTGCTTCGACGGGTTCGGGCGGCGAAATCCGCGACGAAGGCGCGACGGGCCGCGGTGCTCGTCCGAAGGCGGGTCTCACGGGCTTTACCACGTCGGCCCTGCACCTCCCGGAAGCTCCGCAGCGCTGGGAAAACGACGGCGACGCCGCGCGCGGCGAAAAGGCGCAGGCTGCTTACGGCGCCCCTTCGCGCATCGCGACGCCGCTCTCGATCATGACGGAAGGTCCCCTGGGCGGCGCCGCCTTCAACAACGAATTCGGCCGTCCAAACATCCTCGGCTACTTCCGTACCTTTGAAGCCAACATCGACGGCGTTCGTTACGGCTACCACAAGCCCATCATGCTCGCGGGCGGTATCGGCAGCATCCGCGACGACCAGACGAAGAAGACCGTTCCGCCCGTCGGCAGCCTCTTGGTTGTCCTCGGCGGCCCCGGCATGCGCATCGGTCTCGGGGGCGGTGCCGCCTCCTCGATGACGACGGGCTCGAACTCCGAAGCGCTCGACTTCGACTCCGTGCAGCGCGGCAACCCCGAAATGGAACGTCGCGCCCAGGAAGTGATCGACCGCTGCTGGGCGATGGGCGAAGAAAATCCGATTCTCGCCATTCACGACGTGGGCGCGGGCGGTCTCTCGAACGCCATGCCCGAACTCGCGGACTTGTCCGGCAAGGGCGCTTCGTTCGACCTTACGAAGGTCCCCGTCGAAGAGTCCGGCATGTCCCCGCTTGAAGTCTGGTGCAACGAATCGCAGGAGCGCTACGTGATTGCGCTCGATCCGGCGAAGCTCGACCTTTTCACGGCGTTCTGCGAACGCGAACGCGCGCCCTTTGCCGTGATCGGCACGATCACCGAAGAGGCGCACTTGAAGCTCGCGCGTGCCGCGGGTGAAACGGATGCGGTCGACATGCCGATGGAAGTCCTCCTCGGGAAGGCCCCCCGCATGCACCGCGACGTGCGTCACGAAGAAAAGCACCTCCCCGAATTCGACGAAACCGGGATCGACATCGAAAAGAGCGCCTACGACGTGATGCGTCATCCGACGGTGGCCTCGAAGTCCTTCCTCATCACGATCGGCGACCGTACGGTGGGCGGGCTCGTTGCGCGCGACCAGTTCGTCGGTCCCTGGCAGGTGCCGGTTGCGGACTGCGCCGTGACGACGCTCGGCTTTGAAACGAACCGCGGCGAAGCGATGGCGATGGGCGAACGCACGCCCCTCGCGGTGATCGACTCCGCGGCCGCCTCTCGCATGGCCGTGGGCGAAGCGCTCACGAACATGTGCGCGGCCGACGTGGAACTGCCGCTTGTGAAGCTTTCCGCCAACTGGATGGCCGCTTGCGGCGCTCCGGGCGAAGACGCGCGTCTCTTCGACGCCGTGAAGGCGGCGTCCGACTTCTGCTGCGCGCTCGGCATCTCCATTCCGGTCGGGAAGGACTCGCTCTCGATGAAGACCGCTTGGAAGGATGGCGACGACGCGAAGAGCGTCACGTCCCCGGTCTCCCTCATCGTGTCGGCCGCGGCTCCGGTGGGCGATGCGGCTCTGACGGTGACGCCGGAACTCAAGCGCGAACCCAGCTCCGTCCTCGTTTTCGTCGACCTCGGGTTCGGTCGCAACCGCATGGGCGGCTCCATCCTCGCGCAGGTCGAGCAGCGTTTCGGCAACACTGCTCCCGACTGCGAAGATCCCGCGGCGCTCGCGCGCTTCGTGGGTGCGGTCCGGAAGCTCGTCGCTTCGGGCTGCGTCTTGAGCTACCACGACCGCTCGGACGGCGGCCTCTTTGCGACCGCTGCCGAAATGACCTTCGCTTCGCGCCTCGGCGTTCGCCTGACGCTCGACTCGCTCCTCGAAGCGCAGGGTGCTACGGTGACGAACGTTCTCTTCAACGAAGAACTCGGCGCGCTCCTCCAGGTTCGCGCCGACCGTGCCGACGAAGTCGTGGCGACGATGCGTGCCGAAGGGCTCGCCTCTTGCTCGCACTTCATCGGTGAAGTGACCGACACGGACGCGATCGAAATCGTCCGCGGCGGCGAAGTCGTCGCGCGCTTCCCGCGTGCCGAACTCCAGAAGGCCTGGACGGAAGTCTCCCACGCGATCGCCCGCGGCCGCGACAATCCGGCCTGCGCCGATCGCGAAGCCGCTCGCGTCGAAGACGCGACCGACACGGGTCTTTTCGCGAAGACGACCTTCGAGGTGAACGAAGACGTCGCCGCTCCGATGATCGCCTCGGGCGTTCGTCCGAAACTCGCCGTCCTTCGCGAAGAAGGCGTCAACTCGCAGAACGAAATGGCGGCCGCCTTTACGCGTGCGGGCTTCGAAGCGCACGACGTTCATATGACGGACCTCCTCTCGGGGCGCGTCGACCTTGCGGACTTCAAGGGTCTTGCGTGTGCCGGGGGCTTCTCCTACGGGGACGTGCTCGGTGCGGGCGGCGGTTGGGCGAAGACGATCCTTCACAACGATCGTCTCGTCGAAATGTTCTCGACCTTCTTCCACCGCAACGACACGTTCGGTCTCGGGATTTGCAACGGCTGCCAGATGATGAGCCGCCTGCGCGACCTGATTCCGGGTGCCGAAGCCTGGCCCGATTTCGTTCGCAACACGTCCGAGCAGTTCGAAGCGCGACTCGTCAACGTCGAAATCCTTGAAAGCCCCTCGATCTTCTTCGCGGGGATGGCGGGCTCCGTCATGCCGATCGTGAATTCGCACGGCGAAGGTCGCGTTCGCTTCCTGCGTCCCGAAGACGCCAAGCTCGTGCATGCGGCGGCGCGCTTCGTCGACAGCACCGGTGCCGCTACCGAAGCCTACCCGATGAACCCGAACGGTTCCGAGGGCGGCCTTACCTCGGTGACGACGACCGACGGGCGCTTCACGATCATGATGCCGCACCCCGAACGCAGCCACCGCGCGCTGCAGCTCTCGTGGCACCCGGACGCCTGGACCGACGTTTCGGGCTGGATGCGCATGTTCCGCAACGCCCGCGTCTGGGTGGGTTGATCGACCGAACCCCCGAAACCCTTCGACCCGCGCAAGCGGGTCGGTCGGTTCGAAAGGATCGAATCGATCGCAAACTCTGCGAGCCCCCTTCGACTTCACGAGTCGGAGGGGGCTCGCCTTTTCGAGGGCCGAGAAAAAATCGCCGACCTCGAAAAAAAACTCTTGACAAACGAAAATTCCCGCGTATAATTCACTTCCTCTCGCGAACGACGACGCCTCGAGCGGCGGACTTCGAGAGGGAAACAAGAACGACCGCGAAAAATTTTCAAAATCGCTCTTGGCAAAACGAAATCGACTCTGTATGATTTCAATTCTGCGCTTCACGAAGCGCAGTGCTCTTTAAAAATCAGATTCAACGAACCGATAAGTGTGAACATCGGAAAGCGAGAGGTCGCTCAAACGACAACGTGTCCTCGCGGGCACGGCTCAAAAATTTTACGAAGTTCGCACTTGTCTGATAGAAAGACGAAGGTTAATTCCTTCTCTTTCAATTCCGGCGAGAGAGCGAAAAACAGAGATTGAACTGAAGAGTTTGATCCTGGCTCAGATTGAACGCTGGCGGCATGCTTTACACATGCAAGTCGAACGGCAGCACGGGGAGCTTGCTCCCGGGTGGCGAGTGGCGCACGGGTGAGTAATACATCGGAACGTGTCCTCTTGTGGGGGATAACAACCCGAAAGGGTTGCTAATACCGCATGAGACCTGAGGGTGAAAGCGGGGGATCGCAAGACCTCGCGCAAGAGGAGCGGCCGATGCCCGATTAGCTTGTTGGTGAGGTAAAGGCTCACCAAGGCGACGATCGGTAGCTGGTCTGAGAGGACGACCAGCCACACTGGGACTGAGACACGGCCCAGACTCCTACGGGAGGCAGCAGTGGGGAATTTTGGACAATGGGGGAAACCCTGATCCAGCCATGCCGCGTGCAGGATGAAGGTCTTCGGATTGTAAACTGCTTTTGTCAGGGACGAAAAGGTTTCGGTTAATACCCGGAACTGCTGACGGTACCTGAAGAATAAGCACCGGCTAACTACGTGCCAGCAGCCGCGGTAATACGTAGGGTGCAAGCGTTAATCGGAATTACTGGGCGTAAAGCGTGCGCAGGCGGTTCCGTAAGATAGATGTGAAATCCCCGGGCTTAACCTGGGAATTGCATTTATGACTGCGGGACTGGAGTTTATCAGAGGGGGGTGGAATTCCAAGTGTAGCAGTGAAATGCGTAGATATTTGGAAGAACACCAATGGCGAAGGCAGCCCCCTGGGATACGACTGACGCTCATGCACGAAAGCGTGGGGAGCAAACAGGATTAGATACCCTGGTAGTCCACGCCCTAAACGATGTCTACTGGTTGTTGGGGATTCATTTCCTTGGTAACGAAGCTAACGCGTGAAGTAGACCGCCTGGGGAGTACGGTCGCAAGATTAAAACTCAAAGGAATTGACGGGGACCCGCACAAGCGGTGGATGATGTGGATTAATTCGATGCAACGCGAAAAACCTTACCTAGCCTTGACATGCCAGGAATCCCGAAGAGATTTGGGAGTGCCCGCAAGGGAATCTGGACACAGGTGCTGCATGGCTGTCGTCAGCTCGTGTCGTGAGATGTTGGGTTAAGTCCCGCAACGAGCGCAACCCTTGTCACTAGTTGCTACGAAAGGGCACTCTAGTGAGACTGCCGGTGACAAACCGGAGGAAGGTGGGGATGACGTCAAGTCCTCATGGCCCTTATGGCTAGGGCCTCACACGTCATACAATGGTCGGAACAGAGGGCAGCGAAGCCGCGAGGCGGAGCAAATCCCAGAAAACCGATCGTAGTCCGGATTGCAGTCTGCAACTCGACTGCATGAAGTCGGAATCGCTAGTAATCGCGGATCAGCATGCCGCGGTGAATACGTTCCCGGGTCTTGTACACACCGCCCGTCACACCATGGGAGTGGGGTTCACCAGAAGACGTTTGTTTAACCGCAAGGAGGACGGCGTCCACGGTGGGCTTCATGACTGGGGTGAAGTCGTAACAAGGTAGCCGTACCGGAAGGTGCGGCTGGATCACCTCCTTTAAAGAGAGCAAGTCCGAACGGCCTGCCGCTCTTCACGGTGTTCACACTTATCCGTGTCGTTGAAATGATTTTCGAAGACAGGAATGTTCTTTAAAAATTTGGAAAAGAAATGAAGCGTTCAACTGAATGCGCCGGCTCTTGATGAGAGGGTCGGAGATGCAGCAGTTGAGGGTTGTGATTGCATTCATTTGATTTCATGAAGTTCTCAAGAACCGACATAAATCAGAGAAACAGCGAAACACGTTACAGGTTGCTTGTAGCTTTGAAGGCAAAAGGCTTCAGAGTTATAGGATCAAGTGACTAAGTGTATGTGGTGGATGCCTTGGCGATCACAGGCGATGAAGGACGTGACAGCCTGCGAAAAGCTGTGGGGAGCTGGCAAATAAGCTTTGATCCACAGGTCTCCGAATGAGGAAACTCACCTGTTTTACAGGTATTCATAACTGAATACATAGGTTATGAAGGCGAACGCGGTGAACTGAAACATCTAAGTAACCGCAGGAAAAGAAATCAACCGAGATTCCGAAAGTAGCGGCGAGCGAAATCGGAGAAGCCCTGTGTTTGATAATGACTTCGATACCGGAACGATCTGGAAAGTTCGGCTATAGAGGGTGACAGCCCCGTACGGGAAATCGCAGTCATGGTACTAAGAACACGACAAGTAAGGCGGGACACGTGACATCCTGTCTGAAGACGGGGGGACCATCCTCCAAGGCTAAATACTCGTGATCGACCGATAGTGAACCAGTACTGTGAAGGAAAGGTAAAAAGAACCCCGGGAGGGGAGTGAAATAGATCCTGAAACCGCATACATACAAACAGTAGGAGCCTCGTAAGGGGTGACTGCGTACCTTTTGCATAATGGGTCAGCGACTTACGTTCAATGGCAAGCTTAACCGTATAGGGGAGGCGCAGCGAAAGCGAGTTCGAACAGAGCGATTCAGTCGTTGGGCGTAGACCCGAAACCAGATGATCTATCCATGGCCAGGTTGAAGGTGTGGTAACACACACTGGAGGACCGAACCGACTAGTGTTGCAAAATTAGCGGATGAGCTGTGGATAGGGGTGAAAGGCTAAACAAATCTGGAGATAGCTGGTTCTCCCCGAAAACTATTGAGGTAGTGCCTCGTGTATGACTCCAGGGGGTAGAGCACTGTTATGGCTAGGGGGACATGGCGTCTTACCAAACCATGGCAAACTCCGAATACTTGGAAGTTTGAGCACGGGAGACAGAGCACCGGGTGCTAACGTCCGGACTCAAAAGGGAAACAACCCAGACCGCCGGCTAAGGTCCCTAATATTGACTAAGTGGAAAACGAAGTGGGAAGGCTAAGACAGTCAGGAAGTTGGCTTAGAAGCAGCCATCCTTCAAAGAAAGCGTAATAGCTCACTGATCGAGTCTTCCTGCGCGGAAGATGTAACGGGGCTAAGTCAATAACCGAAGCCGCGGATGCACAGCAATGTGCGTGGTAGGGGAGCGTTCCGTAAGCCTGCGAAGGTGACTTGCAAAGGTTGCTGGAGGTATCGGAAGTGCGAATGCTGACATGAGTAACGTTAAAGCGGGTGAAAAGCCCGCTCGCCGTAAGCCCAAGGTTTCCTGCTCTACGTTCATCGGAGCAGGGTGAGTCGGCCCCTAAGGCGAGGCTGAGAAGCGTAGCTGATGGGAACAAGGTTAATATTCCTTGACCGCCGCCAAGTGCGAAGGGGGGACGGAGTATTGAAGATCATCCGGGTGTTGGAAGTCCCGGTTTCCGAGCGTAGGAAGTCGACAGGCAAATCCGTCGACGAATTTCCGAGGCGAAGGATCGAGGTTCTACGGAACCGAAGTGATTGGATGTGCTTCCAGGAAAAGCCTCTAAGCTCCAGCTTGGCGGGACCGTACCGCAAACCGACACTGGTGGGCGAGCTGAATATGCTCAGGCGCTTGAGAGAACTCAGGAGAAGGAACTCGGCAAATTGACACCGTAACTTCGGGATAAGGTGTGCCTTGGTAGCGTGAAGGGAGAAACACCCGGAGCGTGAAGAGGTCTCAGAGAATCGGTGGCTGCGACTGTTTACTAAAAACACAGCACTCTGCAAAGACGAAAGTCGACGTATAGGGTGTGATGCCTGCCCGGTGCTGGAAGATTAATTGATGGGGTGCAAGCTCCTGATCGAAGTCCCAGTAAACGGCGGCCGTAACTATAACGGTCCTAAGGTAGCGAAATTCCTTGTCGGGCAAGTTCCGACCTGCACGAATGGCATAACGATGGCCACACTGTCTCCTCCTGAGACTCAGTGAAGTTGAAGTGTTTGTGATGATGCAATCTCCCCGCGGCTAGACGGAAAGACCCCATGAACCTTTACTGTAGCTTTGCATTGGACTTTGAACCGATCTGTGTAGGATAGGCGGGAGACTGTGAAGCGAGGACGCCAGTTCTCGCGGAGTCGTCCTTGAAATACCGCCCTGATTTGTTTGAGGTTCTAACCTAGGTCAGTCATCCTGATCGGGGACCGTGCATGGTAGGCAGTTTGACTGGGGCGGTCTCCTCCTAAAGGGTAACGGAGGAGTGCGAAGGTACGCTAGGTACGGTCGGAAATCGTGCTGATAGTGCAATGGCAAAAGCGTGCTTGACTGCGAGACCGACAAGTCGAGCAGATACGAAAGTAGGTCATAGTGATCCGGTGGCTCTGTATGGAATGGCCATCGCTCAACGGATAAAAGGTACTCTGGGGATAACAGGCTGATACCGCCCAAGAGTTCATATCGACGGCGGTGTTTGGCACCTCGATGTCGGCTCATCTCATCCTGGGGCTGTAGCCGGTCCCAAGGGTATGGCTGTTCGCCATTTAAAGAGGTACGTGAGCTGGGTTTAAAACGTCGTGAGACAGTTTTGTCCCTATCTGCCGTGGGCGTTGGAAGATTGACGGGGGCTGCTCCTAGTACGAGAGGACCGGAGTGGACTGACCTCTGGTGTACCGGTTGTCACGCCAGTGGCATCGCCGGGTAGCTATGTCGGGAAGAGATAACCGCTGAAAGCATCTAAGCGGGAAACTTGCCTGAAGATAAGTCTTCCTGGAGGCTTGACCTCCCTAAAGAGTCGTTCGAGACCAGGACGTTGATAGGTTGGGTGTGTAAGCGCTGTGAGGCGTTGAGCTAACCAATACTAATTGCTCGTGCAGCTTGATCCTATAACCGTGAAGCTTTTCTCCTGTCGGAGAGAACTTCGAAATCGATGGGCATCGCAGCCCGCTTCATTTCGATTCCGTACAAAATTCAAAGTTTTGTCTGGCGACCATAGCGAGGTGGCCCCACTCCTTCCCATTCCGAACAGGACAGTGAAACGCCTTAGCGTCGATGATAGTCGGTTGTATTTCCGGTGAAAGTAGAACATCGCCAGACTCCCCATTCAAGAACCCCCGGTACTTCGGTGCCGGGGGTTTTTGTTTTTCCGGGCGGCTCCTCTCGCGTGAGGCACCTGCGGGCCATGGCCGAGATCGGGAGCGAGCTGATGCTGATGGAGCCGTTGAGCGGCTCATGGTCCGGTTCACGCTCTGGCAAGGCCCCCAAACGTCAGGTGTGAGCGGCAGACCCCAACCCGGCTCCTTGACCCCGTGACTCGTGAGATGTGAGGCGTGCGAAACGATTCTTACATTTCGAAATGAGAATAACTTGCATTTGCCGCAGCGCTTGTGCATAATGAACTCAACGGGAAACAACACCGTCACACAAAGGGGCCAAAGGGGTCGGCTCCGACGGATGGGCCCGGACTGACGGGAAAACAGTCCACGCCCGGCGTATCTCCTGCGCTTGTTGTTTTTCGGGGTCTCTCCAAAAGGCCGACGACAGCTTGGTGTCGTCGGCCTTTTTCTACTTTCTGTTCGTCGGCACGATATAGGCAGGTCGGTTGCGACGTGCGGGTGCGTGCCGTCTTCTCATAAATACAAATGAGAACTACTTGCATTTTGGGTGCGGGTAGGGCATAATGATTTCAACGAAGACGACACGTGCTCGCACAAAGCCGTTGCGGTTCGCGTAACAGGCTCGCGCGGGGCGACCTTCGGGTTCGGGGTAATGCTCGTGGGTCGCGGTTCTCCTTCCGCCCGTGTTGTTTTTCGGGGTCTCTTGAGAGGGCCGGCAATCGATGAGGTTGCCGGCCCTTGCTTCACCCGGGTCTTCCTCCTTCCTATTCCTTCCTCCTTTTCCCTCTACGTCTTTCCGCCGTTCCGATAAGCTTTCGGAATGGTCACAGCATCTTCCTCACCTCTTTTCGACGCTTTGCCGCACGCGGGTGCGCCCGTGGAAGTCAATGCGTTGCGCCGCCTCGCGGAGCCCCTCCTTCAGCTCCTCGTCGGGCGGGGGCTTGTCGTACGCTTTCGCGGCACGTCGGTTGAGACGCAGTTCGACGGCGAAGGTCGGCCGACGGCCATCACGCTGCCGCTTCTGCCCGACACTGTCGACGAGGCGGTGCTCGAAGTCTTTCAGGGGCACATCGACCGCGCGGCCGCCCGTGCGCTCTTTACGCGCCGCACGGAAGCGACGCAGCGCCTGACGCGCGACCCCGTCGCGGCGCGGATCTTTCGCGCGCTTGAAGATGCCCGAACGGAGCGCCTCATGCAAGAGCGTTTCCCTGGCTCAACCTACAACCTCGAACGCTATTACGAGCGACTCTTCGCGGGTGCGGCCGGAGTCGAAAGGGAAGCTGCGGATTTCGCGTGCGCGGTGCGGGCGGCGGTCGGGGATGCGCTCTTTGAGACCCCGGCCGAGGCTCAACTTGACGACCGTCGAACGACCGTCGTCGACGCGGAAGATGACATCCGATCCGAAGAAGAAGGGCTCGATCCGGCCGCGCTTCGTGCGCACCTTCAATGCGCGTACGCGCAGCGCTTTGCGGGCGTGACGCTGCCCGAGGCCTTCGACGAGCTCACCTCCACGGAAGACGCGGCACGGCTTGCGGCAGTGCTGGCGGGTCTTCTGGCCGAGAGCGACTGCGAGTCGGATGCGGAGGAGAGCGGTGCGTCGGGAGATTCCGCCGAGGCGAACGAATCTGAGCCGTCCGAATCGTCCGAGGATTCGGAGGATTCCGAGGAGGAATCGCGGACGAATGAGGAAGAGGGTGCGGGCTCCGGCGACGACCCGACGGAGGGGACCGGCGAGGGGACGGACGATTCGCAAGCGGACTCGGATGAGGAGTCCGATGACGCTTCCGGGAATCGAGCCGAGAGCGACGCCGAAGACGACCGAGCAGATTCCGGGAAGGCCGGAAACAAGGAAAACAATGAAGATAAGGGAGAAGGTGAGGACGAAGGCGCAGGTGAAGCAAGCTACGCCGAGGCTCTCTTGAATGCCGCCCGTGGCGACTTCGGGCTCGATTCCGACGATGCAGACGATCGGACCGCTTCGGGTGATTGGGACGATTTGAATGAGGTTGCTCTTCCTCGGGCGACGGAAGTCCTTCGGTCGTTCGACGTAGCCGACGCGACCGACGACGTCTTCGAGCGGATCGCGGCGCGCCTTCTTCCTCGGGTTGCGGAAGCGGCTCTTGCGCGTGCGGTCTATCGCGTCTATTCGACGGACGACGATCGGGCGGAGCTCGTGCGCGTGCGCGGGGACGCGCCCGTCGCGGAAATCGAACGGCTCACCGCCTCGATGACGGGAACGATTCAGAAAAACCTTGAGCGCGCCTTTGCCGCTCGAAAGCTCTCTCACGTGACGCCCGGTCGCAGAAGCGGCAAACTCCGTGCTTCGGCCCTTTATCGTCTCGCTTCGGGCGACGTGCGGGTCTTTGAAAAGCGCGAGCCTGCGCTCGTGACCCACGCCGCGGTTTCGCTGCTCATCGACTGCTCGGGCTCGATGGCGGGCGCCCCCATGCGCCTTGCCGCGGTTTCGGCCTATGCGCTCTCGACGGTGCTTGCGCGCCTCGGCGTCCCCTTTGAGGTGGCGGGCTTTACGACGCTCAAAATCGCGTCCGCACCGCTTGACTGGGAGCGCTGGAGTCGATTCGAACCCCTTTACATGCCGCTATTCAAACGGTTCGAAGACCGGTGGGACGCACCCGCGCGCGAGCGCCTCGCGTCGCTCCTCACCTTTCCCGTCTCGCGTATGCGCAACAACGTCGACGGCGAGTGCGTCGAGCGGGCGGCTGCGCGTCTGGCGCTTCGTCCCGAAGGGCGTCGCATTTTGATCGTGCTCTCGGACGGCGAACCTGCGGCGGAAGGGTGGCTCGCCGACCAGGAAGCGCACCTTGCGGCCGTGACGGCGAGCCTTCCCCGACGCGGAATCGATGCGATCGGGCTCGGGATCATGTCCGAGGCGGTCGAGCGCTTCTACCCGAAGCACGTCGTCATTCACCGGCTCGAAGACCTGCCGGGCACGGTCGTGCGGGAACTCCACGCGCTCATTCTGGGGTACTGACGGGGACCGCAATACCCGGAGAAGATGCGGGATAGACTTTGTGTCACTTTAACCGTCTTTTTTCCGGTAGTGCGATGTTGCGTTTTCGACTTTTCTCTTGGATCCGCCGATGCCTGAGGGCTGAAGGCGACGATCGCGGCTCTTCCTCGGTGCGCGAAGAGCCTTCGAGGCTCCGCGCGGATGCGCGGCCCGGCACCCGTACGGCGCTTCTCGTCGACGCCGAGAACGTGTCCCCGAAAGCACTCGACTTCGTCGTCGAACGGTTGGGCGACGCCTGGGATGCGGTTGAAGTGCGACGCGTCTACGGCGACTGGCGCAAAACCGCCCTTTCTTCGGGCTGGCATGCGGTATGTCTGCGGCAGGGTCTGCGCGAAATGCAGCAGCTCTCGGCCGTGGCCGGTAAAAACGCAACGGACTTTGCGATCGTGATCGACGCGATCGAGCTCGCGGCCGACGGGTTCGGAGAGATCGTCGTTGTCTCGAGCGACTCGGACTTCATGCCGCTTGCGCAGCGTTTGCGCGAGCGCGGCGTTCGCTACGTGGGCTTCGGCAAAACGCAAACGCCCATCGGCTACCGGAAGAGCTGCGCGGTCTTTACCGAGTTTCCCGAGGAGGCGCAAGCGGCCGAAGCAGCACAAGCAACTCAAGCGGCCCAAGCGCCTGCCGCCCCCAAAGCCGCAAAAGTCCCCAAGCCCTCCAAGGTCTGTCAAGCACCGGGAGCGTCCGCGAGCTTCGGGAAGCCGGAGGCGCCCGAGAAGCCTGAAATTCCCGCGACCGCAACGAACAAAGCCGACGAGCCTGCGACGCTCGGCGTGACGCCGGTTACCGCAGAGGACGACGTGCGGCTGCTGAAAGCCATCAACCAACGCTTCCATGACGCGGATGGATTTACGTGCGGCGGTCATGTCGGCCACTATGCCAAGATGCTCGGCTTTCATTGGGGGAAACGCACGCAGTCGAGGAGGCTCGCGGCGATCGTGCGCAGACATCCGAAGGTCTTCGAATGGCGCATCGAGAATGAGCACTTTTATTTTCGAATCCGTCCCGAGCCCGAACCGAAGGTTGCGAAGTTCCGGGTCGCCGCGCTCCCCGCGTTGCCTGCTCCCCGCCCTCGACTCGCTTTGCCGCGGCCCGCTTTGCGGCGGCTGTTGCCCGCGCCCGAGCGGGTTCCGTTGTTGCCGCTGTTGCCGTTCACCCCGTAAAGTCCGCGGCCTTCGCGACCTCGGGTACGATATGGAATTCCATCGTCATCTTCCCGGCTCGGGCGGCTCTCAACGTCGCCCGAGCACGGAAAACCGGCATTGTTCCGAGAGCTTTACATGACTGAAACACCACGCCCCGATTCGCCCGACGGCCCCGCGCTTCGCTCCGAGGCCGAGCGGGGGAGTTCGGGCTTTGCGACGCAAGCCTATTTGCATGAAGTCTTCGGGTTGCGCGGCAACCTCGCGCGCTCCACGTGCGGGCGTCGTCCCATTCCGATCACGGTGTGTCGCCCCGCGGCCGAAGACTTCGACCTCGTGCCCGACGTGCGCGAGGACTACGTCTGGAACGTGCAGGAACTGAAGTACGTGCTCTCCGCCGTGGAAATGGGGATTCCCGTTTATATCTGGGGACACAAGGGCGTCGGGAAAACCGAGATGGTCGAGCAGATCTGCGCCCGAACGCGCCGACCGCTCGTGCGCGTGCAGCATACGTCGAACACCGAAGAGTCGCAGATCGTCGGGCAGTGGACGGTGAAGGACGGGAGTACGGTTTTCGAGTACGGGCCGTTGCCTACCGCCATGAAGTACGGCTGGGCTTACCTCGCGGACGAGTACGATTTCGGGCTTCCGAACGTACTCGGGGTCTATCAGGCGATGCTCGAAGGCAAGCCCCTCATGATCAAGGAAGCGCCCGCGGACATGCGGGTCGTGCGACCGCACCCCGATTTTCGATTTTTCGCAACGGGCAACACGAACGGCACCGGGGACGAAACGGGACTCTATCAGGGGACCGTGCTTCAGAACGCCGCCAACTTCGACCGCTTCGGGCTCGTGCTTCAGAAGGGCTATATGGCGCGCAAGGACGAAATCAAGATTCTCGAGCGCTCGACGGTCGTCACGAACGAAGAGGCGGGGCGCCTCGTCGATTTTGCCGCGCAAGTGCGCAAAGCCTTCGACGCGGGGAAGATCTCCGACACGATTTCGGTGCGTACGCTCATCTTCGCCGCACGTCTCGGGGTCGCGCATGCGTCCTTCCGTGCGGGGCTGCAACTTGCGTTTTTGAACAAACTTTCCGCCACGGACCGCGCCGCCTGCGACGCGCTTGCGATGCGGATTTTCGGCACGAATGAAAGCCGTCCCGGGGAGGACATGTGATGGACGTACGCGACGTTTTTCCTTCGGGCGTCTATCGCGGAAAGACCTTTGCGGATCTGTGCGCCACGACATCGGGCCTTCAGTATCTGGAACGCTGGGTGGAGGAGCGCGACAAAACGCCCGCCGCGCGCGCGTTCGAGGACGCGGCACGCATCGCGCTCTCGGGGTCGGGCAATCGTTCGGTGGAGACCCTGTGGTTCGTCCTTGACGCGACGGCGGAACTTTCCCGCACGCGCTTCGGCACGGAGCGTCGGGGGGAAATCCGTGCCGCCCTTCTTTCCGCCCGTACGGCTATCGCGCATGCGGGAGCGGTGGAGGGATCGGCCCTTGCCGTTCTCGGCGGAAGCGGAGGCGAGTCCGGGGACTTCTACGTACTCGCGGCGAAAAAGAGCATGCGCAAACTCTGCGCGATCGTATCCGAGGCCGTGCGAAGCCGTCAGATCGAAACGCACCGTTTGGCCGCCGATCGCGTGACGATCCTCGCGCGGCTCGCGGATTGGGAGATTCCCGAAAAGCGCCCCGAAGGCCTGCGGGCGCTCCTTGCGGCCTTCGATCGGTTGCTCGACATCGAGACGGCAGACGACGTGCCGACGGTCACCGACCTTCCTGCGGGCCCCGGGCCCCTCGCGACGGCGAAGGCAGCGAAGGCGACAAACACAACAAAAGCAACGAACGTAACCGGGGCCTCCAAGACTTCCGAACGCCCCGAACCGGTTTCCAAAACGGCGAGCCTCTTCGAAGCGGTGCAACCCTCCGAGGCGGTTTCGAAAGCGGGCTTCGAAGCGAGTCCTGCAACGGAAGATTCCGAGACGCTCGAAACCGAAAGCCCCGAATTTCCGCGCAGTCGGGAAAATCGGGAAACTTGGAAAGAGACCGTTCTTGAAACGGGGAAGGCGCCCGCCCGTGCGGCGATCTCGACGGGCACGCACACGAGCGCTCGAAAGACGTCCGCGCCGACTGTGAAAGACGCAACCGAAACGCGACCGCTTCGCAGTTGGGAGATTTGGGGCGGATGGTGAGCGACGGACCGTCAACGTTCGGGATGATCCGACTGCCCTCTCTTGCAGGGAAAGTCCCAAACTTGTGAGCGGCGTGACGGTGTCGGCGGACTGATAAGATGCTTGCGTACGGGGCGCTTCGCTCCCGTTTTTCGGCACCATTCCAAGAGGCCCGAACCATGCACCTCATCGACGAAGCCGCTCGTGTGGCTTTTGCGTCTCTGATTCACGATGCCGGCAAGTTTGCTCAACGCGCCGGCCTCACCGTGTCGCCCTTGACGAAGGACACGCACGTTCAGCTCTACTGCCCGAGGACGCCGGAGAATCGCCCCACGCACATTCATGCGGCATATACCCCCATGGCGATCGATGCGATGGAGGCGTGGCTTCCGGACTTGGTCGGAGGGCGGACCGCGCCCTTCGAAGGAGCGGGCGCACTCGAGCACGCGGACAGTCTCATCAACGCGGCTGGCGCTCACCACCGACCCGAGACGCTTTTGCAGTGGATCGTCGCGACGGCGGACCGTGCGGCGTCGGGGTTCGAGCGCGAAATGAAAACCGAAGAGGAGGCTCGGTCGAGCGACGGGGACGATTACATTCGGACGCGTCTTTGGAGCCTCTTGGAGGAAATCCGTCTCGACGAACCGGAAGGCTCGGCGCCCCTCACGCGCAAGCCCCTGCGCGCGTTGAGCGTCGATGCGCTCTTTCCCCGACAGGGGATCGTTCCCGAGAAGCGGACCGAGGGCGAGCGGGAGTATCGCGCCCTCTGGGACGACTTTTTGAAAGCGGGTCGTCGGATTCCGAATGCGATGCGTCGGAATTGGCCGCTCTGGCTTGATGCGTTCGATACGTTGTGGCTGGTCTATACGCAGGCGATCCCGTCGGCGACTGCCTTCAACGCGCGCCCCGACGTGTCGCTCTACGACCACTCCAAAGCAACCGCGGCCGTTGCCACGGCCCTCTGGGCCTGGTGCGAGGCAAGCGGCAGGGATGCAGACGCGCTGGTTCGCGGCCTCAAGGATCGTTCGCTCTGGGACGAGGAGTCGCTCCTGCTCGTTCAGGGGGACTTCTTCGGGATCCAGGACTTCATCTTCTCCGGTGCGGCAAGCACGCAGAAGAAGGCGGCCAAGATCCTGCGCGGTCGGTCGTTTTACGTGTCGCTCCTTACCGAAGCGGCGGCACTCGCCGTTTTGGAAAAGCTCGCGCTTCCCGCCACGTCGCAGATTCTCAATGCGGCGGGCAAGTTTCTCATTGTTGCTCCGAACACGCCTGAAGTGCGCGAGCGCCTTCGCGAGGCGGAGTCGACGTTCGAAGCCTGGTTCGTGAAGGAAACCTGCGCTCAAGCGGGTCTCGGACTCGCGTTTCAGGCCGCAACCCTTCGGGACCTTACCGGGGAGCGGTTCCCGAAACTCATGCGTTCGATTTTCGAAAGCCTCGAGCGCTCGAAACTTACGCGCTATCGGCTCTTCGACGAGGATCCGACGCGCGTGCCCGGTCCCGTGCTCGAAGCGGACTACCGGTTCGGGCCCTGCGCCTGGCAGGGGCGGTGGCCCGCGGACGCGCTCGACGAGAACGGCTTGCCGACCGCCCGACTCACGCGGGACGAAATTGCGGTCGGCGAGGCGATCGTACGCATGGATACGCTCGCGCTCGTCGACGAGGACGTGCGGCTTGACGGACTCGGCTTCGAAACGAAGGTCTTGAACGGTGTGATTTTCGGCTCTCGGGCGGTCTTTTTCGCGCACGGCAACGTCGACGCGTTCCTGCGGGCGGTTCCCGCGGAAAACATTCGACGCATCTGGGACTTTTCCATGCCGCGCGCTTCGGACGAGGTGCTCTGGCGCGGGCTTTCGAGGCGCTCGATCAACGGGTACGTTCCGCGACTCGACGATGCGCTCGTTCCCGAGGACGAACCGCGCTTTGCGGGTCTTTCGAGCGAGGACATCGGACACGAGCGGATTCTTCCCTTCGAGTGGCTCGCGCGACTCGGTCAGTCGTTCGACGAACGGGGGCGGATTTGCGGGGTCCCCGCGCTCTGCGCCCTCAAGGGCGACGTCGACCAGCTCGGGCGCATTTTCCAGGAGGGCCTCGTCGGTGCGGGCGGTCGCGGCATGAATTTTGCAAAGATGGCGAGTCTTTCGCGGGAATTCAATGCGTTTTTCTCGATCGCCGTGCCCTTTGAATGCTCGAAGGCGTTTCCTCACGTCTATACGGTGTTTGCGGGCGGGGACGACTTCTTCTTCATCGGTCCCCTTCTGGAGACGCAGCGCTTTGCGACGGCGTTGCGCGACCGCTTTGTCGAATTCGCGGCTGCCAACCCCGAAGTGCACTTCAGTGCGGGCTTTGCGGTGGTGAAGCCCGGGATGCCGGTGCGGCGTTTCTCCGAGGCTGCCGAAGACGCGCTTTCCCGAGCGAAGAATTCCGGACGCAATGCGGCGTGCGCATACGGCGAGTGCGTTTCGTGGACGGAGTGGAAGGCGCTCCTCGCCGTTCAGGAGCGACTGGAATCGTGGCGATCGGCGTACGGGCTCTCGACCTCGTACCTCTATGCTCTCTTCGAGATCATGGAGCTCGCCGAGCGGCGCGACGATCCGCGTGCCGCGATCTGGCGCAGTCGCCTCTATTACCGGACGACGCGCTGGATGGAGAGCGTCGCACGCGAGCGGCGGCTGTCGTCCTCCGCAGCATCCGAAGCTGCGACGCAGCTGCTCGGGAGCTTGACGCGTGACCTCGAAACGTACGGCGCCCGACTGCGCATCCCGCTGACCAATCTCTTTTACGGCGTCCGTCGGGCGCGGTGAAGACTTTCTACGCGAATATCCGTTTTTTTTCGAGAGTGTTACCCATGAGCTATTCGAATACGAACACGTCATCGAGCCCGGTCGAGTGGACGGTGACCTTGAAGCTCGACCCGCCGCTTGCAGGCGACCTTTTTTCAACGCAGGCCGAACGTGCGGCTCGGAAGTGCCGCTCGTCGAAGACCGAAAACAAGTCGACGCAGATCCGCCGTTTCTACGACGAACTCGTCCTGTGGCACGAACAGGTGAAAACGGCGCCCGACCCGAAAGCCAAATTCCGCGAGATCGAACCTTACCTGCAGATGCTCCGGGCAAAAGCCGCATACGCCCGCGCCCGCAAGTTGATCGACGAGAATTTCCGCGTGCTCGTCAACGCTTTGCTCGACGGGATCAAGGACCCCGCGAGCCTTGAAAACGGAAAGCTCTTTTTCGAGGCGTTTCTCGGCTTTCGCAAGTTCCTCGAAATGAATGAGAAATGACCGAGGATTCCATAAAGCAACAACCGCGCCAGGGGCGGTTGGGTCCGCAGGCGGACGACACATTTCCAGCGAGACAGACGATGCAACTCAAGAACCTTCACAAAATTACGGCGACGGTCGTGTGCGAAACCGGCCTGCACGTCGGCGGCAACGACGGTGAAATGCACATCGGCGGCATCGACAACCCGGTCATCAAGCATCCGATCACGAACGAGCCCTACATTCCGGGATCGAGTCTCAAGGGCAAGATGCGCGCGATGCTCGAATGGCGAAGCGGCTTCGTGAAGGAAAAGCCGCTCGACTGGCAGGATTACAAGCAGTCGGGTTCCGAAGCCGTGCTCGATATTTTGAAGCTCTTCGGTATGAGCGCCGGGGCCGATCTGACGGTTGACGAGGCGAGCGCCGTCGGTCCGACGCGCGCGTCCTTCTGGGACCTCGCGCTCGACCCCGCCTGGGTTCGGGAGCAGCACGAGGCACGGCGCCTCCTCACGGAAGCGAAAAGCGAAAACGTGATCAATCGCATTAAGGGCACGGCCGAACACCCCCGCCAGACGGAACGCGTTCCCTCGGGGGCGCGGTTTTCAATGACGGTGACACTCAAGGACCTCGGCGACGACGAGCGTCTCATGAAGACGCTTTTGGCCGGTCTCAAGCTCGTCGAATTCGACGGGATCGGCGGATCGCTTTCCCGCGGCTACGGCAAGGTGCGCTTCGACGACCTCAAGATCGACGGGCACGACGCGACCGAACTTTACCGTTCGATCGATCCCTTCCGCCCCTTGTGATTCGGACGGCAACACCGGCGCTTTCCCTCGGAGTTTGCACATGCAACGACTTCTCATCACCATCGAACCGCGGTCGGGCTTTGTCTCGCCGTTGAAGGGCGGACAGCTTTTCGGGCAGTTGGCCTGGACGATTGCGGAGGCGTTCGGCTCGGCTCGCCTGACGTCGTTGCTCGACGGGTACGTCGACGGTCGTCCGTTTCTCGTACTCTCGGATGCGATGCCCTCGGGCGTTGTACCGATGCCGGCGATGCCCGTCCATTGGTGGGCGCCCGAAGTGAACGCCCGGGAGCGTAAGCGCATCAAGGTTTTGCGGTGGTTGCCGCGCGAGGCGCTTCGCGAACCCGTGGCGCGCTGGCGCGATCGCGCACTCACCGACGACGATCTCGCAAAGTCGGGGTTCTCCGCGCGCAGCGGAGAACGCACGCGCAATACGATTTCGCGCGCGACGGGGACGACGGGGGAAGGGCGGTTCGCTCCCTTCGATACGACCGATACGACGTTCGGTGTCGGAGCTCGGCTCGACATCCATGCGGTTCTCGACGAAACCCGTCTCGATCGGAAGGAATTCCTTATGCTCCTTGAAAATTCGGGCCTTTTCGGTTTCGGAGCCGACGCCTCCTCGGGGGCGGGGAAGTTCGTCGTCACGCACGCGGAAGTCCAACCCGACGAGCCGCCTTCGACGCACTTTCTCTCACTCGCGGCGATGTCGCCCGTTGCGGGCGTATTCCGTTCGGACCGTACGTTTTACAAGCCCGTGACCTATTTCGGTCGTCACGGAAACATGCGCGCCCTTTCGTCCGTGCCCTTCAAAAAGCCCCTGCTTCTCGCTGACACGGGAGCGTTGCTGACGACGCGCGCCGAGGCGCCGCAGTCGTTGCGGTTTGCGGGGCGCGGCATTGCCGGCCACTCGGCCTATGCGGATACGGTGGCCCAGGGTTATGCGCCGCTTCTCGCCGTAACGCCCGACATTCGTCATTGAGAGAGGATCATGCACGCTACGCCATATCTAACCCGCCGCGTATTTCTGACGTTGCTCTCGCCCGTGCACGTCGGTTGCGGGGAAACCTACGATCCGACGAATTACGTCATTGACGAGGGCATCCTCTACGGGTTCGAGCCTTCGCTTGTTTGGCTGCCCGAGCAGGAGCGGCAGGAGCTTCGTCGTCTCGCTCTGAAAGGCGATCGGATCGGTTGGGCTGTTTTTTTCATCGCAACCGTCGAATCTTCACCGCTCAAGCCCGAACGGCCGTTCGGGCCGGGCGCGAGGTCTGCTCGAACTATCAAAAGCTCGTCGAACGAAAGGGAAGCGACAATCAGTGTTTGATCGAACGCACGATGTACACGGCCGCAGGTGACGATGACACGGCGTTTATCCCCGGATCGAGTGTCAAGGGCGCGGTGCACACGGCGCTTCTCGAGCGTCTCCATATCGGGAAACGCCATGTTTGTGAGGATGATGATCTCTGGGGTAAGGGGTTTGAAAAGCGGCCCCTTCGACTTCTCAAGGTCGGCGACTTCATGCCCGAGGCGCCCGTCGTGATGCGGGCTGTGTCGGCCAAGCGACTCGCGAAGGACGCACGGGGAACCTCGGGGCGCAAGGAAGGGATTCCCATGGCGATCGAGACGCTCTGGCCGGGCGGCTACCGTGCGTTTTCTTCGAGCTGGACGATTGAGGGGGACCGGTCTGAATCGGGGGGCGCCGATGCGTACGTCGACTTTCAACGCATCGCTCGGGATTTGACCGCCTTCAACCGCCCGAAGCTTGAGACGGAATTACGGTTGCTTGACGTCGACCCGAGAGCTGGCGACTGGGTGCGCCGTATGCGGGAGATCCTCGGCTCGATCGATCCGCTCTTGAAGCGGGGTGACATGGCGCTTTTGCGCGTCGGGAAGTTTCAGGGGGCTCTGTCGTTGCGTCTCTCGGCGAGTGACGAGAAGCCGCCCAAGATGCAGACCTTCGTGGTGAACGACAGTCAGGTCCTTCCTTTCGGATGGGCGCTCTTGGAGTTCCGCGACGAAGTGTCCGAACCCTTGAAGGCCTGGTGCCGTGCTTGGCCCGACATGCAGACGGTCGACCTCCAGGCCTTGCGTCAAGCCCGTCGCGAAGAGGAGACTCGTCGCCGAGAGGAAGCACGGGCCGAGGTTGAGCGACGTAAGGCTGCCGAAGTCGCCGAAGCCGCCGAAGAAGCGCGACTTGCGGCGATGAGCGACGAGAAGCGGCGTGTGGTTGTCCTCGAGAAGAGCCTTGCCAAGTATTCGGGAACCGTCAACCCCGGGTCCGATCTCTTTCGAGCTGTCCAGGTACTCCTGCGCGAGGCTGCGACCTGGGCGAACATCGAGGACCGGAAGTTTTGCGCTCTGACGCTCGCGCCGCTCGTCAAGGAGCGGGGCATGTATCAGGGTAAGGCGAAAAAAGAACTCAAAGAATTGCTCAACAAGCTTGCAGGCGACTGAGGAAGAGAGATGACCGACATACCGTTGACGTGGCCTCTGGCACGATACAAATTTGTTTTTGCGGTTACAAGCCCCATCGAACTCCCGGACTATGCGGGCTCGGCCTTTCGCGGTGCGTTCGGACGGGCGTTGCGAAAGACCGCGTGCATGACCCGTATGAGCGATTGCTCCACGTGCCCCCTTCGCAGTACGTGCGCCTATACGTCCGTTTTCGAGACGCCCGCGCCCGCGGAGCACGCCTTGCAGTCCTTCAGCAAGGTGCCGAACCCTTACGTCATTGAGGCGCCCCTCGGCGGACGAAAGCACCTGGACGTCGGAGATCGACTGGAATTTTCCGTGGTTCTCTTCGGCGACGCCCTGCAGAAGTTGGCCTTGATCGTCTATGCGATGCAACGCGCTTTTTCCTACGAAGTCTGCCGCGGGAAGGCTTCGTTGCAATGTGTTTATCTTGAGACCGAGGCAGGGGACGAGCCGATTTACGAGCCGGGTGCCGAATCGATCAAGCCGCATGCGCAACAACTGACGCTGACCGCTCCCCGAGGGGAGGCCGACAAGACCTTGCGTTTTGTGACGCCGCTGCGCCTCCAGAATAACGGGAAGATTTACGGTGCCAAAGACATCGAGCCCCTGCCTTTCCTCACCGCGCTCGTGCGGCGGATCGGTTTGCTTGCCGAATTTCATGGAGACAAGCCGAATCTGAACTATCACGCCCTGAGGGAAGCCGCGCTTGCGGTCGAATCTTCCCATGCGTTGAGTTGGCAAAATTGGAAGCGCTATTCGTCCCGTCAGCAAAAGAGCATGTATCTCGGCGGACTCGTCGGTACCTGGACGCTGAGCCGGGTTCCCGAAGCGTTGCAGATTTTTTTGGAGCTCGGAAGCTACCTCCACGTGGGTAAAAATGCCACCTTCGGGTTGGGACGCTATGAAATTTTACATTGATTTATATCAAGGATTTAAGTTATGTTCAAAAGACTACTGACGATGAATTTTCAAAGCCTGGATTTGCTAGTCGCACAGGCGTTTTCTGGAAAACTGCTATTCTGACGGTACCCTGATCTTGAAGGGATTGAGACACGTAGATCCGCTTGACTTCGGTAAAAAGCTCATTCTGACGGTACCCTGATCTTGAAGGGATTGAGACTGATTACCCGAACCAGGCTGATTGCCGGGTTGAATTCTGACGGTACCCTGATCTTGAAGGGATTGAGACAGAGCACACATGCAGATGTCGTTGAGGATCGTATTCTGACGGTACCCTGATCTTGAAGGGATTGAGACTTGATGGATATGACGGATATGACGGGGAAGGACGTGATGCTGACGCTTGAAGAGATGGCCGGGATCTCACAAGTTTGTGAGTTTTACGGAGGAGGAATTGGAGGAGTATATTTCCCGTGTGAATACGTTCGTATGGAGGTGATGTGTCTCGCGTGCTGTATTTGGTTTGCTATGACGTGGCTGACCCCAAAAAGTTACGACGTATTCACAAAATGACGGCGGCATATGCGGTGGGCGGTCAAAAATCGTTTTATGAGTGTTGGATGACGGAGTCGGAATTGAGACAACTCAACCGACAAATCGAAGACGAAATTGACTTGGAAACAGATCGGGCTCATATGTTTTCCTTGGATCCAAGGAGCTCTCCGTTTTTATTTGGGGTTGCGAGCCGTCAATCCATCAATCCTTTCATGGTGATCTAACGATGACTAGTCTCTTTGTGGATCGGAGAGGTGTCGAAATCAGACTCGACGGGGAAGCTCTGACTTTTTACGAAAAAGATGAGCGTGTTGCTACGGTGCCGATTGCGCCGCTTGAGCGAATTTATGTCTTCGGGGACACCCTGGTGCGAGCCGGACTTCTGGCAAAGCTCGGAGAGCGAGGTGTGGGGGTTGTTTTTCTCTCCGGAAGAAGGTTTGTGCCGTCGCTCTTCCTTCCCAAGCCTCATAACGACGCTGTACGTCGAGTAAGGCAGTACGAATTGAGCTCTTCCAATGTATTCAAAATGCGATTTTCTCGTGAAATCGTAGCGAGAAAAATCCAAGCGCAAAGGGACTGTTTGTTGAGTTTGAAAACCGAGCATTCGGAATGTGAAAACGAACTGATAGAGTTCGCCGACAGGTTGCTCGAACTTCTTCCTCAAGTTGAGGGTTTATCCTGTTCGGCGGAATTGCGAGGATTGGAAGGTGCTGCGGCAAAGGTCTATTTTTCAGGAATTGCTCGTGTTCTTCCGAAGGAACTGTGTTTTTCCGGTCGAAATCGCCGGCCGCCGCGGGATCCGTTCAATGTGATTCTTTCCCTTGGTTATACATTGCTGCACTCCGAGGCGGTATTGATTTCTTATGGAATGGGGTTGGATCCGTACATCGGATTTTATCATTCCTTGGATTTCGGTCGGGAGTCGTTGGCGTGTGATTTGATCGAGGATTTGAGGCCACTCGTTGATCGTTTTGCCATCCGTCTTTTTGAAGAAAAAGTTTTAACGATCGACGATTTTTCTCGTCAAACGGATTCGTGCCTGCTCGGAAAATCGGGGCGCACTCGGTTTTATCCGGCCTGGGATGAATGTCGCGCGTCTCTTCGTTCGGCGCTCGAAGATCGTGCATCCGAGTTGCTTCGTGCGACAACGGAGTTGTCGAATATGCCGGATGTCGAGAGGTGCACGGCATGAGTACGTATCTCATCGCTTACGACATTCGTAATGCGCGTCGCTTGCAACGCGTGCACCGAAAACTGACGGCGACGGCCATGCCGCTCGAATACAGCGTGTTTCTTTTTGTCGGAAGCGACGAAGGGTGTCGGCGAAGCGTTGAGGACTGTCTTTCGCTCATGAACCCGAACGAAGACGAGCTTCGGTGTTACCGCTTGCCCGCTCACGGGCGCAGGGTTGAAATCGGTCGCAGGGCGCTTCCCGACGGCTTGGTGTGGACCGGGTGGTCGACTTCGGAAAGAGTAGGTTGAGTGCGATTCGCAGAGGGTTTGCGGATCAACTCGTGCGGAGGAACGGTTTGAAAATGGCTCTTTGGTTTGTTTCGCGTCACCTGGGTGCCCGGGCTTGGGCACGGGCCCGCTCGCTTCGGGTCGACCACTGGGTGGAGCATCTTGATGTCGAAGACGTGAGCGAAGGCGACGTGGTCGTGGGGACGCTACCCGTCGACAAAATTGCCGAAATCAATGCGCGCGGCGCACGGTTTCTCGCGCTCTGTCTCGACCTGACGTCCGAGATGCGGGGGCGGGAGCTCACGCCCGAGGACATGGAAATGCTCGGCGGTCGGCTCGTCGAGTACCGCGCCCAACGGGTGGAGTCGACGTGACGGCAGGGCGCTTCGGCTACCGCCGAATCGATGACGAATTACGAGGTAACGATAAAGGGAGTACGCGTTATGACGATTTTGTCCGAACGAGTCGACACGCACATCATGTTCGTGTCGGAACACAATTCGCCCAATCTTTGGCCTGCGTTGGATCCGAAAATCGCGCCTTCGCACGCGATTTTGGTGACGACGCCCGAAATGAAAGCGAAGGCCGAGAGCTTGGAGCGGACCCTGCGCTGGGCCGTGCCCGGCATCGCGATCGAGCACGTCGACGTGCCGGACGGCTACGACATCCTGATGCTTGCCGATACGCTTGAAAACATGATTCGCGATCTCAAGGACCGGGGGCTGCGGCCGCTTTTCAACCTGACGTGCGGCACGAAGGCCATGACGCTTGCCGCGATGACGGCGACCGAAACGACGAAAACGCCGTGTCTTTACCTGCCGATCGATTCGCATGACGTGATTTTCGTGCGGGAACTCGAAACGATGCGGCTCGATTGCGCCATGCAGTTGAAGCACTACGTGTCGCTTTACGGCTATGTCATGCGCGAAGAGCCGAAGACCCTGCCTTTTACGCAGGAACTGCGCGACCTCGCCGAAGAGCTCGCGAGGACCGAATCGTTTCGCCAGACGTATCCGGCCGTCAACCGTCTGGCGAGCGAGGCGAAAGACAAGCTCGCCGTATCGCTCGACCTGCTCGGTCCGAGGTCGGCCGCGTTCGATGCGCTCCTCGACCGACTCGAGGCCGCGCAGTTGCTGACCCTCAACGGTCGGACCGTACGCTTCGGCAACGAGGCGAAGCGCTTCTTCGTCAACGGGGGGTGGCTCGAAGATTGGGCCGCCAACGCGGCGCGGCGGGCCTTTCCGGGCGCCAAAGTGGTGGAAAACGCCCGAATCGATTACATCGAGGGACAAAACGGGAAGATCGACGTCAAGGGCTTGCAAAACGAGCTCGACGTGGTTCTCTGGCAAAACGACCGGCTCGTCATTCTCGAATGCAAGACGTCGAACCTGGGCGATGAAAAGCGATTCGAGGACGTGACCTACAAACTGAGTGCGCTCGGGAAGCTCTTCGGCAAGACCGTTGTGCCCGTCATCGTTTCCTACCTGCCCTTGACCGAAGCGGCGGTCAATCGGGCAAAAACCCTCCGTATCGAGATTGTGGCCGGCAAAGACGTGGCCCGGTTGGAGGAGCGACTCAAGGGGCTCTTGAGCGAGAAGGCGAAGGCATGATGTCCGAGCGGTACCCGCGCCGCATTCTGCTTGCCGTTACCGGCATGTCCACGCAGGTCGTGACGGAAACCCTCTGGGCGCTTCTTGCCAAAGGCGAACTTCCGACCGAGGTACGTCTCGTCACGACCGAACACGGTCGCAACCGGGCCGTGCGCGATTTGCTCGACCCCAAGGACGGCCGCTTTCACGCGTTTTGCCGCGACTACGGGCTCGAGGGGAAGATTGCTTTTTCCGAAGACTCGATCCGTGTGATCGAATCCGCCTCGGGCGATCGGTTGACCGACATCCGTACGCCCGAAGACAACGCCCGTGCCGCGGACGTCATCCTCAAGGTCGTGCGATCGTTGTGCGCCGACGAGCGCGCCCGGGTGCACGTTTCGATTGCGGGCGGTCGCAAGACCATGGGGTTTTTCGCCGGGTACGCCCTGTCGCTTTTCGGTCGGGAGCAGGACCGGCTCTCCCACGTGCTCGTTTCCGAGCCCTTCGAATCGAATCGCGACTTCTTCTACCCGAGCCCCGTTTCCCGCAATATTCTCTCGGCCGACGGGCGACTCCTCGACGAGGCCGAGGCGCGCGTGACGCTCGCCGAAATCCCCTTCGTACGCTTGCGGGAGGGGTTGAGCGCGAATTTTCCCGAGGACTGTACGCGGTACGAGGACGTCGTGGAACGCGCTCAGGCCGAGATGCTGCCGCCCGTCTCCCTTCGGATCGAGCTTCGCGAAGGGGCGGAGCCGGTACTCCTCTGTTCGGGGCGACGCGTCAATCTGGCTCCCACTCCGATGGCCGTCTACGTTTGGTTGGCCGAACGCCGCAAACGCTCGGCCGACGGTGTTCGGCCCGGGCTTGACGCGGCGGCGGAGATCCTTGCGTTGCATTCGGAACTCTTCCCGCGTCGCTCGGGCGACCATGCCCGCAGTTTGCGTGCGTTGAAGCACGAGGAAGACGTGTTGCCGTATTTCCAGGAAAAGCGCTCCCTCATCCATCGCGCGCTGCGGGAGGCGCTCCCCGAACGACTGGCCGAGTCCTACTTCGTGGCCGCGCTCGGGCGTCGTCCGAATACGGTCTATAGGCTCAACGTCGACCCCGACGCCATCGAGATCGTTCGAATTCCCGACGCTCGCTCCACGGAGAAGCACCGAGCGCAAAACCCGCCCCGATGAGGTGATGAGAAATGGAAAACGTGAAAACCGCATCGACCGAAACATTCGTCCGACCGCCGGTTTTTACGCCGTTGGCGTCCGAGACACTGCGTGCGGCGCTCGAAAGCCTTCGGTGTGCCTCCGATGTGCCGGGCGTTCCGGACGACGCAACCGACCGCCTCTCGGCGCTCGCGCGCCTTGCGTGCGAAGCCGACGAGCCCGAGCACGCGCTCACTCTCGTTACGTCCGAAGCCCGCGGACTTCTTTTGAAGGATGCCTCCGGGAACGGACTTTTCTCGGGTTTCATTCTGTGGGGTCCCGTCACGAAGGAAACGCGTGCGTGGCTTGCGCCGCAAGGGCTTGCGGCCGACTTCGAGGTGCTCCTCATTGCGGTCGAGGCCGCCCGCAGGCGTCGGGGAATCGGGCGGCAACTTCTTGAGGCGGCGCTTGCGAGGGAATCGGCGGGCTCGCGCTGGGTGCTCGGGACGGGAAACGCTCCCGCGACCGAGCGCTTTTATCGGGCCGCGGCGTGGGAGCCCGCGGGCCTTGAGCCCGGGTACTTCGAGCGGGCCTACGGGCACGCGGTCTTCGACGGGAACACCCGCCTGACGGCGCGCAGCTACTTCATGAAGACGGCGCCGCAGGCGTGAGGTTGGAAAGGGCCGGAAAAGGGTGTCAAGCCCATCTTCGGGCCGTATTTCGCGGTTTGAAAACCGCTTCTCTTTCGAAAAACCTCCGGGTCTTCTACAATGGCGCGCGACGGGGCCGCACGCAACGGTGCGGTCCGTTTCATTTTTCAGTTCGTGCGCCCGGGGACTCGCCTCGCGCGTCCCCCTTTTCCGGAGAACTCTTCGATGCCCCGCGTCCTCAATATCGGTTCGATGAATATCGACTACGTCTATGCCGTGCCGCACTTCGTGCAGCCGGGCGAAACGCTTGCCGCCACGGGGAGGGCTTTGCACGAAGGGGGCAAAGGGTTGAACCAGAGCGTGGCGATGGCCCGCGCGGGACTCGAGGTCGAGCACGCGGGGCTTCTCGGTATCGACGGGGTCTTCCTCAAGGACTTCCTCGCGGACCAGGGCGTCAAGGTCGACGCCGTGGGCGTCAGCGACACCTTCCCTTCGGGCCACACGATCATTCAAGTGTCGCCCGACGGCGAAAATTCGATTCTCTACTTCCCGGGTACGAACCGCATGCTCGCGGAAGCGCGCATCGACGAACTCCTCTCGGGCCTTTCCAAAGGAGACTTCGTCGTTCTTCAAAACGAAGTGAACGACGTCGCCCTCTGGGTTGAAAAGGCGCTTGCGCGCGACCTGCGCGTTGTTTTGAATCCTGCTCCCTATACGGCCGAGATCGCGCGACTGCCGCTTAATCGCCTGCACGCCCTCATCGTCAACCGCACCGAAGGCCGCGGACTCCTCGAAGACTTCACGAAGAGCGAAGCGGTCGACAACGGGGAAACCATTCTCGGGGCGCTTGCGGACCGTTTCATTCGCGACGAACCCGCGAGCGGTCCGGTGCTGATCCTCACCGAAGGGTCGGAAGGCGTCTCCTTCAAGATCCCGGGCGAAGCGCCCCGCCACTTCCCCGTCTTCCCCGTGACGGCGGTCGACACGACGGGTGCGGGCGACACTTTTGCGGGTTACGCCGTCAAGGCCCTGATCGAAGGCGTTGAAAAGGGTAAGGAGGCTTTGCTCGAAGGGATCGCTCGTGCGACGCTCGCCGCCGCGCTTTCGGTGACGAAGCACGGGGCTGCGGCCTCCATCCCGACGGCGGACGAGGTGGCGCGCGAACGCCTTGCCCGCATCGAGCGGGGCGAATGGCCGGTTCAGGGCTTTCAGGGCTGAGGCCCCCGAGCGATCGACTTTCCGACGAACATCTTTCCATTTCATCCGAGGAACTTTCCACGATGACCGAAGTGACGAAAATCATTCTCGACTGCGACCCCGGCTACGACGACGCCGTGGCGCTTTTGCTCGCGGCGGGAGATCCCCGCATTGAGCTTTTGGCCGTTACGACGGTGGCGGGCAACCAGTCGATCGAAAAGGTGACGGGGAACGCCCGCCGCATTCTCCGTGCGGTCGGGCGTGAAGACATTCCCGTCGCGGCGGGTGCGATTCGCCCGCTCGTGCGCGGGGGCGCGGCGTTCTGCCCCGAAATCCACGGCGAATCGGGCTTGGACGGAACGACGTTGCCCGAAGCGACGACGCCCGTCGACCCGCGCGCCGCGGCGCAGCTGATCGTCGACACGGTCATGCGCGAACCCGAAGGGACGGTGACGCTCGTTCCCACGGGGCCCCTCACAAACATTGCGCTTGCCGCCCGACTCGAACCCCGCATCGTCGGGCGCGTCAAAGAAGTCGTGCTCATGGGCGGCGGATGCAAGATCGGGAACGTGAAGCCCTTTGCGGAATTCAACATCGAATTCGACCCCGAAGCCGCCTACGTCGTCTTCAACGAAGCGTGGAAGGTGACGATGGTGGGGCTCGACCTCACGTACCAGGCCCGCGCCGACGAGGCCGTGCGCGCCCGCGCCCGTGCGATCGCGACGAAGCCCGGGCAGCTCCTCGCGGACATCCTTGACGCGTTCGCGCGCAACTACAAGAAAAAGAGCCACTTCGACGCCCCTCCCGTGCACGATCCGTGCGCCGTTGCGGCCGTCATCGACCGATCGATCGTGAAGTGCGTTCCGGTGCCGATCGACGTCGAACTGCGCGGTGCGCTCACCTACGGGATGACCGTGGCGGACTTCCGTCGTCCGGCCCCCGAAGGGTGCCGCACATTCGCGGCGGTGGAACTCGATCAGCCCCGCTTCTGGGACATGGTGATCGAGGCCGTGGAACGCATCGGCGACCCCTTGAAGGACGTCGAGTACTGAGGCACGTTTCCTCCGTCCCGCCCCTGCGGCCGGCGGCCTTGATCGGTCCTTTTCGAGCTTTTCTTAAGGTATTACCGTGCGAGGCCGTCCGCAGGCGGCTTGAGGCGGCGGGCTCGGGCGCATAATACGAAAACGCCCGAAGCATTGAAGCATTCCAGCGGGCGCTTCCGACGAACGGGAGCGCCCGTTTTTTCGAGGCTTTTCAACCCGTTTCACCAATTCCATTCAACCGCACATCCAGGAGAATCCCACCATGGAACGCATTCTTCCGCCCTATCGCGCCGACGTCG
The DNA here is from genome assembly GCF_003609995.1 of Sutterella megalosphaeroides. NCBI lineage: Bacteria > Pseudomonadati > Pseudomonadota > Betaproteobacteria > Burkholderiales > Sutterellaceae > Sutterella > Sutterella megalosphaeroides. Next base: position 1,157,017 of record NZ_AP018786.1, read on the forward strand.
TCGGCAGCTTCCTTCGTCCGAAGTGCCTGCTCGAAGCGCGCGCCGCTTTCGAAGCCGGGAAGCTCTCGCGCGACGAACTTTCGGCCGTCGAAGAGCGTGAAATCGCCGCGCTCATCCGCAAGGAACGCGAAAACGGTCTGACGGCCGTCACGGACGGCGAATTCCCGCGCGCCTTCTGGCACCTCGACTTCCTGGCGGGCCTTTCGGGCATTCGTCACGTGAAGGCGGAAGCCTGGTCGGTGCACTTCGAAGGCCACCAGCCCAAGGCGGAAACGGTCGTGATCGAGGATCGGATCGGCTTCCCGAAGGATCATCCGTTCCTTGCGGCGTTCGATCGTGTGAAGCGCCTCGCGGGCGACGCCCCCGTGAAGTTCACGATTCCGTCGCTCTCGATGCTGCACCTCATCTGTTGCGTGCGCGAAGCGAACTACAAGCCGATCGCGGCCTATGCGGAAAATCCGGATCTTCTCTTCGAGGACCTCGCCGCCGCCTGGACGGACGCGATGCTCGCGCTTTACGAGCACGGCTGCCGCTACCTGCAGTTCGACGACACGAGCTGGGGCGAATTCTGCTCGGCGGAAAAGCGCGCGGCCTATGCGGCCCGCGGGATCGACGTCGATGCGGTGGGTCGCAACTACGTGAAGGCCTTGAACGCCGTCCTCGCCAAGAAGCCTGCCGATCTGACGGTGACGATGCACATCTGCCGCGGCAACTTCCGCTCGACCTGGTTCTCCTCGGGCGGCTACGAACCCGTGGCGGAAATCCTCTTTGCGAACTGCAACGTCGACGCCTTCTTCCTCGAGTACGACAGCGACCGCGCGGGTTCGTTCGAGCCGCTGCGTCACATCAAGGACCAGACGGTCGTGCTCGGTCTCATCACGTCGAAGTTCCCCGAACTCGAAGACCCCGAAGCCGTCAAGGCCCGCATCCGCGAAGCCTCGCAGTACGTGCCGCTCGAGCGCCTTTGCTTGTCGCCTCAGTGCGGTTTCTCCTCGACCGAAGAAGGCAACATCATGACGGAAGAGGAAGAATGGGCGAAGGTCCGCCTCGTGAAGCAGATTGCCGACGAGGTGTGGGGGAACAACTGATCCCTCACACGGACTTCGCGATCACGAGCTCGTGAAGCCCTTCGTGCAAGCTTCCAAAACGAACGCCTGGCCTCCTTTGAGGAGCCGGGCGTTTCGTTGTTTCCGTTTTTCCTATCGGTCGCGGCTTACTGCTTCGGCACGATCGGAATCACCTTCGGACCCGTGTTGCGGCGCGCGAGGCGCTTCATCACGAGAAGAAGGATGAGGAGGGCGGCGAGACTTCCGCCGATCGCCACCGAGGCGTACGCGGGAGCTTCGGCAAAGTGCACGAGTCGGTAGAAGACGGTCGCGGCGGCGTAGCCGAGCACGGTCGTCCAGATCCCCGAGAAGACCGTCCACACGAAGCCCACTTCGCGAAGAATGGTCGCCATGGCGGCCACGCACGGGCAGTAAAGAAGAACGAGAAGGAGGTAGGCAAAGGCGGCCGATTCCGACGCGAAGAGCGTGCGGATCGTGTCGATCGTGCCGGTCGAAACTTCCTGCTCTTCGGCGGCCGACGTTTCGTCAGAGAGGTCCCCGACCGAAAGGCCCAGGGGGTCGGTAAGCGCCGCCCCGAGGCCCGCGAGGTTTTCGCCCGTCACCGTCAGCGCTTCACCGAGCGTATCCGCAAAGGAGAAGCCCGATTCGTTCGCTTCTTCGTCGGCCGATTCGGTCGCGGCCATCTGACCGTAGAGCGAGTTGAGCGTCCCCACGACCGCTTCCTTGGCGAAAATCCCCGTGAAGATCCCGACCGCGGCGGGCCAGTTCTCTTCTTCGACGCCCATGGGTTCGAGCACCGGAACGATCGTGCGACCGATCGACGACAAGACCGATTTGTCGCTGTCTTCGTTGCCGAAGGAGCCGTCCGTCCCCATCGAATTGAGAAAGGTCAAGCAGGCGACGATCACGATGATCGCCTGACCGGCGCGGACCGTAAAGCCCGAGACGCGCTCCCACGTGCGAAGCATCACGCCCTTCAGGGTCGGGATGTGGTAGGGGGGAATTTCCATCACGAAGTGCGCGGCGCTCCCCGGAAGAACCGTGTTCTTCAAGAGGAACCCCGTGAGGATCGCGGCGACGATCCCGATCACGTAGAGGGCGAAAACGAGGTTCTGCCCGTTCGTGGGGAAGAAGGCCGTGGCAAAGAGCACGTAGACGGGGAGACGAGCGCCGCAACTCATGAAGGGCGCCATCATGACCGTGATGATGCGGTCCGACGCCCGGTCCATCGTGCGCGTCGCCATGATGGCGGGCACGTTGCAGCCGAAGCCGACGATCAAGGGAACGAAGGCTTTGCCGGGGAGTCCCAACGCGCGCATCAGGCGGTCCATGACGAACGCCGCACGCGCCATGTAGCCCGAGTCCTCGAGAACGGCGAGGAAAAGGTAAAGGAAGAAGACGACCGGGATGAAGGTCGAAACCGTCTGAAGACCCCCGCCCACGCCGTTCGCAAGGAAGACGCGCAACCAATCCGGGGCGCCGAGCGACGTGAGAAGCTCGCCGAAGCCTTCGACCATGACGCCGCCCACGAGAATGTCGAAGAAGTCGATGAAGGCCCCGCCCACGTTCTGCGTGAAAAGGAACATCACGTACATGACGAGAAGGAAGATCGGGATCCCCAACCAGCGGTTGAGGACCACGCGGTCGATTTTCTCCGTGAGGCTTTGCGTCACTTCGCCCACACGCGTGATCGCGCGGTCGGCGACTTCCTGCACGAACGCATAGCGCGCGCTCGCCACGAGAATGTCCGTGTCGCCTTCCGTTTCGTCGTTGAGAGCCCGAACGCGCGCCTTGACGGGTTCGAGGTCGACTCCGGGGAGCTTGTCGTCAAGCCCCGCCGCCTCTTCCATGAACTGCATCGCGAACCACTCGGGGCGCGCGACCTTCGCGTCGCGGAAGTACGCGGCCGCTTCCGCGACGGCATGCTCGATCCGCTCGTCGAAGTGCGTTTTGACGTGCGGCACCACCGGATGCTCGAGCGCGGCGAGGATCGCGTCCTTGAGCGCCTCGATCCCGTCTTCGCGCGAGGCGACGACGCCCACCACGGGGCAGCCGAGTTCGCGGGAGAGCGCGTCGAGGTCGATCGAGAGGCGGTGCTGCTTCGCGATGTCGAGCATGTTCACGACGACGAACATCGGGACCTGCATCTCGATCAACTGCGTCGTGAGGTAGAGATTGCGCTCGAGGTTCGAGGCGTCGACGATGTTGACGACGAGTTCGGCTTCGCCCGTCAGGATGTAGTCGCGGGCGATGCGTTCGTCTTCGCCCGAAGCGCCCGAGGGCGTGATCGAATAGATGCCCGGCAGGTCGACGAGGTCGATCGCAACGGCGCGGTGCGTGAAGCGGCCGACTTTCTTGTCGACGGTGACGCCCGGCCAGTTGCCGACTTCCTGATGCGAGCCCGTGAGGGCGTTGAAAAGCGTCGTCTTCCCGCAGTTCGGGTTCCCGACGACGCAGACGGTGCGAGTCTGCATGAAAAGGATTTCTCGGTGGATGGATGGGGGTTTCAGCAAAGGGCCGCAGGGGGTGACGAACGTGACGAAGCGGGGTCGCTAAAAAAATCGGGCCGCCCGACGCTCAGGCGTCGAACGGCTCGCGGGCGACCGTGCTCGAAAGCGTCCCCTCGGTCTCGAAAGCCCGGCTTCAGTCGCTCAGGCGTTCGATGTGCATCAGTTCCGCTTCGTCTTTGCGAACGCTGATGAAACTGCCGCGCACGCGGATTTCGATCGGATCGCCGAGCGGCGCGCGACGCACGACTTCGAAGGTCGTCCCCGGGGTGGCCCCGAGCATCAGAAGGCGCCGACGGTATTCGCGGTGTTCGTTGTGAAAGCCGACGATGCGACCGCGAGCGCCGATGGGAAGTTCCTTGAGCAAAAGCATGGTGCGAATCCTGCGGCCGACTTGCGTATTCTTGTCGTGACGGAAGGCGGCGCGTCGGCCTCGCTGCGCCTTTTCTTCCGTGGGGTGGACTATAGCGCGATTTTGTCCGAAAGGGAATGAGATTGTGAGTGTTTCTCACTTAGGAATGCACGGGGAAAGCCCGTTCGGCTCTTGAACGGCTCTGAGGACGCCCCTCGGACGACGCCGAAAAAGCGCCGGAGGCGCGCCGTAGCAGGCTTTTTTCTCCCAAAACGGTCGGAACGCGGGGCCAACGGGTGTAAATCGAGGGGAAACCTTTGTCCGAAGTTGCCGGGAGGGCGTCCTCGTGCACGACTTCGTTCGCGGATTCACTTGCCTACGGGTGAATTTCTGAGGTTACGCCCTCGACCCGATGCGATAATGCAAAACTTGAGAGCCCGGAAGGCGTGCCGTTGTGCGCCTTGCTTCGGGCTTTCGGTGGCGTCCCGCGCGGTCGTCGTCGTTTCCGTATTTTGGCGGGTGCGCCTGCTTCCGAGTTGCTGCGCGCCCCTCCGAGGAGCTTTGCCTTTCCATGTCGTCCATCCCGTGTGCTTTTTCAGAATGTTCGGAAAAAGAGCTCCGGCTCTTTGCGGGCGACGCCGAGGCGCGCTCGAGCTTTTTCACGCGCCTCGAAGGTTTGCAGGCGCCGGTTGATACCGATGCGTCCGGTGCCGCTTCGCCCGAAGCGGCGGCCCGAGCCGCCGTCGCCCGTGCGGCGCGGGAGTTGGAGCTTGCCTTGAAGGCGTACGGGGAAGCGTGCGAAGCGCCTCATGAAGCCGAAGCCCTTCATGAAGTGACTCAAGAAGAGGCGCGGTCAGCGGACCTCGCTTCGAGCATCGACGCAGCGAAACCGCCCGTCGTCCTCGTGGGCGGCGCGGGCGGTATGGGGCGGATTCTGCAGCGCCTCTTTGCGGCGGACGGGCGCGAAGTGCGCATTCTCGAAAAAGACGACTGGGATCGGGCGCAAGACATTCTGCGCGGCGCGAAGCTTGTCGTCGTTTCGGTGCCTATTGACGTGACGACGGACGTGATCGCCCGACTCGGGCCGATGCTCGACGCCGACGCCGTTCTTTCCGACGTGACGAGCGTGAAGCGCGCGCCCGTCGAAGCGATGCTGGCGGCGCACGCGGGCCCCGTGGCGGGTCTGCACCCGATGTTCGGGCCGGACGTTGCGTCCTTGGAGCGCCAGGTCTTTGTGTACGTTCCCGCCCGAAACCCGGAAGCGAGTGCCTGGCTCGAAGAGCTCCTTCGAAAAGAAGGGGCGTCGGTCGTCACGACGAGCGCCGAAGAGCACGACCGCGCGATGGGGATCATTCAGGCGCTTCGCCACTTCACGACCTACGCGTACGGGGTTTTCCTCGCGGAGCTCCATCCCGATCTGCGCCAGATCATGGCGATGAGTTCGCCCATCTACCGGCTGGAACTCGAGATGGTGGGACGACTCTTCGCGCAGGATCCGCACCTCTATGCGGACATCATCATGGCGAACGACGACAATGCGCGTCTCATTCGCGCCTACGTCGAAAGCCTCGCGCCCGAACTCGAGCTCGTTCTTCGCGGCGACCGCAAGGCGTTCGTCGAACGCTTCGGCCGTGCGCGCGATTACTTCGGAACGCTCGCGTACGATTTCATGAAAGAAAGCGGTCGGATGCTTGCCGCCGTGCAGTCGGAGCGAAACGGACACTCGAAAGCCCGGGCGGCGCGCTAACCATCCCCGACACCCGACCGACCTCATTCACGACACTTCACGAACCCAAGGAATACACGATGGAAGTCACGATTCTTCTCGGCAGCCCCCACCTCAACGGCAACACGGCCGCGCTTGCGGCCGGCTTTTCGGACGGCGCCAAAATGGCCGGTGCCAACGTCGTTCGCATCGACGTCGATCAGCTCGGCGTCTCGCCCGTCGACGCGAAGCTTTTGAAGCGCCTCGAAGCGGGTGAAAACGTGGATGCGGACGGCATGGACCGCGTGATCGACCGACTGCTCGCTTCGGACGTCGTCGTCTTTGCGACGCCGCTCTACTACTACGGGATGAGCGCGCAGTTGAAGATCGTTCTCGACCGTTTCTTGGCGCGTAACGGCGAACTCCAGCAACACCCCGCGCGTCTCGTGCTCCTTGCGACGAGTGCGGGCCCGGGCGAAGAAGCGATGCGCCCCATGATCGACCAGATGCGCTTGGTCTGCGGCTACCTCAACTGGACCTACGCGGGCGAAGTATTGGCGACGGGTCTTGCGGTCGAGCACCTCGGCAAGGCCCGCCGCGAAGCGGCGAAGACCTTCGCCGAAAAGCTTCTCAAGGCGAACTGAGACGACAAGTCTCCCGGGGCTTCGGTGCGGTCTTCGTGACGACGCGCGAAGCTCTTCTTCCGGTTCAACCCGAGCACGCGGCGCAAGCCGCGTGCTCCCTCATCTCACAAAAGAAATCGAATGACGCGCATGCAACGACGCGACCTCGCGAAGCTCGGTTTTGCCTTCACGGGTCTTGCGGGCGGCTTCACCGCTCTTACCGCTCCCGCCCGTGCGGCCGAGAGTCCCGCAACGGGGTTCGTTTCGGTTTTGGAACCCGTTTTCAAGCGACTTCTCGAAGAGGACGTGCCCGAACGCACGTCGCTCGACGACCGACTCGCCAACCTCCTGCAAACGGCCGCGATGACGGTGTTGCCCGCTCACGGAGGCTCCGAAGCGTTGGCGGAAACCTTCCGTCGGGCGCTCTTTGCGGGTGTCTCCGCGGAGGAGCTCCTTGAAGTCTTGGTGCAGACGATGCCCGTCGCGGGGATGCCCGCCGTCATCTCGGCCGAGCGGATTCTGCACGCCGAACTCGGTGAAGCCGGCATGAGCGCGCCCGTGACGCAACCCTCGACCGCCGGGGCGGCGGAGCGCTTCGAGCGCGGCCTGGAGGCGGAGGAAAAGCTTTTCGGGCGCGAGTACCTCTACGCCTTTCACGCGGGACTGCGCGAGGACGAGCGGCCCTTGCAGCTTTCGCTCCTATCCTCCTGGGCCTACGGGGAGACCTTCGGGCGGCCGCACCTCACGGATGCGGAGCGCGAACTCGTGCTCCTTGCCGCCCTCATTGCGTCGGGCGCGCGGGAAGAAATCGAAATGCACGTCCGCGCGGCGAAAACGCTCGGGGCGACCCGCACCGACCTGATCGGGCTTCTGACGGTACTCCTTCCCTACACGGGGTTCCCGAAGGTGCGCGCGGGGCTGGCGCTTATCAACGCGGTCGAAGCCGAAGACGAACGCCGCCGTGCGATCACGCAAGCGCGCGAAGAGGCGTTGAAGCGCCTTGAAGCCAAGCGTGAAGCGAAGCGCGAGGCCGAGGAGAAAGCGAAGGAGCAGGCCGAGGCCGAAACTGCCGCGGCCGCTGCGGGCGAAGAGACGAAGCTCGAGGAAACGACCGAAGCGCCCGAAAAAACTGAAGAAACGTCCCGGACCGACACGACCTCGGACGAGAGCACGGAAGCGTCCACCGACGAGACCGAAGAGGGTGCTTCGGAAGACGGGTCGGAGAACGGGACCCGAGAGCCGGAAGTGCAGGAATCCGAGAGCGAGGCCGATTCGAACGGCGCCGACCTTCCCGAAGCTCCCGAGGAACCCGTGAAGGCCGACGCCGCCCGGCCTGTCGAATCCGTCGATGCGCGTCCGGCCGACACGTCGAGCGCCTCCGGTGTGAAGGACGCTGCGCCGACCGCTCAACCCGCCGAACCGGCAACGCAGGCCCCGAGCAACGCTCCTGCGGCTCCGTCCTCCGCTCCCGCTGCGGGCGCGAACGACTCCGCGAAGCTCGTCTCCGACTGGAGCGAAGCCGACGAGCGGGCCTTCAACGCGGCGCTTGAAAAGCTCTCGAAGGCAACCGAAGCGGGCGACGATGCGGCCGCGGCCGCCGCGCTGAAGGAGCTTGATGCGCTCGGCGCTTCGGGCGGGGATTTGCCCGTCCTGTCGACGACACCCTGAGGTCCGTCCGCGCGCGTGAACGTTCGCACGAAAGACTTTCCAACGAAAAAACCGTACCCCGCCCGGGGTGCGGTTTTTCGTTTTTTTGATGTCGCTTCGAACGCGTTTCGGAGCCGACGCTGGACTCGCGGTCCTTTTTTGAGGGTTTTTCTGAGGTGCCGCCCCCCTACCAATAGGGTTACGCCGAGAGTAGGGGGTCGATACACTCTTCCCACGTCGTTCCGAGGGGGCTATGTCCGTCGGGACGCAATCACGATCGGGTTCCAAAGCGGAACGGGGCCTTCGGGCACCTTTTTCCCTTTGCAACTTTCAGCTTCAAAGGAGCATCACAATGACCCAGATTTCCCGTCGTTCGCTCTTCGGCACGGCCGGCGCCGGCGCTCTCTCGCTCGGTCTCGGCGGCTTCGTCTCGACCGTTTCCGCCGCGGAAGCCAAGAACATCAACTGGAACGAAACGACCGGTTTCCTCATCGTCGGTACGGGTTTTGCCGGTTTGGCCGCCGCCCTCGAAGCGCACGGCCTCGGCATGAAGAAGGAAGACATCCTCATCCTTGAAAAGATGCCGACCCCGGGCGGCAACTCCATCATCAACGGCGGCGCCGTGGCTGCGGCGGGTACCGACATGCAGGAAAAGGACGGCATCAAGGACAACGCCGACCTTCTCTACGCCGACATTCTGAAGGCGGGCGGCGGTCTTGCCCACCCGAGCCTTGCCCGTCGCATCGCCGACGAATCCGTTGAAAACTTCTACTGGCTCCGCGACAAGATCGGCGTGAAGTTCAAGGCCGTGACCTTCCACGGCGGCCACTCCGTCAAGCGCAGCCACGCCGTGACGAACAACTCCGGCTCGGGCTTCATCAACCCGATGCTCGCCAAACTCAAGGAATACGGGATCGAACCGCGTCTTCGCACGAAGGTCGAAGAGCTCATCGTCAACGACAAGGGCTGCGTTCTCGGCGTGAAGGCCCGTACGGGCTACCGCTTCGGTCGCGAAGATTCGGGCAAGGTCACCTACATCCGCGCGACGAAGGGCGTGCTTCTCGCTTCGGGCGGTTTCTCGAACAACGTGAAGATGCGCATGTCGCACGACCCGCGTCTTACGGCCGACTTCACGTCCACGAACCATCCCGGTGCCACGGGCGAAATGATTCAGGAAGCCCAGATGATCGGTGCCAACACCATTCAGATGGACTGGATCCAGATGGGCCCCTGGACCTCGCCCGACGAAAAGGGCTTCGGCGTTGCTCCGCTCTTCGTCGAATCCGCTCTCGGCTACGGCCCGATGATCGACCCCGTCACCGCGAAGCGCTTCATTCAGGAATCCGGCAACCGTAAGGTTCGCGCCGACGCCATCGTCGCCATGGGTCACCCCGCCGTCATCTACACGACGGAAGAAAACGCCCGTACGGCCATCATCGGCAAGAACATGACCGAAGAGCTCTACGAGCGCGCCCTGAAGAACGGCGTCGTCAAGAAGTACGACACCCTGAAGGCGATGGCCGACGACCTGAAGATCCCGTACGCCGAACTCGAAAAGACGAACAACACCTTCAATCAGTACATCAAGGATCAGAAGGACCCGGACTTCGGTTGCATGATGTTCGAAAACGCCAAGCCCAACGTCAAGGGTCCGTTCCTCGCCGTTCGCCTCTGGCCGCGCGTCCACCACTGCATGGGCGGCCTCGAAATCAACGACAAGGCTCAGGTTCTCAACGTCTTCGGCGACCCGATCAACGGCCTCTACGCCGCGGGTGAAGTCACGGGCGGCGTGCACGGCATGGTCCGTCTCGGTACCGTGGCCGTCGCCGACTGCATGATCTTCGGTCGTGTGGCTGCTCGTACGGCGAACGAATTCAAGGGCTGCTGATTCCCGAATTCGATCGCTTGAACCGCTCGACTCGACCGTGCTTCGACGCGGTCGAGCCGAACCGAGCGTAAGCGCCAGGGCTTGGCCCTCGGGCTCCCGACCTCCTCGAGGGGAACCTCTGCGGCCTCCCTACCGTACCACGCCCGAAGGAGCGCGTCTCTTTCGGGCGTTCCTTTCGGTTTCCGACCCGAAAGGCCATTCCTTCTTTCCCTTTCCTCGTTCTCACTCGTTTCCCCAAGGAGACTCCCTATCATGATGCGTTTTGCCGCCATCGCCGCTTCGCTTTGCCTCGGCCTTGCCGCTCTTTCGAGCGCCGCCACCGCCGCCGACTTCGGCGCGGACCGCCACGTTGCCCGCGGTCTGAAGTGCGAAACCTGCCACGGCCCCGACATGAAGAATCCGAACTACCCGGATGAAAAGACGTGCCTTGCCTGCCACAACCGCGACGACGTCGCCGCGAAGACGAAGGCGCTCGAACCCAATCCCCACAAGGCGCCGCACAACGGCGACTGCACGCTCTGCCACATGCAGCACGAACCCGAAGTGAACTACTGCGAGCAGTGCCATCAGTTCAATTTCAAGATGAAGAACGGTGCGAAGTAAGCCGCGCGGCTTCTTTTGCTCCTCACATCGAAACGCCCGGAGGGCTCGACGCTCTTCGGGCGTTTTTTCGCACCTTGAAGTCAGGAATCTCGGACGTCCTCCGCGTGTCGGTCGATGACGGCCCAGAAGGCCTTCATCCGGTCGATGTAGGGCTGAAGCGACGCCTCCGTGAGTTGGTCCGGCGGGAGAGGCACGCCCGCCTTCTCCTGGGCGCGGGTGAGCGCCGCGCAGACGATCAACGTGGGCCAGGCCTTCTCGGCTTTGTCGTCGTCCATCAGTCGAACGGTCTTCGTGCCGATCGACGCGTTTCGCCAGCTCGAATTGAGACTCTCGGTGATGTGCGCGAAGTTGTGGGGAGTGTTCAGCAAACGATCGAGCTCCTTGCGCTGCTTCTGTTCGCCGCGTTCAAGCGACACCCAGTGCTCGGTGGCTTGTCCGGCCCAACGGTCGGGAAGTTCGTTTTCGAGACGAGGCGCTCTTTGTCGGACCAGATCGAAAAAAGCCGAGGCCGCTCTCTCTTGAAGGACTTCCTCAAACGCGGAGCCCGCCTTCGCCCACGCATCGATCGCCTCCTTGACGAATCCGAAGTAGGGCTCCGTCCGGCTCCAGATACCGCGCAACAACACCCATTCGCGCCACAGGAGGAGCCAGGTCGTGGGGCCGCACGCATCGGCATCTTCCTTATTGTTCTCGATTTCTTCTCGCGCTTGTCGGGCGAGCCAACCTTCAAGAGCTTTGAGCGTCTTTCGGATACGTTCCTCGGGGCTCGCCGTTTCGTCGGTGAGGCCGGAAACGACGACGGCAAAGGCCCCGCTTTCGAGCCAACGCTCCTGGTAGTACCCGTGAAGGAAAGCCTGAAGCTGAAGGAGCGCCAGGGCATCGGGAAGGCAGGAAGATTCCGATTCCGACCCGAAGAGAAGCGTTTCGTCCTCCTTGTTACGAGCAAGGAGCAGGCCCGAGCGCAGTCGTTTACGCCGCGCATTGCTGTCGTCGGAAGCGGTGCTCAAGTCGTTGAAGGTGGGAAGCTTTTGCAAGAACGCGTTGCGGTTTTCCGGAGTGTCGAGCACGAACCGGTTCCGAAAAGACGCGTCGGGATCCTCCGGATTCACGGTGAAGCCTTGGGGGTCCTCCTCGTGAACAACCGTCCGAAGAAGCGTCAGGAGAATTCGCATGAAGCGCAACTCCTGGCGCTGGAGCCGCTCGGGCGAGCGCTTTTCCTTGAGACCGAGGCCGTCCAGCGTCCAGACGGTTCGTCGCAGCCGCTCCCATTCTTCAGCAACGGAACTGCTCTTGTCGTCGGCCCGAGCTTCATCCGGCAGATCGAGTACGAGCCTCGCCTTGGCTTCGTCGAGTGCCGAAAGCATTCGGCGTTGACGGTTGAGACGCGTGAAGAACTGAGCGCCGAGGCGGCTCGCACAACGTGCGTCCGCCATGTCGGGTTCCAAGATCGTCACCGCGAACATAACCGCCTCAGTCCAATCGGAGGGGAGTTCGCGCAGGTAATCGACTGCTTCGCGAAAGGCACCCGCAAAGCCCTTGAGGTCGTCGGGCGGCTCGACGGCTTGGGGAAGGGCGAGCCGTCCGCGGAAAAGCGGCAGTCCCTTCTGCTCGAGAAGAAGTGAGAGCAGATGGTGGAGCGTTGTGAGTCGCTGCTGCCCGTCGACGACGTCGAATACGAAGGACGGTTGCAGGTCGCCCTCGGGTGAGGCCGCCTGATCCTGCCGTTTCACGAGGACGATCGTGCCGAGAAAGGCCGGGCGCTTCGGCGAGGCCGAGCAGAGAGTCTCCGCGAGCGACGTCCATTGCGGTTGCGTCCAGGCGTAGTCGCGCTGCCAGAGCGGAATCATGAGCCGCTCGGCGTAGTCTTCGAGTTGACTGAGCGTCATGAGTTTGTGATGGACGGTGTAACTCATTCGGAAGCCTCCGACTCAAAGCGTTTCAGGGTGTCGCGAACATAACGCGCTACGGCACGAGCCTCGTCGGAGCCCTCTTCGGACGGATGCTCAAGAAGCGAGATCCATGCCTTCAGCGCGGTGGAATACCGGTGTCGGCCAGGGGCTTGCCTTGCGAGGAGCCACAGGGCGCTTTCGGGCGTTCGGCATTCGCGGGCCGCTTCAACGGAAGGTTGCAGAAGGAGTGCGTTCTCAATAGTGTAGAAGTACCCGCCGAACGCGCCCGACGCGTTGAAGAGAGCCGTCACCAAGGCGGCAAGCAACGACGAAGCGTCGCGATCGGAGAGTTGGCCGTTCGTTCCGAAGCGGTCGGTCCAGAAGAGCGCCGTGGCAAGAAGTCTCGGAAGGATGGATCCTCGGGACGTGTCGAACGCATCGCCCGCGCCGGGCCTCAGGCCGAGAAGCCAGCGCGAGGCGCCCGGCTTGGTGAGGAGTTCGTTGAGAAACGGGATGCCCTCGACACGGAAGGAGGTCGTTTCGTCGTGTTGCGTATCGGACTCTCGTGAGGCTTTCAACGAGTCGAGCTCTGCGGCAACCAGATACAGGGCGGCGCGAAAGATCAGCACAGCCGTCATGACCAGGGCTTCGGGCGTGCGCGGGTGTTCGGGCGATAGGACGAGCCCGTCGCTCCCGGAAAGCCGAGCAAGGCGCAAATGCGTTGCGAGAACGGTCTCGTCGTTATCCTTGTCTTCGTTCCGGATGCGCAGTGAGTTGTCTAAGAGTTCTTGCGTTCGGCGGATTTCCTCCGTGATCCCCCGAACATGCGTCTCGAGTCGCCGCACGACTTTGAAGAACCCGAGGCCGGCTGCGAAATCGAGCGGTCGGTCGGCACGCCAACAGTCGGGCGCCCGGCCGGAGCTCATCCCGTCGTAGGGCTCGAGCGGATCGAGGTGCAGGTCGGTTTTCTCCGTGATCGGCAGGTACCATCCTCCTCCTCCTTCGCCAGCCAGGAGCCCGAAAAGCCCTTGTATGAGACCCTGTCCGAAGGTCGCCCATGCGTAGTCGTCGGCGAGTCGGTCGAGACCGAGCGGGGTTTCGGAGAAAGGCGTGCGGTACTCGATCTCGATGAGGTCGTTCCTCCCGGAGCCGGAGAGCTCGGCCGGAACGCGGTTCTTGCAGCGCCAGGCTTCGAGCTTCTCAAGCAGTACTTCCACTTCGGGATCGGTCAACGCGTCTTCGCGCAGGATGTGCCCGTAGTGGCGCGCCTTCAGGATCTGCCAGCCCGTAAGCGGCAGGCCCGTGGTGTTCGCGTCATCGAAGAGTCGCTTGACGGTTTCGACGGCATCGGACGACCGAGACTGATAAAGGGCGGCGGCGCGAGCCTGTTCGATGCGACCGCGAAGATGCACGCTGCGTTCGGCGTTGAGCAGGTGGTTGAGCACGCGTTCGGCCTCGGCAATGCGGTAGGTGCTCTCGGCATTTTGATTGGCATCGGCGAGAAGCGTTTCCAAGCGCGAGGAGAGCGGAATGTTGCCGCCATGTGTGGCGCGAAGCAGCAGGCCGAAGGTGATGAGCCTTTGCTGGCCGTCGACGACAAAGAGTGTCCCGTCGTCCGGGCCGACACGCTCAAGCATCAACACCCCGAAGTCGACGGGAGAGGAATCTTCGGGCGACTCTCCGACAACATCATGAAAGAACGCGGTGACGAGCGACTCGTCCCATTGGTACGGGCGCTGGTAGTCGGGGAGCTTGAGGGTGCCCGGTTCGAGCAACCACTCGGAGAGGCATTCCAACCGGAGTTCGAAGGAAGGCTCGACGGTCGGGGCGTCGGTGCTGGAGGTATTGGCCATGGCGTAGTTCTTCGTACAAAGACGGCTCTTCGGAGAGAAGCTCCACGTGTCGACTGTAGCACGCAGGTTTCGGGGCGTATGGCTCGCACTTTCCCGAGGGTAGTCCAGGCGTGTCAACGGTCCTGACAAGATCTGATCGCTTTTGTTACATCTGCAAATGAGAATTACTTGCATCGGAGGGGCGTTTGAGGCATACTTCACTCAACGGGAAACAACACCCGCCCACACCAAGAGCCAAGGGGTCGGCTCGGGCGGGAAAGCTCTCCGATCGACGGGAAAACGATCGCGGAGCCGGCGCTTCTCCTCGCCGCGTTGTTTTTCGGGGTCTCTACTTGAGGGCCGACGGTCGCAACGACTGTCGGCCCTTTTTTCATGTGTGCCGCCCGCGAAGGCTGAGGGAGCCGCGGACGCAGGTCTTCACGTCCCCGCGGAAGGTCGCTGGAGAAAAACTTTTAAATCGCAAATGAGAATCACTTGCATTTCTGAGAGGTTTCAGGCATACTTCTCCTAACGGGAAACAACACGTCGCCCGTACAAGAGCCAAGGGGTCGGCTCGGGCGACGCGTCCTGCGATCGACGGGAAAACGATTGCCGGACCGACGCTTCTCCTCGTCGCGTTGTTTCTTCGGGGTCTCGCTCGGGTCGACGGTTGCACGTACCGTCGGCCCCTTTTTCTTTGCCGATACATTCCGCGGCAGGTTTGGTTTGGAGCAGTTTCGGGCAGGGATTCGCGGATTTTCGGGTAACGGACTCCGCTCTCGCTTCGGTAAGATGGATACGATTCGCGTGCGAAAACGCCTGACAACGAGGCGGCGCACGTCTCTCGTTTGGCTTTGAGGAGATTGCATCATGCAGCCTTTTTCGCTTTATCTTCCGACCCGTCTGGTGTACGGGAAGGATCGCATTGAAGAACTCGACGGCCTTACCCGGGGTTACGGCACGCGCGTCCTGCTCGTCGCGGGCACGGGTTCCGCCCGCAAGTCGGGGCTCGTCGATCGCGTGAAGGCGGCGCTCGCCGGGCGCGACATCGTCGAACTTGAAGGCGTCGTGCCCAATCCCCGCATCGATTCCGTCCGTGCGGGGGCCGCGCTTTGTAAGGAACACAACGTCGACTTCATCGTCGCGGTCGGGGGCGGGAGCGTCATCGACTGCTCGAAGGCGATTGCGGCAGCGGCCGTGAGCGACGAAGAGGCTTGGGAACTTGTGCGTCATCCCGATCGCATCGAAAAGGCGCTGCCGCTCTTTACGGTGCTGACGCTCGCCGCTACGGGCAGCGAATACGACAACAGTGCGGTGATTTCGAATACCGCGACCTCCGAAAAACTCGGCATGGCGAACGACCGGCTCGCCCCCGTGGCGTCGATCTGCGACCCGTCGCTCACCTTTTCCGTCCCCGCCTACCACACGGCGGCGGGCATTGCCGACATCATGAGCCATACGTTCGAGCAGTACATGGTTCTGGAAGGCAATCCCGTGAGCGACGGCTTTTGCGAAACGATTCTGCGTACCTGCATCGAGTACGGTCCGAAGGCCGTGGCGGAGCCCGACAACGAAGAAGCTCGTTCGGCCCTCATGCTCGCGAGCTCCTTCGGTTGCAACGGCATGCTCGCCCTCGGTCGCACGCCTTCGCCCTGGCCCTGCCACGGGATCGAGCACGAAATCTCCGCGTTCCATGACATCACGCACGGTGTGGGTTTGGCGATCATCACGCCGCACTGGATGCGCTACAGCCTCACGGAAACGACGCTTGCGCGCTTCGTGCAGTACGGCGTGCGCGTCTGGGGGCTCGATCCCGAAGGCGACCCGATGACCGTCGCCAAGACCGCCATCGACAAGACGGCCGAATTCTTCGCGTCGATCGGCCTTCCCTCGCGCCTTTCGGAAACGGGCGTCACGGACGAACACTTCGAAGCGATGGCCGAACACGTCGAAACGTGCTGGTGGAGTCTTCAGGGGGCGTTGCGTCCGATCGACCGCGCGGGAGTCCTTGAAATCTTGCGCGCTTCGCTCTGAGGCGGGCGTCGAGCCTTGAGAGGCTGAGCCGAGACGGCCGGGCAGCGTGAAGCTGCCCGGGGCCTCGACGGCACCAAGTGCTCGAAACACGCAAAAAGCCAGAAAAGCAAATACAGCAAGCGAGCCGGTTCCCGAAAGGGGCCGGCTTTCTTTGTGTCGGCGCGTTGCTGGGACGGATGTTCGGCGGAAAACGATCGCGTCGGGCGTCCGAACACCGTACGGATTAAGATGGGCGGTCCGACGTCGCACGCCGCACGGTGCGGCCCGACGGTCGACAAGACCCGCTCACGACTTCCGTACGACCATGACTTCCGTTTTGAGTAAGCCGACTCCGCCGATTTCTACCCCCGCCGGCCGCCCGAGCGCCATCGCGATCGAGCACCTCGGGAAAACCTACCGCACGGGCGTGGCGGCCCTGAAGGACGTCTCCTTTACGGTCGAAGAGGGGAAATTCTTCGGTCTTCTCGGCCCGAACGGGGCGGGGAAGTCGACCCTCATTTCCTGCCTCGGAGGGCTTGCAACGCCCACGAGCGGGCGCATTCGCGTGCGCGGCCTCGATACGGCGACGGACCGCCGTGCGGCCTCGTTGCAGCTCGGAATCGTGCCTCAGCAAAACCCGTCAGGAACCCTCGCCCTCTAAGGGCGGGGAGGAATGACGGCTACGTGTCCCTTGAGACTCGACGTAGCGCTTCAACACGTCAACCGTGACGCCACCTGCCGTCGCGGCGAAATAAGACCGGGACCAAAAAAGCCCCGTGTTGCCGCCGTGAAGAATGTTAGGATGGTTTTTGCGAATCATCCGTGATGAAACGGTTTTCAACGAATTCACCATCGACGAGATGCTCATGTCCGCAGGGAACAACAGCAGGAGATGTATGTGATCCTCCTCCCCGTTAATCTCCTTGACGGTACAGCCGATTTTCTCTGCCGTTTCCCGTAACGTCACCTTCATCTCTTCGAGGATCGGTGGCGTCATAACCTTGCGGCGGTATTTCGTGGTGAACACGAGATGAACGCAAAGCTTGGTGACGCTGTGGCGTCGCTTATCATAGTCGTCGAACATTGAGCGCCTTTTTAAAATAAGTGCTATAATTTCAATTATAGCAATGAATTGCAAAATGACCGCCAATGCTTAAAGCCCTCCGTGTACGACTCTACCCCACGCCCGAACAAGCGCACTTCCTGCGCGGTCAGTTCGGCGCCGTGCGGTTCGTTTGGAACAAGGGCCTCTTTCTCAAGCGGCACTTTTACCGCGTCAAGGGAACCAATCTCGATCCCGTCCACGACCTGAAGAAACTTCTTCCCGTCGCCAAACGGCATCCCAAGTACGCGTGGCTCAAGGACTACGATAGCATGGCGTTGCAGGAGAGCCTGCGCCATCTCGGTTCCGCCTTCTCGCGCTTCTTCAAGAAGCAGGCGGGCTTCCCGCACTTCAAGAGCCGACGCGGCGAGCAATCGAGTTATCACTGCACGGGCGTTTCCGTCGGAGAGGATTTCATCAAAGTCCCAAAGATGGCCCCTATCAAGGCGGTGATCCACCGCCCGGTGGAGGGCAAGGTGAAGAGCATCACGCTCAAGCTCGATACCTGCGGTGATTTCTTTGCCTCAATCCTTTACGACGACGGGAAGAGCAATGCGGTCAAGCCGAAAGCCGTGCGTGCCTCCGAGGTTGTCGGGTGCGACGTGGGACTCAAGTCCTTCGTCACCGACTCGAACGGCCGCAAGATCAAAGCACCGAAGGCTTATCGCCGTGCACGAAAGCGTCTCGCAAAGGCGCAGCGGGCTCTGTCTCGCAAACAGAAGGGAAGCGCGAATCGGGAGAAAGCGCGTCGTCGCTTGGCCAAACAGCATCGACGCGTAGCCCGCATTCGGAAGGACTTTCTGAACAAGGTGTCTCGAAAACTGGTGAACGAAAGCCAAGCATTAGTCGTCGAGACTTTGAAAATCAAGAACATGCTCAAGAACCATCATCTCGCCGGCGCCATTGCGGATGCGAGTTGGGGTGAGTTCGTCCGTATGACCGAGTACAAGGCCGAACGTGAGGGACGTTACGTCGTTCACGTCAACACCTACTTTCCGTCCTCGAAAACGTGCTCGCAGTGCGGGTACAAACGAGACGAGCTCGATCTGTCGGTTCGATCGTGGACGTGCCCGAAATGCGGTGCGCACCTCGACCGCGACGTAAATGCCGCGGTGAACCTGAAGGCGGAGGGCATAAGAATGTTGAGGGCGAACGGGCTGGTCGTCCTTCGCGCGTAAAGTTGCGCGAAAAGCCTGTGGAGCGGGTGTAAGTCCGGGCATGCCCGGCCGTCTGCGAAGAAGCAGGAAGCCTCGCCCAAGCGTCAGCTTGGACGGGGAGCAGTCACGAAATCACGTTCGATCCGTTTCTCACCGTGCGCGAAACGTTGCGGTTTCAGTCGGGCTATTGGGGCGTAAGGAAGAACGACGCCTGGATCGACGAAATTCTCGAGCGTCTCGGCTTGGCCGACAAAGCGGACGCGGGCATGCGACAGCTCTCGGGCGGCATGAAGCGACGCGTCCTGGTCGCGCAGGCACTCGTGCACAAACCCGCCGTCATCGTTCTCGACGAGCCGACGGCAGGGGTCGACGTCGAGCTGCGCGAACACCTCTGGGCCTTCATCGGGAGCCTGCACGCGCAGGGGCACACGATCGTTCTCACGACCCACTACCTTGCCGAGGCCCAGGCCCTCTGTCAGCGGCTTGCGATCATGCAAAAAGGGGAGCTCGTTGCGCTTGATCGGACGGAAGCGCTCCTCTCGCGCTTCGAAGGGCGGGTGATGCGCTGTCGCCTTGCGGCAGGCGACCTTCCCCCGAATTCGAGGGGGACCTTTTGCGCCGGCACGGCGCCGACGTCGCGCTTCGCGTCGCGGACGCATCGGACGTTGCCGCGAAGCTTGAACGCATGATGCGCTTCGGCACGACGGTCGAAAACCTCACGGTCGGGCAGCCCGACCTGGAGGACGTCTTTTTGCACATTACGGGAGGTGAAAAGTGACGTGGACGCCCTTCGTGACGCTCTTTCGCAAGGAGCTCCTGCGCTTTCTGAAGGTGTGGATTCACACCGTGGGGGCGCCGATTCTGACGGGATTCCTCTATTTGGTCGTCTTCGGCGAGGCGCTCGCGAAGCATCTCCCCGTCTACGAGGGCGTTTCCTACACGGAATTCATCATTCCGGGCCTCATCATGATGTCCGTACTTCAAAACGCCTTTTCGAACACGGCCTCAAGCTTCATCCAGTCGAAGATTTCCGGGAACCTCGTCTTCATTTTGCTGCCCGCCATTCCCGGGCCGCAGCTCGCAGCCGCCTACATCTGCGCGAGCTTCGTGCGCGCGGCCTTGGTCGGCGCGGGGCTCTACGCGGTGTGTGCGCTCTGGGCGGCGCCCCCCGTCGCCTCGCCTCTCGTCCTTTTCTCCTTTGCCTTCTGCGGCGCGGCGATCATGGCGTCGCTCGGTCTCATCACGGCGCTCTGGGCCGAGAAGTACGACCAGATGGGCGCCGTCATGAATTTCGTCGTCATGCCGCTCACCTTCCTGTCGGGGGTTTTCTACTCTGTCGAGTCGCTCCCGCCCGTCGGGCGCACGTTGAGTGCGTTCAATCCGTTTTTCTACCTCGTCGACGGCTTTCGGCAGGGCTTTTTCGGCCGCGGCACGACCGACATCGGCACGAGCCTCGTGGTCGTGGCGCTCACGGCCTGCGCCGTTACGGCCGCGGCGGTCATTCTCGTGACCCGCGGGTGGAAAATCCGGGAGTGACGAAGGTTCCGGGGCCGGCCGTCCTTTCGCGGCGGGACCCGCAACCCTTTGCGGGCGGCTCGGCAATAATGGTTTGTGTGTTCATCGTGTTGTGAACTACGGGATGCCATGGCATCGGAGCGGGTCAAAGCTGAGTTTCAGAGTTGGTCTTGATGCGGGCTGTGAACGGAGCTCTCGATTTCGACGATGTCGTGCGGAGTGTGTCAAGCGCGAGCCGGAATCCGTAGAAAAGCCCGTCGGGCGGACCGTAAAGTCCGCCCGACGGCTCGATGGTGCGTATCCGCTCGTCAGAGCGGGAAGGGTGTCACTTCTTCAAGATCGCATCGGCCGCACGGTCGCCCGCGATGCGACCGAACGTGATGGTTTCGCTGATGGAGTTGCCGCCCAGACGGTTTTTCCCGTGAACGCCCCCGGTGGTTTCGCCCGCTGCGAAAAGGTTCGCGATGGGCTTGCCCGCCTTGTCGATCACGCGCGTGTCGGTGTCGATTTTGAGGCCGCCCATGGCGTAATGGATGGCGGGCGTGATTTCGATGGCGTAGTAGCGCGGACCTTTGAGCTCGATCTTGATGTCGGGACGACCGAACTCGTCGTCCTTCCCGGCGCGAGCCATGGCGTTGTAGCGCTCGATCGTGGCCTTCAGGTTGGCGGGGTCGATTCCGGCGTTGCGCCCGAGCTCTTCGAGGGTGTTCCCTTCCTTGGCGAGTCCGAGTTCGAACGCGGCCTTGAGTTGCGCGACGCGTTCCCGCACGCCGTCGTCGAAGATTTCAAACGCGGTGCCGCCCGTTTGCTTGGAGACGGCCGCACTCGTGACGTCGCGGGTGGCGAGTTCCTGGATGAAGCGCTTCCCTTCGCGGTTGACGAAGACCGCTCCCTGGCCGCGAACGGTTTCAGAGATGATGACGGGAGAGCCGACCAGAAGCGTCGGATTCAATTGGATTTCTTGCACGTCCACCAAAGCGGCACCGGCCTCTTCGCCGAGAATCATCCCGTCGCCGGTCGTACCGGGTTGGTTCGAAGTCTTCGTTTCGGGGCTGATGTCGGGACGATATTTCTTCACGAGCGCCTTGTTGGCGCCGAGCCCGCCCGTCGCGAGGATCACGGCTTTGGCGTCGAGTTGATAGAGCCCCGTGTGGAGTCCTTCCACAAGAACGCCCGTGACGTCGCCCCGATCGTTCCGGACAAGCTTGACCATGCGGGAATTGAGCCGCAGGTCGACGCCTTCCAATTGGTCGACATTCTTGCGGAAGAAGGCCGAGAGATAGGGGCCCACGGCAAGGCCGCCCTTGGGACCGTGCATGCGGGCGGCGGAGGCGCCCGCCCCTCGGGCGACGTTCTCAAGGGGAGCGCCGCGTTCGCGCAACCACTCGACGGAGGCCGCGGATTCGCGGGCGAGTACGTCGACCAACGCGGGATCGGAGACGTTCTTGCCGCCCTTCATCGTGTCGGCGGCCATCAGTTCGGCACGGTCCTCGATGCCCTGTGCCTTCTGGAAACTCGTTCCGGCGGCGTTCATGCCGCCCGCGGCAAGCTGGGAGTTGCCGCCCGGAATCGGCATCTTCTCGAGAATGACGATGTTGCGCACGCCGCGGTCGTGAGCCTCCATGGCGGCGACGAAGCCCGCCGCCCCGGAACCCACGACCACGAGGTCGACCGTTTCGACGCGCTCGGGTTTGGCGTGCGTAAAGTCGTCGAGCGGTTTGGGCGCCGGACGCTTGGGGCTCGCAAAGGGCATTTTCTCGAATTGCGGAAAGTCGTGGCACTCGAGGCAGTACGCGCGGGAAGACTCGTGGGCGCGGTGGCAGGTCGTGCACTGAATGTCGCCGAGGTGGGACTTGTGCGGATTCGGGCCTTCGCTTGAAGCCGGAATCTTTTCCATGGGGCCGTGGCATCCTACGCAGGAGGCATTCACTTCGCGCTCTCCGTCCGAGACCGAGGTCCCTGACTTGTGACACGATTCGCACATCACGCCTTTGGCGGCGTGGGCGCCCGCAAGGTGAGCGGCGGGGTCGGGAACGGTTGAGGTCGCAAAGGCGGCGGAGGTCGCGAAGAGGGCGAGGATCGCGAGGGCGGAGGATCGTAGACGCATGAAAGGTTCTCCTTGGGGTGGTGCGGTCGGACCTCTCCGGAGTTTCTCCCAGCGACGCGGGGATGAAAACGAAGGAAGAGGCTTAAGGCAAGCTTAAAGACGGCCGCCGGCCGCCGCTTGTTAAAATTTCGGAAGCCCGGCATCGGAATTGCCGGAAACCGGAGGTTCCCGCGAGGTGCGGGAGTCGTTCTGCGCGGTGATGTTTCGTGATTCGTTTTGATCTTTCCGACCTTCGACTGGTCCTTGCGGTGGAGCGCGCCGGCAGCGTCTCGGGCGCGGCCGAGGCCGTGCATCTCGCGCCGAGTTCCGCCGCGGCGAAGCTCGCCGCGCTTGAGCGCGGACTCGACGTGACGCTTTTTCGACGTACGAGTCGCGGGGCCGTGCCCACCGAGGCGGGACGAGCGTTTGCAAGGCATGCCCGGACGATTTTGAGCGAAGCTTCCGACCTTCAGGCATCGCTCGAGCGCTTTGCTCGTCGCAAGCGTGCCGTGCTGCGCATCGTCTCGAATGAAAATGCTTTGCGGTCGTTTCTGCCGGAGGGACTCGGTCGCTTCCTCGAGGTGCATCCCGAGATGACCGTCGAGGTCGACGAGTGTGCTTCCGAACAAGTGGTCGAAGAAGTCGCCTCGGGCTTGGCCGATGTAGGAGTGACCGCATTTGCGGGGGAGTGCCCGTCGGTGACGTTCGAGCCCTACGCCGTTGATCGGCTTGTGGCGGTCGTACCGGAGGGCTCCGTCCTGGCCGATCTAGAACGCGTCGATTTTGCGAGACTTGCCGCCGAACCCTACGTGTCCATCGGTCCAGTCTCCGCCATGCAGGATTTTTTGGACGAACGGGCGAGGATTTCGGGTATCCGACTCGTTCCGCGAATTCGCGTGGCGAACTGGGAGGCGGCGGTCGCTCTGGTGGCCCGAGGGGCGGGCGTGACGGTCGTGCCGGCTTTTCGTCTGATCGAGCGTGAGGGTGCGGTGACGGTGCCGCTCTCGGATGCGTGGTCCGTACGCACGCTGCGGCTATGCCGGCGTATGCGCGAAAACGAGTTTGAGGAAGAGGGGCTTCTCGATGAACTCCTGCGGACATTGCGCGAAAGCGCGGCGAGAAACGAAGCGGACCGGAATGCGCGATAAGAAGGCGGCACCGCGGCCGTGATGCGTCAAAGAGGCCATAAAGCCGCTTTGACGCGGGAACCGAAATCGATCTACAATTTTCGAACGACGGGTGTTCCGTGTAATTGGGCTTCGGACGGCTTGAGTTATGCGGCAACGCCTCTTTTTTTATCTGAAAAAGCCGTCGGGTTTCTTTCGAATTTACGGAGGTTTGGTGATTTTCTCCGAAGAATGAAGAAGGAATTCGAGCGACTGTAAGACGGGTTGACCGCACGGCGAGCGACCCGAATGCGGAGCGCACGCTTTGCGCCACCTCAAAGCCCGAAGAGATTTCAGGCAAAGGAGTTGGGGAAACACTGATACCTCTTCCTCCGATTCAGGAACAACGATGCATCGTCTTCAAACTCACCGAACTGCTCGGCGAGGTCGAGAAGCTCTCGGCGTAAGAGCAACCTCGATGCGAGGCTCTGCGCCCTGCACTCCCGAGAGTGCCCGAGGTGCAAAAGCAAAGCGGGCGTTCCGGATTTCCGGAACGCCCGTTTCTTGTGGGCTGAGGTCAAGATTTCCCACGTGCGGGCCCGAGTTTCTCCTCAAGCCCGCCCTCGGGAATTCAACGGGACCTCAGGCCTTCGCGGTCATGAGTTCGAGCGTGACTTCCAGGCTCTTCACCCAGGAGTTCATCGGGAGGAATTCCGCACGGCTGTGGAAGTTGTGCGCGCCCGTGAAGTAGTTGGGGGTGAGGACGCCCTTCACGGACAGGTACGAGCCGTCCGTGCCGCCGCGCATGGCGGTCGTCTTCGCTTCGACGCCCACGGCTTCGAGCGCGCGGTAGAGGCGGTCGATGCCTTCGCGGTTGTCGTCGCGGATCGAGTCGGCGATGTTGGCGTAGGAGTCGGAGAGCTCGATGTCGATCACGGCGCGCGGATGACGCACGCGGAGGTACTCGGCGGCGGCCACGAGCTTCGCCTTCTTCGCTTCGTAGAGCGCCTTGTTGTGGTCTCGGATCTTCATCGTGAGGACGGCCTGGGAGGGATTCGCCTGGAGCGTCTTCAGGACGATGAAGCCTTCGCGGTTTTCGGTGTATTCGGGCGTTTCGCCGCGATCGAGCATCGCGATGAAGTCGTGCACGACGAGAATCGGGTTGACGAGCACCCCTTTTGACGACATCGGATGGGCGGGAATCCCCTTGACGGTGAGCTTGGCATTCCCGGCATTGAACGTTTCCCAAACGACTTCGCCGAGCTCGCAGCAGTCGATCGTGTAGGCGTAGTCGACGGGGAATTTCGCGAGGTCGAGCTTGCGGGCGCCCTGTTCGCCGAGTTCTTCGTCGGGAACGAAGCAGATGTAGATGTCGCCGTGCGGACGGTTTTCTTCCTTGAGGATCGCAAGCGCCGTCATGACGTTCGCGATTGCGGACTTGTCGTCGGCGCCGAGCACCGAGGTGCCGTCGGAGATGACGATGTCGTCGCCCTTGTAGCGTTCGATTTCGGGGTGTTCCTTCACGCGAATCCAGATGTTTTCGGCTTCGTTCTGGAGGATGTCGCCCCCTTGGTAGTTTTCGACGACCTGCGGGTGAATGACGGGGGAAAGGCCCACGTCCACGGTGTCCATGTGCACCATCCAGCCGACGGCGGGCGCGGTTTGCCCGGCGGGGAGGTTGCTCGGGAGCTTCGAGGTGAGCACGGCGTGCTCGGAAATTTCAATGTCGACGAGTCCGAGTTCAGCGAGTTCCTTCGCGAGGAGTTCCGCAAGGTCCCGTTCGGCGGGATTGCTCGGGACGACGCCCGCCTTGGGGTTCGACTGGGTGCTGATCGCGACGTAACGCTTGAAACGCGTCAGAAGTTCGGATTTCTTGTCCATGGGTTGACTCCTCTTTGTCATGGAACGTGTGGTGGTCGGGGAACGCCCCTCGCAGGGGCCTTCCTTGAAAACGGTCGCGAACCATTATCGAAGCGTGAAGATGCTTCGTACATTGCACCAAGGTACAAGGCGCCCGAGGGGCGGTCCGTCGCACAATGCCACCGTGCCCGTGCCGCGATTTCCGGCTGCGCTCGACTGCCTCTCTCGTCGAATGCGCCGCGATTCGCGGGCGGCATTGAGACCCACGACCGTTCAACCCCAATAAAGGAGCCGAAACAAATGATCGGCGTCATCATTTCCCTCCTGGTCACCATCATGGTGGTCCGGATCCTTCTTAAAAAACTTAAAGCCCAATTCGTCCTCTTTTTCGGCGGCCTCGTGCTGCTTTTGAGCGCGGTGCTCATGGACATGGCCGGGCTCCTTCCCAACGGCGCTCAGATTCTTCCGAAGGGCGTCGCGAGCACGGGTTTCGTCGGCTTCGACTTCTTCAAGTGCATTTCGTCGATCATGTCGTCGCGCCTCGCGGGGATCGGTCTTCTCATCATGTCGGCCGCCGGCTACTCGACCTACATGTCGAAGATCGGCGCGAGCGCCGTCATGGCCGACTACATTTCGCGTCCGCTTCGCGTCTTCCGCTCGCCCTACGTGGTGCTTGCGATGAGCTACGTGATCGGCGCCCTCGCGGACCTCTTCATCCCGTCGGCTTCGGGCCTCGCCATGCTCTTGATGGTGACGATGTACCCCGTGCTCGTGAAGCTCGGCGTCTCGCGCCTTTCGGCCGCCGCCCTCATTGCCACGGTCTCGTGCCTTGACATGGGGCCGACCTCGGGTGCCGCGAACTACGCCGCTCAGGTGGCGGGCATGGACACGATGACCTACTTCATCGAGTACCAGATCCCGGTCGGCATCGTCGTGACGATTGCGGTTGCGATCCTTCACTACTTCACGCAGCGCTACTTCGACCGCAAGGACGGCGACAAGGCCAACGAAATCGACGAATCGATCGCGAAGCAGAGCGACCTCGACAGCAAGGGCGCTCCCGTCTGGTACGGCTTCCTCCCGATGATTCCGCTCGTCCTCCTCTTCGTCTTCAACCGCTTCGTGATTTCGAGCATCAAGCTCGACGTCCCGACCGCGATGTTCATCTCCTTCACGGTGGCGCTCGTTTGCGAACTCTTCCGCAAGACGCCGAAGGAAGTGCTCACGACCGCGACCGAGTTCTTTAACATGATGGGTAAACAGTTTGCCACCGTGATTACGCTCATCGTCGCGGGCGAACTCTTCGCGAAGGGCCTCATTGCCACGGGCACGATCGACTACCTCATCGAAGGTACGAAGCACCTGGGGCTCCCCGCCTACGCGATCATGATCGTGGTTGTCGCCTTCATCTCGATTTCTTCGGTCGTGATGGGCTCCGGGAACGCTCCCTTCTTCGCCTTCGCGCCGCTCGTTCCCGACTTCGCGCAGCAGTTCGGCGTCTCGACGATTCTTCTTCTCATGCCGATGCAGCTCTCGACTGGGCTTGCTCGTGTCATGTCTCCGATCACGGCCGTGGTGGTCGCGGTGGCCGGGTGCTCCGGGATCAATCCCTTCGCGCTCGTTCGTCGCACCGCCATCCCGATGACGGGCGGGCTGATCGTGATGATGCTGACGACCATCATCCTCAATTGATCGACGACCGCGTCGATGCCCGGTCGAGAGGGGCTCGCACGAACGAGCCCCGGCCGACCCAGGCCTGCGCGCTCGGAGGCGCACGGCAAGGCGCCCCCGGGCGCCTTTTTGCATATCGGCAGGTTCGCGGCTTCCGGCTCGACCGCTATTATTGGTTGAGGGCGTACGACGACGGTTTTTCGGTTCCCGAGCGACACGCCCCGAGATTTCGACCGCCGAACGTCCGGCCACTCGTACGCTTTTCGACCCATGCGCTTCCTTCGTCGCCCCGCTTCCGTTCGTTGCCCCGGCGTGCCGCATCGTGCCGCCGTTGCGTTTCTCTTCGCGCTTTTCCTTGCAGCGTCTTGCGCTTCTTTCGATGCGGACGCGCGAGCGCAGAGCCTCCCGACGGACGTGAAGCCTTCGAACGGTTCGACGGTCTCGCAACAGTCCGCTCTGTCGACGCCCTCGGGCCCTTCGAGCGCATCCGCCTCGGCGCCCCTTGCGGAAGACGACCCCGAACCTCGTCCCGCCGTTGCGGCTTTGCCGCGGCACGTCTTTTCCGAAAACGAAGCGGAACCCGAGGAAGGCCGTACGGGCGACACGCCGACGCTCGTTTTCGGGGTGCCGGCGTCGGACGAACCGGGGTTCCGGGAAGAATTGCTCCTTCCCACCTACGAAGCGCTTCGGCGCGCCTTTCCCGACCACCGGATCGAGTGGCGGGAGATGAGCAAATTCGACCTCATTCTGGCGGTTGTGAAGCGCGAGGTCGATCTCTACGTCGTCTCGAGCGGCTTTTTCGCTTACCTCACGCACGGTGCGGGCTCATCGTGGCTTGCGACGCGCAAAATCCCGCAGGCTTCGGACCCCGAGCATGCGGTCGGGGGCTTGGTCGTAGCTCGAGCGGCCGACGACCGCTACGCGACGATCGCGGACCTGAGAACGGCTCGTGCGGCCGCCGCGAGTTCGCAGTCCTTTCCTTCTTGGACGGCGGTGCTCGGCGAAATCGCGAACGTCACCTCCTACCCAGAGCACTTTCTCGGGAAACCCCGCTTCACGGGTGATTCGGGCCTTTCCGTCGTCGAGCGCGTGCTACGCAAAGAAACCGACGTGGGGTTCCTCAGAACCTGTGAGTACGAAACGCTCGTCGCGCGCGGTCTCGTGCACCCGCAGGCACTCAAGGTCGTCGGGGAACGCACGAGCGAAGCGCTCGCGTGCCGCACCTCGACCGAACTCTATCCGGACCTGGTTCTCGCGGCGCGGCCCGACCTTTCCGACTCGGTGCGTCGCCGCGCCGCGGCCGCGGTTTTTTTGATTCCCGAAAGCGCCTCGGGCTACGCCTGGACCGTTGCGAACGACTTTCGGTCGGTGAGGCGCTTGGTCGCTCGCTTCGGGAGCGCCCCGAGCGAGCACGCCGAGCCCTCGGCCGCGCTCGATCGCTACAAGTACGCGCTCGTCATTTCGGTGTTGCTCCTCGGCGGCGCGATTCTCTACAGCGTGTCGGTAAGCGGCGTCGTCGCGCGCCGTACCAAGGAGCTCGTTGCCGTAATCGACGAGAAGACCACGCTGGAGCAGACGGCGCGCGTGAGCCGCGAACGCTTGTCGCAACTCGAGCGTGCGGGGATCGTGTCGGAGCTCTCAAGCATGATCGCGCACGAATTGCGCCAGCCCGTGGCAGGGCTCGTCAACTACGCGGACGGGCTCGCCCTCTACCTGAGCGGCAAACAAGATCCCGTCGTTGAAGAGGCGACCCGCGAAATCGCCCGGCAGGCGGAGCGCGTCTCAAGCATCGTCGAGCGCGTGCGCGCCTATGCGAAAGGAAAGTCGGACGTGCGGCAACCGAGCGACCTCTGCGTCGTTGCCAAACGCGCCTTCACGACCTTCCGCTCGGGAGCGGACTTGACCGGCGTGCGCGTTTCGGGCGAATTTCTCCCCGAAGCGCCCGTTTCGGGCGATCCGCTGGAGCTTGAACTCCTCGTCGTGAACTGCCTCAAAAACGCGCTTCACGCCGCAAAGTCTTCGCCCGACGGGCACGGTGAAATCCGCATTCGTGTGTCGGACGACGCGTCGGGCGAAAAGTGGTGCCTGGAGGTCGAAGACAACGGTCCCCGGATCGACGACGCAAAGTTCGCCGAACTCTCCCACCCCGTGACGAGTGAAAAATTCGAAGGGCTCGGTCTCGGACTCTCGATTTCCCGCGTGATCGCGGAGCGCCACGCCGCGCGGCTCCTCTTCCGTCGTGCTGGCGAGCGAGGACTTGTCGTGACGCTTCTCATCGCCAAGCGCCCCGTCGAAGCGGAGGATGCTTCGCACGGTACGGGCGGCATGAACGGCATGGACGGTACGTTGGCCGCTCCCAAGGCCGTACCCGCATCTCACTACGGGGCCGACCCGTCTCGAAATGTCCTCTCGGACGAATGATCGACAGACTGAAAGACCTTCCGACCAATTAACCGACCGCCCCTCGATCGACTGTTTTAAAGGAGAAAACCCGTGCTCGACTTCGGCTCGCCTCCCGCGCTCCAACCCCTCGCCCGCATCGTCGACGACGATGAAACGGTTCGCCGCTCGACGGTCTTCAACCTGCGCATGGCGGGGATCGAATCGATCGCCTTCGAGAGCGCGGAAGAGTTTCTGGAGCGTGATGACAACCGTCGCCCGGGCGTTCTTATTCTCGACGTGCGCATGCCCGGGATGAGCGGCCTCGAACTGCAAGACGAGTTGTTGCGTCGCGGAAACGACCTCCCGATCCTCTTTCTTACCGGCCACGGCGACGTCGCCATGGCGGTGATGGCCCTCAAAAAGGGGGCGGCCGACTTTTGCGAAAAGCCCGTCGACCCCGCGCAGCTCCGCGAAAAAGTGCGGCGCCTCTCGGAAGCCCACATCGAAACGCGGCGCGAGGCTTTCCGCATCCGCATGATGAAGGGGGCCTTCGAAACCCTCACGGACCGCGAAAAGGAAGTGATCCGGTGCGTGGCGGACGATCGCTTGAACAAGGTGATCGCGTTCGACCTCGGGATTCAGGAGCACACGGTGAAAATCCACCGCGCGAACGCCTGCCGCAAGCTTGGCGTCCGTTCGGCCCTCGAAGCGCACGAATTCCTGCGTCAGATCGGAGAGCTTCTGCCCGAGGCCGAGAAGCCCTCCGAATAAGGACGTCCCCGGGCCTTGAACCAAGGTGCATGGTTTCTTTTCCTGCGGAAAGCGACAATTTCCTTCGACCAATGACCGAAGACGGTCGCAGGGGCGGAAAAAGAAATCGTCCGCGATCGTCGCACTTTTTTCTTGGAGAGGACCCATGCTCGAAGCTTATTTGAAGGATCTCGCCGAAGTCGTCAACATCGATTGCGGCAGCGCCAATGTCGAAGGCGTCACGAAGGTCGCGCACATCATGAAGGCGCACTTCGATTCGATCGGCTGGCACACCGAACTCGTCGACGTCGGCCCGAAGGCGGGCAAGGGCGTTTTCGCGACCAACAAGCCGGAAGCGACGACCTACGACATCATGTTCAACGCCCACCTCGACACGGTTTTCCCCGAAGGCGAAGCCGAACGTCGCCCCTTCAAGATCGAAGGCGACCGCGTCTACGGTCCGGGCTGCGGCGACTGCAAGGCGGGTGTCATCGCGATTTTCCACGCCCTCAAAAACGCTCGTCCCGAAGACCTCGAACGTCTTGCGATCGCGGTTGTGTACAACCCCGACGAAGAAGTGAGCTCGCTCTCCTCGCGCCCGTGGTTGCGCGAAATGGCTTCGAAGAGCCGTCGCGCCATCGTCTGCGAACCGGGCCGCGCGTCGGGCGCCTTCGTGCGCTCCCGCAAGGGCCGTTCCGTCTGGGACATCACCTTCCACGGCGTCGCCGCCCATGCGGGCAACAACCCGCAGGACGGTCGCTCGGCGATTCTCGCCGCCTCGCGCTTTACGATTGAAGTGAGCAAGCTCGCCGACTACGAAGGCAAGGGTACGAGCGTTACGGTCGGCGTCATCCAGGGCGGCACCGTCTGCAACACGGTTCCCGAAAAGTGCACGATCAAGATCGATACGCGCTGCTGGAAGGACGAAGACGGTCGCGAAATCGACGCGGGTATCGAAAACCTCGCCAAGCAGAACTGGGGCGACGGCATCACCTGCGAAGCGCGCCGCGTCTCCACCTCGCCCGCGATGCCCGTGACGGAAGCCTCGAAGGAACTCGTCGAACTTGTGAACCGCGCCGCGAAGGCCGCCGGTTACGACGCGAGCTGGGTCGACGCGGGCGGCGGTTCGGACGCGAACCGTATCGCCGAAGCGGGCGTTCCCGTGGTCGACGGCGTGGCTCCCGCGGGTGCCGGTTTCCACTCCGAACGCGAATACGTCGAAGTGAAGACGATCGAAAACCGTATTGCAACCCTTTCGAACGTTCTCTCGCTCCTGTGAGAACGACGAAAAAAAGGAGTGCGTCCCCGGGGACCCTGCGGCATGCCGTACGGCATGCCGCAGGGGAGCGGGGTCGAAACGGAGGTAGCCGGAAAGCCGATACATATCGGGTTTCCGGCTTTTTTCTCGTCCTGCGGACATGAAAAAGCCGACGCCCCGAAGGGTGCCGGCTTTTGGGGTTCCGGAACTATCCGTTGGACTCCGAGCCCTCGCGGGAGCGCCGCGAAGCACTCCCCGAGGGGCTCAAGCGAGGCCGTACGGAAGGACCTCTCGGATTAGAAGCGGTGAACGATACCCGAGGTGAGTTCGTAGCCGCTCGGCTTGGCGGAGTCGCCCCCCTGCAGTTCGACCTTTTCCTGCGAGTAGCCGCCCATCACGTAGACCGCCGTACGCTTCGAGAGGGGATAGTCGTAGCCCGCGGAGGCCACCCAGCGCGTGAAGTCTGTGTTCTGGCGGTTGTCCATGTCGCGGTAGGCGAGAGCGCCCTTGAGGACGCCGTTGCCGGCGGGAACGTGAATGCCGAGGCCGACGCCGAAGCCGTCCACGAAGCCGTAGCCCGAACCCTGGGTGATGTCGAGGATGCCTTCCTTGCCGACGCCCGAGCGGACGGCCGTGTTGAGTTCCATATCGCCGAAGAACTGCGTGAAGGCGAGGAACTTGATGTTGTTTTCAAGCGAGTAGTTGCCGCCGAACGTCACGGTCCAGCCGTCGTTCTTCGACGGATTGGCGCCGGCATTGCGGTACGTGCCGTACATCGTCGTGTCGCCGACGAGGACGAGTTCGAGCGGGCCCTGCATGTAGCGGGCGGCAAGAGCGGCGTAGCGGTCGGATTCGCCGCCGTGGCCTTCGGTACCGACAGCGGCGGAGTTGTTCTTGAAGGAGTACATCGCGTAGCCCGTGAAGCCCGCGAAGGTCGGGGTGACGTAGCTCACCGCGTTGTCTACGCGCGTCCAGGAGGAGGCCGTCACGTGGCCCGAACCGAAGGCGACGGTGTAGTTCGCGAAGAGCGGATCGATCGCGCGGAAGAGGCCGTCGGCGCCGAGCGTGCTGCCGAAGACGGGCATCAAACCGAAGGAGAGCTTGCCCCAGGGGCCGTGAAGGTCGACGTGCGATTCGCGACCGAAGAGCTTGCCGCCCTGGTCGAGGCTGCCGTCGTCGGACTTGATGCCCGATTCGAGCACGAAGCCCACCTTATAGCCGTTGCCGAGGTCTTCGGAACCCTTGATGCCGAAGCGGGAACCGAATTCCTTGGCGTTTTCCATCGTGAAGGAATCGGTCGAATCGATGCCGGGGCGGTCGGCGTCGCTGTGCACGTAGGAAAGGCTCGTGTCGATGAGGCCGTAGACTTCGACTTCGGCGGCGGTGGCGGTAAAGGAAAGGCCCGCGAGAGCGGCGCCGAGGGTCACGGCAAGAAGACTCTTCTTCATGATGGGGGTCCTGCAAAAAGGATTTGAAAACGTCGCGAAGCCGCTCGGCTCCGCAGAAGGCTCACCGATCGACGTTGATCGTCGTCGGTCGGCTCGGGCCTTCGTTGTTGAAGGCACAATTTTCGGGGTCGAAACACGTATCAAACACCCAAATACTTGGGAGTCGAACAAAAGGAAAAACCCTGTAGTACGGCGAATTCCCTGCGGCACAGGGAATCCACTAGAATTGCCGGATAGGCAACACGTCGAAAAAAGACCGAATGCAAGTGTTGGTAAAATACAACACTACGGTTTTCAGGCTGTCCTACGGGTGTTGTGCCCCGGAAAAGACCTTGCGGTAGGACCAACCGAGAGGTAGGACACAAGACGAAATCGTATGACAAAAGAGGAAAAGAAAACATTCCGATCGACGGAGAAAATTGCCGTCGTCGAACTTCCGCTGAGACGCGTCGGGCACGAGCCCGGTACCGGTCACAAAGGGACCGGCGGGAGGCGTCGAGGCGCAGCCGGTCGATCGGATATTTCACTAAAGGAGAGACGCCATGCGCCGCTTTACCGACGCGTGGATCGACGCCGTCGGGCTCAAGCGCTTTGCCGGGCCCTGGTCGTCGCCGCGCGGACCGAGACTTCCGATCCTTCCCTGGATTGCCGTACCGCTCCACCCGATCATTCGCGAGTTTTTCGAGACTTGCGGTCGGGAGGTGCACTTTGCGCCCGGTGAAAAGTTCTTTCCCACGACGCAGGTGACCCATTTCATCACGGTGACGTCGGGCCTGACGGGGCGTGTTGCGGCGGTCCTCGACGGTCGAAGCGGCTCGGGTGCGATGGCCCTTTCGCCCGCGGGGCGCTTTGCGGCGGGGAACCTGAATTGGGTGACGAGGCGTCCGGCGATCGGTCGCTACTATGCGCTTTCGCAGTGCACCGTGCGCATGATCCCGCATGTCGATGCGGAAGAGCGGATTCTTGCGCGCGACGACGCGAACGATTTTCTCCGCATTCTCTACACGCAGTTCGAACTCGGGAACCTCTCCGACCGCATGGCCTTTTCGACGCTTGCGCTTCTCCAGGCGCCCTTGCGTCTTCAGGCTTTTTTCCTTGCGTGGTCGGTCTTTTACGGCACGATTCGGGAAGAGGGCGGTCGACACATCGTTCGGATGCCCTCGCCCGGACGTCGGGCGCACATCGAAGACGTACTCTCGGTTTCTTCCGTCACGATGGACAAACTCTCTTCGCACCTGCACGCGGAAGCCGCCTTCGAGCGCGACGGGGAGTTCGTGACGTTCGACGCCGCGTGGTTGCAGGAAGCGCACGACTGGATGCGC
Source organism: Sutterella megalosphaeroides (assembly GCF_003609995.1). Taxonomy (NCBI): domain Bacteria; kingdom Pseudomonadati; phylum Pseudomonadota; class Betaproteobacteria; order Burkholderiales; family Sutterellaceae; genus Sutterella; species Sutterella megalosphaeroides. Next base: position 1,190,800 of record NZ_AP018786.1, read on the forward strand.
GCCTGCGACGGGGACGGTGTGCTCTACCCGAGGCCCAGGTCCGTGATCGACTTTCTCTACGGCGCGCAAGCGGGCGAGTACGCGTGAGTCGCAAAGCACGGGTGCCTGCCCGTGCTCAAGCGAAGAGGGTCCGTAAGGTCGGAAAAACCCTGTGAAGAGCGCAGAGCGCCTCTCCTTCCCGCATTCCCTATACTTGACGGGCACCCCGTTCCGGAGTCGATCGGCCGGGTCTCGGAATTGAGGCATGTCAACGGTCGCGTCGGAACGGTCCGAAACAGACAACGCATTTTCCCGACTCATGACCGAATTCGATACGAACGATACCGACGTCAAGGAAGAGCTGCCCGAGAACGCCGACTATCTCACGCAACTCCTCGACACGCTTGAAACTGCGAGTGCGACCGAACGCGACAAAGGCACGCGCTTCGAAACGCTCGTCCGAGACTGGCTTCGCAAGGAGCCCACCTATTCGGACCTCTTTACCGACGTGCAAACCTGGAAGGATTGGGCGTCGAGTCATCCCGACCTCGCCGTCAACGCACGCGACATCGGGATCGACCTCGTAGGCACGAACGCGGACGGCCCGGGCTACACCGCGATCCAGTGCAAGCTTTACGCGCGCAATGCGAGCGTCCCGAAGGCGGGCATCGACTCCTTCCTCGCCGCTTCGGCGAAGCCCTTCTTCACGCGCCGTTTTTTGGTGGCGACGAACGAAAAGTGGTCCGAAAACGTCGCGAACGAACTCCATCAGCAGACGATTCCCGTCACGCTCATCACGCGTCGCGAACTCGAGACGTCCGTCGTCGACTGGTCCGAGTACCTGAAGTCGGGCCGTGTGGTCGAACGCCCGAAGCGCACGCCCCGGCCCTATCAGCTGAACGCGATTGCCAATGTTGTCAAAGGGTTTGAAACCTCCGACCGCGGCAAGCTCATCATGGCCTGCGGTACCGGAAAGACCTTTACGTCAATGAAAATTGCAGAAGAATCAAGCATTTACCCCCCCCCCACCAGAATGCTAGAGGTCGGTTCGTACTTTTTCTCGTCCCCTCGCTCTCCCTTCTTTCTCAGACGCTCTCCGACTGGAAGCAGCAGTGCTCGTGCCGTCTGAATGCCTTTGCCGTCTGTTCCGACGCGTCGACGGGTAAGGCCAACCTCGAAGACATCGAACAGTTGACGGTCGGAAGCGAGCTCGCTTATCCCGCCACCACGGACGCGAAAACACTCGCCGATCGCGTTGCCCGCGCCCTCAACGACCACGACGCTCTCACGGTCGTTTTCTCCACCTACCATTCGATCGACGTCCTGCACGAAGCGCAGCAGAAGTACGGAATGGCCGACTTCGGTCTCATCATCTGCGACGAAGCGCACCGTACGGCCGGCGGTCACTACGTCGAAGGCGAAGAGGACTCCCCGTTCCAGCGCATCCACGACGCGAACTACGTTCGCGGTAAAAAGCGCCTCTACATGACGGCCACCCCTAAGATTTACGGGGGAGAAGCCAAAGCCCAGCAAGACGCGGGCGAAGTCGTTCTCTATTCGATGGACGACGAGAAGGTGTTCGGCAAAACCTTCCATACGATCTCCTTTTCCGAGGCCGTCCGTTTGGGGAGTCTGGTTGACTACAAGGTGATCGTCCTTACGATCGAAGAAAACGTCCTCAAAAAGTACGCCGAGGGACGCGACGACCTGGAGCTCGTGCGCGACGGCGGGTTGCCCGTGAAGCACGCGGCCAAGGTGATCGGCTGCTGGCGTGCGCTCTCCAAGGTCGACCTGAAGGGCGAACGTTCGATTTTCGACGACGTTCGCGCGATGAAGCGCGCCGTGGGGTTCGCGCAGATCATCGACGCGCCGAAGGGGCGCAATCTCGACCGTACCTCGTCGAAGCTCTTCGCGGCGAATTTCGAAAACGTCGTCGAAGCTTTCAAGAAGGAAAACTTCCTCACGTTGAACGCCAAGGACCCGACCTACAGCCGGGCCGCCTACGCGGCCGAGTTCCCGCTCGAGTGCGACTGCAAGCATATCGACGGGTCGATGAACGCCACAGAAAAAACGGCGCTTCTCGACTGGCTGCGCGAGGAGCCCGCCAAAAACCGCTGCAAGATCCTCTTCAACGTTCGGTGCCTTTCGGAAGGGGTCGACGTGCCGGCGCTCGACGCGGTGCTCTTTCTCTCGCCCCGCAAGTCGCAGGTCGAGGTCGTTCAGACCGTGGGTCGCGTCATGCGCATCGCGCCCAACGCCGGTAAGAAGCGCGGCTACGTCATCCTGCCCGTCGTGACGCCGCCCGGGCTTGCGGGTGAAGATGCTCTGAACAACAACAAAGAATTCGACGTTGTTTGGCAGGTGCTCCGGGCCCTGAAGTCGATCGACAACGAGTTCGGTGCGGCGGTGGACCCGCAGCTCGGCAAGATCAACTCCGACAAGATCGAGGTCGTGAGCCTCACGGAAAAGAAGCTCAACAAAAAACCGAAGGCCTCCGGCGCAACCGGTCCGAAAGGCAAACGAGGGTCGAAGCCCGAAGGCACGACCGACACCGGAGATCAGGGGAGCCTTTTCGAACGCGACGAAGTGTTCGAAGAACACATCCGCAGCCGCATCCTGAAGCGCGTCGGCAACCGACGCGAGTGGGGCGACTGGGCCGAGGACGTGGGCCTCTTCTGCGAAAAGCAGGTCGCTCACATCGAGAAGGTCCTCCGCGAAAGCGAAACGTCCCGCGCGGCGTTCGAGAGTTTCAAGAAAGAACTGAAGGCGACGTTGAACGGCGAGCTTTCGGACAAAGAAATCGTCGACATGCTCGGACAGCACGTCGTGACGCAACCGATCCTCGACGCGCTCTTTACGATTCGCGACGACACGGGGAACATCATCTACGAATTCTCAAAGCACAACCCGATCGCCCGGGCGATGACCGCGATGGTCGATTCGCTCGACAAGGACGGGATGCGCACGGCAGCGAGCTCGCTCAAGGATTTCTACGAGTCGGTGCAAATCCGCATGCGCAACGTCAAGACCGCGGTCGAGCGACAGACCGTCATCAAGGACCTCTTCGAGAAGTTCTTCAAGGCGGCTTTCCCGAAGCTTCAGGAAAAGCTCGGCATTGTCTATACGCCGGTCGAGGTGGTTGACTTCATCAACCGCTCGGTGGCGGACCTCATGAAGCAGGAGTTCGGCACGAACCTCTACGACGACGGGGTGCACATCCTCGACCCGTTCTCGGGAACGGGGACCTTCCTCGCCCGCCTCATGCAGAGCGGCCTCATCCCGCAGGACAAGCTCCCGAAGAAGTTCGCGACCGAGCTGCACGGGAACGAAATCGTCCCGCTCGCCTACTACGTCGCCTCGATGAACCTCGAGGGGGTCTTCCATGAGCTCTGCCCGAACCAGCCCTACGCGCCCAACAACGTCATGCTCTGGACGGACACCTTTGCCGACCACGGCAACCCCGATGTCTTCAAGACGGCGCTTGGGGAAAACAACGAGCGGCTCGAAAGTCTCGAGAAGACGGATGTGCGGGTCATCCTGGGGAATCCGCCGTATTCTGCGGGTCAGAAATCACAAAATGACAATAATCAAAATGAGCACTATGAGAGTCTGGATGCTCGCATCGATGAAACTTACTCGGCCCGTACGGATGTGACGCTGAAGAAGCTGAAGGATTCATATATCCGGGCGTATCGTTGGGCATCGGATCGAATCGGTGATAAGGGGATTATCGGGTTTGTGGCAAATGCAAGTTGGTTGACGAGTAGTAGCGCTAACGGCATGAGGAAGTGCATTTCCGAAGAGTTTAATTCCATTTATGTATACAACTTAAAGGGAAATCAGAGAACATCAAAGGAACAGTCTCGTAAGGAGGGTGGTAAGATTTTTGGTGAGGGTAGTCGTTCTGCCATCGCTATTGTTTTATTGATCAAGAACCCTGACCATAATGGAAAAGAGGGGATTTTCTATTATGAGGTTGATGATTATCTAAGTAAGGCTGAAAAGCTTGAAGGACTGTCTCGAACCGGTTCGATGCTTAATGTGCCTGTAAGGATTATTATTCCGGATGAATATGGCGATTGGTTTGAACATCGAGAGGGAACGTTTTCAAAATACTATCCGATTTTTGACTCAAAATCGGACGTTCCTGCAATCTTTGATGAGAAAATCGTCGGTGTAAGTACAAATCGCGACAAATGGGTTTGGGGATCGTCTACGACGCAAATCGCGAAGAATATTGATAGAATTAAAGAATCTTACACTCGCGCATTGGGTGTGATGAAAACGTCGAGGACTCCCAGTAATAAGGAGAAAATTACCGAGGCCAGAGCTGCCGTGCAGGGTGATATTGCATGGAGTTGTGGATTATTGAGGCGGTTGGAAAGGTTTGAAGCTGTTTCTGGATTTGATCTCGGCAAGATGAGGTTGGCCGCATATAGACCATTTGTTGTTCAAAATCTCTACTATGATCGAGAATCCTTTGTTGAGAGGCCTGGACGGTGGAGCCAGGTTTTTCGGGATGATTTTACGAAGAATCTAATAATTTGTTTTAATCAAAACTGGACAGGTGAAGGGCAAATTGTCGTGATGACAAATCGTATTGCAGATTTGCATTTCAATGGCGATACGCAGTGTTTTCCTAGGTGGATTCCCAGGGTGACAGATTTTGCTCAGGGGAGCCTTTGCCTGGGATATGAGGACGATGATCGGGAGAGCGGCTTTTCGAAAGATGCACTGCCGCATTTCCAGAGGGCCTATCCCGGTCACACGATCACCGAAGACGATCTCTTCTACTACATCTACGGGATTCTGCATTCGGAAGAATATCGAACGCGCTACGCGAACAACCTCATAAAAGAGCTGCCCCGCATCCCGCGGGTGGCGACCTACGAGCAGTTCCGAGCGTTCGCGGATGCGGGGCGAAAGTTGGCGGATCTTCACGTCAACTACGAACACGTCGCTCCTTATGCGGGCGTGAAGCTCGTGAAGAAGGAGGGGAATGCCGACTACCGCGTGGAACAGATGAAGTGGGGGAAGATCCCCGGGAAGAAAGGGAACGCCGCGAAGGACAAGACCCGACTCGTCTACAACGACTGGCTCACCATCGAGAACATCCCGCCGGAGGCCCAGGAGTATGTTGTCAACACGAAGTCGGCTCTCGACTGGGTTGTGGAACGTGCATGCGTTTCGGTTGATAAGGACTCGGGAATCGTCAACGATTTCAACGACTACGCGGCCGAAATCGGGGACCCGCGCTACCCGTTGGATCTTTTCCTGAAAGTGATCACGGTGAGCCTCGAAACCGTGAAGATTGTGAAGGGACTGCCCGCGCTTGAGATCCACCCGTTGGATGCCTAAGCCCGACTTCCCGCCCGGGCGGCGATGCCGCAACCGGGCGGAGTTCGATTGAAGGGTGTTTTATTCGCACACGCTTCGAACCTTCGAGCAAAAAGGCCTCCCCGCATGGGGAGGCCTTTGGGTTGCTCGGTGACGAAACCTGGTCGAAAGCGCGTTACTTCGAGTTCTTGACGGCGCTTTCGCCCGCCACGTAGCCCGAGACGATCGCCCACGTGTTCATGAGGGTCGTCATCGAGTCGGCGCCGTTCGCGCCGCCCACCACGCAGCCCGCACCGTAGAGGTTGCCGACGGGCTTGCCGTCCTTACGGAGAATCTGCATGTCGGCGTTGGCGCGCAGGCCGCCGAGCGTCGTCTGGTAGCGGGCCTTCTGTTCGACGATGTGGTAGGGACCTTCGCCGATTTCAACGAGCGTCGTGCGGCCGAAGGCCTTGTCTTCGCCCGCCTTGACGGCGGCGTTCCAGTCCTTCACGGTCTGCACGAGCCCTTCCGGGTCGATCCCCATTTCCTTGGCGCACACGTCGAGTTCGCCCGTGCAGATCACGGGGCGGCCGTTGTTGCGAAGCGACTTCCAGGCTTCGAACGTCGAGGCGTCGGGCACGGTATGGTCGTCGACCGCCTTCTTGACGTAGGCTTCCCAGGCCTTCTGGTCCATCACCAGGTACATGATGTGATTCTTCTGCGCGAGGGTCGCTTCGGTCAGTTCGCCGAGCGACTTGTTTTCGTTCACGCAGCGCTTGCCGTCCGTGTTGACGAAAATGGCGCTGCCGCGCACGGCGAAGGTCGAGGAGCCCGTCGTGTCCATGGAGCGGCCGGGCTGGACTTCGACGCCGTTCGGGTAGGTCTTGACGTACTCAAGGTTGATCGTGTCGGCGCCGATCGCCGTCCCCATCTTGAAGCCGTCGCCCGTTTCGGTCGGGATCCCGTAAAAGAGCACGTCCTGCATGCGTTCGGGGAGCATCGACTTCACGGCGCCGTAGCCGCCCGAGGCGAGCACGAAGGACTTGGCGTCGAACCGGTAGTTCTGGCCCTTGAGGCCCGTCGCCTTGACGCCCGTGACGTTGCCGTCCTTGTCGGTGATGAATTCGGTCGCGCGCATGTCCGTCATCAGAACGCCGCCGTGCTTGGCGAAGATGTCGAGCATGGTCTTTTGCCAGCCGACGGAGTTACCCTTCGCGGAAATCTGGCGGTGCGCGCTGTGGTCGGGGAACTGAACCCAGGCCGCGCCGTAGGCGACCTTCAGATCGTCGATGAGCCAGTCGCCGACTTCGCCCGTGTGTTCGCTCACCATCTTGGCAAGGACCGGGTCGTTGGCGTTCTTGCCGACGCGCAGCATGTCCTTGTAGAGGAGTTCGGGCGAGTCGTTCGTTTCCTTCATCTCTTCGCGCTGGTAGCGGGTGCCCGTCGCGGCGAGCCCGCCGTGATTGAGGGCGGAGACGCCGCCCGCGGCGGGACGCTTTTCGATGAGGATCACTTTCGCACCCGATTCGGCCGCTTTGACGGCGGCGGTGATGCCGCTGTTGCCCGCACCGATCACAAGAATGTCGGACGTGACGTCCTTGACGGGAAGCGAGGCCGCGCTCTTGTCGTCGACCTTCTTCAAGTAGGGCTTCGTGTCGACGCCCGCCGAGACGAGCGCGGCGAGCACGGCCTGCTTGATCGCCTCGGACGTGAGCGTTGCGCCGCCCACCGCATCGACGGCCGCGGACTGTTCGGCGGTGACCGCTGCGGGAATACGTTCGAGGGCGGGATCGGCAATGCCGGTCGATTCTTTGTGGGACACCACCTTCACCGCCGTGATTTTGCCGTCCGTAAGCGTGACCGCCACCTTCACGGCGCCGTTGCGACCCTGGGCTTCGCCCGTATAGGTGCCGCTGGCGGCGGCCAATGCCACGGAACTGCCGAAGGCGGCAACGAGCGTGGCGGCAAGCAGGGTGCGGGTGAATTTCTTCATGAATTTCTCCTTTGTCGTTCGATGGTGCTCGACGGGGACGTGGTCGGTCGTCTCCCGCGTCGAGCTTTGAAGAAAGTATGAAGCGCCCGGCTGCGCTCGTCTTTATACGGCTGTATAAGTCGAGACTCCAAGGATCGATTCCGCTGCGGCGTGCCCGAATACGAAGGCGTCGGCAAGACCGCACCCGCCCAATTGGTTTTCGCCGTGCAGCCCCCCGACGGCTTCGCCCGCGGCCCAGAGCCCCGGAATGACGACTCCTTCGTCATCGAGCACGCGTCCGACGGCGTCGACGTCGATGCCGCCCGACGTGGCGTGCACGGTCATCGCCACGGTGCTCATCCAAAAGGGCGGACGGGCGATGGGATGCGCGTTGCGAACGTTTTTCCCGAATTCGTCCCGACCCTCGCGAATGCCCCGGTTGTAGCGCTCGACCGTCTCGCAAAGCACGGCGCCCGAAAGTCCCGCCTGGCGCGCGAGGTCCTCGAGCGAGTCGGCGCTCACCGCGTCGCCCGATTCGACCGCAAGCACCGCCTCCTGCTGAATCGAGCGGTTGTAGCTTCGGAAGCCGTCGTCGTCGATGAGAATGCGGGCCAGCCCTCCGGGCAGCGCCGTCACGCGGTCGCGAATCGCATCGCGTCGTCCGTCTTCGGCGACGAACCGTCGGCCGTCGGCGTCAAGAAGAATGAAGCGCTCGACGTCGTTGTGAAAGCGAACGCGGCGTTTTCCTCCGGGCGGGCACCCCGGCTGGCACTGAACGACGTCCATGTCGCGAAGCCGCGCGCCCGCGTCCCGGGCGGCGAGAAGCATTTCGCCCGTGGCTCCGGGCGCGTTGTCGTGCCCGAGGTGCGCGTATCGGGGAGCGAAGCGCTCGAGCATGGCGCCGGAAGCCGAAAAGCCTCCCGACGCAATCAGAATGCCGAGCTTTCCCGTGAAACGCGCAAGACTGCCGTCGGCCCGCCGTGCGAGCACGTTCTCAACGCGTGCCACGCCCTGAGCGGTCATGCGGGATCCGAGGGCGAGCGCACGGCACTCGGTTTCGAGGCGAACGCCGAGTTGCAGGGCTCGGGCGGAGAGTTGCCGCACGTAGCCTTCTCCGTTCGGCATCACGGGGCGGTAGTTTCGGGGAAAGAGCGACCCCGAGATTTCGTAGACCTCGCGCCCGAACGTGACGCCGAGCCCTTCGAGCCAGCGCATCACGGGGCCCGCCTCAAGCGCGAGGCGCATCAAGCGGGCGGAGTCGGCTTTCGGGCCCGCATTGGCGTAGAGAAGCCCGTAGAAATCTTCGACGCCGTCCGAAATGCCCGCTGCCCCCTGACGCTCGGGCTCGACGGCGGCGTAGTAGCCGCTCGCAAGGAGCGTGTTGCCGCCGATCGAAGGCATCTTTTCGAGGACGATGACGCTCGCTCCGATTTCGGCCGCTCGGGCCGCGGCGGCGAGTCCCGCACCGCCCGCTCCCACGATCACGATGTCGGCCGCGCGTTCCGTCGGCAGGTTCGGCGCGGGGCGACTTTCGTCGAAAATGCCCGCCTCGTCGGCGCTTCGGGAGGAGGAAGACGGTCGGCAGCCGGACGCGGCGAGGAGGGAAACGGCCGCCGCACCACCGAGCAGTCGGCGGCGTTCGAGGTCGGGTAGAACAATCGAACGCACGGGTCTTACTCCGAAAGCAGTCGGGCTTCGATGCCGCTCAGGAGCCCGCGCTCCGCATGCGCGTCGGGAATTCCCGCCGCGTCGAGCACGGCTTTGATTTCGACGGCCGATCGGACCTCAAGTTTCGCGTACACCGCGGAGCGGTGGATTTTGACGGCCTGTTCCGATACCCCGAGTCGGGCGGCGATGACTTTGTTGGGGTCGCCTTTGACGGCCTCGAGCGCGACGTCGAGCTCCCGGGGCGTAAGTGCGTCGACGCGTTCGCGTGCGAGCGCGCGTTCTCGGGAACGGCGTCGCGCGTCGAGATTCCAGGCGAAAAGCTCCCGCGCGGCGCGTGCGAGCTTTTCGGGATCGACGGGCTTCGTGAAAAAGTCCGCGGCACCGTTTTTGACGGCCAAAAGCGCCATCTCGATGTCGCCGTGTCCCGAGAGAAAGACGACGGGTTGGTCGAACCCGAGCGAGGGCATGCGAGCGTGGCATTCGAGGCCCGCCATGCCCGCCATGCGGATGTCCATCACGACGCAGCCGGGAACGGCCGGGTCGTCGCGGCGCAAAAACTCTTCCGCGCTTTCGTAGCCGACGGCGCGAAGGTCGGCCATGCTCAAAGAAAAAAGCAGCGCGTTGCGCAGAGCGTCGTCATCGTCGACGAGGCGAACAAGCGGTGTGGTCAACATGAGGTCGGTTCCGAAAGACGGGCGGTGGTGTTTTCAAGGGATCCGTCGGGTGCGGGGTTCTTTTCTTCAGATACGAGCATCGGGAGGCGAATTTGCACGGTGAGGCCGTTCGAGGGGGGAGCGGCACGACGAAAGGCGAGACTTCCGCCGTGCGCTTCGACGATGCGCCGCACGATGTGAAGGCCCAGGCCGAGCGAATCGGGTTTCAGACTTTTGACCGGAGTTGAAAGTCGCCGGAAAACCTCTTCAGCGACCGGTCCGTCGGGAGAACCTTCGTCCGAAACCTCAAGCGTTGCAAAGCGCGGAGCGAACCTCGCTCTCTTGGCGTTTCCCGATGCTTCAGGGACAAGGACTTCGCCGCACTCGAACGCTTTCACGAGGATTCTGCGCTTTCCGCTCGGGCGATCGGTCATCGCGGCGGCTGCATTGCGAAAGAGGTTGACGAGAACGAGTTCGAGCTCCAGAGGTTCGCCCGAAACCGAGAGCGTATCGGGTACGTCGATGCGTACGTCGACGCCCTCGCCGAGCGAGCCGTGTCCGAAGATCTCCCGGGCTCGGGCGACGAGCCCCGCAAGTTCCACGCGGCGGTGACGGCGGGCTCCCGCTTTGGCATAGCTTCGCACGCGTTCGACGATGTCGGAGACGCGCTCGGCTTCGTCAATCAGCCGATCGGCGGCCGAAACGAGCGTCGGTCCGAGTTCGGGCGAGGGGGTCTTGCCGAGACGTCCGGCCGCCATCCGAATTCCGCCCGCATATGCGACGACGGCCGACAGAGGTTGGCGCACTTCGTGCGCGAACATGCTCGAGAGTCCCGAAACAACGCTTGAGCGTTCAAGTTGCGTGAGGCGCTCCCGCGCTTCTCGCGCGGTTGCGGCGGCACGTTCCTTCTCGGCGATCGCGGCCCGAAGCGCCCGGGTACGCTTTTCGACGAGCCGTTCGGCCGCAACGGAATGGAGCGCCAAGAGCATCAGAGCGAGAAAGACGGCGATGATCCATCGCTTGTAGCGTTGCCAAAAATGCAGGAGCGTCGGTTCTTCGGTGACGGGCCGGTAGGGACCGATCCGGAGTTCCCGGTAGAGGTCCGCCGCTTTCGTGAAGTCGCTCGCAATGCGCCAACGCTCGCCCGCACGAAAGGGTTTCGCGCCGAGAAGCGTCACCGAGAGCGTGCTCGCCAGGTCGGCGCTTGTTCCCGTCGAGACGCCGAAGACGATGTCGGGCAAAAGCGGCGCGGAGTGCCGGCAGGGAAAACCGTCGGAGACGCTGTCGCCCAAAACGACGAGTTCGCCCTCGCGCACGACGTTCATCGCCACGAGCGACTCGAGCCGACAGGCGGGCACGACCGCGACGTCGACCGCCGCTTGTTGCACGAGCTGGATCGGGTCGGGCGGCATGTAGCCCGTGAAGCGCACTTCGGCGTTCCAGCCGGGTTCGAGCGCGCCGATCCCGTTAAGAAGTCCCCGAAACGCGAGCCAAGTGGAAAAGTCCCCCGGGGCTTCGGAGGCGATCCGTTTGCCGGGAACGTCCGAGAGCGTGCGGATCGGGCTGCCGCGCCGAACGACGACCGCAACCCCCGCCGCTTTGGAGGGATCTTCGACGTAGGGCGGCGTGCGGGCGGCAATCTGTTGGGCGCCGCTCTCAAGTTGCAGTACGCCGAAAAGAGCGCTGTCGGCAAAGAACGCGTCGACGCGCCGCTCGCGCACGGCGCGTGAAAGCGCTTCGGGCGTGTAAATCGTTGTCCTGAACCGCGTCTCGGGGTGCTCGCCGCGCAAAAGCCGCATGGTCGGAGCGAAGGATTCGATCAAAAAATCGGGCCCGAGATTGTCCTGGAGTCCGATGCGCACCTCGGGCGGAAGGTCCGCGGCCTGTGCGGGGAGAAGGACCGCACCGAGCAGAGCGAAGATCGAGCCGAGGACGAGGATCCGAGAGCGCATTGGAGGTGAGAGGAAAAGGTGATCTGTCGATTTTCCCATACTTCGTCCTACGCATGGAGAATCCCTATTGTCCTCTTAGATAATTAAAATTAGCTATCAAAAGTAGTAGGGTCATATAATTATTTCGGCGTCGACGAGCTTCATTCGCTCGTCGTAGAGACCACTCACAGACCACCCACAAGGAACGCCCCATGACCAAGACCCTTCTTGCGGCCGCCGTCGGCGCCGTGATCGGCCTCTCTTCCTTCTCCGCGCTTGCCGCCGAACCCGTCGACCCGATCGAGCCCGTTGAGGTGAAGAACCCCGCGCTCGTCGAACTCGGGAAGATGCTCTTTTTCGAACCCCGCCTCTCGCGCTCGGGCCTTCTTTCCTGCAACAGCTGCCACAACCTCTCGACGGGCGGCGTCGACAACCTGAAGACCTCGATCGGCGACTACTGGGCCCAGGGTCCGATCAACTCCCCGACGGTTCTCAATTCCTACGGTCAGATCGCACAATTCTGGAACGGCCGCGCGAAGACGCTCGCCGAACAGGCCGCCGGCCCGATCGCCAACCCCCTCGAAATGGCCTCCACGCACGAGCTCGCCGTTCAGGTGATCGGCTCGATCCCGGGCTATGCCGAACACTTCAAGAAGGCCTTCGGCGACGAAAAGGTCGACATCGGCCGCATCACGGACGCGATCGCCGAGTTCGAACGCACGCTCGTGACGCCCAACGCCCGCTTCGACAAGTGGTTGAAGGGCGACGCGAAGGCGATCACGGACTTTGAACTGAAGGGCTACCAGCTCTTCAAGAGCTCGGGTTGCATGATCTGCCACAACGGCGCGCTCTTGGGCGGCCAGAGCTTCCAGAAGATGGGTGCGGTGCGTGCCTACGAAACGACCAACACGGACGAAGGCGTCAAGGCCATTTCCGGTCGCGACCAGGACCGCATGACCTTCAAGGTGCCGCAGCTCCGCAACGTCGAACTCACCTACCCGTACTTCCACGACGGCGAAGCGAAGACCCTTGAAAAGGCCGTCCAGGTGATGGGCGACGTTCAGCTCGGGAAGCGCTACACCGACGAAGAAACGGCTCAGATCGTCGCCTTCCTGAAGACCCTGACGGGCGAACAGCCGAAGATCGTTCTGCCGATCCTTCCGCCCTCGGGCCCCGAAACGCCCGAATTCAACCCCTGGGCTCCGAAGCCCGACGCGAAGTAAGTCGTTGACGACCGACGGAGGACGCAAGTCCTCCGCCGACTTCCGAACGCCCCGGCTCCCGTCCGTACCGGACAGGGAGCTTTTTCTTTTCGGGGAGTGTCCGAAGACGGAAGAAACGCAGACGAGGAGGCGGAAGGCGTCTGATCCCGTCGGTTCTCGAACATCGTGCGCCGGCCCGCGCTCAAGTCCCGATCGAACCTCGCACGCTCCCTCGGGGCCTTGCCGGTTTTGCCGGCCTCAAAAAGACCGCCGGGGATGCCTCTTTTCGAGGCACCCCCGGCGGGATCGGAGACACGGTTTCGAAGGTTTCGGCTGCCGTGAGTCGTTCTCAACCTTCAGCGCGCGTTCAGCGTTCGGCGACGATCGGAATCACGCGCGGGCGCTTCGCCGCGTCGCGCTTCGCGAAGGACTTCATGTAGAACCACATGAAGACGAGGACGAGAAGCGAGACGCCGATTGCCACGGTCGCGTAGATGGGATCGGCCGAGAAGTTGACGACGCGGTAGAAGATCGTCGCGGCCGAGAAGCCGAGCGCCGTCGTCCACACGCAGGCAAAGACCGTCCAGGCCGTACCGACTTCGCGGTAGACGGCGGCGATGGCGGCGCAGCAGGGCATGTAGAGAAGCACGAGGAGGAGGTAGGCAAAGGCGGCCGACTGCGACGCAAAGAGCGTGCGGATCGTGTCGATCGTACCCGTGGAGACTTCCTGTTCTTCGGCGGCTGCGGCTTCGTCCGAGAGGTCGCCCACCGTAATGCCGAGGGGGTCGACGAGAGCGGAGCCGAGGCCCGCGAGGTTTTCACCCGTGACGGAAAGCGCTTCGCCGAGCGTCGCCGTGAAGGAGAAGCCTTCGTCTTCTTCGGCGGCACCTTCTTCGGCCGCGTTTGCGGCGCCCATTTGGTCGTAGAGCGAATTGAGCGTGCCCACGACGGTTTCCTTCGCGAAGATGCCCGTGAAGATGCCGACGGCGGCAGGCCAATTCTGTTCTTCAACGCCCATCGGTTCGAGGATCGGCACGATCGTGCGGCCGACCGACGACAAGACCGACTTTTCGGTGTCTTCATTACCGAAGGAGCCGTCGGTACCGAGCGAATTGAGGAAGGAGATCGCGGCGACGATGACGACGATCACCTTGCCGGCACGGAACATGAAGCCCGAGACGCGATCCTTGGTGCGGGTGAGGACACCCTTCAGGGTCGGGATGTGGTAGGGCGGAATTTCCATGACGAAGGCGGACGCCGCACCGGGAAGGGCACTCTTCTTGAGGAGGAACCCGGTCAGAACCGCGGCGACGATCCCGATCAGATAGAGCGCGAACACAAGGTTCTGCCCGTTCGTGGGGAAAAAGGCCGTCGCAAAGAGGACGTAGACGGGCAAACGCGCGCCGCAACTCATGAAGGGCGCCATCATCACGGTGATGATCCGATCCGACGCCCGGTCCATGGTGCGCGCGGCCATGATGGCGGGCACGTTGCAGCCAAAGCCCACGATCAAGGGAACGAAGGCCTTGCCGGGGAGCCCGATCGCACGCATCATGCGGTCCATGACGAAAGCGGCACGGGCCATGTAGCCCGAATCTTCAAGGACGGCAAGGAACAAATAGAGGAAGAAGACGACCGGAATGAAGGTGGAGACCGTCTGAAGACCCCCGCCCACGCCGTTCGCAAGGAAGACGCGCAGCCAGTCGGGCGTTCCGATCGAAGCGAGAAATTCGCTTAAACCCTCGACCATGACGCCGCCCACGAGAATGTCGAAGAAGTCAATGAAGGCCCCGCCCACGTTCTGCGTGAAGAGGAACATCACGTACATGATGAGAAGGAAGATCGGGAGCCCCAACCAACGGTTGAGCACCACGCGGTCGATGCGGTCCGTCATCGTTTCGGAAACTTCGCCCTTGCGCGTGACGGCGGCCTCGGTCACCTGAGCGACGAAGTCGTAGCGCGAGCCCGCGATCGCGATGTCGAGGTCCCCGTCGTAGGCGGCGTTCATCGCGTCGATGATTTCCGCAACGCGCGCACGGGTCGCTTCGGGGAGGCGCTCCGCCAAACCCGGCGCGCCTTCAAGGAGCTGCAGCGCGTACCAGTCGGGGCGCTTCGCTTCGTCCGCTTTGAGAAGGTCGGAAATCTTGCGCACGGCCGCGGTCGTCTTTTCGTCGAATTCGACGCCGAGAGGCGGAATGCTCGGACGGGCGATGAAGTCGGAGAGGGCCTGCTTGAGTTCGTCCAAGCCCTTTTCGCGCGAAGCGACGATCCCGACCACGGGGCAGCCGAGGCGACGGGAAAGCGCGTCGAGGTCGATCGAGAGGCGGTGCTGCTTCGCAATGTCGAGCATGTTCACGACGACGATCATCGGAACGCGCATTTCGATCAACTGCGCCGTGAGGTAGAGGTTGCGTTCGAGGTTCGAAGCGTCGACGATGTTCACGACTGCTTCGGCTTCGTCCGAGAGGATGTAGTCGCGCGCGATGCGTTCGTCTTCGCTCGTCGACGAGGAGGGCGTGATCGAGTAGATCCCCGGCAGGTCGACGAGGTCGATCTCGTCGCCGCCGAGCTTGAAGTGCCCGACCTTCTTGTCGACCGTGACGCCCGGCCAGTTGCCGACGTGTTGGCGCGAGCCCGTGAGGGCGTTGAAAAGCGTGGTCTTGCCGCAGTTGGGATTGCCGACGACGCATAAGGTACGTGTGGTCATACGTGTTTTCTCGGATTCGGTTGAGGGGACGGCCTCGGGCGAGAGCTCTCGGGCGGGGACCGTCGGGAAGAAATGAAGACGGAATCGTTTCCGGATTCAAGCGAATGGGGCGATTAGGGCGACTCGACCTCGAGAAGCGCCGCTTCGTCCTTGCGAAGGCTCACGAAGCTGCCGCGCACGCGCAGCTCCACTGGGTCGCCGAGGGGCGCCACGCGCACGATCTCGAAGGCGGTGCCCGGGGTGAGCCCGAGCGTCACGAGACGACGGCGGTATTCGGGGTGTTCTTTTCCGAGCGCGACGATGCGCCCTTTGGCGCCGACGGGAAGATGTTGGATTTCCATGGTTGTTGTCCTGAAGATTGGAGAAACGGCGTCGGCGGCCTCTCGGGCGGGTCGTCGGCGAGGTTGGACGGGGGAGCCGTCCGAAATCAGCAAACGTAAATTTTTCGGGCCGTCTCGCGATCGACCCCGATGCGACCGCACCCGATGCCGAGCATCAGGGGACCTTCGTCGCCGCCTTCGAGCGGCGTTACGGGGCCGCCCACCCGAAGACCGAGCTCCGTCAGTCGGGCGGCCTCGCCTTCGGGGAGCTTCACGCGCACGACCGTGACGGTCTGACGAAGCGGAGATTCCGTGAGCGGACGGGGACGACGCGAAAGGTCGGAAGTGGTGGCGGGCATGTCGTACCTCCCTGAGATGCGTACGTATCAAAAACAAAGAAGAAAACGGTCGACGCCTCCGCGGCGGTTCTCATCGCGGGCGCGATGCATCGATAATGCGCATATTACTGATAATTATTCTCAATTTCAATTGTGGAAAATATTTATTCCGAAGGAATGCGGAGGTTTTCGACTAAAACGGCCTGATTTTCAATTTGAGTAAACGATTTTGCGGTTGGAAGAGATTGAATTGGTCCGCGTCGCGGCGCCCGGACGGCAGGCTTCGGTTCCCCGGGGGACGAAAAAATCGGGCGACCCGACACTGTGTCCGGTCGCCCGTTGAAGCGGTTCAGGGTTCGAGCGCAACCTTCGTTCGGGTTTGGCTCGTCCTTTGAACTCAACGGATTACGGGTTTCTTGCTGCCGTCTTGGCCGCTCGCACGCTTTCGCGCACGGTCATGTCGGCCAGACCGTGTTTGGCCTGCGCGGCACGAGCCATACGATCCATGAGAGGCGTGCAGGGCGAAACGCGCACGAGCTGCTCGGGGCGCTCGGGATCAGGATTCGGGCGAAAGCACTCGTACGTGCCGTCCGCGTTGAGAATCGCCGCGCCCCACGTGCCGACGGCGAACCCGTGGCTCGTGGGCCCGAAAAAGGAGTCCGCGAGGTCGACCGTCGAGGGCGCCAGAAGGTTGCGCCCCTCGAAGTCGGCGGGCGTTTTTCCGAGAACGAGCGCGTTGAGGGTCGGGAAGATGTCGCGGTGTCCGACGGGGCGGTCCGTGTCGACCGATCGGCGCGCTTCGGCGGAGAGGAGCTTCTCGGGAATCCAGAATATGAGCGGAACGCCCATCTGGCGAAGCCAATAACCGTCGGGGTCGTAGGTGAAGCGCGCGTTGTGGTCGCCCGTGGCCGCCACCACCGTATGCTCGAGCTGGCCCGACACACGCAGGTCGCGCACGAACCGCCCGAGAGCGTTCGCGGAGTACCGATAGGTTTGTTGCATCGCGCGCGTGTCTTCGGGCGACTTTTGCCGTACGTAGGCGGGAAGTCGCGAGGGATCGACGGGCGGCACCTCGGCGCCGTCGGGAACGCGGTGCGGCGGGTGGTTGGTGGTCGAAAGAAGAACGAGGAAGAGTTTTTCGCCTTTGCGGTCCGCTTCGTCGAGAAGCTCCAACGCGTAGCGGAACATCCATTCGTCGCCGACGCCCCAGGTGCCCGATTCGGCCTGCGGGTAGCGTGCGCTCAAAGCGGCCGCGCCGTAGACGGCATCGAACCCCTGAGTGGGAAAGGTTTCCGCGATCGAACGCCAGCCTTCGGGGCCCGAGGTGAGGAAAATCGTGCGGTAGCCCGCATCGCGGTAGGCGCGAATTCGCGAGACGGAGAGCGGTTTGCGACCGTAGACGGTCTGAGTGAGGGGCGTCAAAGGCGTGTCGAAAAGAATGCCTTCGAGCGACGGAAAGGTGCCCGAGCCGATGCAGATGCCTTTTCGAAAGAGGAGTGCGTTTCGGAGTTCGGGTTCGAGAAGACCGAGTTGGTCGTTGCCTGTTCCGTGTGTTTCAAATTGCTCGCGGCCCATCGATTCCATGAGCGCGAAGACGACGTGAGTATTTTTCAGGCGCTGAGGCGCGTCAGAAAATGCCGGCCCGGCGGGGGGGGGTAAATTGATGTTTATCAGTAGGATAGGATGCCTCAGCTTCGCCTTCGATTCTATCCGTTTCGCTCGCAACGCGCAGAGCCTCGTGCGCGCTTTCGCGCGTCGGGAAACCCAACTTGGCGAGACCTTCGAGAGGATCCCCGTCGGGACGCACGGCGGCCAACATCCGAAATTCCTTGTAGGCGGTATAGAGCGCCGCGGGGCCGTTCGGAACCGTCGCATTCACAAACGGATGAGGCGACACCGAAAAATCCTGCTGACGCAACGGGAAGGTCCCCAGGCTTCCGCGCACGGCAACGGCCAGAAGAAGCGTTCCGGCAACGGCCGTCAAGACGACGCGCGTGAGCTTTTCGGTCGACGGTTCGGCGCTATTGCGCAGAAGCCGCCCGGCCAAGACGGGCGGAAGCGCCACGAGCAGGAGGACGGCCGCGAGGTACTCGAACACCGGCCAGTCTTCGAGCAGTGTGGCGACGATCGCCTTCGTGTCGTCCTGAAAAAGCCCGAAGACGACGGCGTTGACGGGCGTCGCGTAAAAGCCGTAGTAGCCGAAGTTGACGACGTCGAGAAGCGCCGTGACGGCATAGCCCGCGACACCCGCGACGGCCGCCGCCCGACGAAGCGCCGGAAAGCGAATGCCTGCGATCAGAAGCACCCAGGCGGGCAAAAGCGCGATCGCAAGCCACTTGAGGTCGACGCGCAGCCCCGTGACGAGCCCCGGGATCGCATCCGCCCAGGTGAGCGTCTCGGGGCGGTACGTCCCGAAAAAGACGAGTCGCACGACGGAGAGTGCGACGATCGATAGAAAAAAGAAAAGCGCCGCGCGCTTTGTATGGTTTGTCCAAGTCATGTCGATCGGTTGAGGTATGGAAAATCGATGGTGGGTTGAGAAACGAAAAAACGAAGTCGGGTTCTCGGCGCTCTTGGGAGGCCTTGAGCCCGATCCGGTGGGGGTTGATGGGAAGGTGAAATGCTGTTGGATTGTCGGCAGATCGAAGATCCGCCCCGGGCCTCACGGACTCGGCGCGCTCGGGCGCCAGCGGTCCGCATGGTACTGGAGTGCCACGGTGTCGGTCGCTTCCAGCAGTGCGTCGAAGAGCTTCGTCTCCCAGCGCGGCTCGCGCACGGCCGAAAGGCCCGCCGCGGGAAAGGCCGACGCCGCCTGGGCGAAAAAGAGCGCCTCGTACCGGTCGGCAAGAAGCGTCCAGTCGTCGAAGACGCGGTTTCTGCTCTCGTAAAGGAGCGCCGCGCTCGGCAGCCGATCGCTTTTCCCGCGGTTGACGGAACTCTCCGCGGGAAGGAGGTTCCAGAGGTCGTTCGAGCGGCTCTTCGCCCAGGGGATCACGTGGTCGACGTCGAGCGTCCGGTCGGTGAGCGGCAGCTCCGACCAGACGCACACGAGTCCCTGATTGCGAATGCGGTCGAGGTACACGGTGCGCGCAAGGGTCGTACTGCGTTGGTCGGGCTCGGGAATGAGGCGCTCCAGAATCTCGGAGCTCGTGTGCGTCGCACCCGACAACACCGAAAAGCGGTGCGAAAGCTTCGCCCAGCCGAGTGCGACCGAGTCGGTGAGCCACGGGGCGACCGCCGTCAATTCCCGCCAGAGGTCGGCGGGGAAAACGAGTTCCCCGCAGCGCAGGCGAAAGTCGTCGGGCGTTGCGGGCTTCGTCGTACGACGCTTCCCGCCGCCGGCGACGTCCTCGTACGGGCGCACGGAAAAGAGGCGGTTCGCGTCCGAGAGTACGGTGAGAAGATTTTCCGAGAGGGAATTCCCCGCGTAGCGCACGGGCCCGTCTTTGACGGTGCTCGCGACGCTTGTGACGAGTTTCGCGTAGAGGGTCCGACGCCGAACGCGTAGGTCGTATTCCTTGGAGTCCTTCGCCCGGAGGGGCCCGAGGGCGGTCTCGGTCCAAGCGCCCGAATAGAGGTCTTGCTTCAAGCGCCAGAGGTCGCCCTGATAATCGCGAATCAAATCGAAAAGGGGCGCCACGAACCCAGGCCGACGACTCCCGCTCACCTGGCGCGGTGCGTCCTTGAGAAGGTCGTCGTCGGACTTCTTCGGCGCCCGGACGACTTCCGGCGCATAAAGCCGCCAGTAGTTTTCGATCCAGAGCTCCACCACGCCGTAAAAGGGCACGGCAACCCGCGGGTCGGCGAGGATCCGAAGCGCGGCGTCCGACGCGGTGCTCGTCGTGCTCGCCGCGATGTGCCGCATTTCCTTGTCCGACAAAAAGCGAACGCCGCCCGAGGAGCGGATGTTGAGGTCGCACAGGGTTTTGAGGAGGGCGAACTTGTAGGTGGCCGTTTTGGAATCCTGTTCGACGATCCCGAAAAGGCTCGTTCCCGCCCGCACGCGCCCCGTTTCGCGCAGAAAAACCATCGTGCGCCAGAGGGCGGGGGTCGGTTTCGGGCCCGCTTCGATCGGGTCGGAGAGCGCCACGAGCGAAAAGCCGAGGCGCTCGAAAAGCGACGTGTAGTGTGCGGCGGGCAGGTTGGAGAAAAACCGTCCGGAGGTCGCTCCGTCCCCGGGGTGCTCCGTCGGGACGGCAACGAGCACGACCCCTTTTTCGCTCGTGACCGATGCGATGAAGGCCGCCGTCTCGTAGAGTTCCGAAGCGTCGAGGTGCTGAAGAACGCCCGAGGAGGTGACGACGTCGAAGGGCTTCGCGGCCCCCAACGCGTGAAGGGCCGCGGCCGTGTCGACGCGCAGGCCTTCGGAGGGCGGAAGCTCGAGATGCACGAACCGAAGGCTCCCGGGCGCCGCGCCCGTTCCGGTCGCACCCGATCCCGCGAGGCGCTGCGCTTCGGCGAGCATGGCTTCCGACCCGTCCGTCGCCGTCACGTCGGCGCCCAAGCGTGCCATGAAGCGCGCGTCCCGTCCCGAGCCGCAGCCGAGCTCCAAAACGCGCGCGCCGGGAAGGACCCAGCGTCGGTAGAGGGTTTCGAGGGCTTCGGGCGGACGGCTTTCGGGCGACGCACCGAGCGACTCGTACCGCGCGCAGTAGGTCGGGGCGTCCGCCTCGTAGGCGGCGAGCGTGGCGTTTCGGGTGAGCTCGGACATGAGCAGGAAAAACAAGCGTTGAGGGTTTGGGATCTTTGAGGCGGTCGGAGCCTCTTTGTTCAATAGCCTATCCGAAAAGGCAACCGACCGTGTGTCCTACCGTTGCGGAAGGGTTACACTCAGGGGGCACCCGGAAGGATTTTCGGAGAAAACGCACGAACCCGACCGCAAACACGGAAAAGAGCAGGCAACACGAGCGAAGCGCCCGCTTGCCCGTTTCTCGCGCGATGCTTTGCGACCGACGCCTCGACGGAGGCTGCAGGGAGGAGTCTTTGTATAGAGTCCTTCTATTGAAAATTATTTTTCATTAGAAAGTTGCAATTTCCGGCGAGACGTGTTAGGATGACTCCAACAGCTCGGGAGGCTCACTTCTCGGCCCGAACCGTTTCGGTTCGCCCCGATCGATCTCCGGAGCCTCCGATCCCGTCAGGAGCCGACGTCCCGAAGGACTTCCGCTTCGCAACTCTTCTGAGGAGAATTCGCATGTCGAACTGCAAGATCAATACCTACCTCGCCAACCTCGCCGTCTGGACGGTCAAGCTTCACAACCTTCACTGGAACGTGACGGGCCACATCTTCAAGCCCCTCCACGAATACACGGAAGCTCTCTACGACGAAGCCTTCGAAGCTTACGACGCCGTCGCCGAAGTCCTCAAGATGCGCGATCGCATGCCCCTCTCCACGATGAAGGCCTACCTTGAAGCCGCCACGATCGAAGAAGTCGATCCGCGCGACTTCACCTGCTGCGAAGTCGTTTCGATGGTCGAAGCCGACATGCAGACGATGATGAAGCTCGCTCTCGAAATCCGCAACGAAGCCGCCGAACGCGACGACTTCCAGGTTCAGAGCCTCTTCGAAGGTTACATCGAAGGCTTCACGAAGCAGCTCTGGTTCATCCGCGCCATGAAGAAGGAAGGCGGCGCTCAGGAATGCTGCGGCGGTTCCTGCGGTTGCGGCGGCCACTAATCGCCCGACCCCGGTTCGGAGGCGCAGCCGTTAGGCGTCTCCGACCGCGCAACACAATTTGAAGTCCGATTCGGCCCGAACCTCTCGAAGGTTCGGGCCGAGTTGTTTTTGCGGGACGCGCTCACGTCCGCTTTCGCGCGTTTTGCATCTGCACGCAGCCCGCCGCGACTTCCGAGAGGACGATGAGGGCCATGCCGAGAAACGCGCCCGGACCGATGTCGTCCTTGAAAAGGAAAAGCCCGAAAAGCGTGCTGAAGAGAATCCCCGAAAACTGAAGGTTCGCGCAGAGAAGCGGCCGTCCGCGGCTCCAGCCCTGCGTTTGCGCGAGCTGCGAGCAGACGGTGCAAAGCCCCACGGCGACGAGTTCCGGGGTCGTCGCGAGTGTTTCGACGGACGTCTCCGAGGTTGCCCACCAGAGAAGCGTTGCCGTGGCGAGCGACCCGCAGCCGAAATAGAACGCGGTCCGAAAGACGGGCTCGCCCATCCCTCCGAGCCTGCGAAGCGCGAGTCCGGAAACCGCGGCGCAGAGCGCGGCGGCCAGTGCGAGAAGCGCGAAGAAACCGTCTTCGTCGTGAAACGTGGGACAAAGCGTGAGATAAACGCCGAGAAACCCGAGGAGGATCGCTGCGAGCGACCGTCGGTCGAACGCCTCGCCCGATTTTGCCCCCGATCTTGCTCCCGCGTATTGTCGCACGGCAACCAAGGCCGCCACGAAAAGCGGGGACGCCGCAAAGAGCGTTTGGGAGGTGGCGATCGGAAGCGCCTGCACGGTCACGATGTTGAGAAGCAGCGCCGTGACGCCCGCCCCGGTACGAAGCAAATGAAGCCGCGGAACGCGCGTGCGAAGCGCGACGCCGCTTGTGCGCGCGAGGCCGTAGAGAACGAGTGCGAGAAAGACGGAGCGCACGAAGAAAATGTCCGCAACACCGAGTTCGGACGGGGTGAGTTTGACGAAGACGTAGGTCAAAACCGTCAAAAAAGTGCCCGCAAGAATCCAGAGGGATTGCATTATTCGAGGCTCCCCGAAAGTACGGCCTTCGCGTTCTTTGCGATCAAATCGAGAAGCACGGAACGAATGAGTTCGAACGCCGGATCCTTTTGCGTGCGCTCGTGCCAGGCGAGCTGCACGGTGAGTTCGGGCGCTTCGCGCGTCACGGGAAGGATGTCGATGCGTGAGGTGTCGAAAGCAAGCCGCGCGGTGACTTCGGGGACGATCGCGTAGTGCTCGGTCCCTTCGAGAGAGAGCGGAACGCTCAGGAAAAAGGGCGTGACGAGCGCGATTTTCGAGGGGTCGCGCGGGTTGAAGTAACCGTTCCCGGGACCGTTCGGCCGGCGGTAGCGGTCGGGCTGGGTGTTGACGAGCACCTGCGAGAAGCGCTCGAGATCGTGCCGCGTAAGCGCTCCCCTTCGTCGGGCAACGCCTGAGAGTGGATGGTCCTTCGCGACGATGCAGGCGTACGGGGTCGTGAGGGCTGCGGCCGAGCGGACGTCGGGCGGTAGCCCCTGCCGCGCGACGAAAAGCAGATCGAGCTTGTCGTCGCGAAGCAAATCGAACATATGTTCGTCGGCCTGCGTCACCTGAAAGGTGACGTGCGGAAAGGTTCGGGCGAATTGCGCGTGCACGGACGCGAGCGTCGCCGCAAACGCGTTGTCGTAGCACGCGAGCCGCACCGTGCGCTTCAAGCGTGCGGGCTCAAGCGGCCCCGTGCTTCGAAGCTCTTCGAGGAGTCGCAGTATCCGCACGACGCCTTCGTACTTTTCTTTGGCCGATCGGTCGGGCAGCATCGAAGCGCCCGAACGCACGAAAAGCGGCGCGTCCCAATAGGCCCGCAGGCGCGCGAGCATGCGGTTCGCGCTCGAGAGGCTCACGCCGAGTTGCTCGGCCGTGCGCGGCAGCGACCCCGTACGGTAGAGCGTGACGAAAAAGTAGAGCGCGGCGGGATCGATATCCCGCGCGAAGTCGGGGATCGAACTGGTGGGCTCGGTACGTTCGCTTGACATGGTTTCACTTCGAAAAATGACATCGGAAGCCAAGAATCTTCCTATAGTCTGACATTTTAACAAGATTTACATTTTCTCCATCGATCGGGAGTCGCCCACGCGACGCCCGCATGCGGTCCGAAGGTCCGATTTTTCAGGAGAAATTTTCATGAAGTTCAAAGTGATGCGCCTCTCGGCGCTCGCCCGCGCGACGGCTGCGACCGTCGCTCTCGTTGCCGCGAACGGCGTTGTTTCCGCCATGACCCCGGGCACCTACGGTGCGACGGTTCCCGCCCGCAACGGCGCGATGACGGTCGAAGTGACGGTCGAAGCCAACGCGATCAAGGACGTTCGCGTCACGAAGCACGAGGAAACGCCCGGGATCGGGTCGCTCGCGATCGAGGCGATCCCGGCGCGCATGGTTGAATTGCAGACGGCGGGCGTGGACGGCGTCACGGGTGCGACCGTTACCTCGGACGCTCTCAAGCGCGGCGTCGAAGAAGCCCTCAAGAAGGCGGGTGCGGAACCGGGCTTCTTTGCCAAGAAGTCGCCCGTCGCCAAGGCCGCCGCGCCGCTTGTCACCCAGGCCGACGTAATCGTCGTGGGCGGGGGCGGCGCGGGCATGGTCGCGGCCGCCACCGCGGTCGACGGCGGCGCCTCCGTGATCGTTCTCGAAAAGATGGCAATGTTGGGCGGCAACACGGCCCGCTCCGAAGGCAATATGTCCGCGATCGACCCCGAGCCCGAAAAGTTCCTCGACATGACGCCCGCCGTGCGCGCCATCATCGCGAAGTACACCGACCGTCCCGCCTGCTCGAAGGAAGCGGCCGAACTCCAGAAGGTCGTCAAGGAACAGTTGGCCGCGCACGATGCCGCGGGCAAAAAGTACCTCTTCGACTCGCCCGAACTCTTCGCCCTTCAGACGATCATGGGCGGGGACTGCAAGAACGATCCGAAGCTCGTTCTCGCGATGGCGAAAAACGCCACGGCCGCGATGCTCTGGCTCGACGAGCAGTCCGACATGACCTGGAAGCACGTGCCGCGCCATTGGATCGACGTCGGTATCGGCGGGATCTACCCGCGCGGTCAGTGGCCGCGCAAGGCCGACGGCGAAACTCCGATTTCGACCTACGACGCGTACATCAAGCCTCTTGCCGAGAAGGTGACCGCGGCGGGCAACCCCATCTATACCTCGACCAAAGTGACCGAAATCGTGCGCGACGCTTCGGGACGCGTCACGGGTGTTCGTGCCGAAAAGGACGGAAAGGTCGTCGAATTCAAGGGCAAGAACGTCGTGCTTGCCGCGGGCGGCTACGGCGCGAACCTTGAGATGGTCAAAAAGTACAACAACATCAGCGTGCGCGCCACGTCGAACCAGCCGGGCGCCACGGGCGAAGTGATCGAAGAAGCCGTCAAAGCGGGCGCCGCGCTCGAAGGCATGGAATGGATCCAGATCCATCCGCACGGCAACCCCAAGAACGGCGAACTCGAATCCGCCATTGCGGGTCGTCCCCAGGACACGCCCTACGTCAACGTCGACGGCGTTCGCTTCATCGACGAAACGGGCCGTCGCGACGAACTTTCGCACGCCATTCTCGAGCAGCCCGGCAAGGTTGTCTACGCGATCTTCGACCGCCGCACGATCGACGAAGGCAAGGTGCGCGAAGACCTCATGACGTCGGCTCTCGAGCGCGGATTCGCCTTCAAGGCGGAGACCCTCGCCGATCTCGCGAACGCGGCCGGCATCAAGAGCGACGCCTTCGTGAAGACGATCGATGCCTACAACGTCGCGACCCGCAAGCAAGACGCTTCGAGCCTTCCCGTCACGAAGATCCTCTTCGGTCTGACGGTTGAAAAGGCGCCTTTCTACGCCGTGCCGATTACGACGACCATTCACCACACGATGGGCGGCATTCGCATCAACGAAAAGACGCAGGTTCTCGACGCGAAGGGCGAACCGATCCCGGGTCTTTACGCCGCGGGCGAAGTGACGGGCGGCATCCACGGCACGAACCGCCTCGGGCGCAACGCGCTCACGGACCTTCTCGTCTTCGGGCATATCGCCGGGCAGGAAGTCTCGAAAAAGTAAGTTCCGCTTCGTTCGGCTTCGATTTGCTCCGACGGGGGCGTGCGTCTTCGGCGCCGCCCCTTCCCGTTCCCGTTCGTACGACGACCAGGACCGAGTGCGGCGTTCGCCTCGGTCCGGTCGGTCGTGCACCTCCTTTCATCGATTCCCATTTCCATTACCGTTCCCATGCAGATTCACCGCATTTTGGTCGCGGCAACCGCGACCGCTTTGGCTTCCGCGAGTGCCCTCGCCGCCGACCTGACCGTCTACGGCGTCGTCAATACGGGCCTTTCCTACACCCATGCCGAAACGAGCGTTTCGGAAAGCACCGACACGTTCGAACTCGACAGCGGCAACTACCTCGGCAACCGCTTCGGCCTCAAAGGCGAAGAGACGATTTCGCCCGACCTCAAGGCGGGCTTCATCCTTGAAAACGGTTTTTCGGCTGACACGGGTTCGCTTTCAGATGGCGGCCGCATGTTCGGTCGCGAAGCGTCGCTTTACCTCACGAACGAGACCTTCGGGACGCTGCGCTTCGGTCGCCTGACCGTGATGACCGCCTCGACCGGTTCCTCGGGTCTCATGGCGGGGAAGTTTTCCGCGCTGAGCACCGGCTGGGGCGTTGTCTGGGGCCACAACGCCGTATTTACGGGTAAGTTCGGGCGTATGGACAACATGATCATGTATTCCTCGCCGAAGTTCGCGGGGCTGCAGCTCCATGCGCAGTATTCGTCCGGGATCGATCAGGCGACGGAAAAGACGGTCGAGGAAAATTCCGGTTCGTCGACCCGCTACATGGGGCTTGGCCTTCAGTACTTCAACGGCCCGTTCTCGACGATTGAGGTCGTTGACAGCCACCGCTACGCCGACACGTCGGAGGACCCGGGCGTCACCGCCAACGGCAGCGTCGCTTACGACTTCGGTGTCGCGAAATTCTTCCTTACGGGCCAGTACTTCCGCGACATGCGCTACCTCGGCAAGGCCGCGGTCGACGCCGAAGTGAGCGCCGCGAACGTCTTCGGCAACAACGTTGCCAAGGACGGCTTCGCGCTCAATGTCGGCGCCACGGCACCCGTTGCGGGCGGGAAGCTCTACGGCGCGATCGGCTGGATGGACGCGGAAAACGCGAAAAATTCCGACGCCTCGATGCGCCGCCTCACGCTCTCGGCGGGTTACGACTTCAACCTCTCGAAGCGTACGGTCGTCTACGCGGGTGCGGGCTACATGCTCGACATGTACGACGAATTTGGCACGAACGTGCGCGCGTCGAACGACGACGCCGCAAAGTACGGCGTCACCTTCGGGCTCTCGCACCGCTTCTGAGGGCGGTCGATGTCGGTCGGACGCGGACTTCCCGCGTCCGACGGAAGAGAGCTCTGAAACTCAAACCCTCGCAAACACCGGGTTTTGCGGGGGTTGGGTTCGTTTTGAGCCCGGTACGCTCAGGTTGTTTCACATCCTTCGGGCGGAAGCTTTTCCTTACCGCCCGTTCGACTCAGCGACTCATCGCCACGCGAAGTGTTCGCGCACGAGCGCTTCGGGTCGTCCGCCCGCACGTTGCCAGGCTTCGGCGACGCTTCGGGCGAGACCCTCGCCCGCGCAGAGCGCGATCGTTTCGGGGCGTTCCTCGGCAAAGAGCGCATCGGGCGAGAAGCGCGTGCCGCGGCTTTCGAACACCTCCACCCGAACGCCCGCGCGTTCGGCGCGCTCGAGAACCTCGGTCATGAGGGGCTCGGAGGCCTTGTCGCGCACGCACCAGAGAAGGCGCGTCGGAGGGCGGTTCGCTTCGGGCTCGTTCGCACGGTGTTCGAGCCAGGCAATGAACGGTGCCACGCCGATACCCGCCGCAATCCACACCGAGTCGCCCGTCATCCGATCGGGCGAGAACGCGCCCCAAGGACCTTCGAGGCGCAAGGTGTCACCCGATTCGAGCTCGGGAATGCAGCCCTCCGTAAAGTCGCCGAGGTGTTTGACGGCGAAGACAAGGCGCCGCCCGTCGACGGACACGATCGAAAACGGGTGCTTTTCTCCCTTGAAGGCGCCGCTCGCGGGCGCAAGGAACGCGAACTGCCCGGCACTCGCTCGGATGGGAGAGGCCGTTTCCACGGTGACAAGCGTGACGCTTCCGCGATTTTCCGTGTTCACTACCCGCGCGTCGACGGTCTTCGAGCGTCCCGCCCCCGGCACAAGGAGCACGATCGACGCGACGCAGCCGACGACCGTAATCGCGATGTTGAGAAGTCCGTAGGGCGTGAGGAAATCGGCCGCATCCATCAAGCGCACGGAATGAACCGAGAGGCCGAGGAAGATGACGGAAAAGAGTTTGTGGGTCGTGAGCCACCGGGCGTAGCCGAGGCGCTTCACGTACGAGAGAAGCCCGAGCGCGACCATGAGCACGGTGAGCCACAGGCCCGACGTTTCGGAAAAGGGCCGAAGCGCGGCCCAAAACGCGTCGAACCCTTCGAGCACCGTGCCCGAACTCTGGGGTTTCGGGGCGGACGGAACTGCAAGTACGGTGAGAATCGGGCCCGCCCAGGATTTGACCAGCCAGTGGACGACGGAAAGCACGATCGCGGCGACGCCGAGACGGCGGTGCCAGAGGTAGAGGGCGTCGAGCGGCGTTTTCATCCAGCGCTCGATCCCGGCGGGACGTGCGGCGATGACAAGCGCCAAGGCCATCCAAAGCCAGGCGATCGTGCCTGTCACGTAGAAAAGTTCGTGAATGATCGATCGGGTCGTCACTTCGGGCGGCACGATGGCAAGGTTGATCGCCCACAGCAGGACGGTAAAAAGCGTGAGACCGGCAATGACGGCGGGGGCTCCGTGTTTGGCGGGGGAAGTGTTTTTCAACATGGTCGGCTCCTTTCGGCAGCCGTTGCCCGACGATCGGTTGGGGCCCGCAAATCTCGTCGGGAATCGGCGCTCGGCATTCGGCATTCGTTCGGGGGGAGGAGAGCCCGATGGCTCTCTCCTTGCCAACCATTCTCTCCGCGCCTCGAAACGCCGTTTGTGTCTACGGTCGGAATTTGCAAAAGCTGACGCATCGTAAAGCAGTCTTTACAGATGTATCACGGAACTAACTGTAAACACTCGAACGACGGGGGCGACTTGAGGACGCTTTTTCCAAAACGAAGAACCCCCGGGAGGCGTTTCTCCCGAGGGTTCCCGAGGCATTCAACCTTGAGCGCTCAACGGTCGACTCCGTCCGTGCGAGGTCGAATCGAGCCGTTGTGAGGAGGCTTTACGCTTCTCACGCGCCTTCGCGCTGATAGACGAAGCGCCCTGCCGTCATCGTGGCGTCGACCTTCGTACGGCGCAGCTCTTCAACGGGCATCGTGAAGATGTCTTCCGAGAGCACGACGAGGTCGGCGTAGTAGCCCGGCAAGAGGCGCCCCTTCACGTTTTCTTCGAAGGACGCGTAGGCGCCTTCGAGCGTGTAGGCGTCGACCGCCTCTTCGACCGTGAGGCACTCTTCGGGGTGCCAGCCGCCTTCGGGGGTTCCGTCGAGCGTGCGACGGGTGACGGCGCAGTAGAGGTTGTCGATCGGGTTCATGTCTTCGATCGGGCTGTCGGTGCCGAAGCTCATATGGATGCCGAGCTTTTGCATCGTGCCGAAGGCGTACGAGGTGGATGCGAGGTCCTTTCCGACGCGGTCTTCGACGATGCGGGTGTCGTAGTGGAGGAAAATCGGCTGCACGAGCGCGAGGATGTCGTTCTTCGTGAAGCGTTCGACCAAGGGACGGTCCGTGATCTGCACGTGCACGATCCCGAGGCGCAGCGGATTCGAGCCGTTCGTCACTTTGTCGTAGGCGTCGAGCATGCGTTCGACCGCGAGGTCCCCGATCGCGTGAACGGCGACCGAGCACTTGTTTTCAACAGCAATCCCGACAAGTTCGTCGATCTGCTCGGGCGTGAGGGTCGCGATCCCGGAAGTCGTCGGGTCGTCGTTGTAAGGGTGGCGCATGAGCGCGGTGCGCGCGCCGAGCGAGCCGTCGATGAAGAGCTTCAAGGGGCCGAAGCGGTGCATGGGCGTACCCGTCCCCGTCACGTGACCCGCGGCGAGGAACGCCCGATAGTCGTCGGGGTTGTGGAAGTGCGACTGATGGTAGACGCGGGTTGAGGCACCTTCCGCGGCGACGCGCTCGTAGGCTTCGAGCGTACGCTCCCAGGAGCCGGGACGCAGGTCGCAGGTTTGCACCGAGGTGACGCCCGTTTCGGCGGCGTGCGCCATGCCGATGCGGATGAGTTCGACGAGTTCGTCCACCGAGCGCTCCGCCATCAGGGCGCGGATCGGCTTGCGGGCGTTTTCGGCGAAGATCCCGTTGGGGTTTCCTTCGGCATCGCGACCGATCGAGCCGCCTTCGGGGTCGGGAGTCTCCGCCGTGATCCCCGCAAGGCGCACGGCCGCGGTGTTGGCGGTGAGGAGGTGCCCGCAGGCGCGCTCGAAGATGATCGGGTAGTCGGTCGAAATGTCGTCGAGGTCGGCTGCGGTCAAAAGACGCGATTCGTCTTCGAAGTAGTCTTGGTTCCAGCCCATGCCGTGAAGGACCGTGCCCGGGGCGGGCTTGCGCTCGGCAATGTAGCGACGGGCGATTTCCTTCACTTCGGCGATGCTCTTTGCGGTATGAAGGCGAATGTCGGAAAGCGCGATCCCCGTGTTGAGCAGGTGCTGGTGCGAATCGTTGAAGCCCGGAACGATCGTGCGGCCGCACGCGTCGAAGGTTTCGTATTCGGCGGGAGCTTGAGCAAGCACCTCTTCGTTCGTGCCGACGGCGCGAACGATCCCGTCTTCGACGAGAAGGGCCCGGGCGAAGCGCCCGCGTTCAAGGTAGATCTTGGCGTTCAGAATGACGGTGGCCATGGGGGAATCCTTCGAAAAAAGGGTCACACGGGGGTGGATGGTTGAAATGTAGAACTCGGGGAGAAGACTCCGCGCGACCGCTCCTTGGCAGTCATCGGTCGCGCGGTGTTTCGGACAGGTGCTTTAGGATTATTCGCTTCCGAGGGCGTCCTTCCCTTCGAGGGCGCGTTCCTTTTCAAGCGCGTCGTGGCGACGGCGGAAGAAAAGTTCGTAGATCACGAGCCCGCCGAGCGGCACGAGAAGGCCGAGAAGCGCCGTCACGGGATCCTGCTCGAGGGTGTTCAAAGCCAGACCGATCATGACGAGGCAGATGAGAATCGTCGTGAAGGGATAGAGCCAAACACGGTAGGGGCGCTCCATCGTCGGGTACTTGCGGCGCAACACGATCACGGAGAAGAAGGTGAGGCCGTGGAAGATGATCCCGCAGAGGGCGACGAGGCTCGTCAATTCGGAGAGCGTGCGCGAGCACACGAGAATCGAGGCCATCACCGCGGAAGCGATCTGGGCGTTCATCGGGGTGCGGTACGTCGGATGGAGCTTCGCGAGGCTCGGGAACAGAGCGCCGTCGCGGGCCATGGCGAAGTACATGCGCGGGAAGACCATGATGCAGCCGTTCAAGGAATTGAAGATGGCGAGAATCATGGCGGCACCCACGACGATCATGCCCGCGGAACCGAAGAGTTCCTTCGCGGCCGCCGTGCCGAGGTAGTAGTCGCCGCTTTCAACGAGCTGCTGAATCGTCTCGAAAGGGAGGACGCGATAGACCGCATAGTTGAAGAGCACGTAGAGAATCGCCACGCCCGTGATCGAGAGAATGAGAGCAAGCGGAATGTTGCGCTTCGGGTTCTTGATTTCTTCGGCGATCGTGTTGAGGTTCGTCCAGCCTTCATAAGCCCAGAGGGTCGCGATGACGGCAAAGCCCACCATGCTGCAGAGTTCGAGGAAGGAGGGCGCGGCATGCGTTTCCGGAAGCTCGAAGGTGAGAAGGTCGGGCGACTGCGTCCCCATGGCAAGACCGCACACGAGAATGAGCACGATCGGGAGCATCTTCAAAATCATGAAGAGGTTCTGCACGGTGCTTCCCAACTTCACACCTCGGATGTTGAGGACCGTGAGAAGGAAGATCGACGCGAGAGCGATCCCCTTTTGCACCAGGGGGTCGAGCGGATAGATGCTCGAGAGCGCCGCCCCGAACGCCACGGCCAAAGCCGCGATCGAGCCCGAGGAGGAGAGGAAGAAATTCGTGATGCCGCACATGAAGGCGACGCGTTCGCCGTAGGCTTCGCGCAGGTACACGTAGTAGCCGCCCGCCTTGGGCATCATCGCGCCGAGTTCGGCAAAGCAGATGCCGCTCAGAAGCGTCACGAGGCCGCCGATAAGCCAAACGAGGAGCGCGAGGCCGAGGTTCATCCCGGAGCGCTGCAGAACGATCGCACCGATATAAAAGATCCCGGAGCCGATCATGATGCCGGCGAGCACGGAGATGCCGCCGAAGAGGCTCACTTCGCGCTTCATTGTTGCGGGTTCGTGGGAATTGGACACGGGGTTTCTCCGAAAAAGGGGAAAAGGGTCGAAAAAAATACAAACGAAAAAGCCGCACTCACCATCGTCGGTGATGCGGCTTATAAGAGAACCCGTCCTCGGCCCGTGCGCCCGCGCCCCTTCCGAGACGACCGAAGCGCTGTCGGACGCCGAAAACGGAGGGCTCGATGTCGCAAGCTCCGCCGATAGCGCCTCCGACGAAGCGAAGCTTCGCCGGGAGTCACCGACGTATTTCGCCGGTGCCCAACGCAGGGACGCACCCGTCCGAACGTTTCGGCGGGTTGACCTTTCACCGTCGTCTCCGGGTGTCCCCTCGAACGGCTACTCATTCGCCCCGCGCCTCTATCCACAACTTTCTGTCCGATAACTTTCGCACGGCAACGCGCACTGCGGGGACGAGGGAAATCCTGTAAACATAACTTTTGTTCCATCCTTTCAGTCGCATCAAAGCGAGTGGGCGATTTGGATTAGGGGTTCTTGAGTAACTTCGGGTAGGGAATATCCCTCGAACTCGGTCGGAATGCGTGCAAGTCCGAATCGGCCGCAGGGATGCGGCCCCGTAGAATGGCCCCAAGCACGATCGGGCCCGCAAGAACGAGCCCCGACCGTACTCCGAAGAGCTTCCAAGACCTTCCGTGGTGCCCGCCATGACCCCGTCCGTCCTTTCTCCCGTTCGATCTTCGTTCCGACCGTCGTCGTTCGCGCTCGCGTGCGCCGTTGCCCTTGCGGCTTCGCTTTCGACTTCCGTCACAGCGGCGGGTTCGACCCCGACCGCGTCTGCTCCGGAGCGCGCCGCCTGCACCGCGTGCCACACGGTGACGCCCAATCTGAGCGCGCACAGCCCGCGTGAAATCCATGCGCTCCACGCGGGCGACCTTGCCCGACCCGAAGGCGACTGCCTCCAGTGCCACGAGGACGACGGACGTTTTCTCGTCGCTCGGGCGAATGCGTGCTCCGGGTGCCACGCGGACTTTGCCAAGAAAGCTCCCCACGACGCGAAAAAGCTTTCGGACGCCGAGTGTGCCTCCTGCCATACGACGGACGCCGTGCGCGCGGCGCACTTGGGCGCCAAGGAAACGACCGCGCGCGAAGGACTCAAGTCGCTCGTCTCCGTTGACGTGACCGACGCGAAAATCGTGCGCGAAGCGGATGCGGCGTATGCCGAGGTCACGTTCCGGCTCTTGGACGCCGAAGGGCAACCCGTTCCGCTCGCAACGAAAGACCCCGCGGACGCCCCGTGGATCAAGAATCTCCAGCTCTACGTCAATTGGGACGCGGAAAGCGACTTCACGATGAGTCGCGGGACGCCGATTTTCGTGAAGTCGAACAAACGCGACGTCACGCAAAAGGGGCTCGGGCGCACGCCCGCGGGCGAGCGCGAACGGACGCCTCTTTTCCGCACGGACGGCGAACATTTCACCTACCGCGTGGGCCCCGTCGTGCTTGAGGACCGCTTTTCGACGTCCTCCCCGAAAGCAGGGAAGGTGGGTGTCGTGAGCAACCGTCTGATCTACTGCTTCGACGACGCGAAAAAGCTCGCGGCGTGCGACAGCGGTCGCGACCGTAAGAACGCCGCCTGGAACGACCTCTGGGTGTTCGACGAAAAGGGGCTCGTTCCGCACGAACGCCTCACGGCCCTGCGCCCGACGATTACGTCGAACGCCAAGTGCGGGACCTGTCACGGCTACAACGCCGAGCACGACGAAACCGAAATCAATTGTCGCAGTTGCCACTCGCAGGTGACGAAGAAAAACAAGCACTACGCGGATACGACCTGCTACTCGGGGCACGACGACGAAAACGGGCGCCATACGACGCCCTTCAAGCCGAAGAGCTACGCCCCGCGCGCGATGCCGGGCTTCGGCGGGTCGACGAACGACCTGACGCTCCCGTGCGTCACGTGCCACAATCCGAATACGCCGCCCACGGCCGCGATTCGCGACTACATGACGAACGCCGATTCGCCCGATTTCATCGAGGACCTCGTGCTCTCGTACCCGGACATGAAGGTCTGGATCCATTCGCTCCATGCGGGGACGCGCCCGAGCCAGCGCGCGGAAGGCGGCGTTCGCGAAGTCAAATGGGCGAAGTCCCGCGGCGACTGCACGGCCTGCCACGAGGGCGAGAGCTTCGGCCTGGAGCGCCTCGCCAAGGTCGGTCGCCCGCTTGCGCTCGATACGGCGTACGACCCCGACTCGAACGCCCATCCTGCGGTCGACTTCACGGTGAACGCCTACGCCTCGCCCATGGCGGCGACGTGCTTCGCGTGCCACGCCTACACGCGGGACGCCTACGGGAAACTCGTCAAAAACGAGAAGGCGAAGGCCCACATCGCCGAGATGGGCGGGAAATTCGGCGTCAAGCTCGAAGACCTTCAGCCCGAACGCTGCAACACCTGCCACACGCCCGAAGCGCTCGGCAAGGCGCACGGGTTGAAGCGCTGACTGAAGCGCTGACGAAGAGATTCCGAAACCCCGAACCGCCGAGTCCGTGTTGTCTCGGGCGTCGGGCTCCGGTTCGGGGGAGCGGAATCGGGAAGCTGAAAAAGACATCGGGGCGGCGCTTGGTGCGTCGCCCCGAGAAGCGTATTCGTTGAGGGATTTGTTGAGGGACTCGTTGCGGGATCCGTCGGCTTCACGGTCGGCGGATCTTTTTCGTCGGGCCCGAAGGCGCGAAGCTCACTTCTTCTTCGCGTCGCCGCCCGCAAGATAGAGGCCCGCGAAAATCATCATGACCGCAAACGGCACGGCGGGTTCGCTGTCCGGAAGATTCATGAAGATCAAGAGGAGCGCAAAGCCGAGCGCGGCGACGCCGTACCCGACGAGGCGCCCGAAGGGGGTCGCAGACCGGGCGTCCTTACGACGACCGGTGCGCTTGCGGCCGATCGGCGACGTGAGGACGGCTCCGTCCGACG
Source organism: Sutterella megalosphaeroides (assembly GCF_003609995.1). Classification (NCBI taxonomy): domain Bacteria; kingdom Pseudomonadati; phylum Pseudomonadota; class Betaproteobacteria; order Burkholderiales; family Sutterellaceae; genus Sutterella; species Sutterella megalosphaeroides. The sequence continues at coordinate 1,225,928 of NZ_AP018786.1, forward strand.
TGCCCGAACCGGTCGAACTGTTCGAGCCGCTCGAATGGCCCGAGGGGAGCGACATCACGGCATCCCGGGCGCGCTTTCGGAGGCTCTCAAGGAGTGCGGCCGTGGCGCTCGCGCGGGGCTCGTCGCTCTCTTCAAGGACCTCTTCCATGTCGGAGAGCGACATGCGGCCGCTGTTGGCGGCTTTCAAAAGCGCGGCCTGATCGGCCTGAAGGGCTTCGACGTAGGCGACGAAGTCACCGTTTTTGGGTTCGAGCGACGTCGGGTCACGCATGAAGAATCTCCCGGGAAAAGAAAGTCGAAGAGCCTAGACGGAAGGCATCCGAGGCTTTCCGCAGCGCGAAAAAACGCTCCCTTCCTCACTTCAGTATATCGGCGGGAAGGGAGCGTCGTCGGGGTTTCGGCTGCGGGTTGAGCTCAGCGCCCCTCGGCGCGCGACTTCGCGCGCAGCATTCGCAGGCCGTTCGCGACCACGATCAGGCATGTGCCCGTATCGGCAAAGACCGCCATCCACATCGTGGCATGGCCCGCAAGGGCGAGCGCCGCGAAGACGAATTTCACCCCGAGCGCGAAGACGATGTTCTGAACGAGCACCGAGTGCGTCATGCGCGAGAGTCGCACGAGGGAGGTGAGCGACGAAATCCGGTCGTCCATGAGGGCGACGTCCGCCGCTTCGATCGCGCTGTCGGTGCCGCGAATGCCCATGGCGATCCCGAGGTCCGCTTGAGCGAGCGCGGGCGCGTCGTTGATGCCGTCGCCCACCATCGCGGTGAAGCCCCGTTTCTGTAGTCGCCGGATGTGTTCGAGCTTCTCGTCGGGAAGAAGTTCCGCGTCGATCGCACTTTCGGGAAGCCCGATCGCATGTCCGAGGGCAAACGCCGCCGCACGGTTGTCGCCCGTCAAAAGCACGGGTTCGATCCCTTCGGCGCGGAGCGCCTCAAGACCCGCTCGGGCGTCGGGACGGATTTCGTCGGCAAGTTCGAATACCGCCTCAACCCCGAACGCGTCCGCAAGCGCCACGGTGGAGCGCCCCGACTTTGCCGCAAGGCGAAAGACTTCCCGCACCTCGTCCGTCGCCCAGCCGCGCTCTTCGAGTTCGGCGAGGTTGACGAGAAAGGCTTCTCCGTTGCGAACGCGCCCCTTGACGCCGCGACCGGGAAGCGCCGTAAAGTCGACGACGTCGAGGAAAGGCGTGTTGCGCTCTTCGGCGTGGCGGGCAATGGCGCGCGAGAGCGGGTGCTTGTTCATGGCGGCAAGCGACGCCGCTACCGGGAGAATCGTCGCGTCGGTGAGGCCCGCAAAGAGGTGGATGCGCTCCACGCGGGGTTCGCCCTTCGTGAGGGTCCCCGTCTTGTCAAGCGCCACCGTGCGAATGCGGCGCGCTTCTTCAAGCGGCAACCCCCCTTTGATGAGAAGCCCGCAGCGCGTCGCGGTCGCAAGGGCCGAGACGATCGTCACGGGCGTTGAAATCACAAGCGCGCAGGGGCAGGCGATGACGAGAAGGCAGAGGCCCTTGTAGAGCCACTCGACGAAGTCACCCCCGAAAAAGAGCGGCGGAACCGCGACGACAAGAAGGGCCGCGAGGAAGACGATCGGCGTATAAACGGCCGCAAACCGGTCGACGAAGCGTTGCACGCGGGATTTCGACGCCTGAGCATTTTCGACCATTTCGATGATGCGGGCGGTGAGGCTCATCGAGGCGGGTTTCGTAACGAGCACGTCGACGGTCGAGGTGAGGTTCACGGTCCCCGCCCACACCTCGTCCCCCGAGGATTTTTCAACCGGCATCGATTCGCCCGTCACGGCGGACTGATCGAGCGTCGTCGAGCCTTCGAGAATCCGGCCGTCCAGAGGAATGCGGTCCCCGGGCGCCACGCGTATGCGGGCGCCCGGCGCCACTGCTTCGACGGGCGTTTCGACGTAGCCCGCGTCGCCCTTGACGAGCGCGCGTTCGGGCGTCACCGTCATCAGGTCGCGAATCGATCGACGGGCGCGCGCCATCGAGAGCCCTTCGATTGCTTCGGAAATCTCGAAGAGCACCATCACCATGGCAGCTTCGGGCCACGCCCCGATCAGAACGCCCCCCGTGACGGCCACCGCCATGAGGGTGTTCATGTTGAGGGTGCCCTTCGTAAGCGCAAGCAGGCCCTTGCGGAAGGTGCCGAGTCCCACGGTGAAGATGGCGGCCGCGGCAAAGAGGAACCCCGCCGCCTCCAGCATCATCCCGCCCGAAATCACGCCGTATTCGCCGAGAAGCTCGATCGCTTCGGAAAGAATCGCGAAAACGAGCCCCGTGCCGTAGCGGCCCCAGGGAAGACGTTCCTCGCGGGCACCCTCCCCGTGAGCGGTCCCGGCCGCGTGCTTTTCCCCGCCCGCGAGGGGTGTCGCCTCGTAGCCCGCACGGCGCACGGCCTCGCACGCCGCTTCGACCGATTCGGCGGGCACCGCAATCGTGCGGGTCATGATCCGGAATTCATAGGAGCCGATGCCCGAACGCTTGAATTCGCGCTCGATTTCGCCCGCTTCGACGGGGCAGTCCATGGCGGGAACGGCAAGAAGCACGGTGCCCGTGCGCGGGGCGTCGACGAGCTCCGCACGGTCCCCGCCCGAGCGAAGCGCCTCAAGCACAAGTTCGGGCGTAAGGGTTTCGCGAAGCGCTTCGGACGCGAAGGTTACGGTGAGGGTGCGCGTTCCGTAGTCGGGTACGGCCGCGAGTGCCGAGGCGGCAAAGCCGTGCGATGCTGCGAGTCGCGCGAGCGCTTTCGCATAGTGCTCGAATTCGACCGGACAGCACATGTCCGGTACGCGGAATCGGAGGGTCGAGGGAAGCGGCATGGTCTCAAAATCCGAAAAAGTCGGGAGAGGGCGGGAGGCGCATCGAACGAAAAAGCACGTCCGGCCGTCTCTTTGAAAATCGTTCTGAGCGTATTGAACACCTTGAAGCGGTTACAAGGTCAAGGGGATTTTTAGGCATAATGGAAAAAACGCTCCGCGAGCCCACGGCTGCTCTCGGTCGCTTTCCGCTCTTCCCTTTTTCGACTTCTTGAAGGAGTCCGACAGTGCGCATTCGAGAACTCGCGCAGGCCACGGGGCACACGCCCGAGGCGATTCGCTACTACGAAAAAATCGGTCTCATCGCGCCCGCGCGGCGCGAGGCGAACAACTACCGCTCGTACGGCGAGGAGCACGTGCGGGTGCTCGACTTCATCCGTCACTGCCGCAACATCGACTTGGGGCTCGAAGAAATCCGAACGCTCCTCGAAGCCCGGGCGGGTACGCTCGAAGAAGCGCACTGCGCCCACGAACTCATTCACGAGCACCTGAAAGAAGTGGATGCGCGCATTGCGGACTTGCTCGAACTCAAAGGCCACCTCGAAGCGCTCGCCGCACGATGCGGGGGCGACCATTCGGACGGACGGCGCTGCGCGATTCTCGAAGGGCTCGAGTCGGGCGACGCGGAAGCGGGTTGTTGCACGAGCGAATTTCACGAGCGGCCCGAGCGAGCGGAAAGGCTCGAACGCTTCGGCGAACGCCGTTAAGCCCCAAGGCCCTCAAAGACCTTCAAAGACCGTCATAGGTTTCCTTGACCGACGGGCCTCCTTCGATATAATCGAAAAACTTTCTCATTCAGGAAAACCCTCATGACCGACGCAGCCGTTACGTTTTCCACCGCCGGCATTCTCATTGCCGTTGCGGCTCCGCTTCTTCTCACCGTCGCACTCGCTCTCGTCGCGCGCGCCGTTCCGCCCGCCGTGCGGGTTCCGGGCGTTGCGGGCGGCGTCGGCGGTTTGATGCTTGTTTTCTTCTTTTTCCTTGCCGCCGAAGCGACGTTCGTGCTCTTTCAGTTCGGGCGCGCCGCGGGCGAAGCGGCGGGCGTGATCGCGATGGACGCGAGCTTTGCCTGGCCCGCCCTCAAAACGATCATCCCGCAGGGGGTGGCCGCGGTCGGCATGATTTTGACGCTCCTCCTTTTGACCGTGGGTCGCAGCCCCGGGGCGCTCTACGGTGCGGTGGCCGCTTTCTGGGCCGCGGGGCCCGTTGCGGACCTGCTGCGCATGCCCATTCTCGGCATTCCCTTCGACGTGTCGCAAAACTTCATGGGGATTTCCGCCTTCACGATCATTGCGACCTGCTACCTCCTCTTTTCGACGCGAACGAGCCTTCTCTACGGCACGCGTTCGGGCCGCCAAATCGCCGCCCGCTACGAAGCGATCCGAAAGACGAACGAAGCGTAATTCCACGACTTTCTCGACGAGCGCCCCGACGACGGGCGCTCGTTTGCATTTTGCGGGCCCCCTCGGCAACGACGGGGCCCTGTCGGCCGGTCTGAAAACCCGAGATTCTGGCAATTCAAAAAGGAGAATTCCATGCAAAACCCGATGCTTCTCAAAAACTGCGACCTCTGGGCGCCCGAACACCTCGGTCGCCGCGACGTGTTCGTCGCGGGCGGCAAGGTCGTTGCGGTCGAACCCGAGCTCTCGATCGATTTTCCGGGGCTCGAAACGATCGACATGAAGGGTGCGAAGGTCGTGCCGGGCTTGATCGACCAGCACATCCACGTGACGGGCGGGGGCGGTGAAGGCGGCTGGCAGAGCCGCTGCCCCGAGCTCGTCTTTTCCGAGCTCGTGCGCGCGGGCGTGACGACCTTCCTCGGCGTCTCGGGCACGGACTCGATGTCGCGCTCGATCGAAAACCTGCTCGCCAAAGTGCGGGGTCTTGCCGCCGAAGGCGCTTCGGGTTGGATGTGGACAAGCAACTACGCGTACCCTCCGACGACGATCACGCGCGACGTGAAGACGGACCTCTTTGCGATTCCGGAAGTCTTGGGCGTCAAGATCGCGCTCGGCGACCACCGGTCTTCCTGGCCCACGAAGGAGGAACTCCTGCGCCTTGCATCCGAAGTGCGCATCGCAGGGATGCTTACGGGTAAGGTCGGTTTCGTGCACGTTCACCTCGGCGACCATCCGACGGCCTTCGATCTGATGGAAGCCTGCATCGCGACGGGCATTCCCGCGAAGCACTTCCGCCCGACTCACACGGGCCGTCACCCGGAAGTCTTCCGCCGCGCCTGCGAATTTGCGAAGGCGGGCGGCATCATCGACATTACGACGGGAGGAGGCAACTACCTGGGGACCGCTGCCGAAACCCTGCGCGCCGCGCTCGCCGCGGGTGTTCCCGCCGAGCGCATCACGCTCTCGTCGGACGGGCACGGCTCGATGCCGCGCTTTAACGACGCGGGCGAAATGGTGGGCCTTGCCGTGGGTCTCATCAACTGCAACAAGGAAACGATCGGCGAACTCGCGAAGGACCTCGGCCTCGAAGCGGCTCTGCGCTTCATGACGACGAACGTCGCGCAGGCCCTGAATCTTACGGAAAAGGGCGCGATCGTTCCGGGGGCGGATGCCGACTTGCTTGTCGTCGACGACGCGTTCGAACCGCAGTGGGTCTTCATGCGCGGTCGCATTGCGATGCGCGAAGGCGAACTCCTCATGAAGGGGACGTTTGAGGATTAAAATCATCGTCTCGCTTGCGATGCGCCGAAGGAACCGTTGCCGTTCGTTCCTTCGCGCTTGAGCCGTCCGAGACGGCGTACGACGATCCGGCTTGAAGGCGCCCGAAATCGGGTGTGGCAAGTCGGATCGTTGTGCTCCGGCCTCCGAACGCTCGAAAGCGTTTTTTCCGGATTTTTTCCAAGCTCATCCTCACCACGACTACTTCGCCCGGTACCGCCGGGCGCATCGGAACCACCATGTTTGCCGCCGACTCCACCGCCCGAAAAGCCACGCTCACGGGACTTCTCGCACCGCTTCTCTGGGGCATGAGCGTCGGGCTCGTGCGCGGAATCAGCGAAGACTTCGGTCTCGCGCGCGGCCTCATGGTCCTCTACGGGATCTCGGTCGTCTTTCTCCTTTTCATCCTCGGGCGCCCGAAGCTTTCCGCCTACCCGAAGAAGTACCTCTGGTTCGGGATTCCCGCCGCGAACCTCTGCTCGATTTGCTTCGGGCTCTCGCTCGCGCTCTCGGACGGGGGTGCGCAGACGATGGAAGTCGGGATGGTCAACTACCTTTGGCCCTGCCTCACCGTGGTCTTTGCGGTGCTTTTCAACGGCCAAAAGGCGCGGTGGTGGATCGTCCCCGGGTTCTTCGTCACGATCGCGGGCATCGTGACGGTGCTCGCGGGGGATGCGGGGTTCGATCCCGCGAGCTTTGCGGCCAACGTGCAGAGGAATCCCTGGAGCTACGGCTTGGCGTTCATCGGGGCGGTGGCCTGGGCGGGCTTTTGTTCGATGACCCGTGCCTGGGCGCGCGGCGAAAATCCGGTCATCGTGATTTTCGTCATCGACTTCGTGATTTTCTTCGTCCTCTGGCTTTTCGGAGTCGGAGGGGAACCGCAGACGATCGGCTGGAAGGGCGTCGTCTCGGCCGTGCTCGGCGCGATGGCGATGGGCGGAGCGTACGCCGCGTGGACCTACGGCACGATGAAGGGAAATCTCACGCTCCTTGCGATCGCCTCCTACTTCACGCCCGTGCTCTCCTGCGTCTTTGCGACCTTCTGGATCGGGGCGGATCTGACGCTTTCCTTCTGGAAGGGCGTGGCCCTCGTCGTGACGGGGTCGCTCGTTTGCTGGCACGCGACGCGCGGCTCGGCGCCCGCGACGTCGGACGAGGTCTCAACGGAAGATCGAGGAGCGCCCCTCAAGCGGGCGCCGGCGAGTAGCAAAGCCTGAAAGAAGCCGGAGAACCGCCGAATGAAGCCGAGCGAGCCGATCGATTCCAAGCGGTCGGCTCGTTCTTTTTCGCTTCGACCGGATTCGAAGCATGCGCATAAAGAAAGGGACGATTGCGTGAACAATCGTCCCTTTTCCCCCATAACGGAAGTATCCCCGCGGCGCCTTGTTTCCGCGCTTCCGTATCCCGCCGACGTGCGTCGCCTTTTTCATGCACGTCGAGGAAGACACGATCATACATGAGTCGCGGCGTTTTGTCGAATCTTTTTCGAAAATTGTCGACAAAACTCGACGAGCCGGAACCCGCGGGCCGAAGGGGACCGCTCGGGCGGGGAGGAGAAAACGTGCGGGTCCGACCCGGGACACCTGCCCGTGCGTCGCCCCCTGCAACATTTTCTCTGCCCCGGAAAGCGCCTGCGAGCGTCTCGCGTTCTCCGTCAACGCCCGTGTGTCGGGCCTCAAGGGGCGAGTCCGTCAAGATGCCCGAAATTAGGGAAGGTTGACGGAACCGATCGAGATTCGAGATTGAATTCGCGAAAACCTTAAGGAAATGGATAAGGGTATAACCCTGAAGCAAAATGTAAAAATAGGTTTACTTCTTCAACAAATCGTGGAAGAATTCGGGCCTCTCCCATTGGGACTACACCCGTCGGCGATCTCATGCGTCCGAAAACGTGGGCGATTGCTGAAAGTGTGTCCTGATTAACCTTTCAAAGCAGCAGGAAACAACATGGAGTTCGTAGAGCTTCTTCTTTTGTGTGTTGCGGTCCTTCTGATGGTCTTCAAGCCCGAGCAGGAAAAGCTCGCCTGGTGGCTGACCGTCGGCGGCTGGGCCGTGGTGGTCTTCATGTACGTCGGTCACGTGTCGACGGCCATTCTCGGTCAACTCAATCTCTAAGGCTAAGGTGACAGCATGACGGACTACTCGCAGCCCGTAAACGAAACGGACATCAAGAAGGCCAAGACCTTCTACGACATCGTCGCCTGGGGCGGTCTTCTGATCGTTCTCCTCCCGGTCGGCATCGCCAACCTCATCCTCGGCTACCTCATGGGCGACAGCCCCTGCACGCTCTGCTGGGGTCAGCGTCAGCAGATGGCCTACATCGGCGTCGTCGCTCTCTTCATGGTGCGCTACGGCTTCAAGCCGAAGTACCTCGCCATGATGCTCGTCATGGCCGCCTGCGGTCTCTACTCCTCCTTCCGCCACCTCGGCAACCACGCCTTCCGCGACGTGGGTCAGGGTTTCGGTCTCGACATCTTCGGTCTCCATACGCAGTTCTGGGCCGAAGTGGTCTTCTGGTGCGTCGTGATGCTCTTCGGCCTCGCGACCTTCCTCGCCCCGCGCTTTGACGCCCTCATCGCCGAAATGCGCGGCAAGCCCTTCCGTCCGCTCACGTCCTTCTACAAGGTCGCGTTCGGCATCGTCGCCTTCATCATCGCCTCGAACACCTTCCAGGCGCTCTGGTCGACGGGTCTTCCCCCGAACTGGGGTCAGGGCGATCCGTACCGCTTCTCGTGGGACACGAAGTACGTCAAGTGGTCGGACGCTTCCTGGGAAGGCATGTGGGCCGGCATCAACTTCCTCGGCCGCCGCGACGTGAAGGATCCGGACTTCGCCTACGCTCCGAACGCGAAGAAGCTCGGTCTTACGTTCGAACACGACGCCGAAAAGGGCCCGCTCGCCGTCAACGGCAAGCTTGCCGTGACGAACACCCGTACGATCGAAGGCGTCGACGCCAAGCTCAACACGATCGCCAAGATCCGTGGCGAATACGTGGTTGCTTCGAAGTACGACTTCTGGTTCTTGGGCGACGATCTGAAGCCCGCGATCCACGCCGCCATGGACCCCTGGTTCTCCGCGAACGTGCTCGACATCGTGGGTATGACGGAATTCCGCGACGACGCTATCGTCCTCATGGGTACGAACAAGTCGTTCCTCAAGATCCGCAAGAACCCCGAAGCCGACGACGTGACGGGTTGGCCCAACTTCACGGCCGGTCGCGATCAGGTTGAAGCGGTGGACGGTTTCGGCCGCGGCCGCATCGGCACGGAACGCGCCAAGATGTTCTACGTTCACTCCTCGGCGACCGACGGCAAGTACGTCTATACGGCCACGGTTCCCGACAACAAGGACAAGAAGACGTTCGTGATCTCGAAGGCTCTGCAGAAGGACTTCGTTCTCTCGGGCGAATTCACCCCCGAAGCTTCGATGCTCAAGGACGGCCGTACGCTCGGCGAACTCTACGTGACCGGCATGGTCTACGAAGACGGCAAGCTCTACGCCGTGTCGAAGAACTACAACGTCCTCGTGACGATCGACCTTGCGAAGGAAGCCGTTGTCGACGTTCAGGCTCTTCCCGCCGAACTCACCGACATTCGCGGCCTCGTGAAGACGGCCGACGGCTTCGAAGTGCTCGACACGAACCGCATCGTGACGCTCGGCTACGCGAAGTAATCCTTCGCCGCAGAGAGCGTTCGAGGGGGGAAGGGAAAGGCCCGCGCCAGAACCTCCCCCGCCTCGAACACCCGATGCCCCGACCGCAGTCGCTTCCTTTCGGAAGGGCTGCGGTTTTTTTCGTTCCGGTCGTTCGGTCGCACCCGTAAATCATCCCGAAAGATCGTCGGGAAAAACCGCGGGGTCGGTACGGGCGCATGCGGCCTCGCGAACCGCTCCCGCTATACTGAGAGCCGCGATATTTCGAGAAATTTTTCAAAGGATTTCCCCCGTGGCTCTTCCCCGATCCGTTCAGGATGCCGTGCGCTCGCACCGCCTTTTCGACCTCGGCCGACAGGCGCTTTCGTTTGCGGCGCACCGCATGCGCGATACGCAACTCCAGGAAGTCGCCTCCTCGATGACGCTCGCAACGCTCCTTTCGCTCGTGCCGCTCCTTGCGGTGTCGCTCGCGGTCTTCGCGGCGTTTCCGAGTTTCGAATCGAGCCGCAAGGCGCTCGAAGAGGCCGTTCTCACAAGCTTTCTGCCGCTCGAATACAGCGAAGTGGTGGTGAAGTATCTGCACGCTTTCAGTCAACAGGCCACGGGGCTCGGGGCCTTCGGTATCGGGGGCTTGTCGGTGACGGCGCTCCTCTTGATCGACAAATTCTTCGTGACCGTGAACCGCATCTTCAAGGTGCGCACGATGCGCCCGTGGTCGCAGCGGGCGGTCATCTACTGGGCGCTTCTGACGCTTGCGCCGCTCGCGATCACGTTGTCGCTTACGCTTTCGGGCCAGATGCTCAAGCTCGCCTTCGGGGAGGATGCGGGCGTTTCGCTCTTTCCGACGTGGGTGCTCGCTCTCTTTCAGATGCTTCTTCAAGGGTTGGGCTACGCGCTTCTCTACAAGCTCGTTCCCAACTGCCACGTCCCGATGTCCCATGCTCTGACGGGCGGGATGTCGGTTGCGGTCGTGGGGCAGATCGTCAAACAGGGCTTTGAAGTCTACGTGACCGCGGGAACCCTCTCGACCCTCTACGGCGCGTTCGTCGCATTTCCCGTTTTTTTGCTCTGGCTCTACGTCAACTGGATTCTCGTTTTCTCGGGGGCGGCCGTCACGGCCACGATCCCGCTTCTGACTTCCGGTCGTTACGCGGATTCCTACCGTACGGGAAACGACTTTTTGACGGGGGTGGCGCTCCTTCGCGTCATGACGGCGGAGCGCGCGGCGGGGCGGTCCTCGCTCGGCGTCGAAGAGCTCGCGGACCGGGTCGACTCGTACCCCGAGGCCGTGAGCCGGATCCTTTCGCGCCTTGCGGACGCGGGCTACGTCGGAGAACTCGCCACGGGCCGCCGGCGCCTGACGCCCGCCTGGGCGCTTTTGGCCGACCCCGAAACGAAGACGCTGCGCGAAGCCTTCCACGCGCTTTTGGTCGACCCCCACAACACGCTCGTTCGTCCCGAATCGGCGCAGCCCAAAAAGGGCGAAGGGATGCTCTGCGAGTGGTACGACACCTGGACGCGGGAGCATACGCTCGAAACCCCGTTGTCGGCTCTGCTTGAGGGAGTGAGCCTCGAACGTCGACCCGAAGGCGCAGCCGCCGTCGATTCCTCTTCTACCTCCGACGCCCAATCGGCCGACCGCCCGCCGAGCCGCGCATAAGCCGCGCGCAAAGCGAAGCCACGCTGTCGAAAGTCTCTCCCGCACGGTAGGCTTCGCTTAAGAAACGGGTGCTAGAGTGAATCGGTCACGGGGGCCCGACCCAAGGACCCCCGCCCGAGATTTCGTCCGTTCCGTGCGTTCGGTTTGCTTGATGGCGCCGACCCGTTCGGACCGACCGGCCGAGCGCCCGAACGGACTTCACCACCCGAAAAAAGAGATACACCCATGATTCGCTTTCCGTCGCTTTCCGCGCTCGGGGCCGCAGCGGCCCTCGCGACGATTCTGGCCGCCCCCGCGGCCTATGCCGGCATCGAAGAGGGCATTCAGGCCGTTCGCAACCAGAAGTTTGACGTCGCTCAGAAGGAATTCGAGAGCCTCGCCGCGAAGGACGACGCCCGGGCCATGTATTACCTCGGCGAAATGTACTTCAAGGGCTTGGGCCGCAAGGGGCCGGAACGCCTGACCGCCGTCTACTGGTGGGAAAAGGGCGCCTACCTCGGGGACGTCGAGTGCCAGCTCGCGCTCGGGAACGTCTTCCGCCAGGGGCTGGGCGTTCGCGTTCACATGCCGCAGGCCTACCTCTGGGACCTTCAGGCCGCCAAGCAAGGAAGCCCCGTCGGTGAAAAGAACGTGGGCGACTACTACCTCTACGGCAACGGCAAGCCCAAGGACGCGCTTGAAGCCGCGAAGTGGTACCGCCGTGCCGCCATGCAGGGCTATCCCGAAGCTCAGGTTGCATTGGCGAACCTTCTCCTGACGGGCGACGGGATCGAACACGACCGTGCCGCCGCACTCGTCCTCTTCAACGCCGCGGCCGCTCCCGCCGACAAGAACGTGCAGCCCGACCGCAACGCCGCGGCGGACGCGCGCATTCTGAAGGGGAACCTCTCGCCCGAAGACCTGAAGCGCGCCGAAACGCTCACGCTTGACGCGGTCTACGAAGGCCTCAAGTCGCTCGAAGATCACCCGACGCCCTGATGCGTCATTGAGCGTCATGGAGCGGCCCTGAGCCGCTCCTGATCGAAACGAAAAAGGCGTCCCTCTTTGCGAAGGACGCCTTTTTTCTTTAAGCTCGCGGGCTTCAGTTTTCTCGCCTCCCCGTGAATTTCACCACCGCGTCGCGGAGCTTCCCGAAGTCGAGGGGCTTCGCGAGGTGCCCGTTCATCCCCGCTTCGTAGATCGCGTTGATGTCTTCGAAGTCGACGTTCGCGGTGACGGCGACGATCGGAAGCGAAACCGCATCGGGACGCGTACCGGCACGCGCGCGGATCGCGGCCGCCGCTTCGAGTCCGTTCATCTCGGGCATGTTGATGTCCATGAGGACGAGATCGATCTCGCCCGGGGTCGAGGCGTCGAACCGTTCCACCGCCGCGCGGCCGTTCTCGGCCGTTTCGCTTCGGCAGCCGAGCTCGTCGAGAAGTTCCGCGAGCACTTCCTGATTGATGAAGTTGTCTTCGACGATGAGGCAGAGGGGCTTCGGCTTTTCGCCCGAAGATCCGTCCGTCTTTTCGGTCGCCTTTTCGGTCACCTTTTCATCCGCCTTCACGTCGGACGCGTCGGTCGGGTTCTTGTCGGCCGGTTCTTTCGTCGCTCCCTTTTCGGGTTCGTTCCCGGACGCGGCTTCGGGCATCACGCTTTCAATCGCGCGCGTCCCCGCCGCAGTGTCCGCCGCATCGAAGGCGACGGCAGCGGGCGGGAGGTGCGGCGCGGGTACGACCGAACCGCTCGAACCGCCCACCGCGGCCTCGAGCGCCCGCTTTTCTTCCTGCGTGAGGATCCGAAGCGGCAGCGTCACGATGACGGTCGTTCCTTTGTTGACGACGCTCTCGATCCTCACGTTCCCTTCGAGAATCTGCAGGAGGGCCTTCACGATCGGCATCCCGAGGCCCGTCCCCTGCACCTCGCGGTTCGCGTAGCGGCGTTCGCGGGCGTAGGGTTCGAAAATCGTCTTGAGGAACTCGTCGCTCATCCCGATCCCTTCGTCGCGCACGATGAAGCGGAAGACGTCCGCCCCTTCGCGCGGGAGGTGCTCCGCCGTAAAGCGGATGGTGCGCCCCGGAGGCGTGTACTTGACGGCGTTTGAAAGGAGATTGTTGAGAACGAGTTCGATCCGCACGGGGTCGCTCTCGACCGCAACGTCAAGACCCGAAAAGTCCGTGAGGAAGCGCTTCTCTTCTTTCTTCGCGGCGACATCGAAGACGTGCGCGATCTTCTCCACAAATGGCGCAAGAAGGAAGGGACGGAGCTCTGCCGTCTGGTTCCCTTCGCGCGCGGCGGCAAGCTCCAGAAGGTCGTTGACGAGCTTCAGAAGGAGGTTCGCGCCGTGGCGGATGTGCTCGAGCGCGTTTTTCGTCTTCCCGAGGTTCGCCGCGTCCGTGCCGCGCTCAAGCGCCCGCTCGGCGATCGCGGTCATGTTGCAAATCGCGTTCAAGTGCGTGCGCATCTCGTGCGACATCGAATGGAAAAAGAGCTGCTTCGAGCGTTCGCTGCGCCGCGAGGCTTCCAAGGCCGTCTTGAGAAGTTCCGTCTGCGCGGCTTCTCTGCGGTGCTGATCGGTCGCGTCCGTCATGCGAACGAGCACTTCGTCGGGAAGAAGCGTTTTGTCAAGCAGGAGCGCCAGGTTCATCCACGAACGACCGCCCCGTTGGTCTTCGTATTCGAAGGTCCCCCCGAAGGTGTGCGTACCTTCTTCGTAGAGACGCCGCAGACCCGCGAGCGTCATGTGTTTGTCGAATTCCTCAAGGTTCGAGAGCACGTAACGATGGAGGTGCGCAAGGAGCAGGGCGTAATTCCCGAATTCGGGGAGCATGCGCCGTACGCGGGCGTTCCCCGAAAGGAGTTCGTAATGGCCCGTTCGGACGTTCACGGTCGCGACGAGTTCCGACGAGCTGATCATGGCGGTCACGGTATTGGAGACGCGCTTCAGACGCCGGTCGGTTTCGGCAATGCGCACGAGCCCCCAGAGAACCGCGAGGATGAGCGCGAGGGTCCCGCCGAAAAAGACGGCGTTGAGGGTTTTGAGTTCCCGGTCGAGCTCCGTGGTGGGAACGGCATGGAGCACCCAACCCCCGACGGGCAGGGGCGACCCGTACACCGAGACGAAGGGCGAATTGGGGCCCGGCGCAATGATCAGATCTTCAAGCTTTTCGCGCGAGCGAAGGAGCTCCAGCCACTTCGGGACGTAGTCCGCATAGATCTGAAACGACGTGGAGTAGGAGCTGTTTTTGAGGAACGTTTTCCCTTCCGCGTCGGTGAGGAAGAAACTTCCGCGGGCGCCTTCTTCGGTCGCGACGGACGGGAGCTCGACTTCGGCCGGGTAGAGGTCGAAGACGAACATGAGGTCCTTCGCGCGGTTGTAGCGCGTCACCGTGATGACGGGGCGGCCCGTTTTGAATTCCTGATAGACGTTCGAGACAATCGGCTCTTCGGTCCGTTTCGCTTGGATGTACCACTCGCGCGATTCGAGGTTGTAGTCGGACGTGAGCCAGGGCGTCAGTTCCGGAATCGCAATGGCGCGCCCGCCCACCGCCGCACTGACGTTGAGCCCGTTTTTGCTCCCGAGCATTGTTTCCGCTTGCACGAGAAAGCGTCGGATCCAATCGAGGATCTCCTCGTCCGTGGGCGAGGTGCCCATCAATTTTTCGAGCTGAATGTAGCCCGCAGCCGCAATCGAGTGAATGACGGCGATGCGGTTCATCTGTTCGCCGCGGTATCCGCGCAGTTCGTAAACGCCGATGTTCTGAAAATCGTCCACGTACGAGGAGCGCAAGAGCCCGTAAAGGAGTCCGTCCGCAGCGAGGAGGACGACGATGATGAAAATGCGCAGATTGAAGACGGCGTTGAAAACGCGGCCGAAAAACGTAGGTATGGACTGGTACATCGATAAGGAGGGCGAAGCGTCGGACGAGACGGATGTCGCGGCGAAACGGGCTCCGTGTACGAAAAAAGCGGTGATCGGGTCGAAAAAAGTACGGGTTTGGCGTCAATCCGCGGTACGTGCCGAAAAGGGCGCGGCATGAAGCGGATTGTAAGTCGCATTTTGGTAAACCGTAGAGGGGTATCTCGCGAAATAGAAGTCTTTTAGTGGTAATTGCCGATAAAAGAGGGCGTTTTAACGGAAATTCAAGGAAGAGAAGAAGGTTTTATCCCTCCTCTCCTCCTCTTTCGATCGGCCCTTCGGTTGGTTTCGCGTTTCCTTCGTCAGACAAACGAAATCATGTCCCACATCGGCATGAAGATCGCCAACGCGAAGAAGAGAATCACGACCCCGAGGCAGAGAATGAGCATCGGCCCCAAGCTGTCGGTCATCTTCTCGACGGCGACGTTCACTTCGTCGTCGTAGTGTTCGGCCAATTCTTCGAGCATCGTGTCGAGGCGACTTGCCTGTTCGCCGATCGTGCAAAGGCTCACCGCCAGGGGGCTCATCGAGCGCACCTCGCCGATCGCCTTCGCGATCGATTCGCCCTCGCGGATCTTGACCTTCACCTCTTCGAATTCGGCCGCGAAAAACGCGTTGTCGACGGTCGACTTCAAAATATCCATGCTCTCCAGAATCGAGACGCCGCTCTTCAAAAGAATGCTGAAGAGCGCCGCAAAGCGGGCGATGACGGACTTCTGAACAACCGGCCCCACAATCGGCAGCTTCAAAAGAAGCCCGTCGATCGTGCGGCGGCCGGCCGAGGACTGCGCCCAACGCCGGAGCACGACGAAGGCGACCGCCAAAACCGCGAGGACGAGCACGCCCCATTCGGAGAGCACGTGGTGCATGCCGATCGCAACCTGCGTCGCCCACGGGAGCTCGCGCCCCGACTGCGAATAGACGGCCGCGAACTGCGGAACGACGAAGTTGAGAAGCACGACGAAGGCGCCCACCATGGCGCCCGCCACCATCTTCGGGTAGCGAACGGCCGAGGCCGTCTTCTGACGGATCTTCTCTTCGTGGGCGAGAAGCTTCACGAGGCGCTCCAACACCACGCCCATCGAGCCGCTTTGCTCCCCCGCTTCGATCATCGAGGCATACAAGGGCGGAAAAATCTTCGGGTGCGCGCGAAACGCGGTCGTCAGGCTCTGCCCTTCGACGATGCGGGCGCGAATGTCTTCGACGGCGGCGCAGAGGTGCTTCTCGGGCGTCTGGTCGCGCAGAATCCGAAAGACGTCTCCGAGCGGGATCCCCGCCATGAAGAGCGTGCGAAACTGCTTCGTAAAGAGAATGAGCGACTTCGTGTTGACGGGGGTGACGCCGAGGAGCCCTTCGAGCTTCTCAACGAGCGTTCCCGAGGCGGCCTTCGCGTCCCCGGTCGAAGTCGAACCCGAAGCCGGAGCAGGAGCAGGGCTCGGGGGCACCCCGGGCTTGGCGGGTTTCGCGGAGCCGCTTTCCCCGTCGAAACCGAAGAGTTCCGCGAGCCCCGACAGGGCCGAAGCGCTCTCCGGGCGGTTAGCCGTGACGGTAAGCGCCGCGAGCCCGCGCGCAAAGAGCGCCGAGCGAACGGCCTGTTCGTTCTCGGCCGTCATGACCCCCGTCGTTTTCTGCCCTTCGGCATTGAGGGCGACGTACGTGTAGTCCCTTGCCATGGTGGTTTATCGAAAAGTTTTCCCAGTCATCGGTTCCGGCTTTAAGCCATCGTCACGCGCAGCGCCTCTTCGACCGTCGTGCGACCGTCGCGGATCTTGTCGGCGGCGTCTTCGCGCATCGAGTGAAAGCCTTCGGCGCGCGCGGCCTTCTGGACGTCCTGCGGGCTCATGCCGCGCGAAATCTCCTGACGGATTTCGTCCGACATCGCGAGCACTTCGAAAATCCCGACGCGACCGGCGTAGCCCGTCCCGTTGCAGTGCGGGCACCCGGTGCCGCGGTAGTAGACCGCCTCGTCGGGTTTGAGCCCGAATCGGGCAAGCAAATCGGCGGGCGGCTGATAGGGCGTGCGGCAGTGCGGGCAAATCGTGCGCACGAGTCGCTGCGCGAAGGCGCCCAAAAGCACCGACGTCACGAAGTGGGGCTCGACCCCCATGTCCATGAGACGGTAGACCGCACCGAGAGCGTCGTTCGTGTGCAGCGTCGACAACACCAAGTGCCCCGTCAACGCCGCCTGCACGGCGATCTTCGCGGTTTCTTCGTCGCGGATTTCCCCCACCATCACGACGTCCGGGTCCTGACGCAGGATCGAGCGAAGGCCGGATGCGAACGTCATCCCCGCTTTGGTATTCAGCTGCACCTGGCGGATCCCGTCCATTCGGTATTCGACCGGGTCCTCGAGCGTGATGATGTTGATGTCGTCGCGCTTGATCATCTGGATGATCGAGTAGAGACTTGTACTCTTACCGGAGCCCGTCGGGCCCGTCGAGAGGATCATCCCCCAGGGCTTTTTCGCTTCGCGCTCGAGAATCGTGCAGTCGTGCGGATTCATCCCGAGGGCGGGGAACGTGTAGACGCGCTTCGAACTCGTGTCGAGGAGTCGCATCACGATGTTTTCGCCGTAAATCGTCGGAAGCGTCGACAAACGCACGTTGATTTCGCGGTCGTCGACGCGCACCGAGAAGCGCCCGTCCTGCGGAGTGCGCGTCACGGAAATGTCGAGGTTCGCGAGAATCTTGAGACGCGACGCGAGCGCGGGCCCCAGGTTCTTCGGCACGTCGCTCGCCGTACGCAACACGCCCTGGATGCGGTAGCGGACGTTCACGATGTTCTTTTCGGGGTTGATATGCACGTCACTCGCCCCGGCACGCACCCCTTCCGCAAGAATCAGGTTCACGATGCGGATCACCGGCGCGGCGTCGCCGTCCGCGTCCGTCATGGCGATGAGCTCCGACCCTTCTTCCGAGACGACGCTCACGTCGTCGGCGCCGTCGTCGCGGAACTCCGTCATCATCGCGTCAAAGGCCGTGTGTTCGCCGTAGACGATGCGGAAGATCCGCCCGAACTCTTCCTTCGTGCAGAGTACGGGTTCGATCTGATGGCGCGTGAGGTCTTCAAGCGCAAAGAGCTCGTTGAAACCGGGGGCGTCAAGAAGCGCGAGGTACAAAATCCCGTCGCGAACGCACAAGGGTGCGGCTTGACTCTGCTGCGCGCGGCGCATGGGGAGCAAATCCCGGAGCGCCGGGTCGGTTGCGTACTGCGACGCGTCGTAACGCGGAATCGAGAGCTGCGACGAAATGATGTCGAGCACGTCGAGTTCGGTGACGATACCGCGATCGATCAGGAATTCGCCGAGACGCATCTTCGCGTTGCGCGCGGAGGCGAGCGCCGCTTCGAGCTGCTCGGGCGTAAGCTTGCGGCGACGAACGAGTTCTTCGCCGAGTCGGAGTTTTTTCTGAATGCGGGGTACGGGCATGTCGGGTTCCGAAAGCGTAAGTGTCGTATGTGTCGAACGTATTGAACGGGATGCGTGAAATCAGCGCCCGGCGCTCAAGTCGAGCACCTGGGAGCCCGCGGGGACGGGCAGGGGCTGGGCCGCGGAGTTCGTAGCAGAGTTCGCTGCGGGCTTCGTGCTCGTCTTCGCATCGGCAGACGCATCGGCTTCACGAGCCTCGATCGCTTCTTCGTGCGAAACGGTATCGGTCGCCCATTCGCTTTGCGCCTTCGTGCTCGAAACCGGGGTCGCGACGTCGCGAAGCGCCGAAGGCGAGGGCGACGGGGGCAGGGGCGTCGGCGTCAAGTTCTGCTTCGTGCGCGTCGGAAGGATCGTCGGCGTAATGAAGATCAACACTTCTTCCATCGACTGCGTGCGGTTCGTGGAGCCGAAGACGTAGCGGCCGCCCGGCAGATCGCGCGCTCCGGGAACGCCCGCTTCGGTGTTGACGCCGCGCTCCTTCGTCAAGCCCGAAATGACGATCGTTTCGCCGCTTCGGACCATGACGGTCGTTTCGGTTTGCTTCTTCACGATGAAGGGGTTCCCCTCGACCGCGCGCGAGCTGTCGACTTCGTCCTTCTTGATGAGGACCTTGAGTTTCAAGTTCGCCCCGTCGATCACGTTCGGCGTCATTTCAAGGCGCAGCACCGCGTCCTCGAACTTCACGTCGACGTTCCCGTCGGAGTCGCGGCTCACGTACGGAACCTTTTCACCGTTTTCGGTGTAGGCCATCTTGTTGTCGAGCGTCGTGATGGAGGGCGAGGAGAGGATGTTGAGAACCCCTTCCTTTTCCATCATGTTGAGCTGCGCTTCGAGGATGTTGCCGCCCTGACGACCGAGAGCAAAGCCGAGCTTGCCGGCCCCCGTCCCGTTCACGATCGAGCTGTAGTCAAGCCCCAGGTTCGAGCCGAGGATCCCCGTCGCGGCGTCGGTCGCGGCGTCCTCTGCGGCACCCGAGCCCGTACCAATCCAGCCGCGGTCGCCCCCGCTGATCGTCCCCGAGCGAAGGTTCCCGCCCCACTGCATGCCGAGTTCGCGGGCCTTTTCCTTCGTCGTTTCGATGATGTGAGCGCGCAACTGCACCTGCGGGCGCGGACGGTCGAGGTGTTCGATCAAGGAAATGATGCGGGCCTGCGCGGAGTCCGTCGCCTGCACGATGAGGGCGTTGTTGTGCTGATCGATTTCGATCACGGCGTCGGGGTTCCCCGCCAGGAACTTCGCGAGCGTCTTCTGGAGTTCCGTCGCGTCCGAATAGCGCACGTTCACGACGCTCACGCCCAAGGGGCCCGTGTTCATCGCGCGGGTTTCCTGAAGGGCGATTTCGTTGTTGAGAGCCGCCAAGTCGAATTCGCGCTTCTTTTCTTCGATGGTGAGAACCTGCAGAATGCGGCCCGTCCAGCGGTATTCGAGGCCGTTCGCGGCCAAGACGCTCTTAAAGACGTCGCTCCAGGGTTCGTTCACGACATCAAGCGACACGAACCCCGTCACGGCGGGGGAAATGAGAAGCGAAACGTTCGCGGACTTTGCGAGCATGCGAAGGACCACGGGGACGGGCGAATCCTGCGCCTTGAGGGTGACGGGACTCGCAGGGAGGCCCTTCTTGACGGCGCTTGCAAGGGGCTTCGCTTTTTCCTGCATCAGAACGCGGGGTTCGGGCTGAAGGTCTTCGACGGAAGGCGAAAACCCTTCGCGACCGATCGCCTGCTCCTGCCAGTGGTGCATGAAGGGGTTGCTCGCTTCGGCATCGGGGTTGCGCGTGGCGCAGCCCGCAAGAAGGACCGTCAAGAGCGAAAGAAGGGTCGTGGTACGGAAAATGGGACGGGTTGTCATGGTGTCCGGGGCATGCGTTTTTGCGGAGTCCGGAGCTCTCACTGCGGGGCTCGACGGACTCGGCGGGGTGAATCGGGTGCGTAGGGTCGTCTGTCAGTGTCGAAGCGCGGCCGCGGTGCTTTCAATCCGCTCGCGGCTCGCGGCGGGGCTTCGGAGCGCTTCCTCGCGAATCTTGGGGACGACCCCCATGTCGCTCAGTCGCGACCAGGCGTCCGACAAGGGCTCCGCCTTGAGTTCGCTCGAGGAGGCTTGAGAGGCGGAAGCAGTCGAGCCGCTCGAACCGCTCGAAGCACTCGAAAGGCCGGAGCCCGCCGAGATCGTCTTCTGGCTCGAGGACGCCGCGGCGCCCTGCGTGTAGGCGGCGGGGAGTTCGTCCGTAAAGAGGACCGTCCTGCGCGCTTCCGTCTGGGGCGCGAAGAGTTCGACCGCGTCGGGCGAAATGGCGGTCACGCGTTCGCCCGTTTCGGCGACGGTGTCGCCGACGGCGTAGCCCGTCCCGTTGATGACGGCGTGCGCCCCGTCGGGGAGCGCCAGGAACCCGGTGTAGGTGACGGACGGCAGATTCCCTTCGAGGGTCGAGCGCGTCTTCGGGTCTTCGTAACGCGTCACGATCGGGCGCTCAATCGGGCGGCGCGCGGTCGCAAAGAGCGCGCGAAAGCCCGTGGGGTCGTTTTCGATGCGGGGCACGATCGCGTTGACCGCGGCCTGCGCGTGCGCGGGCGTGGGGCGCGTCGGGTCCATCGACGCTTCGCGCGGCTTCGAGAGGAAATTCCAACCGAGGTCGGCGAGCGCAACGAGCGCGACGACGATCAAGAGGGCAAAGAGTCGCAGTTCGCGGGTGGTCATTGGAGCTCCTTCAAGAGCGCTTCGGTCGAGTAGCCCGTCGTAAAGCGCGTGACGAGCTCGATCGTAAAGTTGGGTTCGGGCGAGGCCGCGGTGAGGGTGAAATTCCCCACGTCCTCGATCCACGTCTGGCGGTTCACCCAGACGAAGAACATTCGGAAGGCTTCGCTCGACCCGGTGCCGATCCCGTCGACGCGCACGGTCGAGGCGCTCACGAGCGTCGTTGCGTCCGGGATGAAGCGCGCGTTCTCGATCCCCGACTGCGCGGCGTGGCGTTCAAGCAAAACGAGCACTTCGTGCAGGTCGTTGGGCTCCGGGGTCGAATGTTCCGACGCGAGAATCGCGAGAAGCTCGCTGTTTTTCTGACCGATGCGCTCGATCGCCGGGGCGAGAATCTTGTGAGATTCGATCGCGTCCTCAAGAAATTCCGCTTCCGCTTCGCTTTCCTTGCTCGAGAACCAGAAAACGGCCGCGAGCAGCGTGAAGACAAAGCCCGCGAGGTTGATCGAGGCGATGAGCTTCAGCGGCACCCAGCGCGGGATGCGCATGTAAAACTTTTGAACGGGTGTCATGACTAACCTTCCTCAGGGGGCGATGTCGGGGAAAACAAGACGGAAGACCAAACGGTCCGCCTCGGGGGTGGAGAGTTCGAGCTCCATGTCGTGTGCGTAGGGCTTCGTCTTGAGGCGCTTCAAGAATTTGGCGAGCAAGAGCTCCTGCTCCAACGCATCCCCCACGATCAGGCCGTCAAGCTCAATCACGTAGGGGGAAGCCGGAGCTTTGGCGTCCTTACCCTGCTGAGCCGCACCCTTTTGGGGGCTCGGCCGCGGCGGCATGCCGGATCCCGGCGGGTGCTCGCGGTCCACGCGCGCAACGCGCGTGAGGTACACGCCTTCGGGGCGCAAGACGCTCAGGGTCGCGAGGAACGCCGGATAGCGGTCCATCGACTTGATGCGGGCTAGTTCCGTCACGAGCCGCTCGTTTTCGTCCTTCTTCGCTTCGAGTCGCGCGACGGTCGCTTCGGGTTGAAGCGTTGCGCGTACGTCCTGCGCCGCACGGATGTCGGAGAGCGCATGCCACCAGGAAATCCCACCCCAGAGCGCGATCGTGAAGGACGTGAAGCAGAGTCCCAAGGCCCCGAGCAGAATCGCATGCGTGATGCGCTTCTGGCGCACTTCTTCGCGTCGCTCGTCGGGACACGCAAGAAGATTCGGCACGGAGGGCGACTTGAAGGAAAGACCCGCGGCGTCGAAAAGGAGCCCCGCGCGCGGAGAGCGCGAAATCGCGCGCAGAGCCGCCTGCGCTTTGGGGGTTGTGCCTTCGGGAAAGAGAAATTCCGAGGTGGGCAAACGCAGGTTCTCTTCTACGCGTCGGGCGATCAGGCGCGTGATCGTGTGCGGGGCCGCAATCACGACCCCTTTGACGGGGACGTTGTAGTTGCGGCGCTCGAAGTAGACGATCGAGCGTTCCACGTAGGCGACAACGCGATCCAGAGCATCCCCGAGCACGGCGTCGACCGCGTCGAGTTCGCCCTCCGTCAGATTGTGTTCGTTCAGGAGATGCTCGACGCCGCGCGCCGTCGTCGCATCGCCCGGGCCCGCCATGCGGGAGGGCGTCTTCCCGAAGTCGACCGCACAGGCTTCGCCCTCGGCCGTAAGGTCCGCCGCATGGAGGTGGGCGTCGGAAACCGAGCGCGCCAGCGACAGAATCCCGCAGCCGAGATTGCGTTGCATGAGGAGGTGCTCTTCGTGGAAGACCGAAAGGAGGCTCGAGTCGGACGAGAACGACAGCACGACGTACGTCTTCCAGGGCGCGTCAAGGAGCCCCGCGTGGGCGTACCCGCAGACGGAGAAGGCGTGCGCCGCCACACCCGCCAAACGAACGCCGTGGCGACCGAAGTCGTTTTGGAGCGCTTCAAGGAGTTCCATGTCGCCCGTAAGTCCCAGAGCCGCGACCGTGTTCGTGCGCGACGCGTCCCACGTGCCCGTCGTGCGGTAGTCGAAACGCATCGTGTCGGGACGCACGGGGTACTGCTTGCTCGCCTGCAAAAGGGCGACGGCGTCGAGCTCCTCGCCCTTCAAATCGGGGAGTTCCAGGACGTACGCGTGCGTGCGCTCCGCAGGAGCCTGCATCCAGAGGTCGACCTTCGACCAGTCGGGGGTGAATTCCTTCACTACTTCGGCAATCCAGTCGAGGCGTTCCTTGGGTTCCACCACGAGCGCCGCCGGGTACGGGAAGTACGCGACGTCGTCGATGCGGTTGTTCTTCGTCGGGTCGGTGAGAACGAGCAAAATCCCGTGCGCGTCTTCGGAGACCGCAAGCACCCGACGGGGCTTGTCGCCGTAGAGCATGCGGGCGATCGGGCTGAAGGAAAGGGGCGTATTTTCGTCGGGGTGCGGCTCGTGCGCGGGCTCCGTCGTTTCGAAAAGCACGACGGGCGCGCTCGAAGGATTTGCACCCGCAGCCGAATTCGCGTTCGCAGCCGAATTTACGTTCGCATTCGGGTTCGCTCCCGTGCCGATGCGAATGCCGCGCTGCTCGTCGATCACTTCGTCCCAGGCGGGGGCGTGAGGCTCCGACGAGGCGGCGGGGCGGACGGGCCGGGAAGATTGCACGGAAGGCACGGCCCCGTAGGGGGTCGACCCTCCCGCAGTTCCCGTCGTGCCCGGGTAGGCGTTCCCCGCGGCAGCTTCGCCCGGGGCGGGCGAGACGCCGTAGGCGTTCGGATATCGGTTGGCGTTGTCGCTCATGTCGATTTCCTTCAAAGAATGATGCTCAACCAGGCCGACCAAATCCGGTCGCCCGCAAGCCACGTGAGGTACGCGGCACCCGAGAGAAAGGGCCCGAAGGGAAGGCGCATGTCGGAAGGATCGCGCCCGAGAAGGCGCAAAACCAGAAAGACCGCCAACGCCCCGAGGGACGCAAAGAGGACGACCATCGGAAGGAACATCCCGCCCGTCAGAAAGCCGATCGAAAGCATGAGTTTCGAGTCGCCCAATCCGAGCCCCTCGCGCCCCGAAGCGCGCTCGGAGGCAAACGAGATGAAGCGGAAAAGCCCCCAACCGATGAGCCCCCCGGCAATGGCGTCAACGGGATCGTGCCCGAGCCAAAGGGCGGCGGGGAGCGCGAGGACCGCGGCCGGCAACGTCAGCCGGTCGGGAAGAAGGCCGACTTTCAGGTCGATCCCCGAAGCGACGACGTAAATCGACGTGAAGACGAGGTAGACGAGCGATTCGGGCGTGGCGCCGAAGGTGAAAACGACGAGCGCGAAAAGGACCGCGACGATGATTTCGGACGCGGGGTACCGCACGGACACTTTCATCCCGCAGTGCGCGCACCGCCCGCGAAGGCAGAGCCACGAGAGGACGGGCTCGAGCTCCAGGGGGCCGAGGGTCGTCCCGCAGCCGTCGCACGCCGAGCGCGGACGCACGATCGAGCGCCCTTCGGCGCCGCGATCGATGCACACGTTGAAAAAGCTCCCGAAGGCGAGTCCCAAGAGGGCAGCACAGAGCGTGAGAAAAAGATTCGGATCCATGAAGAAAACGGAAAATCAACTACTCGATCCCGGACTCAAACCGGGAAGCCCGCGCGACGGAGTTCCCCCGCAAGGCTCAGTCGGTCGCGCGCCTGAAGGAGCGCTTCCTCGGGGGCGACGATGCCCGCCGTCACGAGTTCGGCGAGGTGGTCGTCCATCGTGCGCATTCCGTGGGCGCGGTTCGTCTGCATGACGTTCGGAAGCTGGAAGGTCTTCCCGTCGCGAATGAGATTGCGCACCGCGGGGTTCGCAACGAGCGTTTCCATCGCCAGAACGCGCCCTCGGACGTCCGAGCGCTTCACGAGCTGAAGCGAAAGGACCGCTTCGAGGGACTGCGCGAGGCTCGCGCGGATCTGGGCCTGCTGCTCGGCGCGGAACGTATTGATGATGCGGTCGACCGTTTCGGCGGCGGAGCGCGTGTGGAGCGTCGCGAAAACGAGGTGACCCGTTTCGGCCGCTTCAAGGGCCAGCGCCATCGTTTCGGCGTCGCGCATTTCGCCCACGACGATGATGTCCGGGTCTTCGCGAAGGGCCATGCGCAGGGCCGAAGCGAAGGTCGCGGTGTGCGAACCCACTTCGCGTTGGCTCACAAGGCACGCTTCCGGGGCGTAGAGGAATTCGATCGGGTCTTCGATCGTGAGAATGTGGTCGCGTCGGACGCGGTTCGCGTGATTGACGATCGAGGCCATGGTGGTGGACTTCCCGCTTCCCGTCGCGCCTGTCACGAGCACAAGGCCGCTCGAAAGAAGCGCGAGGCGCGCGAGATGCTCAGGCAATCCGAGCTCCCGCATGTCGGGAATGCGTCGGGGAATCCAACGGAGTTCCGCAGAGGTGCCGCCGAGCGTCTTATAGAAGTTCGCGCGGTAAAGCGACGCCCCTAGGGGCTCCCAGCGAAAGTCGATTTCGCCCGCGGCGTCGAAACGCTTGAAGTCGTCGGGGGAAACCATGCCGGCGAGCGCTTGGCGGAGCTCCTCGTCGGTAAAGGGCGTGTCCGTCAGCGGGACGAGTTCGCCCGCGGAGCGGGCGAGGGCGGGACGACCCGCCGCAAGATGAAGGTCCGAGCCGCGCATCGCCTCGAGTCGGGCGAGGAGCTCAAGAATGCGGGGAATGGGGGCGGACATGATTTGGCGGTTGAGGGGTTGAAAGCCCGAAGGCTTGAAGGTCTGGTCGAAGGAAATCGGAACGCGGCGGCTGTCTCAGTGTCTTGAGAGCCTCGGCGTTCCGTGAATCGGGCCGCGGTTTGCCGCCCGGTTGCCGAAGGGGTCATTTCGGCAAGGCGCCCCGCGCGGATCCGTGCTCGAAGAATCGAGCGTTGATCCCCCGAGCGGGGCGCTGTAGTGCGTCCGAGGAAAACCTCGGACGTACGACCGATTAGTTGTTGGCGGAGGTGCTGCAGGACGGGATTTGGATCGCGAACGACTGGTGATTGTTGGGGTCGTTCTTCAACGCAACGTCAAGGTTCGGGTTGTTGAATGTGATCGTGTAGTTCGTGCCGTAGGAGCCCTTCTGAGCTTCACCCGTGGCGGTGGTGATAGCGTTGGAACAGGTTTGGCCCTGGAGGAGCGCCTGCGCGAAGGAGGCGTTGAGGCGGGCCTGGAATTCGGCGGCGACGGAGGCCATGGCCTTCTTTTCGGCATCGGCCTGGAGGTCGAAGTATTTGGGCACGGCAACGGCGGCAAGGATGCCGATCAGCACGAGCACCATGACGATTTCGATGAGGGTAAAGCCGGCTTCGCGGTTCTTGAGGATGGTCTTCATAGTAAGGCCTTGTTTCAGTATGTGTAGGAAGTGTTTTTTTGTGCGTCCGATCGCCGAAGCGTCGTGCGCTCATTCGATTAGTTGGAGCTGCAGGACGGGATTTGGATCGCGAACGACTGGTGATTGTTGGGGTCGTTCTTCAACGCAACGTCAAGGTTCGGGTTGTTGAACGTGATCTTGTAGTTCGTGCCGTAGGAGCCCTTCTGAGCTTCACCCGTGGCGGTGGTGATAGCGTTGGAACAGGTTTGGCCCTGGAGGAGCGCCTGCGCGAAGGAGGCGTTGAGGCGGGCCTGGAATTCGGCGGCGACGGAGGCCATGGCCTTCTTTTCGGCGTCGGCCTGGAGGTCGAAGTACTTGGGCACGGCGACGGCAGCGAGGATGCCGATCAGCACGAGCACCATGACGATTTCGATGAGCGTAAAGCCGGCTTCGCGGTTCTTGAGAATGGTCTTCATAAGAGTCAAGTCGTGTAGGAAGAGGTTGTGGTTTTTTTACTTGGTGGAAAACGGGGAAGGCTCCCAAACGGGGCCCTGCCCGGGAAACGACCCTCGGGGAAAACCCCGAGGGATCGAAAGGGAAGCAGATTCTACGTGAAATTACAAAGAAATTACAAACGGATTTCTTGTTTACATTTCCGTAGTTTTTGCTTGAAAATCAATCGTTTACTGTTAGGTAACAGGTTGGAAAACAGACCTGTCGCGACCGTTTTGCTTCGCCTCGTAGAGCCCTTCGTCGGCCACGGCCGTGAGCACGTGAAGGCTTTCGACAGGCGCAGTCGTTTCGTCGTAGAGCGAAACGCCGAGGCTTGCCGTGATGTTGAAGGGCTTGCCGTCTGGGGTCGTGAAGTCGAGTCGCTTGATCCCGGTGCGGATCCTTTCCGCCATGCGCTCAAGCGCTTCGCGGTTCGCGCCCTGCGTCACGACGCAGAATTCTTCCCCGCCGTAGCGGTAGACCCGGTCGCGCGACCGCGCGGCGCCTCGCAGGAACCCGCCCACCGTGCGGAGCACCTCGTCGCCGAAGGCGTGCCCGAAGGTGTCGTTGATGGGCTTGAACTTGTCGATGTCGAGAACGATCACGCCCGTACCGAGGGGCAGAGGCGACATCTCGTCGTTGTCGCGCTCGAAGGCCAAACGATTCGAGATGCTCGTCAGGCCGTCCGTGTAGGAAAGCCCCCGATAGACGTCGCGCTCGGAGCGCATGCGGTCCGCTTTCTCGCGCTCGGTGGCGATCGACGTGAGAAGGAGCGGCAGCTGGTTCAAAAGCGACTGCACTTCGGAAATGTTCGAGTGCGGAAGAGCGCTCGGCATTTCGTAGGTCTTTTGGAAGTCGTCGAGAATCCGGCTCGTGCGCTCGATCGGACGGGCCAAACGGGTGCTGAAGTAAAGGAACACGAAGAATTCCGTGACGTTCAGAACGAAGAGGAGCGCAAGCCCCGGCCGCATGTCGTGGACCTGCTTTCCGATCGCCTCGACGTGTGCGAGCACCTTCGTCGTGCGGTTCGCCGTATAGATGTGACGCACGGCGTCGAGCGCCCCGACGGCTTCGTTCCCTTTGCGAAGAATCATCGTGCGGAAGTTTTCGCGCTCTTTTCGCACCTTGAGGTAGGCCGATTCCAAGCGATGCAGGTCCGCGAGGAGCGAGGCTTCGGGCGAATCGGCCGGCACGGCGCGCTCGAACTGTTCGACGTAGGTGTCGAGCATCGCGTCTACCTGTTCGTCCGTGGGCGCAAGCGTCTGTTCGCTTCCGAAGAGGCGGTCGAGTTTCACTTCGGGAATGCGCGCGTCGATGGTCGTTCCCACCGTGCGCATCGACTGCCAGATGCGGTGCGCTTCTTCGGTGGCGGAAGAGAGCAGCTGCCGAAGCGCCCACATGTCGTCCACCGAACGGCGGAGCGCCACGAAATTCTCGCGGTCCGTTTCGGAGAGGTCGCCGGGCGTCATGAAGCTGCTCGCCGTCGCGTTGAGGTACGCGTTGCGAAGCTGCTTCGGGTCGTCCGAGCGAATGAGGGTCGCAAGCGACGTCTCGATCACGTAGAGCTGCGAGTAGCGCGTTTGCGACTCGGTGAGTACGTCCGTGAGACGCTCCTGAATCGCTGCGAGCTCGTCTTCCGTGGTCGAGAGGTACTTCGTCGTGAGGAAAAGGCAAAAGCAAAGCTGCACGATGAGGGAGCCCACGAGGAGCCCCATCACGCTTCGAATCGAAACCGAGTTTTTGTCTTCTTTCTTGGAGGCGCCGTCGGCCCCCTCGCGCACGGCGTCTTCGCCGTCGGGCGACTGCATGCAGGTCGCACTCGAGAAGGGATGAATGTTCACGGTCAGAGACTCACGAGTTTGAAGTGTTTGATGAAGATCGCCTGGAGCTTGCCGTTGAGCTTCAACTCCGTGAGCGCCCGGTCGAGCGCTTCAAGGCGCTTGTCGCCCGCACGCATCACCATGCGTTGAAGCTCATAGGGGCGTTCCTTCTCGGGCGAATAGATCCCCGCCGGGAAAATCTCGGCGTTATCCGTATGCTTCAGGTGTTCGATCCCGTTCATCGCGTCGACGAGCGCCGCGTCGACGGTGCCGTCTTCAACCGCCGTGAAGAGTTCGTGCGCCGAATCGACGCGAATGAGCGTCGCACCCGCGGGGAGGTACGCGGTTTCGCCGACCACTTCCTGGTGCGTCCCCTTCCCGACCGCGATCTTGCGGCCTTCGAAAAGTTCGGGGTCGGTGTCGTGAATCGAGCTGTCTCGCGTGAGGAGCATCGTTCCCGAACGGAGGTAGGGCTTCGAGTAGGCGACGCTCTTTTCGCTCGGGTCTTCGGAGAGGTGTGCGACTGCCACGTCGACGTTGAAGCCCGCGGGCCGCCCGTCGCGCGTCTCGTAGCCGTAGGGGTAGTTGTTGGCGCCCACGCCCACCGTGATTTCAACGGGGATGGGAGCGGCGGGCTCGACTTCGTAACCCGCCATGTAGTAGATCGCGCCCCCGAGAAGGAGCAGCAGACTGCCGATCGGGCCCACTTTATGGATGAGCACGCTCACCGCACACCTCCGAGTTTGGTCGAGGGGAGACGCGTGCGGTCGGAACGCGCGAATTCGAATCGAGAGAAAAGATTAAGACGATTCGCTTTCGTATGAAATGAGGTATTGGTGGTGATCAAAGAGTGCGGAATAAAGAGCATAACGACCTCGATTTGATCTGGATCAAGTCGGGGGGGGGGTATGCCTATTTCCCATGCCTCAAAAAGGAAAACTCAGCAAAACGGATCGGGATCTTATCACACGAAAATTCGCCCTGACAATTCAAAATAAAGAAGAAATTTTATTTTTTCCGACATTTGATAAAAAGGGCGGCAAACGTTTTTACGGAACTTTCTTGAATACCACGTTTACGATCCTTCTTTCTAGCGGCTACGGCATCTTTCGGGCTGTAAACAAATCCAAATAAAACCCTTGCATGAAACTCGGAATTTGAAAACCAAATTTCGATTTTCTTGACTGAAAATGTAAACATAAAGATGCGACAATGAAAACCTAAGGCTGTAAAACCGAAAGTCGCACAAAATCGACCGAGCCGAATTTCGGAAAAAAGACACTTCCTTCCACATGTATTCTTTTCTGTACACAAATTTGTAATTACAGGATGAAAATGACACAATCCTATCCGCACAACGCCGTGAATTTTCCCGACGACAACCCTATGACCGAAATCTACCCTGCGGGCGGGCTTCGCACGAAGCGCGTCGGCCTGATGGCGGTGTTCAACGAAATCTCGAAGCAAATCGGTCTTTGGGTGGACGCTGAAAGTGCGTTCGGGCCTTGCGCCGCCGGTTGGCGCACGCGCTCGCCTATCACCGGCTCATGACGGAAGCGAACTCCCTCTCGCTCTTTGCGCCCTGGCCCGAGGGCTACCTCCTTCCGAGTGACGAGCTCCTGTCGGGCGAGTCCATTGTGGCGTTCGAGACGGCGTTGGGCGAGGCGCAGGTTGCGACGTCGACCTTTTTCGCGGCCCGTGCGGCTCATGCGGCTCGTCTTGACGAGCCCCTTTGCGCCTACGACCTGAGCAGCATCGCCGCGCAGGGGCTCAACCCATCGGTACGGCCTTCGGACTTTCGACGGGAGGCGCCGTCGGGGAAGAAGGGGGCCTCGGCGTCGCGCTCGGGCTTAAGAGCGGGTTGCCCGTGCGATTTGCGTTGTTGCCGGGCGGCCTCACCGACGCCGCGACCGCGGCGGATCTCCTTTGGGAAAAGATCGACGAGGTCGAGGCCCTTCGCGGGAAAGAACGCTTCGGCGCGGTGCTCGAAGCGAAGCACTTCGACATGTCGAACCTCGCGCGTGCCGTCGACGAAGGAAAGCACGTCCTCTTCAACCGCCTCGGTTGCGCCGCGACGCCCTGGATTCGCGAAGCGGTGGAAGAAGCGGTCAAAGAAGGGTGAGAAGGGCGCGAGGGATCGGAGTCGACCGAGCACCGACTGCCGGACGAAGACGGGTGGGGCATCACCATTAAGAGAGACGTGATGTTTGACGACGGTCGCGTGCGCCCCGTGTGGGGGCATGTCTTCCGGTTCGAGTCCGTCGCGAACGCCGAAAAGGTGCGGATGTTCATGCGCATCGGGAACTTCGTAAAAGAGTGGAGCGAAGCGGACAGTGCGTCCGAACTCCGGAAGCGCGCCTTGAAAAAGAACGCGATGCTTCGCTACTTCCTCACGCCCGAGGGCGAGCCCGACGAAACGATGCTCGAGCGCGACTTCGATGCGATCGACGCGGCGCTCAACGCGGCGGGGATCACGGTGAGCGTGAGAACGATGCCGTGTTCGGCCGAGGACGTGATCGAAACCTGCCGTCGGCCCGGAACGTTCGAGGCGTGTTTCCTCGGCGGACGGGCGGAGCCGGAGACGGCGCTCCTTTCCGGACACGGGACGAAGGCGCTTACGGGGCGCTTCCTCGTGGGGTTCCTCGCGCTTTCGATTCGCAACGAACCCCTGCGTCGCGTGGAGAAGGCCTTTTCCGAGCCGCGTCGGTCGGCGTCCTCCGTCGGGAAATCCTCCGCCTCCGGGAAGCCCGAGAAGCCTCAGGCCGAGGAGGTGATTTTCGACGAACTCCGCAACGTGCTCGATACGGTCGAGGTCGTCTTCTCGGGTTCGGACGCGCGTTACATCCTTCTCACGGACGCGCAGAAGGCGATCGCCGAGAAGCTCGGCTGCCCGGGTGTCTTCGATCGGGTGCCCGACTTCGGCGACTGAGCGCGTAACGGAAGTTTCGGGCCGGGAAGTCTCCGGCCGCTCCGGCCGCTTGGAGTGTTCCGAACGCTGCAGCCCGAACGCTTTCGCCCGAGCGCATTTATTCCTGCATGCGCTCGGGCGGCCTCTCGACGGGATTCTTTCCGTTATTCGCGAATGACGATTCCTTTTGTCGATCGTTTTCCGTTTTGTCGGACGTCATTTACCGACCGTTATTCCATCTACGGGTTGCTTGAAAAGAGTCGTTTATTCCGTCGCATTGACGGGGATTGTGTCGTACTCCGAAGCGTATTCGGTCGTGTTTTCGATTATTCGTCGCTTTCCGAATCGATTCTTCCGATACAGTCCCGAATCGGGGTTGTCGGACACTCAAGTCGGGTATAATGCGCCCGCATTCGTTTTCCGGGTCCGCGCCTTGCGACGAAGCTTTTTCCCGGTCTCAAGGCGACCCTGACGACTCGCGGCGCCTTTCCCCCGATGTGCGCCCTTCGCCCGTAGGTCGGTTTTTCCGACGACACGGTCCGGAACACTTGGATTTGGTACGTTCATTTCATGTTTGATACCGTTCTCGTCGTTGACGACGACGCCATCAATCGCGAAGTGCTCGAAGCGGTCTTCGAGTCGCGTTATCCCGTGGTTTCCGTGGGTTCCTCCCCGGAAGCACTCGAACTCTTGCGCAAGGACCCCTCGCCCTATTGCGCGATCCCGCTTGACGTGGTCATGGAGGATATGAGCGGGCTGCAGTTCCTTGAAATCTTCAACGAGATGGGTTTCCGCGATCGGATCCCCGTCTTTCTCGTCACGTCCCAGGGCGACGTGCAGACGGCGCGCCACGCGTACGAGCTCGGCGTCATGGACGTCATCAAAAAGCCCGTGATCGGCTTCGTGGTCGAACGACGCGTTGCGAACGTGGTGGAGCTCTTCCAGCAGCGGCGCTTCCTCGACCAACGCGTTGCCGAGCAGACGAAGGAAATCATCGCTCAGGCGCTTCGCATCCGCGAACTCAACCGCGGCCTCATCGAAACCTTCTCCGCCGCGATCGAATTCCGCGACGGCGAATCGGGCGAGCACGTCCGCCGCATTTACGAACTCACGAAGTTCTTCCTCACGCGCACCGAGTTCGGTGCGGGGATGGACGAGGAGACGGTTGAACTCGTGGCGCTCGCGTCGATCATGCACGACGTGGGCAAGATCGGCATTCCCGACGCCATCCTCATGAAGCCCGGCCGCTACACGGCCGAGGAATTCGAAATCATGAAGCGCCACACGGTGATCGGCGCCGAGATGCTCGCCTCGATCGAGCAGATCCGCACGCTCCCCATCTTCGAGTACGCGCACGACATTGCTCTGCACCACCACGAACGCTGGGACGGTCGCGGCTACCCCGACGGCTTGACGGGGGACGAAATCTCCGTTCCCGCTCAGATCGTCGGTCTCGTCGACTGCTACGACGCGCTCGTCTCGAAGCGCCGCTACAAAGAGAAGCTCCCGCACCGCACGGCCCTTCAAATGATTCGCGACGGGAAGTGCGGCGTCTTCAA
Source organism: Sutterella megalosphaeroides (assembly GCF_003609995.1). NCBI lineage: Bacteria > Pseudomonadati > Pseudomonadota > Betaproteobacteria > Burkholderiales > Sutterellaceae > Sutterella > Sutterella megalosphaeroides. Next base: position 1,258,813 of record NZ_AP018786.1, read on the forward strand.
CCCGAAGCTTCTCGAGTGTCTCGAACGTCATGCCGATGAAATTCACGCGAAACTCTATCCCGACGACCTCTGAGGCCCTGTCGAACGGAAGGGCCCGCTCCCAGGCGGGCTTCACGCTCTTTGAAATTCTGGCGGTGCTCGCTCTGGCGAGCATCGTTTTTCTTGTCGTCGCTTCCGGCAGCTACGACTTCGGTGTGAACGCCAAGACCGAACTCGAAGCCGAGCGCGTTCGCATGATCGCCCGCATTGCTCACGCGCGCAACGAAGCGATCACGGCGGGCGAAGAACGCACCATCACCCTCTCGGGCACGACCGTTACCTACGACGGCGACCTCGTTCCCATGACGGGCGAACCCAAAACCGTGCAGTTGAAAGGCGTGCGCGCCGACTGGGCGCAGATCCGGTTCGACGCCTACGGTTGGCGCCCCGAATGGGGGCCCAACACCCTGAAACTCACCCACATCGCCACGAACCGCTCCGTGACGATCTCGCTCGGGGAGGGCGGCTATGCCGAATAATTCCGCGGCGGGGTTCGCTCCCCGCAGTTTCCTTGCGTCTCTTTCGCCCCGCGCTGCAGGTGGCTTCACTCTCATCGAAGCCGTGGCGGCGCTCGTTTTCGTCGGGTTCGTCGCGGCCCTCATGGCTACGATCGTCTCGAAGAGCAAGGTGGAAGGCATTCAAATCGCCCGCGAAACGAAGGTGCTCCTTGCGAAAAAGAGTTGCGCCGAACGCCTGACGGCCGACCTCGTCGCGAACGTCGGGACCCTCGTTTCCCGCCGAGAACAGCTCCTGGCGCATCTGCGCGACCGCCCCGACATTTGCCCGGGCACGCCCTCGATCGTCGTCGAAGAAAACGGCTCGACCGCCGGGAAGTCCGTTTCCGGCCGCAGCGCTCCGGGCGGCACGACCGTCTCGGCCGCGGCTGGCGCCTCGGCCCGCTCCGGCAACGAAGAGTGGGTCGATAACCACGTCGGCGTGTGCGTCCCGACGAGCCGCGACTGGCCGGACGGGCAGCTCGTCATCAAGTATTCGTGCTTCAGCTCCACGTACGACAAGCCGGGCATCCCGGAAAAACCGGGCTCGGGAACGGGTTCGGGCGGCGGCTCCGCGATTCGCATCGAAATCGACGGGATTCAGATGGAGGTGATGCCGTGAGTCCCTTGATTCGCACGATGCGTACGAAGCGTATCGAACGTTGGGAGAGCGGCTTCACGCTCCTCGAAATGGTGCTGGCGCTCGTGCTCGCGGGGCTTCTCGCGGGTGCGATCTCCTCGGGCCTCGCCTTCACGGCGAAAGCCTCCATGGACTCCGCGGAAGCCGCGCGCGAGGTGCCGCAGCAGACGACCGCCATTGCCGTTGTCTTCAAGCTTCTCAAAGAGGGGAAGCTCGACACGCTGCGCTTGGAGAACGGGGAGCTTTTGCAGCGTCGCGACAACCGCGAAGCCGTGATTCTGAAGCACGTTTCGGCCTTCCGCACGGACTGCTCCGTCCCCGCCACGGGGTTGCCCGGGACGGGCACCGTCTGCAAGGTCGAGCTCGTCACGAATTCGGCGGGCGGCGACACGTACGTCTTTTACGCCGCTCCGGGCACGCAAGGAGGTTAAGCTGTGACTGCTACGACCGCCACACAACCGACCCGCCCGCAGGACGCCCGCGCGAACGCGCGCCGCGGCGAATCGGGCGGCATCCTGCTCTACGCCGCCTTTGCGGTGATTCTCCTCTCGTCGCTCGCCTTTTTGATGACGACCTTGACGCCCAACACGCTCTCGGGGGTGATGGACCTCAAAAAGTACATCGAGTCCCTCAACACCGAGGTGGGTGAAGTGCCCGAGGAGACGCCGCCTCCGCAGATCGTCGTCGACTACGGGTCCGTGATCGACGCGGGGTTTCAACAGGCTGCGGCAGCTGCGGGCATGGACCCCAAGGACTACATTCTCGCCTTCTGGCAGTGGAGCGACCCCTGGTACATCCTCGACTCGGACGGAAAGAAGCACTACTTCCTGATCGACAACCCGAAGGACGTTTCGGGCGGGGTGATCCACGATTGGCCCAACGAAAAGTTCATCGTGAACCTCACCGTGAAGCCCATGGACGGCTTGAACCGGACGCTGAAGTTCACGCTGGTCTATCCCTGGCCGCACTGACGGAAGGACACACCGGGCGCGGCGCGCCCGACGGACTCTCCCGAAACAAAACGACCGAAGCATTGCAGGACGCTTCGGTCGTTTGTTTTTGAGTAGGCCCTTTCGAGCTCGCTCAGACGTTTTCGGCCGCAAGGAGCGCCGTGAGGCCCGCTGTCAGGCGTTCGTGCGCTTCGGTAAGCGCCGGGAGGTGCTTTTCGGCTTCTTCCCAGTTTCCCGCGCGCAGGCACTCGGTCATGGCGGAGGCCGCTTCGTAGAGGGGCACGACGGAAAGGTTCCCCGCGACCCCTTTCAGGGTGTGGGCGGCGCGAAAGGCCGTTTCAAGGTTCTTCGTGCGGAACCCTTCGAGGCAGAGCGCGTAGTGGCCGTCGTCGAGATAGCGGCCGAGGATGCGCTTGAAGAGCTTTTCGCTTCCGTTCAGGCGAAGCATCGCGTCTTCCACGTCGATGCCGAGCGGGGAGAGTTGAGAGAAGAAGCGGTCGGTCATGGGGGTGATCGGGCGGTTGATCGGTAGATCGGTTGGAGGGGGAGACGGAAACGCTCCCCAACAGAGAAAAAGCGCCGTTCGTCCGTGGGCGAGCGGCGCTTCGGCTTTCGGCGAAGCCGGGGAACTCGGGAAGGGTGAGCGGGTCCCCGGGGGCTTCGCGCGGGAAGTCGGTTACTGGACCTTGGCGGCCTTCACGATTTCCTGGAAGTGAGCCTGAACCTTCTGGTTGGCGAGCGCGTTGCGAAGAACGGGCTTCTGGCTTTCAAAGGACGGGAAGAGCTCGGCCTTGCGCTTCGCTTCGAGCTTCACGACGTGGAAGCCGAACTGCGTGCGAACTGGGGTCTGAGCGACTTCACCGGGCTTGAGAGCCGAGAAAGCCGTCCCGAAGGCGGGAACGAAGGAGCGGGGAACGACCCAACCCAAGAGGCCGCCCTGAGCCTTGCTGCCGGTGTCTTCGGAGAATTCGGTGGCGAGCTTGCCGAAGTCCGAACCCTTGTTGATGCGGGAGATGAGGTTCTTCGCCTGGTCTTCCGTCTTCACGAGGATGTGGCGGACCTGGTATTCGGTGTCGCCGTAAGCGGCCTTTTCACGGTCGTAGGCGGCCTTGAGGTCGGCTTCGGAGACGGGGTTCTTCTTGGCCCAGTCCTGGGCGAGGGCCGTGACGAGAATCTGCTGGCGGGCGTTTTCGATCGCCTGCTTGACGGCGTCCTGGTTTTCAACCTTGGCCTTCTTGGCTTCCTGGAGGAGAACCTTCTGCTGAACGAGGATGTTCTTCACCTGGCGTTCGAGCTCGTCGCCCGCGGGCTGGCCCTGAGCGATCGCGCGATCGTAGAGCACCTTCTGTTCGGCAACGGTCACGGTTTCGCCGTTCACCTTGAAGGCCTTGAGTTCGGCGCTGGCCGTGCCGGCGGTGATGAGAGCCGCAAGACCGAGGGCGATGACTTTCTTGTCCATTTTTTTAGCTTCCGAAAAAACGTTGGTATGGTTGACGGAATTCGCGGCCCTCAGTACGGCCGCGGGTCCCACCGAGAATTGGGCCGATAAAGATTTTTTAATTCTGCCGCTCGACCGCGTGCTTCGTCATATAGAAAGCAACGCCAATTGTAAAAATCATTGTCAAGGCGGTCAGGCCGAAAAGCTTGAAGTCGACCCAGACATCGGTCGAAAAGAGGTAGGCGACTGCAAGGTTGACGCAGCCGATGGCGGCGAAAAAGAGGATCCAGAGGTTCTGCACGGTGCGCCAGGCGGCGTCGGGCATGTCGATCTGACTCTTCATCAGAGCGCGCATGAAGTTCCTGCCCGCGAAGTTTCCGTAGACGAGGATCGAGCCGAAGACCCAGTAGAGGATCGTGGGCTTCCACTTGATGAACATTTCGTTCTTGAGCCAGAGCGTCAAGCCCCCGAAGACGACGATCACCGCGAGGCTGATCCAGAGCATCGTTTCGACGCGCTGTCCTTTGATCTTGAGCCAGCCGATCTGGCAGAAGGTGGCGACGATCGCCACGATGGTCGCAAGGAAAACGGGCGCGGTCATGGGCGTGACGCCTTCGCCCATGACGGACTGCGCCAGGGAGAGCGCGTCCGCGGAGAAGTGTTCGGAGAGTTTGAAGGTCGCGAAAAAGAGAATGACGGGAAAGAGGTCGAAGAGTAGTTTCATGGCGTTGCCGCCCTCCGACGGGCGGCCCGGTGCGTTTGGAACCGAAGAAGGATAGCAGAGCGCGGGCACACCTTTCGGAAGAAACGTTCGCCCGCTCGACGATTCGTTCGGCGTTGCCGTTCGCGCCGTGCGGCGCCTCTCTCCCCCTTGCCGGGCTCTTCCGATGCCTCCATCGGACCTCGGACGGGAAAACCCCTTCGGATGAAGCAGCGAGCCTTCGTAACAAAGCCTTCCGCACGGTAACATTACCGAACGTTTTCCCGCTTCCCGGTCACCCTTGCCCGGCCTTGGGAGCGTAGAGTTCGGGAAGACCGAATAACTTTCGACGGCCCGCGCGGCCGTCCGGCCCGCCCGCGGGGTTTTCCCGCGCCCGGACGGGCTCGGACAACACGCCGCCCGCAGAGCCGCCCACCCGAGAGTTTCTTGTTATGAATAAAAAAGCGGCAATGATGATGACTGCGGCCGCCGTCGCGACGATCGGATGCGTCAACGCGGCCGAGGAGAAAAACATGAACGACATGACGCCCGTCCCGGTTGTCACGGTCGAAGGGATGACGGAATACCGCATGCCCAACGGCCTCAAGATCGTCCTCTACCCGGACGCCTCGAAGCCCACCGCCACGGTCAACATGACCTATCGCGTGGGCTCGCGCCACGAGAATTACGGCGAAACGGGGATGGCGCACCTGCTTGAGCACCTGATGTTCAAAGGGTCGAAAAACTATCCCTCGCCCACGAGCGAATTCACGAAGCGGGGCTTCCGCATGAACGGCTCCACGTGGCTCGATCGCACGAACTACTTCGTCTCCTTCACGGCGTCGGACGACAACATGAAGTGGGCGCTCGGCTGGCAGGCCGACGCCATGGTGAATTCCTTCATCGCGCAAAAGGACCTCGACACCGAGATGACGGTTGTGCGCAACGAATACGAAATGGGTGAGAACAAGCCCGTTTCCGTCATGATGAAGCGCATGCAGAGCGTGCTCTTCGACTGGCACTCGTACGGCCGCAGCACGATCGGTGCGAGGAGCGACATCGAAAACGTCGAAATCGAAAACCTTCAGGCCTTCTACCGCAAGTACTACCAGCCCGACAACGCGGTGCTGACGGTTTCGGGCAAATTCGACCCCGAAACGGTGCTCGGTTGGATCAAGGACGACTTCGGTGCGATTCCGAAACCCGAGCGCGTTCTCCCGAAGGAGTGGACGGTCGAGCCCGTCGCCGACGGCGAGCGCGAATTCACGATCCGTCGTCAGGGCGAAACGCAGCTCGTGGCCGTGGGCTACCGCATTCCGGCCGCACTTCACGACGACTACGAACCGACCGCGATGGCGGCGCAAATCCTCGCCGACGCGCCGACGGGACGCCTTTATAAGGAGCTCGTCGAAACGGGTCTCGCGACCCAGGTCTTCGGCTGGCCGATTGCGGCCGAAAAGCCCGGCTTCGTCATGTTCGGCGCGCTCGTCAAGAAGGGCGACGACATCAACATCGTGAAGACGAAGCTCGTCGACGCGATTGAAAACGCCTTTGCCCGTACGCCCGCCACCGCCGAAGAACTCGGTCGTCAGCAGGCCGACCAGGCGACGATGTTCGAGCGCACGCTCTCCGACCCCGAGCAGTTCGGGGTCGGGCTTTCGGAATACATCGCGCTCGGCGACTGGCGGCTCTTCTTCGCGGACCGCGAAATGGTGCGCGACGTGAAGCCCGAGGACGTCGATCGTGCGGCGAAGACCTACTTCGTGCGCGATAATCGCGTTGTGGGCCTATACATCCCGACCGACGAAACGAAGCGTGCCGAAATCACGGCTGCTCCGGGCGTCGACGAGGTGCTCTCACGTTACACCTTCTCCGAAAAGGGTTCCGAAGCCGAAGCCTTCGACGTCTCGCAGGACAACATCGACAAGCGTACGACGCTCGTTGATATCGGCGACGTCAAGGTCGCGCTCCTTCCCAAGAAGACCCGCGGCGAAACGGTCGTCGTGCAGATGCAGTTCAACAACGGCAACAACGAAACCTCGGTGAACGCCGCGATTCCGATGCTCGCCGTTGCGATGCTCTCCCGCGGCACGGACACCCTGACGCGCGATCAGATCGACGACAAGTTCACGGCTCTCAAGATGGAAGGTTCTCCCTTCGGCTTCACGACGGACCGCGAACATCTCGTCGAAGCGCTTGCCTTCGTGGGCGATCTCTATTCGAAGTCGACCTTCCCCGAGAAGGAGTTCGAAACCCTGAAGCGCCAGACGCTCGTCGGCCTGCAGTCGCGCTCGGATGACCCGCGCGTCAAGGGGCGCGACGCGATGACGCGTCACTTCAACACCTACCCGCAGGGGGACGCCCGCTATACGGAAACCTCCGAAGAGCTCGCAGCCGAAGTGGAAAAGGCGACGCTTGAGGACGTGCGAAACTATTGGCAGCGTGTTTTCGGCGTGACGAAGGGGACGCTTGCGGTCGTAGGCGACTTTGATCCGAAGGAGGTCGAAGAGGCTTTGAAGTCGAAAGTCATCGGGGTCAAGAAGGCCGAAGTGCCCTTCGAGCGCATTGTGAGCGAGTACCGTGAGGTGAAGCCCGCGCGCTTCGTCGTCGATACGCCCGAAAAGGAAAACGCGGTTCTCATGGCCCGCGTCGACTTTGCGGCGAACCTGGCGGATCGCGACATGCCCGCGCTTATCACGGCCGACTGGATCCTCGGCGGTTCGAGCGGTCTTTCGAATCGCATCGTGACGCGTCTGCGTCAGAAGGAAGGCCTCTCCTACGGCGCTTCCTCGAACGTGACGATCCCCGCCTTCGGCAACCGCGCCAAGTGGTCGATCGGTGCGATCGTGGCGCCGCAGAATCTCGCGCAGGCCGAAGCGAGCCTCAAGGACGAGCTTCGCAAAGCGTTGAAGGACGGCATCACCGAGCAGGAACTCGAAGAAGCCAAGCGCGGCATGATCGAAAACCGCGCGGTCAACCGCGCGCAGGACGGCATGCTGGCGGCGGGCTGGACGAGCAACCTCGAAATGGGCCGCACCTGGAGCTTCTCGAAGGAAACCGAAGACGCCATCCGCGCCCTCACGGTGAAGGACGTCAATGCGGCGATTGCCCGCATCGCCGATCCCGATCGCATGTCCTTCGTTCTCGCGGGCGACCGCGCCAAGGCAAAGGCTGCCGGGAAGGACTTCTTCGGCGAATAAGCGGCGCTTCTCTTCGAAGCATCGCAGTCCGTGCGGGTCTCCCGCACGGACTTCCACAAAGAACCGCGCTCTTCCGGGCGCGGTTTTTTCTCGACTGCTCTCGAAGCGGTCTATTCGTTTGACGCTCGGTTGCTTGGGTGTGTCCGACGAGTTTCTGAGTATACTGTGGAGTATCGATTTCGCCGGCAGTGGGACGACTTCCGTATGTCGGCTGGAAAATTAGAACTATTGGGGTATTTCCTTAGAGAATGAAATTGGGGCGAGCATCCCGAAAAAAAACTGCTCATCGTTTTGGCCTGTGTTGCAGGACTTGAACTATGGATACATTTCGGTGGTCGCACATCAAACGAAAGTGCACTGCTGAAAGCATGAGAAGGGCGAGGTGGAAAATGACGAAACGCTATACTCCTGATGAAATGGCTTGCGTGATGAGCCATATCGAAAAGTGTTTCGGGTCGGTTGCAACTATCCTGCACGAAATCGTTTCGCCCGATATTCATGTCGACATTTGTGTGATACCTCCCCACGACGACAGTGCCTACTACACGCTCGTCACGATGGGAATGGGGGCTCATCGCATGAATGTCCCGGATGAGCTCAAAGGAAGACTTTTCGACCGGGCTGAATTGGTAATTGCCTTGCCTAAGGACTGGCAAATCCAATCCCAAGAAAAACAGTGGTATTGGCCAATTCGATTGCTAAAGGATCTGGCACGACTACCCGCTCAAATGGATACTTGGTTGGGTTGGGGGCATGCAGTTGACAATCCGGTACCCTATGCCGATAACGTCCCGTTCAGTTCGTCTATGTTGATTGGTGCGCAGGCAGGTAACGAAGGTGCCGCTTTCTGCAGACTACCCGATAGGGATGAGGTAAATTTCTACCAGGTCATTCCGCTCTATCCCGAGGAATCGGTATTTCACACTGAGAAAGGTGCAAATGCTCTTCTTGAGCGCTTACGGGCAGTCAGCTGGGTCGTGGATACGGAGCGTCCCAATGTCTTAGATGAAGAAGACGTTCCCAATGAGTTGCTCGACGATGCCGATTGGCATCTGGAGTCTATTGAAGAAAAGGGACTTGCGGTTGACGAAATCGTCGCATTCAATCATCTGGCCATCTTTTTGCGATGGTGCATAGAACATCAACTCATGGGGGAGACCTTCTCGCAAGACTTTCCTGAAGTGCTCGAAAATCCAAAAGACTTGCGAAGCTTCATTCGCGACAAGCTTGACGGCAAACTTTTAAGATCCATGTTGAATGACAAGGGGTACGATTTTGCTCGTTACTATTACGGTGATAATCAGCAGCCGCCGTATTATCCTTGCGATGTTGATGATCATGCGTTCCGGTTTTTTGGGGCAGAGCGTTATTTCAGTGCTGAATTTCAGGACGAAGCCTATCTCTTTGTCCCATTTGATGAGCGCTACTATGAAGAAATAGCCGAGGTTATTCAAACTCGATGGGGCGCTTGGAAGAACTTACAGACAAATGCAGTTGACTGGGATGGGCCTACCTCTTTGAACGCGGCCTTTGAGAAGTATCTGGGATGTCCGACCGAATACTTTCCGCCTATGCCCGATGACGATCCTTTGCGCGCAGCGATCGCCTATGCAACTCGATACGGACTGCGAGACGGCTTTGTTCCCGTCCTGATTGTTGAAGACGAAACTTTGTGGGAAACACTTATTCTCAACTCTGATCCGGAAAACGACGGTGCGGGAGATTACAAATTTGATCCGGACAGGGTTGCTGAATACCGCAAGAAATTGTTGGAAAATCCGATCAAAAATTCATCAGAAGTTCTGGATCGTTTGATCGGAGATAGGGGGTGCGAGGCCGAGAATGATGAAATGGACTGGGATGAAGAAATTCTTGGAAAAGTTGTTGGCGGCGAGTCAATCGATCACAATGTATGGTGGAATTCCGAGACGAAACTAACTCATCCCGTCATATTGGCCAAGATTCCTGTTAAGAAGCCCTGGGAAATCTTTGCCTGGTTGCCGTTTGGCGGGTGGAATGACTGTCCGTCCCCCGAAGATATGATGGCTATAACCAAACATTGGTATGAAAAGTACGGGGCCGTCCCTATCGTCTTGTCACACGATGAGCTTGAAATGTCCGTTCCTCAAGCGGTACCCATGAACGATGCCTTGGGGTTGGCACAAGAGCTTTATGGGGTTTGCCCCGATGTGATTGATCAGGGCTCTGAAGATGAAGCTACGGTCGGACACCTTGCTGCCTCTTTGAGCCAGTCCAAACTTTGGTACTTCTGGTGGGATTGAGTATTCCCAAATAGGATTTTTTTCCCGTAACAGATGAAAAACGCCCCGGCAGGCCAAAGCCTGCCAGGGCGGGGGTTTCTCCGCGCGTCTCATGGACGACGCGCATTGAGAGAGGAAGGATTACTTCTTCGCGGCATCCTGCTGCTTGGCGAAGATGTAGGCCTGCTGGCCGGCGATGCGACCGAAGGTCACGATGTCGGCCTGGGCGTTGCCGCCGAGGCGGTTGCCGCCGTGCACGCCGCCCGTGATTTCACCCGCGGCGAAGAGGCCCGGGATGATCTGGCCCTTGGTGCTGTAGACCTGGGTCTTCGAGTCGATCTTGATACCGCCCATCGTGTGGTGGACGGCCGGGGTCACGAGGATCGCGTAGAAGGGGCCCTTGTCGAGGTCGCGCGGCATGTCGGCGCGGCCGAAGGCATCCTTCGAAGCGGCCTTGCCCTTCTTCCAGTCTTCCATCGTGGCCTTGAGCGTGGCGGCGTCGACGCCCATCTTGCCGGCGACTTCGTCAAGCGTTTCGCCCGAGAGGCAGTACGACTGCTTGATGTAGCCGTTCGTCGCCTTGAGGGACTTCTGCATGTCGGAGTCGAAGAAGAGGTAGGCCACGCCGTCCTTCTGCTTGAGGATGGCGGCGGAGACCGCGTCGCGCGTGTCGAGTTCGTTGAAGAAGCGCTTGCCGTCCTTGTTGATGAGGACCGCACCGTTGCCGCGAACGGCTTCGGTGATCATTTCGCCGACCTTCGGCACGACGGTCGGGTGGGTCTGGATTTCTTCCATCTGGATGAGGGCGGCACCGGCTTCCTTCGCCATCTTGATGCCGTCGCCCGTGGCGCCCGGATGGTTCGTCGTGGCAAAGCCCTTCAGACGGGGCACGTAGGAGGCAACGAGTTCGTTGTTCGCGCCGAAGCCGCCCGCGGCGTTCACAACGGCCTTCGACTTGACGGTGTATTCGCCGTCCTTGCCCTTCACCTTGACGCCGATCACCTTGCCCGACTTGTCCTTCAGGATTTCGGTCGCCTGGGTGTTCGTGCGGATGTCGATGTTGCGGGCCTTGGCGGCCGTGTAGAGGGTGCGGATCACTTCGGGACCGACGAGAGCGCCGCCCGTGGGACGGTGCGTACGGGCCTGCGAAGCGCCGGCCATGAGGCCCACGTCGCGCAGGTCGCCGCCGAGGGCGAGGAGCCATTCAACGGACGAAGCGGACTTTTCGCAGAGCGTGCGGACGAGTTCGGGGTCGTTCTTCCAGTGGCCGCCCTTCATCGTGTCGAAGTACATGATTTCGACGGAGTCCTTCGTGCCCTTGGCGGCCTGAAGGGCCGTACCCGTGGCGTTGAGACCGCCGGCGGCGCGGATCGTGTTACCGCCCACCATGGCCATCTTTTCGAGCACGACGACCTTGGCGCCGAGGTCGTTGGCCTGGACGGCGGCGGAAAGGCCGGCACCGCCCGCACCGATAACGGCGACGTCAACCGTGATGTCTTCGGCGGCGTTGGCAAGGCCGAAGCAGGAGGCGACGGCGGCAGCAACAAGAATCTTCTTCATCTGAATTTTCCTCGAAAGTTTTTTCTGAAGCGGTCCGCCCGTAAGGTGGTCCCGGACCGCAGAAGCGGTCTTGGCCGCTTCGTTAGGTAGGAATGCTACGGGAATCGAAATGTAAAGACGGCCGAATTTTTTTGAAGCAGCTCAAAAGTACGGGCGATAGCTCGTCGAAAGGAGGTAGATTTCACGGGCGGAAATCCTTCTGGTTCCGAAAACTACTCTCTAAAAGTTATAGTGAAAACCCTTATGTATAGTTTGGAGGCAGTCGCATCTCGTCCGATTTGCGGGCGGTTCGGACGGTAGAATTTCGGTTTCCGGCTTCTTTTCGTCGTTTCCTGCCGGTCGGTCTTTTTCCGATAGGTTTTGGGTACGGCTTCGATACGTTTTGCTTCGCCACATGTCGCCCGCCGCTTTCGATCCTTCCGCCCCCGCTCCTTCGCTTCCCACAGACTCCGTCGACGCCGCATCTTTCCGTGCATCTCGTGCCTTTCGTCGTCTTTTCGAGCGCGAAGCCGCGCTCGTGCCCGGCCTCACGCCCGAAGCGCTCTTCAAGCTCCTTCCCGAGGACGTGCGGATTCTTGCGCGCGACGACGCGGACTACCCGAGCGCCTTCGCGCTTTTGAAGGACGCCCCCGAGGTGCTCGTTTGCGAAGGAGATCCGACGCTTCTCGAATGCGAAGCGACTGTGTCGATCGTGGGATCTCGGAATGCCTCCGAAGCCCGCACCGCGAGCACGTTTGAGGCGGCCCAGGGCCTTGCGGAACGGGGCTTCACCGTCGTTTCGGGCTTGGCGGCAGGCATTGACCGTGCCGCGCACGAAGGGGCCCTGGCCGCTCGTCGTCCGTCGGGGGCCGTCGGGCGAACGGCGGCCGTTCTCGGCACGCCCCTGGCAGCGCCCTGGCCCGAAGAAAATGCGGAGCTCGCGCGTCGCATCGCTCGCGATGGCGTGCTTCTTTCGGAAGCGCCCCAGGCGGCGGGACTCTCGTTCACCCCCGAAGCGCGCACGGCGAGTCTTCACGCGCGAAACCGCCTTGTTGCGGCTCTCGGTCGGGGGACGCTCGTCATGGCGGCCGAAAGCGGCTCGAGTACGCTCATCGAAGCGCGTGCGGCACTTGCCCTCGGGAAGACCGTTCTCATCTGGCACGAAGCGGCCGGGGATTCGGGTGCCCGGGAGTTGCTCGACGAATACCGTGAGAGCCCCGAACGCGTGCGGGTGGTCGCATCTGCCGACGAGGTCGCCGAACTGCTTTCCCCCTGGCAGGAAGTGTGGTGGCTGTGAGGCGCACCTCATCCGAATCCATCCGAATCCATTCGTACGGCAGCAAACTTCACTCGAATTCCGTATTTTCCGACGCCCGAAGATCTCGGAAGGCCTTCGAAGGCTTCCGAAGGCTCCCAAAGGCTTCCAACACCGCGGGCGTCGGTCAATCTTTTCAACACTTGTTTCCAAGGACCCCCATGTTTCTCGACCGCTCGCTCGTGATTTTCGACCTTGACGGCACCCTCATCGATTCGCTCGGCATTTGGAGTCTCGTCGACTCCGCACTCGTCGAAGAGCTTTCGCGCGATCACGTGCGCCTTACCGAAGAAGAGGCCTACGACCTGCGCGTCGTGTCGCTTTCGCGTTACGGCGAAGGGTCGGAGGCGTACGTGAAGTACTGCGCCGACCTCAAGGCGAAATTCGACATGCCCGGTACGCCCGAAGAGATCCATACGCGCCGCTACCAAATCGCACAGGACTTCCTGCGCGAGAAGGTGGTCTGGCAGCCGGGCGCGGCCTCGTTCGTTCGGCGCCTCCACGATGCGGGCGTCAAGCTTGCGATTGCGACGACGACGCGCCGCCGCAACGTCGACGTCTATTCGAATGAGAACGAAGCGATGCGCAAGGAAGCCGTGATTTACGAGCTCTTTTCGGTCGTGAAGACGCGCGACGACGTGAGCGCGACGAAGCCCGATCCCGAGGTTCTCCAACGCATCCTCGAAGAAACCGGCACGACCCCGAAGGACGCTCTCATGATCGAAGATGCCACGGCGGGCCTTCGCGCGGCCGCTGCGGCCGGGGTCGACGCGATCGTGATTTCGGAACGTCACTCGGAAGGGGAACGCGCGACGAACGACGCGCTTGCCCTGCGACGGTTCGAGTCCTACGAGGAACTCCACCGACTCCTCGACGAGGAAGAGCGCGCGGGCCTGCGCCCGGGCGCTTCCCGCGACTGACGCGGCCGTCGCAACGGACACGACCAAAACGATCGAAACGAACGGGCGCCCGAGAGGGCGCCCCGAAAGAGCGCGGAGAGGAGCGAGGAGACCCCGCGCGGCGCTCTGCGCGCCCGTACGTCCGATTCCGGAAACCTCGGTGAAAACAACTATTTTTTCACCGATTTTTAGCTCGCACAAGAGGGATTACGCTCGATTGGCGCAAACCTTGTCCGACAACAAGGTCTCTCGGGAAAGCGGTATCCGAGCGGGGCGTAAACCGCTACTATTCCCCTAGCGGGGCCGGTACGCTCCTCTCTCTGAGCGCCCGCTGTCAAACACCTCCTGGCGCAGCCGGGCAGCTCGCGTCATCGGCCTCGTCTCTTGTCCCGCAACGATCTACTCCCCGCCACTTCCCGAATCGTAGATGTTGCGGGAGTTTTTTGTCCGCGGTCCGTATAATTTTCGCTTCCGACATACTTCGCGCCTTACGGAGGCCATTTTTTATGACGACCGAATCCACGGCCCTTGCCGTTCCGCCCACGCTTGAGGATCCCGACACGCTCGCTGAGCTGCTCACCTACGCGGGCGGCGAATTTTTGCGCGCGCTTCGCATCGAAGACCCCGAAGAGGCCGCCCGCAAGGTCTCCGAAGTGCTCTTCGGTCTCGCCGGCGTCTTCTCCGAAGAAAGCGGCATCGTGCAGCTCCCGAAGGGCTGGACGCTCGCGGGTGCGGGCGCTCGCCTTCGCAACGATGAAATCGTCGTTGCGCGTCTGAAGGAACTCTCCGACGAAGATCGCGCCCTCTTTGACGAAGACGACCAGATCATCGTCCTTGCGATTCAGGTCTTCTTCGAAGAAATCGAAGAGCTCGCGCGCGATTGGTTCGAGCGCAACAACGCGGAAGCGTTCGACGACGAAGCGATTCACCGGTTCCTCGCCGACCCCGTCGTGCACCTCATGGTGCTGGAATTCGGCTCCTGGCTTCTCGGCGAATCGACCGACGAGAAGACGGCGAAGGACGCGGAGGCGGCGGAATGACCGAGGCTGCGACCGACGCGAAAAAGATCGAAGTGTTCGACCGCGCGACGCTTCTTTTGACGCTGCGCCTTACCTTCGAAGCCGTTTTTCAACAGATTGCCGACGTCCGTCAGGGGAAGCTCACCCCGGATGAAGCCGCCGAGCGCGACGACGCGGCCGTTCGAGCGATGGCCCGCGTGCTGATGGGCGAAAACGACGCCGTGACGACGGAGCTTCCCTACGTCGGGGGCGCGCTCGTCGAGAAACTGCGCGCCGCGGAGCCGCAGCTTTTCGAAGGGGTCGAAAGCGACAACCCCCGTGCGCTCATGGTGGGCGCGTGCCGCATGTTCATGAAGGAAATTTACGGGACGATCCGCGAGCTCGTGCGCGCGAATCCGCCTCTGAGCGACGACGAAAAGAAGGAACGGGTCCTGGGGCTCGTCGCCCTCTGGGAGCGTCGCTTCACGGGCTCGACCGACAACTGAGAGGAGAAGCGTCATGGCTCGATGCGGATCCGGATGCGCCTCCGATTGCCGGCGCTCCTGCGGGCACGACCACGGCTCGAAGGCCGAACGGCGCCCCGATTTGCTCTCGATCGAAGTGGTCGAGGGACTTCTCGGGCAGGCGTGCCGCAATATGAAAAAGCGCTTTGAAGCCGAACTCGCGGGCGAAATGAGCGCCGACGAACACGTCGAGCGCACCGAAGCGCTCGTCGATTGGCTGACGCTCACGTTCGCGGGCGAAAATCCCCATTTCGAAGACACGGGCGAGTGGCTGCCCTCGGGGCTCGCCGAGTACCTGCGCGAGACGGACGAAACGCTCCGTTCGGGGTTCGCGTCGGACCGCACCGTGATCGAGCGCGCTGCGCGGCAGTTCGTCACCGAAACGGCGGGCGCGCTCGCTTACTTCCACGAACACCCAGCGGAAGGCTCGGTCGACGACTTCCTCGGCTTTCACGGCGCGCGTTGGGCGCGTCGCCTGACGGGGATGTACGAGGGGTGACGGCGGACGCTCCGCCAGAAAGCACGGAAACAGCACGGAAAAAGCGCTCGGACTTTTCGAAGCCGGGCGCTTTTCCTTTTTCCTCCTTATTTCCGGATGCCCGACTGGCCGATTGTCCGATTGGCTCTTCGCGTTTTCGCCCCGGAAACGGGTAAATCCTGTCGTCGGCTTGCGCTTTCTCAAGGAAGGAAGACGCGCCCCGCGAAAGGCGCCCGCAGGCGCGTCGCGCCGCACGGAATTTGCTACGATGAAAGTTTCCCCGGCGTTTCGGGGACGGGTGAGGTGCGCGCTCGGGGCTTTGAACCCGGCGACCAAAACGACAACATGTCCGACAGGTTCAAGAGCCGTGTCGGATGCCGATCGCACCGCCCGCTTTCAAACTCAGGAGGCCCACCATGCTTTTCGAAGACCTTCGTGATTTTCTTCAGGTTCGCCCCGGCAACGGCATTCTGGAAATGCGCGACGACCGTGTGACGACGCCCTTTGCGATTCCCGGCTCGACGGAACGCGTCGCCGTGTCGGTGCGTGCGATGGAAGGGGGCTTTTACTTCGTGCACGACGACGGCGCGATGAAGCGTCTCCTCCCCGAATTTGACGTCGTGACGAAGTCCCCCGTGTTCGCGGGCGTTCAGGACGAGTGGATCCGCTGCGGTCTGCAAGTCGACGAAGAAGGCCGCATTTTCACGACGACCGATGAAACGGGGATGCTCGAAGCCGTCGCGCGCGTGATCGAAGCGCAGATCGAGCTCGGGGCCCTGTGCCTCGCGTTCGTCGGCCACGCGAATGCCGGCATGCCGAAGTGCGCTTCTTCTTCCTGCTCCGCGGCCCATGACTGAGTCCTTGGGATCGGGGCGACCGACCAACCGCGCGCTCGCCCAAGCCGACATGGCCGCCATCATGGGGCGGCTCTCGCCCGACGCGCTTCGCACGCTGCGGGCGGTCGCGGCCATGCGTCATCGACCGCCCGAAGAGGTTCTGAGGGAAGAGCTCGAAGGGTACGTCGCCGACCAGATTCCCGCCGTGGACGTCGAGGGAATCATTCGACTCATGGGGGCCCGACTCTACGAAATCGGCTACCTCGTGGGGTCGATGAAGCGCTTCATCCGAAAGCACCGCTCCTAAAGCCGCAAAAGAAGGCCTGCGAGATGAGTCCCGCGGGCTTTCGAACATGTGCGACCGGCTTCGGCCTCCCAATAGGCGGAAACGCCGCCGCCGTGGGTGATATCGGCAAAGCTCTGAAAGAGCTTGTCGACGAGCGGTGTTTTGATTGTTGCGGCGCACACGGCGTTGACGCGGATGCCTTTCGGGCCGAGGTCGATCGCCATGCTGCGGGCGATCCGGCCGATGGCGCCTTTCGTGAGGCCGTAGCCGAAGCTGTTGGGCTTCCCGATGCAGCACCGGTCCGACGCATTGATGAGGACGGAGCTACCGCGCTTCTTCGCAAAAACGCGAAACCCCCGAAAAATCGGGGGTTTCGAGAGCGAGTAGGGCGGATCTCAACGCGTGCCCATCATCGCGTTCTTCAGGCGGTCGTCGATGGGACGGTCGCCAATCCAAATCGCGAGCACCGCATCGTAGAGGGCCTTGCCGGCGATGGAGGGACCCACGGGCTTGCCGTTCAAGCGCAGCGTCGTACCGGTTGCGGGCGCGTACTCGAAGTCGACCATGTCGCCTTCTTTCACGTCGCCGATCGCACGCATAAGGTCCTTCAACTGATTGAGTTCGTTCGTGATCGCCTTTTTGCCCTCGGGCGTCAGGTTGGCATCAAGCCCCGACTCGAGCGCTTCAATGAAGTCGGCGCCCTTCACGTGACGCAGCAGCCCGAGACGAACGGCGCGCGGCGCATCGGCGGCGAAAACATCCGCGGTCGAGGCGGCGTGCTTTTCAACGTAGAGCGCCGCACCATAGACCTTGAAGAAAACGATCTGGCGAAGCCCCGCACCCTGCAGAAGGAGCGTTTTGCCGGCCAGGGGGATGCTACCCGTGAACGTGACGTCGCCCACCTTGATGTCAGCAGGAACGGCTGCGGCAGCGGGCGCCGCAGGAGAGTTCGGAGCGTCGGCCGCAAGAACCGTACCTGCGCCGAGGCCGAGAGCGAGAAGAAGGCCGGCAATGGTGTTGCGCATGAAGGATTCTCCTATGTTTCAGCGTTGCTGTTTTGGTGCTTTCGGGGTGGATTTCAAGTGTTCGGGCGCAAAGATTATCACGCGAACCGACACGTCGTCATCGGTCGTTTGGGGGATCCGCCCGGTATTGCGCTTCGCGCGCTTTGCGCTCGGCGATGCGCTTCAAGCGCCGCTGCGTCGAGAGGACGCTCCCCGTTTGGAGCGCCACCGAGAGGCAGATAAGCGCAAGCCCCCCGTAGAACTCAAGTCCGAGTTCGTGCGCTTCCCCGAAGAGAATCATCGCGAGGATGATCGAATAGACGGGTTCGAGGTTGTAGGAGAGATTTACCGTGAAGGCCGAAATCTTTTCAAGCGACTGGATCTGCAGGATGTACATCCCGAGCGTGCAGAAGGTGGCGAAGATCACGAGCCAGAGCCAGTCGATCGGCTGCGGGAGCACATTTTGGGGCGGCATCAGGGTGAGGTACGCGGGCAAAAGGGCGAGTGCCGACACGAAGCCCCCGGTGAGCTGCCAGCTCATCACCGTGACGGACGAATACTTCGCGCGGTACTTTCGGAAGTAGACGGCCAACGCCGCGGCCGCCGCCGCGCTCGCCAGCCCGAAGGCGATCCCGAGCCGGTAGCGGGTGTCGAAGTGGAAAATCAGGTAGATCCCGAGCACCGTGAGGCACGAGAAAAGGATTTCCTTCGGCTTCACGCGCGAGCCCGTCATGAGGGGCTCAAGGAGCGCCGTGAAAAAGCCGATCGACGAAAAGGCGACGACGCCGATCGAGACGCTCGAGGCTTTGATCGAGGCGTAGAAAAGCGTCCACTGCAGCATGAGGAGCGCCCCCACGAGCATGATCCCGATCCGATCGCGCGGCGTGACGCGTTCGATGCGGCCCGTGAACCAGGCCCAGAGCCAGAGGAGGCCGCCTGCAATGACGATGCGCCAAAAAACGATAAGGCCGGGCGTGAGTTCGATGAGTTTTCCGAAGATGCCGGTCCAGCCGGCGAGCAGAATCGAGAGGTGAAGTTGCAGGAAAGCTTTTTTCATGGCGGCGAGGGCATCCGCAAAAAAAAATGTAAAGATTCGGCGGACGGGACGACGCGCGCCCCGTCGGGAATTCGTTCGGGCACGAGCATAGCAAAAAACCGACCGAGAGCCGCTCTGCGGGCTGTTTTTCAGGCGCTTCGGGCGTTTCGGGACGGTCGGGTGCCGCTTCAAGCTCGTCGAAAAAATCATCGACTGTAAAGTGGACCGCTCGGTAGTTGATACGAAGACAAGGACGGATACAAAAATTTGCGCGCGCTTTGCAAAACGGGGAGAATGAGGGTAAGGAAAAAGCCTTAGGAAGCCTTGGGAATCGGGATCTTCTTCCGTGAGGGAAGAAGCGGACGGTTCCAAGGAAGGGAGGTACTATGACAAGCCGCCATGAACATCAACCCGGTGAACGCGGACGTGCGCTTCTCTTCATCCTCTTCCTGGTCGTGCTTGCCATCGTGCTGAAGGGCATGGGCTGGTGCATCGGGGGCGTGTGCGAGGTCGGTACCGACATGCTGCTTCCGTGACGACCGAGGAAGTGACAGCCGCGCAGCGCAAAGTTCCGGAGATCGAAAAGAAGAAGCTGTACAAACAAAGAAAAACGAGCTACTATCGGAACTAAGGAAAGTTTCCGCATGAAGCCTTCCGATAGGAGGTCCAAGCGAGGTACCTGAGGATACCTAAAGCCCGGTGAAAGCGGGTCGCCGCACAATGTGATCTCATCGCGCTTCGTGCACGAAAGGGCCGTGTCCCGTAAGACGCGGCCCTTTTGCTGTGCGCAGTTTTCGTTGCTTTCGGCGGCCGCGAACCCGGCTCCTTGCGGCGATGCAACAAAAAACGGGATGCCCGACCGCGAGCATCCCGTTTGCGTTTCAAAGGCCTCTCAAGCTCATTGCTCGCGCGCGGCGTTTTCGCCCGCGATGCGGCCCGACGTGTAGGCGACGGCCAAGCCCGTTCCCGACGTATAGACGCGGTTGTAGAACGGACGGTTCGCCATTTCGCCGCCGGCGTAAAGACCCTTGATGACGGAGCCGTCGGGGCGTAGCACCTGGAAGCGCTCGTTCGTGACGACGCCCCCGATCGTGCCGCCCGTACCGGGAAGGACGCGCACCGCGAAGAAGGGACCGGTCGTGAAGGGCTTCATGTAGGCAGGGTCCTTCCCGAAGACCGAGTCGCGTCCCTTTTCGCAATCGGCGTTGTAGGTGTCCATGGTCTTTTGAAGGGCGGACGGGTTGGTAAGCGCCATGCGACGACCGAGTTCGCTCCAGGTTTCCCCGTGCACGACCACGTCGTAGGTAAGGTAGCGCTTGAGAATTTCGGTCTTTTTCGGATCGCTCCCGTCGACGATCGCCCAGACCTGGCCCTGCATCGCGGCGGGATCCGTCACGTAGGGGCGGCTCTCGTCGACGAAGCGCTCGCCGCGCTCGTTCACGAAGACGCGGTCCTTGTATTTGTCCTTCGACGTGTAGGTGGAAGCAAGGATCGGGTACTTGGGAACAAGGTAAAGCCCGATCATCCAGCTGTCCTTGGCTTCCGCGGCGCCCGCATCGAGAGCCATCCGAAGGCCGTCCCCGGTCGAACCCTTGGCGCTTGCGGTCCAATCCGTGAAGGTCACCCACTGCGGCGCCCGTTCGACAAGCATCTCGACATTGCGCGCAAAGCCCCCCGTCGCGAGAACAACGGCTTTCGCTTTGAATTCATAGCGGTTCTTCCCGTCGTGGGCGCGCACGCCCGTCACGTCGCCGGCCGCGTTCGTCACGAGCTCGTAGGCGGCGGTGTTGGTACGCACCGGAACACCTCGGGCGTCCGTGTACTTTTTGAGGGCGGAAATGACGTAGGCACCCCCGCCCGCCGTCGATCCGCGACCGCTCGCGGGAACGGGCGAAGCCGCAGGCGCGTGAGCGCGCTCGGGGCCCCCGAACCCGAAGGGACGGGGCTTCGCGAATCGGAGACCCACCGTTTCTTCGAGCCAGTCGACGGTGGCGGCGGACTCGGCGGCGAGCGCCTTGACGCGCTCGACTTCGGGGTAGCCGTCTTCGCCCCCGGGGACGGACGACTTCTGGTCGTCAAGCCACAGTTGCGCAAAGGCTTCCGGACTGTCTTCGATGCCCGCACGGGCCTGAGCCTTTGAGCCGGCCGCCGCGATGGCGCCGCCCGAAAGCGCGGAGGAGCCGCCGATCAAGCCCATCTTTTCGAGTACCACCACCTTGGCGCCGAGCTCGGCCGCACGAGCGGCCGCGGCCATCCCGGTTCCGCCCGCGCCCACGACGACCACGTCCGTTTCAACGGTCGAAAGGGGGAGCGTGTTCGGGTCGATCGGGGTCGTATCCTTCGTGAAGTCGGCCGTATCGCCCCCGGCCTTCTCCACCGCCTCCCCGACCGCGCGCAAGAGGGCCGTGGTCGAGCGGGTGGCCCCTGAGACCGTGTCGACCGAGAGCGTCTGATCGGCGACGATCTTCGCCGCCACGTCCTTCATCGGCTGCAGCGCGATGTAGTCCGTTTCGTAGTTGTCGCCCACGACCACGTTCTCGATCGAATGCTTGCCGAGCGTGGTCGTGACGGTCAGAGGGCCGTTGTTGCCTCGGGTGACGATTTCGTAGGTGCCGGGCTTCATCTCGGCCGCAGAGGCCGGAAGAGCGAAGGACGCAACGGTCGCAACGGCCGCGAGGGCGGCCGCAAGGACGGTTTTTCGCATGCGGTGGTTCTCCTTGGGTCGGCGCTCGCAAAAGAATCGACCTTCGGTCGGGGTGCTTCGAGGGGCTTCGGGAGGCCTCGGGTGCCGGAACAAGCACGACGAGGCCGAGGCGACTCGAAAGCACGCGGCGCCGTTTCGCGAGCGCGCTGTGGTTTCCCGCGGACTATGCCGAAGCCGCCTTAAAGCGCGCTGAAAAACGGGCCTCGAAACTCGACCGAAAACCCGTCCGAACGCTTGGAAATTCGGGCAAAGCGTCGCTTGGAAAGTGCCGCAGGCGACTCTCGTGGAAATTCCTTAGGACGATGGAACTAGGACAAGGTATGATCTTTTCACTTGCCGGCGGGCCTTGCGTACCGTCGGTCGTCTTTTTGGCGTCGAAGGGCTCGGTCGCGAGCAGCTACTCCCTTTGCCCTTCGCAAACTTACATTGAGGAGCAAATTGATCATGACGGATCGCGTCCCCGAGATTGAAGAAGCGATGCTTGAGCGCGTGCGCGGCCTTGCGGCCCGCGACGACGTTGCCCGTGCGATGACGATCTGCAAGGAGCAGGTCGCCGAAGCCATGGCCGAGCAGGTGAAGATTGCCGAAATCGAGTCGCCCACCTTTGCCGAAAAGGTGCGCGGCGAAGCGGTGATGGAACTCATGCGTTCTTACGGCCTCACGGACGTCGTGATGGATCCCTCGGGGAACGTCGTCGGTCGTCGTCCGGGGACGGGCTCGGGCCCGACGCTCGCGATCGCCGCTCACCTCGACACGGTCTTCCCCGCGGGTACCGACCTCAAGGTCCGCCGCGAAGGGAACCTCTACTACGGCCCGGGGATCGGTGACAACGCCTCGGGCATCCGCTCGATGCTCCAGGTCCTGCGCGCCCTCGAAGGGGCGGGCATCCGCACCGAAGGCGACATCCTCTTCGTCGGCACGGTCGGCGAAGAAGGGAACGGCGACATCCGCGGCGCGAAGGCTCTCTTCGACGGTTCGCGCAAGATCGACGGTTTTATGGCGCTCGACATGGCGGACGTCAATACGCTGCAGAACGGCGCGACGGGCGCACATCGCTGGCGTCTCTCGATCGAGGGCGAGGGCGGTCACTCCTACCTCGACTACGGTCACGTCCCGTCGGCCATTCACGCGATGTGCCGCGCCGGTGCGCTCATTGCGGACCTCGATCTTCCCGAAACCCCCAAGACCACGTACACGATCGGTACGATCAAGGGCGGCACCACGGTGAACACGATCGCCGCGAAGTGCTCGGTCGACGTCGACCTGCGTAGCGTTGACGTTCAGGAACTCGCGAAGCTGGAAGAAACGGTGCTCGCCGCCTTCGAAAAGGCGGTCGAACTCGAAAACGCCCACTGGCCCAAGGCGGACGCCGCCCATCAGTTGAAGCTCGTGAAGACTCAGATCGGCAACCGCCCCGCGGGGCTTCGTCCCGACAACTGCCCGGCCGTCCAGGCGGCTCTTGCCGCCATGGCGACGATGGGTATCGAAGTCAAGCAGTGCCGTCCCTCCTCGACCGACGCCAACATGCCGATGTCGATCAACATCCCGGCCGTCTGCATCGGTACGGGCGGCGTCACGAATCTCGAACACAGCCTGAAGGAATTCTTCGACTCGACCGACATGGAAAAGGGTCCGCAGCTCGCCACCCTCATCGCGCTCGCCCTCGTGGGCATCCGCGACGAAGTGAAGGCCGCGCTCTGATTCTCCGTTGAGGTGCTTGAGGCGCCTCAGGCGCTTCGGGTGCCCTGAAGGCGCCCGAGCGACACGTCCCCGTCTTTTTCGGAAGGCGGGGACTTTTTTCGGTTCGAGCGAGGAGCGGAGGGCGCCGCGAAAGCGGGACGGCCGGCCACTCGCTTTGCCCGAGTGCCGCGTTCGATTTCGCCCGTATTTGCGCGCTCCGGCCCGGTCCTCTACAATTCGCGGCCGACGCGTGCGTTTTTCGCCGCACCGCGCGCCCCTCGCCGAGACGGGCGTTGCGATCCCGAGACACCCGCGAAGCGGTCAATCCCATCTCACAGATCATGTCCACTTACGCCAGCATCATTGCCAACGATTTCGAAGAACGCGTCGAGGATATTCGTCCGCTCGTCGAAGCCATTCTCCTCGACTCCTACGAAATGCGCGTGCCCGTCGACGAAACGGGTGCCGTGACGAGCGCGGCCTTCGACGACGTGGTCGACGCGATGAGCGCGGGCGCCGTCTGCGCGATGTACCTCGACTATCTGCTCGATCGGTACCAGAACGGCTGGCTCTCCCGGGACGAAGCGCAGTGCTTCCAGGAGGCACTCTCGGTTGTGCAGGAGGACTTCGCGCGCGAGAGCGAACTTGTGAACCTCTTCTGTGTGCCGCTCCTTTTGAAGATGATGTCGGGCATGGCCCGGATGCCCGTTGCGAACGAACGGGGCGGCCGCTACGCCTTCTATCACGTCTTCGGCGAACTCCGTCAACTCGTGCGAACGATCGTTGAATCGCAGTCGCGCCTTCCGATCGGTCGCAAGCCGACCGAGCTCGAACTCGAGGTCGCCCTTTCGGCCGTGGGGCTTGCCTACCGCTCGATCGCCCGCACGCTCGACACGAAGTTCGGCCTTTCGACGCACGATTGAGCGTAGGTCGCTCTCCGGTCGGTCGTCGGTCGATTTTCGATCGAAACGGACTCGACGGCTGCGTTGCCGCAATCCTCGCCCTCGACGCTCTCGGGGGCGTTCTTTTTTCTGTTGCGGCGACACCGGAGGTTTCGCCGGCTGCATCTTGCTCCTAGGGTTTCTCCATGGGGTTTTCGTCTTAGGCTCGGCCTAGAATCGATAAATCGCGCGCTTCGTGATCGGGCTTCCGAGCCCGCGAACGTATGCGTCGATGCTCCCCGCAAAACCCCCAATTCAGGAGAAACCCATGACTTTCGCCATGTGGGGCGCACTCATCGTCGTGATCGGGACGGTGTGGGCGCTCATCAAGCGTTACGAGACCCGGTTGGTGCTGCTCACCTCCGGCCTTTTGATGACGCTCCTTTCGCTCGATCCCTACGCCGCCTTCCAGCAGTTTGACAAGTCGATGACGAACGGCTCGCTCATCATCGTGATCTGCTCCTCGATGGGTTTTGCGGCGGTCATGACGCTGACGAAGTGCGACCTGCACCTCGTGAGCCTCCTGACGAAGCCGCTCAACAAGTTGGGCATTCTGCTTCTTCCCTGCACCATGGTCGTGACGGGCGTTTGCTCGATTGCGATCAGCTCGCTCGCGGGTCTTTGTGCCGCGATCGGTCCCACCATGGTGGCTCTTATGATCCGCGCGGGCTTTCGTCCGGCCGTGGCGGCGGCAACCGTAGTGGCCTCGACCCTTCCGAGCTTCGTTTCGCCGGGGTCGTCCCACAACGGGTTCGTCGCGAAACTTGCGGATGTTCCCGTCATGGACTTCATCACGTACACGGCACCGCGCACCGCGATCATCTCGGTCGTATGCATCGCACTGATGGTGCTCGTGTGCTTTCTCTACGGCGACTTCAAGAAAGAGGGCTTTCACGAAAACAACGAAGGCGCACTCGTGAAGCAGGCGGAAGCCTCCGAACTTCCAGAAAATCCGAAGGTTCTCTGGGCGCTCGCTCCGCTCCTTCCGGTGGTGATCCTCTTCGTCGTGTCGCTCACCTGGCCCGAACTCAAGATGAGCGTTGCGACCGCCATGCTGATCGGCATGCTCTACACGCTCGCCGTCACCCGTTCCGACCCCGCGGACGTCATGAAGAAGTTCTTCGACGGCATGGGGCGCGGCTACGGCAACATTCTCGGTCTCATCATCGCGGCGGGCGTCTTCGCGGCGGGTCTTCGCACCTGCGGCGTGATCGACCTTTTCGTCGAATACCTCAAAGGCTCGTCCGAAATCGCCAAAATCGGCGCCGCCGTGGGCCCGCTCGTACTCGGGATCATGACGGGCTCGGGCGACGCGGCCGCGTTTGCCTTCAACGAAGCCGTGACGGTGCACGCGCCCGAATTCGGTCTCACCATTCCCGACCTCGGCTACCTCGCCATCGTCTCCGCCACCTTGGGTCGCGTCACCTCGCCGATCGCCGCGGGCATGATCGTGATCGCCGGCATCGCGAACGTGTCGCCCCTTGACGTCGTGAAGCGCACCGCGATCGCCAACATCGGTACGCTCATCGTGCTCTACATGATCAGTTGAGCTGCGCTCAACGCGCTCGAGAGAAGCCCGGGCACGCTTCGGCGCTCGGGCTTTTCCAAAAGGAAAAGGGCCGCCCGACGGTATGTCGGCGGCCCTCGGCCTTTCAATGACGGACGTTCTTATGCAACAAACGTCACGGGAATCATCGCGACGAAGCGCTGATGGTCGATGACGCCGCGCAGGTACGTGTCGGCCGTGACGCCCGCAATGCCGAACTTCGCCGCGTCGTGCGCGCGGAAGGTGAAGACCCATTCCGCGCCCGAGGGCGTTTCAACGCGGTGCATCGCGAGGGGCGCAGCGGGATCGTTGACGCCCGGTTTCGAAGTGGAGAAGCCCACGCTCCAGAGGATCGACTTCGCGTCGGGAACGCGCATCGCCATGCCCGCGGGGACCTTCAGGGTGAGTTTCACCGTGGCTTCTTCGTCCGAGACGCTCAGTTCGCTTCGGCTCGCATGCGCCTCAAAGCGATTGATGTCGGCGAGGATCGTGCGGTAGCGGCGGTCCGCTTCGGCGCACATTTCGCACGTGAAGCGCCCGAGCGCGGCGCGCTTCGTTTCCGCATCCATCCCGGGGAGTTCGGCGCGCAACTTCCCGAGCTCTTCGCGGAAGTACGCTTCGAGCGCGTCGCGCTCGGCGTGCACGCCCGCAAAGAGCCCGCGGTTGAAGTTCACGAGTTCGCCCAGAACGGCGTAGGTCCAGTAGCTGCGCGAGAAGTCGAGCGAAATGCTTTCGGGGCGTACCGCGAAGTGTTCCTTGCGGGCGGTTTCGAGGTCCATCCACCGGTAGCCCTCGGGGATCGCGCCCGCCATGGGGAACCAAGGAACGTAGACGCCCGTGTCCTGATAGCTCGAGCATCGCCACATGACGGTTTCGAGCGGCTCTTCGGCGATGTTCGCGATCCAGCTCTCGCGGGTGTGCGAGCGGGAAATGTCAACGGCGCTTACGTGGAAGGCGTCCGCGCGCCCGTCGCCGCGCGTGGCGTAGGTTTCGGGATTCGTGATGCGAAGGACGCGCATGACGTCCTGCACGCCCATGGGCTCCTTGGGGGAGAGGAGTTCGGGGTAATGGAGTTCGTCCGCGCACCAGACCCCTGCAATGTCGAGCCAGCCGAGACGCATGCGGTGCGACTTCGTCGGCGCGTGACGGTTTTCGTCGCTCTGGTAGGCGGCCGCAAAGTCGAAGTCGCCGTAGTCGCCCGGGGTCTTCGGCGTGTAGCGCCCCATTTTGATGGCATACTCGATCAGATCGTCGCTTGCGATCACGTTTTCTTTGTCGTTCAGGTCGACGTGACGGATGGCGAGCATGTTCGAGATGAGCATCACCTTGTCGTCGGGGACGCGCTTCGCGACGAAGTGGTGACCCTTGACGATGTTGATGCACCAGGCCTCATCCTTGTTCGCGACCGTGTAGTTGCGCGCCGGGCTCCAGTAGCCGTATTCCTCGACGAGCGCCTTGCAGATCATGACGGCTTCGCGCGGAGTGCGGGCGCGCTCGGCCATGAGACGGCGAACGAGAAAGCCGACGCCTCCGTTCTTGAGAGCGAGGCTCGACTCGTCTTCGAGGTCGCCGTCAAAGCTCGTGCCGCCGCCGTTCGAGCAGATGACAAGGCCTGCTTCGTTGGCGAAGCCCTGGTCGAAAGACGAGCCCTTCCCCGGCTCGAGCATGTTCGACCAGTAGGTGGCGAGCGTTTCGCTTGCCTGCGGGACGGCGGCTCGACCGGGTTCGGCCGTCACCGTTTCGCCCGGAGCGTGGTGCCCGGCCGGGCAGTAGAACTGTTGGTGCAGCGTGCGGCCGCCCGCGTCTTCGTTGTGACCGACGATGACGCGGCCGGTCTTGGATACGTTCTTCCCGACAATGACGGTGGTGCACATGGGTCTGATGGCTCCTTTGCATGGTGGATGTTGGCCGAAGGGATCCGGCGCTCCTCAATCGTTCCATGCTATCGGGAATTCGGCGAAACGGCTTGAGAGGAAACCCGTTCAGACCGTTCAATCCGCTCGTTTCGTCCTGTGTTTTGTTCTCGGGGCGCCCGACCGTAAAACCCAAAAAACCCCGTCAGCGACGAACGCGACCGGGGTTTTTCGGTTAGGAGAGATTTGTGTCGAGCGACTTATTATTTTTGATCGAGGACCCATTCGAGCGAACGCTGAAGATCCGTCGTGAAGATGCGGTCATGATCGACGTACGGTACTACCGTGCGGTAGGAGGCGAGGAGCTTCGACGTGCCTTCGCCCAGAGTGCGCTTTTCCGTACGGGTGCGGATGTCCATGGCCTGGGTCGTGTGGAGAATTTCGTAGGCGAAGACACCGGCCGTGCATTCGGAGAGGCGATCGAGGCGGTCTGCGACGACGTTCACGTTGGAGAAGGTTTCTTCGATCCCGATCGAGGTCGGCACGCCGTAACCCATGACGCTGTTCGTGAGTGCCATGCCTTCCGCATAGATACCCGACATCGACTGCGCGAT
The DNA here is from genome assembly GCF_003609995.1 of Sutterella megalosphaeroides. Lineage (NCBI taxonomy): Bacteria > Pseudomonadati > Pseudomonadota > Betaproteobacteria > Burkholderiales > Sutterellaceae > Sutterella > Sutterella megalosphaeroides. The sequence continues at coordinate 1,286,788 of NZ_AP018786.1, forward strand.
GTTCGCAAACCCGTCGCCGCCCTTGTTTTCAGGAGCAACGAGGTAGGTCGGGAGCTGCGTGCGGTGGCTGTCAACCAACTGGGTCGTACGCCAGGCGGAAGCGTGCATCACCTGGGCGAGCGCGCGACCGACGCTTTCCAACTGAAGCGCAAGCTGCGTGTTGTCGAAGTTGGCGCAGGAGTTGACGTGCGCGGTGGGCGAACCGGCTTCGTTCATTACGACGGCGGGAAGCTTCGAATACCAGCGGTCGGCCTTGACTTCCGTATTGACGATCGGATTGTCGGTCGTATGGTTGATCGCGGTCGTGAGCAACGCCTTCGCCTGATCGACTTCTTCCATGGCGGCGGCAAGGATGTAGCCCGCGCTTCGGAAGGAGAGCGGGTCTTGAAGGTAGCGCTTTTCGTCCTTTTCCCAGAGGTACGACCCCTTGAGGTTCCCGAGAATGGCTTCGGACGCTTCGTGCTGCATCGGCCAGCCTTTCGTTTCGACCGTATGCCAGAGGAAGGGGGTGACGTTGCCGTTCAGGGCTTCAAGGCTTGTCGCGACGAGTTTCGCATTGAAATTGAGCAGTTGCTCGACCTTCTTCACGGCCGTGACGGCCTGCGCTTCGCTGACGTTCGAATTTGAGAGGATCGAAATGCCGTCAAGCCCGAACGGATGGAAGGGCTTCAGGCCGAGCTCTTTGCGGACGTCCGAAGCCTTGCGGCGTTCGCCCTTCCACATGACGTCCCATTCGCCCATGAGCGCAAGTCCGATATGGGTGGCAAAGCTCAGGTCGTTCGCGCCTTCGGAACCCTTCGAGGGAATGAGAGGCGTCACATCGTTGTTGACGTACTCGGCATAGGCGCGCGCGGCATCTTCGCTCATCGCGGTGTAGCCCGCCGCCATCTGGTTGAGGCGGATCACCATGGCCATCTTGGCGGTGCGCTTGGGAAGGAAAGGTTCAAAGCCCGCCGCCTGAATGCGCATTTGCCGTTCGTTGAAGGCGATCGAAGCGCTACGGTTGGGTTCGTCCTCAACGCCCGCTTTTCCCTTTTCGCCGTCCGTGACGCGCTTTTCCTTGAGAGCGCCGTAATTGACGGTCAGACCGTAAATGTCGCGCCCGTCTTCGGCCGCGATGATCGGCGCCTTGTAGCCCGCACGCAGGCGCTTCGTGCCTTCGTCGGAAATTTTGACGGTTTCGCCCGGAGCGGAAATTGCCCAGAGCTCGTCAACCGTGAGCGTGCGCCCGTCGAGCACGTGCTCGGCGGCATTGGTCGCTGCGGCACTGATCGCCAGGACGGCAACAAGAGTGAGCGGGAAGAAATGGCGGCGGTTCATCGGGTTCTCCAAATTGGTCACAAGAGAAAGAGCTGCAAAGGTGGTGTGGTCACGGCGGGTGCGATGTTTCGCGGTGTGATCGCTCCTTACAAGCGTCACTCTTTACCCCAACCGTATAAATTCATGCTACCTGTGGAACAGTCTTTGAGCTATTGGGTTAAATACGGTTGAGATTGTTACGATTTCCGATAGCGATTCGGCATACGCATCCGTCACCGGCCTCTGAGGATCGATGCGGAGGAATCCCGACGACGCTGTCGGGCGTCTTTCCCGTTCGGCTTCCCGTTCCGAGCCGCGCCCGCCGCTCCGCCGTGAAAATGCGATAATTCGTCATTCCCGTCGGGTGCCCGAACGACGGACGTACGTTGAACCCATTCTTATTGCGCGAAGGATTTCGAGCGTGACCACGAAGAAACCCCTCTGGAAGCCCGACGTCGACAAGACGTCCGAACCCGCCCGAAAGACTCCCCGGCGAATCCGCAGCACGGAGAAGTCGACCGGGACGCCTTCGTCGCCCGAAAAGAAGTCGAAGAAAGCGGTGGCGACGAAAAAAGCCGACGCTGCTCGTATGCCCGCTGCGCCCACTACGCCCGTTGAGTCCGTGACCGAAAAGCCGACGACGGCCGAAGCGACGGCTGAAGCAACCGCGCCCCTCACCGAAGAAGAACGTCGCGCGGCGGAACTTGCCGCGCAACTTGCCGAGATGGAGCGCATCACGGCCGAGTGGCAGGCGCTCGAAGCGCGCGGCGAAATCCCGACCGATCCCGACGTCCCGTTCGTGCCGCCTTTCGTTCCGGCCTTTGCCGAGCAGAAGACCGCTGAAGCGACCGAACCGGCCGCGTCCGTCGAACCCGTTGAGCCCGTTGAGGAAACCGCTCCGGGAACCGACACCGCCGAACTCTCCGCGGCTCCCGAAGCCGCCGAAGCGAGCAAAGTTTTGAAGACCGATGCGACCGACACCTCCCGCGAAGTCGAGGTGCCCGGGCTCGTGCCTTCGCCCGACGCGGTGGCTGCTGCCGCCGACGAGGAGGCGCCCGTCCATCGGCCGTCCCCCTTCGGCATGCAGCGCTCCCCGGTTGCCGACGACCTGCGCGCTCTCATTGCCGAAGCCGCCAAGGCGCCCGATTCGACGATCGGCAACATCGACGACATCGATTTCGAGCATATTCCGCCCTTCGGTTTTTCTCTGCAAAAGCCCGATCCCACGTTGCCCGTGACGGAGCCCGCAAAACTTCCCGACATCGAACTCGTCGACAAGGCCATTCGACTCGCGCAGGAAGAAAAGGAATTCAAGCGCCGCGTGCGCGAATTCGAAGCGCGTCGCAACCCGAAGGCAAAGCAAACGCCTCTCGCCGCACGCCTTCTCGGACTCGTGCGCGGTGCGCTCGAGGAAGCCGCCGACGAACTCGTCGGGCGCAACACGGAAGAGTTCGTGTTGGTACCGCTCAATCCCGTGCGCGTCATCGTGGCGCTCTCGGGCGGGCGCGACTCGATGGCGCTTCTCGACATCGTCGCGCGCCTGTACAGGCAGCGCGATCAGGCGCTCGTTTCCATGGTGACGGGGGTCTACGTCAATCACGGCCTATCGCCCAATGCGGACGCCTGGGAGGCGCACTGCCGCGCCGAATGCGAAAAGCGGGGCCTTCGCTTCGAAGCGCTTCGCGTGCGCGTGAATGCCAAAGGGGACGGCCTCGAATCCGCCGCCCGCGACGCGCGCTATCGTGCGCTTGTGCGCTTTGCGCGCTCTTCGGGGCACGACATCATTCTCACGGCACACCACGAAGACGACCGTATCGAAACGTTCCTTTTGCAGTGGATGCGCGGTGCGGGTCCCGAGGGGCTCGCCGCCTTCCCGAAGACGCGCGACCTGGGGCGGCCGGGCTCTTTCCCGCTGCAACCTGGCGAGAACGGCAACGCGAACGTTCCCGTGACTCTCCTTCGTCCCTGGAGCTCGGTGCTTCGCGCCGACATCGAACGCTACGCGCGTTCGCAGCGCCTCAAGTGGGTCGAAGACGAGTCGAACGACGATTTGCGCTTCTCGCGCAATCGCGTCCGCCACGAAGTGATTCCGATGCTCGAATCGCTCCGCCCGGGCTTTCGCCATGCGGCGGCGCGCAGCGTCGAACTCATCGCGGAAACGGTCGACGTGCTCCGAAGCGTTGCCGAAACCGACCTCGAACGGTGCCGCTCGGAAAAAGACCCCCGTGCGCTCAACATCTTCCGCCTGCTTGAGCTCATTCCCGCCCGACAGGCCTGGTGCCTTCGTGCGTGGTTCGCACAGTGGGGGTTGAAGGCTCCCTCGAAGGCGCGCTTGACGGAAGCGCTTCGTCAGATTCGCGAAACGCACAGCGACGACGCATTTGCGTTGCGACTCGGTCGCAAGGAAGTGCGCCGTTGGGGGAGCGACCTCGTCGTGCGCGACGCCGTGAACGAAAGCCGGAGCGACCCCGACCGCGACGCGATGCTCGTGTGGACGGGCGACGACATCAACCTCGGCATCTGGGGCGGCACCCTCAAGGTGATCAAATGCAAGGGGACGGAGCCGGGGGTCTCGCGCCTGCGTCTCGAAGAGGGGCTCCTCGAAGTGCGTTCCCGTCGCGGCGGCGAAAAGCTCAAACTCTGGGTCAATCGTCCGACGAAGACCTTGAAGGCTCTTTACGCCGAAGCGGACATTCCCGCGTTCGACCGCGCGGACCTGCCGCTCATCCGTTTGGACGGCGACGTGATCTTCGCGGCGGGGCTCGGGATGAACCTCAATGCGACGGACGACCCCGCGACGAATCCTCAGCGCTACCGCTTCGTCTTCGAGCGCGAATCGATGGTGCTCGGCAAAAACGCCGTCGGCAATTTCGCCGACCTCTCCGACGAAGAACGCACGCGCCTCGTTCAGGAACTGAAGTCGGAAGCGACGGAACGCCGCAAGAAGACCGCGGCCCTCCGCCGTCAGGGCTGATACGCCGACGCGCTGCCACCCGCCTATCTCCGTCGCCCGCCCGATACTCCCGGCGGGCGACGTCGTTTCCGGGCTTGGGTGTCGGTTTTGAGGCTCTGTTTCTGTATTTTGCTCTCCCGATCCGCCGCAAAATTTCATCCGTTCCCGAGACGGGGAACGCTTTCTTTCCTCAGAAGCCCGCCGCGTCCCGAGAACGGGCGGCAGGTGAGCTTTTCACTGTATTTTGCTCCCGTCGCTTTCTCGTGATGCTTTTGAGGGGATTTTGAAGGGGCGATGCGCCTCAAACCCCGGCGGGCCGGGGATCCGGCGCGAAATCGTTGCCCTTCGAAAACCTTCAAAACCGGTCGGATCGTTCCCGTATCTCGCAGCGAGGTGCGCCCGGGAGTTCCGGGAACACTCCCTCCGGAGAGGCCTTACGACTGCGGCCCGATTCGTCCCGTGCGGATCTCGTCGAGTCTCAACTCCTTCTCGCCCTTTCGTACATGGGTCCAAAAGAGGCTCCTCAGCCAGACGAAGGCGGGATCCGCACTGCTTCGGCGGTGCCAGATGAGGGAAGGTTCAAGGGACGGAACGCTCGACGCGCGCCCGAGCACCACGACGGGAAGGAGCGTTGCCAGGTTTTGCGCGGTCCGCCACGGGAAGGTGAGTACCGCATCCGTTTTGAGCATCAGGAAGTAGGCCGAAATCCAGGATTCCGTCCAGAGGGTCGTGCCCGAGGTCGATGCGGGAATGACGGCGGGGCCGGGCGTCCCTTCCGCCGTCGAATCCGTGTCGGGATGAACGACGATCTGAATCCGTCGGTAGCGGGCTGCTTCCGCACGCCAGTCGTCGGTGCCGCTTTCAAGAAGCGTTTCGAGCGGGTGACCCGGGCGCACGAGGTGCACGTAGGGGGTTTTGACGAGCGGCATGTGTTCGAACTCGTCGGGAAGGTTCGCGGCGGGAAAAAGCGCAAAATCGAGGTCCCCGGCTCTCAGATGCGCGAGCGTCGTTTCGCAGTGCGTGCGAAAAGCGAGCCCCGCCTTCGGGGCCGCTTCATGGAAGGTCGAAAGCATCGGTTCGACGAGCATCGGGAAGGCGTTGTCGAGGCACGCTCCGCGAAAGACCCGATCGAGCCGTGCGGGCGCAAAGACCGCGTCGACCGTCAGGGCGCGCATGTCTTCGAGCACGTGCTCGGCGCGTTCGGCCAAAAGGAGCGCGCGATGCGTGGGCGTGAGACCGTGCCCGTGCTGCACGAAGAGGTCGTCGCGAAAGACCGTGCGTGCTTCGGCAAGAAGGCGGCTCGCGCTCGGGCCGCTGATCCCGAGCCGCTGCGCGGTTTGGCCGAGGTGACGCAGTTCGGCCAAGGTCGTGAGAAAAACGAGGAGCTCTTCGGTGATGCCGTTTTTCATTTCGTGAAGAAAATTCTTTCTCCGACCGTTCCCGAAAGGCGGGAAGGTCGGAATGGTTCATTGTCGTACGAAAGTCTAGCATTGAGGTCGTTGAGAAAACGAGGCGACGCCTTCGGGGCGTCCGAGCGCCTGCGGATTCTTTCGCGGGTTTCGCGCTCCGCCCCGCGCGTCGACCGTTTCTCAAAATACGCATTCATCGTCTTCGAGGAGCCGCATTGAGGCGGCTCCCGGGCATTCGAAAAGGAGAATCTCGATGCCTCTCATGCACCGTACCGCACTGGCCGTCGCAACGGCCTGCGCCGCTTTGCCTCTCGCCGCTTTCGCCATGGGCGGCGCGTCCGGTCCGAAAACGACCTACGAAACGCAGGGGCACTTGGGCGAAATCATCGTGAATCCCTACAAGGTGGCGCCCCTGACGGCCGTCATCCGCAACGGCGGCTACGTGATCGAAAAGGCCAAGGTGACGGTGCTTCCGAAGGCGGGCGGCGTCCCGATTTCCTACAACGTGAGCCGCCGCATGCTGCTTACGCACGGGGGCGTTCCCGTTTTCGGGCTCTATCCCGACTACGTCAATAAGGTTCGCGTCGAATACACGCGTCTTTTCAACGGCAAGTCCGAAACCTTCGACGACACGTACGACATCTACGCGTCCCCGATGTACGGCGAAGCGCAGGGGCTGCGCTTCCAGAAGTCCGCTTTCCCGCGCGTCAAGCCCGTGAAGGTCGATCCGAAGTTCAAGGACCGCCTCTACCTCCTCAACAACGCCGCGGACCTCGCGGGCAAGGCCGCGCACATGGTCTGGAACAACCCCATGGGCGGCGCTCTCGAGTGGAGCTTCTATCCGCAAAACGGCATCGTCGACACGACGGGCGAATACCGCTGGTATCTCTTTGCCGAACCGATCTACGACGTGGGCAATCCCTTCTGGGGCGGCGACATGATGGGCTTTCGTCAAACGGCCGACGGCGCCTTCACCTGGGGCTACGGTCAGCGCTACGTGAAGTACGACCTCATGGGGCGTGAAATCTGGAATCGTCCGCTTCCGATGAACTACAACGACTTCTCGCACGCGCTCGATCCCGCTCAGAACGGGCACTTCTTCCTGCGTGTGGGGAGTTCCAACCTGAAGCTGCCCAACGGGAAGAACGTGCGCACGGTGCGCGACGTGATCGCCGAAGTGGATGCGGACGGCTACGTCGTGGACGAATTCCGTCTCTTCGACATTCTCGACCCGTATCGCTCCGACGTCATCAAGGCGCTCGATCAGGGGGCGGTGTGCCTCAACATCGACGCTTCGAAGGCCGGGAAGACCCTCTCCGAAGAAGACATCAAGGCGCTCAACGAGTCGGATCAGTTCGGCGACATCGCCGGCACGGGTGCGGGTCGCAACTGGGCCCACGTCAACTCCGTCGACTACGACCCGACCGACGACTCGATCATCATCTCCTCGCGCCACCAGTCGGCCGCGATCAAGATCGGTCGCGACAAGAAGGTGAAGTGGATCATGGGGGCGCCCCGCGGCTGGAAGGGCGAATTCGCCGACAAGGTTCTGAAGCCCGTCGACAAGAACGGCAAGCCCATCGCCTGCACGGACGCCACGTGCGAGGGCGGGTTCGATTGGACGTGGACCCAGCACACGGCCTGGCGCATCGACGCGAAGAGCAAGCCCGGCATCGTCTACCTCTCGGTCTTCGACAACGGCGACGCTCGCGGCATGGAACAGCCCGCGCTTCCCGAAATGAAGTACAGCCGTGCGGTGGTCTACAAGATCGACGAAAAGGCGATGACGGTCGAGCAGATTTGGAGCTACGGCGAAGAGGCGGGCCACGACTGGTTCAGCCCGGTGACGTCTCTCACCGAATACCACGCCGACAAGGACTCGATCTTCGTCTATTCGGCGACGGCCGGCGCTTCGTTCGACCTCGCGACGGGGGCCTTCACCTCGGCGCCGAACCCCTACGTGATGGAATTCAACTGGGGCGAAACGGAACCCGCGGTCGAAATGCGCGTCGAATCGACGACGGGATACCAGGCGATGCCGGTCGACATCTCGATTGCGTTCGAGAAGTAATCGACCGCACTCCGAGCCGTCGAGCGACTTGAACGGCTCGGCCGGCTCGATCGTAGGCGCACGCAACCGCGCTCCGATCCGTACGAGGTCGGGGCGCGGTTGGTGTTTCCGATGCGCGCTATGCTTGAGGGCGGCGGATCTTCCCGTGTCCGGGAACGCTTCCCGCGCCGGAGATCCTAGCTGCCGCCTTCATACAACTCACGCTTTTTCAAACGATCATGCCGAACCTGCACCTCATTGTTGCCGATATCACGACGCTTCACGTCGACGCCGTGGTGAGCGCCGCCAACCGTACGCTCCTTTCCGCCGGGGGCGTGGGCGGCGCCATCCATCGTGCGGCGGGGCCGAAACTGCGCGCACTCTGCGAGACGCTTGGGCCCATCGAGTACGGCGAGTGCGTGATGACGCCGGGGTTCGAGCTTCCCGCGCGCTTCGTGATCCACGCGGCGGGACCCGTATGGCGCGGGGGCGACTGGGAAGAAGAGGCGCGTTTGGCCTCGTGCTACCGCCGTGCGCTCGATCTTGCGACGGAAGCGAATCTCGCGAGCGTTGCGTTTCCCTGCATCAGTACGGGCGCCTATGCGTTTCCGAACGAGCTTGCGGCATGCATCGCGGTCGAGACCGTGCGCGCCCATCCGTTTGCGGGCGACGTCAAGTTCGTCATCGCGCGCGAGATCGACCTGAAGGCCTACGAGGCCGCATGGCCGACGGAGCTCCCGTTTTCCGTCGAAGGGCTCGACTGAGGACGCATGCGGCTAACCGACCTTTTCCCGAAAGTCGCAGGGCTCTCTATCCGATAAAATTTGTCCGTTGGGGTCGAATGCCGGAAGGCGTTCGACCGATCGCATCGAACAAGATTTTGAGTGCAGAGCGGATTCATGGCGGGTGGAAAGAAGTACGGATCGGCGGGAATTCCCCCGTGGCTTGACGACGAGAACGCGGCTCCGCAGGCGCCGGCCGCCTCGACGCCTTCGAATCCTTCGAATCCTTCGAATCCTTCGCAGGCTCCGACGGCTTCTGCGACGACCGCGAAGTCTTCCGCTTCCTCTTTGTCCGCTGCAAAACACGCTGCAAAGCCCGCCGCGCCGCAGTCCGAATCGCCCCGATGCGCTTCGGTGACGCCCGACAAGCCTGCTTCCGGGAACGCCTCGGACGTTCCTCCTTGGGTTGCCGTTGAAGGGGAGGAGGGGTTCGGTCCCTTGGAAATCCCGCCGAGCACGCCGCAGACGGGCGGGCTCTTTTCGGCGGCGGACCTCGACGGCCCGAAGACCACCAAGCCCAACAAGCTCTCCAAGCCCTCCGCATCCCGCCCGTCGCCCGACCCGCTCGTCGCGTCCCTTGACGTTCACGACATCGACGATCCGCTCGAAGACGCGGTCTGGGCTGTGTACGCGCCGCTCGTCGCTTCGAGGCCCTCCGCGTTGCGTCCTCATGCCTCGTCCGATACGTCGAGCCGAACTTCAGCCCATACGTCGTCTCATACGTCGACCCGCACGTCGAAGCGCCCTGCCTCGGGCGTGCGGTACGACCCGGCCGAACATGCCGCCGTTGACGAGCACGCCCCCTGGATGGAGAGCCCGCCCCAAGCGGGTGCCGCAGCCGAGGCCGCTGTCGCCGCAGTCCCTGCGTCCGCTGCGCGTGCCCCGTCGGCAACCGAGGCGAAAGCTCCGGCAGCGAAACATACCCAACATACGGAAGTCCCCGTCAAGACCCACGTCCGATCGCCCGCTCCGACGCACGAGAAGACGCACGAGAATGCTCCCGAGAAGGTGCACGCACACGCTCGTGCGGCAGTCCCAGGAACGGATCCGAAAGCGAAGCCTCAAGCGCAGCCCCCGCAGCCCACGCAGTCCCAAACGGTCCCCTATGAGGACCCCACGGAGGCTCCCTCCAAGGTCTTCGCGAAAAAGCCCGACTCCGATCCCGCGCACGCGTCGTCTGCGAACCCCATGCCTTCGAGCCCCCGGCTTGGGGGAGGCGTACCTCCCGCGGACCCGACCGAAGCCGCGCCGCGGCCGCTTACGAAGGAAGAAGAGCACCGCGCCGAGGTCCTGCGCTTTTGGTCCGCCCTCGAACTCTTTTCGCCGCCGGGATTTTCGGAAATCTCGACGGAGCGCTCCGCCCTTTGTCGGTGGCGGCCCGGCGCGAGCGACGTTCGGAGTCTTGAAGCGCGCGCCTTCTGGGAGAGCGAACTCTGGCCCGAGGGCGCCGTTCAGATCGACACGAAAGCCTTGCCGCGTGAAGAAGTGCGCGCAGCGGTGCCGTACTTCCGGGTGTATCTGGGGATCGTGCCTTTGCGCACGCTCTTTTCACACGTGTTGCGCGTTCTCGAAGTGCCGCTCGGCTCAAGCCGACCTGCGGAGGACGCCCTCTATCAGCCGGGTGCGGCGCGCCGCGGGGTCCTCGCGGAGAATCCGGGGCTGGAGCCCGTCCTTGCCGAGGCGTCGAACATTCGGGGAACGGCCTTTCTCGCGTGCTTTGAACTCAACCCCTGGGGAAAACTCGTTCCGGGAAGCTTCCGACTCTCGGACATCGTGTCGGCTCTGAGCCTCGCGGTTCGGAAAAAGCGCGGGGCGGCGGAACTCCGTCGTCGGGGCGAACGCATCCCGAAGGACTTCTTCGCCGTTCCCTTCACGATCGAAGACGCCGCCCTGCGAAACGGGTTCTACACGGAGCACTTCTCGGAATACGCCCGAAAGACGCTCGGGACGGACGCGTCGCATCCGGGCTACAAGCGTACGCTCGATCGCGACGGGGTCGTGACGATCGAGGACCCGCAGGGTGACGCGAAGCGTGCGAGCGCCGACTTCGTCGAATACGTCTCGACCCGAATCGCGTCCTGGATCGGGTGGGGCGAAGTCTTCGACTGCGCCGTGCGCGTTTCGAAACACGACGCCCGCTGGGAGCCCTCGTCCGAAGACGGCGAATGCCTCGGGAGCTTCTACCTCGGGGACTTGCGTCGCCTTTTGCGCCTCGCGGAAGCGGGCGAGTCGCTCGGGAAACCCCTGGAAACGCTCCTCGGTCGGGCGAGCCGTCCCGAAGAGCGCCACGATATCCTGCGCGAACCCGCCGCCGTGAAGGCGGCCCTCAACCCCGAGCGCTTCCCTCTCGGGCGGTGGCCGAGCGACGCGTCGCACCACCTCTACGCCGCGCAGCAGGCGGCCGTCAACATCGTCTGCGCGCCGCTCGGTCGCGGGACCGAATTCGGAAAGAAGGTCAACGGGGAGGGGGATGCCGCTACGTTGTCGGCGTCCGCCGCCGCCCCCCTTTCAACGTCCTCTTCGACGCCCTCGACGTCTTCGATGCCCGTTTCGGACAAAGCCTGTCCGCCGATTCTGTCCCTCAACGGCCCTCCGGGCACGGGGAAGAGCTGGCTCTTGCGCGACGTCGTCGCCGACATCGTCGTGGCGCGCGCCGAGACGCTCTCCGGGCTCGAACATTCGAGCGACGTTTTCGATTCCACCCGATCCGTCACGATCGAAACGAACGGCGAAACGCTCGACATTCGTCCCGTGCGCTCGGATCTGACCGCCCCCTTTACGATCGTCGTCGCCTCGAACAACAACGCGGCCATTCGCAACATCACCGACACGCTCCCGCGAAGCTTTTCGCTCTCGCGCCGCAAGGTCGACCCGCGCACGGGGCGTGAAACGAAGAGCGCCCCCTTCGGCTACTGGCGCGATACGGCCTTGAAGATGCTGCGGGGTCTCGAATTCCTGACGGGCGGCAACGCTCCGAGCGGCAGTCGCACCGCCCGAGCCGGGGTCGATCCGACGTCGGCCGCGGCGGGCGCTCTGGAAAAGAGCGTCTGGGGGCTCGTTTCCGCCACGCTCGGTCGGCGGGCGAACTGCCGGCGCTTTGCCTTCGACGTCCTTACGACGGCAAAGCCCGCGCCGGAAGCGGCGGCCTCGGAGGGTCGCGACCCGATGCGTCCGAGCAACCCGAGCGCTGCGAACGGCACTGACGCCGCCCCTTCGTCCGCCGAACACGATGCGTCGCTTCCCGCGCAGCTTCGCGAAGAAGCGCGCTATCTGAATTTCACCGACACCTCTCCGGAAGAAAACTGGATTCGCGCGCGCGATCAGTTCCTCGCGATTCGCGAGCGGGTCGTGAAACGGATCGAGCGCTATGCGGGCTCGTCCATGAAGCCCTCGCTTTTTACGCGCTCCTTCGAAGAAGACCCCTCGCAGCACAAAACGAGCCTCTGGGTGGACGAAGCGTTCGAGCGGGACCGCTCGGAACTTTTCCTCGCGGCGCTCTCGCTCCATGCGGCGCTGCTCGTCGCGCAGGCGGAAGCTTTTGCGAACAACTTCGAGATGGCGGGGCGTTGGTTGAAGAGCGGGCAGACGCAATTCCGATCGGGAAGCGCGATCGACCTCTTTCGGCTGCTTTCGCTTGCCGTTCCCGTCGTTTCGACGACGCTTGCGAGTGCCGAGCGTCTTTTCAGCGGCGTGCGACGCGAAGAAATCGGCTGGCTCTTCGTCGACGAAGCGAGTCAGGCCACCGCCGGCGCGGCGGCGGGACTGCTTGCGCGCTCCAAGCGCGCGGTCGTGCTCGGCGACCCCCGTCAGCTGATGCCGGTCGTGACGATGCCGGAGCCCTTGGTCGAGTACCTGCGCGAGCGGCTTGCGCGTTCTCGGGCGGTGGAACCTTTCTGGGGGCCCCTGCGTTCGTCCCTTCAGTCCCTCGTCGACCGCACGATGACCGTGGGGGCCGCCATTCGCGACGCCGAAACGCAGGACGAAGTCTGGACGGGCTTGCCCCTTCGAACGCACCGCCGTTGCGGCTCGCCCATGTTCGAAATCTCGAACGCCGTCTCGTACGCCAACCAGATGGTGCAGATGACGCCGCGAACGGACGACGGTCGTCCGCAGCTCTCGCGCTGGATCGACGTCGTGCCGCGGACGGTGCCGGGTGCTAAGCACGCGCAGGCCTCGGCGGCTGGCGCTCGGGCAAGCGGCTCGGATGCGGGGGATGCCTCCGCTACGCACGAAACGGGGTTCGTCGCGAAGCGCGACCCGAAGATCGTCGGGGAAGAGCTCGAATGGATGAGTCGCGAGTTGCGGGCGTTGGAGAGCGACCGTCGGTTCCGTCATGCGTCGGTCTTCGTCCTTTCGCCCTTCCGAAGCGTGGCGGATGCGGCCGCATCGATCGTCAGGAGCCTCCGACTTCGTTCGATTGTCGTTCGTGCCGACACCGTGCACGCCTTCCAGGGGCAGGAAGCCGACATCGTCGTTCTCGTTCTCGGGAGCGCCCCGGGCGAAGCGGGGAAGCGCCAGCGCCGCTGGGCGGCCTCGCCCGTCAATCTCATCAACGTGGCGGTGACGCGCGCGCGGCGCGACCTCGTCGTGATCGGGAACTACGAGGAGTGGACGGCAGAACCCGTCTTCCGACTCGTGAGCGAACACCTGGAGCGCGAAACGACCGAACCCGTCGAGGTGACGGTCTTCGACAAATCCTCCCGCAAGGCGCAGGAAGAGGTGCGCGAAGCGGATTTGTTCGACGCGTACGCGGACATGAACGCGCCGCTTCCCGAACCGGATCTGCCGCCCGCGCCGCCGATCGAGTTTGAGAGCGATCCCGAAAGTGCTCCCGATTTCGGTCCCGACGACGTGCCGCCCGAGCATTCGGAGTCCGGTTGATGAATCCCGAAAACATCGAAATCGTCCCGATCGTATACATTCGCACACATTTTGCGGTGCGGCGAAACAATATGGTTTACCTAGGGATCTTCACGCAGTCGGGAGCGTTTGCTACCATGAACCCGGCGATCCGGTTCTGCGGGGGCGACGCTCCGGACATCTCGGGAAAGAGGGCGTTGCGACGGGAAGAAGAGACGGATCGCCGCTCTCTATGATGTTGTCTCCGATCTTGAAGGAAAGCCCGCACGGCACGGACCGCGCGGGCTCTTTTTTCGTCGGGCTTCGGACCGGGCGTCGGGATCGGAACGAACTTCACCGTCGGTTCGACCGACTCACGCCCTATCAGCTCGCCGCGCTTTCGGAGGCGGCTTTCTCGGTGTCGTCGCTTTTGCGCTCGACATCGCTCGTCCCCGTCAAATCCGTCATCAGTGCGTAAATCTCTTCCTTCGTCTCGGCGGGAATCGTGTCGACGCCGAACTTGTGCGCGTAGAAGCACCCTTCGAGCGCCATGATCACAAGCAGCATACGGCTGCGACGGCGCTTCGGAAGGCGCAGGATGCGCGCGAAAAGCCGCGCGTACCAGGCGCGCACGGGTTCGAGCAACTCCGGATCGTGCGCCTGTTGCGAGAGAAGCTGCACGCCCACCGAGGCCCAGCCGCGGTTGTCGCTGCTGAACTGCCGAAACCAGGAGACGAACCCAGGAACGAGCGTTTCTTCGGGGAGCCCCTCGAACTTCGCCTCGTGGCGCCGAAGTTCCCGATCGAGGTGTTCGGCGTAATCTTCGATCAAAGCGGCCTGAAGGGCGCGCTTCGTGGGAAAGTGGTACATGATGGCGCCCTTGCTTACGCCCGCCTGCTCGGCCACGCGGTCCATGCTGAGGCGCGCGATCCCGCCCGAAAGGAGCACCGCACGGGCGGCTTTGAGAAGGTCAGCTTTGGTTTTCTGAGCTTTGAGCGACATGGCGGGTTCTTCGGATGGGGCGTTCGGGGGCTTGTCGGACGTGCGGCTGCAGGTCGGCGAAACGCCTCGGGCGCGGAAATGAAAAAAGGGGCGGCCGATTCGGCCGCCCCCCGAATATTAACCGAGAGGGGAGACGTGGGGGAAACCGAACGTTCTTCCTCCCGGTTCTCTTTCGAGGTCGTGCGTTTGCGGTGATGCAAACGGTCGGACTTTACTTCGCGGCTTCGGCGGCGGCCTTGCCGGCGATGCGACCGAAGACGATGATGTCCGTGTAGGCGTTGCCGCCGAGGCGGTTCGTGCCGTGCGTGACACCCGTCACTTCACCCGCGGCCCAGAGGCCCGGAATGACCTGACCGTCCTTCGTCAGAGCCTGCGCCTTTTCGTTGATGCGAACGCCGCCCATCGTGTGGTGGGTGGAGGGCACCGCCTTGATGACGTAGTACTTGCCCTGGCTCATGTCGACGAGGCCGCTGCGGTGGTTGAAGTCCTTGTCGTTGCCCTTGCCGGCCATCGAGGTGACGCGATCCGTCGTGGCCTTAAGCTGATCGAACGGGATCTTCGTGAAGTCGGCGATGCACTTCAGGTCGTCGCAGGTCTTCATGATGCCCTGCTTCGTGAAGGCTTCGTATTCGGTCGGGTGAGCCTTGACGGTGTTGGAGATCGCACCGATCTTGTCGTTCCAGAGAACCCAGCAATAAGCGCCCGTCTGCTTGAGGATGGCTTCGGAGAGCACGTCGCGACGTTCGAGTTCTTCGACGAAGCGCTTGCCTTCCTGGTTGAGCATGATGGCGCCGTCAAAGCGCGCGTCGGCGATGAGTTCGATCACGCCCGAGATCGGGTCGCAGATCGGGTACGTCTGGATGTAGCTCATGTTGACGAGCTCGGCACCCGCACGTTCCGCCATGTAGAGAGCTTCGCCCGTGGCGCCCGGAGCGTCGGTCGTCTTGAAGCGTTCGTCGATCTTCGGGTTGTACTTCTTCACCATTTCGGGGTTGGCACCGAAGCCGCCCGTAGCGAGCACGACGCCGCCCTTGGCATTGAAGGTGTAAGTGTTGCCGTCCATCGTGGCCTTGACGCCGACGACGCGACCGTCCTTGTCCTTAACAAGCTCTTCGGCCTTCATGTTGGTGATGACCGGAATGCCGAGTTCGTCGGCCTTGGCCTGGAACTTCGCGATGAATTCCGTGCCGGTGTGGCCGACCGGAATCAGAGCGCGCTTGCGGCTGTGGCCGCCGAAGAAGAAGAGGTTGTCGTCTTCGAACTTGACGCCGAGGTAGTCGCGGCACCAGAGCGCGGCGTCGAGCGCCTGATGGGTCATGACGTTGATGACCTTCATGTCGCCCTTCTTGTCGCCGCCCTTGTAGGTGTCTTCGGCGTGGAGTTCGGGCGAGTCGTCGGTGATGCCGAGCTTGGGCTGGACCCAGTTGCGGGCCACGTTCATTTCGGCGCCCGAAATGAGGGAGTTGCCGCCGACGGCGGGCATCTTTTCAAGGAGGACGACGTTCGCACCGGCGTTCTTCGCTTCGATCGCGGCCGAGAAGCCCGCGCCGCCCGCACCGATCACGACCACGTCATAGGAGGATTCCTTCGGGAGGTTGACGACGGCCTTCTTGAGGGCCTTCTTGTCGGCCTTCGAGAGCGTCACGCCCGCCTTCTTGGCGGCGTCCTTAACGGCGTCGAGGAAACCCTTCGAGGAGAAGGTGGCGCCCGAGATGACGTCGAGGTCGGCGGAGTTCGACTGAACGACGTGATCCTTCAGGTCCGTGAAGACTTTCTTCGCGAGAACGGGGTTTTCCTGGTTCTTCACGACTTTGATGTCGGTGATGCGGCCTTCGTCGAACGTGACGGCAACCGTGATATCGCCGTGCTTGCCGACGCCCGTGCCTTCCTGGGTAACGGGGGCGGCAAAAGCCGTGACGGCGAAAAGACCGCCGATCGCGGCGGTAAGAAGCGTGGTACGCAACTTCATGATGGTTTCTCTCCAACGTGGGGTCCGAGCAGCACTCGGGTCCGTTCTTAATTCGGAAGTGATTCTAGACGAAACCGACTGGTCGGTATGGTGGTACTTTCACCTACTCGAGTGGGAGATGCAAAGAAGAAAATCATAAAAAACAAGTGCAAGCCGATTTTCAGCTGAGCTCCCTAGGGGAAAACATCAGACCGACCGGTCGGACTTTTGGGTATGATTCGGTTCGCGCGCCGGGTTGACTCCCGACCGACGAGCCTCGGCCGATAGCTCCCGAGCGGTCGACCGACCTCGGCGCGTTCATTTTTATTCGGAGGCTTCGCTCGCGGACCGTTTTCGGGCGGAGCTCCTCCGGAAGAGCTTTCGAACTTTCGACCGTACAAAGGACACCGTACAATGCAGCTCAAACCCATCGTTATCGGACTTGCCATGTCGCTTGCCGCCCTTTCCGCCAACGCCACCGTGACCCTCACCGGGAAGACGCTCACCCAGGACGAAGCCTGGCGCGTTGCCGAAGGCGAAGAAGTCGCTATCGCTCCCGAAGCCATGAAGCAGGTAACGGATTCGAACCGCCTCGTCATGACCGCCGCCCGCCAGGGCGTTGAAATCTACGGTCTCACGGTGGGCGTCGGTCTCAACAAGGATCACAAGCTCTTCGAAGCCTCGGGCGAAATGACCGAAACCGCCCGCCGGGCGAGCATCGACTTCAACCGCAACATCCTGCGCTCGCACTCCGTCGGGTACGGCGCTCACCTCCCGAAGGAAACCGCGCGTCTCGCGATGGTCGTGCGTCTCAACACGCTCCTGACGGGCCGCTCGGGCGCTCAGCCCTACGTGGCGGAGCTCTACCGCGACTTCTTGAATAAAGGCATCACGCCCGTGATCCCGACCCGCGGCTCGATCGGCGACGCGGACATCACGCTCGCTTCGCACGTGGGCTCCGTCATGATGGGCGAATGGCGCGCCGAAGTGGACGGCAAGGTCGTCTCGGGCGCCGAAGCGCTCCGCATGAAGGGCATTCGCCCGCTCGTTCCGGAAGGCAAGGACGGTCTTGCGATTCTTTCCACCAACTCCGTCGGCATCGCGATGACGATGAGCGCCATGCGCGAAATGCGCCGCGTGCTTCAGCTCTCGCCCGTTGTCTACGGCCTTACGCTCGAAGGCATGAACGGGAACGTCGCCCCCTTCCTCGCTCAGACCGTGAAGAGCCATCCTCTCGCGGGGCTCTCCGAAGCCGCGACCGAAATGCGCGCCACTCTGAAGGGCTCCTACCTCTGGGAAAAGGATCCGACCCGTGCGCTCCAGGATCCCCTTTCCTTCCGCACGACGGTCTACACGATCTCCGAAGCCAAGCGCGCTTTGAACGATCTTGACGAACTCGTCAACGTTCAGATCAACAGCTCCGACGACAATCCGGGCGTCATTCTCAACGCCTCGAAGGAGGACCTCGAATCGAGCCAGGTCGCGCAGTACTTCGTGAAGGGCGAAGGCCTCGAAGGCGCCATCATTCCGAGCGCGAACTTCGAACCGCTCCCGATCGCGATTGCCGCCGAACGCGCCGCGATCGCCCTCGGTCACGTCGCTCACAATTCGCTCCACCGCACGCTACGTCTCGACGAAGACCGCTTCTCGGGCCTCTCGCGCTACCTCGCCGGCCCCAACAACACGGCCGGTCACTCGTTCGGCGCGACCGAAGACTCGATGGTCTCGATCTACGCGGAAAACGTCGATCTCGCGAACCCCGTGTCGCTCGCGAGCACGCCGGTTGAAGGCAACATCGAAGACTCCGCTTCGAACCTTCCGCGCGTGGCGAACCGTCTCGAGCGCAGCGCCTCGAACCTGATCGACCTCTACGCGATGGAAATGCTCCACAACACCCAGGCGATCGACCTCCGGAAGATGAAGCGCTCCGACGTGAAGCTCTCCGAAAAGACGCAGGCCCTCTACGACGCCTACCGCAAGGTGGTACCCTTTGTTGAAAAGGACCGTATCTTCTCCGAAGACCTCGAAGCGGGCGTGAAGCTCTTGAAGAGCTACGAAGTGAAATAAGTCGTTTGCCCCCGCGTCGACGACTCCGGGGGGAAACGTCCGCGGGGAGCCGCTCTTGCGGTTCCCCGCATTTTTTTGTAGTCTTTGCCCGCTCGACCGCACCACCACCCTCGTTTTCTCATGACCGCATTGCGTTTGCGCTCCGACGTCTTCGTGACGATCTCGGGCGCCGGCACGCCGTTTCTCGACGGCTTTTCGACTGCATCCGCCGCTTTTTTGATTCTGCTGGTTCCCGGGCTCACGTCGCTTGAAACCGCGCTCATGACGAGTCTCTTTCTCGCGGGATCGTTCGCGGGCTCGCTCGTGGCGGGACCGATTGCGGACCGCTTCGGTCGGCGCGGGCTCTTTGCGGGGGCGGCGGCCGGGATCCTCGCGCTCACGCTTCTCGCCCGCGCGCTTCCCGAGGTGAGCGTCATTCTCGCGATGCGCTTTTTGACGGGGTTTTTGGTCGGGGGCGACTACCCCGTCTCGCAGGCGATCGTCACGGAATCCGTCTCGCCCGAACGGCGCACGCGGGCTCTGGCCGTCATGATGCTCGCGTGGAATGTCGGCGCTCTCTCGGCCGTCGTTACGGCGCTCCCCGTACTGCTTGCCGACCGCTCGTGGCTCTTTTTCTGGACCGTGCAGGCCGCGGTGGCGGGGATCCTCTTTTTGATGCGCCTGCGCGTTGCGGAGTCCTCCGAGTGGCTGCGCGAGCGCGACAAGGGGGAGAAAAAGGTTGAGGACCGTGAAACGTCGTCCGAAAGGGAGGCGCTTACGGCCGAACCTTCCGAAAGCCGTTCCGGCAAGCGCGCCTACCGCCGCAATCTTGTCTTTTGTGCGGGCTTCTGGCTCTGCCAGACCGTGCCCGTCACGGTGATGATGTTCTATGCGGGCCGCATCATCGAAATCCTCACGGGAACGAACGGTCCCGTGACGCACATGCTGCTTCTTTACGGGTTCTTCCTCGTCGGGGCGATCCCGACGCTCTTTCCCGTCGTCGCCTCTCGCCCGAGGACCGTTCTCCTCACGACCTACGTCGCGATGTTTATGGGCCTGGCGCTCGTTGCTTTCGGCGGGAGCGACACGGCGGCCTCGGCGGGGTTCGTGCTTTTCGCCTTTGCCTACGGGCTGCAGGCGCCGCTTGACTTCGTGTACCCGAATCTCCTTTTCCCCACGGCGATCCGCGCTCGGGCCGTGGGGCTCGTGACCGCGCTCGCGCGCGTCGGGGCGACGGCATCCGCTTTTGCGTTCCCGCTTCTCCTGGAAGATTTCGGCGCGCCGGCGCTCTTCGCTGGCGGTCTCGGGCTGCTCGCCTCGGGGTTTTTACTCGGACTGCTCCTTGCGCCCCGCGATCGGGCCCTCGGTGCGTCTGTGAATCTGAAAGAATAACGAATACGAAGTCTCGTTTTTTCTCACGGAGGTCCCATGCTCGAAGCTCTCTTCGCCTTCTTGGCGTTTCTCGTTTTCGGCGCGCTTTTCTTTTGGATTCTTCCGTTCCTGCTCGGTCTCTTGTCGATGTTCTGGACCGTGTGCGTCGGGCTCGTGATCTTCGGCGCGGTGTGCTTCCTTTTCCCCGCCGCATTCGCCGTGCCGTTCGGGTTGATCGGGATCGCGCTCGTGCTTTTCCCGATTCTCTTCCTCGTCGCGGTGTTCCGCGATTGAGGCAACCGAGAGAACCCGGAACAACCGAGAAGGGCGAAAAAAAGCGGGCACCGAAGTGCCCGCATCCTCTCGGTCTCGGACGGACGGGCCGTCAGAGCGCCGTGTCGCGCCCGTCGAGAGCGTTCTCGGCGCTTTCCGAAGCGACGCCGCCCGTTCCGTTCATTCCGCCCGGGGCGGGCTTGCGGTAGGCGGCCGTCCCCCAGAGCGGCACAGTCGACAAGGAATGCTTGAAGCTTCCCGACGTTTCCTTCGTCGAGTAGCTGACATAAAGGAGCGTCTGGTTCGCTTCGTCGTAGATGCGACGGATCTTCATCGTTTTGAAGAAGACGCTCTTCGACTTGCGGAAGACCACGTCGCCGTCCTTCCCCTTCGGAATGGCGACAATCATCTCGGGCGTGATTTCGCCCGTCTGGCGGCAGGAGACGGAGCTCTCCGACGGGTCCGAGAACTGAAGCGGCGACTCGATGCTCGTGACGTGACACGTGACGCCCGTGACCACGGGGTCGACGAAGGCGTTCGTGGTGATGTTCTTGAAGGTGAAGACGCCGAGCGAGACTTCGGCGACTTCGTCGTTCGAGCAGCCCGCAAGTGCGATGACCGCGGCGCCGAGCGCGCCGCAAAGGCGAAGAGTGCGAGAGGTCATGGGTTTTTTCCGGTGAGTTCGGTTTTCGAAGCCTCATCATACCCAAGGCCGGGTCCGAGCGTGTCGGACCCGTTGCAACCGTCTTTTTCAGGCCGAGTCCGAGTCGGGACTTCGGCTTTATCGGAGAAGGCCGAAAGCGGCCGGAAAGCGAAACACACGAAAACATGCAGGCCGACGGCCCGAAGTCGGGCGCCGGCCTGAGGTGTCGTTTCGTTTTGTACGGTGCCGGGCCGCCATGCCGTCACGCGGGCGGTTGCGACTCGATCATTTGGTCGGGGTCTTGGCGGGCTCTTGGGACCGAGCGGGAGCCGTGGTTCCCGTCCGAGGCTGCAAAACGAGGAAGCGGCGGATGTCCTTGTCGAGGTTGATCATCCAGTTGTTGACGTTCCTGTGCGCGCAGACGACGTCCTTATCCTGGGTGCAACCGTGTCCTTCGTTGAGGCCGCGGCTCGAGACATATTCGACGCGGAAGTTGCGCGCGTCGTAGTTGACGCGCACGATCGCTTCGAAGTGCTGCGCCTTGGGGCCGGAGGGGTAGGCGAGCGTCACGACGCCCGGGTCGTCCGAGATGACGCGCCAGTAGCGAAGTTCCGCCGCGCGAAGAACGGCTTCGTGCACGGTCGCAATGGGCGTTCCTTCCGTCACGTAGCCTTGCGACATCGTGCGAACGGGAACGGTTGCACCGCAGCCGGCGAGGATGAGGGCGCTCGCAAGAGCGAGGCCGAGTAGAGTAGAGCGAATCGGGCGTTTCATTTGTCGTCTCCGTGAAGCGGTTGACTTATTCCCATTTTACGGAGTTCCTTCGGGCTTTTTCTGCGGGTTTCATCGGAGGAGTTCGCGAACCTCAAGGCTTGAAAGGCATTCGGTTTCAAGGAGTTCGGCCGCTCGTTCGGGCGTGATGCGCTTCAGGACCGAAATGCCGATCGTCACGTCGGTACCGTGAGGGGGTTTTGCCCGTCCCGATTTCGCGTGAAGCGCGAGGCTACAATCGTTGAAGTCGCATCACACCGACCCGGGCTCAAAGCCTTCACGGCACAGAACCCGCCGAAATGTAAAAGGAATTTCATGATGGCCGACAAATCCCTCACCCCGACCGATCCCGCACTTGAGCGCGACCGCAAGGTCGCGGAGCAGCTCACCGAAAAACTAAAACTCGACGATGCCTTCCCCGTCTTCGACTCCTCCGCCGATGCGGTCGACTACGTGCGCGGGGCGCTCGCGACGATGCCTGCCGACAGCCGCGCCGAAGCGGTCCGGGCGTTTCTCGCGCAGCTCCAGCCCGAAGAGCGCGACCGACTCTTCACGGCTCTTCTCACGAACGCCGCGCGCAAATTCAAGAAATTGAAGAACGAGGTCTCGAACCTCTATGAACTCTCCGAAGGCTACGGTCGAGGCGAATACCCCTACAAGAACCGTTACCCCGCGAGCCTCTACGAGAAGGAACTCTACAATCTTCAGGTCGAACTCTTGAAGCTTCAGGAATGGGTCAAAAAGACCGGGAGCCGCATCGTTGTCGTCTTCGAAGGGCGCGATACGGCGGGGAAAGGCGGTACGATCCGGCGCTTCACCGAAAATCTCAATCCACGCGGCGCGCGCATCGTGGCGCTCTCAAAGCCCACCGAAGCGGAAGCCCGTCAGTGGTACTTCCAGCGCTACGCGGCGCAGCTCCCGAACCCCGGGGAAATCTGCTTTTTCGACCGTTCCTGGTACAACCGCGGCGTCGTGGAACCCGTGATGGGCTTTTGCACGCCCGAGCAGACGAAACTCTTTCTCTCCGAAGTGGCGGGCTTTGAACGAAGCCTCGTCAATTCCGGGATCATCCTCGTCAAATTCTGGCTTTCCATCAGCCGCGAAGAGCAGCTGCGCCGCTTCCGCGACCGCCAGACGAACCCCCTGAAGCGCTGGAAGTTGTCGCCCGTCGACATCGCCTCGATCGACAAGTGGGACGACTACTCGAAGGCGATGCAGGCGATGTTCCTTGCGTCCGACACGCCCTTTGCGCCTTGGACCGTCATTCGCAACGAAGACAAGCGCCGCGGGCGCCTGAACGCCATTCGCATGCTCTTGCGCCTCGTCGACTACGAGGGCCGCAACCTCGAGCACGTGGGGTCGGTCGATCCCTTGATCGTCGGGCGCTCCGAAATGCTCGTCTCCCAAACCGCCGACATGCGCCTGGAGAGCGCCTCGGGCGGTCACGCGGAAGACGCCGCAAAGGCGCGCCGCATTCGCGAGCTTGAGGCTCAGGTGAAGGAACATTATCGGAGGCTCGACTGATCGCGAAAACGCAACGGCAGGAACGCAAAGGCCGCCCGGGGAAACCCGTCGGGCGGCCTTTGTGATTTTGGGTTGTGCTTCGCGGGGAAAAACGCCGTCAGCTGTCGCGCTTCCGGTCGAACCACCCCGACACCTTACCCGTCACCTCGCCCGTGAGACCGGGGAGCCGCGCCCCGAACGTCTCGGCAAGCGCCGCGAGGAGCACTTCGAGTGCCGCGCGCGCTTCCTCGGCGTTCCCGCCCGAATCGAGCTGCAAAAGCGTACGCGTCGCTTCGGGGCGGCGCAGCCGAAAGCCTCGTCCTTCGCGCGCGGGATGCGCTTCGAGGAAGGCCTCGGCGTCGGCCAGGAGCGCGAGCTCGTCGTGCGTCGGACGGACGCCGTAGGGGTAGCGCGTCAGCAGGCAGGGACGGGCGGCCTGTTCGGGATCCGCAAGGCCCAACGCCCGACCGAGCGCGCGGATTTCGTCCTTCGCGACGTCCGCGTCCGCCAGGGGCGAGCGGATGCCGAGTTCGCGCAGAGCCCGAAGGCCCGGGCGGTAGACCCCGAGGTCCGACGCGTTCGTGCCGTCCGCGAGCGGCAAAGGCGCCGCGCGGTCCTTGAGTAGCCGAAAGAGGGTTGACTTGCAGACGTAGCAGCGGTCGGTACCCGACGTGAAAATCGCGTCGTTCGTAAGGGGATCGAGCGCGAGGAGTTCGATCGTACGATCGAGCCGCCCCCGGGCCTCGTCGAAATTTTCAATACGCTCAAACCCCATCGCGCGTGCCGATTCCAGTGCCGCACGCGATTCTATTTCGGGTACGTGCGGGCCCGTCACGTGAAGAAGCCGCACGGGAATCTGCAGGCTCGACGCGAAAAAGGCGAGAAAGCGGCTGTCGAGCCCGCCCGAGTAGGCCAGCGCCAAGCCGCAGGCGGCGTCGGCGAGCTCGGTCAACACCTCACGCAGGGCGCGAGCCTTGAGGGCGAGCGGTTCGGGGAGCATCTCAAGACGCTCGGAGAACTCCCGGACTTCAGGGCGTTCCGCGGCGTCCATCAGGCGAATTCCTTCGGCAATTCCGTTCCCCACGCCCAGAGGGAGCCGTTCGGGACGTCGTCGAATTCGCGCAGCGTAAAGACCGTGGCGCGCGTTTCGATTCGCATGGCGGGCCAGGGACCGAATTCGGCGCCGAACCCCAAGAGGACCGCGAGGCCCGTGGGCGTGACGGGTTCGCCTTCGCCCCCGTAGGGTCGGACGGGAACGCCGTCAAGCATCGCAAAAAGCGCCGGAGCGGGGTAGGGGATCGCGCCGTGGGCGCACTGAATGGTGCCGTCTCCCAAGGGAATCGGGCTTGCAACGAGACGAGGCGAGCCGAGATTCACCCAGCATTCGGCCGCAAGACCCACGGCGAGAATGTTCGCCATGCGGCCCACTTCGTGAAAGTGGACGTCGTCGAGCGTCGTTCCGTGCACGCGCGCTTCGGCTTTCCCGAGCGTTTCCCAGACGCGGTTGCAGATCGCACGGGCTTCGGACGACAAGCGGCTTGCATCGAGAATACGGGCGATGTCCGAGAGATGGCGGTGGACGTGCCCTTCGGGTGCGACCGTGCGCGCGGTGTAACCCGCAATCGACCGAACGCTGCGCGGGCCGAAAGCGATTTCCGCATCAACCTCGGGGAAGAGCTTCGCGAGAAAGGCGCTCGCCGTACCCGACGTCTGCCCGGTGAGCGCGAGAAGGCCCGCAAGGAACGCGTCGGCGTTGAAGCCCGCATGGATGCGGACGGTGATGATCGAATTTGGCATGGGGTACCTCAGGAAAAATCGTTCTCGTTCTTCTCGTTCTTCTCGTTTAGGACGCGTTCAGCAGGCGCAGAACCCGCGCCGCCGCGCACGCCGCGCCGTAGCCGTTGTCGATATTCATGACGGCGACTCCGGGCGCACACGAGGCAAGCATCGAGGAAAGGGCCGTGCGGCCCCCTTCCGCGATCCCGTACCCGACCGACGTGGGAACGGCAAAGAGAGGGCGGTCGGTGAGGCCGCCGAGCACCGACGCAAGCGCCGCATCGAGCCCTGCGGCCACGATCACGACGTCGCAGGCGTTGATTTCCGCAATCGCCGCCTGGATGCGCCAGAGACCTGCAACCCCGCAGTCTTCGAAAAGCCGCACCTCGTACCCGAGGTATTCGAGCGTGCGGGCGGCTTCACGCGTCACGAACGCGTCCGCCGTCCCGGCCGACACCACCGCCGCGCACCCCGTAGCGTGCTTGGGGCACGTCTTCGCCCACGCCGTGCGCGACAAGGGGTCGTAGTCGTAGGCCGCCCGAAGGTCTTCCGGGAGCGCCGCAAACCGCTCGAGCGCCACGCGCGTAAAGAGGATCGGCTTTTCGTCGGGATTCGCAAAACGCGTGAAAAGCGCGAGGAGGGCCTCTTCGGACTTTCCTTCCGAGAAGACCGCTTCGGGCAGTCCGATGCGGCGGTCGCGCTCGATGTCGAAACGAATGCCCGGGGCGGCGTGCGGGGTTCGGGTCACGTGGGATTCCTCCTTGAAGCGGTGTTGGGTGTGTGAGCGTAGGCTGCGGGTTGACGGGTTTTGCGGGAACGGTTCCTTCGGTTTCTCAATGCTCGATGCGCGGCACCGTGAGGCTGCCTTCGGGCATGAGAATCACGGAAGGATGGTCGCCCGTATAGGTCTTGGCGATTTCGAGGGCTTCGGGAACCGTGTCGACCGCAGCCGTAAAGAGCATGTCGTGCGCGAGCGTTTTATCAAGGCCCGTGACGAGGATGTAGTGCGCCTTTTCGATGGGACGCGTGATGGCGTAAGCCTTGTTCGCTCCGATGCGGAAATTCTTTTCGAGTTCCGCCTTGATGGCTTCGGGGGTCTTCAGGCGGCGGAAGGTTTCTTCGAGGACCGCCGAGCCCGACCCTTCGACGCATTCCGCGAGGAGAATCACCACGCCCCCGTCGCGCACGGCGCACGAGGCGTTTTCCATCGTCTTTTGCATCTGATAGACGTTGATGTCCTTGGGGTAGCCGCCGCAGGAGGCGATCACGAGGTCGGCCGCCTTCGGAATCACGGCGCCGTAGACGCGGTCGACGAATTTGCACGCTTCGCGGTGCGCGGCGCGGTAGTCGCCCGCAAACATCCCGACGAAGCGGTGACGGGCGTTCAAAACGGCGTTGAAGAGAAAGAGCGAGCGCCCCTTTGCAAAGAGCGCCACCCCTTCCATCTGGTCTTCGTAGCAGGGGTTGCCGTCCGTGACGCCGAGCTTCGCGTGTTCGTCGAGCATGAAGCTGTGGTTGACGCGCACGGTTTCCATTGCGGCGCACCCGGGGAGAATCGCCTTTCGGCCGCCGCCGTAGCCCGAGAAGTAGTGGTGCACGATCGTGCCCGTCAGAATGACGTGGTCGACGTTGCAGAGCTCTTTGTTGATCCAAACGGGCGTGCCGCGGGAGGTGGTGCCGAAGTAGTCGAAGTCTTCCGAGCGGGTCGAGACCGAGTTGTAGGTCTTCAAGCGCCCCGCAACGTCCGCACCCACCTGCGCGACGATTTCGTCGTCGGTCATTTCGCGGTGCGTGCCGAGGGCGAAGACGATCTTCATGTTCGCGTCGGGTACGCCGAGGCGGTTGAGTTCGTTCACAAGCACGGGCATGAAGTCGAAGCTGTTCGCCACGCGCGTCGGGTCGTTGCAGATGAAGGCCACGGTGTCGCCCAGTTTCACGATCTCTTCGAGCGCGGGCGATCCGATCGGGTGACGCACGGCTTCGAGCACCGCTTCGGGAATGTTCTCGATCACGGGAAAGTCGGCCGTGCGCACTTCGGCAAGCACGTCTTCGTCGGGAACGGCAAAGGTCTTGGTGCCTCGTCCGTAAGCAAATTCGCAGATTCGATCGGTCATGGGTTTCTCCTTGTGGTCGGTCCGATGCCCGGAGTGGCGAATGCAGGTCGGCGGATTCGCTTCACCGGGCGCGCCCCTTTGCCCTTCGGGTGGTTGGTCTCGGTCATCGGAGCGTGCCGCAAATATTAAAACGGCCGTCCGACTCCTCCGAGGAACGCCGCCCGCGCTCGGCGGCCCTTTCGGCTCGCCTTTGGCGCGGATCAAAGCGGCTTGAGCGCTTTGCAGTCGTTCCACGTCGTTTACAGTCGTCTCTTTGTGCTCGCGCGTGTTCGTTTTCCTGAGGGTAGCGCGCCCGGGCCGGGATGGATGTTCCGTCTCCGTCCTCTTCTTGCCTCATCGTGTCGGTTCGGGGAAGGGTCCCGACTTCGCTGCGGGGCCGCTTTTTCTTCTCCGCCTCACGAAGAGCGAAGGCAGAATTATTTTTTCGGCCGCTCTTGACAAACCGCCGAATTCCTGTAAAATTCAAAATCTCTTCGGTGCAAGCATCGAAGCAGACGGTGGGTGTAGCTCAGTTGGTAGAGTCCCGGATTGTGATTCCGGTTGTCGTGGGTTCGAGTCCCATCTCCCACCCCAGATTCGAAAGCCCCGAGGTTCCGGCCTCGGGGCTTTTCCATTCGTTCTGTCTTGATTTGGACTAAGTTTGAAAATCGTGAGTCGGCCCTCTGCCCCGTGGCGGAAATCGGCTACGATAAGGTTCCAAGCTGCTCCGTGCAACGCAACCTGCAGGGGGTGTTCCGGAACGTGTTCTGTTTTCGTATGGAGGAGGAAAAGATGACGGAAACGAAATTTGCCCCCATCAACAGCCTCCAAGTGTTGGCGTACATCATCCGACGTTGTGAAGAGATGGGGATTTTCATTAACATCACTAAGCTGCAGAAACTGATGTACTGCTGCTACGGAACGATTTTGGGAAAGTTCGGCGTTCGGCTGATCGATGAGCCCCCCTCTGCATGGCAATACGGCCCCGTCTTCCCAGAAGCGCTTCGATCCATCCAGTTTTTCCAGATCGCAGGGTTTCGTCAAAAACCTACTCCTGACGTAGATGATTTGCCTGAGTCGTTTCGCCGGGTGATTGACGAAACGTTGGCAAACTTCGGCAAGTTCACTGCCAAGCAGCTTTCAGAGTGGACGCACATCAAGGGATCGCCCTGGTACAAGGCATCCGACGGCGGAGCGTCGCTCTACCACACTCTGTCCGACGAAGACATCAAGAACTATTTTAGGGCTAACGTGTTGTTATGACGGCACCGATGAACCACGGAGAGACGATGGTCCATTTCGATACGCTTCCTTTTGACCCTGAGGCGGCGGCTCAAGTGGATCACGAAAAGTTGCTGAAGATCCGGGCGGAGGAGCAAGCGCATCGATTTCGAGGGATCATCTTCTATACAATGCTCGGCTTCTTCGCCATCGTTGCTCTGGTATGGCTTATTGGTTTGACCTGTGCGTGGCCAGACCCGGATGCGGGAATACCCGCTTACGCATTGGTCGGCGTCAAGGTCGCGCTTCTGACGGCGGTTCTTCTGACGGTTGCCATATCGCTCATGCGTTTTGTCATTCGGTGCGCCCGCCAAGATAACAAGGACAAGGAAGACCTTCCTAACCCGGGTAACTCATGGGAAGAGGTGGTGAAAGCCCTCCTCAAGAACCTCAAACTACCCACCGGAAGCTGATCGGGTTATGGTGCCTGAAGGCATGATTCATGCTATGTATCCTCGGGCACAGAGGTAGCGACTGAGGGTATAGGACAGGGCTAATAACTGTAAATATTGGGCGGACGCCCGATCCCGTGATCCGTGCGTCCGCCCGTTTTATTCGTGCGAAGGTATTGCCCCGTTCGCTTCGGAACGATCAACCTTCGTACGAGAAGCCGATGTTCATGTCGAACGTTTCCGGGTCGGGCCCCGTACGCGTCCCCTTGTGGAGGGCGTTGAGGCGCTCGACGTCTTCGTCCGTGAGGGCGAAGTCGAAGACGGCCGCATTTTCACGCAGACGTTCGATCTTCGTCGAGCGCACGACGAGCGCGACGTCCGTCTGGAGGTCCCAACGCAGAACGATCTGTGCGGCGCTGCGGCCGTAGCGTTCGGCCATTTCGAGCACCACGGGGTGCTTGAGGACGGCACCCTGCATGAGGGGCGACCAGGCCTGCGGCACGATCTTTTCTTCGCGGCAGCGAACGAGGAGGTCCGTCTGCACGAGTTCGGGGTGGCGTTCGATTTGGTTGACGACCGGCATCACGCGCGCGAAGCGCTTCAGCTCGTCGAGGTGACGGCCGTGGAAATTCGAAACGCCGATCGCCTTCACGGCGCCCGCAAGCGCGAGGTCTTCGAGCGCCTTCCAGTTGGCTTCGAAGGAGCCCGTGCTCGGCCAGTGGATGAGGAAGAGGTCGAGGTAGTCGAGTCCGAGAAGACGGAGGCTGCGTTCGTAGGCGGCGATCGTGCCTTCGTAGGAGAGGCTGTGGTTCCACACCTTCGACGTCACGAAAAGGTCTTCGCGCTTCAGACCGTTTTCGGCGAGCGCGTCGCGGATCCCTTCGCCCGTGCCGGTCTCATTCTGATAGACGGCGGCGGTGTCGATCAGGCGGTAGCCCGCGGCGACGGCGGCGCGAACGGTGGCGGGCGCTTCCTCGTTCGAAACTTGGAAGACGCCGAGGCCGAAGGCGGGCATCGACGTCCCGTTCGAGAGCGCGATGCGGTCGGAAAGCGAAGCGATGTTTTGGAACATGGTTGTATTTCCTCACACGGCAAATGATAGAGATTCGCAATTTTAGCGAAAAACCGGGCGATCGATCTCGACCAAGGTCGGCACTTGAATGGCGTTTCCCCTGTGCCCGTAAGTAAACTCGGAAAATCCGACCGAAAATCAAGCCCTGAAAAACGCGGGGTTGTAGGAGGCTCGGAAGCGTCGCAGAATCGTACTGTCGGCAAGAGCGGGCGGTGCGACAGACCGTTCGGCAAACGTCCGCCCTTCGGCGATTTTCCCGGAAATCCGACCCGGAAGGAGGAAATGACCATGGACCAAAAGAGAAGGAATTTCTTGCAAGGTTCGCTGCTTGCCTCGGGAGCCGTGCTCGCGGGTGCGGTGGAGGCGGCGCCCGAACCCCCGAAACCCCCCAAGGAACCCAAGCCCCCGAAAGATCCGAAAGGCCCGAAACCCCCGAAGGCCGAAACCTACGACGTCGTCGTGGTCGGTGCGGGCTTTGCGGGCATGTGCGCGGCGCTCGAAGCCGCGGAACAGGGTGCGAAGACCGTGCTCCTTGAAAAGATGGGGCGTCCGGACGGCACGACTGTCTATTCGTCGGGCTGGATTGCCGCAGTGGGCAGTCGCTTCCAGAAGAACCACCCCGAAGACTCGAAGGAAGCGTTCTTCCAGGACATGATGAAGCTCTCGGGCTACCGGAGCGACCCGGAACTCGTGCGCGTTTATGCGGACGAAGCCGGTGACGGCATCGACTGGCTCGCGGACCACGGGACGCCGTTCTTCCTCTGGGAAAACCTCCCCGCGCCCGAGCTCTCGCGCTGCGTCATCAGCCCGGGCGAAGGCATCACGGGGGGCTCCAAGCTCCTTCGCTGCCTCATGGCGGCCCTGGAAAAGGCGGGCGTGCCGATCGTCTACAACACGAAGGCCGTTCATCTTCTGAAGAGCCCGAACTGGGACGTCGAAGGCGTGCATTGCTTGACGCCCGAAGGGCCGAAGGACTACCGCGCCCGGGGCGGCGTCATTCTGACGACGGGCGGGTTCGGTGCGAACGAAGCCATGGTCGGTCAGTACATCGGTCCCTGGGCCGCGAAGCTCATCGTGCGCGGCTCGCCCTGGATCACGGGCGAAAACATCCTCATGGCGCAGGAAGTGCAGGCGCGCCTCGTCAACATGGATCAGTTCTACGCGGGCCCGATCACGCCGACGGGTCACGCGAATCCGTCGCCCCTGATGCATGCGGGTTACGGCATTCAGGTCGGCACGAACGGGAAGCGCTTCGTGCCCGAAACCTGGTTGCAGGTTCCGAAAGCGAAGGCGATCGCGCAGCGTACGCCCGACAACCGCAGCTTCATGTTGATCGGCGAAGACGCCAACGCGAACGACAACATCCTTTCTGCGACGATCGAACGCTTCGCGCGCTTGGGCTACCACGTCTTCAAGGGCGAAACGATTGAAGAAGTCGCCAAGGCGGCGGGTGTGCCTGCGGACGCGCTTGTCGAGACGGTGCGCGTCTTCAACGAAGCCGTGAAGGCGGGCAAGGCCAAAGAGCTCGATCCGCCGTACGAATACGAAACGCCGCACGCGCTCGAAACGGGACCCTACTACATGATCCCCGCCGCGGGCGGCATGGCGAGCACGATGGGCGGCCCCAAGATCAACAAGTTCGCTCAGGTCGAAAACTTCGAACGTCGGCCGATTCCGGGCCTCTACGCGGCGGGTGCCGCCGCGGGCGGTCTCTGGTACCAGGACGATATTGGCGGCAACCAATTGGGCGGCGGCATGGTCTTCGGACGCGTGGCGGCGCGACATGCCGCACGGCGCGCGAAGGCGGAGGCGGCTCGCAGACCGCCCGAACCTCCGAAACCTCCGAAGCCTCCGAAAGAGCCGAAAGAACCCAATGGTCCGAAGCACGGTGCGTAAGAGGAGGAACCGTTATGAAAAAGTCGCTCGTTCTTGCGATGGTGCTCGCGGGCTTTGCCGCGACCTCGTTTGCTGCGGAACCCGCGTTTCTCGCCGACCGTCACGTCGCGCGCGGCGCTTCCTGTGAAAGCTGCCACGGTGTGAAAGCTCCGGCTCCGGGCGCGAAGGTTTCGTCGACCGCGTGTATGAACTGTCACGGGTCGCTCGACAAGGTTGCCGAACGCACGAAGGCGAAGGTGCCCAATCCCCACTACAACCACCTGATCGGGACGGATTGTCAGGAATGCCACAAGGGGCACGCGCAGAGCGTGAATCTCTGCGGTTCCTGCCACAATCTCGACTGGAAGGTGCCTTGATCGTAGGGCCAAGTACCGGATCTGCGGCTCCGACGCGTGAACGGGCGCGTCGGGCCGCAGAGACTCGGCGGGCGAAGAACGGTTTCGGTTCTTCGCCCGCATTTTGTTGCGGCTCAGTGCGCGCCTTCGATTTCGTCGAGGCGTCGCCGCTCGGTGCCGACGAGACGCAATTCGAAAATCGCCCCGACCGAGACGTTCTCCGTTTTCTCCAGAGCGTCAATGCGCTCCGCCGCTTCCTTCGAGAGGCTCGCAAGCTCCTCGGGAGCGCGAAGCGACAATTCCCACCCGCAGCGGTGCGCGAGTCGGGCCGCAATGGACAAGCCCAATCCAATGCCTTCCGTGCCTTCGCCCGTGGCCCAGGTGCCCGCGCTCGCGCGCCGGTACGCTTCGAAGATATGCGGAACTTCGCTCTTTGCAATCCCCGGTCCCGTATCGACGACAAGGCACCCCGAGGGGGTCGCAACGAGCATCACGAGGCCCGACTCGGTGTAGGCGACGGCGTTTCGCAGTAGATTGCCGAGCACCGTCTGAAGATAGAGCGCGGGGTAGCGGGGTTCGGTTTCTGGATCCGCTCCGTGTCGGTCGAATCCGACTTCGGCGAACACGAGGCCCTTCGCCTCGGCACGCGACGCCCAATGCCCGCGGAGCGAACCGACCACGTGTCCGAGCGTCGCACCGCGGTTGTCGGGGCGGTGCTCGACGGGGACTTCGATCCCGTTTTCGGGAGCAGCCGCTTTTGCTCCGTGCTCGTTTCGGGCGAGCTCCAGAAAGAGGGTGACGAGGCTTCGCATCGACTCGGACGCCTCGAGAATGCGCGCGACGAGCTCGCGCTCTTTTTCCGTTTGAACGGAGAGTTCCAAGAGTTCCGCCGACGTGCGGATGATCGTCAGCGGCGTACGCAGTTCGTGGCTTACGTCGCCCGTAAAGGCCTTTTCACGCTCAAGTGCTTCGTGCAGGTCACGAACGGCCCGATCGCAGAGCTTTGCGAGTTCGCCAACTTCATCGTCGGGAATCGCAACGGGAAGGGGCACATACCGATCGGCTTGGGACTGCACCCGAACGGCGGCCGAGAGTTCTTCAACGGGCCTCAAAACGGCCCGCGCCATCGAGCCCCCGACCGCGGCGGCCACGATCACGACGCCGATCACGCTCAGGATGATGAAGATTTCGATCCGCTGTTCTTCATCTTCGAAGGCCTGCTGATCGAGTTCGAGCGCATAGACGTTTCCGCTGCGGGTTTCTTTCATGAGAAAGACGGCGGGCGACTCTTCGAATTCGGAGAATCCTTCGGGCGCGTTGATCGTGTAGGCGGGGAGGGGCTCGAGAAAAGTCTCCCCGGGCCCGGCTTCGAGGTTCCCGTAGAGGCGGTACC
Organism: Sutterella megalosphaeroides; assembly: GCF_003609995.1. Taxonomy (NCBI): domain Bacteria; kingdom Pseudomonadati; phylum Pseudomonadota; class Betaproteobacteria; order Burkholderiales; family Sutterellaceae; genus Sutterella; species Sutterella megalosphaeroides. Next base: position 1,319,915 of record NZ_AP018786.1, read on the forward strand.
CGTTCGGCAGCCTCGGGACGAAGCCCGCTTGAAGGGCCGCTTCCGATCGGGAGATCTCTTCGTGCATGACGCGCGTCATGAGGCCCCGCTCGGTGTACTCGAGCGTGGTGATGACGGCGGATGCATAGCAGACCGCCACGACGGCGATGAAAAAGATGAAGGAAAGGAGTACGCGCTGCCCGAGACTGCGACGACTCCAGAAGTTTCGGCGAAGGTACGAAAACATAGGATTCACCGGGCGGCAATCGACCACCCGAGCCCGGGGTGCGTGCGAATGAGCGCCCGATCGAAGGGTTTGTCGACCGCTTGTCGTACGAGGTAGAGGTTCGAACGCAGGGAATCGGAGTCGGGCGGGCTCGATTGCCAGAGGATCTCTTCGAGTTCCCCGCGCTCCACGACGCTGGGCGAGCGGAGCATCAGGGTTTTGAGAATTTTGAGGCCCGTCGGGTTGAGTTTGATCTCCACGCCGCCTCGCGTCACGCGTTGCGCGGCGACATCAAAGATGAGATCCCCGACCGTCAGGCGTGCGGCGTCCCCGCCGAAGCTGCGTCGCAGGTGCGCTTCGACGCGCGCGGCGAGCTCGCGAAGCGAAAAGGGTTTGACGACGTAGTCGTCGGCTCCGCCTGAAAGGCCCTCGACGCGGTCGTCGATTGAATCGCGCGCCGTCAGCATGACGATCGGCGCACGTACGCCCTGAAGGCGCAGGTGACGACACAGCGTAAATCCGTCCATGCCCGGGAGTCCCACGTCGAGGACGATCAGGTCGTAGGGCGATTCGGGTCCGATGCGCTCCGCGGCGGCCGTGCCGGAGGTGGCGGTTTCGACCGTCCAGCCTTTCATCTCAAAGAAGTCGCGAACGTTCGCGAGGATGTCGGGATTGTCGTCGACGACGAGGATTTTGACGGACACGGCGGAGGACTCGAAAAGGAAGAGGGGGGATTCGGCGGTCGGGCGGCATCGGTTCGGACCGCCCAGAAGTCCATTGTGGCGCGCCCGACGCACGAGCGACGCCGTCCCCGGGCGCTTTTCCCGAACGGGCGAACGAAACCCGCGTGCTTTTGCGTGAGCTCAAGCGTTTTGACGCGTTCTTCACGTTTTATTGACGGGTTTTTGATGCCCGCTCGGAATACTGGCACGGTCCGAAGCGTGTCGCTTCGGACCGGACGCCTTCTGCGGGCGTTTGTCGACCGCTTGACCTTTGATCGTTTTTGCCCCGTCCGCCTCAACTGCCCCGGTGATGCCCATGTCCGAAGTCTTTATCCGTACCGGCTCCGAATCTCCGACTGTTCGTCCCTGGTCGCCGCTCCTTTGGTTCTGGGGACCGGCGCTCGCGCTTCTTTTGCTTGCTCTTTTCCCGCCGCACGTCCTCGACCGGGCGATTTCGCTCCCGTTTTTCGACGGGGCGGGCTGGCCTTGGCGTACGGACGCTCTCTTCAACTGGGTGTTCTATCGACTGACGAAGGTCGTGCCCGGCTTCGTCGCGCTCGTGTCCCTCGGGATTCTCGGGGCGTCCGTCTGGCGTCGGTGGCGCACGGGAACCTATCCGTTCGAGCGGGAAGTGCTTCGTCGGCATCTCTACATCCTGCTCGCCATGGGCCTTTCCGTCGGGCTCGTCTGGTGGCTCAAGACGACGACGGGCGTAGCCTGCCCGTGGAGTCTCGAGGAGTTCGGAGGTGCGGCCCAAGTGACGAACCCCGTTTTTGGCTTTGCGACGCTTCCCGGTCGCTGCTGGCCGGGCGGGCACGCGGGCACGGGCTTTTGCCTTTTCGCGCTCTACTTCGCGTTACGAGACCGCTCCGCCCCGACGGCCCGGCAAGGTTTGCTGCTTGCGCTTCTTTTGGGGTACGTCTGCGGCGTGAGTCGCATCATGCAGGGCGCGCACTTTTTCTCGCACAACATTGCGACGATGCTCGTCGACTGGCTCGTCTGCGCGACGCTTTACATCGTGATCTTCGATCGGAAGGGGGCGGTGAAGCGTATCGTTTCGGCGCTCGCTCAACCGCTTCCCGTCGCGTCGGGCATTGTTTTTACGGCCCTCTGGTGGACGCTCGTCTTCGACTACCCGCTTTTCCGTGCGATCCTCGCAAAAGACCCCTCGGGGCGGCTTTTCTTTACCTTGGCCGTTGCGGCCGCGTTCTTTGCGGTGGCGTTGGGGCTTCTCGTCCTTTTTTCGCTGCTGCCGAAGGTGCTCTTTCGCGCGACGCTGGCGGTGTTGGCGCTTGCGGGCGGCACGGTCTTTGCGGGGTCGGAACTTTACGGCACGGTCTTTACGCCCGACATGGTGCGTAATTTCCTTGCCACCGACGTGCGCGAAGCCACCGCGTACCTCTCGATCGGTACGATCGGCACCTTCCTCGTCGCGGCGCTCCCGGCGCTGTGGGCGGCGCTGCGGATCGAGTCGCCCGGGGCGAGGGACTTCCAAGATCTGCGCCGTTTCCGTGCGTCTTCCGGGTCGGTCTTCGCTCGGCTGCGGGACGGGGCGGCTGCATGTGCCCGCCGCCGCGCGGGTGTTTGGCTTCGCAACGGGGCCTATGCCGTGCTGTGTACGGCAGTCGGGGTGGGGCTTTTGCTCGTCAACTTCCAGTCCTTTGCCGGGCTCATGCGCGAAGACAAGACGCTTCGCTACGGGATTGCTCCCGTCGGGATCGTGTACTCCTTCGTGCGAACGATCGCGACCGACGACAGTCCCGACGGCGTGCGCATCCGCCGTGCGGTCGACCCCGCTCCGAAGGCGACGGTTGCCTCGGGTCCTGCGCTCTTTGTCGTCGTGGTGGGCGAAACGACGCGCTCCGCCGACTGGGGTCTCGCGGGCTACGAACGCGACACGACGCCGCGCCTTCGAGCGATCCCCGACCTCATCAGCTATCCGAAAGTGCGTGCTTGCGGTACGTCGACCGACGTGTCGTTGCCGTGCATGATGAGCCGGATCGGCCGATCCGATTACGATCGCGAGCGGATTCTCTCCGAAGAGGCCTTGCCTTCGCTCTTGCAACGTTCGGGTTTCAACGTCTTCTGGGTCGACAATCAGTCGGGGTGCAAAGGCGTGTGCGCGGAGGTACCTTCGCGCGCGGCCGAGCCCGATACGGAAAACTGCCCCGAGGGACTTTGTTCGGACGCAGTGCTCGTTAAGGAAGTGAAGCAGCTTCTCGCGTCGCTCGATTCGAGTCGCCCGACGGTGGTGTTTCTTCACATGTACGGCCAGCACGGGCCCGCTTACTACAAGGGCTCCCGCAAGGAAACGAAAGCCTTCTCGCCCGAATGCGAGGCGGCGGACCTTGCAAGTTGTTCCCCCGAGTCCGTCCGCAATGCATACGACAATGCCGTTCGCGAAACGGATACGGTTCTTGCCGACATTATCGAAACGCTGCGCCGTGCCGACGCGCAGGGGGTGCCGACGGGGATGCTCTGGGTGTCGGACCATGGCGAGAGCCTCGGTGAGAAGGGCTTGTTCCTTCACGGAGCGCCGTACTTCATGGCGCCCGACGAACAAAAAGAGGTCCCGATGGTGATGTGGATTTCGGATACGTTTGCGTCGACCTTCTCCGTCAACCGTACGGCGCTCGTGCGCTCAAGCCGCGGCAAGGCGTCGCACGAAAACCTCTATTCGACGGTCCTCGGGTTGTTGCGCGTTGAGAGCACGACCTATCGGCCGGAGTACGATCTCGGACAGCCCCGGTGAGATTGCGGACGAGCGAGTCCGGGGCGTTCATCCGTCTCTAGCGCTTCGAGAAGTCTTTTTTCTCGGGCGCTCCAAACGTGTTGAAGAAGGACCGGACAGACCCGAGTGCAGCACATCGCCCGTGTGGTGAGTGTCGGGGAGCAAGGCTTTCGGCCGGAGGACTTGATGCCATCAATGGGAATACATGGTCAGCCCCCTGATTGCAACGAGGGAAGCAATTCACATTGGCCTCCGAAGGCGGGCAACGCCCGCCATCGGGGACCAAATACAGGTCAATGGTATTCGATTCGGATTGTCATCGTTTTGAGAATCGTGCCCGTTCCCACGACGGCCTCGGGCGAGGTTTTCGCCAGCGAGGCCGAGACCTTGAAGTCGATTTCGGTCGCATCCGAAACGAAGGCGGTGTCGGGGAAGTCGACGAGCCCTCCGTTCGCGGCAAAGTCGACGGGCTTTCCTTCGAATTCGATCGGGATCATGAGGCCCGGAATCCCGGAGTCGAGCGCCGAGTTGCTCGCGGCGGAAACGCCCGAGTCGGCTTCGAAGCGCAGTTGCAGTCGACCGAGCGCCTCTTCCGAAGAACAAGTGAGCCGCAGCCCTATCGCGACGGGCGGCGTCGACGCATGCGCGTCGAAGTACGACTTCGAGTAGCTCCCGAAGTCGATCGACTGGAACGCGGCGTCGGACGCAAAGGCGCAACCGCCCGCAAGAATGAGGCCGCTCACGGTCACTTCCTGCGTGCCCGCGGAGTAGTTTGCCGTGACGACGTCTTCGGCCCGCGGTTGGGCGACGGGCAGCAGGGCGGCAGCCGAGAGGAGGGCGATCCAGGTCTTCGCGTGCATCAGTCCACCCAAGCTTCGATTTCGACGACGGTACTGAAGGCGCCGGCTTCGAGCGGTCCGAGCGCGCACAGCCCCCAATGGAGGGTGCCGTCGTTCGTTCCCGAAACGTCGAGCGTACCGACGGAAATTTTCGTGTTCCACGGGCGGCTTGTCCCGTAACAGGTCCGGATTTCGGAGTTGGTCAGACCGTAGATGAGCCCCACGGAGTTGTTGCCGGAGAATTTCGCCACGTTCGGGGCTTCGCTCAAGACGCCGTCGTAGGGGCGAAGGCTGAGGGCGGTCGAGCCGCCCGCGAGTCCGGGCCCGCAGGTGATCGAAAAGTCGGTTTGCGTGCGGTCGATGACCGACCCCGCCGTGACGGGAGCCGACGCGGCGATCGTGCGGAAGACGGCCGAATTGGAGCTCAACACGAACGTGCACGGGGTGACGAACGAAAAGGTTTCGGCGCCCAGGAGGTTGAGGCCCCCCGCGCTCGAGCCCGCGCCGTTGCTCGAAGTCCGCAGCACCGTAAGCCTCAGGGCCGGCGAGGTGAACGTATCGAGCGCGCGTAACGCGGCGACGTCGCACCCCGACGTCGGGCAGGCGAGCTCGATGCGTACGTTCGAGGCGGAAAGGGTGGCGGAGAGGGGCTTTCCCGCATCGGTCGGAATCGTCACCGAAAGGAGGGCGGGGCTCCCGCCGACCGCATCGTCCGTGAGGGCGGTCGCGGAGTTTTCGAACGTGCGTGTTCCGGTAACGGCGCGCCCGTCCGAGAGCTCGATCCGCAGCGCGAAAGTGCCCGAGAGCCGGTAACGGGTCCCGGCCGCACCCGTTTCGACGGGGAGCGTCACCGGGAGGTCCGACCCGAGACCGAGGCCGAGCCCCATTGTAAGGGGGATCGTTTCCGAATCGAGGGGAAGGGTTTCCGTGACGTTCGAAAGCGTCGTCTCCCAGAGGACGAGGCTCGTCGGATCGCGCTGCGAGAGGTCGATCTGCGCGGCCGAGGCGTTCCCGGAGAAGAGGGGGGTGGCAAGCGCCGCGAGCAAAGTGAAGGCCGTAAGCAGAGTGAGGGCCGAAAGCTTGCGCACGTTGCGGGAGAAGCTCCCGAGCGGCGGATTTTCGCTTCCCGCGCGCCGACGCGCGGAAAGGTCTCGGAGAAAACGACGTGGATCTCGACTCATGATCAGGGCTTCGGCAGGGTGGTCGTAATCGAAGCGGCGGTATTTGCTTCGGGTTGCGGAGTCGGACGGCAGGCGAGTTCGACCTTGTAAATCATTGCATCGTCCTTTTTCGCCGTGAGGGCGTAGGGGGCGCGGCAGGCGAGTTTCGTCGAAGTTTCGTCGCGCCAGCTCACTTCGAATTCTCCCTTTTCGGGCACGGCCGCGAAATACGCCGTACCCGTTTCGTCGAGCATGCTCTCCGCCCCGATGTCGGGTCGACTTACGAGCCGCACGAAACTTCCGAAGGGCGGGGGACCGTCCTCGGTCACGAAATTGACGAGGAGCTGTTCGCCTCGGAAGGCGTCGAACGTGACTTTGAGGACCGCATCGTCCGCGGGAACGACGCGCTTCGTGTAGAGCGGCAGGTAGACGTTCGGGGGCAGGTCGTTCACGGCGAGCGGAAGTTCGTTCGATTCGTAGTTGCGCAAGCCCGTCGAAAAGACGCCGCCCGCAACCGAGGTGCTGCGGGCGCGGTTTTGGAGTTGCGCCTCGGGCACGTCGACGATTTCGGCGAAAACGGTCGGGCCGTCCGCCTCTTTGGTGAGAAAGACCCCGTCCTTGAGCGCCACGACCGCGCCGTTGACGCTCGCGGTGACGCTCTTTTCGAGCGGTCCGGCGTTGGCCGAGAACCGCAGATCGGCGCGGTTCGCGCGGTACTGCACGGAGCCGTTCGCCTGGGCGTCCCGCTCCGCGCCCGAGTGGGTTGCTTGAAGGGAGTAGGTGAGCTTGTTGTCCTCGAGGGCGCTCCCCGAAAAGGAGAGACGTTTGTCGAAGTGTCCGTCGGACGTGCGGGTGAGGCCCGTCCCCACGGTCTGCGAGCCGATCGAATCGCCCGTGATGACTGCAAGGGGAATCGTCGCGTTGACGCTCGCCGTGAGGTCCTCCGTCGTTTCGCCCGACGCGTAGTGGCGCTCGGACTTCTGCACCGCCACCGTGAGGTTCGTGCGATTGACGGAGGTCGTATAGGAGGCGGCGAGCGACGTGTCGGGGCGGTTGTCCCCTTCGCGCTTACGGCGGTTGTAGGAAAGATTCAGGTTGCCGAAGCGCCCCATCGACTGCGACACCGAGGCCTGCCACTCTTCGAGCACGGCCCCGTACGGCACGCGCCCCCAAGCGTCGCGAAGGCCGTAGGCTTCGTCGATCGAGGTGAGCGCCCCGGAAATCGCCCGCTCGTAGCGCAGCGTCAGGTGCGAGCCCGTCTGTTCGACGTAGCGCGTAAAGGAGAGCGCCAGGCCCGAGCCGAGGCCCTCCGAAGGTCCCTCCGTGCGGTCGTCGATTCGAACGTACTCGATGTTGAGGGCCCCCGTTCCCGGAACCATCACGCCGAGACCCGCACGGACGTTGTCGTAGGCGTCCGTCAGAACCGCGCCCCCGTAAAGGGTCGTGTTGAAGGGAGCACCGTACCCGCCGTCAAAGGCCGCCACCAAGGGCGTTTTGTCTTCGAGAGCGTCTCCCGCCTGACCGTAAATGCCGACCGCCGCCGACCAGCGGCTTTTCCCGCGGCGCAGCTGCCGGGCGTTCGTCGTGAAGGGAACGACGTAGGAGGATTCCGTACCGTCCGCTTCCGTGACCGTCACGAAAAGGTCACCCGAATTCCCGATGTTGGGGAGGTTCTCGAGCGTGAAGGGGCCCGGCGAGACGTAGCGCTCGTAGACGATGCGACCGAGCTGTCGCACGGTAACGCGCGCTTCGCTCGCAGCCGTCCCCGTAATGACCGGGACGAAGTCGAGCGAATTGTCGTCGAGCATGTCGGGTTCGACGTGAATTTCCGCCCCGCGCATGTTCGTGGCCGTCGTGAAGTAGGAGGCGGTCGTGAATTCGCCGAACTTCACGCGTGTTTTCGATTCGGGAAAGACGCGCGTGGCGTAAAGTTCCCGGCGCTCGAATTCCGTTTCGCTCGGCTCGCCCGAGCGGTTGTCGGCGGAGAAGTTTCCGCCCCCCAACACGCGCCAGGCGCCCGCGTTGAGGCGGGCGTTCACGTTGAGGTTGAGGTGAGCGGCCGTGCGCTCGTCGGTGCGTGCGGCACCGGCCTGCAGGTCGTAGTTCGCGACGATCGCGTTTTCGCCCCAGTCCCAGACGCGGTCGGGCGCGATGTTGCCGCGGCGTTTCGAAAACCACGAAGGAGGAATGACGATTCGCAACTCTTCCTTGAGCGGGGAGAGCCGTACGGTCGAGCCCGGGAGCAACGCATTGAGGCCGTCCGTGCGCAGCGTTGACTTCGGGTCGAGCTCGGCGATCGCACTCGGAATGTCCGGGTTCGACATGTCGAACGGAAGCGCCGAGAGCACCTCCGCGGGGATTTCCGCAACGTACCGACCGTTCTCCTCCAAGACCGTAATACGGCGGCGTTCCGTGAAGCGTTCGTTGACATAAATTTCGTACGTGCGCGGCCCCGTCGCGGAATTGCGATCAATCTCGGCCATGCCCGCGAGCGTGGCGTCCGGGCCGAAGAGGCTCTTGAGGGTCGCTTCGTCGAAGGCTCCCTTGAAGGCTTCGAGCTCTTCGGCGGAAAGGGGCGCGTCGCCCCCCTCGACGGGGGCGGCGGGCAGGGCCTGCGCGGCGCCGAAGAGAAGGAAAAACAGCGCGGACGCAGCGAGCCTCCGAAAGGCCGCCGCGGACGGCGAGAGAGGGGAGAAGATGCGAAGTTTCGTCACGGTGCCTTCGCTCCCAATTCGATCGGTTCGGAGGGCGTCCCCCGATCCGTGAGAATGCTGAGCGTAAGGCGCTCGGGCGGGGCGGTGAGGCGTGCGGGCAGCACCGCGCGCCCGCCCGCCGGGGCGAGCACGGGGCGGCGGGTGTCGTCCGCGACGAGGGATCGGCCGTCCGCACGCAGGTCGGCGACCGTCAACCAATAGGGCGTGGGATTGAGGAGTTCGATCGCGTCGCCTGTCGCGCGCCAGCGAAGCTTTTCGGCGGCGCGCTCGAGCGCCTCGGGCGCTTCGAGGGCGGCGGGGCGGTAGAAGACCTTGAGAAACGTCGTGAAAACGGTCTTCACCCGACCGGTTTCGCCGCTTCGTTCGGGATCCTTTTCCGGGACGAGACGCAGCTGCAGCACGTAGGCCGACTCCCGGTCGCGGGGGAGGTCTTTTGCGACGCGAACGATCCGCACGGGCGTCGAGCGGTTCGCATTGAGGACGGTGAGGCCCGGGGCCGCGACGAAGTCGGGCGTCCGTTCGCCCGCGCGGACGGGGTCGGGCTCGAGCGTGAAGAGGGCGGCGGAGAGAAGACGTGCTTTTTCAGAGCGGTTTTCGACGACGACGTGCGCCGTGCCGCGCGTCTCGTGAAAGACGATGCGGCTTGCGCTCACCGAAAATCCGTCGCGCGCGAAGGCCTCCGAGACCGGGGAACGCTCGGAGGCCGATTCGGAGGCGGGCGTTCCCGAGTACGCCCATCCGGAGGGGAAAGCGAACGCCAGGGCGAAAGCGGTCGCCCCGGCGGCGAATACGTTTCTGACTGTCCCAAGCACGTCGGTTCGATCCTACTCAGAGGTGTCTTTCCGTCACGACGACGGCTCCGTAGTCGTTCACGCACCCGTACTGAAGTTTGCCGCGACCTGCGGGGAGCTCGGGCACTTCGATCCGCGCGGACTCGAAGGGCTTTACCACGAGGGGTGTCTCAAGCACTGCGTCGCCCTCGAACGTGACGCGCGTGATGCTCACGTGCACGGGCGTGTCGTTCGTGACCGTGAAGCCCTCAGCATCGCGCTTCCAGACGAGGTGCTCGATAGCCCGGTTCATGTCGGCGTCGATCCCCTTGGGGCGGTAGTAGACCTTGACGGTGGTGGCGATGTTGATGCGAACGCTGTTTTCGGGATTCCGGCCGTTCGTCACGGTGCCCGGAACCGCAACCGATTCGTACAAAAAGAGCGACTCCCGATCCTCGGGCAGGAGATCGGGACGCGTGACGGTGGCGGTGACGCGCGATTGCCGCCCGGGGGGCAGCAGCATCATGGGCGGCGAAATCACGGCGGCCTCGGCGGGCCGGCGCGTGAAGTAGTCGAGGAGCCGATTGCGGGAGACGTAATTCGTCTGAGAATGGTTGCTGAAAAGGAGGCTCCCCGAAGAGGCGTTTTTATTCTTTGCGTCGATGATGATGCGGGTGAGATCGACGCCGAGGCCGCGTTTGCCCGAAGAGACGGGATCGGCTGCCGAGGCCGTGCCGAGCGCGAGGAGTATTGCGGCGAAGAAGCCGAGAAGTCGACGGAGAAAGGGGGAAAAACTCATGAAGGTCTCGAAACTCGATCCAAGAAAAAAAGCGGGACGTCCTTCGAACGACGTCCCGCTTCCTGAGCGTCGTCGCGCTCCGCACGACTCAAGCGCGAAGCGAATCACTGCTGGTTGATGGCGATCGTCAGCTCGGCCGTGAGGTTGCCCGAGCCCGTGAGCGTGCTGCCGACGAGCTTCGGCGCAAGCTTGATCTTGGCGGCGGGCGACACGTAGCCGTTGACGAGCTTCGAGAGATCGGTGGTGGCCACGCCCGTCGTCATCGGGATCGCGCTGCCCGACTTGTCCTGCACTTCAAGATAGATTTCCGAAGACTTCTGAGCGCCGATCTTGACGCCGGCACCCGTGCCCTGACCCGCATTCGTGTCGGTGATCGTCACCTGCACGGAGCTCGCGGCCCAGGTGCCGCCTTCGGCGCTGTCGCCGAGCGTGCATTCCGTGATGTTGAGCGTGAGCTCTTTGGCGGCGACGGACCCGCCGACGAGGGCGGCGTTGGTTATCTGATCGAAAGCGACGGAGGCCGTCGAGGCTTCGAACTTGCAGGCGGCCGACTGCACGGTACCCGTGATCGAGACGGTAACGCTGTCGGTCCCGGCGGCCTGAGCGGCACCCGAAGCGAGAAGAGCGGCGAGAGCAAGGGGTGTAAGGGCGTTAGAAAGACGCATAGGTGATCTCTGGAAGGGGTTGAGTGCTCCTTTTCGGGAATCCCGCCGAGACGCCAGATCCGACGCCGTTCGACGAAACTCCTCGAGTCCGTTGAGAGCGTTCAACGGAGGAAGCGGGAAAACAACTTTTAGAAGCGCGCGAAATCCGAAGGACGGCTCGGGAAGTCATCCCCTCAGACAACCACGGCATTCGGGGTTGAATGTCGGAAGGTATTCCGTATTTTTCCAATAAAAAAAGCATTCCGACATTCTTTCGGAAATAAGTCTACGTCTCGTTGAATTCTCATGTCAATAGCCGATATATTTATCCGTTCGGTGGAAAATTAAAGTCTTTGGGGTGTATTTGATACGTGGTTATTTTTGCAATATATTGTTTATTACGGATAAATATCAAATATGTTTTCAAAAAAGTCGGATGGGCAAAAGACGATTTAGTATCTCCATTGAGGGATAGTTCGATATTTTTATTGGAATTGCTCCTTGTTTTTATGGTCTGATCGGTAGGCTATTTTTCAGCCTTCATGCTATTTCATTTCATCCGAAAGCCAAAAGAAACGTTTTGCGAAAGCCGTTTTCGTCCGATGCGGGTCGACCGAGTCTTCGGTTGACGGGCGAGGTGGTCGGGCGGTTCTTTTTCGTCGGCAACCCGCGGACGATTCGGTGTTTGTTCCGGAGTTTCGCGATAAACTGACGTCATTTCGATGCGGCGAGACGAACGCGATGCGGAGGTCGGGATGAGTGAGGCGGAAGGACGGCGAGGGGAGGCGGCGGTCCGCCCGGAAACGGTGTTCGGTAAAGTTCGGTCGGCGTGCGCGTCTTTCGCGCTCTCGGCGTTCGCAGTGCTTCTCGGCGTAGCCTGCGCGCTCTCGGGTTCGGAGGTTCTCGCCGGTGTGCCTCCCGCCGAGCTCATTCGTGTCGGACTTCTCGACATCGAGAAAGAGGCGACCTATGCCGAAGACGGCAACATTCGGGAGACGACGCTCGAGTACCTCCGCGAGGCCGTTCCCGACGTGCGGTTCGAGGCCAAGGTCTACACGATCCCGGAATTGCGGGCGGCGTTGCGGCGCGGGGAGGTTGACCTTTTCATTTCCAGTTCGGGATTTTTCGTCGAGATGTGGCCCGTGGGCGTCAAGGATCTCGCCACGCTCGTCTCGGACGACTTTCCCGATCCGAACCGATGCGTCGCGGGGACCTTCTTCACGCGCTCCGACAGGCGCGACATTCGAACGCTGGAGGATCTGCGGGGAAAGCACCTCGTGACGACGAATCCGTCGAACTTCATGGCCTATCAGATCGGCGCGGCCGAAGTGGCGAAGCTCGGGGTCGATCCCGATCGGTTTTTCGGTGCGGTCGACTTCACCAGGAACGACATTCCGGAAGTGTTGCGGCGGGTGGCCGACGGGCAGGCGGACGCGGGCGTGCTGCGCTCCTGCATGCTTGAGGCGATGCGCTCGAAGTACCCGGAATATCGGGGCCTGTTCCGGGTGGTCGGACCCGTGAGCACCGAGGGTCGTTGCGCCTATTCGACCGAACTCTATCCGGGCTGGGTCGTGGCCGCCACGAAGCAGATCGCGCCGCAGGCGGCTGAAAAAATCGTCAAGGCGCTTTTTGCCAAACCGCCCGAGGGCTCGGGCGCCTATCGGTGGTCGGTAGCCACCGATTACAAACGCGTCAACGATGTTTTCAGGCGTCTTAAGGTCGGTCCTTTCGAGCACCTGAAGCACCCGACCGTGAAGGACCTCGCCGAGCGCTACTGGCCCGTGTTGGCCGCCCTCCTTTTCGGCGCGCTCGCCTGGATGCTGCACTGGGTGCTCTTGAAGCGTCAGGTGCGGCTGCGTACGGCGGCACTCTCGCGGGCGCTCGGCGAGCAACGTCGGCTGCGCGAAGCGGCGCTGCGTTCGGGCGAGGAGGTCGAGCGGCTGACGCGCCTCGGGATCGTGAACGAACTCTCCTGCATCTACGCGCACGAGATGGCGCAGCCCCTGACGAGCATCGGGTATCTCGCCAAAACGCTCGAACTTCTAACCGAGCGGGAGGCGCCCGACCGGGCGCTCTTAAAAAACTGCGCGACGCGCATCGGGACGAACCTTCGGTCGGCGCAAGCCATTCTCGAGCGTGTGCGCGGCTACGCCAAGGCGCCTCCGAGTCGCAGTGCGCCCGTGGATCTGCGCGTTTTGCTCGACGACGTGGCGCGATCCGTGAAAAATCTCGCGCCCGACGCGGATATCTGGATCGAGGCCGAGTCGGCTCCGGTGAGGGGCGACGCGCTCGAGTTGCGCATTCTCATCCTCAACCTGCTCCGAAATGCGGTGCGAGCCGTTGAAAAGCCCGTTCGAGGGCGGTCCGACCCGGTCGTTCGGGTGCGACTTTTCGTCGAGGGCGATCGCGCGACGCTCGAGGTGCGCAACCGCGCCGCTCGGCCCAACGTCGAAACGATTGCCGGACGGCTGCGCTTTTTCTCGGACGATGCGCTCGAGGACGAACGAGCGCGCGGCTTGGGTATCGGTCTTCTGATCGTGCAGACGGTGGCCAAAATGCACCGAGGCGAATTTCGGTACGCGTACGTCGAGGCGACCGAGGAGGCGGTGTTCCGTATCGTACTGCCCGCTCTGCGGGACGAGGCGCCTGCGGGCGAGGCTTGAGTCAACCGTTTCGACCGTTTCTTCCGATTGCGCCCCGTCCCCGCGGTCCTCTCGGGCGCCCCGGGAGGGGCATTCGGGCAAAAAAACGGCCGAACGTCGATCGTCGAACGTTCGGCCGCGGGCTTGGAGGAAAAGCCTCGTTTCGGAAGCGATTTTCAGAAGCGATGGATGAGACCCGATTCGATCGAGGCGACGTTCGCGTCCTCGGCGCCCGTCTTCGAATACGAATCGAACCCGTAACCCGTCGTCGCGTAGAAGCTCGTACGCTTCGAGAAGCGGTACTGGTAGCCCGCAATCAGGATGCCGCGGTCCATGTCGATGTCGGAATTTTCGGCCGATTCGGCATGCATGTAACCCGCGCCGAGTTTTACTGCGTGCTGCCCGAAGGGGATGTGAGTCGAGAGAATCGCACCGAACCCGTCCGCATACGTGATGTCGGGGCTCGTCGCGCCCTTCGTGTCGTTGTAGGGCGAAATGGTCGGCTTGGCGTCCTTGAAGTACTGCGCCGCCGCATGGAGCCGGAAGGTGCCGAAGTCGTAGTTGCCGCCGAGGCTCACGGTGTAGGCGTTTTTCGGCGTTGCGCCGGTGCCGCCTTTGGCGTAATTGAGTTGGTCGACGAGTGCCACCCACTTGAATGCCTTCGTCGTATGAACGAGCCCCGCTGCGGCATAGCGATCGACGTCCGACGTGTTTTCACGCTTCGACGTGTCGGTCGAGCCGTTCGTGACGACGTTGCGACCGGTCGAATACTGCAGGTGCAGGGCCGTGTTCGCAAACGAGGGCGTCACGTACGTGATCGTGTTGTCGTGCTGCGAGAAGACGCCGCCCATGACGGCCTTGTGGTTCGGTACGTCGGTCGACTTCGCGGACGGGAAGGCGGACACCGTTCCGCCGAAAATACCCGTCGAGCCGAGGCCCGACATCAGGGCGCCCATGCGTCCGAGTTTGAGCGTGCCGTAGGTGCCCGAGAGGTTCACCTGCGCTTCGCGCCCGAAGAGGCGATTGCCGTTGCCGAGCGCGCCCGTATCGACATCGAACCCGTTTTCGAGAACGAATCCGACCGTGAGACCGTCCGAGATTTTTTCGTTGCCGCGGATGCCGAACCGGGACTGCGAGTTGGGTCCCGACTTCATCGTGAAGGCGTTCGACGTGTCGACGCCGTTGTCTTTGTGCGTATAGGAAAGCGCCGCGTCGATGAGACCGTACATCTCGATTTCGGATGCCGAGACCGTACCTGCGACGGCGAGAAAGGCGAGCGCAACGAGGCGCTTGGAGTTCCTTTGCATGATCCGCTCCTTTTTTTCGATCGTGCGAATGTCGTACGTCGCCCGCTCGAGCCCGGGTCAGGGCCGAGCGGGGCGCCGTACGGCGGTTGAAGCAAAGAAAAACGCCCGTTTCAAGCGGACTTTTCGTTGGCGGCGTTCGTGCCGGCAATCTGCCCGTAGACCATGCAGTCGAGGAGCGCGTTGCCGCCCACGCGGTTCGTGCCGTGGATGCCGCCCGTGATTTCGCCCGCGGCGTAAAGACGCGGGATCACGGCGCCCGTCCAGTCGAGGCACTGCGCCTTCGTGTTGCAGTTGAGGCCGCCCATCGTGTGGTGAACGGTCATGCCGGTGTAGCAAGCCCAGAAGGGACCCTTTTCGATTTTCTTCGTGAGGTTGCGTTCCGCCTTGCCGAAGTCCTCGTCCTTCTTCGCGTCGACGAAGCTGTTGTAGCGCTTCACGCCCGCTTCGAGACCGTCGGGGTCCACCCCCATCTTCTCGGCGAGTTCGCGAAGCGTCGGAGCGGTCCACGCTTCGTTGATGGCGATGCCTTCCTCGACGCTCTTATGAACGGCGGAGTTGTACTTTTGGTACGTCTCATTGTCAACAACGGTGTAGGCGTAATGTTCGGGCGTACCGAGGACGGCGTCGCGAATGACGTCGCGGCGCGAGCCTTCGTCGACGATGCGATTGCCGCGTTTGTCGACGTAAATGGATTCGGCCACGCGCGAATTGAGAATGATCTTCATCTTCTTGCCGGCGGGAGCGCCCGGGGTGGACTGGATGAAGTCCATGCCGACCAAGTAGCCGCCCACGCGCACGGCCGCCATCATCACGTCGCCCGCCGTCTTGTTCGGAAGGTTGTCGGTGCCGAGCCCGGCAATGCGCGGATCGTGGAGTTCGCGCAGGTAGGTGTTCGCGCCGAAGCCGCCCGAGGCGAGCACGACGCCGCGCTTGGCCCGCAGATACTTGGTGCCTTCCTTCGTTTCGCAAAGAACGCCGCGTACGTCGCCCGAGGTCGGCGTGTCGCGGATGATGTCGGTCACGCGGCAGCCTTTCTTCACGACCACGCCGCGTTCTTCGGCCGCTTTCAGAAGGACGTAGGTATAGCCCTTCCCCTTCGGCACCTTCGGCTGATGAGCGCGCGGGTAGAGGCCGCCGAACATCTGGAAGACTTCGTCTTCGAAGGCCATGCCGAGGCTTTCGAGCCAGGTGATGGCGCCGTACGCATTCTTGCAGAGCACTTCGACGCGTTCCTTGTTCGCGCGGAAGTCCCCGGCGGCGAGCGTCTGCTCGGCGTGAAGTTCCCAGCTGTCCTTGATGCCCTGCTTGGGCTGACGCACGGGGTCGGCGGCGTTGATCTGACCTTGCGCGAGCTGCGTGTTGCCGCCCGTGAAGAGAAGGCGTTCGAGCACCGCCACCTTGGCGCCTGCGTCCGCCGCTTTGACGGCGGCCGCAAGGCCCGCGCCGCCCGAACCGACGACGATGACGTCGTATTCTTCGTCCCATTTGGCGGGCAACATCGAAGGCGTCGGCCGGGCTTCGGCCTTTTGGGTAAGCCCGACCACCGTGAGGCCGGCCGCGGCCCCTTGTAACAAATGACGACGATTGAGGTCCATGTCATTCTCCTTTGGGTTGGTTGACGTCTTTCATCGTATCGGGCGTTCTTTTGAAAAACCTGCGCGCGTAGGTTGCCCGAGCGCAAAGAGCGTGTATCGTCGCCTCGGCGTTTTCCCTCGGCCGGGCCGTGCGGGCGTATGCTCTATTCGGGCGTTTTGTCCCGCACTCCCGCCCGCTCGTACCCCGTAGGGCGGCTTCCGTTTCTTTTTCTTCGCGCGAGGCTCTGCATGACCGATATCGACTCCGACCGTCTTCCGACGCTTCGCGACCGCACGCTCGTGCGGATCGTGGACGACGAAGAAGAAATCGTCGGCACGCTCTCCCTCATGCTCGGCGTCGACGGGTGGCGAACGGCGGGCTATCCGAGCGCGGAGGCGTTTCTCGTGGGCGACACGCCGTCCGAACCGGGCTGCGTGTTGCTCGACATCCAAATGGGCGGCATGTCGGGAATCGACCTGCAACTCGAGATGGTCGAACGCGGGTACGTGCTACCCGTCATTTTCATCACCGGTCACGCTTCGGTCGAAACGGCGGTCGACGCCATGCGGCGCGGGGCGTTTGACTTTCTTCAAAAGCCCGTCGATCCGACGCGGCTGCTCGAATCGATTCGTCAGGCCTGCGGCAAGAGCCTGAGCGAAAGCTCGCACGAGCCTTCGGTTCTCGACGTGCAACGGGCGGCGGACGAGTTGACCGAACGGCAACTCGACATCGTGCGTCGGCTCCTGCGCGGGGAGAAAACGCGGAAAATCGCCGACGCGCTCGATATTTCGCTTCGTACCGTGCAGGGACACAAACTCGCGATCTACCGCAAGTTCGGCGTCCACACGGCGGCGCAGTTTGCCGAGCTCGGCCCGGTGCTCGGCGTCGAATCGGGCTCGGAAACGTGAACGGGAGAGGCGCTTTTGGAAAAGAGCGAAGGATCGGTCGCTTGCGCGCTCGATCCTTCGTTGAGGGATGCCCCATCCCGGTCGGGCAGGCGGATCGCTCGAACCGTTCGACCCGCCGCCCGCCCTCACGGACAAAATCTCAGGCCTTCTCGGCCGCAACCGATTCGGCGGCGATCTTGCCGAAGATCACGGCCTTCCCGACCGACGTTCCCGACATATAGGCCGCGCCGTGGAAGCCTCCGGTGCCTTCGCCCGCGGCAAAAAGCCCGGGGATCGGTTCGTCGAACACGGTGCGCACCCGGGCGTGCGCGTCGATTTTCGGTCCGCAGTAGGTCGAGAGCAGGCAGGCCGTGGCGGCGAACGCGTAAAAGGGCGGCCGTTCGATGGGAAGGGGCTTGCCGCCGCCCGCCGAAAGCGACGAGCGCCCGAAAGCATCGGCCCCCGAGACAATCCCGCGGTTGTAGGCGGCGACGGTTTCAGCGAGAGCCTTGGGCGGCACGCCGATTTTCTCCGCCAGCGCTTCAAGCGTGTCGGCCGAATGAAGTTCGCCCGCCGCTTTCAAGCGGTCCGTCTTCGCAAGCGGATCCTTTTGGGCTTCCTCATGGACGGCGGCGTCGTAGACCTGGTAGCCGATCCCGTCGGGCTGCGTCATGACGATTTCGCCCAACTCTTTGTAGGGACGCGACTCGTCGGCAAAGCGCAGCCCCTCTTTGTTGACGATCACGGCGCCCTGATACATGACGAAGGCGGACGTTTTCGTCTTCGGGTTGAAGCCGTACGTCGCCTTGGTGTAGGAAACGTCGAGCAGGTCCGCACCGAGCGCCCAGGCCATCTTGGAGCCGTCGCCCGTATTGCCGAGGCCCCCCAACTTCAGGGCCTTTTCCGCGGCGGGCGAGAAGCGCCGCAGAAGGTCTTCCCCGCGCGCCCAACCGCCCGCGGCGATGACGACGCCGCGCTTCGCGCCGTAGGTGCGGGTCTTTTTCCCGGAGCGCGCGGTGACACCCACGACGCGGCCCGCGGCGTTCGTGACAAGCCGCTCGGCGGCCGTGTTGAGATGAAAGACAGCGCCTTTCGAGCGGGCGAGGTCCTGAAAGACTTTGAGCATTTGGGATGTTTTCGTCATGTGCTGGCGCGGCACGCTCATGCCCGCGCCCGTGGTGGGCGCCCCGAATTCGACGCCCAGACTTTTCGCCCATTCGTAGACGGGAAGGCACGCAGTGACGTACGTCCGAACGAGCTCGGGGTCGTTCACCTTGCCCATCGCAAGGAGCTCTTTTTCGAAGAGTTCGGGAGAATCGTCGATCCCGGCCGCTTTCTGGAGGTCGGTGCCGCAAATGGCAAAGCCCCCGTTGCAGACGGCCGTCGAACCTCCCGTCGTACGGAGCTTTTCGAGAACGATGACGGAAAGACCGAGTTCCGAGGCTCGGGCCGCGGCGGCGGAGCCCGCCGCTCCGGTGCCGATGACGACGAGGTCGGCCGTTTCGTCGAAAGCGGGCCACGCTTCGGCGGCGGAAAGTCGAAGCGGAGCAAAAGCCGCAAGCGATGCGGCTCCCGAAAGCGCGGCCGCGCGCTTGAAAAAGTGCCGTCGGGATGCAACGTCGATCGGATCGGTCGGGGTGTCGGTGGTGGTCATGCTTGGAACCTCCTTTTCTCGGTTTTTTCTCGGTTTTTTCGCGGGTCTTTCCCGTCGCCGGGCGGGAATGCATCGTCCCGGGAGCGCCGAAGGCGGCGTCGGAACGCCGTCCGGGTCCCGCGCGCCGCGCGAAACCGGTCCTTCGAGTCTACGCCCGCGCCTGCCTCGACGGCCTTTGGGTTTTCCGCAGGTCTTTTCGGTGCATCTACCTACCGAAGTAGGTAGCCGATCGAGCTCGGGCGGTAGGACAATGATTCGATCGACGGTTGACGGTCGGCTTTTGCGGACTTTCCTTCAAAACCCGCGCGAACGGGCCGACAACCGAAACCGAGCTGTTTTTTCCGGAGAGTTTTTTATGAAGCAGACGCTTCTTGCGGCGGCCATGCTCGCCGCTTTTGCGGCCGGTGCCGCTTCGGCCGCTCCCGCCTTCAAGGCGGGCACCTACACCGCCCAGGCCCAGGGCATTCACGGCCCCGTCGTCGTTGAGGTCGCCTTCTCGAAGGACCGCATCGAGTTCGTGAAGGTCGTCAAGCAGGAAGAAACCCAGGGGATCGGCACGAAGGCGGTCGAACTGCTGCCCTCGCGCATCGTTGAAACCCAGTCGCCCAAGGTTGACGCCATCACCGGGGCGACCATCACCTCGAACGCCATCCGCGCGGCGGTCGCCGACTGCGTGAAGCAGGCCGGGGTCGATCCGGAAACGCTCGTTCCCGTCGTCGTCAAGAAGGCCGCGAAGAACGAAGAACTCACCACCGACGTCGTCATCGTGGGCGGTGGCGGCGCGGGCATGTCCGCGACGATTCGCACCCGCATGAACGGGCTCGACGCGATCCTCGTCGAAAAGATGCCGTTTATCGGCGGCGCCGCTTCGATTTCGGGCGGTCAGGTGGTCGCTCAAGGGTCGAAGCTTCAGAAGGCTTTCGGCTCCACGGAAGACAGTCCCGAATCGATGATCAAGGACTTCCAGGCGAACGGCCACAACTTGAACGACATCACGAAGCTCTCGCTCTACGCGAACAACGTGGGCGCCACTATCGACTGGCTCCACGAGAAGGTGGGCGTCAAGTTCATCCCGAACGACCTTCCGTTCCTCGCCGAATACTCGCATCCGCGCGCCCTCGAATTCCAGGGGGGTGCCGGCACCATGGCGCAGCACCTCCGTGAAGTGATCGCCTCGAACGGCGCGAAGGTCCTCTACCAGACGCGCGTGAAGGAACTCCTCGTTGAAAACGGCGCCGTCACGGGCGTGAAGGCCGAAGACGCGAACGGCGTCACCTACACGATCCGCGCGAAGAAGACGCTTCTTACGACGGGGGGCTACGGGAACAATAAGGAAATGCTCTCGCCCGAACTGAAGACGGCCCTCTACTACGGTCCCGTCTCGTCGACGGGCGACGGTCTCAAGATGGCCATGGGGCTCGATGCGAAGACGCAGCTCCTTCAGTACGGGAAGCGCTATCCGAACGGCATCGAGGTCGCCCCCGGCATCGCCAAGTCGACGATTTACGCGAACGTCGGCGCCTTCGATCAGGCGGGTATTCTCGTCAACGTCGACGGCAAGCGCTTCGTGAACGAAAAGGCCTCGAACCGCCACATTCTCGACCCGATGCTTCAGACGAAGAACAAGCAGGCCTACGTCTTCATGGACCAGAAGTCCTGGGAAGGCTTCTACAAGCGCCTCCCCGAAACGGGCGTTTCGCACGAAGACGCGGACAAGTACCTCGCCGAAAACGGGAAGTCGCTCCCGCTCTTTGCGAAGGGCGCCACGATCGAAGAAGTGGCGAAGATTGCGGGCGTCAACGCCGAAAACCTCAAGGCCACGGTCGCGCGCTACAACGGCTTCGTGAAGGCGAAGAAGGACGCCGATTTCGACCGTCCCGCGAAGTACATGGCCGCGGAAATCTCGGCCGAAGGCCCCTACTACATCGTCGAACAGAAGCCCCGCTTTGCGACGACGATGGGCGGCGTCTGCACGGACGACCACCTCAACATCGTGAAGAAGGACGGCTCGACCATTCCGAACCTCTACGCCGCGGGCGAACTCGTGGGCGGCGTGATGGGCGACGACTCGCCCGCGGGTGCGAACGTCGGTTGGGCGCTCACCTCGGGCCGCGTCGCCGCGGACGCGATCGCCGAAGCCATCAAGGCCGGCAAGTAATCCGCACTGCGACTTCGGGGAGCCGAACGGGCTCCCCGCGAAAGGCTGCTTCCCGAAAACAGCCGCCAATCAAAAGCAAAGGCCGCGCTCCGAAAGGACGCGGCCTTTGCCGTTGAAGTCGACGGACCGGTCGGTCCGAAGGCTCGCTTATTCGCCGAGGTAGGCGACGACCTCGATTTCGCAACGAAGACCCATGGGGAGCTCCTTCACCGCGAAGCACGAGCGCGCGGGCTTCGAGACGAAGTGCTTTTCGTAGACGGCGTTGAAGGCCTTGAAGTCCGCCATGTCGGCGAGGAAGCACGTCGTCTTCACGACGCGCGAGAAATCGGTGCCGGCGGAGGCGAGCACTTCGCGGAGGTTCGCGATCGCCTGTTCGGCCTGCGCGGCGACGTCCTCGCCCGCGGGGCGGCCCGTTTCGGGGACGATGCCGATCTGGCCCGACGTGAAGACGAAGTCGCCCGCACGGTAAGCCTGCGAGTAGGGACCGATGGCGGCGGGCGCCTTGTCGGAATGGATCTTCTGCATGGTTTTTTGCTCCTTGGCGGGACCGCGAGTACCCGGTCCGAATCGTGCAAGAATGATTTCGCCGTCCGCAAGACCCCGGGCTTTCCGAGGCCGCTGCGCTCGGAACGGCTCCGACGTGTTATAGCACGGGCCCGGCGTCATCGAAACGTCGGTCTTGTGGCGAAGGAGCCGGTGTGTTTTTGAGGCATACCATAAATTGATGATGATGGCCTGCTTGCTGTCATATGTGGTACATAAAAATTTTCAGTAGCAAGCCTCTCATTTTTCTGCGGAACCTGTTAATCTGACCCGCCGTCGCAGAGGCGACAGCGCGGGCCGAAGAAGTCAGAATGGAAGAAACAGTGATTCGGTCCCGAGCCGCGTCGGAGGATTTTTCCGCGTTGCTCGGCCTGCTCGAGAGCAAGGCACCTTTCGATGTTGCCGATTTTCACTTGCCCGAAACGCTGACGCGCTTTTCTATCCGCGTCGAAGGGCCGGGTTACGTGGCTGTTACGCCGGGCGAGCAGACCCGAACGTTGTGGGAAATTCAGGAGCACTTTTTCCGATTGGCGGCGCTCCTCGTTCACGGCACGACGGATATTCGGAAGTTGTCGACGGACGAACGCAAGGCTTTCGAGCTTCAATTCAGAACGCGCGAAGGCAGTTGGGAAGACCAGGTACTTACCGATGGTTTTTGGAAGGCTCTTTTCGAGAACACAGTTGGAAAAATGGACAGCAGAACGATTGCTTTGCTCATAATGGGGGTCTTCTGTGTCTGGGGGGTTACCAGCGTCGTTGACTCATACAACAACCGAACAGTGAAACTCAAGGAAGCCGAGGCGGCGATCAAGGCGGCAGAGGCTACGGTCAAGACGGCCGAGGCTAGGATCAAGGAGGCAGAGGTGAAACTCAAAGAAGAAACCAAACGTCTTCTCTCCCGTGAGGAAACCGAACGTTATCTGGCCCTTGTCGATGCCATCTCTCCGCGAGAGAAAAAGCAGTATGACGTTGTCATGCAAGCTACGGCCCATGCGAAGCAAAGAGTGGCGGAAAGTTTGGCAAAACGCAGCCCCGATGCGACCCGAATCGAAGTCGGCGGCTCCGAGTATCAGGGAGCGGCGCTCGAAGCGTTGCGTGCTCGCTCCAAGAATGCAACCGAGCCGGTCGATGTGGTGTCCGGCCGATTCCAGATCGTCGGACTGAACCTGAACAAAGGTGCGCCGAAGTGGTCGATGCAACTTCGCGAAGCGGATTCGGGTAACGAGGTTACTGTGAGCGCATCGGAAGATACGCTCGAAGTCGATCTTGCCGAGGCTCAAGAAACGACCCTCGACGCTTTTCACTATGATCGCACCGTTGAGGCAACCTATGTGACCGGGAAGCGGAAGACGTTCCTCGTCAGCATTCGTCCGGCCGAGGGCGACGCGACCGAACAGTAACGCGCCAGTCCGTCGGAGCCCGAGCAAACTTCGCTCTCCGCGGCCCCACAACGAAAAACGCCGAAATTCCCACTCGCGGGTTTCGGCGTTTTCCTTTTCACCGGAGCGCTCGAAGTAATCGAAACGCTTCAGGCTGAGTTACAACATTTGGATCTGCGGGCGACCGTCCTCAAGGAACGTGATGCAGCCCGAGCGGCCGGCGCAGTTCGTGTTGTCGAGTTCCCAGTCGGGTAGCACCCAGCGCTCGATCTTGGCGCCCACGTGCGCGGCGGGCTTGTGGGTGTGACCGTGAATGACGAGGTCGACCCCCGCGGTGCGGGCGGCTTCGGCAACGGCCGATTCGACCACGTCCATTTCGGCGTCGGTCTTCATGCTCTTGTCACCTTCGCTCTTCATGCGGGCTTCCTGGGCCATGGCGATGCGCTCGGGAACGGGCTTCGAGAGGACGGCGGCCTGCCACTGGGGATTGCGCACCATCTTGCGGAAAGCCTGATAGGTTTCGTCACGCAGGCACCAGGCGTCGCCGTGCGAGAGGAGGATCTTGCGACCGCGGATCTCAACGACGATCGGGTCGGCGATGAGTTCGGCACCGCACGCCGCGGCAAAGCCTTCGCCGAGCATGACGTCGCGGTTGCCCTGCATGATGAGAAGGCGACGGCCCGAAGCCGTGTAGAGCTTCAGGGTGGCGACGATCGCTTCGGCGTCACCCATCGCGTCGTCTCCGATCCAGAAGTCGAAGAGGTCGCCGAGAATCACGAGTTCGGCGTAGCGGGGGGCCACTTCCTTCATGAAGCGCAGAAAACCCATGATGGTCTTGGGCTTCGTCGGGGTGAGGTGAAGGTCCGAAATGATGACGGGATTCGAGAGCGGAGCAACGCTCGCGAGACCCGCAAGGGCGGGTACCTGCATCGATTCCATGGTGATAGATCTCCGGAGAATGGGTGTTGGGCGTGCAAAACGCGCAAAACCCCCGCGTTCCCGCGGAACGTCGGGGGCTTCGGACGAGCGAAAATCAGTCGGCGATGATTTCGGCCTTTTCGATCACGACGTCTTCGACGGGAACGTCGCCGTGGAAGCCGCGGGTCGAGGTGCGGACCTTGGCGATTTCGTCGACGACGTCTTCACCGGCCACGACGCGGCCGAAGACGGCATAGCCCCAGCCCTGGCTCGTCGGAGCCGTGTGGTTGAGGAAGTCGTTGTCGGCGACGTTGATGAAGAACTGGGCCGTGGCGGAGTGGGGGTCGCCCGTGCGGGCCATGGCGATCGTGTAACGGTCGTTCTTGAGGCCGTTGGCGGCTTCGTTTTCGATCGGAGCACGGGTTTCCTTCTGGATCATGCCAGGGAGGAAGCCGCCGCCCTGGATCATGAAGCCGCGGATGACGCGGTGGAAGATGACGCCGTTATAGAAACCGGACTTGACGTACTCTTCAAAGTTTTCGCTGGTCTTCGGGGCGTGTTCGTGGTCGAGCTCGATGTCGATCACACCCTTGTTCGTGGTGAAACGGATCATGATGGTGTCCATGCAGTCGGACCCGGGAAAGCACGCCGAGCGCGCCGTCGCCGGGCCGCAGGATAAGAGAAAAAAAATCGGGCCCCTCGAAGTGTTCCGGGGAGCGTGGCCCCCCATTGTCGCACAAGCGCGGGCAAATCGGGCCGCGAGGGGTTCGAACCCCGGTGCGGGGTTCGGGACGGTTATTTGACGACTTCGGCCTTGAGGATCTTCACGGTCGAGACGGGCACGTCGCTCATCCCGGCCTTGCGACCCGTCGAGACGGCGGCGATCTTGTCGACCACGTCTTCGCCCTTCACGACGCGACCGAAGACGCAGTAGCCGTTGCCGTCCTGAGCGCGGTCGGCGTTGAGGAAGTCGTTGTCGGCGACGTTGATGTAGAACTGGGCGGTCGCCGAGTGCGGGTAGGAGGTACGGGCCATGGCGATCGTGTAGCGGTCGTTGGGCAACCCACCGCGCGCCTCAAGCGGAATAGGTTCGTGCGTGGGCTTTTCCTTCATCGCTTCCGTAAAGCCCCCGCCCTGGATCATGAAGCCCGCGATCACGCGGTGAAAGATCGTGTCGGTGTAGTGGCCTTCGTTCACGTAGCGCAGGAAGTTCTTTACCGTGATCGGGGCGCGGTCGGGCGAGAGCTGCACGACGATCGTACCCATCGTGGTTTCGATCGCAACGCGCGGTTCCGAAACGGGCGCCGCGTTCGCAAGGCCCGTCGAAAGGGCGAGAGCGGCGGGAAGAATCGATGCAAGAAGTCGACGACGAAGCATGTGTCAGTGTCTCCGAATGGTGTCGTGGTGGTTGTGTTGGGGGTGCAAGCGGCTTCGCTCGGGCGAAGCGCTCTCTGAAGCCGGGCTGTCAGACCCCTTCCTTCGTGATGCGCTTCAAGGTCTTCAAGCGCGACTGCAATTCGGCGTTGCGCGTGAGGACGGCGGCCGAGCGCTCGTAATTTTCAATGGCAAGCGCCAGGTACACGTCCCCGAGGTTCTTTTGCGCGAGGGCGAATTCGGGGTTGATGGCGAGCGCCTTGCGAAGGAGCTCGGCCGCGTGTTCGAGGTTGCCGAAGCCCGCCTCGATCACGGCGAGGTTGTTGTAGGGGTCGGGAATCTCGGGGTATTCGCGAATGAGGGCGTTCAAGCCCGTGGCGGCTTCTTCGCGCCGCCCGAGCGCGTCAAGCGCCACGGTACGCATGAAGCGCAGCTGCACGTTGCGGGCGTTGCGGGCGATGCCGATGTCGGCCAACTCCAGAGCCTGCGCCGCGTTGTTGCTTTTGAGCAGTCGCTCGACGTGCTCGGAAAACTGCGAGTCGTGCAACGTACGGGCGAGATTTTCCATGTCGCTCGCGGCCGAGACGGGAAGCGACGTTGCGGTACCGACCGCAACGAAGAGGGCGGAGAGAAGAACGAAAAGCGAGCGGCGCATTGTGGAGGGCTCTGAGATAAAAGACGTGCGGAGAAGTGCGTAAGGGACGGAAACGGGAGCGGGACGCGAGTCCCGTCGGGTCCCCCCGACGAGTACCCCGGGAGGCGGCCCGAGGGTTTTCGAGGGGGTTTCAACGGGGTATCGGCGTCATCGGCCTTTTGCCCGACGCGGCGAGCGCGTCTGGACGGCTATACTTTCCGGGATTCCGACTGTCGGGAATTTTAGCCGCTTCGCGGCGGGGTCGTCCGAAGGACCTGTACGCACCTGTAACAGGTTCCTGCGACTTCCCGCGCAGCCCCGACTGTTCGGCCGGGGGGGCGGGGCGACCCGCACCTCGGACAAAGCGATTCGAATTCGTACTATTCGCAACGAGCCCGTCCTCCGCGCATGACGACGTCGGAGTGCCTGGGCTACCAAAGGAACGTCATGGCCCTTTCGATTTACTCGACCCTGAGCCGCGAACAAAAACCGTTTGCGCCTTCCGAACCCGGTCACGTCCGCATGTACGTCTGCGGCGTGACGGTCTACGACTACTGCCACATCGGCCACGGGCGCACGTTCGTCGCGTTCGACGTCGTGCGCCGCTGGCTCGAAGCTTCGGGCTACCGCGTGACGTTCGTGCGCAACATCACCGACATTGACGACAAGATCATTCGCCGTGCGGCGGAGCGCGGCATCACGACGGACGAACTCACGACGGAATTCGCCCGCGCGATGCAGGAAGACATGCTCGCGCTCGGGTGCCTCGCGCCCACGCACGAGCCGCGCGCGACGGATTACATCCCCGAGATGCTCGACTTGGTCGGCAAGCTCGAAGCCAAGGGCTTTGCTTATCAGGCCGCGGACGGCGACGTCGACTATGCCGTGCGTGCGTTCAAGCCCTACGGGCGCCTCTCCGGGAAGTCGATCGACGACCTGCAGTCGGGCGCGCGCGTCTCGGTTGCTCAAGGCAAGCGCGACCCCCTCGACTTCGTCCTCTGGAAGCGCGCGAAGCCGGGCGAACCGCACTGGTGCTCGAAGTGGGGCGAGGGGCGTCCGGGCTGGCACATCGAATGCTCGGCCATGGCTCAAAAGCTCCTCGGCGACGAAATCGACATCCACGGGGGCGGTCCCGACCTCATCTTCCCGCACCATGAAAACGAAATCGCCCAGAGCGAAGCCGCTTCGGGGAAGACGTTCGCGAAGACCTGGATGCACTCGGGTCCCCTGCGCGTTCGCAACGCCGACGGCACGGAAGAAAAGATGAGCAAGTCGCTCGGCAACTTCTGGACGATCCGCGACGCCCTCAAGGACACCGAAGCCGCCTACGGCGAAGGAAACGGCGCCGAGGTGTTGCGCTTCTTCCTTTTGAAGAGCCACTACCGGAGCCCCATCTCCTTCTCCTCGGGTTTGATCGAAGACGCCCACAAGGGGCTCGTTCGCCTCTACGGCGCCCTGAAGGGGCGTGCCGCCGACCGTGCGGCGCTCGATTGGTCCGAACCCTATGCCGCGCGCTTCAAGGATGCGATGGACGACGACTTCAACACGCCGCAGGCCGTGAGCGTCCTCTTCGAACTCGCGAGCGAAGTGAACCGTACGGGCTCCCCCGAACTCGTTCGTCAGCTCTTGGGGCTCGGGCGCGTTCTGAACCTTCTCGGGCGTGATCCGGAAGCGTTCCTCACGGGCGGCGTCAAGGAAGACGACGCGGCCCGCATCGAAGGGCTCATCGCCGAGCGCGCCGACGCGAAGAAGGCGAAGAACTACGCCCGCGCCGACGAAATCCGCAAGTCGCTCCTCGAAGAAGGGATCGAACTCATGGACGGTCCTCAGGGGACGACCTGGCGCCGCCTCGTTTGAGGCGTCTCGACCGCGCAAGTACACAAGGCGCCAAGGCGCTTGAGGGCCGACGCGGTCGGTCCTTCCCCGAACACACCATTACACACGCATCATGGCCAAGAAAGTTTTTCTCGACTTTGAAAAGGATATCGAGCTTCTCGAATCGAAAATCGACGAACTGCGCGCGCTCGAAGACGAGGGCGTCGAAGGTACGAAGGCGGTCAGCGTCGCCTCCGAAATCGCATCGCTCGAATCGAAGTCCTACGAACTTCTCAAGAAGACGTACGCGTCGCTCACCCCCTGGCAGACGTCGCTCGTCGCCCGTCACCCGAACCGTCCCTACACGCTCGACTACATCGAAGCGCTCTGCACGGACTTTCACGAACTCCACGGCGACCGCGCTTTTGCGGACGACGCGGCGATCGTCGGGGGGCTTGCGCGCATCGCCGACATCAACGTCGTCGTGATCGGCAACCAGAAGGGGCGGTCGCTTCGCGAACGCACGCAGCGCAACTTCGGCATGGCGCGCCCCGAAGGCTACCGCAAGGCCCTGCGCCTTATGAAAATGGCGGAAAAGTTCGGCCTTCCCGTCCTCACCTTCGTCGACACCCCCGGGGCCTATCCCGGGATCGACGCCGAAGAGCGCGGGCAGTCCGAAGCGATCGGTCGCAACCTCTACGAGATGGCGACCTTGAACGTGCCGATCGTCTCCTGCGTGATCGGCGAAGGCGGCTCGGGCGGGGCGCTCGCGATTGCGGTCGCCGACTGCGTGATGATGCTCCAGTACGCGACTTATTCGGTCATTTCCCCGGAAGGCTGCGCCTCGATTCTCTGGAAGAGTGCCGCGGAGGCCCCCCGCGCCGCGGAAGCGTTGGCGCTTACGGCCGACCGCTTGTCGGAACTCGGCCTCGTCGATCGCGTCGTCTCGGAACCCATCGGGGGCGCGCACCGCGATCCGAAGCTCATGTGCACGACCCTGAAGAAGGTCGTGGTCGACGAACTGCGCGAACTCCTCGCACTTTCCCGCGAAGAGCTCCTCGCGCGCCGCGCCGAGCGGATCGATCGCTACGGCGATTTCGAATACGTCGCGACCGAAGGGTCAACGCGTGCCGAAGCCGTTCCCCCTGTTGCGCCCGCTCCTGCTGCGGAAGCGGCGCCCGCTCCTGCCGAAGCTCCGGCCGCCCCTGCCGCGACCGAAGCTCCCGTTGCGTCCGAAGCGAAGGCCCTCTGACGGGACATCCCGAGGCCTCGAGTTTTCTCAGACCTCGGTCCCTTCGGTCCTTTCGGAGCCTTCCGATCATTCTCAACGCCCGACGCGTCCGTCCCGGACGTGGTCGGGCGTTCTCATTTCGGGCTCCTCACCCGAAAAGCACGTCCGCAAGGAAAAGGTAGGCGAGCCCGAAATAGATGAAGACCCCCAGAAGGTCCATCACCGACGTGATGAGGGGCGAGGAAAGCGTCGCGGGGTCGAGCCCGCAGCGCTTCGCGACGAAAGGCAGAAGCGCTCCGATCACGCCCCCTGCGGCCGTGCAGACGAACATCGAGAGCGCGACGACGCAAAGCACCCCGGGCGCGGCATCCTTCGTCACCCAAGCAAGGATCCCCTCAAGGAGTGCAACCAGGATCCCCAAGGCGCCCGAGACGAGGAGTTCCCGCCCGAGAACGCGGGCGAGGTCGCGCCCGCAAAGCCGCAAGGTGCCCGTAGAGAGCGCCCGAATGACGAGCGTGGCCGACTGACTTCCCGCGTTTCCGCCCATGTCGACGATCGGTGCGATGAAGGCCGCAAGAAGAATCACATGTTCGAGCATCTCCGTTTGGGCGGCAACCGCCGTGCTCGTGAGCATCCCGAAAAGCGTGAGCAACACGAGCCACACGGCCCGAACGGAAAAGAGCCGCACGACGGGCGTGCGCAGCAGATCGAGTTCGTCGAGATTCTGCGAGGCGGTTGCCGATCGGATGTCGTTGCGGGAGGGGGTGAGGACGGTCTCGGGGACGGCCGCGGGGGCGGTGACAGCGTCGCCGAACCCCCAGGCGGGGGCGGAGGAAAAATGCGCGTCGGAAAGCGTCCAGAGGGCGCGCTCGGGCGCGGCGTGACGGAGTTCGAAAGCGGCGGTGGGGATGAAGCGGTTCATGGGTAGTCTCCTTCGAATGCGGTTTCTCGAATAGAGCGAACGCGTACCGAGGGGGCCGTACGTGCCGTGGTCGTTGGGGCATTGTTACCAAGTGCCTGCTCTTCGCGCGAAGGCGTGCGAACGCGGCTCCGAATGCGGTGCGAACGCATCCGGGGAGCGGACAACGACAACGAAGCAACAACGAACGACGTGCTCGAGGAGAGAAAACTTCGAAAAGACCGAAAGTCGGAGCGGAAAAGAGAAGGTCGGCCGTGCGTTTCGTTCGGGAACGAAGCACGAAGACGACTTCTCCGAGCAGCTCCGGAGAGCTCGGTCGGCTCGAGTGCTCTCGCAACGATGCAAGGCGGCTCGGTGCGGTTCAACAGGTTGTGTTCGCGAACGTCCCGACGAAGGCCGTGCCTTCGTACGCTCCGGACGGCGAACACGGCCGATCATGCGGCGCGTCGAACCGAAGGAGAGGACATCCGCGAGCAAGTAGGCTCGGGATCCATAGAAAAGTGAATGTGAAAAGAAGAAAAAGCGGCGCGGGAGGAAGGGTCCTTGGGACGTTGTTCCCTCACGCGACCGCGGCATTCTAGCCTAGGACGGTTCGTCCGGGCAAGACCGACCTGCGGGTCAGCGTAACCCTCGGTCTTTCGGTCGTCTCAAAAACGCACCCGCCCCCGGCCGGCAGCCGCCCCGCAGTCACCCCGAAGTCATCCCGCACGCCCTCTGAAAGCGTCTTGAACGTCGGTCGGAAACGGACCACATTTTATGGGGTCCGCGCGGCCGCGCATCGCCCTAGTCGTGGGTCCTATGGGGTGAATCTCTCAAAAATACAACATATAGTGGTTTTCGTGGGGGTTGGGCACCCTTTTTGGTATATTGATTCAATGAGATCGATAGAAAAATAGTATGCAACCCGAAAATCGAGATCTTTGAGGGCCTAAGCGCTTTCATCGGACCCGATCGGGAAGTCGGGTTGCGGCTCGTTCTCCAACGGACCTTCAAACTGTGGTTTAATTGCACCCCTTGTTTCATCAAATCGATGCCAACCGTTTTCCGAGGAGGAGGTTCCCATGCTGCAGGTCATCAAGAAGGACAACAACGTTGAAGCCTTCGACTCGCAAAAAATCGTCGCCGCGATCCGCAAGGCGGCGTTTCGTTGCGATCGTGCGATCGACCTGCCGACGATGGAACGCATCGCCGAAGAGGTGCTCGTGCGGCTCGGCGCGCGCGAAACGGTGACGGTGGCCGAGCTCCACGAGCTCGTCATCGCAGCGCTCGCTTTCTTCCATTACAAGGAAGTGGCCGAAGCCTATGCCGAGTACCGCTACTACAAGACGACCTACGCGAAGACGTTCGAGCAGCTCCGCCAGGATGCGGACGACGTTCTGCGCCTCGGCGACCGCGAAAACGCGAACTACGACAGCTCGCTCGTCTCGACGAAGGGCTCGCTCATCAAGGGCTACCTCACGAAGAGCCTCTACAAGCAGTTCTACCTCTCGAAGCGCGAAAAGGAACTCATCGAGCGCGGGGACATCTACATTCACGACCTGCGCGACATGATTCTCGGCTGCATCAACTGCTGCCTCTTCGACATCGGCGGCGTCCTGAAGGGCGGCTTCGAGATGAGCAACGTTCAGTACACGGAACCGAAGACGGTCCTCTCGGCCCTTCAGGTCGTGGGCGACATCACGCTCGTTGCGACCGCGCAGCAGTTCGGGGGCTTTACGCTGCCCGAACTCGACAAGGTGCTTCTGCCGTATGCGTTGAAGAGCTGGAAGGCCGCCTACGAGAAGTACCTCTCCTTCGAGATGCCCGAAGCGCGCGCCCGCGAGTGCGCAGATCACGACGTCGTACGCGAACTCGAACAGGGCTTCCAGTCGCTCGAATTGAAGCTCAACACCGTCCCCTGCAGCCGCGGCGACTTCGCCTTCACGACGATCACGTTCGGTCAGTGGGACCACGAAAAGCTCGACGAAAACGAACGTCGCTGGCTCTCCGAAATCGACCGCATCATGCTACGCGTGCGCCGCAACGGTCACGGGAAGGACCACAAGCCCGTGGTCTTCCCGAAGCTTGTCTACCTCTTTGACGAAAAGCAGGTGGACGGCGACCGTTGGAGCGAGATGCTCTTTGACGAGGCCGTCAAGACGAGCACGAGCTGCATGTATCCGGATTACCTCTCACTCTCGTCCGAGCGCGGCAGCGTCTCGAAGATCTTCCGCGAAGACCACGCGATCACCTCGCCCATGGGGTGCCGCGCGTTCCTCTCGCGCTGGGTGAACGAAGCGGGCGAAGCCGTGACGGTGGGCCGTTGCAACATCGGCGCCGTCTCGCTCAACCTCCCGATCATCCTGACGCTTGCGCAAATCGAGTCGCCCGACAACTGGAAGGAACACTTCTGGGACCTCCTCGACGAGCGTCTTCAGACGATTCGCGACTTCCTCAAGAAGCGCTACGACATTCTGCGCAATCAGAAGTGCTCGAGCAATCCGCTCGCTTTCACGCAGGGGGGGTTCTACGAAGGGACGAAGGACCCGGACGACGTCGTGGGCGACCTCGTGCGCTACATGACCGCGTCCTTCGGGATCACGGCGCTCGACGAAGCGACGTACCTCTGGTCCGGGAAGCGCCTCATCGAAGAGGGCGGCAAATTTTCCGCGGAAGTTCTCCGTCACATGCAGAAGCGCTTGGACGTCTTCAAGAAGGAAGACGGCTACCTTTACGCCATCTACGGTACGCCCGCCGAGTCGCTTTGTGCCACGCAGGCGAAGCAGTACGACCGCTTCTGCGCGGAACACCGCGTGCGCAACGTCTTCCGTTCGACCCCGCACTACAGCCCCGACTACTTCACGAATTCCTTCCACGTGAACGTGACCGAGGACATTACGCCCTTCGAGAAGCAGGAGAAGGAATATGAAAACTTCCACCTCTGCGAAGGCGGGCACATTCAGTACGTGCGCTTGGACAATCCGGAAAACTTCGACGCCGTCAAAGCGATCATCCGCCGCGGCATGAAGATGGGCTTCTACCAGGGCGTCAACTTCGACAGCGCTTACTGCAACCACTGCGGCAAGCACTCGACGAACGTGCTCTTTACCTGCCCCGAGTGCGGCAGCAACGACCTCTCGGTGATCAGCCGAGTGTGCGGCTACCTCGGGTACTCGAACGTGAACGGCATCTCCCGCATGAACGACGGGAAGATGTCGGAAATCGTCAACCGCGTGAGCATGTAACGCCGTACGGGTGTCGAACGCACGCGAAGGGCCGGACCACTGAGGTCTCGGCCCTTTCTCTTTTCTCCGAATTCCGCCCGGACCCGCCCTCGGGTATCCTTGGGGCGAATCAACCATCGAGGTAACTTCGTCATGCACTACATCGGTCTGAGCACCTGCGACACCGCCAACGGCCCGGGCGTTCGGGTTTCGCTCTTTTGTTCGGGCTGCACCCTGCACTGCAAGGGGTGCTTCAATCCGGAGAGCTGGGATTTCGAGGCCGGGAAACCCTTTACCGACGAAACGCTTGCCACACTCGTCAAAGAGCTCGAGGAGCCTTATGTGGAGGGTCTGAGCCTTCTCGGGGGCGACCCCCTCGAACCCCGGAACGAGTCCGAGGTGCTGCGGATCGTGAAGACCGTGCGCGAAAAGTTCGGCTCCTCGAAGTCGATCTGGCTCTGGACGGGGCGCAAGCACGAGAAGGTGGCGGACTCGCCCGTTCTCGAGTACGTCGACGTCCTCGTCGACGGCCCCTTCATCGAGCACCTCAAGGTGAAGGAAAAGGGCGTCTGGTACGGGAGCTCCAACCAGCGCGTGATCCGACTCGCGGACGTGCGCAAGGACGCGCCCTGCGGCGAATAATCGTCGCACAAAGGTCGGAGGCGCTCATGACGGTGTCGAAGGATCGCAAAGCGGATCGAAAGCGCTCGCGTGCGGGTTTGCGCCCGCACATTCTCTCCCGCGCGCTCTTCACGGGGTTTGTCGTCGGCCTTGCGACTCTGTCGGCTGCATTTCCCGCATCGTCGGCTCGGGCGAGCGCGCCCGAGATCGATCCCTGGGTGCACGTGCGGGCGGACCAACGCGACACGGCCTGCACGGTTCGGGTGGGCGTGAGTTCCTTTGCGGAATTGAATCCGAACCATCCGATCATCAACGCGACGCTCGAGCATCTCGCGAGAACGCTCCCGCGGGAAACGGTGTGCGTTAACTACTATCCCACAACCGAGCGGCTGGCGGCGGATTTGCGCAGGAAAGAGGTCGACTTTTTCATCGCTTCAAGCGGCTTTTACCGTCGAACGCTTCTTCTCGGTGCGAAGGACCTGAGCGTTGTCGCGGGGCCGCACGCACCCGATCCGAATCGGGCGGAGGGGTCGGTCTTTCTCACCCGAATCGATCGCACGGACATTCGAGACCTCGAAGACCTGCGCGGCAAAACGCTCGTTGCAAACCTCGACTGGGGGTTTTCGGGCTTTCAGACGGCGTTGCGCGAAATCGTTCCCCTGCAACCGCAGGGGGCGCGCGCCAAGGACTTTTTCCGCTCGATCGCCTTCGTCGGGCACGACCAGAAGGCCGTGCCCGAAGCGCTCCTCGAAGGCAGAGCCGACGCGGGCGCCCTCAAAACGTGCCTTCTCGAAGAGTACGAAGCGCGTCGCCCCGAGTGGAAGGGAAAGTTTCGGGTCATCAACGAGATCCCCGATACGGACTTCGCCTGCCGCACGTCGACGCGGCTTTATCCCAACTGGGTTTTCGCCGCCACGCCGCGCGCCCCGACGGCGCTCGCGCGCCGTACGGCACTCGCACTTCTCGAAATGCCCCGCACCGAGGAAGGCCTCTACTGGGGGATCGGGACGGACTTTTCCGAAGTGGACGGTCTGATGCGGGACCTTCGACTCGGACCCTACGAGATTCTCGACGAATGGTCGCTGCGCGCGCTCTGGGAACGCTACAAGGTGCTCGTGAGCGTACTCTTGACGCTCGTTGCCGGGGGGCTTCTTCACGCGTGGCGTGCCGAGCGGCTCGTGCGGCGTCGCACGGCGCAGTTGACGGCGGCCCACGCCCGCGAAAAAGCGGCCGCCCGCGAGGCGCGCCTTCAGGAAGAGCGTCTGGCACTTTTGCAAAAGCGTGCGGCCGTCGGGCAGATGTCGAACATGGTCGCGCACGAACTGCGTCAGCCCTTGGCCGCCATTCTTGCCTACGGGCACGGGCTTGAACGTCTGGCGGAAGCCGGGCGCGTGAATGCCGACGTTCTCGGCTCGACCCTCGTCAAAATCACTCGCGAAGCCGAGCGTGCGAACGGGATCGTCGAGCGGGTGCGGCAGTACGCGCGCACAAAGAGCGTGCGCCGCACCTCGACCGACGCACGAGCGCTTTTCGACGAAGCGGTGCGGGCCTTCCGGTTGACGGAAAGAGCGCGCCGGGTCGCGTTCGAAGCTGCGGACGAAACGCTCGATGCGACCGAGGACGGACTGCGCGCCGTCGGGCCCTTGCCTCTTTGGGTCGACGAACTCGAGACGGGTCTTGCGCTTCAAAATCTCTTGAGAAACGCAGCCGATGCGGCCAATTCTCAAGGAGCGGACGAACGTGGCGAGCGTGGCAATCCTCGAGTCCGCTTTTCGCTTTCCTCTTCCGGCGGCTACGTTGTCTATCGGATCGAAGACAACGGCCCGCGCCTGAGCGACGAAGCGTTTGCGAGGCTTTCGATGCCGCTCACGTCCGAAAAGCCCGAGGGGCTCGGTCTCGGCCTCGGGATCGCGCGCTCGATTGCGCAAGCTCACGGCGGGCAGGTTGCGTTCGAACGCCTGGAGACCTCCGGTCTTGCGGCCCTCTTCGCGCTGCCGATCCAAACGCCCTCGGCAGGATACCCGCACGAACCTTCCGGCAAGCCTTCGAGCGACGAAAAGTAAAGGAGCAAGAATCATGACGGAATCCCGATTGCCCGATGCCGACGCACTCGTTCGGATCGTCGACGACGATACGGTGTTGACGGACGCGCTCGCTTTCATGTTGCAGTGCGAAGGCTGGAAGGTGCAGACCTACCCGAACGCGGCCGCTTTTCTCGCGGGCGACGCGCCGTCCGTTCCGGGCGTCCTCATTCTCGATCATCAGATGCCGGGGATGAGCGGAGCGGAGCTTCAGTTCGAACTCGAGCGCCGCGGCTCGCAATTGCCGATTGTTTTTCTCACGGCCCACGGCGACGTGGATCTTGCCGTACAGACGTTGAGGCGCGGCGCGTACCATTTCCTGCAAAAACCCGTCGACCCCGAAGCGCTCCTTACGACGATCGCCGAGGCGGCGGAGGCGGACCGCCGACGCCGCGGCGCGATTCCCGACGCGCGCGAGGCGAAGGAAAAGCTTGCCGCACTGACCGCGCGCGAGCGGCAGGTGATCGAGCTTCTCGGCAAGGGGCTTCTCAACAAACAGATCGCCGAACGACTCGCTCTCTCGGTGCGTACGGTCGAAGTCTATCGGGCGAGCGCCTACCGAAAGCTCGGCGTACGGAGCGTTGCGGAAATCGCTCGGATTTTGCAGGCGCTCGAGCCGTGAGTCGCCAGATTTCGGTCGCTCAGCCCGTGTAAATCGGGAAAGTAGGGGAAGCGGGCGAGAAGCCTGCGGATCTCTTTTGAGGGGGAGTTCTCGTGCGAACGGGGGCTCCCTTTTCGCATTCGAGGGAGGGGCGTCGGGGCCCCGCAAACCTTCGCGAACCTTGACGGAGTCGTACCGTACTTAAGTAGGGACGGATCGTACGCTTCGGGATGTGAAGAACAGAGTTTCGAGGGTCGGAGCGGGGCCGCACGGATCGGCCTTCCCTTCGACCGGAGAAGTAACGAGAGATCCCAAAATGAAAAATTTCCTCATGACGGCATCGGCCCTCGTCGTCGCGTTGGCGACGCTCGGCGGCGCTCCCACCGTTTCGGCCGCCGAGGCCTCAAGCACGCACGCTTTCCTTGCCGACCGCCACGCGGCCCGCAACGTTCCGTGCTCGGGCTGCCACAAGGGCACGCCCAACGCCGACGTCGACATGCAACAGTGCCTCGCATGCCACGGCGGCTCCTATGCGGCGCTCGCGAAAAAGACCGAATCGGACGACATCAACCCGCACGATACGCACCTCGGCGAAGCGCAGTGCGTCACCTGCCACCAGGGACACAAAGAACCGCGTCTCTCGTGCGACGGTTGCCACGAATTTCCCGACATTCGCGTTCCCTGATCGGAGTCGAACGGATCCGATTGGAACGACAGAGTACTTCAAGAGGCTTTCGGAATCGCGAGACTCTTGAGGGGGATCTCACCGCAATGACAACGCCTTCCAGACAGCGGGCTTCTAAGGCGTTTTCGAGAGCCCGCATCCTTAGAAAGGAGATAACTATGAATCTTCAGCGACGCAACATCCTGCGCGGCTCCGTGGCCGCCGCCATGGCGCTCCCGATCGCAGGGGTCAAAGCCGTCGAGCTTACGAAAGACCTGAAGTGGGACATGGAAACCGATGTGCTCGTGCTTGGCTATGGCGGTGCGGGTGCCTGTGCCGCCATCGAGGCGCACGATGCGGGTGCCAAGGTTCTCATCCTTGAAAAGCTCGCTCAGGGTGGCGGCAACACCGCGGTTTCGTCGGGCGGCTTCGTTGCTCCGAAGGACAAGAAGGCGGCCTACGAATACCTGAACGCCACCTATGCTTTCTCCGACAGTGAAAAGGACGAAAAGCTCCTGTCAACCTTCTGTGACGAGATTATGGGCGTCAAGGACTTCATCACGGGTCTGAAGCCTGAAACGAAGCTTATGATCTACGGTCACGCGGGTTTCACGACGCTCCCCGGTTCGGACACGATCGACAAGTACCGCGTGCGCGGCAAGAAGCGCGGCGGGGACATGCTCTTCGATACGTTGCGTCACGCCGTCGAAGAAGTGCGCAAGATCGAAGTCTTCCTCGAAACGCCCGCTCTCGAACTCATTCGTCGCGGCGAAGAAGTGGTCGGCGTCGTTGCCAACCGCAACGGCAAGAACATCAACATCAAGGCGCGTCGTGCGGTCATCTGTTCGACGGGCGGCTACGAATACGACGAACAGAGCCTGCGCACGTTCGCGCTCGGTCGCGACATCCTCGGTCTCGGCTCGCCCGGCAACACCGGCGACGGCCTGCGCATGGCCCAGTCGGTCGGTGCCCGCCTCTGGCACATGACGGCGTACTCGTGCCCGCTCGGCATGAAGGTCCCGGGTCTCAAGGCGGCCGTGCAGCTCAACATCCTCGCCCCCTCGCACATTTAGGTCGACCAGGACGGCAAGCGCTTCGTGAACGAAAAGGGGCTCGACAACCACACGTGCCTCTACGCCGTCAACCAGATGGACCCGATCAAGCATCGCTATCCGCGCATTCCCTGCTGGCTCATCATGGACGAAAAGGCTCGCAAAGCCGGTCCCATCAGCGGTGGCGCCACCTCGGGTTATGCTCTCAACCGTGAAAGCTACAAGTGGTCGACCGACAACTCCGCCGAAATCGAAAGCGGCGTGATTGTAAAGGCTGCAACCATCCGCGAGCTTGCCGAAAAGATCAAGGTTCCGGCCGACACCCTCGAAGCGACGGTGAAGCGTTGGAACGCCGACATCACGGCGGGCAAGGATACGGAATTCGGCCGTATCCTCAAGCGCGACCCGAAGGGTAAGACCGCCTTCGCGGGCCGCGAAGCTCCGATCGTTTCCGAACCTCTCGGCGAAGGCCCGTACTATGCGGTTGCCCTCTACCCGACGATGTTGAACACCCAGGGCGGCCCGAAGAAGAACGTCTACGGTCAGGTCATGACGCCGCAGGATCGTCCGGTGCCGCGCTTCTACGTCGCGGGCGAACTCGGTTCGATGTGGGGCTCGATCTACCAGGGGGGGACGAACAACGCCGAAAGCATCGTTTTCGGTCGTATCGCAGGTCGCCATGCGGCGTCCCAGAAGCCCTGGGCGTAATGCTTTCTCTCGGAGGTCGAGTGCACCTTTGACGTACGCCGCAACTCGGGGAGGTCATACGGAACTCTTCGTGACGGTGTGCCGATAAGGGGTCATTCGGGCGGGACGGCTTCAGCCGCCCCGCCCGTTTTTTATCGGTTGCAATGCACGAACGTCCGGATTTTCTTGGGAAAATTCGCCGTTTTGCAAAAGGAAGGTTCCGAGTCGACGGTCTTTCAGCTTGTAGTCTGCGGGGTTCAACCGGACTTGCATCCGGTAGGGGCCTCGCCAAGCGCGCTCGGACCGTGTATGCTGCCCGGATGTTTTTCGCCCGACAGAGACGGGCGAACCGAATCCGATCGCCCCGACCGATGACACCCTTCGACCCGACCGCCGCTTTTTCCTCCGTTTCCGATTCCGATTCCGAGCCCGATTTCGCACGAGACCCCGAGAGCGCCATGCTCATGAGGGCGCTCGCCGCGTCGTTCGTCGACGGCGACGTCGATTCGGATCCGGGGTTGCGGGCGGAATTTCTCTCGAACGACCCCAAGGCGGGCACAAAAGTCGTTTCGGTCCTCGAAGAGGAGCTCGCTCGCTGCGACCGCTTCGCGATGAGCGTTGCTTTCGTGACGATGGGCGGTCTTACGCCGCTTCTCGAAACTCTGAGGGAGCTGCGGGATCGGAACGTTCCCGGGCGCATTCTCACGACCGACTACCTCCTTTTTTCGGAGCCCCGTGCGATCGAGCACGTCCTCAACGAATTCCCCAACATCGAAATCCGCCTCTACCGCACGTTCGGCTCGAGCGCGGGATTTCATACCAAGGGCTACATGTTCGAGTCGGGAACGGGGTGCCGTTTGATCGTCGGAAGTTCGAACCTCACGCAAACGGCCCTCACCACGAATCGCGAATGGAACGCGCGCCTTGTTTCCCGCACGAAGGGGGCGTTCGCGGCGAAAATGCTCGCCGAATTCGAGGCGCTCTGGCACCACCCGGCAAGCCGCCCCGCGAGGAGCGAACTCCCCTCCTACCGCGAAGCCTGGGAAAAGGCCCGCGAGGTGCGGCGTCGCCTCACCGAGGTGGCGGAAGAGGCCGAGGTGACGGAGATTCCGGAAGGAGCCTCGGATGCGGACGCGAGACCGGTCGAGTCCTCGCATGAGTCTTTCTTCGGGACCTCCGTGCCCGCATCGGCTCAGGAAAGCCCGTCGGCGAGCACGGAGACCGAATCGGAGCGCGCACCGGGAGCCGTTTCGGAGCCTTCCGACGAACTTCCCGCCGATCGTCTCGCCCCCGTTCCCGCGACGACTCCCGGGTCGAATCCTTCCGTTCCCGAGCACGGTAGCGAATCCGACGTTGCGACGCTCGTCGCTGCAGTCAACCGGCCGCGCACCCGCTTCCCCGCGTTGCGCCCCAACCGCATGCAGCGCGATTTCGTTGCGTCCGTTCTGAAGCTCGTGCGCGACGGGGAACGTCGCGCGCTTCTCATTTCCGCCACGGGTACGGGGAAGACGTATGCGTCCGCCTTTGCCGTTCGGGCGCTTCTCGGGAAGTTCGAAGCGGACGCGCCGCACAGTCCGCACTGTCGCGCCCCTCGGGTTCTTTTTCTCGTGCACCGCGAACAAATCGCCCGCCAGGCGCGCGAAAGCTACCGCCGGGTGCTCGGAAGCGGCGTCTCGTCGGGGCTCTACACGGGGGCCGTCTCGCGCGCGGAGCGCGAGGAGGCGATCGACGCGCGCATCGTCTTTGCGACCGTGCAGACGATGGAAAAGGCGTGCCGCACCGAAGAGGACGAAGGAACGCTCTTTGACGACGTGCGTGATGTGCGGGACTTTGCGCCCGAGAGTTTCGACCTCATCGTGATCGACGAAGTGCACCGAGCGGCAGCGGCAAGCTACCTTCGGATCATGCGCTACTTCGAGCCGCGCTTCTGGCTCGGGATGACGGCGAGCCCCGACCGTCCCGACGGCGAAGACATCTATGCGTTGTTCGATCACAACATCGCTTACGAGCTGCGCCTACAGGGGGCGCTTGAAGAAGAGTTCCTCTGTCCTTTTCACTACTTCGGCATTCGGGAATTTTTGACGGATGCGGGGGAAGCGGGCGAGCTCGCGGACTTCGCGCGCCTTGCCTGCGACGAGCGCGTCGACTACATCCTTCGGGAAGCGTCCTTTCACGGCTGGAGCGGCTCGCGCGTCAAAGGGCTCGTCTTTTGCCGCACGAACGAGGAGGCGAGGGCACTTTCCGACGCTTTCAACCGTCGGGGCCTCCGCACCCTCGCCCTTTCGGGGGCCGACTCGCAAAGCGCCCGAGAGGCCGCGATCGAACGGCTGACCGCGGATGAACCCCTCGTGACGGGAACGGTCACGGAAGCCGTGTGGGAACGGTCCGAACGTGAGCCGCTCGACTACATCTTCACGGTCGACATCTTCAACGAAGGGGTCGACATCCCCGACGTGAACCAAGTGCTCCTTTTGCGCCCGACGCAAAGTCCCATCATCTTCATCCAACAGTTGGGGCGCGGCTTACGAAAGGCGCCCGGGAAAGAGTATGTCGTCGTGGTCGACTTCATCGGAAACTACGAAAACAACTACCTCATCCCGATCGCGCTCTCGGGCGACCGCTCGTACTCGAAAGAGGTCATGCGCCGCTACGTCGCGACGGGCTCGCGCCTCATTCCCGGCGCATCGAGCATTCACTTCGATCCCGTTTCCCGGGAACGGATCTACGCGGCGATCGACAACGCGAAGACGCAGACGATGAAGCTTCTGAAAGAAAGCTACCTCGAAATCCGCCGCAAGCTCGGTCGGATCCCGAAGCTCGTCGACTACGAGGCGCACGGCTCGATCGACCCGACGAAGTTTTTCGAAGCCCGCGGCTCCTACCACGGGTTCCTGAAGCGGGTCGAATCCGACTACGGGCGGGTCTTTACGCCTGCGGCCGAATCAATGCTCGCCTATTTGTCGGGACGGATCGGTCGCGGGGAGCGCGCGGGCGAAGCGCTCCTTTTGCAGCTGCTTCTCGCCGACTACCGGGCTCGAAAAGCGGGGAAGCCGTCGGGCTCGAAAGGCCCGTTTCACGGCGGCGCTCGAGTCGCTTGAGCGTTCTCGGGAACACTCCGCCCCGCCCGTCACCGAAGCCCATCTCGCGTCGATCCGTCGCCAGATGACAAACGGCTTTCACATCCGGCGCGAGGACGCCCTCAAGTACCCCGCGTGCGTCTTCATCGAGCCCGAGGTTCGGGAGAGTGCGTCCGAAGCTTCCGGCACCTCCGCCGGCTACGCCGCTCACATGCTCTCGGACGGCGGCCGCGAGGCGGACGACGCGCTTCAGGACGAATCGCGCTGGACGGGGGCCGAGTGGCGCATGAGCACGGTCTTCGCAGCGACGCTCGACGAAAACCCCGACCTCGTCGAGGAGCTTTCGGACCTTGCCGACTTCGTTCTCGCTCGCTGGGCGCGCCTTTACGGCGTCACCTACCGCGAGACGCGCTTTTCGCTCTACCAGACGTACACGTACGAAGAGGTGTGCCGGCTCTTGGATTGGGAGCGCAACGTCAACGCCCAAAATATCGGCGGGTACTTCTACGACCGTACGACGAAAACGCTCCCCGTCTTCGTCAACTACGAAAAGGAGGAGGGTGCGATCGCCTACGCGGACCGGTTCCTCTCGGAACGGCGCTTCGTGGCGCTTTCGAAACGCAACCGCCGCCCGACCTCGTCCGACGCGGACCACATCTTCAAGCGCGGTCCTGAGGAGGCCGAAAACCGCATCTACCTCTTCGTGCGCCGCAGCAAGAAGGAAAAGGAGGCGAAGGCCTTCTACTTTCTCGGCGAAGTGCGCGCGGCGGGCGAACCGATTCCCGTCGAGGTGCCGGGCGCAAACGGCGTCGATCCCGCCTTCGAAATCGACTATCGTTTGGCCGAGCCCGTACGAAGCGACATCTACGCCTACCTCACCGCCTGATTTTTAAACCGTTGCGGTTCCGACCCGAAGGGCGACCCGCGACGACCATGAAAACAACGAACGCAATGAACGCAACGAAAGCAACGAACGAAATGACTGAAACGAACCGAACGACCGAACCCCGAGCCGCGACCGACACGCCCCGCAAGCGTATCGAAGTCGTCGCGGCGATCATTCGCCACGAAGGCCGCATTCTCGCCGCGCAGCGCGGCTACGGCGAATTCAAGGACGGCTGGGAATTCCCGGGCGGCAAAACGGAGCCCGGCGAAACGCCCGAACGCGCGCTCGTGCGCGAGATCGAAGAGGAGCTTGCCGTGCGCGTCAAGCCCGAAGTGCTTCTGACGACGGTCGAATACGACTACCCGACCTTCCACCTTACGATGCATTGCTTCCTCTCGACGATCGAAGCGGGAGAAATCGAAATGAAGGAGCACGAAGCGCTCCGGTGGCTCGCTCCCGACGAGCTCGACCGCGTCGAGTGGCTCCCCGCGGACGTCGAGGTGGTGGAAAAGCTCAAGGCGCACCTCGCGCTCGATGCCGGGGCTACCGAGAACCTCTGACGCACGACTTCCGAGTCGAAGAAGCATCCGCCAAGGAAGAAGACAACAAAAACGCGCCCCGTTCGTTCGAGCGGGGCGCGTTTCTTCGAGGAGGAGAGCGAACGGGCCGTTTTGAATCTTCGGACCTTCGGACATCCGGCCGATTCGCTTCGGGACTCCATCGACCTCAGCCGATGTCGACGAGCTCGTAGTTTTCCGAACCCATGCCGAGTTCGCGCATGTAGGAGAGCTGCCGCAGACCGTGGCGCGTTTCGATGCGCTCCACCAGGTCGTGGTTGTGGGTCTGGTTGTAGACCAAGTCCACGCTCGCCTGGTCGATCGCGAGAATGTCGGTCGAGGCGAGAATGCCGATGTCGGGAATCGTGGGTTCCGCGGCGGACGTGCCCGCGCAGTCGCAGTCGACCGACATGCGGCGCAGCACGTTGATGTAGACGATGCGCGGCGCGAAGTGGTCGACCACCGCCTTGGCGGATTCGGCCATGTTTTCCATCAGACGCTCTTTGGCGGGCCATTGATCCCAGGGCTTGGTGACGTCGTCGACGCCGTGGACCTGCGCCTTCCCGATCTTGCCGTCGGCGCAACCGATGGCAATGTTCTTCATCGAGCCGCCGAAGCCGCCCATGACGTGCCCCTTGAAGTGGGTGAGAACGATCATCGAGTCGTAGTTGACGATGTGTCCGCCCATCGAGACCGCCTTGAAGTGCTTGCCGCCTTTGACGGGGAGATCCACCGTGCCTTCGGCGTCCATAGAAATGTCCTCAGGGAACCCCCGTCTTCAGACGGGGGAGGAATGAGATGCGGGGCGAAGCCACGCATACCCGTATCCGTCGTTAAAAGAAAGCAGTCGGCAATGACGCCAACCGATGCCGTCCACCTTGCCTTCAGGCGTCTGAATGACAAAGCAACCTCGCGCACGGACAGCCACACGGCCCCGGTAGGTTCCGGCCTTCCTCCCCGAGGGAACGACGGCCTTCACCATGTCGCCCGTGGCGAACCCGTGAATGCGTTTTTGGCGCGTCAAGTAGCCGCGCGGGAAGCCGTACTTGTCGACTCGCGTGCGCTGATAACTCCCCCGTCCCGTACAACGGACTTGAAGGATGCCCATCCCCTTGGGGTAGTGCACCCCGTTCACCCGACCCGCGCAGAGCGCATCAAGCCAGTGTTCCTTCGGAACCCTGAACGTATGGCGGTTGAACTTCGTCAGTGCGCCCGAACCCGTTTCAACAGGAAGGCCGAAGGTCTGCAACGCGTTGAAGAGCGACCAACGTGTTGCGTTGACCGCCGTCGCATCTCGAAGGGGCTTCTTGATTTGACGCTTGATGCGATCAAGCACGTCGGGGCGACCTTTCAGGAAAACGTCAACAGGTTGCGCATCCTTCTTTTGGTTGCAGTCCACACAGGAAAGCACGAGGTTCGAGATGCGGTTTGAACCGCCACGAGCCTTCGGGACCACGTGATCGATGTTGAGCGGAACGTTCTCCGCTCCACAGTAAACGCACTTCCTGCCGAACTTCTCAAGAAGATACTCGCGCACCTCGTACTCGAAGAGCGTTCCCTGCTGATACTCGATGCCCGAGATTTCCGGGTTCTGCAGCTTCTGCGTGTCGAACTTGACGAGCTCCTCCACGATCCCCGTAACGGGCGCAAGTTTGACGAGCTTCGCCACCCATGCGGTTGCGGTATCCACGCG
Organism: Sutterella megalosphaeroides; assembly: GCF_003609995.1. Taxonomy (NCBI): domain Bacteria; kingdom Pseudomonadati; phylum Pseudomonadota; class Betaproteobacteria; order Burkholderiales; family Sutterellaceae; genus Sutterella; species Sutterella megalosphaeroides. The sequence goes on from NZ_AP018786.1 coordinate 1,364,657, forward strand.
GTGTCGAAGCGACGGAGGAAGCCATCCCTGCGGCTTCGTGCGGTTGAGAAACCTCGGGGCACGATGGCGGAGATTCCCGCGTCGCCAACGGCGATGGGCACTTCGACCGGTCAACGCATCACGGATGGATTCGCCGCGATGAACGAGTTCGATGAAGAAGAGGGCATGATGATCTCCCTTCTCGTCCACACGAACAACGGCGAAGCCCGAGCGACGGGAACCCGGATCGATCTTCACGAGGACGGGCTGAAGCTCGGAGTCCTCGATCAACCGATCCGTCAAACGGATCGTGAACGGGAAGAGCCTCACGACGCGAGCTCGGCCCGATTTCAGGAGCCTTCGCGCCCGAGCGGGTCGGCACGGCATCAGAGGCCGGTGCTTCCTGTCCTGAACAAACACAGAAACTGACATGATTGGTAAACCTTACGGTTCATCGGGGTTACCCCCGTGACATCAACAAAGAAGTTGAATTCCCCTCGCCAATGTTGCAGTCCGGCATTGCAACGGCAGACCGTTTCGTGAATACCCAAATCTTGTCTGCTTCTGCCGTTTCCGGAGCCCGGAGCTGAGGAAGCACCCCGGGGCGGGTCTTGTAACCTAACTGCAACGTAGTTTTCCTTTCGGATCACTGAGGCTGGTCAATCAGGCTTCTTCAAGCCTCTGCCTTCAGGCAGGGGTGATTGACGATGTCGACCGGGCAGAAGGTCCAGCCGTTCACTTCGAGGGTTTTCAGGTGCTTTTCGGTCGTGTCCCGGTCGCCCGCGTAAAGGGTGTTCGTTTCGACGATCGTGCTCTCGGGAATCGTCGCCTGGAAAGCCTTCACCATGTCGCGCGGCAGGATGTTGGGGCCGTGCTGCTCGCCCGTATGGAGTTTGATCGCGACCTTGCCCGAGATCGAGCCGTTCACGAGACCGTAGAGACGGATGAGGTGTTCGGCGTCGATCGTCTTCGAGAAAAAGACCTTGGCCTTCGGACCCGTAAAGTCGGCGTTGACGCGGCGCGACCCGACGACGGGCGCCTGAGGATATTTCGAGCCGCCCGTCGCAACTGCGGCTGCCACTGCCGTCGTTCCCGCTGCGCCCCCGAGAGCGAGACCGCCCAGAACGGCGCCCGCGGAGCGGAGAAATTCTTTGCGTGTGGTGTTCATTTTTCTCTCCCGATAAAACGTTGTCGCGCAAGCGCGGGTGCGCCGGAAAGGTTCGACGCACTCGTCCCCGCGTACGAAAGCGAGTATGCGCCTCTTCGGGCCCGGTGCGACAGGTACGGGAAATGCGGATTCTTGCCCGAAATGCTCGAAACGATCGAAACGGTCGAAACATGCGGAAGGCCGCCCGCAAAGCAAAACCGCCCGCAGGCGGAAAACCTGCGGGCGGCGGTTGCGGATCAGCGGGCGTGCCGTCGGGCGAGGAGTTGTTTCACGATCGAACTCAGTTTCCCGAAGTCGATCGGCTTGGCCAGGTAGGCGTTCATGCCGGCCGCATAGATTTCGTCGATGTCCTCGGTCAGGACGTTTGCGGTCGCGGCGACGATCGGGATGCCGAACGCTTCGGGGTGGGAGGAGCCCCGAATGGCGCGGGTCGCATCGAGCCCGTTCATCTCCGGCATGTTGACGTCCATCAGGATCGCCGTATAGGTCCCCGGAGCGGAATTTCGGAATTTCTCGACCGCTTCTCGACCGTTTTCGGCCATTTCGGCCGCACATCCGAGCTCGTCGAGGAGTTCGGCCAGGATTTCCTGATCGATGAGGTTGTCTTCCGCGACAAGGAAGAGGGGCTTGGCGGGCGTTGTCGTCACGGCGTCTTCCGGCTTTATCGCACTCTTTGCCGTGGCGCAGGCGCGCGCAACGACACCCGGTCCGAGCGCGGCGCTTTTCCCCTCGGGATTCCCCGTCCGATCCTTGTCAAGACGGCTCGCCTCCGTGCCGAGGCACGTGTTGCAGGAGGCGTGCGCCGCGCAGGCTTCCGGGGCGACGCCTCGCTTGAGGGCAGGGGCATCTTCGACGGGGGCGGTCGCCGTTTCCTCCGACACCGCGTTTGGGACTTCCGTCGAGTCTTTCGACGGGCGCAAGTCGATTTCACCCGTCTCGAGCGGCGATGCGACGGGCGACTCCGAACCCTGCAAATTCAGGTTGCGCGCCCGCTCATCGTCTTCCGAGAGGATTTCCATGGGAATGGTCATTACGACGGTCGTTCCTTCGCCCACCTGACTTTCAATGCGGATCGTGCCGTTCATGAGCTGAAGCAGCGACTTCACGATCGGCATGCCGAGCCCGGTGCCGCGCATTTCGCGCGTGTGGTAGCGCTGCTCGCGAGCGTAAGGCGTGAAAATCGTCTTCAGGAATTCGGGACTCATCCCGCAACCCTCGTCGCGAATCGTGAAGCGGAAGTGTTCTCCGTCGTCGCCCGAGGTGATGCGCTCGACCGAAAAGCGGACGGACTTCCCGGAGGCCGTGTATTTGAGGGCGTTCGAGAGGAGATTGTTGAGGATAAGCTCAAGCCGTACAGGATCCCCGGAAACAGGACGGGCGACGTCCGTGAAGTCGGTGATGAAGTGCTTGCCGTCCTTCCGGGTGCCGTCGGCAAAGGAGCGCGATACGGTGGCAAGGAAAACGTCGAGTCGGAAGGGCCGAAGCTCCAACTGTATCTTCCCGTCGCGAGCGGCCGCAAGCTCGAGGAGGTCGTTCACGAGGCGCAGCAGGATGTCCGCGCCGTGCCGGATGTGACCGAGCGCCAGCTTCATCTTCGTCCGGTCGCACGAGACGAAGGCTCGCTCGGCGATCGTCGTCATGTTGCAGATCGCGTTCAAGGGCGTGCGCATTTCGTGCGAGACCGAATGGAAAAAGAGCTGCTTCGAATGTTCGCTTTGGCGCGCGGCGTCCAAGGCCGTACGCAAGAGGGCCGTCTCCGTCGTTCGTGCCTTGTGTTGCACTTCGACGTTGGTAATACGCAGAATGATTTCATCGGGCAAAACGGCGGAGTCGAAGACGAGCATTGCCGCTCCCCAGGTGAGGTGCCCGTCCTCGGCTCGGTATTCGAATTCGCCGCCGAACTTTCGAGCATTGTCATCGTAGTGCTGTTTCAGGGAGTCCAGCGAAAAGTTGGCGAGAAACTCGGAGCGCCCCGTCGTGATCGCTTCCGTCAGCTTGTGAAGCGCGGTTTCGTAGGAACCTTCGTTCGGGATAGCACGTTGCACGGTGTCGGTACCGGCCAACAGTTCGTAACGCCCCGTCTGCAGGTTGACGAGAACGACGAGTTCCGACGAGCGGAACATCGTGCGGATGATGTTCGAGATGCGAACGAGCCGATGCTCGAGCCGTCGAAGGAACTTCGACCCCCAAACGAGAAGGAGTGCGACGAAAAGCGCGCAAGCCGCGGAAACAAGATTCAGGTGCTGAAGTTTCCGATCGAGGTCTTCGGTGAAGTAGCTGTGAACCACCCAGTTGCCGTTGAAAAGTTCCGATCCGTAAACGGACACGGCCTTTGTCCCGACGTGCGCCCGGAGCGGTTGCTCGGCGACGGACAGCGTTCCGAGCTCCCGAACCCATGCTTCGACGGCGTCCGAAAAATCCTCCATGGAGCCCCGGTGGTCGGTGCGCATGAGGAAGGGCCGACCCGTGCGATCCGTGAGGAAGTAGTACCCGTTGAGGCGTTCGGAGGTCGAGTAGATGGTCATGTCGGTGCCTCCCGGGTAGAGGTCGAAGCCGAACATGGCACGGTGTTTGCGGTCGTAGTGGGTGACGGTAATGACGGGGCGACCCGAACCCGACTCATTGTAGATCGGAGAGACACGTGCTCCGTCCGCGGCTTTCGCGAGTTGATACCATTCGCGCTCGGCGACCGTGGGATCGAACCACGGCACGTTTTTCGTCGTGTAGAACTTTTTGTCGTCGAGAATGATCCAGGTGTTGAAGCCGCGCTTTGTTCCGATCATCACCTGGGCCTGCAGGAAAAATTCCCGAAGCCATCGGTTGAGTTCCTCATCCGTGGCCTTGCTGTCGAGCCTTGCGACGAGTTGCATGTGTCCGGCCGTAGCGACGGAGCGCAACATCAGAAGGCGGTTCATCTGTTCGCCGCGAAATTCTCCGAGCGTATACGCTTCGTGTTGGTGGAAGTCCTCGACGATGTTCGAGCGAAGGATGCCGTAGAGCGCGGCGCCTGCACCGAGGAGGATGAAGAACACGACGACGCGAAGCAAAAAGAGCGGAAAGGAAATCCGACTGAGAAACGAAGAGAGATGCGAATTCATAGAGGGCAGAAGAGTGCCGACAGTGAAAACGGTATCGGTCCGGTTGGTCAAAACGGGCACCGCGCGGTCGCGCGCTTCCGGGACGCGCGAAGACGACGTCGGGCGGAAAGCGCCGCAAGTTTCGAGGGAGAAAGCTCGGCGTGCCGCAGGCGCAGACAAAATGGGTGCAAAGTTTAGGCGAAATTACAAAAAAATTTCAAGCGGTTCGGCAAGGGAAGTCGTTGCTTCATCGCGCGGTTTACGCTGAATTCGATCGATTGCCGAAGGAAAAGGCTTCGTTCGCGTTCGAGAAAGCTCCGCGGGAAGCTCCCGTTAGGACGTTGCGAACGCACTCCTCGGATTCGTCCGCCGCTCTTGAGCGCACGGATCTTCGATGTCGGTGCGGTGCGGCGGGTTTTCGCGGGCCGAGAGGGGCGGGCGCCGAGCTCCTCCCTGCGGAGTCGTCGGAAGAGAAACACCGGCCGGGCATGACACAAAACAAGAGACGTGCGTCTTCGACGTATTCGAGGTGCGGCAAAGCGGTGTGCCGAAGTGCATACTTTCTTCTTTCCCGTTTCCGCCTCGAAACCCCGCCTCCTCACAAGACCACCGGAGAACCCCGTGCCTACCCAGCCGAGCACAGACCGTCGTCCGATCGATTCCCGCGCCGTAGCCGTCGTCATGGCGCTTTGCTTTATTTGGGGCCTGCAGCAGGTCGCGATCAAAGCGGCCGCGCCCGAAGTGAGCACGATGTTGCAGGTCTCGGTGCGAAGCGCGCTTTCGTGCCTGCTGCTTCTCGCCTGGAACCGGTTCGTGTCGAAAGAACCCTGGACGCCGGGCGTGAAGCCCTTTCACGGCTTTCTGACGGGGCTCTTCTTTGCGGGCGAATTCTTTTTCGTGGCGGAGGGCCTGCGCTACACGTCGGCCTCGCACATGGCGGTGCTCCTCTATACGGCCCCCCTCTTTGCGGCCGTGGGGCTTGCGTTCAAGCTCCCCGAAGAGCGCCTGTCCGCCTTCCAGTGGGCGGGCGTAGCCACCTCGTTTGCGGGGATCGTTCTGGCGTTCGGCGTTCCCGCGCTCCTTTCGGAGCACGAACTCGGCGCGGACTGGCTCTGGGGTGACTTTTTGGGGCTCTGCTCGGGCCTTTCCTGGGGCCTCACCACGATCACGATCCGAACGACCACGATGAGTCGCGCGTCCTCGGGGCAGCTCCTTTTCTGGCAGCTCGCGACGGGCTTTGCGATTCTCTTTCCGTGCGCGTTCCTCATGGGCGAGACGCGGTTCGAGCCGGGGGTTGTGGGCTGGTCGAGCCTCCTCTTTCAAATTTTCGTCGTAAGCTTTGCAAGCTACCTCATCTGGTGCGGGATGCTGCGGCGGTACTTGGCCGCGCGGCTCGGCGTGCTCGTTTTCGCCACACCGTTGTTCGGTGTGGTGATGGGCGTCGTGATGCTCGGCGAGTCGGTCGACGGCTGGTTCGCGGCGGGCGCGGCGCTCGTTCTGGCGGGCGTTGTCGCCGTGCAGTGCGAAAACCGCATCCGCGAATTTCTGGGTCTCAAGTCCCATTGAAGTCCTGAGGTTCGCCTGATGCTCTCTTGAGACGCGAACGCACCACAGGTTCCCGACACATTCGAAAGCAAGAAGGAGAACACAATGAAAACCGAATTTCCGATTCCCGAAGAAGACCTCGTCCGTTGGCGCCGTCACGTGCACCGTCATCCGGAGCTGAGCTTTTGCGAACACAAGACGGTCGCGTACGTCGAGGCGGAATTGCGCGCCATGGGGATTGATGAGATCCGTCGTCCGACGGAAACGAGCCTCACGGCCGACATCACGGGGATGCTCCCCGCAACGGGTCCCGTGCGCACGATCGCGCTTCGCGCCGACATGGACGCGCTTCCCGTCGAAGAGGCGGAGGGCCTTGAATTCCGTTCCGAAAACCCGGGCGTGAGCCACGTCTGCGGGCACGACGCGCACGTGGCGATTCTGCTCGGTACGGCGAAAGTCTTGACGGCGCTTCGCTCGACTTTCGCGGGTCGCGTTCGCCTCATTTTCCAGCACGCGGAAGAATCGCTCCCGGGCGGCGCGCGCGACATGGTTGCGGCGGGCGTCCTTGAGGGCGTGGACGCCTGCGTGGGGTTGCACGTTTGGAACGACCGCATCGGGCGCCTTTCCGTCTGCACGGACCGCGTGGCGACGACCGCTTCCGACGCCGCCTGGATCACGATCGAAGGGCGCGGCACGCACGGTTCGATGCCGCACGCGGGGATCGACCCGATTGTGGTGGGCTCGGAATTGGTGGGGGCGTTGCACACGATCGTCTCGCGCAACATCGCGCCCGATCACTTCGTCGTCGTTTCCCCGACGGTCTTCGAAGCGGGCAAAGTCGTCAATGTCATTCCGCAGACGGCCCGCATCGGTCTCAACATCCGCACGAAGGACGCCGACGACCGCGCGCTCGTTCGCGAACGCGTCTATGCGCTCGCCGAGCACGTGGCGGCCGCGCACGGCGCGAAGGTCACGATCGACTGGCAGTCGGGGTACGATGCGATCGTTCAGGACGAAGGCATGATCGCGCGGGCGCAGCGCGTTGCAAAGGAGACGCTCCCCGAACACCTCATCGCCACCCGTACGGGGTGGACGGCGAGCGAAGACTTTTCGGCCTTCGCAAACCGCGTCCCCTCCGTGTACCTTTTCCTCGGTGCGGGCGGCCCCGAAGAGGGCTACCACGTCCAGAATCACCATCCCGCCTTCCGCGCCGACGAAGGGTGCCTTCCCTACGGGGTGGCGGTCGAGACGGCGTTCGCGCTCGACTTCCTTGCGGGCGAACGCTGATACGCTGAGCCTTCAAGCGCACAAGTCGCAGCCGTCGTCTCGTTGACCGGCTGCGGATAAAGCAAGGCCCGGAAGCGAAAAACATTTCACGCTTCCGGGCCTTGACCGTTTCCGGCCTCAAAGTTCGCCCGCCGACATCGCGGTGGCGGTCTCAAACCGTCGGAAGAGGGCGAGAAGCCCCACGTGAAGTGCGCTCGTGTCGACCGCCCCCGCACGCCCTTCGGCGACGCGCTTCATGTGGCGCGCGGTCAACTCGTAAATCGTCGCGTCGTTGCGGCGGATGCGCGCAAGGAGCGCCCGACGGCGGGAAGCCGTGCGCTTCGGCGTGTCGGCCTGCGCCCCGGGGCGCTCGCCCGCAAGGAGCCGCACGAGCATCTCCAGGCCCTCCGCCGCACGCTGGTGTTCGCGCAGCAGCTCCTCAAGCCCTTCGGGCGTGAAGAAGCAGTGCTCGGCGCACTTTTTCGTCTCCAACTCCGTCACGATTTCGTCCGCAACGTCGAGCGCAAAGGAAAGGCCTTCGTTTGCGGTATGGATGTTTTGCCAGAAGCGGGCTTCTTCGCCCGTGAGGACCGACTTGATGAGGTCGTTCAAGAACTGTTCGACGGCCGCGCACCGCCGCCTCAAAAGGTCGATGTCGTCGTGAAACGCAAAGAGAATCCCGGCGGGCGGGTTCGTGCGCAGGGGCGTGTCGAGCCCGCGCCAGAATTTGAGAAGCCGCTCCGCCGTGATCACGACTTCGGACCGCGCGGCCGAGAGGGCCGTGACGGGAGCAAGCAGGTTTTCGGGCGTCTCGAGCTTCACTTCGGCGGGAAGTTCGGGGGCGGCGTCGGAAGGAAGCAGCCGATCGGTAAGGCGCGCAACGGGTCCCAAAACGCACAGCCCCGCCGCACCGATTGCGGCGTTGAGAAGAAGGTGAAAGTCGACGAGCTTCGCGCCCGAGTCCACAAACCCCTTCAAGGGTTCTGAGAAAACGTAGAGAAGAAGGCCCGCAATCGTCACGCCCGCCGCACGGAAAACGAGGTTTCCCGTCGGAGCGCGCCGCGCGACGGGAGAGCCCGCGGCGGTCGAAACGGACGCCAAGAGCGCACTCCCGAGGTTCGCGCCCGCCACGACCCAAAGGCCCGCGTAGGGGTCGATCACACCCGACGTGACGGCGCCTGCCGCCACCGCCACAACGGCGAGACTCGAAAAGCATACGAAGGCGAGCGCCGCACCGAGAAGCCCCGAGAGGAGGGGATTCGCTCCGATCGTCTGAAGCGCGGCAAGCAGCACTTCGCTTTCTTTGACGGGTTCCGTCGCGGCGACGATCGTTTTGAGGGCCATCATCACGAAGGCAAGCCCCAGGAGCACCCGACCGAACTGGCCCACGCGCGTGTCCGGCCGCCGCACGAACGGAATCACCCCGAGGATCGTGAGAAACGGAACCGCGATCGAGAGGTCGAACGAGAGAAGCCGCACGACGAAGGCGCTCCCGAGGTCGGCGCCGAGCACGCACGCAAGCGCCGTCGCGGTCGTGACGAGCCCCTTTTGCTGCAGACCCGCAACGAGCAGGGCCGACGCGGTCGAGCTCTGCAAAAGCGTCGCGAGGCCGAACCCCGCTGCAAAACCCTTCGCCCGGTTCGTGAGCCGCACCGAGAGCCACGTGCGAAGCGAATCTCCGAACGTGCGCAGGATCCCGCTTTTGACCATGTAGAGACCCCACACGAGAAGTGCGACGCCGCCTGCGAGCGTAATGAGTCCGTGCATGCCGTTCCTCCGATGCGAATTTACTGAGCCGAGGCCTCACGCGGGCCTTTCGGTTTCAAGCGGAATCTTCTCCACCCGGCGCATGCCCGCGCGCTCGCGCCAGGCGGCAATCCACCCGTCGAGGATGACGGTGTCGTCGACGACCGCCTCCACGCGCCAGGCACCGTCGGGCAGCGTTTCGAACGAGGTCTGCCCGACAAAGGGCGTTTCTTTGAGGTTCCGTGCGGTTTCGGCGCTCGTGAATTCGAGAATCAGGCGGATTTTTCCTCGGTTTGCGTAGTTGAAGTGACGTTGTGCCACGTAGCTGTCGAGGTCGAACCCTTCGGGCCGATCGACCGGGCAGTCGAGGATTTCGGCATCGAGCAGGCGGTGAAGCGCCAGGTGCCGCACGTCGTCGTACCCTTCGAAGCGACATACCAAATAGAGACGCACGTCCTGCTGCACGAGACCGAGGGGCGACACCGCCGCTTCGCGTTCCTCGTCGCGGACGTTGCGGTAGCGGATTCGGAGCTTCACGTCTTTGTAGAGCGCTTCGCTCACGACGTCGAAAATGCGCGGTTTGATGTCGGGCGGTACCATCGGAACGGTGCTCGAAACGAAGGACACTTTTTTGAGCCAGGCGTTCGCGCGGGACGCTTCGTCGCGCGAGGCCGTAGCGTCGATCGCGGCGTCAAAAAGGGGCGCAAGGGCGTCGGTCAGTTCGCGCGGCAGTTGGTAGCGCAAATGCTCGCGTGCGAGGCGCAGAAGGAGCCCCTCGTGCGGCAGCAAACTCGCAAAGGTCGTGTCGTTTCCGGTGTCCGTTCGCCGATAGCCGTAGGGCTTCGATCCCGTTCGGCATTCGACTCCGAGGTCGGGTGAGGAGCTCAACGCCTTCAGATAGCGCTGCAGCCGTCGGGGCGACATTTCGATCCCCGCGGCCGAAAGCTGTCGGCGCAGTTCCGTCGACGAAATCCAACGCGCGCGGGGAATGCGCCTCAGAATCGACAGGTAGATCAAGGTGTCGCTCGAGGGAGCGAGATCGTCGACGGACATCGGGATGGCCTCCGGGAAAAGGAACGATGAAAAGCCTATTGTAGGGGGCTCGGGCCGATGTCGCGATCCGCCGCGACGGCGCATAACGGCGCATACTTGGCGAATCCCTTATAGAAATCCCGACCGACGTCCCTCGCGCCGGTCGAAACCGCACCGGAGAAACAAAAATGCTTGCAGGAAAACCGTTGATCGGTCTCACGCCCGCCCGTTTTCGCGAGGCTGGTGTCGTCGGAACGCGTGCCGGCTACGAAGAGAGCATCCGCGCCGCGGGCGGCGTGCCGCTCGTTCTGCCTTTTGCCGAAGAGGCCGTGCTCGACGCGCTCTTCGAAGAGCTTGACGGCCTGTTGCTTACGGGCGGCGTCGACGTCGACCCGAGGCTCTACGGCGAGACGCCGCAACCCGAGTGCGGCCCCATTGAGACGGAGCGCGACCGACTCGAACTCCAACTCATTCGCAAGGCCTGGGAAAAAGACCTTCCGATTCTTGCCGTTTGCCGCGGCGCGCAGATCCTCAACGCGGCGATGGGCGGGACGCTCTACCAGGATTTGCCTTCAGAGCTCGGTCTTCCGCCCGAGCGTCACTCTCGACGCGATGCCGAATCCCTTCTCGTGCACGAAGTTCGGACGGTTCCGGGTACTCGGATTTCCGAATGGTCGGGTACGCAACTCGGCGTCAACTCGCTCCATCACCAGGCCGTCAAGCGGCTCGCTCCCGTCTTCGTGCCCGCGGCCTATTCGGCGGAAGACGACGTGCTCGAAGGGTTCGAGGCGCCCGAGAAGCGCTTCGTCATTGCGGTTCAATGGCATCCCGAACGCCTGAGCACCCGACAGGGCGAAGCGGCACGACTTTTCGAGGAGTTCGTCAAGGCATGCGCGAACGAGTGACCCGGGCTCGGCCGTAACCCGCCGCACCGCAAGCACCTCAACCCCCTCTCGGGCTCGCGACTCCGCCCAACCGCGGAAGCCGCTCCCGAAAACCCGAAATCGCACCGGAAGCGCGATTTCCGCGCCTCATTTTTGAACTGTATAATCGATGTTTGTATTGGCATTCAAAGGACACCCGATGACACGCCTCAAACCCGACTCACGCATCGACTTGTCTCCAACCGGAGGGGCGCCGACCCCGGCTTCGGCTTCGAGCCCGAGTGAGACTCCGACACCCGACACCCCCACGGTCGCAGGGCCCGAAACGGGGCGGGGGAAGGTTGTATACAAAGAGGCGATCACAGAGGCGGTCGGAGACGCCGAAAGCGAGGAGGGCGGGACGTCGATTCTCGATGCATCGGCGAATGGGCTCCCGATCGAAGCCGACTTCGATGAGGAGGACGATGCACTCGATTCCGTTCGCGTCGGATCGCGTGCGGCCGACTATCGGGCCAAAACCAAAGCGCTCAAGAAGCGGTTCCCCGGGGTCATCATCGTGCCGGGCGTCGACGTACTCGGCGACTACCTTCGTCATCACACGTGGAGTACGCTCGACTGTCTGGAGGTCTTTCCCTGGACGCGGTGGCTCTTTTCGAAGACGGCGATGCTCGAAGTGCCCTTCATCCTCAATACGACCGAAGTGGCGAAGCGCTGGCCCGAGGCCGCGGCCGCCCTCGGGAAAACCGCGAGAAACGCCCGCATGCTCTTCGACCCCGAAGACCTTCATGCGTGGTTCGCGCGGCGGCTTCGCACCTCGGTGCAGCAGGTGCTCGTTCCCGTCTCGATGTTGGCGCAGCAGCCCGAGGCGTTGCGGCAGCGGTTCCTCGAATTGTGGGACGAAAGGCTCTCGGCATTTTACGAGCGCGAGCGCCCCGTTTCGCGTCGCAACGCGCGCACGGAGAAAAATCCAGCGTTTCTCGGGGGCTGGGGCCTCGAAGACTGGGTGAAGCCCGACTACCGGGAGCTCCTTTGGACCTGGAAGGAGGAAAACGACGCGCTGGCAGAGCGGCAGGGCGTCAAGCCCAACCGCGTCAGGTACGAAAGCATTGAGGTGCCTTTCCCGACCGACAAGCTCCCCCGCATGCTCGGGCAGACGGCAGTCTCGAAGACGCGTGCCTACGATTCGAAGGACGTCGGCAATTCGACGATTAGGATTTTCGCCTGGGCCAAACACGAACTCGTCATGCCCGAAACCGCCGCGCGGCCCGAGAGCCGCATGCCCCCCTCGGGTTTCACGCAGGGGATCGCGCTCGGGGGAGAACGCTTTTTCGAGGACTACCGCATCGGGCTCGTCGATCTATGGCCCGCACGCAAAGTGCTTGATGTTTTCGGTGAGGAGGTTTTTCGCGACGCTGACTGGCGACTTGACGCGGGTCTCTGCGCCTGGGCGAAGAAGGACGCCCGGTTCGGTCCGGGGCTGCCGCCCAAAGCGCAGGCGGCGATGCTCGGGTTTGTTTGAGGGCTGCGGGACGCAAAGGCGTCGATGCCGGACGGGGTGTCGGTCGGTGCGGGCTCCCGAAATCGGCGCGGTGCGCTATCCTTGTTGTCTGTAAATCTATCCTGAAAAGGGTAGGGAGGTTTAATTAGTGTTGTGTAATCGCAACACTTTTTCAGCAATTCAAAACAAATCTGAAGGTTAAATTTCAAGGAAAACATATAGTTCATAAGAACTAAGGGTTAACCCCCCCCCCAAGCCCGACCGAAGTGCAAAAATTTCCGAGTCGCGATTCCGGAAACGCGTTCGACCAACCCAATTTTTCCCGCTTGACATTCCTTCTTTTGGACCTCAGACCTCGGGGATGTCGATTCGGAGGAGAAACAAAACATGACTCTGCGCACTTCGCTTCTTGCCGCCGCTCTCGTCGGCGCTTTCGCAGGCTCGGCCGCTGCCGCCGACGTCTCGCTCTACGGTCTCGTCGACTACGGCTTCCAGTACGAATCCGTCGACCAGGGCTCCGAACAGTACGAATCCGATAACTTCCAGATGAAGTCCGGCATGAACTCGGGCTCGCGCTTCGGTCTCAAGGGCTCCGAAGAAATCGCCGCGGGCACGCAAGTCGGCTTCGTTCTTGAAAACGGCTTTTCGGCCGACGACGGCACGATGGACAACAACGGCCGCCTCTTCGGTCGCGAAGCCCAGCTCTTCGTTTCGGGCGAATTCGGCACGTTCTCGTTCGGTCGGGTCGGTCAGCTGATGAGCGCGAACGGCACGTACGGCCTCATGAGCAAGTTCAGCGTCTTCTCGGGCGGCTGGGGGAGCCACACGGGCGGTAAGTATTTCCACGTCGCCGACTGGGGCCGCATGGACAACACCATCACGTACGTTTCGCCCGCCGTGGCCGGCATCCGCGTGCACGCCCAGTACTCCTTCCAGCCCGACACGAAGGAAGTGCACGGCGTCGGTACCGCCGTTGAAAACAAGGGTACGGCCGACCGCGTCGGTTCCTTTGCCGTCACGTACGAAGGCGCCGCTCTGAAGTTGATCGCTCTCGGTCAGTGGAACCAGTGGTCGAACCTGCCGCGCGGCGCTCAAGGTACGAGCACCGACTGGCGTGAAAAGAAGAACGGTTACAACGTCTTCGTCGGCGCTAACTACGACTTCGACGTCGCCAAGGTCTATGTGACGGGCGAATACAACCAGCACATGCGCATCAAGGCTTCCGACAACACGACCGTTACGGGCATGGCGGGCGCCTTCTCGAATTGGATCAACAATACGGGCTACATCGACGGCTACGCCGCGACGATCGGTGCGGACGTTCCCGCTTTCGGCGGCACGTTCAAGGCCGACCTCGGTTACCGCTACGGCGAATGTGTGGTCAACAACGCGAACGACTTCAAACAGATCGCGCTCGGTCTCGGCTACACGTACGACCTCAGCAAGCGTACGACCGTCTACACGGGCGGCTCCTACGTCGACGGCACGCTCGGCAAGATCCATCCGGGTGCCGACACGCTCGATCCGACGGCCTACGAACTCTTCGCGGGCATGATCCATCGCTTCTGATTTTCGAACGTTCCAAACGGTTCGAACCTCCCGTGCCCGATCGCGCGCCGCGCGTGACCGGGCCGGGACTCCCGGGGAGACCTCTCGCAAGGCCTCCCTTTTTCTTTTTCTAGTTGCCCTCGTTCACAGTTGACGTTTTCTCCGACGGGAAACACCCGCGTTTTCCCGAAACCGACCGATGACCTCGGGTTTCTCCTCTAACATTTATCTTAGGGTATAGGCACTATATCGGGGGTCGGCCGAGCCGACGCGACGTTCCCTTTTTTCAAGGCGAAGTTTTCCGGACCAAAGGACTTTCGCCCGGCTTCCCCGACCGCGAAGCATGCCGAGCGTCGGACTCTCGGACCGATGACCGTATTTCAAAAAGGAGCTTTGTATGAAATTCCGTACCTCGATCCTGACCGCCGCGCTCTCGATGGCGATCGCCGGTTCCGCGCTTGCCTGCACCACGGTGGTGGTGGGTGAAGGGGCCTCGGCCGACGGGTCGTTCCTGATCGCCCGCAGCGCCGACAGCTCGGCCATGAAGGCCCAGCACATGGTCAAGCACCCGGCGCGCACCTACAAGAAGGGCGACATGTATCGCACGCAGGACTATAAGGGTGCGACCGACTTCTCGTACCCGCAGCCCGAACAGGCGATGGGCTACACGACGGTGCCCAATTGGAAGACGCAGCTCCACGGCGCGACCGGCTTCAACGACGCGGGCGTCGGCATTTCGGGCACCGAATCGATCTTCGCGCGTGACGACGCTCTGAAGCTCGACCCCTACAACGAAAAGACCGGCATCACGGAAGACGACATTCTCGACGTTCTCCTGCCGCGCGCCAAGACCGCTCGCGAAGCCGTCGAAATCCTCGGCTCGATCATCGAAACGACCGGCGCGGGTGAAGGCTTCGGCGTGGCGTTCGTCGACGACAAGGAAATCTGGTACCTTGAAACGGGTACGGGCCATCAGTGGCTCGCTCAGCGTACGCCCAAGGACACCTACTTCGCTTCCGGCAACCAGGGTCGCCTGCAGAAGTACGACCCCAAGAGCCCCGACTTCCTCGCCTCGAAGAACCTCGTTCAGTGGGCGACCGAAAACGGCTTCTACGACCCGAAGAAGGACGGCGAATTCAACTTCTCGAAGGCCTACACCCGCGACGACGAACGCGACCGCGATTACAACGACCCGCGCGTCTGGCAGATCCAGAAGATGCTCAATCCTTCGCTCGAACAGAAGGTGGGCGACGGTCGCAACTTCCCCGTCTATCTGAAGCCCGAAAAGAAGATCACGGTCGAGGACCTCAAGGCGATCATGCGCGACCACTACCAGACGGGCGAACTCCAGTCGCACGACCCGTACACGAAGGGTCTGCGCGGGGACGAACCGTACCGTCCGATCAGCGTCTTCCGTACGTACGAAGCGCACGTGATGCAGGTGCGTCCGTGGCTGCCGGATGAAATCGGCGCCGTCACGTACGTCGCCATGGGCATGGCGGACCTCTCCGTCTTCGTGCCGTACTACCACGGCTTGAACGCCTATCCCGCCCACTACGGGCAGGGCACCGACAAGGCCGACAGCGAATCGCTCTACTGGAAGTATCGCAAGCTTCAGACCCTTGTCATGACCGACTATCCGAAGCTCCACGGCGTCGTGCAGAAGGCCTACGCCGACTTCGAACGTCAGACGGCCGAAGCCCAGAAGACGTTCGAAGACGAGTACGTGAAGGTCTTCAAGCAGGATCCGAAGAAGGCAGACGCCATGCTCGAAGACTTCAACCAGGGCGTGATGGCGAAGGCCGAAGCTCTGGCCGAAGACCTCACGAACCAGGTCTTCACGATTCGCACGAAGGACATCGAAGACGCCAACTTCTTCGCGAACCGCAGCAAGAAGGACTGACGGGCTCGACTCGAACGCATGAACCCGAGGGCGCGCGCAACGTGCGGCGGCCCTCGGGGCGAGTGCCGCTCGACCCTCGAACGTTCTCAAGGAAACAGAACGGCCGCTTTTCGGAGAGTGCCTCCGGGAAGCGGCCGTTTTGCGTTTCGTCGGTCGGGAATTTCGGAGCCCGGGGGCTCGGCCGGGGAGCTCGTCGTCAGGCGTTCGAGTTGTCCGAGTCGACCGAGCTGTCCGACTCTTCCGTCGGTCCGAAAACCCGAAGGAAAAGACCCGCCGCCGCTCGGTCGGCAACGGTGCCGAGAAGGGCGAGCGGAAGAAGGAGGTCGAGGGCAAGGACCGTGTTCTCCGACGGCTTCAACCCGACCATGGCGGGAAGCATCGAGAGGCTTTCGGGCCTCAGAAAGGAAAGCGCAAAGGAGAGCGCAAAGACGACGAGAAAGGCAGGGGCGCCCGCCGAGAGGATCGCGCGCCGCGCGCGGGCGAAACCTTCCGCCGCGAGCTTCCCGGCTTCTTCCCGCACCACCCCCGCGCCGAGCACCAGAAGGACCGCCGTCACGGCCGCCGTCTCGAGGAGCCCGGGGGACTCCAGAACCCGCACTCCGAACCCCGCCGAACCGCCTGCGATGAGCCCCGAGAGCACGGTCGTGCGGGCTGCGGCGCTAAGACGCTTGGCGCGTGAAGCGGGATCGAGGGCGAGCGTCGGCATCGGTTCGGCGGGCTCGGTCGCTTCCTGCGTTGCGCTCGTTTGCGTTGTTTCGTGTGCTTCGTCGTTAGCAACGGTTTCGACCTTCGGGGTGTTTCGAGAATTGCGTTCGGTAGAAAGCATGGCAACAGTGCAGTGTTTTACGCGCTCGTCGTCGTATCGGTCGGGGCGTCACCCGTCGTATCCGTTGAATCGACCGAATCCTCGGGCGCCTCGCACGGGCGTTCGGGCTTGTAGGCCGTCACGATGAAGTCGAGCGTCACGACTTCTTCGCATCCGTCCGCAATATGCACGGCCGCGGGGTAGGCCGCGCGGCAACAAACGCCCCAGAGACCGAGCGACTCAAGGTGGCCGATTTCCCAGTCGGGGCGGTTGCGGGGGGTCATGGGAAGGTCGCGGGCGATTCTCTCGATCACCGACGTGTCGACGTCGCCGAGGTACTTCGGATCGAGGCTTCGGGCCGCGTCGACCGCGCTTCGCACGGCCTTGAAGCGCGAATCGACGAGGTGGTTGTAGTGGTTGCCGTCCGCGATGAAGAGAGCGCCTCCCGGGCGCAGCACGCGCACCCACTCGGCGACCGCCGCTTCGGGGTCGGTCATGTTCCAGAGGACGTTGCGGCACATGACGACGTCGAACGATTCGTCGGGGAAACTCAAGCGGTCGGCAGCGGACTGCGTGAAGAGAATTTCGCAGTCGGAGGCCTGAGCGTTCACCTTGGCGGCTTGAAGCATTTCGACCGAGATGTCGACTGCGGTCACGTCGGCTCCCGCTTTGGCGGCGAGAATCGCGAGGAAGCCTCCGCCCGTGCCGACGTCGAGCACCCGGCGGCCCGCGAGCGGGTAGGTGTTCGTGAGGTGGCAGGTCCAGCGGTAGGCTTCGGGCCCGTTGATGTCGTCGCGCGTGAAAAGACCGTAACCCGCGGCGCGGCGGTTCCAATAGTCGGAGATCCGTTCAAGGAGCGCGGCTTCGGCCGCGGAGCGTGGGGTGTGCGAAGTCATGGACGGGAATGTCAAAAAAGCGTTTGCAAAACGAGCCGGGTCGGACCGTTCGGGTACCCGACAGATTACCCGTTTCCGCGGGCCGTGCGCATTCGGACGGGCTTCGATCGGAATCGCGCAGGCCGTATTGTGCCGAAATTTTCCTCAGTCTTCGACCGAACCGTCGGGTAGAGCCATACGCCGTCGGAGAGATAGACGGGACCGCCGTCGCCGATATCGAGCGCATCGTAGAGTTCCCGCATGGACGAGAATCCTTGCGCGGGTTCTTCCGCTTCGTCTTCGGTTTTGTCGAGCTCGTCCTCGTTCTCGAGATCCGCGCGCTTGACGTTCGCGAACTTCCTGAAATCCATGCAACGCTCCTTGCTTGTTGCCGAATGTTTTCCGAGAACGCCCGAGCGAGCCCGGACGAATCCGGCCGATTCGACGGGATTCGAAGACGTCCTCCCGATCGAGTATAGGCGCGCGGAGCACCGGCCGTGCCGCTCGCCGGCAGGGGCTCGGGTACTCGAGGACGGTCGACGACGTCGCGGAAGCGGGGAAGAGCCCGGTCGCGGCCGTAACGGAATCGCAACGAACACGGAACGGACACGTGCCGGGCTCGTTGCGGGCGCCTTAGTTTTTCTTTTTCAGAAGAGCGGGGCAGACCTGGTTGTAGAGCAACTCTACGAGCGGCAGGTCGTCGGCGATTTCCGGATCGGCCTTGGCGTAGGCGCGATCGATCTTCCCGCCGGTAGCCTTCAGGTAGCGTCCGCCGTTGGGCATCTCGGGCTTCGTTTCGACCTGGAACACGTCGCGAAGCGTCAAGGTCTTGCCTTCGAGCATCGGAGCGGCCGTGGTGCGGCTTTCGTCGATCGTGACGCTCTCGTCCCTGCAAAGGAGCGACCAATGGTTGCCGTGCGAAGCCGCGCCCTCGAGGCGATCTTTGGGGTGCGCGACGTTGCCAAGACGCCCCGTCAGATCG
Organism: Sutterella megalosphaeroides; assembly: GCF_003609995.1. NCBI lineage: Bacteria > Pseudomonadati > Pseudomonadota > Betaproteobacteria > Burkholderiales > Sutterellaceae > Sutterella > Sutterella megalosphaeroides. The sequence continues at coordinate 1,382,965 of NZ_AP018786.1, forward strand.
CGCCCGTCTTTGACCGTGCGAAGGATCCAAAAGTCGTAGCGCGACGACGTGCCGCCCTGGTCGATGATGTAGAGTTCGACGCCGGTGTTCGGATTTTTATCGATAAAAAGTCGCGTCTCGTCGTCGGCTGCGGCGACAAGACTCGGAACGAGAAGGGCGCAAAGTAAAAGAGCTTTGGTTCGTGTCATGGCGGGCCTTGGGTCGTAATCGTCAGGTGGTTGGTGTGACTGCTCCCCGTCCAAGCTGAGCATTTCGGGCACGTCCACGATCGAACCGACAGATCGAGCTCGTCTCGTTTGTACCCGCACTGCGAGCACGTTTTCGATGACGGAAAGTAGGTGTCGACGTGAACGACGTAACGTCCCTCACGTTCGGCCTTGTACTCGGTCATACGGACGAACTCACCCCAACTCGCATCCGCAATGGCGCCGGCGTCAGAGTCGGTCGTTTTTCTTTACGATCCTGCGCACGATCCAGAGTGCCAGGACGAGCACGAGAATCGACGCGGACGTGAGGAACATGTAGAGGGGCTTCAGGTGTTCGACGTCGACCACGATGTATCGCGCCACCGCCACGATGGCAAGCGCAATCGGGGTGTGGATCGGAATCTCGCGGGTGCCGAGCGCTCCGCCCTTCACCATGGAGAGGATCTCGATGTAAAGGAAGAGCATCAGGAGGTCGCCGAGCCCCACGGTTTCCTTCCCGACCATTTCCCAGATCGAAAGACCGATGCCGACGAGCGTGGCGATGGCGATGGCGACGAGCGCGATCGACTGGCCGTAGGTGAGCCAACGGTTGAAGCGCTGGCTGAAATCGTGAAGCTTCGCCTCTTCGGGATCGATCGGAGACGTGAAGCCGCAGGTGCATTCGGTCGAGTCGGGGCTGCTCGGCATCTTGGGAGAGCCTGTCGTGCGGGATCCGCAGCAGGACGCCTCGGCGGACGAGTCGGAGCGGTTCTTTTGGGCGAAGGAGGGATCGGCAACGTCGGGAATGCGGTCGATGGGAGGAGGGACGGGCACGGTAATGCGAGCTCTTGGGAAAAGTTGGGGGAAAAACGTCGGTGAAGGTCGACGAAAATCGGCCTCCGGGTCGTAAATCGGAGTGCCGAACGGGAATTATTCCCGATTCCCGCAGGCCCCAAAGGCCCGCATCGACATTTCGTAACCTTTTTTCGAACATTTCGTTCGATATTCCTACTTTCGGGGGAGGCGAAGCGCCCCTTCGGGAGGGGGAATACGTCTTTCGGAGGGCGGGCCGCCCGTGTCGAATTCCCCCGACGGGCGGATGGCGGGGAAGGCGCGGCGTCTCTATAGTGAAGTATGAAACGAAGCGCGCGTCTCGCTCGGGTTGTTCGAATGCCGTCCGACAACGGATTCCGGGCATTCGCCGGAAACCCCGATCGACAGCGCTTTGCCCGGGACCCCGGGCGCAGCCCCTTGGAAAAGCAAAACACGAGGGATGCGCGCGAAGAACCGGGAAGAACACACTCAAGAAGAAGCCCCAAGCGGCATCGGGAGGCCGACGGTGAACCGTACCTACGATCGTTCCAACGAAACTTCCAACGAAACGTCCGAAGAGAGCGCGGGCGAAAGCCTTGAAGACACGGCAGTAAAGCCCTGCGACGAAGTGACGCTCTTCGGGCCGGATCCCGGTCGCACGTACGAGCGCGAAGTGCTTGTGCTCGGGATCGGCAACATTCTCTGGGCGGACGAAGGCTTCGGGCCGCGCGCCGCGGAAGCGTTCCACACGGCCTTTCGGATGCCCGAGGGGTGCGAAGTGATGGACGGAGGGACCCTCGGCGGTTATCTTCTCAACGACATCACGGTGACGCGCTCCATCCTCGTTTTCGACTGCTGCGACTTCCACGAAGCGCCGGGGACCGTGCGGATCCTGCGCGGCGACGACATCACGCTCTGGGCCTCCACCAAGATTTCGCCCCATCAGCAAGGCTTCAACGACCTTTTGTGCTCGGCGGCGCTCCTCGGGAAGACTCCCGAGCGGATCGCCGTCGTCGGGGTGCAGCCCGAAAGGCTCGACGACTACGGCGGAAGCCTCTCGGACACGATCCGATCGAAGATTCCTCAGGCGCTGGAACTCGCCCGTGCGGAATTGGCCGCCTGGGGCTTTGCGCCCGAAGCGCGTGCGGCCGACGAGGCGGTGCCGCCTTTGGACGTCGCGCCCGTGGCAATCGACGCCTACGAAACGGGTCGCCCCTCGGCGCAGGACGCCTGCCGTACCGGGGACGAACGGTTCCTCGTTCGCGAAGCGGGCGAAGCGATTCCCGACGCAGGCGAAAAGTAAGCCGGTCTGAAAGAAACAGAAGAGAAAAGAAAGAGAAATCGAGGAGGGTACTTCCTATGTGCGTCGGTATTCCGATGACGGTTCGAGAAGTTTATGAAGACGGCACGTGCCTCTGCGAGCGGGACGCTCGCACGGAGCGCGTCGAAATCGGGCTTGCGGGCGACGTGAAGCCCGGAGACCTCTTGATGGTGTTTCGCGGGACGGCGCTACGCCACATGACCGAAGAGGAAGTGCGCGAGGTGAACGACGCCCTTTCGGCGCTTGCCGACGTCATGGCGGGGGACGCCACGGAAGAGACGATCCGAGCGGGCTTTCCCGATCTCGTCGATCGCGAGCCCGAGCTCCCCGAGCACCTCAAGGCGCTTGTCGGAAAGCGCGCGGTCTGAACCGAATACGGCAATTCTCGAAGGAGTTCGTTCATGAGCAAATTCACTCAAGTGGCCCCGATCGACGTCGACACCCATCCGGGGTTCGTGCGTCTTTACGGGAAAGAAGGTTTCCGGAAGGTGGGGCAAGAGAATGTCGACACGCTCCTTGCCGCGCAGGGACTTCAGTTCGTCGTCTTTGCCGACGACCCGATGAAGCAAAAGGAAACGCTCGACATCGTCGTGATTGCCCCCGAATTGCGTCGCGCCTTGGGCGACGCCATAGCGGGCGCGTGGTTCACGGACGTGCGTACGGGCAGGGCTCTTGCCGCCCGCTGGGGGATTCGCAAGCTCCCCGCCGTCGCGCTTTTCCGCAGCGGCACGTACCTCGGTGCGGCCGAAGGGCTTCTCAACTGGGACGAATACCTGACGACGCTTGCCGAGGTCGGCACCCGCACCGAAGCGCCCCCGCGCCGCATCTCCCTGATTCCCAACAACGAACCCCCGACGTGCGGCTAAGCACGGCATATCCAAAGCAAATAAGCCCCGATCAGGAGGAATTTTCATGGCCGATCAATCGTTGTTCAACGCCGCCCGACGCTGGGCCGACGTTCCGAAACTCGACCCCGAAACCGAACGCGCCGCTGCCGAAGCGACCGTCGCCTTTTTGAAGGCCGTCGAAGCGGAAGTGACCGGACATCTCGGCAAAGTCGAAACCGAAGGCAAGGACGCCGATGAGCTCCACGTCGTGTGGGATTTCGAAGCGTTCGATCCGCGTCACCTCGACTTTCTCCTTGCGACGCTCGGAGAAGGCGACGTACGTATCAAGCTTTGCGACGGCGAGGTGAAGGTGGCCGACACGGGTGTGCCCGGTCTCTGGCGCATGCAGTCGGGTCGCGACGGGCAGGTAAACAGCTTCATCCTCGCCCGCATCCCGAAGGCCGTGCGTGCGGTGGCAGCGGAAGGCAAAGACGCCGTTCCCGCCATCGTCAACGGGGGCGCAAACGTCTTTGCGGCGCCCGCCATTCTGAACGAACTCCAGCACACGCTGGAGAAGACCGACCTTGTGACGCTCACCGATACGCCCGCGTTTATGGTCGAGCTCACGCACCAGCCGATGTCGCCCGGCGACATGAACGCGCTCTATTCGACGCTCGGGCGCGGGCCCGTCGAGATTGAACTGCGCGGCATGGCGATCGGCAAGGTGAACCTCACGGGCGTGCGCGGGATCTGGCACAGCCAAATCCTCAACACGCTCGGAAAAACGCTGCTCGACGCCTACGTCGTCGCGGGGATTCCGCCCGAAGTGCCGATTCCCGAAAGCGAGTGGGTGGATTGCCTCTCCACGTGCGCGGACTTGATCGCTTGGGTCGAGCACGACTTGGAGCGCGGAACGCTCGGCGGGAAGCCCGCGCAGGCGAAGACGGTCGTCGCGTAACAAACGGCGCCCGAAGGCGAATTTCCATTGCGGGAGGGCCGGCCGCCCGGGTCGGTCCTCGTTTCTCTTCCTCCAAAAGGTTCTATGACTACCGTGAAGACTTCCGAAACCGAACACGCTGCTCCAACCGCCGACGTTGCTCCGGCCGCCGAATCCGCTTCCGTCGACCTTCCCGCCACTGCCACGGGGGCGGAGATCGCGGGGCTCCTCGACGCGCTTGCGCGCTCGCGCGTGGGTCCCGAGACGCGCATGCAGTGCAAGGTGTGCTGGTACGTCTACGACCCCGCCGAAGGCTGCCCCGAGTGGCAGATCGAACCGGGGACTTCCTTTGCGGATCTCCCCGACTACTTCACCTGCCCCGATTGCGGACACCCGCTCTCAAGCTTCATTCCGGCGGAGGAAAACGACTGAAAGAATGCGCCCGAGGTCGAACAAGAAGGCCCGCATTTGGAGCAAATGCGGGCCTTTTGTCGACCGTTGGTCGGCCTGAAATCCCCTGAAAACAAAGGGAATGACGCGTGTAAAGCGTCCTAATGGAAAAGGCGTAGAATTCGCCGTCCGACCGCGGCCTCTCCTCGGGCATCATGTTCTCGTCGAGACCCGAATCGGTTTCCCAGTTCGCTGTTGAGCGAATCCCGTTTCGGCGCCTCGTTTCTTGATTCCCGAAACTTCGAGTTCCGCCCGGTCACCCGCGGGCGACTCGCCCTTGATTTTTAAGGACGCGCACATGCTTTCCCGCCGCTCGCTTTTCTCGACCGCCGCTCTTCTCGGCACCGGGCTCACGACGCTCGGTTCCGCTCCCGCCCGCGCGGCCGCGACCGTTCCCGCCTCCGCCCTCGACGAAGTCGTTCCGACGAAGGCCGCCCCGATCGCTCTCAATTTCAATGAGAATTCTATGGGCATGTCGGCATCCGCCAAAAAGGCCGTGATCGATTCGCTCGGGAAGGCCTTCCGCTATCCCGACGACGCGAAGGAAGCGGCCCGCAAGGCGACCGCGGACCTCAACGGCGTCTCGCCCGAACTCGTGACGCTCGGTTCGGGCTCCTCCCAGGTGATCCAGGCCGTAGTGGCCTCGCAGGTTCAGAAGGCCCGTGCGGCGGGCAAAAAGGTGCAACTCCTGCAGCCCGTCCCGACCTTCGGCGTCGCGGAATCCTACGCGGCGGCTCTCAACGTCCCCGTGACGAACGTGCCGCTTAACGCCGAAACGCTTGAAATCGACGTTGAAGCCCTCAAGAAGGCCGCCGCCCGCTTCGACGGCGTCACGATCGTCTACTTCTGCAATCCCAACAACCCCACGGGGATCGTGACCGACAAGGCGAAGCTCTCGGGCTGGATCGAAGCTTCGGCTGCCGCCAAGGCTCCCGTTTTCTTCCTCGTCGACGAAGCCTACGGCGAATTCGTCGAGAATCCCGCCTTCGAATCGGGCGTGGTCCTTGTGAAAAAGGGCCTCGACAACCTGATCGTCACGCGCACCTTCTCGAAGCTTTACGCCTTGGCGGGCTTGCGTCTCGGTTACGGGATCGCAACGAAATCCGTCCTTGCCGAGTGCGATCTTTTCGAATCGGTGGATAATATCAACCTCGCGGGTGCCGTCGCCGCCGCGGCGACGCTCGCCGACAAAACGTATCTTGAAACGTCGCTTGCGGCGACGAAACTCTCGAAGGCCATCGTGACGAAGGCCTTCGACGAGCTCGGGATCAAGTACCTCCCGTCGGAAGCGAACTTCATCTTCCACCAGGTGAAGGGCGACTCCGAGACGTACCGCAAGCACATGGCCGATGCGAACATTCTCGTCGGCCGCGCGTTCCCGCCCTTTACGGGCTGGAACCGTCTCACGCTCGGTACCCCCGGCGAGATGAAGGCTTTCGTCAAGGTCCTCAAGGACTTCCGTACGAAGGGTCTCATCTGACCGAAAGCGCGCGAGGATGGGGGATTACGTTCTCGCGCGCGGGTTGCGGCTCGTGCGACTGCCGGGGTGCGGTCGCACGCATCAACCGCCGTTTCCCCGGAGAAACTCTCGGCCCAGAGCGCGGGCCGGGAGTTTTTTCCGTTTTGGGGAGAACGATCCGAGCCCCCGTCACCGCGCAACGATCGAGGCACAATAGACGTGTGTGTCTTTCCGGAGATCGGCCATGATCGTCTACACGAGAGCTCGGTTCACGCCCGAAGCAAAACGCGTGGCCGCACGATATGTCGTAGTGACGGGCTGCCCTGTCAAGCAAGCGGCCGAGGAACTTCTGGTTGCCCGCAGTACGCTCTATCGTTGGGTTGCGGAATACCGCCGAGATGAAGAACTCGTCGGGCAGTTCTTGTCGAAGTTGACGCCCGACGAAGCGCAGAAGTTTTCGGACTGCAGAGAAGCGATCGAAAAAGAACTATTCGAAGAGACCTTGGACCGGCTGAAGAAAGAGGCGCAGTCGGAGCGGATGTATCCGCCGCCTTGGAAGCTGCCTCCTCTTGAGTTTCCGTACGATTAAGTGACCGCGGCGTGCGGTGAGCGAGGGTGCGGCGCGCAAGCGCGACCCAACGAGAGCGTCGAAGTCCCGCGCCGAACGTGAAAAAACCCCGCTCGCGCCCTGTACGAACGGGGTTTTTCAGGGGAGCATCACGCCCGGTATTTTGCCGGGAACTCCATGTCTTCGTAGCGTACGAACTTCGTCTTCTTGACGAGCTTGTAGCCGAGCCAGACGGCGAGGAAGAGGGGGATGCCGATGTAGGTCGCAGCCACCGAGGACCAGTCGATCGTGTCTTCGAGGAAGGCCTTGTAGTTCTGGCCGAGCATGATCGTCATGCAGAGCACGAAGGCGAAGATCGGACCCCAGGGGAAAAAGCCCGAGCGGTAGGGAAGCTTCGAGAGGTCGCATCCCTTCAGGACGTAGCCGCGGCGGAAGCGGTAGTGACTCACTGCAATCCCGAGCCAGGCGATGAAGCCGCACATCCCCGAGGTGTTGAGAAGCCACAGGTAGACGTCGCGGTTGTCAAAGAGCGACGTGAGGAAACAGAGGCCCGCCACCGCCGTCGTCGCGACGAGCGCGTAGCGCGGCACGCCCGAATTCGAGAGTCGAGCGAAGCACTTCGGCGCGTCGCCTCGGAGCGCGAGCACGTAGAGCATGCGCGTTGCGGCGTACAGGCCCGAATTCCCCGCGGAGAGCACCGACGTGAGGATGACGGCGTTCATGAGGGCGGCGGCCGACAAGAGACCGGCATGCTCGAAAACGAGCGTGAAGGGGCTCACGGCCACGTCCGCGATGTCGTTTTTGAGAAGACGCGGGTCCGTGTACGGGATGATCAGGCTGATGACGAAGATCGAGAGGACGTAAAAGAGGAGGATGCGCCAGAAGACCTGTCGCACGGCCTGCGGAATCGCCTTTTCGGGGTTTTGCGTTTCGCCCGCGGCGATGCCGATCAACTCCGTCCCCTGGAAGGAAAAGCCGACGACCATCGCGACGCCGATCAACGCGGGGAACCCGCCCACAAAGGGGGCGTCCCCCGTCGTCCAGTTCGCAAAGCCCGCGGGGATGTCGTCCGTGAGGATCCCGAAGATCATCGCGCAGCCCGTGGCGATGAAAAAGACCACGGTGAGCACCTTGAGGAGCGCGAACCAGTATTCGGTTTCACCGAACCCCTTCACGGAGAAGAAGTTGAGAAGGAAAATAAACCCGAGGAATAGGGCGCTCCAGAGGGTTCCGGGGACGTCCGGAAACCACCAGCCCATGACGAGCTGCGCTGCGACGAGGTCGACCGCCACGGTGACGGCCCAGTTGTAGCAGTAGTTCCAGCCGAGCGCGAAGCCGAACGCTTCGTCGACGTAGCGACGCCCGTAGGTGGAGAAGGACCCCGCCACGGGTTCGTAGGCGGCAAGCTCCCCGAGGCTCGTCATGAGAAAGTACACCATGAGGCCGATCACGGAGTACGCAAGGAGCGCGCTCCCCGGGCCCGCTTCGGCAATCGTCGCGCCCGAGGCGACGAAAAGCCCCGTGCCGATCGAGCCGCCGATCGCGATCATGGTGACGTGGCGCGACTTGAGTTCGCGCTTGAGGCCGGACCGGCTGCCGGCGTCTGTTTCGGACATTCTTGGAATTCCTTCGGAAAAAAGAGAGTTGCGGTTCCGTGCGACATCCATCGGTGTCGCACGGGGCCCGTATCCCTTTCCGAAGGCGTCGCGGGGTGATTCAAAAAGCAATCCCTGCGACGAACGGACGGTGTGTTCGTGCCCGTAACGCCAGCCGACAGCTCCTCCGTCACCGACCGAAGCTTGGGGTCGTTCGCAAGCCGAACGAGCGCTTCGTCGCGACGGGAGTGATGCGGATCTTCTCCGCATCCCCAACTGCCCTCCCGCGTCCGGCAGGGCGTTTCGGCGGACGGCCCCTTCGATCGGCTTCTTCGGGTACCCCCTCGGCCGTCTACTCATGCTCGCCCGCGCCTCTATCACGCATGGTTGCCGACCGGATTTCGGGCGGCAAAGGACACATTGTTACACAAAATGGAGGATTTGTGGGTTTTCCTTGGAGAAAGGCACGTTCCGGAAACAAAAATCGGGCGTATCGAAGCTTGAGTGTGCTCAGCGTTTGAGTTGTTGCTCGGGAATCCGAACGTTTCGATAGAAACGTCCGTTATTCGTTGCGCGTAGTCCCACGTCCCAGAGAACGGTGCCCGTGCGGTCGGTGAGTTTGTTGGCGCCGAGGATGCGGGCGCCCGGTATTTCTTTGAGGGCGGCCGCCTTGACGTACTCGGGGATTTCACTTGCCGGCACATCTTCTTTGGCCGAGAACAGCGTGCCGTCGGGTCTGATCCGAAGTTCGACCTCGCGATCGCCCGCAAGTTCGAAGTCGGCCTCGAAGGTGTTCGTATCCTCATCAAAATCCCATTCGATGCGAGGGATATCGCCGAAGGTTGTTTGTACGTAAGCACGAACGACTTCCGGTACGGCATCTGCCATGAGGTCTTTGGCCGATACGCTTGAAGCGCACGCGAGAAGTCCGAAAAGGCAGGAAAAAAGTGTTGTTCGGGTGAGGTCTTTCATGGGACAAAATCAAAAATGACGAAAAGTTGTCGAGACCCTCAGTTCTTCTCGCCGAAGAGTTTTTCCTTGAGCGCGGCACCCGCCTTGTCGATGCTCGAAAGCGCGTTGTCGTAGCCCTTTTCGAGGCAGGCCTGGGAGAGGGCCTTCCTTGTCGGCGACTTCCTTGATGTAGGCGGGCGAGCAGGTCTTTTCGTTCGGCGTGATCGACTGATTGCAGCCGGCGAGAAGGAGCGCGGCGGGGACGGCCAGAGCGATGATCTTAAGCATTGCGGATCGGTTCCTAGTAAGGTTTCTCGGAGAAACTCGCGTTGTAGTCGGTCGGACGCGCAAAGAGGAAACGCTCGGGCGCCCGTCGGGCTCAGTATGCCAGAGGCGGGAGGCCGAGAGTGTGCGAATTCGTTACGCACCCGCGCGTCTGTTGCGCGTCCCGATCTCCCGCGCCCTTCGGCTGTTTCAGGCACATCAGGTGACCTTGTGCCGGAAGAACCACGTTGCCGCCGGAATCGTAAGTCCCGTAAGTAGGAGGAGCGGCCAGAGGAAGGGGCGAATCGCGTCGAAGCCCGCACCCTCGAAATAAATCATGCGTACCATCTGGATCCCGTAGCGTGCGGGGTTGAAGACGGTCGCCGCCTGCATGAATTCGGGCATCGCCCCGACGGGGGTCATGAGGCCCGAGAGGATGAGGGCGGGAAGCACGAAGAAAAAGACGAGGATCACGGACTGCTGGTACGTGCGCGACGCGGCCGAGATCGCGAGCGCCAAGCCCACGATGCTGAGCGAAAAGAGGGATACGACGAAAAAGAGGAGCCCGATCGAGCCCGCAAAGGGAATCTCGAACCAGTAGCGCGCGACGGCAAAAATGAGAAAGCCCTGCGCGACGCCGATCACAAGCGGCGGGATCGCTTTCCCGACGAAGATTTCGACGGGGGTCATCGGGGTCATGAGCATCATGTCGAAGGATCCTTCTTCGCGTTCGCGCGAAACGGCCACACCCGCAAGGAGCATCACCTGGAGCATTGAGAGCGCGAGAATGAGCCCCGGCATGATGTTGTAGCGTGTGATCGCGTTTTCGTTGTAGCGGTAGCGCTCAACGAGCCGCACGGCGCCCGCGGCACCCTTTTCGGCGTTGAGCTTTTCGACGATCGCGGCGACGTAGCCCGTCGCGACGTTCGCGGTCGTGGTGTTGCGTGCGTCGACCGCCACGTAGATCGTGCCGCCCGTGCCGTCCGCCTGTCGCGCGGCGAAGTCGTCCGGAATCACGATCCCGATCAGGGCGTCCCCGTGATCGATCGTGCGGCGTACGTCTTCGATACTGCGCGGGGTCGCAATCGGCTCGAAAATCCCGTTCGATTGGATTTTGCGCGCCACTTCGAAGGAGGCTTCCGAGCGCGACGCGTCGTAAAGGACGTAGGGGACCTGCTCCAAATTGAAGGTGGCCCCGTAGCCGAAGAGGACCGACTGCGCGATGACGGGAACGAAAAGAATGCGCAGCATCGCGGGGTCCAAAAGGAGCGTCACGAGCTCCTTGCGAACGAGCGCTCGAAGACGCAGGAGTTTGAGGCGAAGAACATGCAACATCAACGGGCCCTCCGAATCTCAATCCATGCGCTTTCTCAGCACCGCCAGGGCGGCGAGCGCGAAGCTCGTCGTCCAGAGCGCGAGAATGAGTGCGTTTTCGAGGACGACGTCCGTTGCGCCCCCCGAGAGGAAGAGAATTTTCACGGTTTCCATGGCGTACGTGGGCGGCATCAGGTGACCGACTGCCGAAATCCAATCGGGAACGCTCCGAAGGTCGAAAATGAAGCCCGAGAGAATCAGGGCGGGAAGGTAGCTCCCGATCACGGCCATCTGCATCGCGACGAACTGCCGCTTCAAAGCAGCGGACAAAAAGAGCCCGAACACAAGCGCCCAGACGTTGTAGAGGAGAAAAACGCCCGCCAACAGCCAGCAGCTTCCCCGCACGGGAACGTCAAACAGGGCGATGCTCGTCAGAATGGCGGTGCCTTCTCCCGCCGTCGAAAGCGCGAAATAGGCGAGGAATTTCGACGCGAGGATTTCAACGGGGGACGCGGGCGTCAGGGCAAGCGCCTCCATCGTGCCGCGCTCCCATTCGCGCGCGATGACGGAACTTCCCAAAAAGCTCGATACGAGCGTCATGAGAACGATCGTAAGGCCCGGCACGAGGTACCAGCTCGATGTGTTCGCTTCGTTGAACCAGGCGCGCGAAAGGATTCGGACGGCCGGAGGTGCGCCGGTTTCGGAGGGGCTTGCAACAGCCGCCCCGCGCTCCGCGTTTTGCGCGGCCGCGATTTGCAGGGTGGCCGCCACGTACGTGCGGATGATGGTCGCGCTGTTCGCGTCCACCCCGTGAACGACGAGACCGATTTCGCCGTTCCCCAGAGCGACATCCCGCTCGAACCCGGGCGGAATGTCGACGATCGCTTCGATTTTGCGGGCGGCAAGAAGTTTCTCCGCCGCTTCGCGCGAAGCGGTCGGGATCGAGCGGAAGTAGGGGGAGGCGTCGATTCGTTCGGCCACGTTTTGCGCCTGCGGACTCGATTCCCCGAGCACGACCGCAACGGGCACGTTCTTGAGGTCCATCGAGAGGCCGTAGCCGAAAACGAGAAGGAGCATGAGGGGCAGCCCGAAACTCACGACGATGACGGACGGATCCCGCCGCATCTGGCGGAATTCCTTCCGCACAAGGGCGCCGAAGCGCCGAAGACTTTCGAATCGACTCATTTCGCGCTCCCTTCCGAAGAGGACTTTTCCGGGGGTTTGCCGCCCGACTTCGACTCGGCTTCCTTTGAGCGATTTTCGAGTACGATCGTACGGAACGCCTCCTCGACCGTGGCGGCGCCGGCCGAGCGACGCACTTCGGCGGGGGACCCGAGAACGAGCACCCGCCCCGCGTCCTGAATGAGGAAGCGGTCGCAATATTCGGCCTCGTCCATGAAGTGTGTGGTGACGACGACCGTCGTCCCGTTGCGCGCAAGTTCCACGATTCGGCGCCAGAAGGCGCGGCGCGCCGCGAGGTCGGCCCCGGACGTGGCTTCGTCGAGAAAGAGGATTGCGGGACGATGCAACAGCGCGCAGGCCATGGCGAGTTCCCGCTTCGCGCCGAGCGGCAGCATCCCCGCCCGTCGGTCGAGATGAACCCCGAGTGTCGCACCGGGGCCCGAAAGGAGTTCCCCGATCCGCGCTTCGAGCGCGCGCCCCGAGACCCCGTAACACTCCCCGAAGTAGCGAAGCGTCTGACGCACGGTGAGGCGCTCGTAGAGCGAAAACTTCTGCGCTACGTACCCGATGCGGGCTCGGGCTTGCGAGGCGGACGCAAGAAGGTCCACCCCGTCGATGCGAATTTCGCCCGAGCTCGGAGGCAAAAGCCCGCAGAGCATTCGAAAGGTCGTGGTTTTGCCCGCCCCGTTCGGACCGAGCAGGCCGAAAATTTCCCCGCGTCTGACTTCGAAACGCGTGTCCGCGACGGCGACGAAATTCCCGAAGCGCCGCGAAATGTGTTCCGCACGGATGACGGGCGTGGAGGCGTCGTCCGTCGGATCGTTCTTTCCCGTGTCGAGCGGCTGCGCCGTATTGCTCTTCGCGCCCTCGGCGACCGAAGACGCTTCGGAACCGCCGTCCTCAAAGGTGAGTGTCGCATAGGCGTCTTCGAGCGTTTCGGGGCGTTCGGAAAGCGCGGCGGGAAGCCCCGCGGAGGAAAGCTCCGCAATCGAGCGCTCAAGCGCCGCGCGGTCCGCTCCGGCACGCGCGAGAAGATCCACCCCGTCGCCGCGCGGAACGGCGTCAAGCCACGGCGAATCCGCCCGTACGGCGCAAACGCTTTGCATGAGGGCGCGCGCAAGGTGCTGCGCGGCCGAGCCGATTTCACCGCTCTTCCCGTTCGAGAGGGAATTCCCTTGCGCATCTCCGGCAGGCACGGCCCGCCACGTGCGCCCCTTCACTCTTTGCAGAAGATCCGAGGGCGTCCCGCCGGCGACGATCCGGCCCTTTTCGAGAATATAGACGCGATCGGCCGACGCGGCCTCGTCAAGGTAGGCCGTCGAAAAGAGGGTCGTGACGCCGTCCGTACGGCGGACGTCCTCCAGAACGCGTTGGAGCTCCCGTCGGGAGAGGGGGTCGACACCGACCGTCGGTTCGTCGAGCACGATGAAGTCGGGCGTGGTCATGAGCGTTGCCGCAAGCCCCAACTTTTGTTTCATCCCGCCCGAGAGCTTGCCCGCCGGGCGCGATTCGAACCCCGCCAAGCCCGTGAGGTTCATGAGCCGCGCGAAGCGCTTTTCGAATTCGTCGCCGCGGATCCCTTTGACGGCCGCAAAGAATTCGAGGTTCTCGCGGCAGGAAAGTTCTTCGTAGAGACCGAAGCGCTGCGGCATCACACCGATCGTCTCCGTGAATGCGGGGTCGTTCGTATCGGGGGTGCGTCCGAAAACGCGAATGAAGGGGGCGACCTTTACGCCGTTCGCCTCAATGCCATCGGGCTTCAAAAGCCCGGCAATCGTGCGAATGAGGGTCGTTTTCCCCGCACCGTCGGGCCCGACGATCGCGACGTTTTCGCCGCGACGGAAAATGTCGATCGAGACGTCGGAGAGCGCTTCGAGAACCTTGCCGTCGGGGGCGGGGAAGCGCTTCGAGAGGTGACGGATAGAGAGGGGCTGCGTCGGGTCGGATGCGGGGTCGGACCGTGCACCACACTCCCGATCGGAGTGGGTTTCAAGCGTTTTTCCGCTCGTTTTCGGGGCGGCTGCGTTTGCGTTCTTCGAATTGCTCGCCTCCCGGAGTTTCCCGGGGAAGAGGGCCGAGCAGAGGCGCCCGAAGAACCCCCGCGACCCGGAGGTCGGGGAGGGGGCTGCTCGGGGGGTATTGAGCGTCGCGCCTTCGCGCTCGAACGTCGGCTCGTTGATCGCTTCGGACATGTCAAACTCGTTCGAAGATAAGCTCGAAGAAGAGGTCGAACGGGCTTAGTCGTTCGAAGCATTCGACGGCGTCCCGGTCGTCGCCTCGTCCGGGAAGTCGACCGTCACGGGCTGTCCGAGTCGCAGGCGATTTTCGGGGTCGGGCACCGACACCTTCACTTCGTAGACGAGGAGCGTACGGAGTTCTTCCGTCTGCACGCTCTTCGGCGTGAATTCGGCCGTGCTCGAAACGAACGCGACGGTACCGTCCACCGGCTCCGTCGTATCGGTTGAGACACGCGCGGGGGCACCTTCCTTCACGTACGCGAGCTGCCGCTCGGTCACGTAGGCGCGCACCCACTTGGGGTCGACGATCGACAACTGAAAGACCGTGCGTGCGGGCGAAGCCATGTCGCCGGGTTCCGCAAGGCGACTCCGCACGATCCCCGAGACGGGCGCGTAGAGGAGCGCCGCACGGTCGATTTGGTCCGTGAGACGGTCGACGGCGGCTGCGGCCGCGTCGGCCTGCGCACGGGCGCTTTCCACTTCCTGGGGGCGAGGACCCGCTTCGAGGGCGTGCAGATTCGCCCGAGCGCCCTCGAGCTGACGAGCAAGCGCCGTTTCGGCGTACCGGGCGTCTTCGAGGAGTTGCCGGCTCGTCGCGCCCGTTTGGCTCAAGCCCTTTTGACGCTCGTACGTGCGGCGGGCGCTCTCGCGCTGCGCGGCCAGTGCGGAGACTTCTTTGCGGGCGCGTTCGATGTCTTCGGCGCGATAGCCTTCTTCGGCCATGCGTGCGGCGGCGTCGAGCGCCCGCAGGTTCGCTTCCGCCTGACGACGTTCGATTTGCAGGGCCGTCGTATCGAGCTTCCCGAGAAGATCCCCCGCGGCCACGCGCTCGCCTTCCTCAACCGTGAGTTCGGCAATGCGGCCCGAGCCTTCGAAGGCGAGCGACACCTGCCGGGTGTCGACATTCCCCCAGGCGCGGGTGGGCGGAGCGGGCTCGTCTCCCTCGAACGCCACGTAGGCTGCGCCCCCTGCAAGGAGCCCTGCAAAAAGAAGACCGGGAACGAATTTTTTGATCGGCATGATGGAAAGCGGTCCGTGAAGAACCGGGTCGGGCTTCGGAGGCCTGCAAGGCGAGTCGGAGCGCCGAGGCGGTGTCGGGAGCCCGAGCCGGTTCGAAAACTGCGAGTATGATGAGTAATTCTTGCATACCGCACGGTGCCGGGCGGTCGGAGAGCGCCCCGCAAATACCCGCAAAAACGGGCGTTTTCGGGGGATCGAGCGATTCGGTCGCCTTTTTGAGCGTCCTGCCGGACGTCGGCCGAACCGGGCTCGATTCTTGTCCGTACCTCGCCGCACCGTCGCGAAAACAAATACAAATCCGACTTTTCCCAAGAGAGAACCCCCTATGTTCCGTATCCGATCCGTTACGCCCGCCGACCTCGACATCCTGACCGACATCGAAGCGCAGAGCTTTCCCGAAGCCGAAAAGGCAACGCGCGAGAGCTTTGAAAAGCGCCTCGCGGTCTTTTCCGACCACTTTCTGATTCTCGAAGACGCGGGGCGCCCGGTCGGTCTCATCGACGGGATGGTGACCGATCAGCGCACGATCACGGACGATCTCTACGAAGACGCGACGAAGCACAACCCGAAGGGCCGCTTCCAGAGCGTTTTCGGTCTGGCGGTGATTCCCGAATACCGCCGTCGCGGCTGCGGCACGATGCTCCTTCGTGCGTTCGTCGAGTACGCGCGCGGGCAGGGCCGCGAAGGCGTGATCCTCACCTGCAAAGAGCACCTGATCGACTTTTACGGTGCGACGGGCTTCCGGAAGGTCGGCCTTTCCGAGTCCGTCCACGGCGGCGCCCGATGGTACGACATGGAACTGATTTTTTGAGGTCGTTCGGGAGGGATTTCCAATGGGAGACCCTTTGTCGATGCGGCTTGGGGCGGCTCGACGCGTTGAGACTTGAAAAGAGTTTGCTGCAGCGTCACCGAAGCCCGACCCCCGACCCGTCCCTTCGGGTAGTTTAGAATGCTTTCGTAGCTTCCCTAATGTGAGAAGGATGGTGACAACCCGTCGACGGGCCCTCGGGCCCCCGACACAGCAGAAGGCCGACAACGATGACCGACGAAAAAGATGGGACGCCCGACGGGCTTCCTACGCAGAGCTCTCCGAGCCCGACGGAGGACGAACATCCGACGCGCTCGACGGCGGCCGCGTATCGCGGACCGCGCATCGCATCGGCCGGGCGGCGCCCCCGCATCATCAAGCGCGCCCGCTGGACTGCGGTTTCCTCCGCCCGCGAGGTCGGGGCGCTCATTCGCGTGCTGCGCCTGCGCGCGGGCTTCACGCAGGACGAAACGGCGGAACTTCTGGGCGTGAGCCGCCGCTGGTACAACGAACTCGAAAACGGTCGCGAGACGATCCGGATCGGCATGGTCCTGGACGTTCTCAACGCGTTCGGCTGCCACATGGGGTTGGGCGGCGAGGGTGCTTCCTTCTCGATTGAAGAGCTCACCCACGTTGCGGCCGTCAAGGGGCGCGAAGACCAGGTCTGGCACGTCGACTTCGAGCGCGGTCTCGAAGACCCCGAAGAGCGTCCCGAAGCCGTGAAGCGCGGGAACAAACGCGGGTACCTCCGCTCGGGCATTCGCGTCGCGAACAACAAGATCGTGCAGATCCCAAAAAAGCGCCCGATCGTGCCCGAATTCGCTTCCGGAGCACAGGACGCCGCGAAGGCTTCCGACTTGAAAGAAACGAAGGAAGCGAAAGACGCGAAATCCGAGACGCCCGAAACAGACGACGAATCGAAGTGACGAGACGCCGCGCAAAGCGAAGCCGTGCGCAACATCAACAAGCGAGGAGCTCGCCCGGAAACCCGGGCGAGTTTTTTTCGATTCCGGTCTTGCGAGTCTTGCGAACCTCGCAAACTCACACGTCGAAAATCACACGTCGAAAAGCGGCGCCATGCGCGCGGTCTCGCGCGAGGAGATGCCGAGATCGTGCGCTTCGCGCTTCCACCCCGAGACGACGCGCCGCATATCGGCCAAACGCGTTTTGGCGTCGCGCAGTGACAGTTGGAAGTAGTCCGCAACCGCCACGGCGTCGTCCGCGTCGCGCAACCGCCGAACGCCGTCCGCCGTGATCGGACGATCGGTAAAGTCGGGGGCGGGCGAGAGGTCGTGGGCGGGAGCGGGGCGCCACCCGAACTCTTCGCGTACGAAGAGCCACCGTTCGGGCCGGTCCGTGCCGCCCGTCAAAAGCGAAAAGACCATCCGCTGCCAGAGAACGGGCAGATCCTTCGAAGGGGCCGCCCCGTCGGCATTGAGAATGTCTGCCATTGCGAGGTAGCTCATCGTGCGGCGACCGTTCTGAATCAGGGTCGACGCGGAGAGCGTCAAAAGGGGGGCGTCGATTGAGGGCGAGCCGTCGACCTCGAACGTTTTCCGCTTTTTCTCCGAGTCGGTCGATTTGATCGAAACCTTCGTTTGTGAAGACGTCTTGGGTTTGAGCCGATCGGGCCGTTCCGTAATGAGTACCGCGGAGCCGAGCGACTCGGACAAGACGGAGTCGACCGTCGCAATCCCGCATTGGCGGGCGAGCCTCAGGCCCAATTCGCTCCAGAGCGGACGGTTCCAGTCGTCGCCGCGCGACTCGAACAGTACGAAAGCGCTTCGACGATCCTTCTCCGTGAGGTACTGCGCACGGCTCCCCGGGATCGAGGCCGCCGCCAGAAGTCGCTCCAAGTCTTCGGGCGCCGCACGGCCGCGCTCGTAGGCGTGGTGCGCGTAGAGGAGGGCGTCCAATTGCGTGACGGCAGGCGGAATCACGGCCCGCATCCCCTGCGGGTGCCCCGTATCGGGGTCCGTGAGGAGAATGCCGCCCGCGTGGTGCCGCGCGTGGGGCAGTAAAACGGCGAGCGTCTCGATGTTGCCCGCGTCCGCGGGGAGATTGAGTTCAAGCCCCGCCCGAAGGGCTTCGCGAGGCAGATCGATCCGCCCCGGGTCGACCGCGCGGTCCTTCAAAAAGCCGAAGGTCGATTCGCCCTCGACGGGACGCAAAGTGCCGCCCGCAAGCGGCAGATCCGCCCCGAGGGGAAAGCCCTCCTTCAGCCATTCCGGGTCGTAGATGAAGATCGGCCGGTCGTCGAAGAGTTCGGGACGACGCATCTCGCGGGGGTAAAAATCCCTCAAGTCGACGCGCGGCTCGCCCGGGAAATCTTTCGGGTTCTCGATCGGAGCTTCCGGAAGGCTTTGGACTTCATTTCCCGATCGGGAAGGGATTCTTTTGTCCGATTTCGAATCTCGATCCTCGCGCTTCCTCGAATCGGGTGCGAGCGGAAAGACGAGCGTGCCCGCACGAGGGGCGTCGGGGAGGGCGTCGATGCGCACGTCGTACGTGCGTCGGTAGGGAAACAACATTTTTGCTACTCCGGTCCTGTGAGGCGCGCTCAGAACGCGTCGACCGTTTTCTTTTTTCCGCGAACGCGCTGCGGCAGTCGACGCTCTTCGAGAAGCAAACCCGCTTCGTCGGCGGAGGAGGCGGCAAGCGTTCCGATCGCGTCACCGAGCCCCAACGCCTGAAGGACGGCAGCAATGTTTCCAATCGCAACGCCGCATTCGCCCGCTTCGACTTTGATGAGGGTCTGAAGCGAAATTCCGGCTCGTTCCGCTACGAGCGACTGGGGGAGGCGCCGCCGCAAACGGGCGACGCGGATGTTGTATCCGAGGGTCCGAACGGACTCTTCAACGGCCAAGGAGGGTCTCATAACACACACAATCCTAGATGTTGAAGGTGACAACGTACATTTTTATGCATGTAGAGGCTTTTGAGCCGCTTGCGGACGGTTGAAACCCCGAAATCCCGATTTTCGGGGGTTTCGGGGTGAAAAACCGCCGTTCGAGAGCTGCTACTCAAAAGCTTTACATGCAGTTTAAGCGATGTTGTACGCTTCAAACCACCGAATCCTGGATGTTATGTGTTCGGGCTTTCCCTCGAAAAACGCGATTTTCACGCTCTTCTCCGACCTCGTACCGTTTCGTCGGCCGCTTTTTCGCTCGGACGCCTCGTTTCGTTGAGGGGCGGCCTTCCGATTCCGCGGCGCGCGTCGCCCTCCGCCGTGCGTGCCGTTCGCGGCATTCGATCGGGCACGCGTCCCTTTCGGGCGAAGGCCCGCATCGCGTTTCGAGTGCGTTCGTCCCCGACTTTGAAAAATCGGTCGGGCACTTTTCGACCGGAACCCTCCCCTCTTCCGAGGAATCCGTCTTCCGTTCGGCTCTTCTCGTGCCGGGGTCGAAAAACCCGAAAAACAACAAAATTGTTTTTGCGTGCCTTTTTCCCTTCGAATGCCCTGCGGACGCTCGGCCGTCGCGTGCGGGCGGCGGACTCTTCCGACAACTCCGACGTCGCGCGAGCGACAACTCCCCGAATTCGGAAAATAACGCCCGATCGGGCAGTGTGAAATTTCAACGATACAAGGAAGTTGTGTCGGTTCTCCCAAAACGTCCGCACGCGCTTCGCGGGAAGCTCGGGCCGCCCGCCTTCGCGGAAGTTCCCCGCACGCCTGAGCGGGCCGTCCGTGAGCTTTCAAGCCGACGGACCCCGAACGCTACGCCCGGGGTCTTAATGCCGACTTACGCCGTTACGGCGCCTGTGTGATGCGTCGGTGGGAGGCGCACTTCGGGCGGCTTTTCCGCGTCGTCCGCCGATTTTCCCGGCGCAGGCCTCGTGTGAGGTCGGTTGTTCGCCGTAGGTCGATACCCTGCGTCCGATCGTCCGAACGGATGAGGGCGGGGGATCTCTTGCGGTCGTCCGTTCGCGATGAAATCGCGGGACGGTTCGTGCTCGGGACGACGGTCGGGGCTCAATTCTAGGTGGAAACCCGAATCTTTGTGAAGAAATCCCACGGGCGGCGCTTGCGACACTTCGCCCGTTACGAGTGGCGACGGCCGTGCGGTCCGGTCTCAAACCTTCCGTGATTTCCTGTTTTTCGGAAGACGCGCCCCGACCCCGATTTTTTTGCCGTCCCCCAGAGGAGAATTCCATGACGAACACGCTCACCATGAACGATTTCCGCCTCACCTTGGGCTCGACCGAACTGAAGCCCCTGGTCCTAGGAGGCATGGGCGTCAATATTTCCACGAAGGATCTCGCGCTCGAGGTGGCGCGCTTGGGCGGCATCGGGCACGTGTCGGATGCGATGCTCCCCGAAGTTGCGGACCGACTCTTCCACACGGGATTTACCGCCGCAAAGGCGAAAGCCTCGAAGGCCTTCGCGGGCTTGGGCTCCAAGCTCGGCATGACGTTCGACATCCAAGCGGTGGCGTCCGCGACGCGCCGCTACGTCGAAGACGTGATGAGCGCGAAAAAGGGCGAGGGGCTTGTTTTCATCAACGTGATGGAAAAGCTCTGCATGAACGACGCGCTCTCGACCTTGAAGGCACGCCTCACGGCGGCGCTTGACGGCGGGATCGACGGGATCAGCCTCTCGGCGGGCCTTCACACGTCGTCCTTTGCCATGATGGCGGACCACCCGCGCTTTCACGACGCGAAGCTCGGGATCGTGGTTTCGAGCGCCCGTGCGTTGAATATTTTCCTTCGCCGAACCGCCAAGACCGGGCGTCTTCCCGACTTCGTGGTGGTGGAGGGGCCCTTGGCGGGCGGTCATTTGGGGTTCGGCCTCACGAGCTGGGCGGAATCGAACCTCGGGACGATCGTCGACGAGGTGCTCGATTTTCTCAAGGCGCAGAAGCTTTCCATTCCCGTCATCGCCGGGGGCGGCGTCTTTACGGGGACGGACGGCGTGCGGCTCCTTCAGCGGGGGTGCGCGGGCGTACAGGTTGCGACCCGCTTTACGGTCGCAAAAGAGTCGGGGCTCCCCCACGACGTGAAGCAGCGCTACTTCAACGCGGAGGCGGCCGACGTCGTCGTGAACGGCATTTCCCCCACGGGCTACCCCATGCGCATGTTGCAGCAGTCGCCCGCCATCGGCTCGAACGTGAAGCCTCAGTGCGAGGCCTACGGCTACCTCTTGGAGCGCGGCGACTGCTCGTACTTGAAGAGCTACCGCGAAGCGGTCGAGGCGAATCCCGACGATAAGGCCCCGTCGATCGAAGGGAAGACCTGCCTCTGCTATCAGATGCGCAACTACAAGCTTTGGACGTGCGGTGCCACGACCTCGCGCCTGAAGGAAACGTCCGTGCGGCTCCCCGACGGCACCTGGTACGAGCCGCCCGCCGAGCACATCGTGAACGACTACCTCCACTCGAAGAACGACGAGATTCTGCTTCCCGAGGTGCCGGCATCGGTCGAGTCCTCAGCCGCGCACGAGGGCGGCCCGCTCGCCGCGTCGTAAGCGCGCTTGACGGCGCGACTTTTCCGTAAACCTCGGAAAAAGAAAGCCCCCGAGCGTGCAAGCGTTCGGGGGCATCGTTTAGGACCGGCGCACTGCCGGCGCGGGCATGGTTCGGCCGG
Organism: Sutterella megalosphaeroides; assembly: GCF_003609995.1. NCBI lineage: Bacteria > Pseudomonadati > Pseudomonadota > Betaproteobacteria > Burkholderiales > Sutterellaceae > Sutterella > Sutterella megalosphaeroides. The sequence continues at coordinate 1,404,479 of NZ_AP018786.1, forward strand.
TTACTTCAGCTTGACGACGTTCGTGCCCGCAGTACGGCCGAAGGTCATCACGTCCGCAATGGCGTTGCCGCCCAAGCGGTTCGATCCGTGGATCCCGCCCGTGACTTCACCCGCGGCATAGAGGCCCGGAATGACCTTTCCGTCGGTGCCGACCACCTGAGCGTTCGTGTTGATCTTGATACCGCCCATGGTGTGGTGCACCGTCGGAACCTTCTTGCAGGCGTACCAGGGACCTTCGGTCAAGGTCGTGTCGGCCTTGTTGTCGGCGACGAACCCGAAGGGATCCTTCGCTTTCTTTTCAACAACCGCGTTGTAGCCCTCAACGCTCGCCTTGAGCTTCGCGGGGTCCATGCCGGTCTTCTCGGCGAGTTCGTCGAGCGTCGGGGCTTCGACCACCGCGCCGAGCGCGACCATGTCGCGAATCGTGGCGCCGTTCGCGTCAACCCAGTCGCGCGACGGATAACGCACCTTGTTGACGATCACCCAGTAGGTGCTCTCGGGCTGCTTGAAGATCGCGCCCGCGAGCACGTCGCGTGCGGCGCCTTCATTCACAAAGCGGTCGCCCGTGTTGTTGACGAAGATGCGATTGCGACCCGAGGTGCGGATGTTTTCCATCAAGCCCGTGCCCGGCGTTCCGCAGGGATGGAGCTGAATGTCGTCGAGACCGATCAACGCCGCGCCGTACTTCTTAGCAAGCTTCAGACCATCGCCTTGGGCCGCTTTCTGGAGGTTCGTGCAGCCGATTGAGTTGTCGAGTTTCACGGACTTCCAAACGCCCGTATTGACTTCCTGACGGAGTTTGACGTTCGCTCCGAACCCGCCCGTCGCAATCACGACGCCGTCCTTGGCGTTGAGCGTGAGGTTCTGGCCGAAGTGCTTCGCTTTGACGCCCGCAATGCGGCCTTCGGCCTCGATCAAGTCCGTCGCGGACGTATCCGTCATCACTTCGATGGCGCCGCCCGACTTGGCGATGACTTCTTCGAAACTGCGGATGTAGGTGTTGCCGGAGGGGGTAGCCGTGTAGTGGCTCCGTTGCCAGAGCGCGCCCGTGGCCGTCCCGATTTCGTCCTTGAATTTCACGCCGAGGCTTTCAAGCCATTCGACGGATCCAAGAGCGTTTTCCGTCATGTACGCAACGAGCGCAGGATCCCCCTTGTCGTGACCGCCTTTGAGCGTCTGCGTGCGGAATTTCTCGATGCTGTCCTCAATTCCTTGCTTCGACTGGCGTGCGGGGTCGACGGCGTTGAGCGCGCCTTCGCTCACGTTGGTGGAGCCCCCGAGGAAGCCGAGCTTTTCAAGGACGATCACCTTCTGTGCGCCCGCCTGACGGGCGGCAATGGCAGCGGCAAGGCCCGCACCGCCCCCGCCCACGACGACTACGTCGGCGTTTTTGACGGCTTCAACCGCCGGGTGCTGCTCAACCTTCTTCGTCATGGCCGCCATGTCGGCTCCGGCTTCTTCGAGACATTGCTTCACGCCCGCGTAGAGGGCCGAGCTCGATACCGTGGCGCCCGTGATTGCATCGACGCCGAGCGACTGGTAGTTGAGGATCTTGTCGGTCATAAGCTGCAACGCCACCCGACCGACCCCGATCGTTTCGAGGTTCTTCGAGGTGTCGATGCTTTCGATCCGGTCCTTCGTGAGCGTGACGGTCACGGTAAGCGGCGCATTGTGCCCGTTGACCGTCGCCGTGTAGGTGCCGGGCTTGAATGTCGAGGGTGCCTTTTGAGCGGGTTCCTGCGCGAAGACGACGCCCGTGGCGAGCGCCGCCAGGGCGGACGAGAAAGCGCAGACGAGACGTTTGGTTTGCATGGATGTTCCTCCGATGCCGGCTCGGAATGGTCGGCTGACATCGATCACCATAGTCAAACGGCGTGTTCGGCGAATCGGTACAAACGCTTGACTCGCGACGACGCGGAAAACTCCGGAGACAAAAAACACCCCGATCGGGCGCTCCGACCGGGGTGCGTTTTGCGTTCGTTCGGCGGCGAATCAAGCGCGCCGTGAGATTTCGAAGGCGATTTTGGAGAGGCCCGTCTGCGCGATGTAGACGCCGCAGAGGATCATGGCGGCGCCCATGAGGCCGACGAACGACATCGACTCGTTGAAAAAGGCGAGCCCGACCGTCACGGTCACAAGCGGACTCGCGTAAAGCCAGGGCGACGCGCCCTGCGTGCCGAGAACGCGCACGGCCTTGTGCCAGAGCATGAAGGAAAGAGCCGTCGCACCGACCGCAAGGAAAAGGAGGTTTGCGATCACGACGGGCTCAAGAAGGACCGAGACTTCGGTCGGCTCTTCGAGAAGGAAAAAGGGCAGCAACGCCATCATCCCGTAACCCGTCGCCTTGCGCGCGACGAAGAGAATCGGGCGGTCGGCGACCGTGCGCAGGATCATCGAGTAGAGCCCCCAACCGAGCGCGGAGCCGAGCGCGAGCCAGTAGCCCGTAAGCGGCAGATCCTGCATGGCCGCGGAATCGAAGAGCACGAGGCAAAGGCCGGTTGCGGCGGAGCAGAGCCCCAAGCCCGACTTCCAGTGCATGCGGAAGGCCCGCAGCCACACGAGGGCGAGAAGCGCCGTCATGAGGGGGGCGGTCGAAGCGACGACGCTCACGCTCGATGCGGGAGCCCGGGCGATGGCGAGATTTTGAAGACCGAGGTAGAGCGTCACGGAGACGATCCCGAGAGCGGAGATTCGAAGTTCGTCGCGAAGGTTCCCGCTCCAGAGGTTTTTCGGAGCGATGAGAAGGAGGAACCCGTAGGCGAGAAGACTTCGCCACATGAGTACCGCAAAGGGACCCATGCCGAAGCCGTAGAGCCACTTCGTGGAGATGAACGTGAGGCCGAAGAGGACGGCGACGAGAAAGGCGAGGGCGTGAGCGCCGAGGCGCGAGGAGAGGGAGGCGGGAGCCGTATCACCCGTCGTCGAACCGGCTGCGGATCCGACGGCGGACGAAGAGACGGGAGCGGAAGAAGAAATCGAGGGCGACATGATGGCGGTCGGTGGCTGCAATGTGTTGATTTTAAACGTTTTTCGATTTTATTTTGTCCTACCCGGCCCTCGCCGCCCGATCGGTGCGTCGTTTACTTCGCACCGTTTCGAGGCTCGTGCTACAAATAGAGAGAGGAAACCTTCACGTTCAACCCGCAACTTTTCCGGAATCTACATGGATCTTCTCGACGCACTCACGCTCCGCCTCAAGGCCGCCGCTCACCCGAGTTATTTCGCCACCGTCGGCGCGCAGCTTCCCGGCGTCGACAACCGCCTGGGCGTTCCGATGGGGGTCGTGCGAAGCGCGGCGAAAGACATCCTGCGATCGGGCAGCGGGGACGCTTTTCTGGAGGAGGCGCTCCGCCCGGGGCGACCCGTCATGCACGAGGCGGCGCTTGTTGCGGGCCTTGTCGTCTGCGGCCTTCCGACACGGGACTTTGCCGCGAAGCTGGAACTTGCGCAACGGTTTCTGCCCGCGGTCACCAATTGGGCGATTTGCGACACCTTCGCTACCGGGTTTCACGAGGTGAGGGCGCGCCGCGAGGAGGCGTTCGACTTCGTGGCATCCCTTTGCCGCCGTGCGGGCGAGGCGCCCGAAGCTCCCGAGCGCGCGCTCTGGCCGACGCGGGTCGGGCTCGTACTGGTGCTCGCACACTACGCGCACGCGGACTGGCTCGATCGGGTACGCGAACTCATGGCGGACCCGCGACCCCTTGCCGTCGCCCGCACGACCTATTACGGCTCGATGGGCTGGGCCTGGGCCCATCAGGTGCTCTCCGTCGTCGACTCCGCGGGGGCGGCGGACTTTCTCGAAGGGCTCGTGCGGTCCGAAAAGATCGATCCCCTCACGGCACGGCGGTCCATTCGAAAAATCCGCGAATCCTACCGCGCGAGCGCCGAGGAGAAGGAGGCGCTCGTTGCGCGCTTTCGGCCGCTTCTTCCCGCCCGCATCGAGAAGGACGTCCCGAACCGCAAGCCCGATCTTTGATCCTCCGCACCTCCGATCCTCGCCTGCGGGAGTAGGGAGGAGGGGAATTCTGCCGGAAATGCCGCTCGCGCTTTTTTTTCACCCGAGCGGGCGATTTTCGTGTAGGATTCTGGCCTTTGTAATTTTTCGGACATTTTTTGTCCGATGCTTTTCCGCGCGGCTCACGTCTCGAACCGAAGAAAAAGAGATCGCGCCCGTCGGGAAAGCGGCATCTCCGGTTTTTTCGGCAATTTCGGCATTCCCGAGGACTACTTCCCATGCGCAACTTTCTTTCCGAATTTGAAAAATTCATCTCCCGCGGCAACGTGCTCGATCTCGCGGTCGCCGTGATCATCGGGGCGTCGTTCACGAACATCGTGAACAGCCTCGTCAAGGACATCGTCAACCCGATCCTCGGCGTGCTCGTCGGTCGTCCGGACTTCACGAATCTCTTCTTCGTGCTGAAGGAAGTTCCGGGCTACGACGGTCCGCGCACCTACGAAGCGCTCACCAAGGCGGGCGCCACGGTGTTCGGTTACGGCGCCTTCCTGACGGCGGTCGTGCAGTTCTTGCTTCTGGCCTTTGTCGTCTTCTGGCTCGTGAAGATCGTGACGGGTGCGCGCGGCCGCATCGAGGCGGAAGCCAAGCGCGTCCTGAGCAAGCTCGAAAGCGACAAGACCGTAGCCGACGACGCCGCGAAGAAGGCCGAAGAAGAGGCCCGTGCCGCCGCCGAAGCGAAGGCCCGCGAAGAAGCCCTCGCGAAGGAAGCCGCCGCGTCGAAGGCGAGCGCCGAAGAGCTCGAGCTCCTGCGCGAAATCCGCGACCTCCTGAAGCGCGAGGCGGCGAAGTCGTAACGCGCGGCTTGAAAACCCGCGAGCGGATCCGAGCCGATTTCGGCCGGAGCCGAATAAGGGCGCCCGATCGGGCGCTCTTTTTTATTATCGTTTTTCCGAATGCCGTCAGAGAAGGGCTCGAAGACGGGTTCGGACAACCGGTTCCGAGGCAACGGAAATTCGACGCAAGAAAAAGCTCCCGCGGACGGAATCCGTCGGGAGCTTTTGCTTTTTTCGGGGCCTCAGGGCGGCTCGAAGCGCTCGGTCACAAGCGCTGCGCGATGCCGCCCGGGCGGTCGGACCGATCGATCAGGCCTTGAAGGCGGCTTCGAGAGCGGGCACGACCTGCTTCTTGCGGCTCATGACGCCGTCAAGCCACAGGTGTTCGGCGCCGAGTTCCTTGCCGAAGGCCTTCGCGACGCGGGCGGGATCGTCCGAAACCATGAGAAGGAGCGAGCCTTCCTTCATGATGTCCGTGAGAAGGAGAAGAGCGGAGTGGCGGCCTTCTTCGGACTTCACGCGGGCGAGTTCGGCTTCGAGGGCGGGCATCATGTCGTCGACGAGCTTGAGGTCGACGAGTTCGAGCTGGCCGACGCCGACCTTCGAGCCCGACATGTTGAAGTCCTTGAAGTCGCGGAAGATGAGGGAGCGCGGTTCGGCGCCGGCGACGCAGGACTTCGCCGTGAAGAGTTCCATGCCGAGGGCTTCGATGTCGTCGATGCCGGCGATTTCGGCGAGTTCCTTCGCGGCCTGACGGTCGAGGTCGGTGCAGGTCGGGGACTTGAAGATCACCGTGTCGGAGAGGATCGCGCAGAGCATGGCGCCCGCGAGGTTGGCGGGGATTTCAAAGCCCATGTAGTCGTACATGCGCTTGAGCAACGTGTTCGTGCAGCCCACCGTCCAGATCACGCATTCGATCGGAGCGGTCGAGGTGAGGTCGCCGAGCTTGTGGTGGTCGACGATGCCCTTGAGGTTCGCCTGATCGATGTCCGCGGGGGCCTGGGCCTTGTCGGAGTAGTCGACGAGGTAGACGTCGCGACCGGCAACGCTCGTCACGACTTCGGGAGCCTTGAGGCCGAAGCGATCGAGAATGAACTGCGTTTCGGGAGCGGGCTCGCCCTGAGCGGCGGGCGTGACGTCGAGGCCGCGCTTCGTGTAGAGGTCAGCGCAGACGATGGCGGAAATGATGCTGTCGGAGTCGGGGTTCTTATGACCGAGAATGAGAGCGGACACGATGGGATCCTTTCTGCTGAGTGGCGTAATACGAACGTGGAGTGAGCTTCCGTCGGGCGTCCTGGCCGCGGCCCGACGTGCGGGCGGGTTTGAGCGAGACGGAGTCGATGCGGCGTTATGCCGCAGGGTGCGGGCACATTGTACACAACATCGAAGGTCAACCCCCGAAGCCGACGTCGGTCGGGCGCTGCCGGGACGCGGGCGACGACGGGATTGTTCGCGCCCCCGAGGCGAAGCCGATTTCTCCGAGACCTGCGCCCGTTCGTTTTAAAAGACCTCAAAAAATCGAGCCCCCGTTCGAATTCGAGTCATGCGATATGATTCGTCCTCGCCGCTTTTTCCCTTTTCGGCACGGATCGATTCGGGTTGTCTCGTATGACCCGGTCGAATGGCAGACTCTGCGATCCATTGTGAACGCAGAAAATTATCCAGATAAACATGAAAATACTGAAGATTCTGTTTTATACCGTCATTGCTTTGATGGTTATCGGCATGCTGTCGGAAAGGGAAGAAACGGATGGCGCCGCTATGGAAAACCCGAAGGCACAAGTTTCAGGGAATAACGTTCCCGCGCCTCCTGAAGCGAACCTCTTGCCGTACACGGTCCTTTTCGAGAAGCAGTTTAAAAACGAGCACGGCCGATCGGTCGTTGAAGCGACGATCGCCCTTTCGGAATCCGAATCGAGCATTGATCGAGCGAGTCTGGCCGCGACGTGCATGGCCGCAAGTCGGTATCTGCTTGCGGAAAACAAAACGGATGCCGCGGTGCTCAAGCTCGTGGATCGTCGAGCAAGTCATTCGTTCTACGAACTTGCGCATTGCTCGTATGCCGAGGACGGCCGCGGGCTCGGCGGCTCGGACAAGTGGACGTGGTCCGGCGTGGCGGCGGCCGACCGCACGACGACTGCGGACGAAAAAGCCGTGTACGAACTCTGGAACAATCTGAAAATCGACCACCTGAACAAGAAAACCCTGAAGGTTGACGAAGCGGCGCTCACCCGGGCGGTCGCGAAAAAACTCAAGAAGAAGCCCGAAGAGATCGCTCTTCCCGACCTTGAGCTCCATGATATGGGCGACGTCAAGAGCCTTGCAAAGGGGGTGAAGGGCTACGGTCCGCTCCCCGTCGATCCGATGGACAAGCTTCCCGACATGGAAAGCCAAAAAATGAGCAAGAAAGGCTTCCCGAAGCTCTATGCCTCGCTCGGCGCCAAGCGCATGGAGGCCGTGAATGCGATGCTCCCCGAGGCGGCGTTGCGCGCGGCGGAAAGCAACACCTGCGACTTCGTGAGTACGGCGGGCTATTCTACGAGCCGCAGTACCAAGAAGAATGCGGTGTTTTACATCGATTGTGTAAACGAAGAACGCTTCTACGTTTCCGAAGCGGACCTGAAAAACCCGAATCCCGCGCCTGCGCAGTCGGTTCGCGAGAAAATTCTCAAGACGGACGCAGTCGACTATTGGATTCACTGTGAAAAGCAAATCAAGGCACGCCTCCAATTTCCGAGCACGTACGACGAAGATTTCTTGGGAAAAACGGACATGTTCACCGGTCGTGCGTTCATCGTGCAGGTGAAGTTTGAGGCGAAGAACGGTCTCGGGAACACGCTTCCGATGCTCGGTCGATGCGAGTACAACGATCAAGGCCTCGTCGACGTGACGATCGTCAATCGCTGACGAAGATCCGAATAGGCGAACCGACGACGGTTGATAACCCGTCGGTCCGAGCATTCGAAGAGCCCGCACGTTGAAGGTCGACGTTGCGGGCGGAAGGCCGCCCGGCCGCCCGGGCGGCTTTTCTTCACGGGTTCCGTCCGTCGAAACGCTCCGAGATCTCTCCCGGCGCCCCTGGGAAGGAGCAAAAAAGCGGAATCTACCACCCGCCCGGTCGGGTGGTAGGACATATCCCTCAGGCTTTCACGGCTGAAAACAGCTCCCACATCTCCCGTCCGCCCCCGAGTTTTTTCTCTTTTCCTTACTGCGCGTAGGGATTTAAGGCGTGTATTGAAAGGGTCTCTCTATCGGCGGATAGAGAAAAGTTCAAAAATGTCTTCGAATCCTCTCGGGCATGGGAGTAGGACCAAACCCGAGGTTCCTTCGGGGGTTCTTCAAACCGCTTTTTGTACGGCGATTCAATTCCGCGGATAAACGGACGTAGATAGGCGTCCTTAAGGTTGGTTCTCCGTTTTCTCCCTGAAAGACGGGGATACCACCGATATTCTTAAAGGTAATAGCGCAGGTGCGGTACGTGCGGAAAACCCCATTTCAATAGGCGGGTCGGGTTCGATAGGCTTCGAATTATGGTACGGTCGATGCTGTTTTTTCTCGATGGGTTCGACCGCAGCCGTCAAAGGAACCTCGAAGTCGCGCGTTGCGGACCCCCCGCCGACACCGGTCGGACTCAACGGACATGCAACGGGCGGCGATTCGATGAGGAGGAGACTCATGTCCGAACACGAAAAAACAACGATTGTTCCGTCGAGCGCGCCGACCATCTCGCGTCGTACGCTCATCGGAGGCGCAGCGGCCGCTGCGGGTGCGGGAGCGCTCGGCTTCTCGATGACGCCCGTGCGGGCCGAAATCGAGCGCCTTCAGGCGGAAGGCTGGGAAGCGAAGCCCTTGGCCTGCTGCATGTGCGGCGCGCGCTGCGGGTTGATCGCCATGAAGAAAAAGGGCGTGCCCGTTTCGCAGTCGACGGTGCGCATCATGCCCAACCCCGACCATCCGCAGCGCGGCTACTGCGGTCGCGGCGCGCAGACGATGTGGCTCTGGAACCACCCGATGCGCATCAAGAAGCCCCTGAAGCGCGTGGGCGAACGCGGTGAAGGGAAGTTCGAAGAAATTTCCTGGGATCAGGCGCTCGATGAAATCGCCGCCAAGGTGAAGGCCATTGCCACCGAGTACGGCGAGAAGGCCGTGTGCCTGACGAGCCACAACTTCACGGGCTACCAGAACTGGTTCGCCGCGCCCTTCGGCACGGGCAACGTCATCAACCATTCGGCGACCTGCAACAGCGCCTCGACCCTCGGGCGTCGCATGATCTTCGGTCCGAGCTTCTCCGGGCTCGGTCTCGTCGAACCCGACTACGCCAACGCCGACTACCTGATGTTGGTCGGCCGTACGGTCTCGTGCGCGATCGGCGTACAGTCGACGATGGCCGCGAGTCGCGAACGGGGCGGTCGGATCGTCTTCGTCGATCCGCGCATGCCGGAACCGGGCTTTGCGGGGAGCGAATGGATCCCGATCAAGCCGGGCACGGACGCCGCGTTCCTGCACAGCCTTATTTTGGTGGGGCGCCGCGAAGGCTTGGTCGACCTCAACTGGATCGAACGCTGGACGAACGCCGCCTACCTCGTGCGCGACGACATGATGCCGATCACGGAAGCAGACCTCGTCGAAGGCGGGTCGAAGCGCAAATTCCTCGTCGTCGACGCGACGACGGGCGAAAAGGTGCTTCAGGGCCCGATTCTGAACGAGAAGGGCGCGCCCACGGGCTTTGACGAAGACCCGACACGCAAGCTCGACCTCAATTGGGAAGGCACTGTCACGACCCTGAAGGGCGACGTTCATGCTCAGACCGTGTACGTGCTCTTTTGTCGCACGAACGACAAATACACGCCCGAAGCGACCTCGGCCATCACGGGGATTCCCGCGGCGACGATCGAACGCACGGCGCGCGACTTCTTCATGAAGAAGGGCGTCTGCGACGACGGGTGGTATTCGTCGCGCAATGCGAACGACGTCGAATGCTACGCGATGATGAACATCATCAACTTCTTCACGGGTCGCATGGACCACAAGGGCGGCCTCGTCTTCACCGTGGGCGGAGGCTTCGGCGGCCCCGGCATCAAAGCGGCGGGCAAGAAGCGCACGGGCCCGACGGGCGTCACCTGGGACTACACGGGTGAAAAGCCTCTCGACAAGCAGTACTTCCCGGAGGGTATCGGCACGCTCTCGTCTGCCTTCCCCGCGATGCTCAAAGGCGACCCGTATCCCATCAAGGCCCTCTTCATGACGGGCTGCGACATGTTCCACCGCGAAGCGAATTCGGCTCGGTTGATCGAAGCCTTCAAGTCGCTTGATCTCATCGTCTCGCAGGACCTCATGCCCGTCGAGTCGAACGACTGGGCGGACTACGTGTTGCCGTCCACGTTCTTCCTCGAAAACCACGAGTACCTCGGCGTCAACTACGCTCTGAACGGGAACGTGCAGAAGTCGGACGCGGAAATCGATCCGCCCGAAGGGTGCGAAGCGCGCCACGACATCTGGCAGTTCCTCGAAATCCTGCGCCGGATCGACCCCGAAAAGGCGGCGCGCGTGGGGTACACGGAAGAAATCAAGGACCGCGCCGGTTGGAAGGCCTGGTGGGACAAGGGCATCATGGACCGCGCCTGGGCGGGCTTCATCGCGGCGAAAAACGCCGCCAAACCCGGCGAAGGCGACCGCATTGCGGCGGAAGTCGAAAGCGAAGGCTGGTCGCAAACGGCCGCGAAGGTCTACGACCAAATCCCCTACAAGCGCCCCTTTACGACGCCTACCGGGAAGGCCGAACTCATTTCCTTCTATGCGCTGACGGTTCCGTCCGCCAAGGGCATTCAGCCCTTGCCCGAACACTACACGACGAAGGCTTACACGCAGCCGAAACCGCGCTCGAACGAATTCATCATCGCTTCCGGGAAGGACGGCGCGACGAACGCGGGTACCTGCATCTTTACGTGGCCGACGAAGTTCTTGGGCGACCGCACGCTCTGGATGAATCCCGTTGACGCCGAACGGCTCGGGATCGAAACGGGCGACACGGTCGAGGTCGAAGGGATCGACAACGGCGTCAAGGGTCGCACGAAGGTGACCGTGACGAACCGCGTGATGCCGGGCGTCCTCTTCTCGCACGGCTTCTCGGGCGGCGTACGCACCAAAGTTCTCCTACCCGAATACGAGTGGGCGCGCGAAGGCATCAACACGCAGTGGTTCGCCACGGGGTACAACCAGGTCTCGTGCGGCAACATGGCCAACAACGTGTCCGTGCGCGTCACGCCCGTGAAAGCCTGAGCGACTCGAAGGAGATTCGACAATGACGGAAAAAACACAGAAAAAGCTCGCGCATCTCTTCGACGCCACGCAGTGCGTCGGGTGCTCGGCCTGCATCCTCGCCTGCACGCAGACGAATTACCCCGAGATGCTTAACGGCGAAGTGGCCGGCTGGAATTGGCTCCCGTCGAACATTCGCAAGATCACGGTCGAGCGCGCACGGCGCCCCGTGCAGATCCTCGTGCAGTGCCAGCAGTGCGAGGACGCGCCCTGCATTTCGACGTGCCCCTTTGGGGCCAATTATCACGACCCCGAAACGGGGCTCGTGAAGACGGACCCCTCGCGCTGCGTCGGCTGCAACTATTGCGTCGCATCGTGCCCGTACGACGTACGCTGGTCGCACCCCGACACCGGGCTTCCGATGAAGTGTATGGGTGAAGGGTGCCTGGAACTCGTCAAGGCCGGCAAAGACCCCGCGTGCGTTGCCGCGTGCCCGGTGCACGCCCGCATGTTCGGCGACGTTTCGGATCCCGAGAGCCCGATCTCGCGGAAACTTCGCGCGGTCAAGTCTGAAAAGCTTCTCCCCGAAAAGGGTACGAAGCCCAACTTCTTCGTGGTGGTGAGCAAATGACATACGAATACATGGAATTGACCCGGCAGGTCGCAACAAGCCACTGGGGGTGGACGATCGCCTTCTTCCTCTGGTTCGTGGGCCTCTCGGGGATGAGCTTGACGGTGAACTACTGGCTGAAGTCGCGCCGGCTCCACTACCTCTCGACGGTGGCGGCGCTCGCGGGGACGCTTCTGGTGGTCTCGCACTTGGCGCGCATGCTGAACCTTCCGATGGCGGCGCTCAATGCGCTCCTTGAATGGAAGTTCAACTTCACGAGCTGGATGTTCATCGGGATCTGCATCCTGGCGGTCCTTTGCATCGTCACGGTCGTGCAGGCTTGGGTGATGTGGAGCGCCGAAAAGGCGGGGGCGACGACGTCCGCGGCCGAAACGAAGGGGATGTTCCTCTTCGACGCGGTCCTCGGGGTGGCGGCGACCGCTTATTCCGGGTTCCTTCTCACGCAGGCCGTGGGTGTTCCCCTCTGGACGACGGGCGCTTTGCCGATCCTCTGGATCTTCTCGGGCCTTGCCTGCGCCCTCGGCACGGTTGAAGTCATGACCGCCACGCGCAGCCTTGAAGGGGGTGAACGCACGTGGGTGCCGACGGCCGCGACGATCGTGCACCTCGGCGAAGCGTTCGTGCTCTTCGCTTTCGTGCACGTCGCCTTCCAGGGGACGCCGGGCGCGATGGCGGGGGCCCAGAGCCTCGTTTCGGGCGATGCCTCGACCCTCTTCTGGGCGGGTGCGGTCGGTCTCGGGATCGTGGTTCCGCTCCTGCTCTCGCTCGTAAAGAACCACACGATGGCGCTCGTGGGCGGCCTCTGCGGGATCCTCGGGGCGTTGGCGCTGCGCGCATCGGTCCTCTTTGCGGGGTACTTCGAGCCGATCCTCTTCTGATTGATCAACTTTTCGCTCGGTTCGCTCGGTTGTCGCCTCGTCTCCTCCGGACGCAATCGAGCGCAACCGGCCGCAATCGACCGGTCCCTTGAGGACGGAGAGCGATGGAAAACAAGGACAAGGAGGAAATGAAGGGGAAGAAGCCGCTCCGGTCGAAAGACCGGGGCGGTTTTTTATCGGCGTCCGTACCGCATTTTTGTTCGCTTTCGCGAGGCGTGTCGCGCCGCGCGAAGCGTAGAATCGATTTTTTGCGGCACGCGAACCGTGCGGGCAAGCTCCCCCGACTTTCCCTGTAGCGATACCGCGTTCGTGCGCCCGCCCATCTCTCGAAAATCCCAAACAACGTCAAGAAGGAACACTCCCATGCTTCGATTCGCGTGCGACTACCAGGAAGGTGCCATTCCCGAAATCATCGAACGTCTCACCGCCACCAATCTCGAGTCGACGCCGGGTTACGGCAAGGACGACTACTGCGAAGAAGCCCGCCGCCTCATTCGCGAAGCCTGCGGCGCTCCGGATGCGGCCGTGCACTTCTTCGTGGGCGGCACCCAGACGAATTCGATCGTGATCCACGCCATGCTCGCCGAATACCAGGGCGTGATCTCGCCCGCCTCGGGCCACGTCACCGGCCACGAAGCGGGTGCCGTCGAGTCGAAGGGCCACAAGGTGCTCGTCGTGCCGCAGAAGGACGGGAAGATTTCGGGCGAATCCGTGCGCGCGTGCATGCGCGCTTACCTTGCGGACGACAGCCGCGAGCATGCCGTCGAACCTGGCCTCGTCTACATCTCCCACCCGACCGAACACGGAACACTCTACACAAAGGCCGAACTCGAATCGATCCGCGAAGCGTGCGACGAATACGGGCTGCCGCTTTTCCTCGACGGTGCGCGTTTGGGCTATGGCCTCGCGGCCGAAGGCACCGACGTGACGCTCGCCGACATTGCCGCCCTTACGGACGTCTTCTACATCGGCGGCACGAAGTGCGGCGCGCTCTTCGGCGAAGCGGTTGTGATTCGCGATCCGAAGCGCCTGCCGCGGTTCTTCACGACGATGAAGCAAAACGGGGCGGTGCTCGCGAAGGGCCGTCTCCTGGGGCTTCAGTTCGCGACCCTCATGGAAAACGGCACCTACGAGCGCGTGTGCGGTCACGGGGTGCGTCTTGCGCAGAAGTTGAAGCAGGCCCTTGTCGAAACCGGTCACACGCTCTTTATCGACACTCCGACCAACCAGATCTTCGTCTACCTCTCCGCCGAAGAAGAAAAGACCCTCTCGAAGGACTTCTCCTTTGCAGTCTGGAACCGCGACGAGAACGGTCGCGCGCTCTGCCGCTTCGTCACCTCCTGGGCGACGACGGAAGAGGCGATCGACACGTTGATTGCGGCATTGAAGAAAGGCTGCTGAGCGGCCTTCCTGCGCCTTTGAGCGCCTCTCTGCGGATCCTTCCGTCCTCCGAGGTGCCGAAGGATCGAGACGCCGAATACGAAAAGCCCCGCGAGGTTTGCGCCCGCAGGGCTTTTCTTGATCGGTGCGGGTCGGCTCGACTCGACTCGACCGATAGGGAGTCCTTCGGTTCAAGCCGCCTCAGTCCGCAAGCGCTTCGGGCTCGAACTTCGGTACGGTGAGGATCCGTGCTTCGGGGAAGTGCTCCCGCACGTAGTCGGTGATGAAACGCTCGTTGTCGCTTGCGATCGGTTCGACGTCGCCCGGCCAGGCGTTGATGAGAAGCGCTTCGAGCGGTATGCCGCGACGCTCCACGGCTTCGAGCGCCAAGAGCGTGTGGTTGATGCTCCCGAGCTTCGTATTCGTGACAAAGAGCAGCGGAAGGCCGCTTTTTTGAAGCCAGTCGATCGTAAGGTGCCGACGGGTAAGCGGAACCATGAGGCCGCCCGCGCCTTCCAAAAGCACTTCGTCGTACGTTTGAAGGAGTTCGCGGGACGCCTCCGCAATGCGCCCGAAGTCGATCGCAACGCCCGCAACTTCCGCCGCCAGGTGCGGGGAGGCGGGAAGCGGCAGGACGACGGGAGCGGTCGTTCCCGCTCGATCCTCGGGGGTTTCGTCAATCCCCATGATGCGACGGTGGAGCCGCACGTCAATCGACCCGCCGACCGCACCCGTCTGAATGAACTTTTGCGTCGTTACGCGCACGCCCGAGCGCAGCCGCTCGCGGGCGTAAAAGCCCGTCGCCACGCTTTTCCCCGCGTCCGTGTCGATCCCGCTCACAAAAAGAAGCTGTTTTCCTTCGGAGAGCCGGAAGGGGAGACCGTCGAAAACGGGGTCGCATTTGGGGGCGCGTTCCGGATCAAGTTCGGGAATAGAGGCAGAAGAAGGCATGATTGTTCGGTCGGTATACGGGAATATCCCGAGGCGGCTCGGGACATTCCCAAAGCGCCGCAGGGCTTGTGAGGAGTAGGATGAGTAAGGAGAGTCGGGTTGCTGCACCCGAGCGCGGCGACCCCTGAGAGGATGCTCGAACGAGAGCTCTCCCGGTCCGCGAATTCGCAGGTCCGAAGCCGCGGGAAAAACGGAAAACAAGAGGATAACACTATGACCAGCGCGCAGTCCGAGCCGACGGCTCCCGACCGATCCGGTGCTCCGACGCCTTTCGTCGAGCTTTTCAACACGTTCGCGGTGCTTTGGCTCAAGCCCGAAACCGAAGGAGCGGTCGAGGGACTCGAGCGCCTCGTCGACGTGCTCGGACTGAAGCCTCCGTTTCCGCTGAGTTCCGCGGAACTTCAAAAGGAATACGCGCGGCTCTTTTTGGGCGTGGCTCCGGAGACCGTGTCCCTCTGCGAGAGCGCCTGGACGAGTCCCCTGCGGCTCGTCTGTCAGGAAGCGCAGTTCGAGTGCCGTCGTGCCTATGCGGCAGCGGGCCTTGCGGTCCCGCCCGACTCGGGCATTCCCGACGACCACCTCGGCATGACGGCCGCGTTCCTCGCGGTCTCGATCGAAAAGGGCGCCTGGGGTGCGGCGCGCGCCTTCGCGGCGAATCACCCCGCGAAATGGGTGCCCGCTGTCGCGGCACAGCTCGCGAAGCGCCCCGATGCGCGGATCTACCGCACGGTGGCGGAGGGGTTCCTCAAGACGCTTGATCGGCTGCAGGACGAACGCTGAGGGCCGCAAGCGTAGGGCGCCGTGAGTGCGCTTTGTGAGGCTTTGAAAGGTTCTTGAGGCCGGGAGCTCAACGGACAGTGTTTCGAGAAAGCTCCGATCAACAGAGTAAGAACAAGAAAACCCCGCACGAGCGGGGTTTTCCTTCCAGACCGTTCGCGGCCGATGCATCAGACCTTGGGTTCGAACGTCTCGACTTCCATGTGCTTGGCGATGTAGCGGATCTTAGGTTCGGTTCCCGCGGCGGCGTTCATGGGGCGAGCCTTCGCGATCAGGGCCTTTGCGGCCTCGGTCGGGTTCTCGTAGTCGACGAAGGTGAGGGCGCCGATCCCGCACACTTCGACGCAGGCGGGGATACCGCCCTTTGACGTCCGATGCGTGCAGAGCGTGCAGTGCTCGGCTTTGCCTGCCGGGTGGTGCTGCCAGGCTTCAAGCGGGCGCTCCGCGAGCGGCACCTTGTCGCCGAAGTAGCTCGTGCGGCCTTCGGTGTTGAATTGCGGCGCGCCGTAGGGGCAGGCCGAGAGGCACATCTTGCAGCCGATGCACTTTTTCGCGTCGACGAGAACTTCGCCTGCGGGGCCCTTGGAAATCGCTTTCGCGGGGCAAACCTTCATGCACGCGGGATTGTCGCAGTGCATGCAGGAAACGCGGAAGTAGTTGACGACGTTCGCGGCGACGTTTTCGCTCCGGTGCACGCGCTCGTAAAAGATCCCGGGCGCGACCTGATTTTCCTCTTTGCAGGCGATCGCGCAGGCGTGGCAGCCCACACACTTGTCGATGTCGACGATGATGCCGAATTTGCTCATGATTCCCTCCCGTCAGGCCTTCGTGATTTCAACGCAGACATCGTTGAAGGCGGGATAGCCCGAAATCGGGTCCCAGTTCTTGCGCGGAATGAGGACCTGCGTTTCCTGGTCACCCCTCCACCCGTACTGTGCGTCGACGATGCCTTCGCGCGCGAGAATCGTGACGCGCGCCACGGCGCGGACCTTCCCCTCGTAGTAGGGCGACGTGATCCAGATGCGGTCTCCTTCGCGAATGCCGCGACGTTCGGCATCCTTCGGATGGATGTTGACCGTCGACTCGGGCTCGATTTCAAGGAGATACGGCTGGTCCGAACGGGTCTTCGAATGCGTGATGTAGGCGCGGCGCGTGCCGTTCACGAGCTTCAGCGGCCACTTCGCGTCGGGCTGCGGCGCGGGGACGTACTCGGGCAACCCCGGGAAGCCGTGCTTCGCCTGCACGGTCGAGACGAGTTCGATCTTGCCCGTGGGCGTGCGGAAACCGGGCTTGCCGTCGTAGCGGAGCGTTCCCTTCGCGTACTTTTCCGTATCTTGCGGCGGGAACCATTCGCAGACCTTGACGGCGGGAAGCATCTTTTGCCGCTCCGCGTAGTTCGTGCCCCAGCCCTTCAGGATCGAGTCGCACGCCTTCACGGGGTCGCCGCCGAAGAAGAGCTCTTCGCCGCAGAGGACCGAGCCGATCGTGAGCGCGATCTTCCAGTCTTCCCACGCTTCGCCGAGGGGCTTCACCGGGGTGCGGACCGACACCGCACGGCCGTGAACGCCGAAGGGCGCGTAGCGCTCGAAGTTCATGGCGGCGGGGAGCACGAGGTCCATGTCGTGGTGCGTCTCGTCGCGGTAGAAGTAGTCGGTCGCAAAGGAGAATTCGAGGTTCCGGACCGCTTCCTGGTATTCGGCGGGCGAGGGCCAGATGAGGAGGTTCGCGCCCCAGCCGCAGAAGGCCTTGATGCGCCCGGCCTTCACCATTTCGGGAAGCATGTTCGGGCTGCACAAGACCTGCATTTCGTTCCAAACGGGCGCAAACTCGCGGTCGATGCGGATCTTCTTGTTTTCAGGCTGATTGAACCATTTCTGGTCGATGAAGCTGCGCGTGTAGCCTTCGTCCCAACGGAGGTAGTCTTCGGGCCAATTTTCAAAGCTCGAAGCGCCCGGAACGTCGACCCAGCCCGTGAGCGCCATCAGTAGCGACATCGCGCGCACGTTGTTGCAGCCGTTGTGCTGGTGCGGGATCGACTGACCGGGGAGCATCATCCCGGAGGGGCCGTCGGCGAACATGCGCGCGGCTTCAACGACGAGCTCCGCTTTGACGCCCGTTTCCTTTTCGACGTATTCGGGCGTGAAGGTTTCGCTGTATTTGACGACCTCTTCGTAGCCCGAGCACCACTTGTCAACAAAGGGTTTGTTGACAAGCCCCTCTTTGACGAGGACGCGAATCATGCCCCAGGCAAGCGCCCCGTCCGTGCCCGGACGCAACTGCAGATGAATGTCCGCCTGTTCGGCGACCTTCGTGCGGCGCGGATCGACGACGATCAGCTTCATTCCGCGGGCCTTCTGTGCGAGCAATCCCTTGAAGAACCCGTGGGGCGACGCCCAGGCGCCGTTCTTGCCGACGATCATGAGGCACTTCGTCTTCGGGCTCGGGCCTCCTGCGATTTCCCAACCCCACGTGAGCTCCAGCGCGTGCACGTAGGCGAGGTTGCAGGCCGCGGAGCTTTCGCACGCGTAGTTGGGCGAACCGAAGTAGCGTGCGAGACGCATGACGGGAGGGCGCGGCTCCTTCGGGTCGCCGCAGTAGAAGAGCACCTTGTCGGCGCCGTCCTTTTCCTTGATGCGGGTGAGGTTTTCCGCGATCGTGCGGATCGCTTCGTCCCAACCGATACGCACCCAACCCGGGTCTTTCGAGCCCTTCGGGTTCGTGCGCTTCATGGGGTAGAGCAGTCGATTCGGGTTGTAGAGGCGTTGAAGCGTAGAGAGCCCCTTCGAGCAGAGGAAGTGGTTCGGGTGCTCGCCCCAATTGTGAATCCGGATCACGGTGTTGCCGCGCACGTCGTATTTGACGCCGCACATCGGCATGTGGTTGCACGAGTCGCAGATGCTGTAGCCCGTCCATTCGGGCTCGGTCGATTCCGCAGCCGAAACCGACGGCACGAAGAGCGATTCGGCAAAGCCCGCACCCGCCGCGGCGCCGACTCCCGTCAAGAAGGATCGGCGAGAAAGGTTCGTACTCATCTTGGAAACCTCCATATTCTCGGGGATCGCACGCCGCCCGCTGAGCGATTCGCGGCGCGACGGTCCTTGGATCCATCATACGAAAGGAGTAGACACGGAAACCATTCGGGTTCCGTCCACGGTCGGGGCTCCGGAACGAGAAGCATTTCCGTCAACTTTTGAGCACGAAAAGCTCGAGTCCGTAAATAGCGGTAGAAAACACAACCGATATGCGTTTTCGGAATAGCGACGACGAATCCGGCCGGAGAAATCGGCGGGGAAAGAGGGAAAAACGGACGGGAACAGACGAAAAAAGGGCCGGAAGGCTTCCCTTCCGACCCAACACGTGGTTAAGACACGTGAAGAACGCGGTGCGTCAATGCGTCGCATGCGGCGAGGCGTCCGAGTTGCTTACCCCTTGATCGAACGCCTCGCCGAGGCATCAGAACTTGTACTGAAGCTGCACGCCGAGGAGGTAGGCGTCGAGCTTGCGGAACTTGCCGACTTCGCGGCCGTCGGCGCCGTAGAGCGAACGTTCGTGCACGCCGTGGAGGTGCGCGAAGCCCACGTCGGCGATCATGTCTTCCGAAATCTTGTAGGACGAACCCACGGAGAACCACCAGCGGTCCGCGTCCGGAATGATGGCCGTACGGTATTCCTTCGTCGCGATCGGGGACGTTTCGTAGGCGACGCCGCCGCGCAGCGTCCAACGGTCGGTGATGCGCAGGTCCGCACCGATCGAGGTGAGGTAGGTGTCGCGCCAGTTGTTCTGGATCGTCGTCATCGTCGAGCCGTTCGAATCGATGTCGAGCTTTTCGAAGGACGACCAGTCGGTCCAGCGGAACGTACCGTAGAGGCTGAGAAGCTCGTTCACGTCCCAAGCGACGGTCGCCATCGCCCAGGCGGGAGCCGACACCACGGCCGAGCCCGGGAGCTGGCCGTAGTTGCCAAGCTGACCGAGCAAGGCGGCAAGTTCGGAACTAGTCGTAATAGGACCACCAAGCTGAGGAGGAAGTTTATCGAGATTGGAATCTTCGGTCAGGTTGGCTTCGTCGATCGTCAGGTCGCCGTCCGCTTCGTGTTTGATCTTCGAACGGTACGAGAGACCGAAGCGGAGGTTTTCGAGGGGCGACCACATCATGCCCACGTTCCAGCCCCAGGCGATGCTGTCGGCGTCGATTTCGGAGCGAACGGACGAGGAACCGAACAATGCGGAGCCGCCCATCTGCTGGCCCTTGGCGGTATCGGCAAGGTAGGTCTTCTTCGTGAGGTCGGCGGAAGCGTACTGAACGGAGACGCCCGCGCCGAAGCTCAGCTTTTCGGACGCCTTCCAGGCGACGTTCGGGTTGAAGTCGAACGTGAGGATCTGAGCGGAGATGCCGTGATCGGCCTGCGACCAGTCGTCGCCGAATTCGGTACCCATGCCGAAGGGAACGGTCATCGCGAGACCGACCCAGGTCGAGTCGTTGATCTGATGCAGGAGGTAGCCGTGGGGAATCGCCTGGCTCTTTTCACGACCGTTTTCGGTCGTGCCGTCGTTGCCCGCGTAGTCGAGATTGAGACCGATCCCGACGAAACCGGCCTGCAGAGTCGTGCCCTTGTGCAGCGTCATCGTCGCGGGGTTGTAGTAGACGCCCGAGATGTCGGTGCCGTCAACGCCGATACCGGCGTACGAACGGCCGAGACCGGCGACGGACTGTTCGGTGAGCATGAAACCCGCGGCGTAGGCCTGACCGGCGAGAGCGGAAGCGGCCGCAACGGCGACCGCGGCGAGCTTGAAGGTGGTGTTCTTCACGGTAACTCCTGTTCCTGTGTCTTCTGTGCGAGCCCCAAGGGGGTCGTGGAAAAAATCAGAAGCGCATTCTGCCCACGCGGTCGACGCGGAGAAACGTCAAAAATTGCGGGGAAACCCCTATATTTTTCGCTCCAAAGCGCCCGATTGTCTTCGGACGAGGTCCGAGGCGTCCGTTACGCCCTGAAAAAACGAAAAGTTTTCGGAGTGGCGAAAGGTACCGGCGGCAGGCTCCGGGGATCGAAACGGATGAACGGATGATGCGTGAAGATGGTATTCGTACGAGGAAACTCATCCGACGGGCGGCGTCGAAGGGACGCTGAAACAGCGCTCAAGACCTTGAAGCGAGCTTGAGAGGAAGACGAGGAGGACAATGGGGCTTCGGCACGCTCGCCGAGCGGCGTCGGAACGGGAGGACGAGATTCGAAGGAGGTGACTGAACGTGGCGACGCCTTCTTCGACGTCGTCAGTTACCGGTCCTGCGCGCCAGGAACCGCACCGGGGTCCAGGTGAGCGTGACACGCCCGTCCGCGTCGGAGAAGCGCTCGCGGTAGGCGTCTTCCCAAGCGGCCAAGCCCGCACGGGTGCGAAGGGTCCGGGCGGGGTAGGGTGCGGAGGTGTTGCCCGACGCATCGGTCGTTTGAGCGGTTTCTCCGCATTCTTGCACGGGAAGTCCGTTCACGCCCGTCGCGCGCAGCTGTGCGAGTACGGCCCGGGGCGTCGGGTAATGTTCGACGATCGTGTCACACTCAAGCGTCACGAGCTCGTAGTCGGGACCGAGGATCGCGCCCCAAGCGTTCGGTTCGGGGGCGGGAAGGCCGCCCCCCGAAAGTTCGCGGATTTCGGTGAGGTTGTCGGGCCCGAAGACGGAAACGAGGACATATCCGCCCGGACGCACAAGCTCCGCCCAGTCGCGAAATAGAGCCGCGGGGTCAGCCACCCACTGCAAAACGGAGGCGGCCGAGATGAGGTCGTAGGGAGCCTTCTCTCGAACTTCGGGGATGCGGGAAAGTGCTTCTGCGGCTGCGGGCACGAAGGTGAGGTCCGGCGGTAAAGCGTCTCCGAACGTTGCCGCGAGCCGTCGACGGGCCTCGTCGAGCATGGCGGAGGAGAGGTCCGTCACCGTGAGGTGAAGTCGGGTGGGACTCGGGAGATCGAGAGCGGATCTTGCGGCGAGGAACTTTTGAACGAGGGCCGTCGTGAGGTGGCCCGTGCCCGCACCCGCCTCAAGGATCCGAAGGGGCGACGAACGTTCGGCTTTGATGTTCAACACGTCCGAGAGCGGCCACAGGTCCGCAAGCCGCCGCGCGGCCTCGGCCTGAAGTCGCGAGGCGTCGTGGTAGGTGCGCGCCGCGCGCTCGAACGCGCGGGCGTGGCGGGACTCTTCGGCAAGACGGACGGTTGTCATCGGCGGGGCTTTCGGAAGAGAGAACTCAAAGCATCCGGGGCTTCGGGACTCAAGGAGCCCGGCATTCGACGGCACCGAAGGCCGCGTCGAAGACGGCTGCCGTGAGGCCCTCGAAGGTCCCGTGGGGTTCGTCCGTGCGAAGGATGCGGGGTTCGGCGCGACCCGCCGCGAGGCACGCTTGGCGCAACGCCTCGGCGGAGCGTTCCTGGGCGGCTACGGGCACGATCCGATCGCGCTTCGGGATGACGACGCGGATCTCACCGGGGAAGGTCGCGCCTTCGCGGGCGAGTTCGGACAAAGGGTCGCGAAGACCCGCAAAGGCTCGCAACTCTTCGGCGGCCTTCGGCACGTCGGGAAGCTCGTCCGGGGCAAAGCCCGGGAAGTCGGGATTCGCAACGACGTCGGCCCACGCGCCGCGATCCTCCGTAACGCGCACGAAGAAGGTGCCGAGGGACTCGACGGACAGGGTCGAGAGCGTGAGCTTCGCGACGGCTTCGGGAATCCCCGTGCGACCGACGGGGGTCAAGGACCCCGCCGCGAAGACGAGCCGCTCGAAGGTGTCGGGGTCCATAAGGGCGTCACCGAACACCTTTTCGCGGGCCCGCCACAGATCGAGCACGAACCGCACGCCGAAGGACCATCCCGCAAGCGTCCAACGCGCGTCGGGCACGTCGCGTCGCAACGCGTCAAGGACGGGCGGAAGGTGCTCGAACAAGGGCCAGTCCGGGCGGAAAAGGGAATCGGGCGCATCGGACCGTTCCGCTTCAAGAAACGCGTCGGCCGAAATTCCTGCGAGCGGGTTCGAGAGGACGACGAGCGCCGCGGGGTAATTCAATGCTTCGAGGCTCCGCACCCACGGTGCGAAAAGCCGCTCGTCGGTTGCCCAACCCGTCGCAAAGAGTAGCACGCGTGGAGCTTCACCCATTTCGATCGGGAGGGGTTTTCCGGTCTTTCGGGCTTTCCAGGCGGCATTTTCAAAGACTGCGATGCCCGAGGGCACGTTTCGGCGAGCGGACGTTTCGACGGGATGTGCGTTTTCAGCGGTTTCGATCGTCATGGTGTGTGTTCTATTCTGCGACAAGTAGAGTCGTCGATTGGGGCGCTTCAGTGAGCTCGGTCGGCTTCGCGTGCATCCTTCTCGCCGAGCGTGCCGAGCACCTCGGAAAGCGCGTCGATGAGGCGCTTTGCCTCTTCGTCCGTGAGCGACGCGTTGAGCGACACGCGCAGCCCGGGGATGCGGACCGTGGGCGGACGCACAAGGCCCGCTTCAAAGCCCGCATCGCGCAGAGCCCGAGCGGCGGCCGTCGCCCGCTCGACCGTCCCGAGAGGGACGGGAATGATGTGGGTGACGGGCCCCGTGAGCCCCAACACCTCCCGAATATGAGCGGATAGAGCGTGCAAGCGCTCGCGCTTCGGCGCATAGGCTTCGAGGTTGCGAATGACGTCGAGCGTTCGTGCAACGAGCAGAGGCGGGAGCGCGGTCGAATAGACGGACGGTCGGTGGGTGCTCGCAAGCCACGCGCGGAGTTCCGCCGTCGTAGCCACGAAGGCGCCCGCCGTACCCGTCGCCTTACCGAAGGTGCCGATCACGACGTCGATCGCATCGAGCACCCCTTCGGCTTCGGCAAGCCCGAGCCCCGTCGGTCCGTAGGCCGCAAAGGCGTGGGCTTCGTCGAGAACGAGGATCGTCTTCGGGTGCCGTTCGCGAAGCTGCGCGAGTTCCCGCAACGGGGCCGTGTCGCCGCCCATGGAGAAAAGCGACTCCGTCACGATCACAACCGCATCGTGCGTTTCGGAAAACTTTTCGACGAAGTGTTCGAGGTGCTTCACGTCGTTGTGAGCGAAGCGCTGCACGGTTGCGCCCTGCGCGCGGGCAAGGGTCATGCCGTCGATGAAGCTCGCGTGAATTTCGCGATCGAGAAGAATCGCCGTCTTGTGCGGGGCCGCTCGGGTAAGCGCCGCAAGGAGCCCCGAATTCGCGTGCCAGCCCGACTGAAAGAGAAGCACCCCGTCGGGCCGCCCGTAGCGACGCGCGAGTTCCGCCTCAAGCGCATCGTGCGCGGCGGAACTCCCCGACAAAACGCGAGAAGCGCTTGCCGAAAACCGGAAGAGGGTGTCGGGCACCGTTTCGAGAAAGGCTCGGGCGCTCTCCAAGTCCGCACCGATCCCGAGCGCGTCGTTGCCGATCAGATTGACGAGCGGGGCGTTCTTCGAATCGTTTTCCGACCGAGAATCCGTCGCCCGGGTCGAGCGCCGCAGTCCCCGCGCGTCGATATCTGAGAGCCCGTGCGCGATCGATTGGGAAAAAGCGCCCGCGAGCAGGCGAAAGCGGGAACCGTGCGCGGCACGCTCCGGAGCGGCTTCGCAGGGGAAAGACGTCGCGGGATTGTCGGCGGAATCGGAGAGGGCGGACATGAGAGCGGCTCCTTAAAAGGAAAACGTCGGGAATTCGGGCGAATGCGGTCGAATGTGGCCGGAGAGGGCGAACGAGTGCTCCTCACACGAAGTGACGCTCGTCGCGTTCGGCGGCGTCGCCCTCACGCAGCAGCTTCGGAATCACCGTGACCATCGCGTCCGTCAAGCGTTTCACGTCCTCGGTCGTCGAGACGAGCGGCGGCATCGCGTAGATCCACCGCCCGAAAGGTCGCAGCCAAACGCCCGCTTCCACGAATCGGGGCGTTGCGCGCCGTACGTCGACGGGCTTTGCGGTTTCGACGACGCCGACCGCCCCGAGAACTCGCACGTCGAGAACTCCGTCGGTTTTCGCGAGCGGTGCGAGCCCCGTGCGAAGTTTCCCTTCGATGCGACGCGCAAGCGTCGGGGCGTCGAGGTCCCGTGCGAGCGCCAGGGCTTCCGCCGCGACGGCGCAGGCAAGGGGATTCGCCATGAACGTGGGGCCGTGCATGAAGGCACCGGGCGTCCCCGACGAAATCACGTCGGAAACGTTCTTCGAGGTGACGACGGCGGAAAGCGTCATGAGGCCGCCCGTGAGGGCTTTGCCGAGCGTGACGATGTCGGGGCGCACCCCCGCGTGATTCATCGCGAACCATTCGCCCGTGCGGCCGAAGCCCGTGGCGATTTCGTCGAAGATGACGAGAACGCCGTGGCGGTGACAAAGTTCGATCGCGCCCTTCAAAAAGTCCGGATGGTAAAACCGCATGCCGCCCGCCCCCTGGAGGACGGGTTCGAGAATGAGAGCGGCGATGTCGTCCGAACGCTCGGCAAGCAACGCGGCCAAGGGTTCGAGGTCCGACGCATCGAATTCCGTTCCCGTTTCCGTCTCCGGTTCCTCCGTAAGGGAGCTTCCGGGGAAGCGGCTCTTCGGGTGCGGGATGAAAAACCGCACCGGAAGCGACGAGCCGAAAAGCCCGTGCATCCCTTCCTCGGGGTCGCACACCGACATGGCGTTCCAGGTGTCTCCGTGGTAGCCCGAGCGGATCGTGACGAAGTTCGATTTCGTGCGTTTTCCGAGCGCCGCTTGGTATTGGACGGCCATCTTCATGGCGACCTCCACCGCGACCGACCCCGAGTCCGCATAGAAAATCGAGTGAAAGCCCGCGGGGAGCATTTCAAGAAGCGCTTCCCCGAGCCGCACGGCGGGTTCGTGCGTGAGGCCGCCGAACATCACGTGAGGCATCGTGCGGGCCTGACGTTCGAGCGCCGCCACGAGCCGCGGATGCCGGTGACCGTACGCCGCGCACCACCAGGAGGAGATGCCGTCCAAGAGCCTCCGACCGTCCGTCAAAACGATTTCGGCGCCGCGGGTTTCGGAAGCTTCGAAAACGGGTACGGGGTCAAGCGTCGACGCGTACGGGTGCCAGAGATGCTCGCGGTCGAACCGAAGACGTTCGGCCGCGCGGCCTTCGGCGGTTTCGGGAGACGGAGCGGTTCGATGAGACGCGTCGGCAGGGCACATGTTGAGAAAGTCCGAGTCAAAGGAAGTGAGCCATTCTACCCGCAGTTCGGAAGCACCGAACACGCGTCGTCCGAGCGGACGAACCCCGCCCGCGCGACCGGCCCGACCGTGCTGCTCCGCTCCGACGGCGTCCGTACGGGGACCTGCTTGGCAGAACGGTCTCGGACGCGAAAAAGATTCGTGAAAACCCTGAGAATCCGTATCGAATTCGGGTGTGCCCGTCGGGAATCACGCCGAATAAGCCTTTTTCCGTACGAAAAACTTTGCGTAAACACTCGGGATTCGCCAAACTTTCGGGGGTCGGCCCGCGCGACCCTTCGGGCGGGCCGGCTTCCCCGAACACGGGCGGCACGTTTTCGGTCCCGACGCAACGGGTCCCGACGCGCCACCGGTGCCTCCAACTTCGGTCCCCAAGAAATCTCAAAATGAAAGACACACTCCGTCCGCTGTTTCGTACGGCGACACCTTTCCTTCAGGCGTCGCTCGTGAAGCAAATTCTCGTCGCTCTTGTTCTCGGGATGCTCTTTGCGTGGGCTTTCCCCGCAGGGGCCCGCAACGTCGCGCTCCTCGGGACGATCTTCACGACCGCCCTCAAAGGCGTCGCTCCCGTCCTCGTTTTCGTGCTCGTCATGTCGTCGATCGCGAACAACCGTGTTGACGAAGGGAGCGGCTCCGTTCACGTGAAGCCGATTCTCGCGCTCTACCTCATCTCGACCTTCTCCTCGGCGCTCGTGGCCGTGGCGGCGAGCTTTCTCTGGCCGACGGAAATCACGCTCGCGACCGCGCAGGAAGGGCTCTCGGCTCCGGGCGGCATCTCGGAGGTGCTCACGGGCTTGATCCTCAACGTCGTCGACAATCCCTTCCGTGCGATGTACAACGCCAACTACATCGGGATCCTCGCTTGGGCGATCGCCATGGGGATCATTCTGCGCCGTGCGCGCGAAGGCACGCGCGAAATGCTCGCCGACGCGGCGAGCGCCGTGGAAATGCTCGTGCGCCTCGTCATTCGTTTCGCGCCCGTCGGCATTTTCGGGCTCGTTTCGAGCACCTTCGCTCAAGAAGGTTTCGGCGTTCTGGCCGAATACGCGCAGCTTCTCACGGTGCTTCTCGGCACCATGGCCTTTGTGGCGCTCGTTTTGAATCCCTTCCTCGTTTGGCTTTGCACGAAGAAGAACCCCTATCCCGTCACGCTCATGTGCCTGCGCGAATCGGGCGTGAACGCCTTCTTCACGCGTTCGTCGGCCGCGAACATTCCCATCAACATGGAAATCTGCCGCCGCATGAATCTGCCGGAAGCGACCTATTCGGTGTCGATTCCGGTCGGTGCCACGATCAACATGGCGGGCGCCGCCGTGACGATCACGGTGATCACGCTCTCGGCCGCGTATTCGCTCGGCATTGAGGTGGGTTTCGGCACGGCCATCTTCCTTTCGATCGTCGCCTCGATGTGCGCGGCGGGCACCTCGGGTGTGCCGGGCGGCTCCCTCATGCTCATCCCCTTGGCGTGCGGTCTCTTCGGGATCGATCAGGACACCGCCATGCAGGTGGTGGCCGTGGGCTTCATCATCAGCGTCCTTCAGGATTCGTGCGAAACGGGCTTGAACAGCTCCTCGGACGCGCTCTTTACGATCGCCGCGTGCGAACGCGCCAAGCGTCTTGAAGCCGAAAAGGCGGAGGCGTAACCCCGACGGACGGATTCGCAACCCGTTGAAGTTCTTCGGAATTTCGGCAGGCGGCGAAGGATCCTCGACGGGCCGACCGGATGTGTTCCGATCGGCCCGTTTCATTTCGTTGCATTCGCTGAGGTCGGGATTCGGGCTCTTAAGGTTCGGTTAGGATTCGAGCGATACACTGCGAAGCATGGAAAGGGAAAACGCGTTCGATGTCGAGCTGCTTGGTCGCTCTTGGCAAAGAACACGCACGGTTTCCCGAGCTTGCTTGGTCGCTCTCGGAAATCCCTGGTTTCTCTCAAAATATTCGGGTCTCGGGTGCTGAGAACCGCCTGAACGCCCAATTCCAAGGCCCCGCGAAAGCGGGGCCGTTTTTATTTCGAATGCACATTTCGAACGAACATCTCGAACGAAGGATTAGTCCCATGTCTTCGACTCTTGCTACGACGATGCGCCCGATCCTGGGCACGTTCTCTCTGGCTCTTCTTCTCGGCGTCGGCTCCCTGCAGGCCGCCGAAACAACCGCTCCCGTCACGACCAAGCCCGCCGCCAGCGCGGCGGACCTCCAACAGGAAGAGGAAAGCTCCAGCGCCCTGAAGGGGCTCGAAGCCGCCAAGGCCGAGTCCGAAAAGGAATGGGACGCCTACCGCGCGAAGGCGGTCGATTCGCCCGTCGTCGGCCAGTACGTGGGGACGTTGATTTCCGAAAAGGGCGAAGCGTCCGAAGCGGAGATGACGCTCGACCACTATAAGTGCTTCGTGCTGCGCGTCAAAAAGGACACGACCCGCATGGAGCTCGGTCGCTATGAAGTTCAGGGCGACACGGTCGTTCTGAAGACGAACGAAGGGAAGGCCTACCGCTGGTTCTCGACGAAGACCCCCGACCGACTCGAACTGCTCGGTGACGAAGGTAAGCCCCTCGAGAAGAAGCCCGAAGGCTGCTGCACCCTCATCAAGAGCTGATCGGAGGGTTCGATTCGGTGCTTTCCGGCTGCGGCCGGGGGGCGACCGATGAATTCGACTCCGACTTCGACTCGAAAGGTCGCCTGCGGGCGGCCTTTTGTTTTTTCCGCTTTTTCCGAAACGTGCGGCGAATTTCGGTTTTCGAAAGCCGCGAGCGCGACCTTTTTCGTCTTTCGGACGCTTTTTTCGTCGTTTTCCCTACGCGGCAGGTTCGGAACGCGCTATGATACGCATCCCCCGACCGAACCGAGGCGGTCGCGCACGAACCCGTTCGCGCCCGTCGTCGTCCATGCCTGGGGATTGCTTGACCCGCCCGAAGCGACCTTAGAACCGGACCTTCGGGACGGGCGGGCCTTCAAGCGTTCGGGAGGCATTGCCGCCCGCGCTTACATCGTCGAACTTTTTCCCGGATCCCCGCCGTGCGTTGCACGAGCCGGAGCTTTGTGCTTTCCGAACGTTTCGATACGTGCGGAAAGTCCGGGAAACAGTCGACCTTCAAACACCTCCGGTTCTCAATACGTACACGCTCTTTCGAGCGACTGGTCCCAAACACATGACGGCTACGGTGAAGAAAAGTCAGGAGATCGTCGACCGACTTCGTGCGGCGGGCGCTTCGTTTCATGCGAACGACAACATTGCCGACTACCTCGAAGCGGGCGACTTGGAGGACCTCGAAGTCGAGGTACGCGAACGCATCGACGAGGTGTTGCGCGCGCTCGTGATCGACGTCGAGAACGACCCCAACACCGAAGAAACCGCGCGCCGCATGGCGAAGCTCTTTTTGCGCGAGGTTTTCGCGGGGCGCTACGTTCCGTGTCCGAAGGCAACGGACTTTCCGAACGAGCGCGGCTACGACGGCCTCATCGTGATCGGCCCCTTGCAGGTGAGGTCCACCTGTTCGCACCACTTCGCCCCGATTCTCGGGCGCTGCTGGATCGGGGTCGTGCCGGGCGAGCGCGTGATCGGCATCTCGAAGTACAGCCGCATTGCCGACTGGGTGCTCTCGCGCCCGCAGATCCAGGAAGAGGCGGCGGTGCAACTTGCGGACCGCATCGAAGAACTCACGCACCCGGCGGGTCTTGCCGTTCACATCGACGCCGTTCACTCCTGCATGACCTGGCGCGGCGTCAAGGAGACCGAATCCTCCATGACGACTACGGTCCTGCGCGGCGTCCTGCGCGACGACCCCGAATTCCGCCGCGAATTCTTCGCACGCCTCTCCCGATAATTCCATCCGACCGCTTTCCTGCGACCTAGAGAACAATGATTACGGCCACCCGTTACCACGACATCTCCTGCGGACACCGCGTCTGCGGCCATGAATCGAAGTGCGCCCACCTGCACGGGCACAACTACCGCGTCACCTTCGAGTGCGCGGGCGAAACGGAATCGCTCGACGAGCTCGGGCGCGTGCTCGACTTTTCCGTCATCAAGGAAAAGCTCTGCATGTGGCTTGAAAACGAGTGGGACCACCACTTCCTCGTCTGGAAGGAAGATCCGCTCGCGCCGCACCTGAAGGCGCTCGACCCGACCGTTGTCGAACTCGACTTCAATCCGACGGCGGAAAACATCGCGCATCACTTGGCGACGGTGGTCGCCCCGAAGTGCCTCGACGGCACGGGTGTTCGCGTCATTCGCTGCACCGTCGAAGAAACCCGCAAGTGTTCCGCCGAATGGAGGCTCTTCAATGGCTTCGCTCCTCTTCGTTAACGAGATCTTCGCGTCGCTTCAGGGGGAGGGCGCCTGGACGGGGACGCCTTCCGTCTTCGTGCGCCTTCAGGGGTGCCTCTGCCGCTGCCCCTGGTGCGATACGAAAAACACCTGGAAGTTGGGCGAGCCCAACGACTGCGGACTCGACTTCGCCGCCTCGAAAGCCGACGCGCCGCGCCACGCCACCTGCACGGGCGAAGAGCTTCTAGCCTACATCGACGCTCACTACGCGTCGATCCCGCATGTGATCTTCACGGGCGGGGAGCCCATGCTTTTCGACCTCACGGACGTGACCGCGGCGCTTCTCGCGCGCGGGAAGACCGTGGCGATCGAGACGAGCGGTACGGAACCCGTGCGCGTTGCCGAGGGTGTCTGGGTGACCGTGAGCCCCAAGTACGACATGCCGGGCGGGCGCGAGGTGCTTGCTTCGGCCCTTCGCCGTGCGGACGAAATCAAAATGCCCGTCTCGGGCCCGAAGGACCTCGAGGACCTCGAACATCGGACGCTGCCCGAAACGAAACCGGGCGTCCTCGTCTACGTGCAGCCCGTAAGCCGCGACGACGAGGCAACGCGTCTTTGCGTCGAAGCCGCCATGACGAAAGGCTGGCGCGTTTCCTTCCAGGTGCACAAGTACGTGAACATGCGGTGATCGAAAGCGCCGGAACCCGGCCCGAACGAAGAAAAAAGCCGCGGCCGTCCTTTCGGACGATCGCGGCTTTTTTGTCGATCGCGAACTTGAGCGCCCCGAGCAGGATCGGAGCGCTCAAGCGTTGCGGTTAGAAGCGGTAAGCGGCGTTGAGCGAGAACGTGGTCGCACCGCGTTCTTCGTCACCCCATTCGTAGCCCGCCTTGAGACCGAAGGAGAAGGCGTCCGTCTCGGCCGTCAGGGCGAGGTTGGAGCGAACCTTCACGTCGTCGGCGAAGGTGAAGCGGTAGTTGCTCGTCGCACCCGCAAACGCAACGGTTTGGTCGACTTCGGTGTCGCCCGCAGTCGGAACGACCGCAAGCGAGAAGGCCGGAGCGAGACGGATGCCCCCCGCCGTGTCGAACGCGGCCGAGAGCTCGGCCCCGATCGGGAACTCGACCGCCGTGGCGTCCGCGTCGTCGACGCGCACGCCGTGGTTGGTCGTGTAGCCGTCGGAGGTCACGTAGTAGAGGTTCGCGCCGACAAAGGGCGTGAGCTTCACGGCACCCAAGTCGGCCGTACGACGCACTTCGGCTCCGAGCCCGTAGACGGAGGTCGTCGTGTCGGTCGTGAGGTCGGCCACGCCGTTCACCTTCAGATCCGACTTCACCCACGCGGCCGTCGCATCGAAGAGGACGTCGTAGGCGCCGATCGCCTTCTTGCCGTAGAGGGAAAGCCCGTAGAAGTCGAACTCGTCCTTCGCCGCAACGTCGTCGTTGTCGGTGTCGCCGGTACCCGCCGTGAAGGCGCCGCCCAACTTCCAATCGCCCAACATGCTTTCGGCACCGACGGCAAGGCCGTACGCATCGGTTTCAACGTCGAGCGCCTGAGCGCCCGTCGAGATGCCGTCCAACTTCGTCATGCCGCCCGTAACGCGAGCCCAGAGACGGGACTCGGTCGAGGCGACGGCTGCTTCGTCGCGAACGACGCGACGCAGATCGGACGCGCGGTCGTAGGCGGTCGTGAAGACCGCAAGCGACCCGCCCGGGTTCATCGCAGCGTCAAAGCGTGCGGCAACGGCGGCGTTCGAAAGGCCCGTCGTGTCGGTCAAAAGCGCCTGCGCGTAGTCGCGTTCGGCGGCTTCGCCGCGGTAGCCCGCGTCGGCCAACGCATGACCCTGCATGAGGTTCCCGTAGGCTTCGGAGGCGTTCGCGTTCGAGACGGTCCACGCACCCGTTTCCTTGTCGAAGTCGATCGAGAGCATGGCCGAGCCGCTCTTCAGCGTCTCGGCTGTGTTCCAGTAATCGGCCGCCTTGTCGGAGGTGAGGTTGAAGGTGGCGGAGCCGTCCTTCACGGACCCGACGAGGTAGGCAACGGAGCCCGAATCGACCGCGAACGAATCGGCCGTGATGAGGGTGTCGTTCGCAGCCATGCCGGAGATGTCTGCAACGAGCACCGACTTCGCACCGAAGGCGACTTGAGCATTCGTGCCGTCGGCGGCACCCACAAGGAGCGAACCCGTCTTTTCAACCGTCACGGGACCCGCCACGAAAGCGGCGGCCGTATCGGCACTCCACGTGCCGAACCCTTCGGAGAAGACCGCGTGGAAGGCCGTGAGGTCGGTCGTACCGAGCGCAACAACGCCGTTCGCGTCCGCGGTGACGGAACCTTCAAGCGTCGTTCCGCCGAAGGCGAAGGTCGTCGCGTCGGTCGAGGAGGCGGCCGGGGTTTCGTTCGCCGCGGCGTAAGCGGCAGCCGCCGACGTGCCCACCGTAACGGCGACGTTCTTCAAAGAGCCATTCGCAACCGCGAGGTTGCCGCCGGTAACGTCGAGCGCGGCCGCCTTATCGGCGGCGAGCGTCTCGACCGAAACGGCACCCGAAACCGCAACGTCGTTCGCAAGCGTGAGCTTCGTAACATCGAGCTTCCCGGCCTTGCCGGCATCAAGCTTCGTTTCGCCCGAAACGGTGACGTCCGCAAGCGTAAAGGAGCCGTTCTTGACGGTGAGGCCTTCGGCACCCGAGAGGTCGATCGCAGCGGTAATCGAGCCCTTCACGTCGGCGGTCTCACTCCCGAGGGCGAGCCCGCCCGCGACGTTGAGAGCGGGCGCCTTGTCGCCTTCATAAGCAACGAGTTCGCCGCCTTCCGTAGAGCCCACGAGCGTGAGGGTGTTGCCGTTCGTCACGTCGACGGACGAGACGCCCTTGCCCAACTGCAGCGTGCGGCCGCCGAAGGACTTGTCGACTTCAACCTTGCCGGTTTCGTCGGCCTTGGCCGTCACGTCGGTCTTCTCGAAGATCTGACCGTCGTTGACGTCGCCGATGTCGACCGACTCTTCAACGTCGCCCGAGGCGTCGACGAGTATGCCGTCGAAGGCAATCCCCGCACCCGTGTAGGTATCCTTGAAAAGGGCCATCGCCGTGTCGGCATAGTCCAGGTTGAACTTCGCGTCGGTGAGCACAAGCACGCCGTGCCCGGTAAAGACGAGGCTGTCGGCGGAGTACTTGAGCTCGTTCGCTTCGGCAACGTTCGTGCCGTCCGCGTTGAGGGCGATCGTGAAGATTTGGCTCGTCGTCGTATTGAGCGTGCCGTTTGCGCCCACTTCGAGGACGCTCTTCGTGAGGTCGATCGACGCGATGTTGGCCGTACCTTCGGCGAGCGTGAAGCGGCCGCCCTCGGCACCGACGAACGTGTCGATCGAGAGGAGACCCGTGTCGCGCACCGTCATCGCAAAGTTGCCCGTCGAGGTGAGCGTATCGATCGAAAGGGCGCCGCCTTCCTTCACGAACGCCCGGCCGTTACCGGCTTCGAAGGACTTGACGTCGAGCTTCGCGCCGCCCGTAACTTCGAGGGTCGAAAGATTGTCCGTCTTCTGTTGCGCGAACGTGATGTTGTCAAGCGCGTAGGTGGAGTTCGCGCTGAAGCGAACCAGGGTGAGATCGGAATTGCTACTCTGAGTTTCGGTTGCGTCGACGAAGCGGATCTGCGTGAGCGCCTTCGATTCGGCACCGATCGCGCCGAGCTTGCCGCCCGCGAATTCGAGCGTGCCTTCGTCGGATGCAAGGTCGATCCCGAGGCTGCCGTTGGCATCGACGAATTCGTCCGCTTCTTCGAGGTAGGTCGAACCCTTGCCGAGAACGATCGTGTCGTAGTGGAAGCCGCCATTGTTGACGAGCTTCGCACCGTTGCCGAGCGTGGCCGTGGTGCCGTTGATCTCGGCGCTCAGGTTGTCGAGCGTGCCGTTTTCGAGCGTGAATTCATCGGCGTTGATCGTGGCGTTTTGCGTCGTGAGGTTGCCCGCAACCGTGAGCTTCGCGAGGTTCGCCGTCAGGTCGGAGGTACTCGTACCGCTTGCGGCGCCGATCGTGCCGCCCTGGGTGAGCGTGAGGTTCCCGAGGACGGTCTTCGAATCGGTCCCTTCGACGCCGTCGAGGTTCCCGAGGAGCGTGAAGGTGCCGTTCACCGTCATGTCGCCGCCGAGGAGAATCGCGGCGCTCTTATCGAAGTGCGCCTTGCCGCTGACTGTGGCGGAGGCGTCTTCAAAAACACGGAAAGTCGTGTTGCCGCGCTGAACCCGGCTTTCGGTATTCGCGATGGCTTGGAAGGCGTCCGCCAGTCCCGAGGATTCGCTGCGAGCTTCGGCGTCGCTCCCAAACCAGAGGGCATAGTTGTCGCCCGCCACCGTCACCGTAAGGTCGCCCCCGACATTGACCGTGTTGTCGCCCGTCGCCCAAATGCCGAGAGTATCGGCTCCTTCAGCACCTGTAGCCGAAATGGTCGTTTTGGCGCTCTGCAGGTTGAGAACACCCCGGTATTCGGGATTGGGGTCGTCCATCAAGTCGTCTTGCATGAGCCAAATGCCGATCGCATTGCCCGCAGTGCTCTTCGCGGAGATCGTCGTTTCGTCGCCGTGGAACTCGATGACAGGAAGGTGCGAACCGTTCATCATGGTCACGCCGGCCGGGAGGAGATGCTTGCCCGTGGCGCTCACCGTGATGTTTGTCATTTGCGTGTTGAACGAAACACGGCTCGTCCCCGACTCACCGTAGGCTTCGGATATAAGACCGGAGACCAACGAAGAAGGTTTGTCTTCGGAGGTCGGTACGTCGTAATTGCCGGTCACGGAGATGTTTGTTGTGCCTTCATACTTGCCGTTCGTCGGGCCGACCGTCAGGTCGTTCGCGCCGGTCAGGTAGATGCCGGCCAGTTCGTAAGTTCCCTTTGAGGCGTCCGTGGTGTTAGCCGTCAAATCGATGTCGAGCGAGGTGTAGGTCGCGGAATCGGTCCCGTAGAAATGAAGTCCGGAAACCGTCGACCAATAATCTTCTCGTTGATCTTCGTTGAGACTGCCCCACTTGCCCATCGTTTCGTCCATGACGTTCACCTTGGCGTAAAGATCGTCGGTGAACGTGAGGTCGATGACGGCGTCGGTATTGTCTTCGGGAAGAGGGGCACTCGAGAGGACAAAATCCGCCTGGGTGGAGCCGGGATAATCCGGACCCTTGACGGTCAGCTCCCAGTTTTTGTCAACGGGGATCTGCGTGATGTTACTCCAGGCTGAGGCCGAGCCGGAGGCCATGCCGAGCGCGGAAAGCGTGGCAAGAGCGACGAGCGTCTTCTTGGCGTGCGTCAGTTCATGCGACGTACGGGAAGTCCGGAAGGGGGGGTAAATTTCAGATTTTTCATATAGATAGATAATCTTGCAAGACGGATCGCAAAATGCGATCACGAGACGTATTCTGCTATCTCGCGGGGAACCTTGATTTGAGGGTTTTCCTTAGTTCGAATGCATCACTTGGCAAAATCCCGAACTTGCCCGATCGCGGATCGTTCGCTCTGCAAACTCTGTCTGGAACCCTCAATCCTTTACGACGGGAAGAGCAATGCGGTCAAGCCGACAAGCGTGCGCGCCTTCGTAGTTGTTGGGCTGACCTATTGGACGGGGAGCAGTCAAAGTGCATGCTCGAGAATAGCGAGCACGTCTTCGTCCGTCACTTCGACGGGGTCGCCGCGAAAAAGATGCCCCATCGAGCTTCGGGCGATTCTTGCGACCTCGGGAAGATCCTCGCGCGCGAAACCCGCGTCGGACAAACGATCGTTCCGAAGGCCGCAGGCGGTTTGAAGAGCGCCAAGCGCCGAGAGAAAGTCGGCGGGCTCCTCGGCCTCGCTGCGACCGAGGGCACGGGCGAGTGCAACGTAACGCTCGGGCGCGGCGCCTTTGCGGATGAGGTGCGCGTGGTACGAGTGCGCAATCAGAAGGAGGCCGCGTCCGTGAACGAGCTCGGGACGCATGGCCGAGAGCGCATGCTCGATCGAATGGGCGGAAAGGCAGTTCGACGTTGCTTCGACGAGACCCGCGAGCGTGCTTGCGAGCGCCGTATCCGTGCGTGCCGCAAGGTTGCCGCCGTCCGTGACCGCGATCGGGAGGCTTTTCGCGAGGCGACGAACGGCTTCGAGCGCCCAGAGGTCCGAGAGGACGTTGTGTGAAGTGCAAAGAAAGCCTTCGATCGCGTGCGAGAGCGCGTCGAAACCCTGCCAGGCCGTAAAGTCGGCGGGAACCGTGCGAAGCAGTTCCGGGTCGACGATCGAAAGGACGGGATAGGTGTCGCGCGTGCCGAATCCGATTTTTTCCCGAGTGGCAAGGTTGGTGACGACCGCCCAGGGATTGGCTTCCGAACCCGTCCCCGCAGTCGTCGGAATCGCTACGACGGGAAGAGGCTTGTGTGCGGGTTTGAGTCCTTTTCCGCTTCCGCCCCGCACGTAATCCCAGAGCGAGCCCGTGTTGGGCGCCGCAAGCGAGATCGCTTTCGCACAGTCGAGCGCGGATCCTCCGCCGAGACCGAGGACCACATCGACCGACGCACTTCGACAAAGTTCGACGCCTTCTTCGACGTCTTCCAAAACGGGATTCGAGCGACACCGATCGAAGAGAATCGTTTCGATGCCGCGCCCGACGAGCAGCGCTTCAACGCGAGCGAGCGTTCCCGTGCGTCGGATCGACTGCCCGCGGGTCGCAACGATGAGGCAACGTTTCCCGGGGAAGGGGAGGCGCGCGAGTTTTTCGAGCGCTCCCGCGCCGAACACGATGCGGGTCGGGATGCCGACGTCAAAGCAAGGGAGGCTATCGTTGGTACGGATCATGGAACGAAATTTTTACGGATTGAAGGGAGCGCTCGGCTGGAATGTCAATAAAAACCCTTCCTGAAAAGGAAGGGTTTATGAGGGCATCAGTAGATTCGGAAGGCTTCCTCGGTCTTCTTTTGCCGTTCTTCGGCGGGGAGGTTGCCCCAGGCGAGGAGGGCGAGCTGAAGAAGAACACGGGCCTTCTGCGGATTGAGGGTCCCCGACGGGATGAAGCCCGCACGCTGCCAGGCGTCGAGCCCTTCGACCGTCGCGCCCGACCCGGTGCGGCTCGCGCGTACGACGAGCACGCCCTTGAGGGCGGCCTCGAAGAGGGCGGGTTCGGTATCCGAATGGATCGACCCGTTGCCGGTGCCCGCGTGCACGATCCCGCGTGCGCCCGCGGCAACGGCCGCCTTCACGAAGAGGCCGTCGTCGTCGACGTGCGAATAAACGATGTCGACGCGGGGAAGTCGATCGACGCCGTCGAGGATCGACATTCCGAAGGCCGTATCGACCGTATGGCGCTTGGCGCTTCGGGAGAGCCACTCGATACGGGCGCCCGCCACCATGCCGAGCATCCCCGCATCGGGCCCGCGGAAGGTGGCGACGTTCGTCGGGTGCGATTTCGTCGCTTCGCGAGCGGCGAGGACGGTGTCGTTCAGAACGACGAGAACGCCGCGGCCTCGGGCGCTGGGGTCGCAGGCAACGCGCACGGCGTTGAGAAGATTCAGAGGGCCGTCCGCCGAAAGGGCCGTCGCGGGACGCATGGCCCCGACCAACACGACGGGCTTCTCGGTTTTGAGCACCAAATTGAGGAAGTACGCCGTCTCTTCGAGCGTGTCGGTCCCGTGCGTGACGACGGCACCCGCCGTGTCGTCGCGGGAAAGCGCTGCTTCGATCGCGCGGGCGAGATCCATCCAGACGCGGCTCGTCATGGAGCTCGAATCGATGTTCGCCACCTGAGTCACGTCGAGGTTCGCGACCTCGTCGAGCGCGGGCACGGCCTTCAAAAGATCGTCGACGCGAAAATCCTTGATGCTGTAGCCCGTCATCTGCGTGGCGCTTTCGCCCGAGCTCACGATGGTTCCGCCGGTGGCGAAAAGTGCGACGTTCGGTTTCATGGTGTATGTTCCGCGCCCCTCCGACCTCGGGTCGGAAGCGACGCTCCTCCGTTTGACTGCGTGTTGAAGGGAGAGGAACTCCGTTTTTGATCCGGAGCCCCGTCGCCGAATTCTAACGGGCGCTTGGGGAATGCGTCTGTGGAACAAGGAAGAGGGTAGGAGCGTGCGAGACGCGCCCCTCTGAAAGCACAAAAGGCAACGATTGCTCGCTGCCTTTTGTACGGGAATCGAGCTGTCGCGCAAGGCAGTTCGGTCCCCATTTGACCTCAACCCCATACTACAGGATGCGACCGCATTCGGGTAGGGGGCCTACACCTGTAAACTAATAAAAGTCTTTTATTCGGAGACCTATCCCGAATAAACAGGGGCCTTTCCCTATCCGTGTTTTCCCTTGGATTGCCGAAAACGCCTTGTCGGACGCACCGTTCGGGCGTCCGAACATCGTTCGGGCCCCCTCCGGCTGTCCGTTGTTCGCGTTCGCTTCCCGCGTCCGGTTCCCCGGGGCCTCGGGCGTCGACAATATTCGGAAACAACCCCGAGCGGAGCGAGGCGCCCCCGCCCGCTATCATGCTTCGGAGAGGGCGGCCGCTCGGAGGGCATCGAATGGCATCGATCGCACCAAGAGCAATACGAGCAACACGAGCATCACGAGGCCGCTTCCTTTTCCGTTCGCTTTCCGTTTTCCATTCGTCGAGGACCCCGTCATGCGCCCCACCACCCGAACCCTTCTCACTCGCGCGAGCCGCGCGGTCCTTGTTGCGGGAGCGATCGCGCTCCTTGCGGGCTGTGCCCAAAAGGGCGAAATGAGTTCCCGAACGGGAGCGGAAACGGGTTCTGCGGGCGCCGTTAAGGAAGCGGCCTATCCCAAAGACTGTCTGCGTCTTCCGGGTGTCTACGAAGGTGTCATTCCCGCGGCGGACGGTCCCGGCATTCGCGTGACGCTTTACCTGCGGGCCGTGGGCACCTACACGATGACGGAGCACTACATCGGGCGCAACTTCACGGCCTCCTCGGGCGGCGACTGGTCGACGCACGCGGACCGCGTGGCGCTCGATCCAATCACGGAAAAGAATCCCGCCCGACTGCTGCGCATCGAAGCGGGCGCTTTGCGCTTTCTCGACCTCGAAGGGGAGTTCATCGACGGGCCGCTTTCCGAACACTACGTGCTGCGAAAGTCGGGCTGCCCCAAGCCCGCTTCGTGAAGCGAGCCGGTTGCCTTCAGAAAGCCTCAAGAATCGGGCTCTATACTCCGTCAAGATCGCGTTGAAAATCGGGGGTCTTCGGTGAGGGTCCCCGAACTTCGCGCGCCCGACTGGCCACACCGAAAAGGAATCGATCAATGACCCACGCCATGCGTCTCAAGGCGCTTTTCGCCGGCGGCCTCGCCGCTCTCGTTGCGGGTTGCGCCACGCAGCCCGCCGAGTTCGTCCCGCCCGTTCCCGTCGAAACGCCCGACGTCGCCCTCGTCAAGTCCCAGATTCTCTCGTACGACACGTCGATCCCGCTCTCGACCGCGTTCGAGCAGTACGGTCTTTGCAACCCGAAGACCCGTACCTGGGAGGAAATGGAACCCGGCCGGGTCATGTTCAGCTGCTACTTCGACGACGGAAGCCTCATGCAGTGGGAGTTCCGCGTCTCGCCCGAAAAGACCGTGACGTACGCGCAGTTCCACTACACTTCGCAAAACGACGCGGACTTCGCCGCCCAGAGCCTGCGCGGTCCCGACGCGGAAGACGCCCTGAAGGCGGTCTATACGAATCAGCCCCCGTTCTGATCGGTTCAAGCCGATACGAACGCGAACGGCATCGATTTGCCCGAGCCCGCTTCGACCTCACGGTCGGGCGGGTTTTTCGCGCTTCTGCGCCGAAATATCGGACAATTCTTCGCGAAGTCGTTTTGTTGCCGCGCCTTCGGGCCGTCCGCCTTCGAACTTTTCTCTTGTGTCGGACTGCGGGTGGTCGGGATGTCCGACGTCCTCCTGCAGGCGGGAGAGCAAAAAAAATCCCGCGGCTCGGGCCGCGGGACGGAAAAGGGCGCCGTGTGGAACGAACGGTGCCCGAGGGGGTGAAAGGAAGAATCAACTCCAACCCATCGCCTGCAGAATCGTGAGCGAAACGATTGCGATGATGAAGGTCATGAAGACGAAGGGAAGCACGAAGCGCAACCATTGGCCGATATTCGCGCCTGAGAGCGACATTGCTGCGGCCAAAACCGCCGAGACGGGCGTCACGCAGTTCGTGAGACCGTCGCCCAACTGAAAGGCGAGGCAGAGGACTTGACGGCTGATGCCGAGAACGTCCGCAACGGGGATGAAGAGGGGGATCAACATCGGAACCTTGGCGGGGCCCGAGGGAATCAGCAAGTTGAAGAGCATCGTCGCGATAAAGATCCCCGAGGCGATGAAGGCGTCGCCCATGCCGCCGATCACGGTCACGGCGCCGTAGGCGATCGTGTGCAGAATGCGGCCTTCGATGAGCACCATGCCGATTACTTTCGCAAAGCCGATCATGAGGCAGATCCCGCCCATGGCGGTTGCGCCCGAGATGAAGGACTGCGCGAGCTTGTTGTAGTTTGTGCGGTTGAGAATCCCGACGGCCATGACGGCTACCATTGCAAACGCCAGGAGTTCGGGGAAGCCCCAGCCCTTCGAGGCGGCACCCCAGGCGTAGAGGACGAAGGGGATGATGAGCGCGAGAAGCGTCGCGATGCTCTTCCAGGTCGCTTCCGCCGCGGGAGCGGCGGCGTCCGCCGTCGCGGCTTCAGCCGGGAGAATTCCGTCGGCAAGGCTCTTTGAGGGATCGCGGCTGATCTTCAAGCAGTAACGCGTCGTGTAGACGACACAAAGGAGCGTGAGTGTCAACCAGACGAGAAGACGCGCGCCGAGGCCCGAGACCGGCGGCAACCCCGCCGTCTCCTGTGCCATCAGAATGATCGCGATCGTCGGGCCCGCGGCCTGACCCGTGATGTAGGGGAGGTAGAACATGCCGAGCGCCGCGATGCGGTCGAGCCGCAACTTGCGGGCAAGTACCATGCCGACCGCGACGAACGCAACGAGCGAGTCTTGACCGGCTAGGCCGCCGATCACAGCCATGAGCACTACGACTGCAGGTACGAGCACCTTGATGCTTTTGCCTTGAAGACGATGAACAGAGGAGTTGATGATCGCGTGAATCGATCCCGAGTCGATGACGACGTTGATGAGGCCCCCCATGATGAAAAGGAGTGCGAAGATGACGCCCTGGCTTGCAACGCCTTCCGTCACCATGATCAATGCTTTCCAGAGGTTGACGGGGGAAGGCTCGACTGCGTGGTAGGAGTTAGGTACCACAAGTCCCGTCGCGGCGTCGATCGCATATTCACCCGCAGGGACAACGTAGGTAAGCCCGCAGCAGCCGACGATGAAGGCAAGAATCAGAACGAGGACGTGCGGAACGGTGATGCCGCGCTTTTTCTCTTGTGTGGACATGCTCAGTTCTCCTCATTGAAGATTTCGACGTACTCTTTCTCTCCGAAGAGCGGCCACGAGGGTTCCTCGCCCCTTACGAAGCGGATGAATTCGCCCGAGAAGCGCTTCCAAAGCGCCGCCATGCGTTCGGGGTTTCCGCCCGCGAGCATCGGGCTCTTCCAAGCGGGGAAAGTTCCGAAGAGGAATGGAAGATCGATGCAGTGGCAGGCGCCGTAGATCGAATCGGGAGCCTCCCAGTCAAAGCGGTACTTGCGAGTCGGCACGCCCGCGTTGCTTAGGGCCTTCACGTACTCGAGAGCGGGCGCGTCAAAGCGCGCTTGCTGTACCTTCGCAAGACGGTTGAGCCCTTCGGGAGAGCGATCGTCCGAGAATGCGAGCGTTTCGTTGCGAGTCGTACCGAGCACGATGCGAAGGTTCTTGCGCTTTGCGCCTGCGACCGATTTCTCAATGACGGCTGCGGGCTCGAAAAGCGCGTCGTCGACGGGCTTGAAGAGCATCCCGCCGAATTCCTTCCCGTGCGCTTTGAAGGCCACGTCGGTCGCAAGGAGAATTTCGTTGACCGAAAGTCCGAGCGCATCTTCGCGAAGCGTTTCGAGGTCGGTGTCGACCCGGCAGCCCGCAGCCGAGAGGAGCGTCTTTGCGATGCGGTGCGCGTCTGCTTTTTTGTGGTTGCCGCGGCCGATCGAGGGGCTCATGATCCAAGCGGACTCGAAAAGCCCGTCCGTTTCGGGCATGCCTGCAAGCGTGACGATCGCATTGCCGCCCGCCGACTGACCGACGAGCGTCACACGCTCGGGATCGCCGCCGAAGGAGCGGATGTGGGTGTTCACCCATTGAAGGGCCGCTATCCAATCGAGGACGGCAAGATTCTCTTCATTGACGCCCGGGTACTGCAGAAAGCCGAGCGCACCGAGCCGGTAGTTGACGCCCACAAAGACTGCGGGACAGGCCTTGGCGAGGGTGCTCCCGTCGTACCAGTCGAGCGACCCCGCGCCGCAGAAGTTCGCACCCCCGTGGAACCAGACGATGACGGGGAGGTCCTTCGCATTCTCGGGCGCAACAAGCGTAAGGGTGAGCGCCGCTTCGGAGAGCTCGCGGTTGATGGCTCCCATCGGACGGTCGAGGTCGGAGGGCCCCTGAGGGAGGATGGGACCTTCGATCGTTGAGTCCAGAACGCCCGCCCACGGAGCCTTGGGTTCCGGAGCCGCCCAGCGGCGCTTCCCCACGGGAGCTTCGACGAAGGGAATGGTTCGGAAGCAGACGAGGCCCCCTTTTGCTTCGCCCTTCATGAGCCCCGACGGGGTTTCCACGACGATATCGATCATGATCGTCTCTCCTTTCCTGGGTTAATGCCAATCACCTGTTCGCTAGGTGAATATGTTCGTACTCTAATCCGAAACAAACATCTTTCAAAGCGGGGAAAACGTGGAGCCTCAAGACATTACGGGGCAAGCCGCACCGTCGCAACGGAGAATGCGCGGCTCGCACGATGCCGCTTGAACGGAGCCGGTTCCTCGTACTTTCACCCGCTCGCCTTACAATCAAGGAGAAAAACAAAGATCCTCCCGCACGAAACTCGAGTCCATGTCCGCACTGCGCATCAAAAAGACCACCGCCGCCGACCTCGTCACCGACCGCTTGAAGGAGCTCGTTCTATCCGGAAAGTGGGCGATCGACGAGAAACTCCCTTCGGAGGCATCGCTTGCCGAACTTTTCGGCGTCAATCGCCTGACGGTGCGCATCGCGCTCCAGCGCTTGAATGCTCTCGGAGTCCTTGAGACCCGCGACGGAGAAGGGACCTTTGTGCGGAGATTCAACTTCGGGGCGCACATGAAGACCCTCACGGACTTCCTTATGACGCCTGAGCTTATGGCAAGCATCGGCGAATACCGCATCGTGCTCGAAGGCGAGTGCGTGAGGCTTGCCGCAGGCCGCACGACGGAGGCGGACTTCGAGTGCCTCGAGAAGCTCTTTGAGGTCTTCCGAGCGACGGTTGACGAGTACGAGCCCGGCATGGATCCCGAGGCGAAAGATGCGCTCTTTGAGCGCACGCTCGACTGCACGCTTGATATTCACGGCG
This sequence comes from Sutterella megalosphaeroides, assembly GCF_003609995.1. Lineage (NCBI taxonomy): Bacteria > Pseudomonadati > Pseudomonadota > Betaproteobacteria > Burkholderiales > Sutterellaceae > Sutterella > Sutterella megalosphaeroides. The sequence continues at coordinate 1,448,026 of NZ_AP018786.1, forward strand.
AGATCTGCCGGCTCTCGGGCAATCCGCTTCTCGCCTATGCCTTCGAGATCGCCCGCGAGCCCATCCGCCGCTACATGCGCGAAACGGCGAAGAACCGCCTCGACGACGTCGACGAAGCAGGGCGCAGTCCCTGGGTGGAGCTCCATTCCGAGGTGATTGAGGCTATGAAGGCAAAGGATCCCGATCGGGCGCGCGCGTGTCTTGAGCTCATCATCTTTGCGAAGACGGCCGAGGAGGCGAAGCGGAGGTGAGGGTCGCACTGCCGATAAGGGCGAACGGGTAATGCGCGGGATAGCCGGAGCCGTGTCCGAAGTAACGGCGTCATGGAGAATTCCACCGAGGTCGGCCGACGGACGCCGCGATAAGATGGAAAGCGTCTTCCTATCCATCCGACCGCGTGAGCGGTCTCTCAACACCTTCAGGGGTCTTTATGAAGAACGGGACGTACGACTTTCCCATCCGAACCCCGATGACGGATTCGCAGCGGGAACTCGCCATGCTTGCGCTGTGGACCGCTTTCGAGCAGCACGTGAGGGCGGAGGAGCCCGACCACGCAGAGGCTCTTTTTCAAGCGATGGCGCATCCCGACGCCGCGTCGGACGCCGACGTCTGCCGGGCGTCCGTGTACCTCATGGGGTCGGTCTTTCGATTGACCGGTGCGAACCGGGAACTGGCTCTTCGGTTCATCCTGGACTAGAAATTCGAACGACCGCGCGAGATTTCCGCCGGTCGATTCGGTCCGACCCGAATCGATTCCGTCCGGTTCAACCGGAAACCGGCTGCCGATCCTGCCTTGACCTCACGATCGGGCAGGGTTTTCATTTTTGCCGAACGGATATCAGGACGTATCTTTGCGAAGTTGTTTCATCGTCCTTGTTTCCGGAGTTCCCATAATCGAACTTTTTCTTCCCGTCAAGCACGGTTTCGAATAGTTTCATCTTCGAGGTTGGAATCCGTACTTACGATGATGTGACTAGATTCAAGGTGCGGGTATGATTCCTCGTGTTCTTTCGACCGACGCTTCGAGGATCAGGGCGGGCGAGAGCCTGTCCGGCGAAGTTTCAGGACCAACATGTCGCTCGAAGGAACGTCAAAAGGAGTTTACGCGATGACTATTTCTCGTCGTCATTTCTTTGAAGCCGCCGTTGCGGCGGGCGTTGTCGGGACCACGCTTTCGCAGGGCGCGTTCGCCAAACCCAAAAACCCGATTCCGCCGCAGAAGATCTCCCCGAAGCGCCGCGTGCTCATCCAGTCGAGCTCGCGCTACCACAATTCCGGCTACCTCGACTTCGCGGGCGAACAATACGAAAAGCTCTTCGAAGGTCAAAAGCCCGACATCCTCTTCGTGCCGTATGCCAAGGTGGCGGGCACGTACGACGACTACGAAAAGCAGGTGCAGGACGCGTTCAAGCCTTTCGGGCACAAGATCGTCTCGATCCATCACTTCAAGGATCCGCAGCAGGCGGTGCGCGAAGCGAAGGCGATTGCCGTGGGCGGCGGCAACACTTGGGCGCTTGTGACGCGCATGTACGAAGCGGGCATCATCGAACTTATTCGCGAACGGGTCAATGCGGGCGTTCCGTATTGCGGCTGGTCCGCGGGCGGCAACGTCGCCTGCCCGACGCTTCGCACGACGAACGACATGCCGATTGCGGAGCCGCCGTCCTTTAACACATTCGGCTTCATCCCGTTCCAGACGAACCCGCACTTCATCTCGGGCGGCACGCAGGGCTTGAACAACGAAACCCGCGAAGACCGTCTTGAAGAATTCCTCTGGTACAACAAGGACGAGGAAGTGATCGGTCTTCCGGAAGGGACGGCGCTCTTTGTGACGGGCGAATTCGACTGCGAAGTGATCGGACCGAAGGACTCGGAAGCGCTCTACTGGTTCCGCCAGGCCGATAAGGGCATGACGCTCGAACGCATCGCGCTCGGCACGAAGTTCGACGTTCGTAAGATCGTCCCGGGCGGAAAGCTCTGATCGAACACATGGCAGAGGCGCTCGGCCGCTCCCGGCGAGTCTCGGCGCAAGGGAGGGGCTGTGGTACCTGAGCCTGAAAACTAAACGGGGCCCTCAACAAAGGGCCCGAACATCGGGCGGCGCGGATTCGTTCGCGCCGCTTTTTCGTCCGTCGTTTCGTCCGTCGATTCGGTCGGACGTATGGACGGCTTCCGACGTTTCGGATGGCGGGAACGAAGTTTGTCGATCCCGTCAAACCCGCCGAAGCGCGACCGCGGCCGAGCGACAAGCGACACACCCGCGGTTGCGTTTGGTTACGCGAAGGAGGGCAAAAATCGGGGTTTACCCCTATATTCCTCCGTAAGGTCGGTCCTCTAATGTCGGAATATGGGTCGGAATTCCCGAGAACGTCCGTCCCACAGTCAACAGGAGGATTTATGGCCGAAACGACCGCTCCCGACCTCACGGCACGCATCGCAGAACTTTATGAGACGGATGCATTGGATGAGATCATCCGCCTGATTGAAAGTACGCCCGGCTACGAGCATGATCCCGAGCTTGTGGGCTCGCTGGCCCGTGCCTACGGCGCCATCGCCGAACCCGGCGAAACAGAACGCCTTGAAAAAGCGCTCGCTCTATTGGATACGGTCGACGAGAAGGACCGCGAGAACCATTATTGGCACTATCGACGCGCCTACGCGCTCTTTTATCTCGATCGGGTGATCGAATCGCTCCTGCACTGGGAAAAGGCGCTCGAATACCGTCCGGGCGACGAGGATACGCTCGACTTCATCCGGATGAGCAAGAACGAACTGGTCGCGGAGCGCTTTTTCCATCCCTTCCGCGAGCGCGTCGAAACGATCGCGGAGGAATTTTCTAAGATCGAAACCGAGCTCTACGACACCGCTGTGCTCGGGGAGCTCGGGCGCGAGACGGCCTTGGCTCGGATCCGAGCGCTCTTTGCGCCCGTCGCGAACCCGAAGTGGCTCTTCGAGCTCTCTGAAGAAAAGACGGAGGGGCAGGGCGGCAAGCCCCGGATGAAACTCACGCTTTCGCCTTGCGGCTGGTTCATGACGGCGTTTCCGATGCGCGAATGCCTGCGGCGTCTCGCCGAAAGGGCGAACGCGCGGTGGACGTTCGCTCTCGGGATCGAGCCCCTGCACGATCCGGAGAGTCTCATGCGTCTCGTTCGGGATGCCGGCAAGCGGACGCTCCACGGGAGCGACCTTCGCGTCGTGCCGCAGCGACTCGAAGACGGAACCTGGCGACTCGGCTTTTTCGGAGACGACCTCCTCGGCGTCACCGAAGAGGAGGCCCCCGAACTCTTCGAAGCGCTCGAATGGTTCGTGAGGAAGTCCGTGGGCGAAGCCGCGCAGATGAGGTGGTTTTCGTCCATGAACCTCTACCGCCGCACGCCCGACGAAACCGGGGTTCCGTATGCGGAATTCGCCGACTTCGTGCGCGAGTGCGTGCCCGAGACGCAGACCTTCTCGATGGCGGACCTTCTCTCGCAGGAAACGGTCGTCGATCGGCGGCCCGACCGCGAGCCCGATTGCGACGTGCTCCTCGACGCCTTCCATCTCGAAACGGGTTGCGCGCCGCTTCACAACGGGTACGGTGCGGCCGATCGGGACAACATGATCGAGCTTGAGCGCCAGGGGATCACGGCCGGCATCTTTATGATCCGTTTGTCGCCCGAAGCCTCCGACAAGGAAAAAGCGACTGCGCGCGACGCCTTGGAAGCGCATTTGCGCGAGGCACTGCCTGCGGAATCCGTGCTCGTCACCGGTCGCGGGAGCGCTCTGCGGTACGAATACGTCGAGTGCTTCGCGTGGGAGAGCGGCCCCGTGGTTGCGGCCGCGCACGACCATGTTCAGAGCGACCCGCGCATCGCTTGGGCCGCCTTCCACTCGTTCCTTCGGGAGGCGGGCACGCTGATTCTCAAGGACCTCGAAAGCGCTCCGGAAAGTGCCGAAGAGGGCGCTGACGAGGGTGCCGATGAGAACGCCGACGGGCGCACCGACGAAGCCGATGTCAAGCCCGAAGCTCGAACCGAAACTGCAACCGAAACTCAACCCGAAATCCAACCCGCGCGCGACGACGTCGCCGCCGCCGCTGAAAAGGAGGAACCCGCCCGAGAAAGCCCGATCCCGATCGCCCATGCCTGACGGCCTTCGGACGAGGGCGGACGAGGGCGTAAGAAGGCGTCGAAAACAGAGAGACGCTTTGTTGTCGCCCTGTCGTCCCGTCGTCCGGTCGAACCAACCGCCCATGAAGGAGTTTTCCATGACCGACAAATCCACAGAAGACATGCTTCGCGAACAGGCGCAAGCCGTTCTCAAGGTCCAGGAAGAAGCGCTCAAGACGCAGATGAAATTGATGGAGTCCCTCTACGGGAACAATCCGGAAATGCTCGCGATGATGAAGGCGCAGATCCAACAGAGTCTCGCGAACCAGAGCGCTCTCGTCGAGCAGGCCCAGACCGCGGCTTTCGAGGCGGTGGCGGCCGCGCAGCGCGGCGAAGGGTTCGACCCGCAGGCGCTCGTTTCGACCCTGCAGCAAAATGCGCAGTCGATGGGCTACGCCTTGCCCGTCAAAACCGATGCCGATCGGGAAGAAGGGTACGCTCAGGCGCTCAACTTCATCGGGCAGCTCCAGACGTCATTTACGGAGCCGCCTGCCCGGAGCGTTCCCCGCGGATCGCGCGAAGCCCGCGTCTTCGGGTACCTCCTCGGCGGGATCGTCGGGACCCTGAACGGGCACGAACTGGAGCAGCTCGATCCGGAAGCGCACGAGCCCTTCTACGAAGAACAGGTCCGCTCGATCCTTTCCGACTACTGGGGAATTGAAACGGCCGAAGAGCTCGAAGAGCGTCTCGTCGATCTGCTCGAAGAAGGCGGCATGTCGGTGCAGTACGGGTACTACGGCGAAACGGAGAACTTCGACGAAATCGCCTCCGAGCTCGATCCTGAAGACGTCGAAGGCGAAACCGAACGCTGGAAGTTCGCGCGCTACGCCCGCACGATCCGCACGCCCGAAGCGATGCGCGCCTGGGACATCGGTCGTGCGGCTTCGCTCGTACGCTGGGGGCATTTCGTCGGGATGCTCGACGAAGAGACCGCCGAGTCGATCCTCGAAGCCTGCGCCGAAGAGGCGTGCGCGCGCTTCGAAGGCTGGCGCGACTTTGCGGCTTCGTACCTCTTCGGCGGGCTTTTCTGGCGCTTGAACGCGGGCGAAGACGAAGCGGCCGACTGGCTCGAAAACGCGGGCGGCGCCTGCGCGGAACTGCTCGATACCGAGGACGATGCCGGGGGCGAGTGGCAGCGCAACGCTTGGGTGGCAAGCCTCACGGACTGAGGGACTGAGGCCTTCCGAAATCCCGAAGTCCCCGAAGTTCCGGAGGCTCGTGAAGAAGACGCTCTTGCGAGATTCCGGACTTCGGCCTGAAGGTCGGGCAGGGCGCGTGTTGCATGGTGCTCGTGCGCCCGGCCCCGCCCGTACCCCGTCCGTTCTCTTCTCTTTCCCGATTCCTCGCTTCCCGGAGGTCGCCATGGCGCCGAAACTCATGCTCAACAAATTCGATCCCGTTGCGGCGCTTTTCGAAGACCTGCAGCGCGGTACCGACGAACGGCTCGAGGTCTACCGTGCGCTTCGGCCCGAGGCTGAAGACGAGTACGGCATGACGATGCTCGCGCATGCCGCGCGGGCGGGCGACAGCGAAGCGGTCGAGCTGATGCTTGAGCGCGGAGCGGACCCGAACGCCCCCGACCGCTCGGGCCGTACGCCCCTTTTTCACGTGGCCGAAGGCCCGCACGACTGGGTCTCGCACCCGGAAGACATCGTGTACATCGTCGAGGACCTCCTCAAATACGGCGCCGACGTCGATCACGCGGACGATTCCGGGAAAACCGCGTCCTTCATCGCGGTGGAGCGGGGGCTGCATCCGTACTTCGTCGGGCTCGCCCGTGTGCAAGAACGAATGCAAGCTCGACCGACGGCACGCGAGTCGGGTACGGGCTATACGCTTTTGCACGCCCTCTGCGACCGCTTTTGCGGTACGGATCCGACTCAAGAAGCGGACGCGCTCGTCATCGCGCAGGTGCTCGTCGAACATCTCGGAATCGACCCCAACGCCCGCACGTCGCTCGGTCGTACGGCGCGCGCTTTGGCAGTCGCGCGCGGGTCGCTTTTTGTTGCTCCGTGGCTTGCCTACGGAGCGGACGCCTTTCAAGAAACCGAGCGGGCGGGACGGATGATCGCGAGCGGCGGCGCGACCGCCTCCGAAGCGGCTTTGGCGGGCAACGTCCGGCAACTTCGGGCGTTGGCTGACCTCGGTTTGATTTCGGACGAGCCCGCGTTGGAGGGGGAAGACGAAGGCTTGACGCCGCTCTCGTCCGCCGCGTCGAAATTCGCCGCGGACGCGGTCGACGTACTCGTCACGGGCGGTGCCGACCCGACGGCGCGCCTGAACCGCAAAGCTTCGGGCGGACGCGCTACGGAAGGAACGAGCGCCGTACGCATGGCGCTCTGGGCTCCGAACTCGCGCGTCTCGCTTCCGAGCAATGTGACGGTCGAGGACGCAAAGCGCACCTTGGAGCGCCTCCTTCGAGCGCCGGGTGCGGCGGACGTTCCGGTCGACGAAGAAGGACGCACGGCACTACTCACACTCGCGCAAAACGTCGACCGCGGCTGGAGCGTGGACGGAAAAGATTGGGCGCCGATTGCGCTTGACATCGTGCTTGCGCACGGAGCGAATCCCGACGAGCGGATGCCCGCGCAAGGAATCGATCTTCCGTTTTGCAAGATTCCGGGCAGCGTGACGCCCCTCGGGCTTCTCGCCCGATCGGGTAGCGACGCGGCCCGCCCGCTCATGAAGAAGCTCCTCGCTGCGGGCGCAAATCCCAACGCGACGGACGTCACGGGACGTACGCCCCTTGCCGAAGCCGCGAACCTCGATACGTCGGCGGACGCCGAGGCGACGGTCGAGCTCTTGCTCGCTGCGGGCGCGGACCCCTCGATCGGGGACGCCCGGGGCGAGACGCCCTTGAGTCTTGCCGCGGGACGCGGCCACGAGCGTGTTGTGGAAATGCTTCTTGCGGCGCTTGAGCGGCTTGAAAGCATGCGCGCGAAGGACGAGGGGAATGCGGATGAGGCGCCCGAAGAACCGCAGAATCCCGGTCCCGCATCTCCGGCGTCTGCCGAAACCCCGGCGCCTCAACCCGCCGCGGCGCTTCGCCGGGGAACCGAAGCCGGAGGCTTTTTCGAGCGCATGCGCGCCCGCTCCCGCACGCGTCCGACATCGGTCGGCGGTACGTCATCCAATGCTCCGATGGCAAAACCTGTGCCGGAAGCGGCGCCGAAGGCTCCCGCGAAGCCCGCACCCATGCCAAAGCCCGTCACCACCGACGGCAACGCCGACGAGGCCTCGCGCTTGAGCGTGGCGCTTTCGCGGTTCCTGCGCGCGACGTTGCCCGGAGCCGCAGGGGAGGCGGAAAGTCCCTCGACCCGGTCCGAGCGCGAATTACGCCTGACGGCGATCGGCTTACTCGCTGCGGCAGGCGGAAGTCTCGGCGCGCTCACCCGCGAAACCGTAGCGTTGCTCGTCGACGCTCGGGCGGCGTTTCTGCTTGCACCCGCCGGCGAGAAGCTCGAGCCCGCTGCTTGTCGCGAAGCCCTCGAAGCCCTCGCGCCCTTTGCGGCCGTACGCGAAGCGGGCTTTGAGACGGTTCCGCTTGCAACCGAGCCCGGGGACGACGCTCTTCGGGTGTTGCAGCGCTTCGAAAAGGCGACCGTCCGTTGGGGACTGCCCGTTGCGGCGGGACTCCTCGTTGAAGCGCCCGACGACGAAGCGGATCGTGCGGACGGAAGGGTCGCTCGGCAGGTCCCGATTCGGGCCTGCATCCTTACGGCCGCATCCCAATTCGAGCACGCGCGCACGACGGCGCGCCTCGCCGGACTCACGTTCGTGCGGCCCTCGGACGTTGCCCGTGAAGGTTAAGAATCGAAAGGAGAGGGAAAATGCTTGAAGACGCACTTTTCGAAGCGGTAAAAGGTCGACGGTTGGGTGTGGTGACGGCACTCTTGCCGCGCGTCACCGATCTCGAACGCACGGACCGCGAAGGCGCGACCGTCGCGATGATTGCGGCACGCGAAGGCGTGTTGCCGATTCTGAAGGCGATCCTCAAGGCGGGCGCCAATCCGTTGGCCGCCGACCGCGAAGGGCACTCGGCCCTCCATTGGGCGGCCGCAAACGGTCATGCCCCTTGCATTGAAGCGCTCGCAGAGGCGGGAGCGGATCCCAACGCCCAGGACCGCGAGGGTGTCACGCCCCTCATGGCGGCCCTGCGCGCCCGACGGTCGGAGGCCGCCTTGCGGCTTCTCAAGTGCGAAGGGACCGATACGGAACTTGCGGACCGGGACGGACGCAAAGCGCTCGACTATGCGTCCGCGGCCTCCATGCCCGACCTTGTCGACGTACTTTTGAAGCGCGGGACGCATACGGAACGCACGGAACGCTCGGAAGGCGTCTTGGGAGGCTTCTTCGGGAGCGTCGGAGGAGGTGAAAAAACCGTGCCTCCCGAACTCGCCAAGGACCGCTACGGGTCGAACGCGCTCCATCAGGCGGCCTCGCGCGGCGACGCGGAAACGCTTGCGCGACTCTTGTCGGGCTCCCGAGCGCACGTGAACGACCGGAACGACGCGGGCGAAACGCCCCTCATGACGGCCGTGCGGGCAGGGTCGATCGGGTGCGTCGAGGCGCTCCTTGCGGCCCGGGCCGACCCCAACCTTCCCGCTGCGGCAGGCGAGACGCCCGCCGCGGAAGCCGCGCGCCTCGGGCGCGAAATCGTGCTCGGGAAACTGATCGCAGCGGGCGCGAACGTGAACGCCGCGGCACGCAACGGTACGACGCCGCTTCTCGTTGCGATCCGCGAGCGGCAGGTCGATGTCGTGCGACTGCTTCTCGCAAACGGGGCGGACGCGGGAGCGTGCGACGCGCAAAACCGCGGTCCCTTGGCCTACGCGGCCGCAAGCGGCCTCGAATCCGTCACCGTCATGCTCCTCGAAGCGGGCGCGGCACGCTAAACTCTCACTTTCGTCCGATCTCAGGGCTTCGAGGGAGCTTTCCCGCCCCTCGAAGCGGTTCCGAATTCCGAAAATTCCGAAAACAAGGAGAATCCCATGGCCAATGCACCGCTTGTCGAACGGGTGGAGCGTTTTTTGAAGTCGCTCAAGTGGTCGTACAACTACGACGCCGAGGAAGAGGTGTTCTACACGGGTTGCGCGCTTGACGAGTCGTTCCGCTCGTGCAACCTCGTGATCGACGTACAGGACGACATGGTCCTCTGCTACGCGTTCCTTCCGATCGAAGTGCCGGCCGATCGTCGCGGCGACGTCATGATCTTTTTGACGTGCGCCAACTGGGGGATGCGCGCGGGCACCTTCGAACTGGACCTCACCGACGGCGAAGTGCGTTTCCGCACCTACCTCGCCTGCCCCGAGGGCGACGAGCTTCCGAGCGACGAAGCGCTCACGTGCCTCCTTTCGGTCCCCCCGGGCATGATCGAACGGTACGGCGCGGCGCTCCGACAGGTGATCGAGAACAAAACGGATCCCTTTGAGGCGGTTCGCACCGCCGAGCACGACATGGAATTCGACGACGAAGAAGGAGACGAGGAAGACGACGAAGACGACTTCGGCGGCAACCACAACCCGCGCGCTCACGCGTAAGCGCATAAGTGAGCGCATAAGCGACGGCGCTCAAACAAAAAGCGAACGACCCCGAGAGATCGTTCGCTTTTTTCTTTTCGTGTTCCGGCTCGTCGGCCGCCTTCCGTTCGGCGCTTCTCACCCCGAGACCGAGGTCCAGAAGAGCAGGAGCACGATCTGCCCCGACAAAATCCGCATGAACATCGCGAGCGGATAGACGGTCGAGTAGGCGACGGCCGAGCTGTTTTTCTCCGACAAGGTCGCGGCATAGGCAAGTGCCGGCGGGTTCGTGGTGAGACCCGAGAGGAGCCCCACGATCGAGTGGTAGTTCATGCGGAAAATGAGGCGCGCCGCCACCCCGACCGCGACGAGCGGAAGCACCGTAACGAGAAAGCCGAGCCCCATGAAGAGAAGGCCGCTCCCGTTCACGAACGCGTCCGCAAAGCCGTTGCCCGCCGCAAGACCGACGCTTGCGAGGAAGAACGCGATCCCGAGTTCTCGAAGCATCAAAGAAGCGGAGTTCGTCGTGTACGTGACCAAATGCAGCGACGGCCCGTAGCGCCCGAGCAAAATCGCAACGATCAAGGGGCCGCCCGCCAAGCCGAGCTTCAACGCGACGGGAATTCCGGGCAAGGCAATCGGGAGGCTCCCCGCAAGGATCCCGAGCGCGATCCCGACGAAGACCGAAATGATGTTCGGATGGTCGAGCTTCTTTTCCTGGTTGCCGAGTACGCCCGCGAGGCGGTTGAGGGCGCGCTCGGGGCCCACGGCGACGAGTCGGTCGCCGAGATTGAGATGAAGGCTTCGGTAGGGAAAGATTTCCATGCCGGCACGGTAAACGCGCGTCACGTTCACGCCGTCGTAGTTCGCGAGATGGAGGTCGCGAATGCGCTGCCCGTTGACGCTCGGATCGGTGATGAGAATGATGCGTCTGGAAACGGGCGAATGTTCGCTCGTCAAATCGACGTCGGTGCGCTCCTTTCCGAAGAAGGCGACGATAGCCTCTTTGTTTTCTTCCTGAGCGACGACGCGAAGCACGTCGCCCACGTGCACGCGCGTCTTGGGGCCGGGACTCACGAGGCCTTCCGCCTCGTTGTATCGGCGCGAAATGACGAACGGGCGGTTGATCACCTTGCGAATCACTTCGATCGTGCGGTCTTCGAGGTAGCCGTTCGCGGCTTCGACGTAGAAGGTGATCGGAGCGGCGTTTTGTTCCGTTTCGTGAAGCGACCAGAGGCGCTCCTCTTCGGCAAGGTCGATTGAGAAAACCTTGCGAATAAGAATGGCCGTCCCGATGATGCCGATCACGGCGAGAGGATACGCACACGCATAGGCGACTGCGATGTCGGGGCCCGCGTAGTCGAGTTCGGAGAGCGCTTCCTGCGTGGCGCCGAGCCCGGGGGTGTTCGTGACGGCCCCGTAATAGACCCCGAGCATCTGCGCGAGGTCGATCGATCCCGACATGAGGAAGGCAAAGAGTACCGTCAGCGCGACGGAAAGAAGTATTCCGAAAAGCGCGAGGCCGTTCAACTCGAGGCCGCCCGAGCGAAAGCTCGAGAAAAAGGACGGTCCCACTTGGAGGCCGATGAAAAAGACGAAAAGAATGAGCCCGAAATCGCGCAAAAACCCGAGCACGGTCGGGTTCGGCACGAACCCGAAGTGCCCGACCGCAAGCCCCATGAAAAGCACGAACGTCACGCCGAGCGAGACGCCGAAGAGGCGAATGCGCCCGAGCGCGAGACCGCAGGTGATGACGAAGGCGTAAATGAGGATGTTCCCGCCGACGGTCGATGGGTCGGCGAGACGCAGCAGAAAGTCGAGCATGTCGGGTGCGTCGGATGCGGCGGGGAAGGCGAACGCGAAGAGTCATCCCGCGCGCACGCATGCACGGCCGGACGGTCTGTCGGTCGGGCGCTCGCGGAGGTCTCGGTTCGTCTCGTCCCCAAGGGTTCGGTGGAGGAGCAAAATGCAGTTAAGGATCCTGAGTTTACGGGGAGAAAGAGGAAAAGCCATCGGTGAAATCCCTCGGAGATATGGAACTGTGCGGTTTTCCCGCACCGAGGCGCCGCATCGTGCGGCTCCGCCTCCGGCCTGCGGCAAACAACTGGCAAGCGGCCGACAACTACCGACCGTGAGGTCCGTACCGATGGGGCTTTCCTATCCGTTCGTTGCGAAACCCGGGCGAATCGGAGAAGCGGGGTGTGCGGGGACCATTCGGGCGTCCGAGCGCTTTCTGTACTGCGTTTCAATACCGATCGACCGATGCCCCGAGGGCTGAGCGGCTGATGCCCCAACAAACGCTCTTGAACGCAACAACGCAATGGAGGAGAAAACCATGCAACATCGTTTGCTCAAAAACCTGAACGTCTCGCTGATCGGCGTGGGTTGTATGGACTTCTCACACGACTGCGGTCAGGTGCCCGAACGTACCGTCAGCATCGACGCGATCCGCGAGGCGGTCGACTTCGGGTGCAACTTCTTCGATACGGCCGAAGTGTACGGACGGGAGATGTTTTACGAGGGCCATAACGAAGAGATCGTCGGCGAAGCTCTGAAGCCCGTGGTGCTCGCCACGAAGATGCACCTCCGTACGGAAGAAGTCGAATCGGGCAAGGACTTCTGCGCGATCGCCCGCAAACACCTGGCCGCATCGATGGAGCGCCTGCAGACGGACTACGTCGACCGCTACTACCTCCATCGCGTCAACGAACTCGTCCCGGTCGAAGAGGTGGCTGAAAGGCATGCTCCGCAAGAGCCTCTCGTTCCGTAAATGAACCGAGCCCTCCCCAAACGTACGAAGAAACGTACGAAATGGGGAGGGCTCTATTCGTTGGGGGTTCCGCTCTTTGCGGCAAGCGGCAGGCTTACCACCCGCGCACGTGGTCGAGCGCCGCTTTCACCGTGAGCGTTTCGTCCTCAACGAGGAGGAGCTTTTCGTAGGGCGCTGCGGTCGGGCAGGCGTGGTTCGGAAGGATCCGCAAGCGGCGCCCCACGGGGAAGTCTTCGGGTTTGAGAGCTTCGCCCGCTACCGCCTGAAGGATCCCATGCTCCTGATTCGCGCCCGTCATGCGGACGTCGAGGCCGCGCACGGGGCGGCCCGCGAGGTCGCAGACAAGCCCGTAACCGAAGTCTTCGTGCTGGCGCGCCGTGCCGCGGTCGCGCGACATCGCCATCCAGCCCGCGTCGACGATCACCTGACCTTTTTCTTTCTGGTGCCCGATCACGGTTGTGAGGACCGAGCCCGCAATGCGGTCGAGCGTGCAAACGCCGAGGTTTGTCATAAAGAGGTCGAACATCGCATAGACGCCGCAGCGGATTTCCGTGACGCCCGTTTCGTCTTCGGCCGCAAAGACCGTCGGGGTGGAGCCCACCGAGACGATCGGAACCTCGATCCCTTCGGCACGGAGTCTGTCGGCCGCAAGAACGATCCCGTCGCGCTCGCGCCGTGCGGCTCCGCGTGCATTTGCGGCGCCTTCCTTGTCGTAGCTTGCGCCCGCATGGGTGAGAAGCCCAACAAAGCGGGCGCCGCCCGTGAGGCTCTTCACAACCTCAAGCAAGAGGTCCGACTCGGGCGTGATCCCCGAGCGGTGCCCGTCGACGTCGATTTCAACAAGGACGGGAATTTCGATCGAGCGTGCGGCGGTGTAGGCCGAGACGTGCCGGGCCGCGTCGACGTTGTCGAGAAGAATCTTGAGGTCGCACCCGGAAGCGCGGATGCGCTCGACGCGCCCCAACTTCTGCGGAGCGATCCCGACGGCGTAGATGAGATCCGTGACGCCGTTCGCAGCGAAGTATTCGGCTTCGAGAAGGGTGGAAACGGTTGCGGGCCCTTCGGGCGACATCATCTGACGCCGCGCGATTTCGATCGACTTGTGGGTCTTGAGGTGCGGACGAAGCGTCACGCCGAGTGCTTTGGCTCGTTCTTTCGCGGCGGTGAGGTTCGCTTCGAGCTTGGCGTCGGAAACAAGGAAGGCCGGGGTTTCGACGACAGGATCGTCGAGTCGGCGGCCGATGCGGGGATCGGGGGCGGTGTGGGGAAACATGGTGTTGAAATCGGGTCAAATGCGGCAAACGCGAAAAACGCGCGGGGACCGGGCGGCAAGCGGCGCGGGTGCTCCAACGTTAGGTTCGTACACGCTGCACTCGCTTCAAACGCCCGGGGTCGGTTTCGATCGTAGCAGGCTTGGGGGCGTTTGGAGGCGCTTCTTTCGGGCAAGAGGGACAAGAGAGCGGCCACAAAAGTGAAGCGCCGTCTCGACGCATTGCGGCGGGACGGCGTGTGGAAAGGATGGAGCGTAGGACGCTCGGCAGACCGACCACCCGAGGAGAAGCCGCCCCGGGCGGTCGGGTCGTGTCACTTCAGGGCGTCCTTAAGGGCGGCACGGAAAGCTTCCGTCGTCACGGTCGCGCCCGAGACCGTGTCGACCTTGCCGTTCGTACGGACGGCCTCGGCGGGGAGCACATCGAGAGCCTTGCTGCCGATCCCCGGGGTTTCAAAGGACTCGATGACGCGTACGGCGGTGATTTTGCCGGCAGCGTCGGTCTTGACGCCGAGCACCACGTTGCCGCCCATGCCGCGACCGCGTCCGATGCGTTCGCCGTCTTCGGCTGCGGGGGTCGCACGCTTCCCTGCGGCGGGCGACCAGCCTTCGCCCTTGAGGACGCTTTCACTCGGAACGTCCGACTTGGGGGCTGCGGCCGACGCGCCCGAGATGCGCCCGAAGATGAGCGATTCGCCGATGTTGCCCGTACCGTTGTACTTCCAGGAGAAGATCGAGCCGAGTTCGCCCGCGCTGAAGAGGTGCGGAATGCGTTTGCCGTTTCGGTCGAGGACGGCGCCGATTTCGTCGTGTTCCGGCCCGCCCTGCGTGTTCGTATAGGTCGGGACGACCTCAATGCCGTAGAAGGGACCTTTGTCAAGGGGCTTCAGGAATTTCGCCGCACGACCGAATTGCTTGTCGACCCCGGCCTCACAGGATGCGTTGTAGGCGTCGATCTGCGCCTTGAGGCCCGCGGCGTCCACGCCGAGGAGGGCGGCAAGCTCTTCGACGGTGTCGGCCTTCTTCACGAGGCCCTTTTCGATTTCCGCTTCGGACCCTTCGCTCCACGACGCATAAACACGGCTTGCGCGTCGCGCGTCTTCATCGAAGATCATGAACGCGGGATCGGGCATCTGGAGCGCCCGGTAATCGTTGTGGAACTTGATTCGACCGTGCTTCGTTTTCTCGGTTTCGTTCCAGAAGCGCTTTCCGTCGGCGCCAACCATGATGACGTCGTGCCGCGTAAAGGCCGGTCCGCCCCAGGAGGAGTCTTTGGGGCCGGCCACCATGTAGCCGAACGAAATGCCGGTTTCGGGATTGAGAACGTTCGGATCCGGCCCGTTGATCGTGGCGAGGTTCACGAGGTTCGCGTTGACGTCCATCGCCATCAGAATGCCGTCGCCCGTGTTGTAGCGGGCGCCCTTCGCGTAGGCGACCTGCTGGCCCGCAAAGTTGCGGAACATGTCGATGTTGTTTTCAAAGCCGCCCGTTGCGAGCACCACGCCGTTTTTCGCACGGATGTTGCGCGCGGCACCTTCGACCTCGGCGACGACGCCGTGGACAACGCCCGTAGCGGGGTCTTGAAGGAGTTTTTTACCGGGCGCTTCGAACCACACGTCGATTTTTCCCTGAGCGCGCCGCGCTTCGACGTTTTTCTGAATGAGCGCGTAGAGTCGGCCGTCGCCGCCCGGGCTTTTCACGAGCGTGAGACCGATGGCGGAAGCCCCGGGGAATTCGGGGTATTCGGCGTAGTAGGACGTTTCGGGATGCTCGGCGCCGAGCTTGCGCAGGTATTCGACCTGACCTTTGGCCTCCTTGATGTAGGCCTTGTAGACCTCGTCCGAGGGGTTCGTCGACTTGCCGCGCATGGTACGGAAGTACTCGAGAATTTCTTCGTCGCTTGCCTTCGTGTCGTCGATCCAGATGGCCTGTTGGGCGGCATAGCGGCTGTTGCCGCCTTCGTGCCCTTCGGGCGCCTTCTCAAGAAGAAGGACGCGGGCTCCGGCGTCCGCCGCCGCAATCGCCGCCGCGCCGCCTGCAAAGCCGTACCCGATCACCACGACGTCGTACTCGGCGTCCCAGCGAACGGTTTGGAGGTAGTTGCTCGGTGCGGCAACCGTCGCAGTTGTTTCGGGGGCGGTCGGGGCGGCGTAGACGTGAGCGTTCATGCCGACGGCGGCACAAAGGACGGCAAAGGCGCAGGCACGCAGTTGAAAGGTTTTGGTCATGAAAAACTCCTCTGTGGTCATGAGGTTTCCGAGATTCACGAGGTCGGATATCGTTTTGATTTTCCGAATCCGAACCTCGCGATGGTCGTTAAGCCGGTGGTGCGGCGATCTCGGATGACCTCGCAGAACGCTTTTATCATAAGGAGGTGTGGGGAACGAACTTTGCAAGGTTACCCTCGGATGGCGGGCGTTTTGACGAACCTCGTCTTCGGAAAATCCGAATGATTGAGTCCTTCCGGGGACGATGGAGCAGGCAGAATGATTCATTTTGATGACAGGGACCTCCGGCTTTTTCTCGCCGTTGAAGAAACCGGAAGTCTCACCGCGGGAGCGGGGCGGGCAGGATTGTCGGCGAGCGCGGCGAGCGAACGGCTCAACCGGCTGGAGACGCATCTCGGCGTCACGCTCTTCGAGCGGGTTCCGCGGGGTGTGCGTCTGACGCGCGAAGGCGCGCACTTTGCGGCCTTTGCACGAGAGGTGACGGCCAAAAGCGAGACGCTCGAAAGCGTGTTGCGACCCTATCGGGGTACACGCACGGCCGTGCGGATTGCAACCAATGTCAACGCGCTTGAGACGTTTCTTCCCGGGGACCTCGGCGACTACATGGCGGCGCACCCCGAGGTGGCGCTTGAGCTTGTCAAGTTCGATTTGAATTGGATGCTTCTCAAGGCCGTCGCGAGCGGCGAGGTCGACTTGGGCGTCACCGCTTACGAAGGGACGCATCCCGAACTCCGTTTCGTCGATTACCGCTCGGATACGATGGCGGTCGTGATGTCCGAGCGACATCCGTGGGCCGAGGAAGCCGGCGTTTCGTTCGAGGTGTTTCGCGACGTACCCTTCATCGAAATCGGTGCACGGTCGGCGTTGGGTATTTTTCTTGAAGAGCGTGCCCGCGCTTACGGCTTTATGCTCGACGTCCGGGCGCGTGTGCCTTCCTACGAGGCCGCGCTCGAATTGGTCGCTCGGGGTGTGGGTCTCACCGTGTTGCCGCAAAGTTTGCACTTGGCCGCTGAGGTCGCCGAGCTCGTGGCGGTTCGTCCGTTGACGGACGCCTGGGCCGTTCGTCGCTTGAGACTCTGCTGGAAAGCGGGCAGGGAAGGCTGTCCCGTGGTGGCGGGATTGCTTGGTGCGCTCGCCGTTTCGCGCCTTCCGGCATAACCCGCACGTCCCCGCCCGAAGTATTCCCGTCGGGTCCGTCGGGCTTCGCGCGGCTACAATTCAAGACCGTGAACGTTATCTGCGGCTTCCGGCTTGAACGCCGTGCGGAAAAGCTCGCGGCCGCCCGAAAATTCACAGGACCAACACACAAGGACACAAGGAAAAGGAGCTCGACATGCAGTTTGTGAAGCCGCCCTTCAAGGGAGAAAACAAGGGCCATTACACGGCGGGCGTCATCTCTAAGGGGATGCTCTACGTTTCGGGACAGCTTTCGATCGATCCCGACACCCGCGAAGTCTGTCAGGGTGACATCCGCGCGCACGCGCGCCTCGCGCTCGACAACGTCGACCGCGTTCTGAAGGAAGCGGGCGTGCGGCGCGACCAGGTGGTCTTCTGCCGCGTCTATACGCCGTCGGCGGAAAACTGGGGCCCGATCAACGAGGAGTATGCGGCCTTCTTCGGCAACCACAAACCCGGGCGCGTCATCGTCTCGACCACGGACCTGCATTTCGGCTGCCTCGTTGAAATCGAAGCGATCGCCGAGCTGGAGGACTGAGCCGATGCTTCACTACGTTTGCACCGCTTGCGGGAAGCGCACGCCCGCGACAACTCATGCCCCCGTCTGCGAATGCGGGGGGCTTTTTGAACTCGACTTCACGCCCCCGGCGTGGGACGCGGCCCGGATCGACCGCTCGGAATGGAGTCAGTTCCGCTACCGCGACTTCATGGCGCTCGAAGGCGACACGTGGCGCTCCGTCACGCTCGGCGAAGGCATGACCCCGATCGTGCGCTTTGACGACGATGTCCTCTTCAAGATGGACTACACGATGCCAACCTTGTCCTTCAAGGACCGCGGGGCCGCGACCCTCGTCGCGCACGCGAAGTCGATCGGGGTTGAGCGCTGCGTGCAGGATTCGAGCGGCAACGCCGGGAACTCGGTTGCCGCCTACTGCGCCCGCGCGGGGATCGCCTGCGAAATCTACGTGCCCGAAGGAACGAGCCCGAAGAAGATCACCATGATCGAATCGCACGGCGCGAAAGTGCACGTCGTCCCCGGAAGCCGCGACCATTGCGCCGACGTCTGCCGCGCCCGCGTGAAGGAGGAGGGGGTCTACTACATGAATCACGTCTACAATCCCTTCTTCTACGAAGGGATGAAGGCGTACGTCTACGAAACCTTCGAGCAACTCGGTCGGATTCCCGCCAACATCGTGGTTCCGGTCGGAAACGGGACGCTTTTCATCGGCGTCATCAAGGCCCTCGAACACCTCCAGGCATCGGGCGCGATCGACGCGTTCCCGAACGTGATCGCGCTTCAGAGCGAACTCTGCGATCCGCTCCTTCGTGCGCGCGAAGCGGGCGAGCACGTGCCCGCCCGCGTGTCGCCGCAGCCCACGATGGCCGAGGGCATCGCGATCGGCGTTCCGATGCGCGGTCGGGAGCTTCTTGACATGATCTACCGCCACAACGTGAAGGTCGTCTCCGCTCCCGAAGAGAAGATCCTCGAAGCACGTCACGCCATCGCCCGTCGCGGGATCTACTGCGAACACACGACGGCCGCGAACTACGCCGCGTATCTCCACTACTGCGAACTCTACGGTCGCACGCCCGACACGCTCATTACGATGTGCGGTGCGGGGATCAAGTCGGACCATTGAGTGCGTACGGAGCGCGGCGACCGCCGGGACGATCGCACTTAACCGTCGCACCTGACCGTCGCACCTGACGATCGGATGTGACGGTCGCTCGGAGCTCACGCGTGTCAACGAACGGGGAGGGAGGCTGCGGTCTCCCTCTCGCGCTTTCGGGGCTCGGTCGAGTTTTCCGAATTTTCCGAATTTTCCCCGAACGTTCTTTCCGATTTGCGAGTCGCGTTCGAAAGTCGGTTTTTCGATTCTCGCGCTCGGCCGTTCGACCGTTCCTCGGTTTTTTCGAGGAATAGGGGATTCCGATCGGTCCGATCGAGCGGCAATTCCCGGAAAGAATCCGATACTCGGGAAGTTCCCCTAGTCGGACATTTGAATACAAACACTTCTTTGCGAATTCGCAGAAGGTCTTGCGAAAATTCCCCGCAAAACGATTCCCGACTCGGTCGCGCGGTGCGAGAATGGAAGAAAGGGCGGCGTCTTTCGACGCCGATGACAACCAGGAGGTCGCATATGCGCATTCTTGTTCCGGTCGACGGCAGCGACCAAAGCCGTCATGTCATTCACTATCTCGGTGCGCTCCAACGTCTCCGTGCGGGCGAATCTCCCGAGATCGAACTCGTCAACGTCCAGTACGAACCGACGCCCGGTCTGGCGCGCGTCTTCGGCGAAAGCGCCGTGAAGGCCGCGTACGAAGAAGAGGGTCAAAAGGTCTTCGAAGCGCTTCGCAACACGGTCGAAGCCGCGGAACTCACCGTGAAGACGAAGGTCGCTTTCGGCGACACGGGTCCCGCTCTTGCCAAAGAAGCCGAACGGTTCGGCGCGGACTTGATCGTCATGGGCTCGCGCGGACTCAATCCCGTCAAAGGCTTCTTCCTCGGGTCCTTCACGAATGCCGTCCTCTCGCAGGTGAAGACTCCGGTCCTTCTCGTTCGCAAGCACACGAACGTCGAAAAGCCCGCGCTTCGCATCGGCGTTTGCATCGACGGTTCGGTCTACGGCGAAGCCGCGGTCGAGCACATTCTCAAGAACCACGGTGTTGCGGGGAACGACGTTCGGTACGAACTCATCCACGTGACGGAGCCCTTCTACATCATCACCGACTCGTCCCCCGACATCACGGACGAAATCGGCTCCACCTCGTACGCGAAGGCCTACGAGGAATTGGCCGAGAAGCGCTTCCACGAGGCGGTGGATCCGATCGCCGCAAAGTTCAAGGCGGCGGGCCTTGCGGTCGACTGCGTGCACCTTACGGGGTCGGTGGCCGAAGAGCTCGTCGACTATTCGAAGAACCTCGACCTCCTCGTGATGGGCTCCCACGGGCGCGGCAACTTCACGGCGGCCGTTCTCGGGTCCGTGGCGATGCACGTCGCGGCGGAAACGGATCTTCCGATCCTTGTCATTCGTCGTTGATGTCGACCCCATTGAGGCGATGGAAACGATTGAAACGATGGAGACGAATCGGGGTCGATTTCAGGGAATTCCGATTCGTCTCTTCGAATCTCGGGTGCCCGAAGCATCGTTCCAAAAAAACGATCAAAAAATACTTTCCTTTTTTGACGGACTTCTGCGACAATATCGGAACCGCGAGGAATGCCTCGATAATCCCGATCGAGATCGGTCGGAAATTACAAAATAATTACCACAAGGTGAAGCTATGAAAGTCGAACTCAAAACCGAACTTGACGAGATCCAGAAGGCCGAGCAGCAACTCGCTCAGCGCAAGAACGCCGTGCGCAGTGCCGGTATCGCCGAATGCCGCAAGCTCATCAAAATGCTCGATCTGACGCCGGCCGATATCTTCGGCGAAACCGTGGCCCCCGAAAAAGCGAAGCGCGAACGCGTCGTCTACGTTAATCCCGACGATCCCTCGCAGACCTGCTCGAACTTCGGCCGCAAGCCCGATTGGTTCAAGAAGCTCCGGGCCGAAGGTCGCGAAATTCCGCGTCTTCAGTAAGAAATGTTGAAGGAATCGGAATCCTCGGGCTTTGTTCCAAGCCACCTTCCGATTCTCCTTCGCCCTTTTCCCGGGCTTACGCCCGGGAATCCGCTCCCGCCCGACGGATGATGCGCATCGTCGGGCGGGAGTTTCGTTTTCCGGGCACTCCGGGATCACCTCATAGGCCGAGTCAAGATCCTGAAGCACGGCAACTCAAGCCGCGCCAGGCGGCAGATCTCTTTTTGCTCGGCCTCCATCTCATCGAAGAAGCGATCGCAGTTTTCGTCGTTGGCCATGTCCGCGTCGAGGAGACGGTCGTACGCCTTCGTCCACCGTTCGCATCGTTCGACGAGTTCCTGCGAAAGCGGAAGGTCTTCGTGCTCGATGAATTCGCCGATCGAATTGGTGAAGGCCGGCATGCTGTAGTCGACGTCGACGTAGAGAAAAGGCTGACGTTTCACGGGACGGTCCTCGAAGAATCCCCGCTCGTGAACGCAACCTGCGCAGCCTGTGCAGCCTCTGCGACATCGAGCGGGGAGGAAAAAGGGCGATGCGACGCGTCAACGACGCATCTTCGCCCGACCATCATAGCTTCTTCGCGGCCGATTCACCCGCTATGCGTCCGAACGTGAAGACGTCCGCGAGGGCGTTCCCGCCCACGCGGTTCGTACCGTGGATGCCGCCCGTCACTTCGCCCGCGGCGTAGAGTCCGGGGATCGCCTTCCCGCGACGGTCGACGACGCGGGCCTTGGTGTCGATCCGAACGCCGCCCATCGTGTGGTGGCGCGCCATTACGATGCGCACGGCGTAGAAGGGCGGCTCGGCAATCGCGTGAACGAGCATGTCTTCGTGACGTCCGAAGGAATCCTTCTTCGTTTCGACTGCCCTGTTGTAGTCGTCGAGCGTCGCCTTGAGCGCGTCCGCAGGAACGCCCATGGCGCGCGCAATCTCTTCGACGGTATTGCCGACGTAGAGCGCTCCCGCTTTGCGGGCGGCCTCGTGTTGGGCCTCGGTCGAATTCTTGTCCATCGCAAAGCCCGCCCGGTCGACGAGCGTGAAGGCTTCCATCTTCGTTTGAGCGAGCACCGCGTCGCGCAGTATGTCACGGCGCGAATCTTCGGCAACGAACCGTTTCCCCTCGTGGTTGATGAAGAGGAACCGGTCGACGTGGGAAATGAGCGAGGGCTGCGACTTCACGTCCTTGGGCGTCCCCGGGACACACTGGATGTAGTCGAGCCCCGTCGTGTCGGCGCCGATGTCGACCATGGCGACGAGCACTTCGCCCGTTGCGCCCGGCTGATTGGTCGTGCCGAGTTTTTCAAGGCGCGGGTCGTGCAGGCCGCACATCGCGGCGTTGGCGGAAAAGCCCCCCGCGGCCGATACGACGCCCGACTTCGCTTCGATCGCGAACTTCTTCCCCTTGATTTCAACCTCCACGCCCGTCACGCGCCCTTCGAGCGGGGACTCGCGAAAGATCCGCGTCACCTTTGCGCCGTAGCGAATATCGACGCCGACCCGCTTCGCCTCTTCGGCAAGCGCCTTGATGTAACCCTCGCCCTTCGGTTCGATCGGGTTGCGGCAGCGCGGATAGAGACCGCCGTAGATCTGGTAGATGTGGTCTCGGAAGTTGACACCGAGTTTTTTGAGCCATGCGACCGATTCGGGGGCGCCCTTCGTGAGGACCTCGACCAACGCCGGGTCGGCGCGGTAGTCGCCCGCGGCAAGCGTCTGCTCGGCGTGGAGTTCGGGCGAATCTTTGATCCCTGCCTTTTCGTAATCCGCTTTGACGGCGGCATTCATGCCGCCCCCGGCGATCAGCGTGTTGCCGCCCGCGAAGGCCATCTTTTCGAGGAGCAGGGTCTTCGCGCCGGCACCTCGGGCGACGATCGCCGCGGAAAGTCCCGCGCCGCCCGCACCGATCACGACGACCTCGAACGATTCGTCCCACTGGGCGGGCTTCGCGCAGAGGTCTTCGGCGCGCTCCGCGCCCGCAAACGTTGCTGTACTCGCTACGGCGCCTGCAATGAAGTGACGACGATTGAGCATGTTGATCCTCCTTTCCACGAAGGACGGAGCGGCATGCCGGAAGGTCGAACGACGCAGGATGGAAACCGGAAGACACCGAAAGCCGTTCAAAAACGGTCCGCGAATGTTCCGGAGCTCGCACCGCAGGTCTCGGGCCGCGGTATCCGCTCGCATCCGCTGATTTCATTGTCGATCGGGCCGGGCGGGGCGAAAAGGGAGGGAACCCTTACGGGGTCGGAACGAACGGGCAAGGCCTGGCGGGAGCGCACGCAGGTCGATGCGTAACTCCCCGTCCGATCCGTCGGCTCGAGCGGGGAGGGCGATGTCCTGCCCCGGTGCGCTGCTTCGTGAAGATGCTCGCAATGGCGTTGTCGACTGCGAGTTCTCTGCCGCGGACGCCCCTGGGAGGGGGCCCCGACGTTCCGCGCGCGTTCGTGCATACTGCTTGATGTCCTGTGGCCCTGACGGACCTTGATGAAGCGGCGCACGCGGTGACAACCGTTGCCGTTACGCACAAGGCACCCGTTCGGTGCGCACCGGATGTATACAATAAGGTTCACTCAGATATGAAGCAATTTGTTCTAAAAAGAGTCATATTCGAAGAGAATTCGTGGAGGAAATTGTCAAAGATTGAAATCCCTATTGCGGCTCGATTAACCGTAATTGCCGGTCACAATGGGATCGGAAAATCGTCCGTCTTGGGTTTTATTGCAAATGCAAGCGGGGTAAGAACTGTCGATGGCTTTCCCGAAAAGAGCTACTTCGGGACGGAATTTCGATCGGTCTTTGAAGAGCAGTTTCGTCTTGCACCTGCCGACATTTCTGCCGGTTTGAAAGAAAGAGGAAAAATTCTCCTGGATTATGAATGTCAAGGGGAAATAGTTGTAAAGCAGTGCAATATTGGTACGACTAAGAAGGCCAACGGAGATGTCAGATACAGAGTAGTACCGCGAACGAAAAAAGACGGAGGTACGGCCCTCAGTTTGGGTGTTAAGGATGACGGGAAAATCCCTATGCCTACACTATTTGTCAGTGCTGCAAGGCTATGGCCTATCGGAGAAAGCGCCAAAGTCGAAGTTTGTAAATCTACCCTAGATCCGGCAGATGTGGAATTCATGATTCGCTTCCACAACCAAATCATTCCCGGAGAAGCAGCATCGGCAGAACAAGCGGGTATGTCTGCTCATGAAGTTGATATTGGGTTGTCGGAAGGTCGCACTATGCGGACTCAACACCCAAACTACCACTATGAGCCCACAACTATTTCGCTTGGTCAAGGAGCCCTTTCCTCAATTGCAACTGCATTGGCATCATTTAGGAAAATTAAACGAATTCTTGGTCGAGAGTATCCCGGTGGAATATTGGTAATAGATGAAATTGAGGCTGGACTTCATCCGCGTGCGCAGAATAAGCTACTGGATAAATTATTATCCCTTGGAAAGGAGCTTAGGCTCCAAATTATTGTGACTACTCATTCCTTGGTTTTTCTTGATTCGATTTATCAAAGAACCATTGGAAAAGAAGCAATCGATCGAATTGTTTATTTAATGGATACCAAAAAGCCGTGCGTTAAGGATCTAACGATAGATGAAATTCGCGAAGAGATGCTTTTGAGCAAGACAGCATTTGAGCGGCGCAAAAAATCAACAGTAACCATATATACGGAAGATGATGAAGGGCTAACAATTTTGCGCAGGATCATCCGGAAAACGGATCTTGCTGAGCATGAGAAAACAAAAGGTTTCTCAATAAGAAAGGTGGCCATATCTATTGGATGCAACCAAATGATAAAAATGGCGAAGAATAAGGATTTGTGGCACTTCAGTCGTTATTCTGTTTGTGTATTTGATGCTGATGTGGAAGGTAAAAGTATCGAAACATTAGAGAACTGCGTTCGTTTACCGACCGAGGCGGGATTGAAGCGAAGTCCGGAGGAAGAGATTTTTGCGTTTTTGCAAAAGGCACAACGCGATGTCGATGGAGATACCTTGGCTCGGAGAGAGTTGAGCGAAGCTTCAATATCATGGGACTGGATCGAGGCGCATCTGAACTTAATGAATATTGAAAGCGTCAAGCAAACAAAAAAGCGAGATGCCATGAAGAAGTGGTTTAGAGGGATAAACAAGGAAAGGATGAATAAAATTATTGATGTGTGGATCGATGTGAATATGGATCAAGTTCGAAAATTTGCGGAGAACTATAAGCGAGCGCTTCAGTTCGTCAAGGCTCAATACGAGTGATCGTGCCGTGATGGCTGCTCACGGTAAGGCACAACATGCTTTTTCCGTTGGACGACCGGTCGCCACATCACGCAATAGAGTTGCATTCTGTCGTTAAAAATGTTAAAATATCTACCATTTTGGCTGGAAGGGGGGATTTGAGTGTTGAATCCATCACCTTTGCGTTATCCCGGCGGGAAAAATCGGTTGACAGATTTTGTCCGTTTAACAATACAAAACTTTAATATTGAGAAGTGCACGTATGTCGAACCTTTCGCAGGGGGGGCAGGGGTTGCGCTGTCGTTGTTGTTGAACAATGATGTTGATCGTATTGTCATCAACGATTACGATAAGGCCATTTATTCTTTTTGGCGAGCTGTCAAACATGAGCCTGAGGCTCTGATTGATCTCATCGAAAAAACTCCGGTTTCAATCTCTGAATGGTATCGTCAGAAAGAAATATATCTTTCTGCAAAGTATTATTCGCTCGAACTGGCCTTCGCTGCTTTGTTCCTTAACCGAACCAATCGATCAGGAATTTTGAACGCCGGACCTATCGGCGGCTACGCCCAGGCCGGAGAGTGGAAACTGGATGTTAGGTTTAACAAAGCATCACTCATCGAGAAGATAAGAGCCATTGCTGAACAAAGGAGCAGAATTTCCGTATATAACAAGGATATTGTTAGCTTCCTGGAAAATTATTCTTCGAAACTCGGCAGTGGTCTGTTTTTCTACTTTGATCCCCCTTATTTTAATAAAGGGCAAAGGCTTTATAAGAACTTCTTTACTCCGAAAGATCATCAGAAAATTCATGACGTCATTTTTCAGCGAGTGGATTCTCCTTGGTTGATTACGTATGATGATGTTCCTGAAATTGCTGAAATTTATTCCGGACACGAAATCCGCCGTTTTGATTTAACATATAGTGCTGCGAATAAGGGGACTGCCTCGGAGTTGATGATATTTTCAGACATCAGCTGCTGTCCGACTCAACGTCAGCTTCAGGAGAATAAGATCAAAATCAACTTGAGGGATTGTGACGTTTTGACCGAATGTAAATCCGGGCATATTCTTGAGGTTGGTTAAAAATGTGTTTTGCGAGAAACATAGGTGCTTCCTATTATCTGGTGAGTCTTGATTCCTAGCGATGTATCGGGACGGTACAGATGCATAGAACAGGCCAAAACGTGAAAGCTCGATAGTCGGCTGTTGCTTCAAGCTGACTATCGAGCTTTATTTTTGCAAGCAAAGCATTTCTGTATTAAAGGATGTATTCAGCGGGTAACCTGATAGGGCAGAGCGCTGAAAATACACGATTCTTCTACGGATTCACTTTTTTGAGCGGGACGTAGTTTCTTTGGATTTAAGGTGCCGAGCATGATTTGTCGGTAAAATCCGTTCACACCTCCGCCCGGGAACAGTCCCTCGGGCGCGCCGCAAAAGGAAAAGAAGATGGAGAACAAATTCGCCGCCGGGATGCGCGTCGTCGTCCGAGACGCCGAGTGGCTCGTCAAGCGCGTCGAGCGCGCCAAGGGGAAGGGCCCCGAAGGTCTCGTGGAACTCACCTGCACGGGGATTTCCAACATCGTGCGCGGTCAGGAGCGCAAATTCCTCGTCGAGTACGAAGACGGCGTCACGATCCTGCGCCCCGAGGAAACGAACCTCGTGGCGGACACGTCGCAGCGCTTCGTGAAGTCGAAGCTCTTCATCGAGTCGCTCCTGAGGCGCACGCCCCCGACGGACGCCAAGGTGCACGTCGCACAGAAGGCCGCGATGGACGTCCTTCCCTATCAGTTGAAGCCCGCCGTCGAAGCGCTCTCCGCCACGCGTCCCCGCATCCTGATCGCCGACGCGGTCGGTATCGGCAAAACGCTCGAAGCGGGGATTCTCGTCACCGAATTGATCGCGCGCGGTCGCGGGAAGCGAATTCTCGTTCTTACTGTCAAGGCGATGCTCGAGCAGTTTCAGAAGGAATTCTGGAACCGTTTCTCGATTCCGCTGACGCGCCTTGACAGCGACGGCCTGCAGCGCCTCATGACGCGCATTCCGAGCGGGCACAACCCGTTCCTCTACGTCGACCGCTCGATCGTCTCGATCGATACGTTGAAGCAAAGCTCCCAGTACCGCACGTTCCTGGAAGAAGCGTACTGGGACATCATCCTGATCGACGAGGCGCACAACGTCGCCGAACGCGGCTCGATGAGTCAGCGCGCGCAACTGGCGCGCCTCCTCTCGCAGCGCTCCGACGCCCTCATCATGCTTTCGGCCACGCCCCACGACGGGCGCCCCGAGAGCTTCGCGAGTCTGATCGACATGCTAGACCCGACGGTGCTCCCCGATCGGAAGAACTACGAAGCGAAGGACTTCATGGGGAAGGGCCTCGTCGTTCGACGATTCAAAAAGGACATTCGCGGCGAAGCCTCGAAGGAATTCCCCGAGCGCTCGATCGAAACGATCCGCGTCGCAGCGAATGCCGAGGAAAACGCGGTCTACAAGAAGCTTGCGACGTTGGAATTCAAACATATCGACGCGAAGCATCAAAAGGGGAGCGAGCTCTTCCGCACGACCCTCACGAAGGCGCTCTTTTCGAGCCCCGCGGCCTGCATTTCGACCGTCAAGAACCGCTTGAAGAAGCTCGAAGCGTTGGCCGGCAACGAAAACGCGCAGAACGACGTTGACGTCCTCAAGGGGTTCCTCGCGGACCTCGAAACGCTTGTCGACAAGGCGAAGTTCTCGAAGTATCTGGCGCTCGTCGACCTTCTCACGGGAGGAACCGCCTTCGAGTCGTCCTTCGGCTGGACGAAGGCGGCCGACGACCGACTTGTCGTTTTCACGGAAAGCCGTCAGACGCTCGATTTCCTTGCCAAAAACCTCCCGAAGGACGTGGGTTTGAAGGCCGAGCAGGTGGTGGTTCTGAAGGGGGACGACAGCGACAAGGACCTCATGGACGCCGTTGAGAAATTCAACCGCGCCGAAAACCCCGTGCGTCTCATGCTCGCAACCGACGTCGCGAGCGAAGGCTTGAATCTCCACCGACTCTGCCACCGTCTCGTTCACTTCGACATTCCGTGGTCGCTCATGACCTTCCAGCAGCGCAACGGCCGCGTGGACCGCTACGGTCAGACGAAGCAGCCCCTCATCCGGTACCTCCAAACGGTCGCGACCGAAGAAGAGAACGCCAAACTCTTCGGCGACGCGCGCGTCCTGGAGCTCCTTGTCGAAAAGGACGAAAACGCGAGCAGGACGATTGCCGACCCGCGCGAATTCGCAGGGACCAAAGAAGAGCAGGAAGCCCACACGGCGGCCGTCATGCAAAATGAAGCCGAGGAGGCGCCTGCGCCGACCTACAACATCAACGACCCGCTCTCCTACCTGATGTTGGGCGACGCGGGGTACCTGAAGGCGTCGGAAGAGGGCGAGAACGCCGCTGCCCCCGCGGTGCTTCCGGCAACCGGTTTCCTGGACTTTGCGAATGTTCCGGGCATTGCGCCGGGTCTCGGTCTCGGGAACGAAACGGACGTTGCCGAGCGGTCGCTTCTTTTCCCCTCGGACTACGACTTCCTCAAGTCGGGCCTGAGCCTGCGCCGTACGGTCGACGAGGGCGCGGGTCGCATCAAGACGGACGCGACCTTCGCGGACGACCGTCGAACGATCGAATTGATGCCGCCCGCGGACTTGGACGTGCGCCTCACGTATCTGCCGCGCGAAGTGCTCCCCGAAGACCGGCGCTTCCGTTTGACGGACGACGCCGAGCGCATTCAGAAGTCGATTCGCGACGCCGCGTCGAATCCCAATTCCTCCTGGCCCGCGTTGCAGCTCCTCTGGGAGATGCATCCCGTCATTCAGTGGGTGGAAGACTGGGCGATCGGAGCGTTCGGTCGTCATGCGGCGCCGATCCTGAATCTCGAAGACCGCTTTGACGACGACGAAGTGTGGATCCTCATGCAAGGGGGGTATCCGAATCTGCGCGGCTACACGCCGGTGCACGACTGGTCGTGCGTGCGGGTGACGGCCAAGGGGGCCGAGCTTCTCCCCCGACGGGATCTCATGAGTCGGCTTGAGCTCTCTCGCCCCTTCGTGAACACGGGGAAGGTGCCGGATGCGGAACCCCTGCGGGCCTTGCTCCCGCAGGCGGTCGAACTGATGCGCGCTCACCTCGTCGGAAAGCGAGTCGAATTCGAAGAGACGCAAAAGCCGCTCCTCGACAAAAAGATTGCCGAACTCAACGCGATGCGCGATCGGCAGTTGTCGCTCTTCGAGGAGTCCGACCTCGAGCAGAAAGACGGAAGCAAGGCCGCACCCAAGCCCTTAAGCCGGGCCGAGGAGAAGCGCCGTCAGCGACGCAACTATATCGAAGGTGTCTTCAAACAGGCCGAAGACTACGCACACGGCGTTCACACGTTGGACGCCGAACCCTATATCCAGGTGACCGCCGTCATTACGGGTCGCCTTACGGGCGCCCCCTTGGGCGCGCGCCATTGACGGACGGAGACCGCCATGGAATGGAACGGTATTGAGAACGAACACGAGTTTTACAGCGCCTACTTCTTCTCGGAAAGCTTGGGCTCGACCCTGAAAGCGAAGCTCGACGCGTGGAAGGAGGAAGAGTCGAAGGCGGCGGAAAGCGCCGCGAAGGCGGAAGAGGGCGGAAAGGCGAAGCGCCTTCTTGCTCCCGGTCACGCGTTGAGGCTCGAAGCGCGTCAGCGCCTCGCGGAATTCGAAGAAATCCGCGCCGAAGCGGACCCGATCGAGCGACTGAATGCCGCCCGCAAGACGATTCGCGGGATGATGGAGGCGTTGCGCATTCCGGCGTTTGAATCGGTGGAAACCGTGCGCCCCATGGGGGACGATCGGATGCCGTTGCCGCTTCTCGGCGCTTTCGGGCATAAGACCGCGGACGGCACCGCGGGCGACCCCGTCCTTTGGGTGCTCGATGCGACGGAAGGTGTCCTGAAGGGGGACGAGGACGATAAAGACCCCCTGGCGATGCACGTCGATCTCAGGCAGTTCAATGAACTCCCGGAACTCACGGCGAAAGCGAAGGAAAACTTCGCGGACGACTGGGGGAAGCTCGTCGCGAACGTCGTTTTCCAAGCGGAGCGCCCGCCCCGTTGGGTGATTCTTGCCGCGCCCGAAACCTGGGTGCTCGTCGACCGCACGAAGTACGGGCGTCGCGCCGTGCTGCGCTTCAATTGGAAGGACCTCTTCGTGCGTCGCGAAGCGTCCGTCCTGGATGTGTGCGGGGCGCTCCTTTGCTCCGAATCGATGACCTCCGTCGAAGGGTCGGTGCTCCTTGACGACGTTGACGAAACGGCCCACAAGGAAGCGTACGGCGTTTCGGAATCGTTGAAGAAGTCGCTTCGCGAAGCGATCGAACTCCTCGGGAACGAAGCCGCGCGGCAGATCGTCGCGAAGCGCCGTGCGCGCGGTGAGGGCATTTGGAGCGACGAATCGCTTGCCGCGAACCTCACGGTCGAGTGCCTGCGCTACATGTACCGCATTCTCTTCCTCCTCTTCGTTGAGTCGCGAAAGGAGCTGAAGTACGCCCCGGTCGACAATCTCGCGTACCGAAGCGGCTACTCGTTCGAGTCGCTGCGCGACCTGGAGCTCGTACCCCTTGTGACCGACGAAGATCGGGAAGGGCGGTTCCTGCACGACTCCATCACGAAGCTCGTTTCTTTCTACGCGGAGGGGACGACCGAAAAGGCCCCTTCGCTTGAAACGAAGAAGGGAGAGAAGAAGGCGGCCGAACCCGGTACCAACTTCACGGCCGAGGCCTTTCTGATCGAGCCCCTGCGCGGGACGCTCTTCGATATGAGCCGCACGCCCCTTTTGAACCGCGTCGTTTTCCCGAACGCCGTGCTTCAGAAGGTGATCCGTCTCATGAGCCTTTCGCGCGGTGAAAAACGCGCCCGAACGGGGCGCATTTCCTACGCGCACCTCGGCATCAACCAGTTGGGGGCGGTCTACGAAGCGCTCCTTTCCTACCGCGGGTTCTTTGCGAAGGAAGACCTCTACGAGGTGCACCCCGCGGGCGAAGCCGTGAACCAATTCGAGGCGGGGTACTTCGTGACTGCGTCCGAGCTCGATCACTACAACGACGACGAAAAGGTCTACGTCACGACCCCTGAAGGGGAAAAGAAGTTGAAGGTCTATCCGAAGGAAACCTTCATCTACCGCCTGACGGGGCGCGACCGCGAAAAGTCCGCCTCCTACTACACGCCCGAACTCCTCACGCAGTGCGTCGTCAAGTACACGATCGCCGAGTACGTGAAGACGGTGCTCGAGAAGCTCCCCGACGACAAGGCGCGCGCGGAGAAGATCCTGTCGCTCAAGATCTGCGAACCGGCCATGGGGTCGGCCGCCTTCTTGAACGAAGCCGTGAACCAGTTGGCGGTTCTCTACATGGATTACGCCCAGAAAGCCGCGAACGAGCGCCTCTCGCAAGAGACCTACTCGGCGGAACTTCAGCGCGTCAAGATGTTCATGGCCGACAACTGCGTCTTCGGCGTCGACTTGAACCCCGTCGCGGTCGAGCTCGCCGAAGTGTCCTTGTGGCTGAACGCCCTTTCTTCGGACCGGTTCGTGCCGTGGTTCAACCTGCAGCTCAAGTCGGGGAACTCCTTGATCGGCTGCCGCCGGCGCGTCTTCACCAAGGACGACGTGAGCTCCGGCGCGTGGAGGGAGAAGGGGCCCGTGGACATCGGCTCGAAGACCCTCGGGGCGAATCAGATCTGGCAGTTCCTCCTGCCCGACCCCGGCATGGCCGCCTACGACGACAAGGACGTGAAGGCGATCTACCGGGCGAAGTTCGATACGCTCTCGAAGAATCGTCGTGCATTCATCTCGAAGCGCTTCAAAGAAGAAGAGCTCGTGGAGCTCCTCGCACTCTCCGACAAGGCCGAAAAGCTCTGGGACTCGCTCGCAAAGAAGCTTCGCAAGCTCCGTGCCGATACGACGGATCCGTACGACATTTACGGTCACAAGGCGCCGCGCACTGGGAAAGAGCTCTCGTACGAGGAGAAGAATGCACTCGTCTTGGCGACCATACGCGGGGACGGCACGGCAGGGAGCGGCGAAGCGCTGCGCCTCAAGATGGCGATGGACTACTGGTGCGCGCTCTGGTTCTGGCCGATCGAGAAGGCCGAGATCTTCCCGACGCGCGAGGAATTCTTGTTCGACATGGGGAACATCCTTTCGAGCGAAGTGCTCGGGACGAACGAGCCTTCGTACGCTCAGGGTCTCTGGGGTGAAAAAAAGGAAAGTGTTGCGGAGGACGGTTACGGGCGCGTGAACGTCGACCGTATCGTCGTGGAAGGCACCGCTCTCGCCGTCGCTTGCGACGTGGCGAAGCGCTACCGCTTCTTCCACTGGCCCCTGGAGTTTGCGGACGTTTTCCTGCCCGAAGAGAACAAGGAGGCCGGGTTCGATCTCACGTTCGGGAATCCGCCGTGGATGCGGCCTCAGTGGAATTCGAGGCTTGTGGTGGGCGACTATCTCCCCTACGTCTACTTCCGTCAGGAAAGTTCGTCGACAATCCGCTCGATGCTCCTTGAAAAAGACCAATCGAACCGTACGCTTCTTGAACGTCTGCCGGAGTTGGAGCACCGCTGGCTCAGCGAATATGAAGAGTGCGCAGGTTCGCAAAACTTCTTGGGGTCGGCGTCGATCTATCCCGAAGCCAAGGGGGGAGCAGTCAATCTCTTCAAGCTCTTCTTGCCCCTGAGTTGGGCCAATGCCGCGCCTGAGGGCGTGCAGGGCTTCCTGCATCCGCCGACGAACTTTACGGAGACGAACGGGAAGAGTCTCCGAAAAGCTTCGTATACCCGTTTGCATTTTGCGGCGCAATTTGACAACGTATTGAAGCTGTTTGCCGATGTTAATAATCACACCAGCTATCTGGTCGCGGTTTATGGCCCGGCAACGACGGACATTGATGCAACGGCCATCATGAATGTATACCACCCGAAGACGATCGACGAATCATTCCGGGATCTCGGCACCGAGATCAAGGAAGGAACGAAGACGACAAAGGGTGATTGGAACCTGAAGGGGGCCAAGGGGCGCCTCCTTCATCTCAACGGCGAAACGCTCAAAGAGATTGCACGCGTCTTTTCGGATGATCCGGAGGCACCCGTATTGCCGACCATTCACACTGAATCGATGCTTAGGATCTTGGAAAAGTTTGGTTGTCTCGGGCGGCGAATTTCCTCGCTGGGTGAGAGCTATGCAATTTCCAATATGTGGAACGAAACGACGTCTCGCAAGGACGGTACGATTGTCGAGTTCCCCAAACTTGAAACCCGAACGCCCGAGACGGAACCGATCCTCAACGGACCGCACATTCATCTAGGAAATCCCTTCTTTAAGTCGCCCGATAACCCGTGTATCAGTAATAAGGCCTGGTCACCGATCGACCTTACGGCCATTTCCATGGACTACCTGCCGCGCGTGAAATACGAACGGCTCTGTGATGAAGACGAATACGCTCGGCGTCAGCAAAAGTTCCCGGATAAGGACACTGCTTTCGACGAACATTGGCGATTGGCCTATCGTGAGATGGTGGGGACGGATTCGGAGCGCACCTTGACGGGGGCCATTGTCCCTCCCGGGGTGGCCTGTGTTAACACGGTGAATATGTTGTCGACGTCCGATCGTACGGAACTGCTGTCGCTCGCCTCGAGTTTCGTTTCGTTGCCCATGGATGCATATGTGCGTCAGTTGGGGAAGGGGCATCTCTTGCCGGCGCTCATGAGCGGACTTCCTTTGCTTCATTACGGGGCCCGTCAAGATGCCGCATTCGCCCGCGTCCTTGCGCTCAATTGCCTGACGGATCCTTATTCCGAGCTTTGGCAAGATCACTTCCGCGAAACCTTCACGTCGCTCGAATGGACACAAACCCGGCCGGGCGTGGAGAATGCGTTCTGGGCGAACCTTACGTCTGACCTCAAGCGTGAATGCGGTCTGCGCAACGACCTGGAGCGTCGTCAGGCTCTGCTCGAACTCGACGTGCTGACGGCTCAGGTGATGGGATTGACTCTCGACGAGCTCCTCGCGCTCTATCGTATGCAGTTTGCGGTGATGCGCGGCTATGAACGCGACACGTGGTACGACCAGAAGGGGCGAATTGTGTTCACACCCAACGGGAACGGTCTGCGCGGCGTGGGGCTTCCCCGCAAGGCGCGTGCTTCGGACGCAAAGGACGGGATTTACTACGCGAAGAACCTCAAACCCGTCGATGCGCGAGGGCTCGGCTTCGAAGACGTACACGATATGAAGGAAGGTGAGTTCGTGACGAAAACCTTCCTCGACGCGTCGCTCACGGACGAACCCGTCGAGCGCACGATCCGCTACGAGGCGCCTTTCTTCAAGGTCGACCGCGAAGCGGATTACCGGATTGCCTGGGCTTACTTCGAAGAGAAGTACGGTACGGTCGACGCGGCCGTGCTTCAGGCCTATACGCCCGAACCTTCGGCTCAACCCGAATCCTCGTCCGAAGAGGATGCCAAGGTTGAAAAGGCCTCCAAGACAACCAAGGCTTCGAAGGGGAAGGACAAAGCGAAGTCCGCCTCCAAGTCGACCTCGAAAGCGAAATCGACGAAAAAGAAGGCCGAGACCGTTGCGGCCGCCCTGTCGGAGCAGGAGGCGAAGGAGGAGCCCGTCCAAGGAACGCTCTTTTGATCCCCCTTGAACCCGCGGAACGTGCCCGCTTCGCCCTCAAGGAAAGGGAAAGCTGAAAAACCGCCCTGGCCGAATCCCGAGAGTCAACCAGTCGCCCCGACCCCGACGCTCGGGATTCGCTATCCTTCCCATTCATAAAGCCCGCTCGGACCGAACAAATTCGGTCCGAGCGTTGCGGCTCAACCGACCACCGGACGCCCGAACATGCTCCCGACCCTCACTTCCCGTGACATCGAAGAAGGTATACGTTCCTTCGTCAAGAACGAATTTCCCATCGCGACGACCGCTTTCCGCCCGAACGGGCAGTCGATCGTCGAAGCGTTTCTCGATAAGAGCGAAAACCTCGTCAAGGGCCCGTGGCTTGAAATCCGGCGCCCCTTCCGCAAGTGCGACGCAAAGCTCCCCGAGTTTCTTCCGGAATTTGCGGGGGAGCTGCGCGTTCTGGAGAATTTCGAGCCGCACCGCCATCAGGCGCGCGCCTTCGAGCGGCTCCTTTATCCGAATCCCAAGTCGACCATCGTCGCGACGGGGACGGGCTCGGGGAAGACGGAGTGCTTCATGCTCCCGATTCTCGACGCCGTGCTGCGGATGAAAAAGGACGGGATCGAAGGGATCAAGGCCCTCGTCATCTATCCCATGAACGCGCTCGCGACCGACCAGGCGAAGCGCTTCGCGGAACTCTGCGACGCGGTG
Source organism: Sutterella megalosphaeroides (assembly GCF_003609995.1). Lineage (NCBI taxonomy): Bacteria > Pseudomonadati > Pseudomonadota > Betaproteobacteria > Burkholderiales > Sutterellaceae > Sutterella > Sutterella megalosphaeroides. Next base: position 1,483,322 of record NZ_AP018786.1, read on the forward strand.
AAAAAGGTCGAGGGCCCTCAAATCACGGTGGGTCTTTACACGGGCGCGCCCGGGTTCGAGTCGAGAACGATGGGTGAGTGCTCCTCCATCACGGACCGCGACACGCTCCGGCGCAATCCGCCCGATATTCTCCTCACGAACTACAAGATGCTCGACTACCTCCTTCTGAGAGAGGAGGATAGGTCGCTCTGGGAAAAGACCTCGGGGCGCTCGCTTCGCTACCTCGTCGTCGACGAACTCCACACGTTCGACGGCGCCCAGGGGACGGACCTCGCGTGTCTCGTGCGACGCCTTCGCGACCGACTCGACTTGGGCGAGGGCCTGGCCTGCGTCGGCACGTCCGCGACGCTCGGGGGCGGCGACGGGTTGGAGCGCTTGCAAGCGTACGCGTCGGACGTGTTCGGCGCCGACTTCTCGTCCGTTGAGAGCGTCGTTACGGAAGATCGTCTCGGCACCGAAGAGTATCTCGAGAGTTTCGGCGAACCGCAGTGGGCGGGCGACTGGCCTTCGACCTTCGAAGCGAAGCGCCTGGCAACGAAGGGAGCCTCGAATTCCGTCGAAATCTTCCTTGCGGATTCGATCCGCACGTGGTTGGGGCAGATCGTGCGTCTGCGCCCGGGCGAGGTCGACGATTGGAGGGAAGCCGCTCTCATGTTGGGGCGGATGCTTCCGCACCATCCGGCGTTCCGTCGTCTGATGTCGGAAGCCAACGGCATCGTTCACCTCGAAACCCTGGCCGAAAGCTGGCGCCATGACGTGCCCGCCTTCCGGGCGCTAACGGTCGAAGAAACGATGCTCATGATCCGGAGCTTCGTCGCGCTCGTATCGATGGCGCGCACTGAGCGCTCGGACGGCAAGCTCGTTCCCTTCCTCACGGTGCGGGTGCAGCTCTGGGTGCGTGAATTGGCGAACATGCTCGCGACGGTCGAAGCGGAACCGAAACTCATTCCGATGGCGGACGTCAAGACCGAGCGGCCCCTGGCGCTCCCGCTAGTGACGTGTCGCGCCTGCAACGCGACCGCCTGGGGTGCGGTCGTGGCGGACGGCTCCCTCACGGGCGGCGCCCGGGGGTTCTACCGCGCGTGGTTCTCGCGCAAGGACCCGAACGCGAAGCTTCTTTACCCCGTGGTGAAGGACGAATTCCAAAAGGCGCGTGCCGAGCGTCCGGGCGAACTCATGCGGCTTTGCACGAAGCATTCGACCCTCACCTGGGTGCACGACACGAACCCCGACGCGGTCTACGACCGCCACTGTCCCGTCTGCCAAACCGAGCACGACCCGATCATCGTGCGCGTTCCGAAGATTCATACGAGCGGCTCGAACGAAGACGGGCGCTACGTGCGTCTGCAGACGAGCTGCGCCCTCTGCGGGTCGCTCAACTCCATGCGCATTTTGGGTGCGCGCTCCGTGACGCTCTCCTCGGCCGTGACCGGGCACCTCCATTCGAGCGACGCGAACGACGACCACAAGCTCATCAACTTCACCGACTCCGTTCAGGACGCGGCGCACCGCGCGGGCTTCATGGAAGCGCGCAGCTACATGTTCGCTTTGCGTCAGGCGGTGGCGGGCCTCATGCGCGATCCGGAAGGCGGGAAGCTCGACTTCGAAAGCTTTCTCGCCACGATCGGCGACTTTTGGTTGGAGCGCACGGGCGCCGTGAGCGCTCTGAAGACCTCCCCCTCGGCCGCACTGCAAGAAGCGGCCGAACGGATCGCGGTCGCGCGTTTCGTCTCGACTTTCATCCCCTCGGGCATGCTCTGGCGCCGTCCCTGGACGGAATTCCGCTCGGGCATCGCGCAGTACTACCAGGACAATCACGGAAAGACCAAGGACCCGACGGTTGCGCTCGAAAACCTGCTCGCACGCATTCCGGACCTGAAGAACGACGAGGGCAAATCCACCCCCTGGGCGTACCTCTACCGCGACGTCGCACAGCGCCTGCGGTGGGAGGCGTTCGTGGAAATGACGATGCGCGTGCACTCGGGCCGTACGGTCGAGGCGCTCGGAATCGGCACGATCTCGCCCGATACGTACTGCATCGAAAGCGCCGCGGACAAGCTTTTCCGGACGCTCTCCGAAACGGTCGGAGGGCTGCGGGACGTGCCGATCGAGCAGTTCCTGCTTTTCGTCGAAGGGTTCTTGATGCACGAGAAGCTGCGCGGGGCCTTCGACATGCGACTTTCCCACGGCTCCGAAGGGCGGGACGACTTCCGGCGCTTCGTCGTGTCGGGGGATCAGTTCTGGTTCGCGATGAGCCGCTACCTTCCCACCTACGGGCCGAACTTCCGTCCGCCCGCTCCCTTGGTCCTTCGCAATCCCGCGGCTCAGGCGCTGCCGTACTTCGACGCCGTGCTTCCGAAGGACTCGAGAAAGGAAAACTGGTACACGCTCTGGCTCACGAAGTGTTTCGGGGACGGGCTCGACGTCGTTGCGGCCCGGGAAGAAATCTACACGACGCTTCTTTCGGCCTTGACCGACGCGGGGGCGCTCACGAGCCTTTCCATGTCGGAGAAGGCGGGGTCGATTCCGGTCTACCTCATGACGCCGCGCTCTTGGAGCGTGACGCGCGCCCTGAAGCGCGCCGTGTGTCCGCGTTGCGGTCGCTCGCACGTGATCGACGCCGCGCGCGCCGACGCGTGGCGCACCATGCCCTGCCTCTCGCAAGGGTGTATGTCAAAGGAACACGCGATCGAAACGATCGCCCCCGACAACGCCACGTACCGCGGGACCCCGTTGCGCGTCACGGCGCGCGAGCACACGGGGAATCTCGACCACAAAGAGCGCGGTCGCATTGAAAGTAGCTTCATCGACGGGCGGGAACCCTGGGACGTGAATCTTCTCTGCGCGACCCCGACCCTCGAAATGGGTATCGACATCGGGGACCTGAGTACGGTGCTTTTGTCCTCCATGCCCCCGGGGCCCGCGAACTACGTGCAGCGTATCGGTCGAGCGGGGCGCCGCGACGGCAATGCCCTTGCGATGACGATCTGCGACACGAGCCTTCACGCGCAGTACTTCTGGGCCGATCCCGAGGAGATGCTCGAAGCCGAGGTGAATCCGCCGGGCGTCTTCCTGCACGCCCCTGCGGTCCTCGAACGTCAGCTCTTTGCCTTTGCGATCACGCGCTGGATGGGAGCGGTGGACGGCGCTTCTGTTCCCGACGAAATCGGGGAGGTCCTTCGCAAATTCGAAGCGGCGAAAGACGCGGGGTACACCTCCGCGCAGTTCCCCTTCGGGTTGCTCGACTTCGTAAAGGAAAACGCGGAGGGGCTTTTGGCCGACTTCGCGGGGCTCTTCGTTGTGCCCGGCACCGATCGGACGATCTTCACGCCCGAAGAGCGCCGGCGCCTGTTGGGGTTCCTGATCGATACGTCGGAGGATACGCCGTCCGTCAAGACGCGCCTTCTCGGAAAGTTGAAGCGGCTCGTGGCCGAGCGGACCTCCTACGAAAAGAAGCGCGACGGCTACAAGTCGACCCTTCAGCGCCTCAAGAAGGGGCCGATCGACGAACACACGCAGCGCACGATCGAAGAGCTCCAGCTCAATATCGATGCGCTCCAGACGCTCTGCCGCGACGAATTCCGTACGAAAAAGACCTTGAACGTTCTCACGGACGAGGGGATTCTGCCGAACTATGCCTTCCCCGAAGAGGGGATCGGGTTGGACGGGCTCGTCATGCAAATTCGCGATCGACGTGCGCCCGACCACACGGGCCGCGAAGCGGTGCTTGCCGCCGAACGCGCAAGCGCCGCCGAGGACGGAAACGACACGTTGGAGGGGCTCGACCTTCCCGATTCCGCTTCCGAGAAGGGCGAGAAGGCCGATAAATCCGACAAGTCTGAAGCCGCCGAAAAGGTTGAGACCAAGGAAACGGCCGCTCCCGAATCTGCCGCCAAGAAGACCCGCAAAAAGAAGGACGGCGTCTACAAGCGCTTCAACTTCCGCCGTGCGGCGTCGACGGGTCTTTTCGAGCTCGCGCCCGGAAACAGCTACTACGCGAACGAATTCGTCCTTCACATCGACCAGGTCGACCTCGCGGACGACAAGGTCGCGTGGTGGCGGTTCTGTCCCGTCTGCAACCATTCCGCGATCGATCGACCGGAAGAGACGGGGTCGGCGTGCCCGCGCTGCGGCGCACCCGCCTGGCAGGAAGTGGGGCAGCGTCGTCCCGTGCTTCAGCTTCGCAACGTCTACGCCTACGCCGACATCAAGAGCGATCGCATTTCGGACGACCGAGAAGACCGCGTGCACGTCGATCAGAGTCGCATGAAGTTGGTCGACATCGATCCGCGCGTGGAGCGTCGGAGTTTCGTGCTGCCCGAAAGCAACGGGTTCGGGTTCGAATACGTCCCGTCCGCCACCTTCCGCGACTTCAATTTCGGTAAGAGCGGCACGGGGATGTCGGAGCCCTTCGAAGTCGCATCGCAGTCGCTCGACGCCCCGGGCTTTGCCGTCTGCAAGCACTGCGGTCGCGTGAAAAAAGAAGTGCGCCGCAACGCGCAGGGGAAGGAATATTCGTACGGGCGCGAGCAACACGACTTTTCGTGCCCCGTGACGAAAGACCCCTCGAAGGAAGACTGGATCGAAGGGCTTGTCCTCTCGCGCTCCTTCAAGAGCGAAATCCTGCGCGTTCGCGTCCCTCAGGGGATCCTCACCGAAACCCACACCCCCGCGACCGTGACGGCGTCGCTCGTCGCCGCCCTGCGTCTGGGGTTGCGGCGCTACTTCCACGGCTCGGTCGATCACCTCCGGGTGATGCCCATGGTCGAGCCCGCGGAAGGCGGGCGCAAGCGCGTCCACTACATCGTGGTCTACGACACGGTGCCGGGCGGCACGGGCTACCTGAAGGAGCTTCTTGCCGACGAAAAGAACATGATCGAAGTCTTCCGCACGGCGCTCACTGCACTCACCGACTGCCCGTGCGGCGAAGATCCCGATTCGGACGGCTGCTACCGCTGCGTCTACGCGCACGGGGATTCGTCGCAGCGGCGCGAGATTTCGCGCGCCTGCGCGATCGAAATCGTGACCGACATCCTCGCGAAAGCCAAAGACCTCAAGCCGGGTTCGATCGACACGACGGGGGGCGTCGACCCCATGGAGAGCATCCTCGAGCGCAACTTCGTCGTGGCGCTTCGCAAGGCCGCGGAAGTCGAATGCGTGAAGCGCATTCCCACCGGCGCGGGCCTTTTCCACTACCTCGTGCAGATGCGCTCGGGACTTCTTTGGCGACTCGAACTTCAGGAAGACATGAAGGGCGAACGCCCCTCGCGTCCCGACTTCGTCTTCCGCCCCTTGCGCGAAAGCGAACGTCGGCCCGACCGGACGATGGCGGTCTTTACGGACGGCTGGACCTACCACAGCGACATCCTGGCCGACGACTGTGCGAAGCGTCAGAGCATTCTCAACCAAGGCATGCGCTGCTGGACCCTCTATTGGGACGACGTGACGGCGCGTGCCGAGGCGGACGGGACCGAGATCGATCACCGGGGGCTTCCCCCCTTGGTTCGGGCGGCGCCGCCCGCTCCGATTTATCCGCAGTGGCGTACGGCCGTCAAGGGGCTCACCGGGACGGAGCCTCCGGAGTGGGACACGGTGGTGAAGCGTTGGATTCTCAACGTCGAATCGTTCGGTCGACTCCTCGTCTGGCTCTCGAACCCCGAGGAGGCCGAAGGCTGTGCGCTCGCCGCTGCCTTTGCGGGGATCTTCGGGATTCAAGCGCAACTCGGGGCAAAGCTCGGGGTGCGCGCGCAGCATGCGACGGCGTTGCTCGTCGACGCGAAGGCGATCGAACCGGGCGAGGTCTGGCTCGAAGGGCCGCTCGAAACGCCTGCCGATACGCCCTTGCGCCGCGAATACCGTTGTTCGACCGGCCTCAACGCCGCGATTCTCTTTGCCGAGGGTGAAGCCCTGAAGGGGATTTTGAACACCCGCGTTTCGGCCCCCTTGGAAGCGAGCATGCGCGCCTTCTGGTCGGAGGCCGCGTCGCTGCAGTTTACGAACGAACTCGTTCTCATGCCGACCCTTCCCGAAACGCGCGACGAGACGGGAGCAAGCGTCTTCGAGCGGCTTAGCGCCGTGTCGCCCTGGGCGCAGGCGTTCGATCGACTCCGGGAAGCGCGCGAACGGGCGGCGAACGCAACCCCGACGGTCGCTTCCGCCGAGGACGCCAAGGCGACCGATGCGGGTGCGACCGATGCGAACGGCGCGAATGCAGCCGCCTGGGCGTCGGTATCGGAACTTCTCCCCGAAGAGCTTCTGCCCCTCGCGCAAGCCCTTCAAAAGGCGGGCGTTGCGATCGACGAAAACGACGCGGGCGTCGACCTCGTGGATCCCGCCCGCGGCGAAGTGTTCGCGACGGCGGAGCTTTACTGGAAGGAGGCCGCGCTTGCGGTGGTGCTCGAAGGTGCGGACGCACCCCTCGAACACCGCACGGCGGGCATCCGATGCGTGAACGGTTCGGCCCCCGTCGAGGAGGTGCTCGAACGCCTGCTTGCGCACCCGGGGCTTCCGATCGCGTAACGGAAGAAGACCGATTGAAGACCGAACAAACGATTTGAGATTTGAGAGAGACCGCTGATGACGACGAACGACGAAGAAACGAAGACCGCGGAAGAAACGACACCCGAAACCGCAACCGAGAAGGCGAAGGCCGCTCCGAAGCGTACGCGTACGACGAAGGCCAAGACCCCCAAGGCAGGGAAGACGACCAAAAAAGCCAAGGAGGGCGACGCTCCCGCGACGCCCCTCAAGGAGCGTCACCTCGTTTTGAGCCGCGAAGTGCTGACGGCGAGCGCGCGCCTGACGGGGAAGCCCAAGCAGATCTTCTCCCAATTCGTGATGCGCTTTCGGCGCGGGGTGGAGTACCCGCGTCTGACGCTCCCGGGCGCTTCCGTCTACGAGCGGATCGTCCTGAGCCCCGACCTCACCGTCGTTCTCAAGGTCTTTGGCGACCTGGTGGTGCTCCTCTGGGCGGGGGATGAAGCGTCGGCCGCCAACTGGGCGGACTCGCACCGCTGCGAGGTGAATCCCCATACGGGGGACCTCCAGGTCTATTACGCGAATCTTCCGGGGGCGGCCGCCTCGACCGTGGTGCCGGCGCCCGACGCGAGCGTGCCTCGCGTTGCGCCCGAAGCCGTGGAAGAGCCCGTCGAAAAGGTCCAACACACCGATGCCGAGACCGACGGCAAAGCGTCGACGGACGACGGCCGTGCGGGGTCGACGTCGGAAGCGGGCGAATCGAAAGCTTCGAAGGAAACCGTTCCCGCGCCGCTCTTTGCCTCGCTCACCGATGCGGACTTGATGGAGTTGGGTCTTCCCGACGAGCTGCTTGCGGACCTGCGGTCCCTCACGAGCGCGGAGGAGTTCGAGGCCTGCCGCACGCATTTCCCGCAGCCCGTTTTCGAAGCGCTCACGTGGCTTTTGCAGGGCGAAGCGCGCGAGAGCGTACTTGAGGCCTACGGCGAAGCCGCCCGTCGCACCCGCCGCGCGGAATTTGCCCGCACGGCCCCCGACACCCCGACGGGGCTCGACCCCTCGCACTTCCATGTCGTGGCGAGCGACGAGGAACTCCGGGACATTCTCGATCGACCGCTCGAAGAGTGGCGCGTCTTCCTTCACCCCTCGCAGCGCGAAATCGTGGAAAAGGCCTGGTACGGTCCCGTGCGCGTGACGGGCGGGGCGGGTACGGGGAAAACCGTCGTGGCGCTGCACCGTGCGCGCCACCTCGTGCGTCTCCCCGACTGGAAGCCGAAGGACAAGGTGCTCTTTACGACCTTTACGAAAAACCTCGCGCTCGACCTGGCGGTACAGCTCAAAACCCTCTGCTCGAAGATCGAGGCGAACCGCATTCAGGTGGTCAACATCGACGCGTGGCTCGCGACCTTCGTGCGTCAGAACGGGGGCGGGCGCGAGGTCGCGTATCCGGGCGCGCCGGGGTCTCCGTACGAACTCTGCTGGGAAGCGGCCCTCGAACGGCGTCCCGCTTCGATCGATTTGCCCGAAAGCTTCTACCGAAGCGAATGGGAAGAGGTGGTGCTCCCGAACCACTGCATGAGTTCGCGCGACTACTTCCAGGCGCCGCGAGCCGGGCGCGGTCAGGCGCTCTCGCGCGCACAACGTCGCGACATCTGGCCCGTCTTTGAAGAAATGCGCGCGCAGCTTCAGCTGCGCGACCTTATGACCGTCGAAGACGCCTGCGACTTTGCGGAGCGTGTGATTCGCGAAGCGCACCCCTCGGGGCTCTATCGCGCCGTGATCGCCGACGAAATCCAGGACTTCAAGCCCGACATGCTGAAGCTTTTGCGTGCGCTCGCGCTCGACGTCTCGAAGCTCGAAACCCCCATCGAAGGGGATCTCTTCCTCGTGGGCGACCCGCACCAGCGCATCTACGTGAAGCCCGTCGCGTTTTCGAGTTGCGGCATTCAGATTCGCGGTCGATCGAAAAAGCTCCGCGTCAACTACCGTACGACGGACGAAATCCGCAAGACCGCCGAGTCGGTCTACGCGCGCGGTGCGGTCGACGACATGGAAGGCGGTACGGCCGAGAAGACGGGCTACGCGTCGCTTCGTCACGGGGCGGCGCCGGAAGTCTTTGCGGCGGATTCGTTCGATGCGGAGTGCGATTGGATCGCCGATCGGGCGAAGGCGCTCGCTCACGACCCGAAGGCGCCCTTGGACTACTCCGAAATGTGCGTCGTTCTTCGTACCCGTAGCGACGTCGCTCGCTACGAAGAGGCCCTTCGGAATCGAGGGATTCAGGTGTGCTCGCTCAAGGCCGAAAGCGCGGACGACCCCGAGCTTCCCGGTCTTCGCACGGCCACGATGCACCGCGTCAAAGGCCTCGAATTCAAGGCGGTCTTCGTTGCGGGCATGAACGAGGGCGTCTTCCCGCTTCCTGCTCCGAAGGGCGCGGACGCACCCGCTCGCCGTCACCACGAGCGACTCGAAAAGGCGCTCTTTTACGTGTCGGCGTCGCGCGCGAGCCAGCGACTCTTCTTCAGCGCTTCGGGGAAGCCGAGTCGGTTCCTGCCGAAAGCGAAGTAAGACGTGATACGACAATCGGGCGGATGAGGTTCCGCCCGATTGCCTATCCGCTCCCGAACGGGAGGGGATTCGGCATTCCGGGGGTCCCGAGAACGTGGCGAGGCGCGACGCAAACGGGAAGGGCGGACCGCCCGACTTGCGACCCGCAGAGGGCCGCGAGGTCCTCCCGGCGATCGTGGTAGGTTGAATTTTGTCGGTGGACGGATCTCCGAGCGTGACGCCCCGAAGGGCCCGAGCCGACGAAATCTGCGAAGAGCAACCTGGAGAAGCCCGATGACAGAACTTGACGACCCGGATGACGAAGATCCGTACGACGAGGAAGACAATCGCACGCTCGACGAGCGCATGCTGGACGCCTATGGCAGTCGGTCGGAGTGGGAGGCCGATGCGGCGGGCGAAACGGACTGGTATGCCGACCCCTACCGCAAGTTCCTTGAAAACGGCTGCCGTGGCATCTTGACCTACGAGGAAGCCGTCGAGGCACACAAATGGAGTACGGGGATCGATCCCGACTACGTGACGAGCTGGCTGGAAATCGACTGGGTTAAGCGCCAAAGAGAACAAATTGTGGAGTGCGAGGATTTTATTCGAGCCGTGTTCGGCCTGAGCTTGGACGAGTACTGTGCTCTGTACTTACCTTACGAGCCGATGATTCGTCTTGCTTATTAAGGCTTGAAAACACTGACGGTAACGGCAAAACGCAGCTTCCGAGAAGCCGAGCCGGTTTCTGCCGAAGGTGAAAGAACTTCAAACCTCACGAGGGCGGAAATTTCCACCCTCAGCCTTTCCCGGCGTCCGCGTCCTTGCGGTCCCATGACGCGCTCCCGATCGGGGGGAATATCGGGTAGGGAGCCGAACGGTCAGGTCCGCTCCAGGAGCGGAGGAGGGCGGGCCTCAGCAGTCCCGGACTCCGAGCGCACTCGTTGTGCTATGCTTTCCCTGCTTTCGACGACGCATTGGGCGACACGAGGTCGTCGCAAAGCAAGGATGTCGAAACGGCTGAACACCGTCTGCCTCCTTGGTTTCCTTTGACTTGTATCAAAGGAAAATGTCATCTCCGAAACTGAACTCACGCATCCGAATACGTGCCTGCTTCGGCTACGGAGACAGCCGTTCCCGGGAAACCTGCTATTCCAATTGAGCCCTGATTTCGAAGGGATTGAGACTCAAGGATCCGAAGAACGTTGTTGTCGGCTTCGTATTCCAATTGAGCCCTGATTTCGAAGGGATTGAGACGTATTGGGGGCGTAGGTCACCTCCATACCGTCATTCCAATTGAGCCCTGATGTCGAAGGGAATTTCGCGCCGACAAGCGAATCCGAGCCGTTGATGTGGCGCAATGCACGGACGGGCCTCGGTGCGGCGGATTGTTGCGGGAGCGCACTCCGACGCAACACGTCGGGGACGGCGTCCGGAGGTCGACCGTTTGTGTCGGCCCCGCGTATTGCAGTCAATTTTTCGGCGTTACGACGCGTACCGTCCATTCGTCAGGGGGCCATGCGCGCGTGCGCATCGGGGCCCGCTTCCGCCCGTTCTCCTTCGGCGCGATGGCGGCCTTCCGCTTGAGGCAAAATGTCCCCACGAGGCCGACTGCGCCTCAAGCCCTGCAACCGCGCTTTCTCCAAAAACTCTGCATGACCGACGAAGCCCTCTACCGCCATCGACTCTGGGACGAATTTTTGCAGGCCTGGCCGCGCGAGCGCCTGGCGTCGATGACGCTCTCCGACTACATCCGGTGCAGAAGCCAAGAGAGCTTCACGTATTGGCTTGAGTTCAAGCTCGCCGACCTCGGGAGCATCAAGGGTGGCACCGCGATCAAGTTCGGCATTTTCGAGCGTAAGGATCCCGCATCTCCCTCGGAACGTTACGAGTGGAAGGAGGACCTCGGAGAGACGCCCGAGGAGGCCTACGCTCGTATTCATGCGCGCATCCTTGCGACCGTCAGGGCGGCCGAGCTCGGGGATATCGATGCCGTCGAGGCGGTGGAGCTGTCGTCGCTTCTCAAATGGAAGGTCGCGTTTCTCTACCAGGACCGCGAAAACCCGGTGTTCCCGTGCATCTACGGCGACAACTACCTGCGCGGCGTCACGGGCCTCACCCGCAAGGCGACGCACGCGGAGGCCGTGAAGAAGCTCATGGCCGCCTACGACGGGAAGGAAGACATCTTCGACTTTTGTCGTCGTCTTTGGAAGGACTACGACCGCTGGCGCCAGATTGCCCCTACGGCGACTTCGACCCGGGGCTCTCCGAGCGCGACTGGGCGGCTCTTCTTGCCGATCCGAAAATCGCGACGCCGAACGTTCGCACGCTCCTCGTGCGCTTGAGGGCGTTCGGCGGCACCGCTACGTGCACGCAGCTCGCGAAGGCCTACGGGGAAGAACCGAATTTCTACAACACGGCGGGCCAAGAGCTCGGCCGTCACGTGCGCGAAGCTCGCCGCATCCCCGAGCTTTCGGGCGTGGACGGTCCGAAGTACTGGGCCGTGCCTTTCCTCGGACGCGATGTCGATCCGAAGACCGACGGCAACGTGCCGGGGGGCTTCTTTTGGCGCCTGCGCCCCGAACTCGCGGCCGCGCTCGACGCGACCGATTGGGCGGCCGATGCCGGCGATCCAGTTCGCTTGGACGAGCCGTCTCCCGAGAATTCGAACGTTGAACTTCCCGCCTGGCTTTCTGCGCCTCGCGCTGACGGTCGCTACTGGCTGCTCAGCGCCAACACCAAGGAGTGGAATTACGAAGATTACAAAATCGGCGAAGAATTTCAGCTGTCGCTCACCAAGTTGAACGGGGATCCGCGTAGCGGGCAGAAGCATTACCGTAGCGCTCGCCCCGGCGACGTCGTGCTCTGCCGCAAAAAGCGCGCTGGAGGCTTGACTGCGGTTGCAGTCGTGTCAAGAGCGCAGGACGGGAAAGCCATCCATTTCAAACTGCTGAAGATACTCGAATGCCCGATCGAACATCAAAAACTTAAGGAGATTGCGGTCAAGTCATTGAAGGGTATGGAGGCACAAGGCACCTTCCTTCCCATCACGCCCGACGAGTACGCTGCCATCGTACGCCTGATCGCGCCGAATGAGGCCAACGATCCCGTCCTCCCCGCGCCCGCCACCGCCCCGTGCGCTCCGTGCATCCCTTACGGCGAAGCAGACTTCCTGCACGAGGTTTGGATGTCGGAGGACGATCTTCGGAAGCTGAAGGGGCTGCTTCTTCACAAGAAGAACGTCATTCTTCAAGGCCCGCCCGGGGTCGGCAAGACCTACGCCGCGAAGCGACTCGCGTGGGCGCTCGCGGGCGAAAAGGACGACACGCGAATCCGCTGCGTTCAATTCCATCAGAGCTACTCGTACGAAGACTTCGTATGGGGCTTCAAGCCCGACGGAGAAGGGTTCGTCGGACGAGACGGCGTTTTTGCGGAATTCTGTCGTCGTGCGGCGGCGGATCCCGGGAAGCCGTATTTCTTCATCATCGACGAGATCAACCGCGGCAACCTGAGCAAGATTCTCGGCGAAGCGTTGATGCTGATCGAGGCCGATCACCGCGGCGAAGCCCTGCAGCTCGCTTCCGGGGGCGAAGCCTTCACGGTCCCGGAGAACCTCTACATCATCGGGATGATGAATACGGCGGACCGGTCGATTGCGATCATCGACTACGCTCTGCGGCGTCGTTTCGGGTTCTTCACGGTTCGACCGGCGTTCAAATCCGACGGTTTCCGGCAGTACGCCGACCGCGTGAAGCAAGCGATTGCGCTCGCCGAAGCAGCTGAAGCTCCTGAAGCTTCTCAAAAGGCGCAAGCCGAGGAGGGCGGTCTCGAAACCTCTGCCCGTTCCGAACGCTGCGAGCGCTTCAAGCGCCTCGTCGGGGCGATCGTGAGTCTCAACGACGAGATCCGCAATGACCCCACGCTCGGGAAGGGTTTTGAGGTCGGGCACAGCTTCTTGGCGGGCGCGCCCTTGAAGACGTCCGACTCCGAGTACGTCGCGATCGACCTCGAAGCGTTCGATACCTGGTTTGCGAACCTCATCGACTACGAGCTTCTGCCGCTTCTCGAAGAGTACTGGTACGACGATGAAGCGAAGCTCGCTCACTGGACCGACCGCCTGACGGCTCTTGTCGGTTCTCCTTGGTGACAAAGCCGATGATCGCTTCAAACGGCATCGTCATCCGGAACATCTACCACATGCTCGCCTACGCCTATCGGGCGCTGCGGCATCGTGGAAGAGAGCGGGTGGAGTGTGAACCCTTCGAGCACGCGGAGGATCTCCTCGCGCAGATCCTGGAGCTCGGCCTCGCGGGCCTCGTGAAGCGGGGCCTCCACCGCGACTACCGCCCGTTCGACGAGGACCTTCGGACCGTGCGCGGTACGATTCGGCTTGCTGACTCGATGCGTCACCGCATGCACAAACGCCGCCTGATTGCCTGTACCTACGACCAGCTCACGCCCGACAACACGCTGAACCGCATCCTCAAGTCGACGGCCGAAAAGCTCGCTTGGAATCTCGTAGTTCGCAAGGACCTGAGGGCGAATCTCAAAAAGACGCTTGCCGCCTTCGATGGCGTGGCGTCGATCGATCTTTCAACCGTTCGGTGGTCGCAGTTGCAGATCGGGGGACAAACCGAGACGTACGGGTTGCTTCTCAACGTCTGTCGGCTCGTCGCGGAGCGAGCGTTGCTCACCGAAGAGGAGGGCGTGCGCAAGCTCGACGCCTGGATCCAAGACGAGAATAATTCGGCACTTTTCGAGCGCTTCCTGCGCGGCTACTTCGCCGTGCAACACCCCGATCTGCGCCCCTCCGGCAGGGCGATCCGTTGGGATACGTCGTCGGGCGCCCCGACGAGCGCGATCATCCCCGGCATGTTTGCGGACCTTGTCCTGACGGGTCCGGAGAGGGTGCTCGTCGTGGACGCCAAGTTCTACAAGCGCGTGCTTTCCGATTCGCGCTTCGAAAAGCAGAAGATCCGATCGGACCATCTCTACCAGATCAACGCCTACGTCACCAACATCGCGGCCGCCTATCCGGGAAAGGAAACGGCGGGGATGCTCATCTACGCGAAGACGGAGAATGAAAGCGTGCCCGACACGGCGTTTCGTTCCGCCGGGCACGAGCTCTCGGTGGTGACGCTCGATCTGACGGGCGACTTTGCGTCGATCGCCGCGCGACTCGATGCCATAGCCGAGAGCGTGAGGAGAAGCCGTAGCGTGTGACCGCGGCCGGTAGGAAGAGAAAGGAAGAGGGAGGACCCGAGCGAAAGAGGAGGGCGGTCGAAGCTCTCCTCTCGCATCTACATCAGCCCTCGACGTCGTCCGTGTAGGTTTCGGGCGTAAAGACGCGGATCGGGATCTCGGGATAGGCCGTGAGGGCCGTCGGGTGTTCCTCCGCCTTCTCTCGGGTGAGGCGGCACGCGAACGCCACGGCATCCTCGCCCTCAAGCTCGATGAAGTCCGACTCGCGCGGGTCGGACCACTGCGGACGGATCAAGAAGAGCTTCTTCGCATCGCGGAGCGTGTTGTGAAGCTTCACGCGTTCCATCACGACGAAATTCTCCCAGAGGCCCGCGGCGTTGGCGCGCTCCGCGAAGGGCGAAAAATCGCGGATCAGGGCGTTTCGAATCCCGAGGTCCGTGAAGTAAATCTTCTTACGATCGATGGGCGGACGGCGCAGTCCCTGAGAATAGGTCGGAACGATCTTGATGACGTAGACGAGCTCCAGGAGCTGAAGGTAGCGTCGAACGGTTTCAAGGCACAGGCCCGACTCGCGGCTCAATTCCCCGTCGTCGACCTCGGTACCGATCCTGCGAGCAAGGAGATCGAGGAGGGACTTGAGGCCTTTTCGGTTGCGAATCACCAGAAGGTTGTAGAGATCCCTGAACATCCGGTAGTCGACGTAGTCGACGAGGAAGTCGGCGGCGTGCTCGAAATCTTCGACGACGGGAGGAAGCGACCCGTAGACGAGAAGGTTCGAAAGATTCGCTTGGACGAAATCCTTCGAGCGGTTGCGCGCAAGTTCGGCGGTCGAGAAGGGCCACAGCTGCTGCTCGACAATGAGCTTTTCAGCCGGAGTCCGAACCCCCTTGGCAAGCGCCAGAGACGTGGAAGCGGTGACGAAGATGCGCGAAGGCTTTTCGAGCGTTTCATTGACGTTCACGAGGTGGCTGAGCGTAAGGCGGATGTCGGGTGCCAAATGCGCGTCCTCGATGACGATGATCGGGGCCTGAAGCAGAAACGCCTCGACCGCCTCGCGGTTCTCGAACCAGAGCCGATCGAGGTCGGCGGGAGTAGTGCACGCGTAGAAGACGCACGGTTCGTCGAGTTTCTTGAGGATGTGGCGCACGAGCGACTCCTTCCCGCTGGCGCGCAGGCCCACCAGCACGACGGCCGCAGGCGGCGCGACGGCGGTGATCGCAGGTTCGAGGTCTCGCTCAAGAAAATTCGACATGTCACAGTCTCCGTCAGGGTTTCGGCCGAAATTATAGAGGGTGAGCGGCTTCTTCAATGCAAACAGACCTTGTTGACGAGTTGGCGGCGGGCAGGCCTAGGGCCACCGTCTTCGAAGCGTCGCCCGGAAGGCCCGTCGTCGGGCGAAAGCCCGAGAAGTCGCTCGCGCACGTCGGGACCATCGAGTCGGAGAGCCGTACGTGACGCAGCGTGGCGCGAGCACCACAATCGGGACCGCATGGATGACCGCATCCCGCAGCGCCCGCAACACGCATCGCCGGTTGCAACCGAAGAACCGCACCGCGAACCGCCCGAGGAACCCGCAAAGCCCGTGATTCGAAGCATCCATGAGATTGCCGCCCGACGTGCGGAGCAAGCCACACGCGGGTCGTCGGGACTCCTTAAGCCCGTTCGCGGCGGCGAACGCGCTACCCTCAGGGACTACACGGCGCCGCCCGTCCATATCATCTACACGCCTTCGGGCGGGAAGCCCGATCGGTGAGACGTTCGCCAAGGATCGACGCGACGGGCAGGGCGGTCGCATCGGCTGCGGCTCGGGAGCTTCAAGGCGCCGAGCCGCAACGAACGGTCGAAAACGCCGTTGAACGTCGACGGCAAGCGTGGTTGGCGACTCAACGAATCCAAACGGCGAACCGAGCCGAAAACCATCTGAAAATTGCTCCGAAACTCAAAATTCAACATAACGACTATTATGTTGAGTAATTTTTAAAGGTTTTTTCGAAATTTCCGCTCGAATCCGTTCGACTACAAATCGTCCGTCGAACCTTCTGCGCGCCGCGTCGAGCCGCCCGGATCTGCTCGTCCGTGACTGTCCGCCCCGCCGCGCTCGTTCGCTTTCGTCCCGGGCGTTCCTTCGTTTGCAAACACTTCGGGCCCCGCAGACTTCGGAGTTTCTCTCCATGCCCGTGAGGCCCGAATTCGGTTCGGTCGATCGCCGTTCCCGTCAGCCGGTCGGCTCAACGAAGTCTCAGGCCTTCGTCACGACCGGACGCATCACCGACGCGATGTGCGCGCGAACGCCCGCAGCCATGGCGGACTCGTCCGGGTTGAACATGTCCGAATGGTTGTTCGGAGCGTTCACGACGCCTTCGGGGTCGGTCCCAAGGAACATGTAGACCGAAGGCACCTTCTGCGCGTAGTAGGAAAAGTCTTCGCTCGCGCCGACGCCCTTCTCGATTTCGACGGCATCAACCCCGAAGCGGCGAAGCACCTGAATGCTTTCGCGCGCGAGTTCGGCGTTGTTGACCGTGACGGGATAGCTGTCGGCGATGCGCACCGAGGCCTTCGCGCCCGAAGCGAGAGCCGTGCCTTCCACGACCTGCGGGAGGCGTTCGAGCATGCGTTCGCGAATCGCCATGTTGTTCGTGCGCATGGTCCCGAGCATGGACGCCCTACCCGCCATCACGTTCGCGGTTTCGCCCGCAACGAGCTTCCCGATGGTGATGACGCCCATGCCGCGCGTGAGATCGATGTTGCGCGCGACGAGCTGCTGAAGCGCAATCACGGTTTCCGCCGCAACGAGCGTCGCGTCCACACCCGTCCAGGGCATCGCACCGTGCGCCTGCACGCCTTCGATCTCGATTTCGAAGGTGTCGATCGAATTGAGGGCCGTGCCCGGAACAATCTGCATCGTCCCCGTAGGAACGCGGGCCATCACGTGGATCCCGAACATTTGCTCGATCCCGTACTGTTCGATCAAGCCGCCTTCAACGAGCGCACGACCGCCCGAAAGCTTCCGGGTTTCGCGCTCGAAGGGGTTTTCGATCGAGTCGCCCTCTTCCGCGGGCTGAAAGACGAAGACCACCGTGCGGGGAACGTCGTCCTTATGGGCGGCGAGGATTCGGGCAGCCGACAAGAGCATCGCAATGTGCATGTCGTGCCCGCACATGTGGGAAACGTCCGTTTCACGACCCCACATCGTGCCGCGCGCGCAGCTCGCAAAGGCAAGCCCCGTGTTTTCCTTCACGGGAAGTGCGTCGATGTCGGCACGAAGGCCGACGGCGTGGCCCTTGCCGGGATTCAAAACGCCGATCACGGCCGTGTGTGCCTCGCCGAACCCCGTCACGACCTCGTCGACGCCGTATTTGCGAAGCTCCGCGGCGATGTAGTCGCGGGTCTTCGTTTCCTGGTTGCCGAGTTCGGGGTTGGCGTGAAAGTGACGGCGAAGCGCGATGGTGTTCGCAAGTTCGTCGGCGACGGCCGCTTCAAGCCATTCGGGAGCGGTCGGGAGTGCATCCTGATGAATTTCGGACATGGGACCCTCGTATGGAAAAAATGTTGTCAGGCACGGGGCCGCAGGAGGCTGGGAATGAATCCCGAGAAAGCCGCGGTCACGCAGTGTGGTGTCAGATGTGTCTTGACGGATGTTTTCGGGCGTTCCGGAGAACGGGGGAAAAGGAACGCCCTCTTCTTTGATGCCTTTGACGCCTTTGATGTTTTGACGACGCTCGGTCTCAGAGCTTCCGAGCCTCGTAACTCTCCTCCGCCCACACGGGCGTGACGACGCGGATGTTGCGCGCGTCGAGTTCCGCCTTGAGTCCGCGGTAGGCGGCCCCGGAAGCGACGTTCCCTTCGAGGAGCTTCTTTTCGGTGGAGGACGAAAGAACGAGCGTCGGGCACTTCAACTTCCCCGTATTGGGAACGGGCACCGTGAAGTCCGCGTGTGCGATCTCGGCGTAGTCGATGCGGCGCGTGCGGCCTTTGTTGTCGGTGACGAGAACGGCATCCTTTTCAAAGCGCGCTTCCCGGTCCCAGGTGCCCGCGAAGCGCTTCAAGACTTCGGAGACGCCCATTGCGGTCACGCACCCGTAGGCAACGAGCGGAAAGGCGATAGTTTCCATCGTGGCGGGCACGCCGTCCGCAAAAAGCGTGAGAAGAAGTCCGGCGCCGACGACGGCACCCGCGGCGCCGAGCGCGGTATGGGGTTCGTGAGCGACGATGCGCCAGCGGGGCGCTTCGGTGGCGGACCATTCGTCCGCAATCGGTTTCCAGAGCATGAGGGTTGAGCGCTTAAAAAAGAATCGAAATCAACGAGGGGCCGGCAGCAGACGTGTCGAAGGTCGACCTCGCTCGCTTTCGGCTCCCCCAAGGATCGGGCGTCTCCACGCATTGTAGCGTTCGCCGCGCGCGCCGCTTTTCGCGCGCTTTGCGCTCCCGAGCGGTTTTTCGCGCCTTTTTTCGGCATTTTTTGTCTGTCTACGGGCCGAAACAGGTCGTTTTTTCGCAATAGGGTTCGGTTCCGTCCGACGGCATAGTATGATGGTGCGTTTGCAAACTCATTTCCCGAAATCCCCCATGACCCAGCACACCGACGGTAATGCGTACTGGAGCGCGGCGTGGCTCGCCGCTTTCGAACGGCTCACCGACGAAAAGTCGTTGAAGCGCGCGGCGAATCAGGTGAAAAAGCCCGGCTACCGCGCGGAACTCACCGACGAAGGGATTCGCTTCAGCGTTTCGAAGCCTCGCGGCCACTGCTTCGACGGGTGGGTCTGCTCGCAAATCGATACCTCCGACAAGACCTGGAAGTGGTTCTTGGAGGATCTGGCGGCTCGTTCCGATCTCGTCGCCTCGATTCTGTGCGGGGAGCTCCCCGCCGAGGTGGACGAACTCCTCGAGCAGTACGACATCTCGCTCGTTCCGAGCTCCCCCGACGATTTTTCCTTCGGGTGCGACTGTCCGACGGGTTACCGGGAACCGTGCGCGCATTCGCTTACGGCCGTTCAGTGGATGGCGGAGCGCATCGCGCGCGATCCTTTCGCGCTGTTCGAATGGAACGGGATCGATCTCATTGCCGAACTGCGCGAGCGCGGGGTCGAGCCTCGGGAGCTCGCCAACTTGCGCATCCCCCGTTTTTCGGACCACATCACCGCGGCCGAAGCGCTCGTTCCCGAGGCGACCCCCGAGGTGCGCGCGGGTCGCACGCCCGAAGAGATTTTGCGCTCGATTCCGTATGCCCTGCTCGGTGAATCCGAGACGTATCCGGAAGCCTACCTCACGCGGCAACTCACCCGCACGGTGACGTTCGGCGACTGGATGAAGCGCTGCCGCACGAAGAGCACGAAATGGTGGAAGGACCACCGGCTTTTCATGACGGGTCGCATCGCCGTCCCCGACGAACTTCCGCCGAACCCCGACGGAACGCCTGCGAGCGAATCGGCCGTCGCGAGCGTCAAAGCCTACTTCAAACGCGTTCGCGACGAGAGCCGCACCTACGAGTACGAC
Source organism: Sutterella megalosphaeroides (assembly GCF_003609995.1). Lineage (NCBI taxonomy): Bacteria > Pseudomonadati > Pseudomonadota > Betaproteobacteria > Burkholderiales > Sutterellaceae > Sutterella > Sutterella megalosphaeroides. The sequence goes on from NZ_AP018786.1 coordinate 1,503,038, forward strand.
TTCTTCAAGCGCTTCCCCGACGGTCCCGAGGTGCAACCCGGCAAGGGCGCCTACGAGATGTCGGAAGGCGAAGCCCTTGAGGAGATGCTTCTCGCGAAGCGTAGGGATGCCGATATTCCCGATTACATGACGGATGTGGCGGGCGGCGTCAAAGAAGCGGAACCCGAGGAAATGCCCTTGGACCTGCACGCCCCCGCCGCACAGATTCTCGCGATGCGTCTCGGTCGGTGGCGACCGGGCGTGCGCGGGTTGAAGTTGGGGATCGAACTTTCGGCCGAAGGTACGGGGCTACGCGTCGCGGTGCGTGACGTCGACACCGGGAACGCCGCGACCGAGTCGCAGGCGTCGGGCGACGTCATGCTTACGTCCGACTACGAGTCGAAGCAAACGAAGCTGCGCGAAGCCCAACACGAGAAGCAGGAGCATCTTCTCTCCGCCCGTGAGATCGAGGCGCTCCGCAACCCCGTGTCGTTCGACCGGTACCTGGGGGCGCTCCTCCTTTTCACGGACCTCGAAGCCCACGAGCTCGACCCCGTTCACGAAGCGTGGCGTCAGATTGCGGTTGCGGCGGCGAACCTCGTGACGTCGGGCCTCACCATTCCGAAGCCCTTCCTTCCCGATTCCCTCGACTGGGCGATGACGCGCGTTTTGATGTTCCCGATCGTGAACGATCCGGAGGTCGCCCGCGTCGTGACGCTCTTGTCGGCCGCCGTCGAACCCGTTGCCGAAAAGATTTTGGAACCCTTCAACGGGTTCCGTCGGTTCCTGCCGCGCGCTTTGCAGCAGTTGCCCGCCTCGCGCCTTGACGCGCGCTTCGAATTCGCGCGTCGTACGACGATTGCGGCCCTGGCGTTTGCGTCTACCGCGTTCCTGCGCTTTACGAATACGGAAAGCCTCTCCTCGCGCGCGGGCCTCATGGAGCGCCTCGCCCTGGGGCACGACGTCTCGCGTTTGGACGGGATGCTCTCGCCCGATTGCGCCCGGTTCGTCTTCCGCGGGTTCCTCCCGATGATTGCGGCGGACCTCTTCGACTTCCGCCCGGTCGTGATGCTCACCGCCGTAAATACCGCGGCGGGCTTCGGGCTTACCTTCGGGATCGCGCCCAAAAACGGGAACGCCTCGTTCGGTTCGGGCGGAGGATCGCCCTCTTTGCCTGCGGGCCGCAATTCCGTGGAACCCGTGCCGCTTTCGGAACTTGTCTCGGACGAACGCTGGTTGAAGTACAAGTACCCGGCCCTTCAGGCCCTTGAAATCGTGCGGCGCCTCTGCCCGCAGTTGGACGACCTCGCACGGCACCCCGAGGAGCCGAAGTTGCTCACGACCGAAGAAACCGCGGACTTCCTCTTCAAGACCGCGGCCCTTCTGCGCCACTTCGGCGTTCGCACGGCGATGCCGGCGGAACTCCGCAGTATGGTGAAACCGCGCCTTGTCGCACGGATCGGCGCGGCCAAGATGCCCGCCAACGTGAAGAGCTACCTCACGCAGGACGTTCTCTACGACTTCGACTGGCGCGTCGCGATCGGGAATCAAACGATCGACGCCGACGAATTCGTCGCGCTCGCAAAGCACAAGGGGAAGATCGTTCCCTTGAACGGGTCCTTTGTCTATCTCGACCCCGCGATGGTCGACGAGCTCCTCACGTCCCTCAAAAAGGCGAAAAAGCCCGACTACTTCGAAAAGTTCCGTGCGGTCCTGATGGGCTCCCTCGACGGGGCCGAGGTCGATGTTTCCGATGTGGTCGAGCGCATCAAGAGCGGGATGCTCGACGCGCGCGACCGTTCGGTCCCGTCGACCGTTCGTGCGACGCTGCGTCCCTATCAGGTGCGCGGGTTCTCGTGGCTCATGAAGAACATCGACCTCGGCATGGGCTCGCTCATCGCCGACGACATGGGTCTCGGGAAAACCCTGCAGGTGATTACGGCCTTGGCCGCCCTCAAGCAGGAAGGTCGCTTGAACGGCCCCGAAGGCGCTCAGGCGCTTGTGGTCGCCCCGATGTCGCTTCTCACGAACTGGTCGCGCGAAGTCGAGCGCTTTGCGCCGGAATTGACGACCGGGCTCTACCACGGCGTCGCGCGCGAACTCGTGCGCTCGGGCGAAAACGCGCCCGACATCATTCTCACGACCTACGGGACCCTTCGAAGCGAAGTCGAACTCCTTTCGAAGGATCCCTTCCGCGTGCTTGTCATCGACGAAGCGCAGGCGGTTAAGAACTACGCCTCGCAGCAGGCGCGCGCCGTGCGTGCGATCCGTGCGGACCACGTGATCGCGATGACGGGCACGCCCGTGGAAAACCGGCTCCTCGAATACTGGTCGATCTTCGAAATCGTGCAGCCGAAACTTTTGGGCTCGGCCGCCGACTTCCAGCGCCGGATTGCGAAGCCCGTCGAGATCGATCACGATCCGGAAGTCTTGGAGCGCTTCAAAAAGCTCACGAGCCCCTTCATGATCCGACGCTCGAAGGAAGACAAGAACGTCATTTCGGACCTTCCGGAGCGCACGACCATCGACACCTTCACGACGCTCACGAAGCGCCAGGCGGAGCTCTACAAGAACGCGGTCGACGCGTCCTTCGAGCGTCTCAACGAACTCCGGGATACGGCGATCGGGAAGAAGCTCGAGAAAGGCATGGCGATCAACTCGGGCGACCTGCGGATGAAGCGTCGCGGCGAGGTGCTGCGTCTGATCGGCGAACTCAAAGCGATCTGCAATTCGCCCTCTCAGCACGACTGGATAGAGGGCGAGGACGGCTTTCACGCCGACGCGCCCGATGCGCCCGACTCGGGGAAGGCGGAAACGCTCATCGAACTCTTGGGTCGTTTGCACGATGCGGAACGAAAGGTAATCGTCTTCACGCAGTTCCGCCGCATGGGCGAGCTTCTTCAGCATTGGATCGAGCGGGAAACGGGGATGCGTCCCGACTTCCTCCACGGGGGCGTCTCGCGCGCGGGCCGTCAGGCGATGGTCGACCGGTTCCAGACGGACCGCTCCGCGCGCGTCATCATCGTCTCCTTGAAGGCGGGCGGCACGGGGTTGAATCTCACTGCGGCCTCGGCCGTCATCCACTACGACCTCTGGTGGAATCCGGCCGTCGAGCAGCAGGCGACCGACCGCGCCTACCGCATCGGGCAGCGTCGCGACGTGCTCGTCTATCGCTTCGTCACGGCGGGGACGTTTGAAGAAAAGATCAACCGCATGCTCGTTGAAAAGCGCGAGCTCGCCGACCTCGCGGTCTCCGCGGGCGAAACCTGGATCGGAGACCTTCCCGAAGAGAGCCTGCGCGACTTCCTCAGCCTTTCGGAAACCTTCTGAGTACGACCATGTTCATCGATTCTCCCCTTGCCCGAACCGACGCCCTCGGACGACGCGAACTTCCCGAAGGCGCCCGTTTCCCCGAGCCCGTTGCGGCCCCTCGCACGCGTGCCGCGGCGCGGCGCCTTGCGTCCATGGTCTTTCGCGGTCACAACCTCGGGATTCTTTCCGCCATGGTGCAGGGTAAGTTCGACCGCCGCGTGGCGGTCGTCAATATGGCCGCCAGCGACGAGGACCGCCGGGACCGTGCGGTTTTCGAGACGCCCGAAGGCGAGCTCGTCGGTCCCTGGATGTCCGTGTACGAGTTCGAGCATCAGTTCTCGAAAGCCGGGAGCCCGGCCGAACTCGCCGCGGCGCGCCCGAATTTCGGCTACGCCTTCACGTCCGAATTCACGCTCTGCGAGTGGCGTGCGTTGACCGACAACGAGGAACTCAACCTGCGGCTCTTTTCTCTGGGGCTCGTCGCCTTCGGCAAGTCCGACACGGCCGCCCGATTCGTGACGGGGTCGAGCCGCTTTTCGTACTTCTTCGAACTCCGTCCGCTCGGTCGCTCGAAGAAGCTCTCCGAAAACCCGATTCCCTTCGGAACGCGCCTCTACGTCGACGGAATTCCCGTCGCGGAGTGGCGCCGCGTGCCCCAAAACGCCTTCATCGTTTCCGGTATCACCGCTGCCGGCGAAGGCATCTATTGGACGGACGGCCACGCGATTCACGGTTTCACGGAGCGCGCCCTGCCGACCCCTCCGGTGTCGCTTTTCGACTACTTCCGTCGGGAGCTCGCGCCCTACTTCAACGAGGTGCTTTTCAGGAATGCCGAGGGCGAAGCGCTGAAGCTTGAGCCACCGTTGATTTCGGTCGACGAGCGCGAAGCTTTCTGGGCGGAAGCGTTCGAGCGCGACGAGCTGGCTCAGGACGGCGGGAGCCCCACCCTTCGCAACATCGCTGAAACGGCGGCGGCCGTTCTGCCCTCGCTCGCGAGTCGCGAATTCTGGAAGTTCCTCCCGCCCCGTCGACAGGACTACGAGGCCCTGCCCGAATTGATCCCCGAGATGCACCGCCGCGAACGCGCGGAAGTCTACGGGCGCGACAAGGCGGGGGTCGGGGCGGATCTTTTCGCGGACGTGACGGCGCTCGCTCCGAAGAAAGAGGAGCCCAAGGAAGAACTCGTGAAGAAGGAGCCCCTCTTGGGGAGCGATCGACAGGACTATTGGTCCTTCCGCGGCACGACGCCTTCGACGACTCCGACGGCTCCCGCGGTTTCTCCGGCCGCTCCGGCTCCGCGCAAGCGAGGTCGTCCGAGGAAGAATCCCCTTCCCGAAACGGCCGTCGCACCCGCACCTGCGCCCGCTACGGAGGAGCCTCCGAAGCGTCGTCGCGGACGTCCGTCGCGCGCGGAAATGATGAGTCGGATGTCCGAGGGGCATCAACCGAATCGCTTTGCCGACCGGGGCGACGGTCCCCTCGGCTCGACCCGGGTCGAAAAACCTTCGTCGATTACACCCGAAACCCTGAAGGCGACGGGCGCATCGCCCTGCGCCGATCCTTCGGATCTGTCGGTTGCAAGCGCCCCCACGTGGATGGCCCCTCCGGGGACGGAACTTCCGTCCGTTCGGAAGCCCGATCCCAAGGTCGAGCCGAAGTTCGAACTCCAGGTTGAAGCCAAGCCCGTCGTGCGACACTCCGCCTACTCGACCGACTCCGAATTCGGCGACGCCGAGTACGACGTTCCCGAGGTGGTGCGAAACGCCATGAGCGCCGAGGCGCAGCCTCCGGGCTGGCTCGGGCCCGCTCCCAAGGACACTTTCCGCTCGCGCCGTACGGTGACGACCGTTGAGGGGAACGTCTCGATGACGACTTTCGCGGGCGTGAAGCCCCGCAAGAAGCTGACGAGCACGTTGAGCGAAGCGGCGGCTATGGCGCCTAAGACGCCTGCTCGCGCGACGACTGCGAAGACGACGCGGACGCGCACGACGACAACTGCGAAAGCGACGAAGAAGAAAACGTCGTGACGGCCTCCCCGACCGACGGGTTCGAAACCGTCGGTCGGATCACTTTCGGGAGACATTTCCCTTCGAGAACGGACGCTGCGGCGTCCGTTTTCGTTTTCGAGGAGAAAGCGCCCTCCTCCCCTTGAAAATCCGAGGTTCGTCCCCACATACCCTGTAACGAACGGGATCCGCCCGGGGCGCCGTGCCTCGCATTGCAACGCATCGAGTCGCTTCGGGTCGGGATCCGATTTTTTTAGGGAATACAGAAATGGCCGCTCAAGTCCATGGTTTTCAGACCGAAGTCTCCAAGCTTCTTCGCCTTCTTGCGAAGTCGCTCTATTCGAATTCCGACGTGTTCCTGCGCGAGCTCGTCTCGAACGCCTCCGACGCGATCGACAAGCTCCGCTTTCTCTCCATCACGAAGCCCGAACTCGTGAAGGACGATCCCGTCTTCTCGATTCGCGTGCGCGCGGACCGAGAAGCGGGCATGCTCACGATCACGGACAACGGCATCGGCATGACCGAATCGGAAGCGAACGAACACCTCGGCACGATCGCGAAGTCGGGGACCGAAGCGTTCCTTGCGAACCTCTCGGGCGACGAAGCGAAGGATTCGCAGCTGATCGGGCAGTTCGGCGTGGGCTTTTATTCCGCTTTCATCGTCGCGGACCGTGTGACGGTGATCTCGCGCTCGGCGAACGCCCCCGAAAACGAAGCCGTCCGTTGGGAGTCGACGGGCGAAGGTACGTACACGTCCGAATTGACGACGCGCGCCGGCCGCGGCACCGACGTGATTCTTCATCTCAAGCCCGAAGCCTCGAAGTATCTCGAAGACTGGGAACTCGAAGAAATCATCCGCACCTACTCCGACCACATCGCCACGCCCGTCTCCCTCTGGAAGGAAACGACGCCCGCGAAGACGGACGAGAAGGACGAAAACGTCGTCGAACCCGCGCACTACGAGTGGGTCCAGGTGAACGACGCGAAGGCGTTGTGGACCATGAACCCCCGCGAAGTGAAGGACGAAGACTACAAGGCCTTCTACAAGCACTTGACGCACGAGTATGCCGATCCGCTCTGCTGGGCGCACAACCGCGTCGAAGGCGAAATGGAATACACGTCGCTTCTCTACTGCCCGGCAACCGCTCCGTGGAACCTCTACGACGGGCGCGAGGGGCACGGGTTGAAGCTCTACGTGCAGCGCGTTTTCATTCTGGATAAGGCCGAGGCGTTCCTGCCGCATTACCTGCGCTTCATCCGCGGGTTGATCGACACGAACGATCTGCCGCTCAACGTCTCGCGCGAGCTCCTGCAGGAGAGTACCGTGACGCACAAGCTGAAGAAGGCCGTCACGAAGCGCGCCCTCGGCATGCTTGAAAAGCTGGCCGCGGACAACGACAAGTACGCCGCCTTCTGGAGCGAGTTCGGCAAGTGCCTCAAGGAAGGCGTCGTCGAAGACCCCGCGAACCGCGAAGCCGTGATGAAGCTCCTGCGCTTTGCGTCGACGAAGGACGCGGAAACCGAAGCCCGCTCCGCGACGGTGTCGCTCGCGGACTACGTCGCGCGCGCCCCGAAGGAACAGACGAAGATCTACTACCTCGTCGCCGGCAGCTACGAAGCCGCCCTTTCCTCGCCCTACCTCGAAACCTTCCGCAAGAAGGGGATCGAAGTGTTGCTGCTCTGGGAACGCATCGACGAGTGGATGATGTCGGGCATGCCCGAATTCGAAGGGAAGGCCTTCGTCTCGGTCACGGCTTCGGATCTTGAGCTCGGGGAGCTTGCCAAGGACGACGCCGAAGCGCAGAAGAAGGTCGAAGAAGCGGCGGGTGACTCGGTCGAGCGTCTCAAGAAGGCCTTGGGCGACAAGGTCGAAGGCGTGCGCGTTTCGAGCCGCCTCGTCGAGAGCGCGAGCTGCGTGATCGGGCAGAACGACCAGATGCTCACGCCGCAGATGCGTCGCATGCTTGAAGCGGCGGGCCGCCCCGTGCCCGAAGAAAAGTTCACGCTTGAAATCAATCCCTCGCACCCGCTCATCCAAAAGGCCCTGGCCGAAACGGACGAAGCGCGCTTTGCGGATTGGGCGGACGTCATCTACGAGCAGGCCGTCTTGGCCGACCAGGGGACCGTCAAGGACCCGGCGGGCTTCGTGAAGCGCCTGAACGCCCTCCTCACGAAGTAAGACGCGTCGGGCCGTTGCTCCGGACGGGGGACCTCATGCGCGACACTGTGTGACCGTACGAGTCCCTCCGGGGCAAGCGCCTTGGATCCGTAAAAAGAAAAGCCTCGGAACCGTGAAGGTTGCCGAGGTTTTTTCATCCCGATCGGGAAAATGTTCGGGTCTGAGGCGAAGTCTTTTTTCCACTCAATGCCGCACGAACATCCACCGGCAGGCGACCCGCTCGGCAGCCGCCACCGCCCCGTAAAGGAGCACGCCCAAAAGGCTCATGCCGAGGATCCCGACGAACATGCGAAGGACGTCGCCCATCCCCCAGGCGTCCATGATGAGCCAGCCGAGGCCCGCGTCCGTCGCGAAGCTTTCCGCCAAAAAGAGAACGGCCATGGCGGTGCCCGACGCGACCTTCAGGGACGTAAAGAGTGACGGAAGCGCGGCGGGAAGCCACACGTGCCGCACGAGCTGCCACGTGTTCCCGCCCATCGAGCGGAAGGCCTTTTCAAGCGCCGGGTCGAGCGCCAAAGCCCCTTCGCGCACGATGACGAGGATCTGGTAGCCGGTCGTGAGCCCGATCAAGAGAAGTCGTGACGCGTCCCCGAGTCCCACGAGCGTGAAGAAGACGGGCAGAAGCACGATCTTCGGAATCGGATACGTGAGAAAGGTGACGGGTGCCGCAATCCAGTCGAGCGCCCGCACGTGCCCCATGAGAAGCCCCAGGGGAAAGGAGACGAGCACCGCCGCCCCGAGGCCGCCCGCAAGTCGCCCGAGGGAAAGGAGCGCATGACGCAAAAAGTCGGGGTCGGTGAGCGCCGTCGCAAATGCAACCGCCGTCGTGACGGGATCGGGCAGGAGCTCGGGCCCCAACGCGCGGCTGCCCGCGAGCCAGAGGAGAAAGAGAAGGAGCGCCGCGGCCCCGAAGCGAAGTACGAGTTTCAGCATGCGCCCTCTTCCTTCTTCAAAAGATCGTCCGCCGTGAGGGGGTCGACGTCGGAAAGCCGCGGACTCCCGTCGCGCGTGTCGGCCGCTTCGCGAAGCGTCCGGTGCACGGTACGGATCATGTCGAAATTCACAGCCCGATCTCGAAGCCCCGGTTCGTCCGCCAAGGTGTGCGCGGGATTTTCGAGGCACGCGAGGATCCGCGAGGGTCGCGCACCGAGGACGAGAATGCGGTCGGCCAAAAAGACGGCCTCGGCAATGTCGTGCGTGACGAAAAGAAGCCGCACCGGGTGCTTGCGCCGAAGGCTCATGAGGACGTCCTGAAGGCGCTCGCGCAAAAGCGCGTCCAAGGCCGAAAAAGGTTCGTCCATGAAGAGGATTTCGGGCTTCGCGATCAAGGCGCGACCGAGCGCGAGGCGCTGGCGCTGCCCGCCCGAGAGTTCTGACGGAAAACGCTTTTCAAGACCCGTGAGGCCGAGCTCTTCGAGCATTTCGGCAACCAAGTGTTCTCTTTCCGCCGCGTCGTAGCGGTTCCGGCCTTCGAGGAGAAGCGGAAGTTCAAGGTTTTCCCGCACGCGCTTCCAGGGAAAAAGCGCGAGGCTCTGCCACACAAAGCTCGTTTTCAGGTCCGTGATCGCCCCCTCCTCCCACGTGACGCGGCCCGAAACGGGCGCGCGCAGGCCGGCGAGCGCCGTAAGGAGCGTCGACTTGCCGCACCCCGATTCGCCCACGATCGCAAGCGACTCGCCTTCGGGGAGATCGAATGAAAAATTGCGGATCACCGGGCGGTCGCGTCCGTAGGCGACCGTCAGATCGCGAACTTCGAGACGCCCGCCCGCGCGAGGCATGTCGACCGTCGGCTGCATGGGTGGGTTCCTGAGTGGTTGAGGTGAAAAGAGAAACGAGGAAAGCGCGCGTTCCGATCGCTCTTTCCTCGTCGCTTGCGTGATTTACGGCAGCGGCTTTATGCGCCGATACCGATTTTAGCGGGCCGCGGGATAGACAACGTCTTCATACGCGGGAACGGCCTTGAGCATGCCCTTCTTGACCATCCAGTCGCCCACGCGCGTCACTTCTTCGGGGGCGGGAAGCGGAGGAAGGCCGTCCGCCGTCTGATAGATGGAGAAGCGCACCATCGTATACTGCGGCGCGACGGGCGGGGGCAGAAGGCCCTTTTTGACCATCACGCCACGGAACTTCTCGGGGTCCGCTTCGATGCGGCGGGCGGCTTCGGCAACGGCCTTGCGGAAGCTCGCGACGACTTTGTCGGTCGCAACGTCGTTCTTGAGGGCGACGACGGCAAGGGCTTCGTTGAGGCCCTTATCCTCCCACAGAACGCGACCGCCCTTCGAGGCGACGACCGAAACGAGGGGCTCGGGCAGCAGGGCCGTATCGACCTTGTTCGAAAGGAGCATCTGAAGGCGGATCGGGATCTGCTTGACTTCAAGGTTTTCGAGTTTCCCTTCCGTCTTCGTCGTTTCGGCCATGCGGTCGAGCAGGTAGTCGATGATGGTGGCCGAACTCATCGCGGTCTTCGTGCCCGCGGGGATCGCTTCGAGGCTCGTCAGCTTCTCGGCCGCGGCGGGCGACGTGACGAAGCCGAAGGCGCGCTGCTCGGGGTTCGTGTGCGTCGTCGTCACGACGATCTTCTGGCCGATACCCGTCGCATTTTGCGTGAAGACGTTCATGAGGTCGCCGAAGTGGCCCTGAAGACGGCCGGCACGCATGGCGGCACCGATTTCGAGCGCCGACTTGAAGGGAACGATCTCGACGTCGAGCCCTTCGGCCTTGAAGAGCCCTTCGTCGGCCGCGGCCTGAAGCACGATCGAATCGGCCGCAGGGAGCGTACCGATGCGAAGGGTTTCGGCGGCGGCGCCGCCGGCAAAGAGTGCGGAAAGCACGGCGCAAAGCGTCGCGGTCGTCTTCAGACTCATGGTAGTTCCTCGTTGTGTGGGAGCGTCCCGCGCACGCGACGCTGTCGGCCGGCGCGGGCACCCGTTTTGTGACTCGGTTGTCGGAGTGAAGCGTACGGCGCGACGCGTCGCACGAACTCACGAAACATTAGCACGGCGCGCGACGGACGGCGTTCTGAGAAAGGCGGCAAATTCCGTATGTCGACGACCGCCCGGTCCCTCGAAGGTCTCCCGGTCCGGGGACGCTCGCCCCGAACACATCCGTACTTCTTTACCCGTACGCGCCGAGAACTAAGTCATTTCTCTGAGGAATCCGTGAGGATGCGCGGATAAAATGCATCGAATCCGCCCCGTGCGAAGACGCCCGGGCGTAATGACGGAACCCGACGCGCGTTGACGGTGAGAACGACTCCGTACGTCGGGTTTCGTTTTTCCGCGAACTGCCGCGGCCGTACGGATTTCAGTTTCCGCAGGCTCGATTCTCGATTTCCGAAAACGACCGGTTCCGACGCTTTTCGCTCGCCCGAGGTCGCACCTCGAACGCTTTTGTCATTCCCCGGGCTTTGCCCGCTTTACGACCGCTCGACAGCTTCATGACTCACTCCTCCGTCGCCTCGGAAATGCTCCGGGGATTTGTTCGCGGGTTGCCGCTTATCTGCGGGTGCCTGCCGCTCGGCTTTATTCTCGGCGTTCAAGCGAGCCAGCACGGGATGAGCGTTTTGACAACCGTCCTCATGACGGGGCTCAACTTCGCGGGCGGGAGCGAATTCGCGGCGGTGGCCCTCTGGAGCGCCGCGCCACCCGTTGCCGTCGTGATTTTCTCGACCTGGCTCATCAACAGCCGCCACATCGTCTTGGGGGCTTCGTTGGCACTCCACACGCGGCGTCTTACGCCTTTGCAAAACGCCTTCGTCTTTTTCTTCATGTGCGACGAGGTTTGGGCCCTGACGACCGCCGACATCGCGGCGCGAAAGCGCGCGGGAGCGGCTTCGGGGGACCTCTTTTCCTTTCCCTTCCATATCGGGATGGGGCTTGGGTTTTGGACGCTTTGGATGGCCTCGGCCGGTGCGGGTGCCGCGCTCGGGCAGTCGATCGGGGACATGACGAAGTGGGGTTTCATGATGGCCTTTCCCGCGACCTTTGCATCCCTCATCGTCATGATGTGGCCGGGGCTTCGCCGGTCGCTCCCGATCGTGCTTGCGGCTCTGGCCTCCGCCGTCGCGAGCCTTTTCGTTCCTTCGCACTGGTGCGTCCTGGCGGGTACGCTGACGGGCCTTGCGGCCGTACTGCTCGGCTTGGACGATCTTCAAAAGTTCACCGGGAAAAAGACCGCATCCCGCGAGCAGGGCGAAGCCCGCATCGAATCCGGCCTTGAGTCTTGAGAGAGTCTTTTAAGGAGAGAGCCCATGAGCGAACTCGCACTGATCGACGCCGCCCGCGACCTCTTCGCGCTTCCGACGCCGCTTGAATTCCTCACCGTTCTCGGGATGGCCGCCGCCACCTATTCGACGCGCGCCCTCGGCTGGTTGGTGCTTCGCAATCGGACCGTCTCGGCGCGCCTTCAGCGTGTTCTCGAAGCGGCTCCCGCCTGCGTGATGGCCTCGATCGTCGCGCCCTACTTCATGACGACCGATCCCGTCATGCTCCTCTCGCTTGCCGTCATGACGATCGCGGCGCTTTCCACGAACCTCGCTGGCACCGTGGTGCTCTCGGTCCTCGCGTACGCGGGATTCAACGCGATTTTGCACTGATTCGGCCGTAACCCGCCGCCGGGAATCCCCGGGGGCGCGAAAACCCCGAGTCCCGTTCCTTTGCAAAAATCGCTATTCTATTTCCGAATAGCGCTTCGCGCCGCTTTCGGGCAGTTCCCGCAAAGCGCACGAAGCGCGGGGGACCGGATACGGAGGAATCGGATGGAGCGCGACCTGTGGATCAACGTGAGAAAGCGCCGCGGCACCGTGGCGCTTGACGTCGACATTCGCATTCCCGCCGACGGGATCATCGTTCTGCGCGGCGAATCGGGCTCGGGGAAAACGACGCTCGCCGACCTCGTTGCGGGTCGCATCGTTCCCGACGACGGGCTCGTGCGGCTCGGCGGTCGAACGCTCGTCGACGTTCTTCGAGGGATCGTCCTTCCGCCTCACGCCCGGGGGATCGGCTACGTCTTTCAGACGCACCGCCTCTTTCCTCACCTCACGGTGCGCCAAAACATCGAATTCGCCCGCACGACGGGGCGCCGCTCGAAGGGCGCCTGGTCGGGCCTCACGGTCGACGAAGCGGCACGACGTTTCGGCCTCACCCACCTTTTGGATCGGCGCCCCGGGACGCTCTCGGGCGGCGAAAGCCAGCGAGCGGCCCTCGCCCGTGCGCTTTACGGCGCCGAGGACCTCCTCATTCTCGACGAACCGCTCTCAAGCCTTGATCCCAAGCTGCGCGAACGCCTGATGGACGAAATCGAAGCGGCCTTGTCGGGCCTTTCGATTCCCGTTCTCTACATCACGCACAGCGACCGCGAAACCGAGCGCCTGGCGCGCCGCGTCTACCGGCTCGCGGCCGGAAGAATCGTCGACTACGTCGATTTCGGACGAGAGCATCCCCACGCGAGCGAGGACGACATCGAGGAGCTTTCTCCGGACGACCTTCGGCACGTTGCCTCAACTTCCCCGAGACCACCTTCCGCTGCAGTCCGACCGAACCCGCCGTTCGACGCCTACGCGGCGCGGTCCGCGTCGGATTCTTGGGGCTGAGTGCTTCGGGAAATCCGCCGAAGCCCGGCTTGAGCTGCAACTTCTTTTGCCCGATCGATATCAAAAACCACCGACCAACACAACCACAGACCACATCCACGACTTACGTCATTTTTCGGAGACTCCCATGACCACTCGCAACTCCCGTCTCGATACGCTCTCCCTTCGCATGAAGCCCGCCGCGCTGCTTCTCACGGCCGCCCTCTCCTTCGGGCTCGGCGCTTCGGTCGCTCAGGCCGAAGTGATCGTCACCACCGGCGCGGGCTACGTCCCGATGGTGAAAGCCCTCGTTGCGGCGTACCAAACCGAGACGGGCGCCAAGGTGGGGACGGCCTTCGGCGGCAACATCGGGCAGATGCTCGCGCAGACCGCGTCCGGGTCGGGCGTCAACGTCGTGGTTTCCGATCGTGCGAGTCTCAAGAAATTCAAGATGCTCGATAAGACCGAGGTCGTCCTCGGCACGACCCCGATCGTTCTCATTTGGAAGAAGGGCCTCGCGCTCGCTTCTCCCGACGATCTCGCCAAGCCCGACGTCGAACGCATCGCCTATCCCGACCCCAAGGCCGCGGTCTACGGGCGTGCGGCCGCGGATTTTCTGAAGACCTCGGGGCTCGGTGCGAAGCTCGAAGGAAAGATCAACGTCGTATCGACCGTTCCGCAGGTGACGGCCTACGTCGCGAAGGGCGAAATGGACGCGGGGTTCGTCAATCGCCTTGCCGCCAACGCCCAGAAGGCGAAACTCGGCGGGTCGCTTGAAATCGCCGACTGCCATCAGCCGATCGTCATGACGGCGCGTCCCGTCGAGGGCGCCTCGAAGGCCGAGGACGTCCAGGCGTTCCTTGCCTGGCTCTCGGGCGAAAGCGCGAAGAAGATCCTTCGCGAAAACGGGCTCGACTGAGCGCAACCGACCTTGTTCGTCCATTGATGCATTGAAGGAAACGTCGGAGAGCTCGCAGGACTCTTGCCGGAAAGCCTGCGAAGGACAAAGGGCGCCCGATCGGCGTTGATTTGTCCTTCGAGTCCCTCTTCGCATCCGCTCCGCCCGTTCCCGACGTTTCCCTCTTCTTTACCCCCTCACCCGCACCCCGAAGCCCGTCATGGAAACCGAATTCTCGCCGGAACTCCTTCTTTCCGTCCTTCGCGATCCCGTGATCGCGGGTGCCCTGGCGCTCACCTTGCGTACGTGCTTGGTGGCAACCGCGGGGTTTCTCATCGCGGGGCCGGCGCTCGCGTGGCTCTTTGCGCGCAAGCGCGGCTGGGTCGTGCGCTCGCTCAATTTCCTCGTGACGCTCCCGCTCGTCTTTCCGCCGATCGCGTTGGGCTACCTCCTTCTGCTCCTTCTCGGGCGCACCGGGCCCGTGGGGGCGCTCTTGGCGGACGCGGGTCTTCCGATGGTCTTTTCAAGCGCGGCCGTCTACTTTGCGGCGTTCGTGGCGGGGTTGCCGCTTGTCGTGCGGCCCGTGGTCGCCGCTTTGGAGAGCCCCGCGCTTTGCGACCTGGAGTTCGCTGCGGCCGTTCACGGGGCGCGGCCTCTCACGGTCTTTTTCAAGGTGACGCTTCCCCTCATTCGCACGCACATCCTCTCGGGCCTGTTGCTCGGTCTCACGCGTGCGAGCGGCGAGGTCGGGATTACGATGATGTTGGGCGGGAACCTTTCGGGCCGCACCAACACGCTGTCGCTCGAAATCTTCAACGCGGTTTCGCGCGCGGACTTCGATGCGGCAACGGCCCTGTGCCTCGTGCTTTCCGCCTTCACGCTCCTTGTTTTCGCACTGCTCGAAGCACTTCGCCGTCGGTCCGTGGCGCTCTGAAGCGCTTCGAGAGGTTTCCGTCAGTCCTTGGCAAACGGGTCGTCCGTCGGGTCTTCGTTCCAGCGGTATTCCGTGAAGACCGCGATGCGTCGGGCCTCTTCGACGCCGAAACGCTTCGCAACGAAGCCGAGCGCCATGTCGGTGCCTGCCGTGAGGCCCGAGCTCGTCGTGAACTTCCCGTCCTCGACCCAGCGGGCGCGCCCCACCCAACGCACCTTCGGGAAACGCGAGAGCGCCATGCCGATCGCATTCTTGTTCGAGGTGGCGGCCTTGCCGTCGAGCAGACCCGTACGGGCGAGGAGGACCGAACCCGTGCAGACCGTCATGACTTCGCTCGCACCTTCCGCAGCGTCCTTTACCATCGAAAAGAAGGCGTCCGGCAAATTGAGATAAGCGGGCGCGGCCCCGGGGACGAGGAGCCAATCGACGTGACCCGCTTTCCGAGCGTCGCTCCAGGCTTCGGTCAGGACGGGAACGCCCTGGGCGCTTTTGACGATGCCCCCTTCGACCGATGCGAAACGAATCGTGAGACCTTCAAGGTTTCCGAGCATCTCCACGGGGCCCATCGCGTCGATCGTCTCGAAACCCGGGAAGAGCAGTACGAGGAGATCGTGCGCAGTGCGGCCTTCGTGGGTGCTTGCGGTTTCCGGGGCCTGCTCGGAGGAACTCAGGGCGAAGGCCGCCGAACTCGTTAGGGCCGTGCCCGCGGCGAGTACGGAAAGAGAAAGTGTTTCGAGCAACGTGCGACGATTAACGGTCATGGATAAACCTCGATGTAGGGAAAAAAGAAGAGAACGGAAAAACCCGGGGACTTCCGTCGGCATCCTACTCGTAGAAAGGCGACCGTTGCTTAAGGCGGGTTCGATTTGCCTGACGTTCGGACAGGCTCGGAAACGCGTATCATTCGGTGCGACATCAACGACCGAATTAGAGCTCGCCATGACGACCCGTGCCCCGAGTGCGGATGCGGGTCTTCCGATGGTTTTTGCGCCCGCGGCCCTCTGCTTGCGGCGTTGGAGAGTCCGGCGCTCACCGACCTTGAATTCGCGGCGGCGGTACACGGAGCGCGCCCCCTGACGGTCTTTTTTCGCGTGACGCTTTCGCTCATTCGCACGCACATCCTATCGGGTTTGTTGTTCGTCCTCACGCGAGCGAGCGGTGAGGTCGGGATCACGATGATGTTGCGCGGAAACCTTTCGGGCCGCACCAACACGTTGTCGCTCGAAATTTTCAACGCCGTTTCGCGCGGCCTTGTGTCTCGTCCTCTCCGCCTTCACGCTCCTTGTTTTAGTTCTTCTCGAAGCGCTCCGCCGTCGGTCCGTGGCGCTCTGAAGGCTTCGCCGGACCGCTTGAGCCGGTTTCACGAACCAGCGGATGACGGAAGCAGTACCTGTGAGAGCTTCAGTCGAGGAAGGTCCCGGAGGCGATCTTTTCTTTGAGCTCCGCTGCCGAGCGCACGCCGAGCTTTCGCATGGCGTTGGAGCGGAAAAATTCAATCGTACGACGCGAAACGCCGATTCTCTCTGCAATCTGCCGGCTCGTGAGGTTTTGCCCGACGAGCGCGACCACCTGTCGTTCGCGGTCGCTCAACTGCGGCGCCGCTTCGGGCACCGGCGAGCGACGTTGAGCCGTGTGACCGTAGACGGGATTGTCTTCCGCTCGCCGGACGGCCTCAAGCAAACGCTCGGCCCCCACGGGCTTCGGCAAAAACGAAACCGCTCCTTTTTGCATCACGTCCACGGCAAGGTCGATCGATCCGTGGGCCGAGAGAAAAACGATCGGCAGAGTCGAGCCGTGTGCAAGGAGTCGCTCCTGGAGTTGCGGTCCGGTCATGCCCGTCATCTTGACGTCGAGAAGAAGGCAGCCCCGGCTCGTGACGTCCCCTGCTTTGAGGAACGCTTCCGCGCTCGAATAGACGACCGTTTCGTAGCCTTCGCCCTCAAGCAGAAAACTTATGGCGTCGCACAAGGCTTCGTCGTCGTCGAGGATACGAATCAAAAAAGGCTCACGGCGCATCGGTCGGTGGCTCCTCGCGGATGAGTGGAATCGCAATGCGGGCTTGAAGGCCGTGCGCTTCCAAGGGGTTGATCGAAAAGGAAAGCGTACCTCCGTGTCGCTCGATGAGGTGCCGTACGATGGAGAGCCCCAACCCGAGCCCCGAGGGTTTTTCACTTGTGACGGGCGTGGTGAGGGTCTTGAGGCGCTCGACGTCCGCAAAAGGTCCGTTATCGACAATGTCGAACGTGATCGAGCCGTCGGTGAGGCCGACCCGCAACAGAATGACGGGCGACGCGACGCCTTCGGTGGCTTGTGCGGCGTTGCGAAGGAGGTTCACCACGGCGAGTTCCATTTCAATGAGGCTCGCGCGAATGCGGGTGGTCCTGAGGCTCTCCGAACATTCGAGGATAATCCGATCCTTCCAACGCGGGTACGACAGAAACAGGTGATCAAGCAACTCTCCGATTGTCAGCGGCGTGAGGACGGGATTGCGTTCGCGAGCATAGTTGCGCACGCGGTCGACGATGTTGGCGGCTCGTTCGGCCTGGGTTGAGATCCGGCGGGCAATGCTTCGTATGCGTTCGGGTGTCGTCGCTTCCGAATCGGCCTGACGCTCGAGCCCTTCCGCGTAGAGCCGCACGGCCGCAAGCGGCTGATGCACTTCGTGGGCGATGAGGCTCGAAAGCTGTCCGACGGCTCCCGCGCGTTGCAGCGATTCGATGCGGCGGTTCTGATTCGTTTCTCGGCGATGAGCTTCTTCGAGCTCGGCTTCGCGTTGACGAACGAGCTTGTCCGAGCGCCACGCGTGGAGGAAAAAGCCCGTCAGTGCCAGCAGCGCAAAGGCGATCAGCGGACGGTAGGTCTCGATGAAGCGCCGTACCGTCCACTCGCGCAAGTACGCGTACGGCCCCGTTTTCAGAATTTTCAGAAGGTTGTCGACCGCGTGGTAGTCGGTTGCAACCGACCAGGCGCGGCCGTCCTCGGTGGGCGGCATCGTCAGGAGCGCTACGAGCAGTTTTCTCGAATGCTCGGGTGCGATGGTCGGCATGACGGAAATCCCCTGCGCGGGATAGAGTCGCGTACTGTGCCGACAAGCAACCTCTCCCGTAACATCTCCGGGCGGCGGCAAAACGCGCAGTTGCCGCGCGAGCTCGGGGTAGTGTTTTTCGAGTGCTTCGAAAGCACAGAGCCTCAGGAAGCCCGCATCGACCCGTCCCGAGGCGACGGCTTCGGCCACCTCTTCCATCGAGGCGCTTCGGTGAAAGAAGAGATTCTCGGCAAAGAACCGATCGGGATCTTCGCCCGCGGCCGCAATTTCACCCAATGCGATCTGGTAGCCCGAAAAGCCGTACGGGAGATTGGCGGCAAGTCGCGTGCCGCGCAACTCGAGAAGCGAGCGCGCATCGTCATGCCGAAGAACGATGGCCGTCCCCTCGTTGTGGTTCGGATCTTCGAGCCCCGGAGCGACGCTCGTGGCCAGGGGACGTGCCCCGGTGTCGACAAGACGTCGAGCTACCCCCGCACTGCTCACGAACACGTCCACTTCGCCCGCCCGCACGGCGCGTTCGAGCCCGGCCACGCTGTAGTGCGTGACGACGAGGTTCTCGCGTCCGAAAGTGCTCGCCAGTGTTGCGCTGGTGGAATCGAGGAATTCGTCGCGTTGGTGAAGAAGCGCGAAAGCACTGATCCCCACCCGAATCGGCGAGGCGTCTCCCGTAGCGGGGACAAAGAGCGCACACGTCATTGCAGCGGCAAGGAGCGCATTCGGGAATCGAGCGGACATCGATCGGGTCAAAACCAAGGAACGGAAGGAAGAAAGAAAGAAGCGGCGGCCCGGGGGCACGCCCGGAAATTCTAGCCCGCGTGGAATGCCTCCCGACCGTGCTCTTGCAACCTCGGGCGTGCCCGTACACCCGTTGAATCGACCCTCCTTGAGCCCGGTCAAGACTACTTATCGGACCTTGCGTAATAGAGTTTTCTTCATGCGGCAACGCTCGCCCGCCTCCGATTCGACCAATGTCGGAAGCCGCCGAACCGCCCTGCCGCAGGACCACAACCCATCGCAAAGGAGACTTTCATATGACCGACATGAATCGTCGTTCCGCTCTTCGTACGGGGCTTTTCGGAGCCGTTGCCGCCACGGCCGCGGGTACGGCCAATCTGGTGCACGCCGCGGAGCCTGCCGCCGAGACGGGTGTCAAGACGCTCGAGTTCGACCTCGTCGTGATCGGTGCGGGCTGCGCCGGCATGACCGCGGCACTTGAAGCCGCCGACGCGGGTGCCAAGGTGGCTCTCCTCGAAAAGATGTCCGCTCCCTTCGGCAACACGATCTACGCGGGCGGTCACTTCAACGCGACGAACACGTTCGTGCAGAAGAAAAACGGCTTCACCGACACGATCGACGAGTTCTACAAGGACATGATGGAGGTCTCGCAGCACCGCGGCGACCCGAAGCTCACGCGCATCTACTGCGAAAAGAGCGCCGACTGCATCGAATGGCTCACGAAGCGCTGCGGCATCAAGTGGGGCAAGATGGTGAAGGAAGTGTGGCCGGCCACCGTGCGCGGGCACGTCGTTGCCGGTCCGAAGAAGCCGGGCGGCGCTCAGCTCACCTTCCAGATGCTCGAAGAAGTCAAAAAGCACAAGAACATCACCTTCATGACGAATACGAAGGCGATTGAACTTCTGAAGACGCCTCTGCTCGAATGCGTCGGTGCCCGGGCCGTCTCGAAGAGCCAGGGGGCGCTCGAACTCCGTTCGAAGTGCGGCGTCATCGTGGCTACGGGCGGGTTCCATGCCAACAAGGAGATGGTGTGCCGATACATGGGCGGCGGCGTCGCTTGGATGCCGCTTCGCGGTTCGGCTTACATGATGGGGGAAAATATCACGCTCACCCGCCCCTTCTTCCCGAATTACGTCAATATGGACCAGTTCCACGGCGGACCGATCGGCGTCAATCAGGCGAATCCCTCGACGATGGTCAACTACGGCGTGATCGTCAACAAGGCGGCCCACCGCATCATCGACGAAGAGAAGACCTACGTGGCGATCGCGAAGGAACTTCCGTCGATCACGAAGGACAACAGCGCCTTCATCATCATTGACAGTCAGGTGGTCGACATCGAAACCGTCGCGACGCGCATCGCCCGCTACAAGAAGGCCAAGGCGCCGATCGCCGAAGGGAAGACGATTGCCGAACTCGCCAAATCGATGGGTGTCGACGAAAAGACGCTTGTTGGTACGATCGACGAATACAACGCGGCCGTGAAGGCCGGCAAGGGCGATACGCTGACGCCTCCGAATACGCTTGAAAAGCCCCGCCTCATCGAAAAGGGCCCCTTCTTTGCGTTCGCCTTCCAGGGCGGCATGACGGCAACCTTCGGCGGCCCCAAGATCGGAGCGAACGGCGAGGTGCTCAACACCGAAAACCAGCCGATCCCGGGGCTTTTTGCCTGCGGGAACTCGATCGGCGGCCTCTTCTACGACGACTACATTGTGGGCTCGCAACTGACGGCAGCCGTCATCTGGGGGCGTCTCTCGGCTCAAGCTGCCGTGAAGGCGCTGAAGGCCTGAAGATCTGAAAGCACTGCGAGGGGCGGTTGCCGGTCATCGATTCGGCTTCTCGGACTGCGGACCGAGAGGTAGGCCGATCGTACGATTGCGTGATTGCTCCTCGAGCAGCGTACGCTTACGACTCGACCGTCTTTTTTCGAAAGGCGGCCGAGTCGCCGTCGTTTTGTCGATGCGTCGCAGAAGGCCGATTCGCTCCTCTTTTCTCCTACGGGTTTAACCGCGTATCATTCGGGGCTACAACAACGATTGACGAATCCGCCCATGACGACCCGTGTCCCAAGAACCGAAAGACTTTCGACGCCGCCCGAACTTCTCAAAAAGGGCGAAATGACGTTGGAGCTTCTGGAGTTCCTACACGTCCTCGCGCAAACCGAGTCCGTGACGGGAGCGGCAACGCGCCTGAGGATCTCGACGCCGAAGAGCTCAAGGCTCCTTCAGAAGGCCCGCGAAATCTTTCGCGACGACCTCTTCGTGCGGCACGGGAAGGCCCTGGTGCCCACGGCCTTCATGAAGACCTTGCGCCCGCGCCTTGCTCAGGCGATCGGGAGTTGGGAGCATCTCTTCGAGAACGCCGTCTTTCGGCCCGAAACGTATGAAAAGACCGTGCGGGTCTGCGCGATGGACAGCGCTCTGGCGACGGTACTCGCGCCGGCCATGCTCGAAATCCGCCGTCGGGCGCCGGGTGTGCGGTTCGAGGTCGTGCAGCTCGACCGGGACCTTCTTACGATGCTTGCAAACGGGCGGATCCACATCGGGATCGCCCCGCGGGCGATGGTGCATTCGAGCTCCATCATGCAGCAGATGCTCTACGCTTCGCAGTACGTCTACGTGGTGCGGCCGGGGCACCCGTTGGCGTTGCGGGTCGAAGCGGGCGAAAAGATGACACGCGATGCGATCGAAGCGTTTCCGGCGCTGCGGATCAACACGCTCCTCGACGACGAATCCTGGCTCATGCCTTCCCCGCGCGAGCAAGGGGCGATCACGATGCCCTACATGCTCGGGGCACCTCGCATCATTCGCGAGAGCGACATGGTGCTTCGCATGACGGGGCGATTGGCGCTCGAATACGTGCGATCTGGGGAACTCGTGGCTCTGCCCACCCCCTGGGTGCGACCCGGGATCGAGCGCGCGCTTTACTGGCATCAGCGCACGGACAGCGATCCGGGGCTACAGTGGATCCGCTCGATGATTCGGTCGTTCGGCGTGAAGATCTCCGACGAAGAAGCCGTCCGACGGATCTTCTCCACGAGCCCGCGGTTCCTCGCGAAGGAAATCGACGAGTTCTGAGGGCCCGCTTCCGGGACCGCTCGCCCTCCCCCCGCTCTTCCTCCGAGCGGGCCGTGCTCGTTACCTCTGGGCGATTTGCCGTCCGCGGCGTACGCGCCGAGCGAGCACGCGGCCGCACGGGAGCCGCCATTTCTTCGTGAGTTGTGCCGGGCGGCTTCCGGCCGAAAGGGACGGTAAAGAAAATCCGAGACCGGTCGGTCCCGAGGGCTTCTCGGGGCCGCACTCGAAGCGTACGCGGCGAGGCACAAATCCCTTTCGGGCGTACGAGGCCTGCCGCAGCGGACCCGCCTCTTCGAGCCGGCGATGGGTCGATTCGGACGGATCTCGGGATGCACGACGGTCGGATCGCGATTCGGTCGGTCTTACCTCCCGTCGGACGTCGGGTAGTTCCCCGTTTTCACGTCGTTCGCGGGTTTTCGTGCGAGAAGAAGATTACGGAAATTTCGGCGAATCCGAAATGTGCAAAAACCAATACGCGGATTTACGAATTCGAGAATATCGATTTCATTTTTCGACGTTGAACGACAAAAGAACGTCGATATCGAATCAAATTATGAAGTATTCGAGTGCATGAAGGACGCTTTTCGGAATATTTTCCGGAATCGATTACGGAGACAAATTCGTTGTAATTCAGTGGGTTCTATTGCAAAACCGTGTCACGGCGGGAAAGAACCGTGTAAATCGCCGAAAATTGACCGTTGCATTTCACGCACGGTGCGCCTAGGATCGATGGTGCCCCTTAAACACTCCTTCCCGAGAAAAATCATGACCGTCAAATCCACCGTTCTCAGCGTCCGTCTTTCGATTGAAGATCGCGATGCGTTCATGCACCTCTGCGCCTCGGAATCGACCTCCGCTTCGACCGTCGTTCGCGAAGTGATCCTGAAGGCCCTTTCCGAAGGGCGCCTTCCGAAGCGCGAGCTCGTCGCGGACGACTTCGCTTCCGTCGACGCCCCGGACTCGAGCGCCGTGACGCCGAGCGGGAGCGCCTCCTGATTTCTTGGGGATCCGGCGCCTCAAAGCCCTTCCCCGCCCGCCTTTCGCTCGCCTTTCGCCCGTGAGAAGACGGTGCGCGCGAGAGGGCTCCCGCGAATGCGAAAAGCCCGAACTCCTCGGAGTCCGGGCTTTCGTTCGTTTCGGCCTCGTCGAGATTCCGTCCTTGCGTCCTTACCCGCGGTCCTCGGCGGGTAAGAAGATCGGCGCGGCCTTCAAGCGCTTCAAGCGCCGCAAAGAGGCTTCGACAGTTCGAGAGCTTCGCCCCGGAGGCTTCGGAGCTTGTTCGCAGGCACCGCCCTGCGATCTTCGGTCTTGCGCCCCCGGGGCAAAAAGGGTTTATTCCTTCGCGCTCCCCCACACTTCGCTCCAGTCGCCCGTAAGGGCGCCCTTCGCGTAGTCGACCACGCGGTTTTCGAAGAAGTTCGTGTGCGAGACGCCGAGCATGGCGTCGACCCACGGGAGCGGATTCTTGGTCGAGCCGAAGATTTTCTTGAGGCCGAGCCCCGTCAGACGACGGTCCGCGATGTAGCGGATGTAGGCGCGGACGTCTTCGCGCGTGAGGCGTTCCATTTCCGAGACGCCGAACGCAAGATCAATGAAGCGGTCTTCGAGTTCCACCATCGTTTCCGCAATCGAATAAATGCGGCGCTTCAGGTCGTCCGTCCAGAGGTGGGGATTTTCCGTCACGTACTCGCGGAAGAGGCGCGTCATCGAGTCGGTGTGGAGCGTTTCGTCCGCAATCGACCAGGCGATGATCTGGCCCATCCCCTTCATCGTCCCGTTGCGGGTGAAGTTGAGGAGCATCACGAAGCTCGAAAAGAGCTGCATCCCTTCCGTGAAGGCCGAGAACGCCGCGATGCGGGCCGCAAGGCCGTACTCGTCGTTTTCGGAGACTTCGTTGAAGAAGTCGTGCTTCGCGGCCATCGCTTCGTACTGAAGGAATTCGTTGTAGATGGATTCGGGAAGCCCGAGCGTTTCGATCAAGTGCGAGTACGCGGCGATGTGCACCGCTTCGCGCGCGGCGAAGGACGAAAGCATCATGCGCACTTCCGGCTGCCCGAAGCGCGGGAGGTAGCTCTTCACGTAGGCGCCCGAGACGTCGATGTCGCCCTGGGTGAAAAAGCGCAGGATCTTCGTGAGGAAGTCCTTTTCGCTTTCGGTGAGCTTCCTCTGGTAGTCCTTCACGTCCTCCATCATGGGGACTTCGGTCCAGAGCCAGTGCATCTGCTCCGACTGCATGAAGGCTTCGTAGGCCCACGGATAGCGGAAGGGCTTGAAGTAGGTGCGCGAGGAGAGCAACCCCTCCCCTTCGGGCGCGGCGGCCGGTCGAACGACCGACTTTTCATCGATGGCGGATTCGGTCATGGCGATGTGTGTACCTTGTGTGTTCGTTGCGTGTCGGCGGACGGTCAGCCTTCGCAGGCAAGACACGTCGTGTCGTCGGCGACCGCTTTCATGTTGATGTCGTCTTCGATGCGGCGGCGCTCGTTGACGACACCCACGCGGTCGGCTTTGCGGAGCTTGTCCGAGCGGTTGTAGTAGAGCGACTTGAGGCCGCGCTTCCACGCCGTGAAGTGGCAGACGTGGAGGTACGGGATCGAGACGTCCGGCGGGAAGAAGAGGTTCACGCTCTGGCCCTGATCGATGAAGGGCTGGCGGTCGGCGGCCAATTCAATGATCCAGCGCTGATCGATTTCGGTCGCGGTGCGGAAAACGGCACGCACGGTCTCGGGAATGTCCTCGCGGTGCGCGATCGAGCCGTCGTGGGCGATGATGTCGGCCCAGACGTCGTCGTTGTTGAGCCCGAGGCGATCGAGCTCGCGCACGAGCTGGGGGTTTTTCACGATGTAGGCGCCCGAGATCGTGTCCTGACGGTAGATGTTCGCGCGACGCGGCTCGATCGAGGGGCTCGTGCCCCCCATGATGAGGGACGACGAGGCGTTCGGCGCCACCGCGTTCCAATGGGAGAAGCGGCGCTTCACGCCCGCTTCGGCCGCGTCCGGGCACGGACCGCGCAGGTCGCAGAGGATCGCGTCCGCACGGGCGCATTCCGACTGAATGTGCTTGAAGATGCGGATGTTGATGCTCTTGGCGAGCGCCGACTCAAAAGGAACGCCCTTCTTCTGAAGGTACGCGTGGAAGCCGAGGGCGCCGAGCCCCACGGAGCGTTCGCGTTCGGCGCTCTTTTTCGCGCGCGCGATGGGCTCGGGCGCATGGTCGA
The DNA here is from genome assembly GCF_003609995.1 of Sutterella megalosphaeroides. Lineage (NCBI taxonomy): Bacteria > Pseudomonadati > Pseudomonadota > Betaproteobacteria > Burkholderiales > Sutterellaceae > Sutterella > Sutterella megalosphaeroides. The sequence goes on from NZ_AP018786.1 coordinate 1,527,990, forward strand.
TGAAGTACTGAAGGACGTTGTCGAGGAACTCCATCGCGTCGGGGATGAAGTTGGCATCGTCCTTCCACTCGTCGAAGTATTCGAGGTTCACGGACGAGAGGCAGCAGACGGCCGTACGGTCGGCGCTCGTCGGAAGGAAGATTTCCGTGCAGAGATTCGAGCCGTGGATCGAGAGCCCCTGATCCTTCAACCAGGAGGGCAAAACGCGGTTCGCCGTATCCGTGAAGACGAGATAGGGTTCGCCCGTGTGCATGCGCATTTCGAGAATGCGCTGCCACAAGTCGCGCGCGGAAACGACTTCCGTGACGCGCCCCGTGGCCGGGTCCTTCAGCTCCCACGAATCGTCCGCATCGGCGTCGCGCATCGAGGCTTCGACCTTCGCCATGAAGGCGTCCGAAAGATTGACCCCGTGGTGGAGGTTGAGGGCCTTCAGATTCTGGTCGCCCGTGGGCTTGCGCATCTCGATAAACGGAATGATGTCCGGATGATCGATGTCAAGGAACGCGGCGTAGGAGCCGCGGCGGGTCGAGCCCTGACGGTACGCCAGACACGCCGCGTCGTAGACCTTCAGGTGCGGCATCACGCCCACGCTCTTTTCGTCCGCCGAGCGGATCCCGACGTGGATACCCACGCCGCCCCCGAGCATCGAGAGCCAGTTGACTTCGGAGAGCGTGTCGACGAGCCCCTCGGCGCTGTCGGCCATGTAGGCGAGGAAGCACGAGATCGGGAGACCCTTCTTCGAGCGACCGAAGGAGAGGATCGGCGTTGAGAAGGAAAGCCAGTGACGGCTCGCGTAGTCGTAAATGCGCTGTGCGTGTTCGGGGTTCGAGGCAAAGGTTTCGGCAACCGACGCGAAACGCTCCTGAGGGCTCGTTTCTTCGGGGCGCATGTAGCTTTCGCGCAGACGAATCCGACCGAGCTCGTCGAAGAGCTCGTCGCGGCGCGGATCGATGGTGACGGACATGGAAGAGGACCTTAGGGGGATGGGTAAGAGGGGCGCGAACCGCCGGAGGCGACGAAAAACGAATGAAGGCCCGCGCAGCGTGATTTCGGGGCGCGGGCCTTGAAATGGTGTTTTCGTTGCTTGGGTTTTCTATCTATGGTGGTTTCGCAAAAACAACGTCCGCTCATCCTAAAGGAAGCCGCGGGGATTTTCCAATAGGTGCAACCTATGGTTCCGATTGTTAACGGAGCCGTTTTTGCGGGGTGCGAGGCCGCGCCCGAGCGGCTTTTCCGTGCTTATCCGCTACTTCGGTGCGAAGTTTGTCGTCGGTTTCTCTTTGGTCGTACGTCCTCGGGGGGAATCTCGGGACGAATTCGATACACCGTTTGCGGGATGCGGGTACGTACGGCAACATGCGGAAACAAAGGCCGACGCCCGAGAGGGCGAATTTCGCCCGAAAGGTGCCTCGCGAAAGAGAACGACTTTCAAAAGTCGTGCTACGATGAACCTAAGCTATCGGACGGGAAGAGAAACGCCCCGTCCGTCACCCTCAACACTCCGCAAGAGGTTCTCACCATGAGCGAAATCGTTCCCGTCACCTCCGCCAATCTCGACGAAGTCGTCTACAAGTCCGACGTTCCCGTGATTCTCGCCATCGGCGCCTCCTGGTGCATCGACTGCCGCCGCGCCGCGCCCTTCTACCAGGCCTTCGCGAAGGAATACGCCGGTCGCATGAAGTTTGTCTCGATCGACTCCGAAGCCTCGCCCGAACTCAAGGAAAAGTTCGACGTGAAGCACATCCCGACGATGCTCGTCGTCAAAAACGGCGTCGAACTCCCGGGTCGCCTCGTTGAAGTGAAGACCCCGTCGGAATTGAAGGCCTTCATCGAACAGGGCCTCGCCGCCTGATTTCGTCGGAAGTCCCGATTTTTCGGAAAGCTCTCTCGCACGCCGCGGGGGAGCTTTTTTCATTTCGGCCCTCCCGCCGCACGTCCTCTCCTCTCATTCTGCCTCCCTCTTCCGGCCTTCGACTTTCGATCGGTTTGGGCCTCTTCTTTTCCCCTCATGCGTGCTCCATACGCGCCAATCCGCACTTCGTAGAGTTTCGGGCAAGAAGCGCGTAAGGTTGCACTCGCGAAGAAGCCCGCGCCGTAGCAAGATGAACGCATCGTGCGAAGCGCCCGTCGTTCGGGGAATTTCCATTCGAAGCACGAACGGGAATGCGCTTTGCTCCTCGTTTTCTTGCCACGCTTCTTTCCCTCGCACTATGTCCACTACACTGAAACGCTCCCTCTCGGCGCGACACCTCACGATGATCGCCCTCGGGGGCTCGATCGGCACGGGGCTTTTCGTCGCCTCCGGGGCCGTTCTCTCTCAGGCGGGTCCCGCGGGCGCCCTCGCCGCCTATGCGTTGATCGGCCTCATGGTCTACTTCCTCATGACCGGGTTGGGCGAACTTGCCGCCTACGAGCCCGTCTCGGGCTCTTTTGCGACGTACGGTGAAAAGTACGTCGACGAAGGCTTCGGCTTCGCGCTCGGCATCAACTACTGGTACAACTGGGCGATTGCGATTGCGGTCGACCTCGTCGCCGCGCAGCTCGTCATGGCCTGGTGGTTCCCGCAGGTGCCGGGCTGGTGTTGGAGTGCTCTTTTCCTCTCGGTGATCTTCGCTTTCAACTGGGCGTCGGCGCGCACCTTCGGCGAAGCGGAATTCTGGTTCGCATTCGTGAAGGTCGCGGCCGTGGTCGTTTTCATCATCGCGGGTACGCTCCTTCTTTTCGGCATCCCGACCGAAGTTCCGGGCTCGGGCTTAGCCAATTGGACCGTCGGCGACGGCCCCTTTGCGGGCGGCTTTGCGGCGTTTTTCGCCGTTGCGATGGCGGTCGGCTACTCCTTCCAGGGGACGGAATTGATCGGCGTCGCCGCGGGCGAATCGAAGGACCCGCAGAAGAACCTCCCGAAGGCCGTCAAGCAAATCTTCCGACGCATTCTCCTTTTCTACATCCTGTCGACGATCGTCATGAGCTTGCTCATTCCGTACACGGATCCGCGGCTCCTCAAAAACGATCTCGCCGACGTGGCGGTGAGTCCCTTCACGCTCGTTTTTGAAAACGCGGGGCTCGTTTCGGCCGCGTCCGTCATGAACGCCGTCATCCTCACGACGGTCCTTTCGGCGGGCAACTCCGGCATGTATGCCGCGACCCGCATGCTGCATACGCTTGCGCTCGCGGGCAAAATGCCGAAGATCTTCGGGCAGACGTCCGCTTCGGGCGTCCCGCGCAACGCGCTCGTCGCCACGACCCTGATTTCGTGCCTCTGCTTCCTTACGGCCTTCTACGGAGACCGGACGGTCTACTTCTGGCTCTTGAACACCACCGGCATGGGGGGCTTTATCTGCTGGCTCGGGATGGCGGTCTCGCACTACCGCTTCCGCCGCGGCTACGTCGCGCAGGGCGGACGCCTCGAAGACCTTCCCTACCGAGCGCCTTTCTTCCCCGTCGGCCCCGCGATTGCCTTTGCGATCTGCGCGTTCGTTGCGGCGGGTCAGAATTACGAAGCGCTCTTCGACGTCTTCACGGGGACGGCCTTCGACGGTCAGGGGCTCTTGGCGACCTACGTGGGGCTTCTCATCTTCGCCGCGCTTTGGATCGGCTACCGCATCACGCATCCCAAGGTGCGCATGGTCGGCCTTCGCGAGATGCGCTTCCCGGACATCGAGGCGCGAAAGGCCGCCGAATCGTCCGAAGCGGGTGCTACGAAAACTACCGTGTAAAGTCAAGCGGAGGAACCCGTACTCAGATCAAACCCGCCGCAAAGATTTTTCACGCATTTGCGTCGGGAGGCGTATTCTTGTCGGGTAAGAAGTCGGAACGGGCACGATTCAGCGTCTTCTGCGTGTCCGTTCTCTTCTTCCCTTCCGTTGGCCGGGCCTCAGAGCCCGGCTTTCTTTTTGTCGGTTGCGAGCCCGTTCCGCTTTTTTTTCGGCCGAGGCCCGCGCGGACGTTGGCGACGGAAGGGTTCGATCCGCTAAAATAAACGGTTTTTCGGGCGGCTTCGTCGTCCGAACTCGTTCCCGATCGCGTGCGGGCTTTTTCGGGCGAATCCGTTCGCCGTGTCGGCCGTTTTCCACGGCCCGAAGCCCCGGGCGATCGGCGGGCGCCCTCCTCCCCGAGGCACGGCCTCGCGGAGCCTGCGGCGCCCGGTAATTCCGGAGGACTCATCGCTCGTGGCAGCCCGTACTCTCATCGAAACTTACAGAGCGTTGAAAGAAACGCCCATCTGGAAGCTCCTTGCGGGCCAAAACGCGCCCGTCACGGTCGGGCTCCTTGAGAACCTCCTCTACGAGGGCGAGCGCCAACTGCCGGCCTCCGTCTTCATCGACCGTCTCGCGCACGAACTCGGCAAACTCGAAGCCGCCGACCGCTCCGCCGACCGGGAAAGCCGGCGCGAAAGTCGCGAGGGCCCTCGCGAGCTCGCGAAACTTTACGCCGCCCGTTGGGTGAAAGACGGCTACATCGTCTGTCGTCTCCCCGCAGGGGTGGCCGAAGAGGTATACGAACTCACCTCCGCGGGGCTTGACGTCATTCGCTTCTTGACGCGCTACCGCATGCGCCGCTCCGGCCCCACGGAAACGCGCCTTGACATGGTGACGCACGCCCTCATCAAGCTTGCAAACGATTCGGACGCGGACCCCCAAGCCCGCATCGCGCGCCTTGAAGCCGAAAAGGCCCGGATCGACGCCGAAATCGCCGCCGTGCGCGAGGGGCGTGCGGAAGTACTCGCGACCGACTCGGCGCTCACCCGTACGAACGACATTCTCGACCTCTTCCACGAGCTGCGGACGGACTTCCGGCGCGTGCGCGAAGAGTTCGAGCGCCTGAACCGCAATTTCCGCGCGGAGATTCTGCGCAGCGACGCCCCGCGCGGCGACATGCTCGAACGCTTCTTCGAAGGGTACGACGCCATTCGCGATTCGGACGCGGGGCGAGCGTTCGAAGGCTTCTACCGACTTCTTACCGACCCCCGCGCCACGGACGAACTCCAAAACGCGATCGATCGGATTCGCACGCAGCCCTTCTTTGAAAAGCTCGGGGATCGCGACAAGGAGCTCCTGACGAGCCTTCAGACGGACCTCTTGGAGCGCGCCCGCGATACGCGCTCCGTCATGATCGCGCTCGCACGGTCGCTGCGCGAATTCGTCGAGCGGCACGAGTATCGGGAAGAAAAACGGCTCGATCGGCTCATTCGCGAGGCGGATGCTGCGGCGCGCGAAGCGGCGCGCGCCGTTTCCGCAGGCTGTCCCGTCCACACGCTCGAATTCACGAGCGCGTACGTGACGTCCTTGTCGACCCTCGAACTCTACGACCCCGAACTCTCGCGCCTCTCGACCCCGATCGAGACCGCGGAAGCACCCGTCGCGGACCTTCGCGCGTTGGCCGCGCGTCTGCGCGACTCCGACATCGACTACGCGGGGTTGAAGCGCGCCGTGCGCCGAGCGCTTGCCGAGCGCGAGACCGTAACGGTGGGCGAAGTGCTCGCTCTCTTGGATGATCCGGGCGAGCCGACGGCGGATGCCCAAAAGCAATCGACCCCGACCGTGCGTCGGGGGCTTGCCTCGTTGGTGGGGCTCCTGACGCTTGCCGCCCGTTACGGCGAACCCGTACGCGATCCGAAGGCGGAGTTTCTCGAGGCGCTCGCCGCACGCCGTGCCGCCGCAACTCGGGAAACGGACGACGAAGGAAAAACGACGAAAGCCTCCGAGGGTGCAACGACTGCGAGCGCTTCGGACGAAGTTGCCGCCTTCCGGCTCTATCGCTTCGAGACGACGGGCGACGCCGCGGACCCGGCCGATCGCGTGTTCCTGCAGGACCCCGAGGACGGGACCGACGCCGAGGAAATGAAGGATGCGTCGGCTGCCGCGGATACGCCGGAAACCGATCGGGATGCGAATCTGACCCCCGAAGCCTTCTACCCGCTCGTTCCTTCCGCCGACCTCGAGCACGTTGCGTGGACGACCCGTACGGGCGAAGTGCGCGAATCGACCGTTCCGACCTTCCGCTTTACGGGGGCGTCGCTCGAAAAGATGCGTCGCTCGCGGGGGCTGCGCTAAGAGACGAACGATACCGAATCGCACCGAACCGTACCGAACGGAAACGAATTGAATTTTCCGGGCGGGAACCGTCGAGGAAGAGGGCTCGTGGTCCTACTCCCTCCCGTCCGCCCGGAACCGATTATTGAGATGCCCATGACCGACGAAATCGACGACTTCGACGACATTTCTCCCGACGTTGCGACCGACGCCCGCGACTTCGCATACGGCGCCCGCGACGCCGACCCGGAACTCCCCGGGACGCAGCTCTTCGAGGGCGATACGGGGACCCTTCCTTTCAAGACCCGACAGGTGCTCGTGCACCTCTTGCGCGGCCCCTACCTGCGACGCGACCGCAGCCGCCACCTCTGGACGGAGTTGGTCGCAAGCGAAGCGGTGCTGCGCTCGCGCCTGAACGACCTCTTTCTCGACCTTGCGATCGACGACGAAACGGGTATTGCCTTTTGCCGTCGACCCGACACGTACGAATCGAAGGCTCCGTCGCTGCTTCACACCGTGCGCTTGAAGTTCCTCGATTCGGTGCTTCTCCTGATGCTTCGCTCGCGCCTCATGCGTACGGCCGAAACGGGCGACCGCACGGTGGTGGCGCACGCCGAGATCGTCGAGTATCTTCGCGACTACGACCGCACGGCCGATCGCGACGTTCGACTCTTCGACGCGCACGTCGGAGGGGTCGTCAAGCGTCTCAAGGACCGCAAGATCCTTGTCCCGCTTTCGGGCGAAGAGCTTCGCTACGAAGTGAGCCCCGTCCTGCAACTCCTCTTTGACGCGACGGACATCGCCGCCCTCACCGAGGAGTACCGCAAGAAGGCCGAAGAGCTGCGCGAAGACGCGACGGCGATCGACGAGGACCGTCCGGAAAAGCGCGTGACGCTCGACGAGCCCGACGATGATGCGGATGAAGCCGACGCGGCGGACGACGAGGAAATCGATGCGGAAGAAGCCGACGAATCCGATGAATCCGATGAATCCCACGTAGCCGAAGAAGCGCAAGCGGCCCTCAAGGACGTTGAGGCCGACGAGCCGGAGGATACGGAATCGGACGACGCCCCGACGAATGCCGGCAAGGCCGCCGATGTCGTCGCTCCTGACGTTCCCGTCGTAGTTTCCCTCGAAGCGAGCGAACCCGCTCGCACCGAGGAAGCAACGCTCTTCGAAGTCCCGGCGGAAGAGTCCGAAGCCCGAGAAGAGAATGAGGCCGTCCCCGCCGAGGTTCTCCCGGAAGTCGCTCCCGAAGCGGTGAGTGACGTTGAACACGGTGTGGATGTTCCGACTTCCGTCGATGCCACCCCTCTCCCCGTTCGTGCGGCGGTTGAGACTTCTGTCGCCGAAAGCACGCCCGATCGGGATCGAAATTTGATGGTGCAGCTCGACGCCATCGTTGCCGCTCAGGCGGGCGCGGCGCCGTCGGCCGAACCTCTTCCCGAGTTGCCGAAGCGACGCTCGCGAAAGGCAAAGGCGACGGCTGCGGCGCAAGAGCCGAACGAAACGACGGCGACGAAGTCGACCAAGGCGACGAAGACCTCCAAACGTACGAAGGCTTCGAAGGCTTCGGAGACTTCCTCATCGACGCAGTCGCCCTCCGACGTTGCGACGGGCGTGACGGCTCCTCTCGAAACCACGGAAGTGACGGACGTGTCGGAAGTCGAAGCCAAGCCCGCCGCTACCGAGAAGAAAGCTCCGGCCGCACGCAAACCCCGCAGCCGCGCCGAAACGACGCAAGCGCCTCTTTCGTCCGAAGCCGCCGACAACGCTGTCGACAACTCCGCCGAGACCGGCCTCCTTTTCACCGACACGGATGCTGAAGCATGAACGAAACGAATGAAATCAACGCATCGGTTTTCGAAGGCCATACGCAGTTTCGCATCGCGCGCCTGCAACTCTTCAACTGGGGCACGTTCTCGGGCTCGCACGACATCGAGGTGAGCCCCCGAGGGTACCTCTTCGTCGGCGCCTCGGGTTCGGGGAAGTCGACCCTGCTCGATGCAATGGTGACGCTCCTTCTGCCGCAGCCCGAATACAACGCCGCGGCCCACGAAGGGGAGCGCGGTCGCAGGTCCGACCGCTCCGTCATGAGCTACGTGCGCGGCGCCTGGTCGAGCGCGACCGAGTACGAGCCTTCGGGGCGCTCCCGCTCGGTGGTGCGGTATTTGCGCGAAGGCTCGACCTTTTCGGTCGTCGCTTTGACGCTCTTTGACGCCGTGGGCGCCCAATACACGCTCATGCTCGTGGCGTACGTGAAGGGGCGTTCGACCGACGAAAATTCCGTCATCCGTCAGTTCATGATCGCTCCCGGAGACGTGACGCTCTCGCCCGCACTCCTCAAGGAATTCGCGCGCACGGACTTCGACTTCAAGGCCCTGAAGCGCCGTTTGCCCGCGGACCTCAAGAGTTTCACGACCTTCACGGCCTACTCCGCCGCCTTCTCGGCCCTTTTCGGGATCCGCGACAAGGCGGCCTTGAAGCTGCTTGCCAAAGCCCAGTCCGCAAAGAACCTCGGGGACTTGAATACGTTCCTTCGAACCTTCATGCTCGACGAGCCGAAGACCTTTGAGACCGCAGACCGCTTGGTCGACGAATTCGGGGAGCTTTCGGACGCGCACCGCGCGGTGGTCGAAGCCCGCAAGCAGCACGAAATTCTCGAAAAGGCCCGCTCCGCCCTCCTTCGCGCTCAGCAAGAAGAGCGCGACGCGCGTTTGCGCGATGAGGAAGCCCGGGCGACCCCTGCGTGGAAGCTTCGCTTCGAGCGCGACATCGTGGAGCGCGAGCTTCCGCGCTTGAAGCGCGAAGCCGCCGAATCCGAAGCCGCGCTTGCCAATGCCGAGAGCGCCGCGGAAGACGCGAAGAACGAAGTGCGCCGCTTGGAGCAGCTCCACTACCGTGCGGGCGGCGAAGCGGTCGCGAACCTCACGCAAACGCTCGAACATCGTCGTGACGCCGTGAAGCGCGTCGAGAAGCTCCGGCTTCGCGTTGAAAAGAGCCTCGCGCAGTGCGGCGAAAAGGTGCCCGACGAGGAACGCGCCTGGGTGACGCTTTCGGAAGAAATGAAGGCCCTCCTTCGGGCCCGCGAATCGGCCGAAGTCGACCGCATGAAGCGGCGCGACGAAGCTGTCGCGGCCGAGGCCGCCCTGGAGCGGGAACTCTCCGCCCTCACGCGCGAAATCGCCGCGATGCGTTCGCGCCCCACCAATATCCCCTCGAACCTCGCCACCGTGCGGCGACGCATGGCGGACGCCCTGACGCTCGACGAAAAGCGTCTCCCCTTTGCCGGGGAACTCTTCGAGGTGAAGCCCGAAGAAGCCCTCTGGCAGGGAGCGATCGAGCGCGCGGCGCGCGACTTCGCCCTGACGATGCTCGTATCCGCCGAGGACTTTCCGGCACTTGAGGCTTACGTTGCCGAACACGATTCGGGCGAGTGCCTTCGCATTCTTCGCGTCGAACACACGGATCACGAAGAGCCCGCCTTCCGCGGCGAAGCGTTCCTCTCCGAAAAGGTGAATTTCGCCACGGGCCCCTGGCGCTCGGCGGTGGCGCTCGAATTTGCAGCCCGCTTCCCGCACCGTTGCGTCGATACGCTCGAAGCCTTCGAGCGTGCGGACTCGGCCGTGATGCCCTCGGGTCTCGTCAAAACCCGCGGGCGCCTCTTGACGAAGGACGATTCGACGGCGCTCGACGACCGTCGCAGCTGGGTGACGGGCTTCTCGAACGCCTCCAAATTGGCCCTCTATGTTGAAGAAGCCGAACGCACGGAACTCCGAAAGAACGAAATTGCCCGCACCCGCGAAGCGCTCGACGCCGAAGGGCGTCGCTCGCGCGAACGACTGGCCGCCGCCGAAATCGTCACGAACGCCTCCTGGGAGGAAGTGGACCTCTTGGGCGCCTGCCGACGCGAAGCCGAAGCGGATGAGGCTCTGAAAGCCGTGCTCGAGTCGAACTCCGAACTGAAGTCGATCGAGTCGCAGCTCGTCACGGCCCGCGCCCGCGAAGAAACCGCGGGGCGGCTCCTCATCGATCGCACCGTTGAAGCTAAAGAAAAGAAGGCTCGCCTTGCCGCCAACGAAAGCCGTCTCACGGCGATTCTGCGCGAAGCCGAAAAGCTCGGTGCCGATGCGATCGATCCGGCGGTCTACCTGCGGCTTGACGCGCGTCTCCCTGCATCCGTGAAGCTTCCCATGGCGGAGCGCGATCTTGAACGTGCGGTCGACGCCGTCAAGGCCTCGATTGCGGACGCCAATCGCTTGGGTGCGGCCGAAGCCGCCCGCGCGCAGAGCGAAACCTGCGCGCAGTTCGCCCTCTTCCGCAGCCGCTACCCCGCGCGTGCGAGCGCCTGGGATACGGCCTACGAAGCGGCGCCCGAATACATGGCGTACCTCGAAGGGTTGGAGCGGGACGGCCTTCCGAAATTCGAGCGACGCTTCCGCGAGTTGCTCGAAACGCAGTCCCTTCAGAACTTCATCGAACTCGCGTCGCAGCTCACGGCCTCGCGCCGCTCCATTTTCGACCGCATGGCGCAGGTGAACGCCTCCTTGTCGACCGTCGCCTTCAGTCGTCTCGAAACGGGTGACACGCACCTTCGCATCGAAATCAACGATCGGCGCATTGCGGAAGTGGAAGACTTCCGTCGGGCGCTCCGTTCGATCCTTGAGGGTGCCTGGGAGTCGCTCGCACCCGAAGAGGCGGACGCCCGGTTCGAGCGGATCGGCTCGCTCGTCGAACGCATGGGCTCCGCCGACCCCGAGGCGCAGCGCTGGCGCTCGCTCGTCCTTGACGTACGCAATCATGTGGAATTCTCGGCGGTCGAGTACGACGACGAAAACCGCGTCGTCGAAACCTACCTCTCGGGCGCGGGCAAGTCGGGCGGGCAGCGCCAGAAACTCACAACCACGTGTCTCGCGGCGGCGCTTCGCTACCAGTTGGGGCGCTCCGCTACGGGCCTTCCCGTTTTCGCCCCCGTGCTCCTTGACGAAGCTTTCGACAAGGCCGACAGCGAATTCACCGACATCTCGATGAACATCTTCAACCGATTCGGCTTCCAGATGATCGTCGCGACCCCGGAAAAAGCGGTCTATACGCTGGAGCCCTACATCGGCGGGGCGTCCCTCGTGACGATCGCCGACCGACGCCGCTCGGGCGTCATTGCCATCGCCTACGACCCCGTCAAGAAGGAACTCGACTGGGAGGACGCCGTTCCCGAAAACGATTCGCCCGCTCGCCGCTCGGCACGCCGTATGGCGGAATTGAACGCGATCCTCAACGAGATCGAGGCCGAGGGGTGAGGCCTTCGTCGGGCTTCATGGCGCAAATCGTCAAGCGATTCGTGAAGCCTGAAAACGGAGCTTGATTTCCCAAAAACAGATCGGCCCCGGGAGCGATTTGCCGCTTCCGGGGCCGAGTTTTTCGGACTTCCTATTTTTGCGAGCGCGTGCCTCAAGCTTTCGCTTCGCCCCCGTAGAAGGTGAAGAGCCGTTCGGCGGGGTTGTCGGTGTCGGGCGCTCCGCCGCGCATCTTTTTCACGTTTTCGAGCAATAGGACGGCAGTCTCGAGCTCGTCGATCGCGCCCTCGATGACGTTGCGGTAATCGAGCGCCTCTTCGGCGATGATTTTCCGCCTTTCGGCAAGCTTCGTGCCGATCTGGCGCATGGTTTCCGTGAAGTCCGGGGCGGGACCTTCGAAACCGATACGCATCGCCACGAGGGTTTTCTGCAGCGCTCGGGCGTCGTTCGCCCCAAGCACAATCGGATGCGTCCGGGGCGAGAGCGTCTGCACCAAGGCCCAGGCGATCGAGGGATTATTCTTCACCAAGAGGCCCGCGTTCAGGAGCGCCCGATCGGCCTGCCAGAGCACGGCCGTCACGTACGCGCGATGCGAGCCGAGCGCGGTGCCCACGACCGTCGCGTGGCCGTCCGCCTCAAGCGCCCGCGTGAATTCCGCGATCGCCTCCCGACGCCTGTTTCCGAACGATCCCTTCGGGGCCTTGGGGCCACGGACGACGTCGAACGCAATCATGACGGTCGTCGCCCCGAAGTGTTCCATGGTCTTCGTGAAGTCGACCCCGGACAGGTTGGAGTGCGAGAAGATGTACGGGTCGAAAAGCTCCGGAAAGAGCGACCGACCTTCTCGGATGTCCATAAAGAAAGGGGCGCCCGGATGGTTGATGCAGTCGACCTTGAGGTCCTGCCACTCGATCGGAACGTCTGCGAGCGTCATGCCGTGGGCGTCGGGAAACTTCTTGAAGAAGTACGTCCGGAGGTCTTCAAGCGAATAGCCCGGCTTCTTCGGGCGCCAATCCCAAAGAAGAAAATCGGGCCGGAAGTACGACATATAGGCCGCCTCCCCGACGGCCGCGATCACGGCGTCCGTCAATGCGGCGCAGAAGCGCTCCTTCGCCTTGATTTTCTTCCCGACCGCGACGGCGAGGCGGATTTTCCCGTTGACGATTTTCGGGTGGAAACGCAGCGTAGCGAGGTCCGTGTCCTTCAGAAGCGGGTTGACGTAGGTCGAGAGGTCGGCTTCGGGTCGACCGCTTTGCAGGAAGGTCCAGCGGTCGGTGATTCCCTCGGGCATACGCTTCAGGAATTCGCGCAACGCAAACAACTCGCTCTTTGTGCTGCCGGCGCCGAGTTGCAGGACGGGCTTCCCTTCTTCGTCGAGACCGACCTTCCGGAGCCACGCTTTGCTGAAAACGGAAATCGGCCCCTCGATCACGAGCCGCGGGTCCACGTCGGCGCGTTCGGCCAAAGAGATCTGTCGCACCATCAAATCTTCCGACTCTTCGACGGTGCGCCCGACGATTTCGGCTCGCTCTTCGAAGCTCAGGCGCGGGAGGATTTCGGTCGCGTACTGCAAGGCGCGGCCCATGGAATATATCGCTCGGGAATCGGGTTCGTATTCCTGCGACGCGAGGAGCGTTTCGAACCCCGCGCGATAGCTCCCGTTCGCAAGGTACCCCATGCCGAGAAGCCGCAGCACGCAGGCGCGATCGGATGGCTTCGTCACTTTCGGGAGAAGCTCCTGCAAGAGGTCGATCGAGCGCTTGCGACTGTACACGTCAACGTAAAAGTTGTCGAACGTGAGCAAAAGCACTCGAGCGTATTCGATCGTCAAGTCGATGTTTTTCGTCCCGGGAATGGCTTCAAGCGTGTGTGCGAGGATGTCGTAGCCCGCTTCCGGCGTCCAGCGCGCGACGTGTTCGAGCCATCCCTTGCGATCGTCCTTCGCGGGGAGATTGCGAAGGTCGAACGCTTCGTCTTCTTCCTCCTCGGTCATCTCGCGCCAGACGGGCTCATACCCCGTAAGGAGCGGTTCGACGCACGTTGGGCCGAGGCTCAGCGTCAGGAGGATCGCGTCCCGGTTGCCGTCCTTCGAGATGATTTCCGCGCGGAACGGATTCGCAATGCGCACGCGCTCGACTTCGCCGTAGGCACCGCTCCAAACGCCCCGCGCGATCATGCGGACGGCTTCCGGATCGAGCATCGAAATCGCCGCGAGCGACATGTTGAATTCGATCGTGAGCGAAGGAATCTGCAAGGTCGACGTTGAGACGTGAAGGCCCTCGGGCGTGCGCGTCGGTTCGGTCGCTCTCAGGATCCGAAGGTTCTTTTTGAGTTTCTCAGGGTCGACCATGATCGAGCGGGTCAACTCGCGGAACTCGGCGTACTGGTAGTAGTCGAACGCGCCTTTTTTGAGCTTGTCGAGATCCTGCTCGTCGATGATCGGGTCGGCGAGGTCCGCGACCTTCTCAGGGAGCGTTCGGTTCGACTTCAGGACTTTGCGAAGCTTCCTCCGGAGCCGCCGGAAAAACGTCGGTTCGGAGAGGTGCATCTCCCGAATCGTTTCGTAAAACTCGATGGCTTCGTTCAAAAGGTCTTCGGCGTCCTGAGGCCGCCCCTCGGCAACGGCTGCAACAACGAAAAAGCGTACCGCACGAAGGTCGTACGGAGCGATCTCAAGCACGCGCTCGGCCGCTTCGATCGCCTCGCGGGTCTTGCCGTCGCGAAGGCGCGCTTCCAAAAGGAACATGAGGTACTCGTACGAGTCGACGTCGTCGAGCGAGTCGGGCGCCGCCCATTCGAGGACGTCCAGCGCCCTCACCCGCGTCGAGTAATCGAGATTTTCGAGGCCGGCTCGGGCGTACGTCAGGACGAACTGCAGGTCGCGCGCGACCTCCTCTTTCGTGAAGCGCTTCCGGCGCAGTCCCTGTTGAAGGACCTCATCGAGATAATCGAACCGTCCGGGACTGTCCTGCAAGACTTCGAGCTCCCTGAGGTCTTTGGGTTTGAGGATCATTTTGTTCTCGCTTTCGGGGCCGGGCTCGCCGAACCGTCAGGGGGTTCGGCACGGGCCAGGTATAAGGATGGTTTGTTCGGGGCGCGCGTCCATAAGGCGCCTCCCCTTCGGTCGAAAAAGAGCGGGCGCTGTGCTCGCTACTTCTTCGTCCCGAAGCGCTCGGGCGATCTCTGAAGCCTGCAAATCCTCGTTTCGGACGTGATCGGGCAGCGGGTTCGGTGCACGATGTTTTCTCCATTCCTTGACCGGGCGCCTTTCGACGGGCGGTCGCGGTCGGTCTGTGTGGTGTTCCTATTGTAGGGAAGCTTGTTCGAGAGCATCGGGGCCGGTCTCGTCACACGGGTTCGTCGTTCGGCCGTGCGCGAGCGCGAAGCCCGATAGACGTCGGCCCCGGGAAGTCAATCAATGCTCCCGGGGCCGACGGCGGGTTTCGAGCCTTTCGCGGCGTGTTGCGTCCTGCGAAGCAGTCGCGTTTTCAGCCCGAGCTCACGATCGGACGACCGATTTCATTACCGCCATTGTTTCTTGGGGACGTCGCGGTATTGCCGGACTTTCCCGTTGACGTCGACGAAGAACCCCTTACGGCGCTTGCGTGTCTGAAAGCAGCCGAATTGGGGTTCGGGGACTTCCGGACCGTAGGCGCCGTCAAGGGCCTTGAAGATGTCCCCGCGACAGGCGTTCTCGTACGAAATCCTCGCACGGCGTTCCTGACCTTCTTCGAACGCGACTTCGAACTTTTTCACGACGGACGTCGGGTCGGCGAGTTCTGCCTCATCGAGCATTGCGAACGCCCCGAGCGGCGCGAGGGCCGCTCGGGCGGCCGACGGGTCGTTGAGAGCGAGCGTTTGGATGAAGGTGAGCGGGAAGAGCGACCGATAGACGGCCCACTTAACGCCCTTTTCGGCCGAGAACCAACGGGACGCTTCGAGGAGCGCCTGATCGGGTCGCCAGAGAACGAGATTCATGTACGTGCGATTTTCGCCGTAGGCCATTCCGACCATGCGGGCCGCGCCCGTGCCTTCGAGGTGGAGACGGAAGTTCACGACCACGGTAGTGGGGTCGAGAACGAACTCGTTCGTCTCTTCCGAACGGGCGATTTCAAACGCAATCGTCACGGGTTGCGCGCCGTAGGACTGCATGAGTCGGGAAAAGCGCAGGCCGGGAGCCTGCGGGTCGACGAAAATCTTCGGGTCGAAAAGCCCCCGGAAAAAGGTGTCACCCGATTTGATGTCGGCAAAAAGCGGCGCTTCGGGGCGCGTGTCGATCTCGTAGTTCGTGACGAAGTGCCAATCGAACGAGAGGGTGGCGCAGGTCGCAGCCCATGCTTGCGGGAACATGTCGTAGAAGTAGTGCGCAAATGCCGAGGGCGTCATCCCCCTGTCGAGCGCAGGCTCGTGGCGGAACCTGATCTCCTGCATGCAGAAGTACATGAAGGGCGCTTCGCCGATCGCTTCGGCCACGACTTGCCTCGCGACTGCCTCGTGGTAACAGCGAGGCCGCGGGTCGTCGCTTTCCAAATAGACGGTGAGTGCAATCATGTCGCCCGCCGGTTTCGGATCGATCCGGATCGACTTCAGGCCGAGGGGTTCGATCCACTCTTGAAGACGCTCGTCGATCCGAAGGTCTTCGCGCATGCCGACCTCGAATTTCCAGTCGTTCGCGGCAATGGCCGGCTTGTGTTCGACGAAGGCGAGCTCGGCGAAGATCTGCGCCATGTCGCAATTTCCCGAGAGGATAACGTAGCCCATCCGTTCGCTCTTCGATTCAAAGCCCGCCCGGTGGACCCAGTCGCCGCAGAGACCGGTCATCGCAGGCACGACCGCATCGCGCGCATTGCGCCCCGAGGCATAGGCCGACCGGATGTGGCGGCGCAGCGTCCGGGCCGACTTCGTGAGGAGCATCCAGGTCCGCGCCGTCCGAACGTCGAAAGGTTCGTCCAAAATCCCCGTAGAGTTGGCGGCCAACGCGTAGCCCAAGCTCACGAGAACCGTCGAGTCGATGCGGATTTTGAGCGCGCGCTTGAAGGTCTGAACCGCGTCCCAGTGGCGTTCGTCGGTGTAGTACGCCATGCCGAGAACCTGAAGGATTCGGAAACGCTCTTCGTCGTCGAGCGCCTCTTCGACCGCCTCATCGAGCGCCTGCTCCAAGAGGCCGATCGCTTTTTTACGCTTGAGAACGCGCAGTCCCGTGTCGCTTTCCACAACGAGATTCGCTCGGGCGAGCTCGACTGCGAAGTCGTTGTACTGCGATTCGCCCAGATCGTCGATTCGAGCGAGGGGCGCATAAGCGCCCGCCGCAACCCAGTCGGCGATGAGGGCAAGCCAAGCCTCGCGGTCCGAATCCGCGGGGCGAAACTCTTTGCTCGCAAGGATGCGTTCGTCCTCAATGGTCATCGGGCGGTAGACGACTTCGTCTCCCGTCAGACGCGATTCCGCACACGAGCTCCCGAAGTAGGAGAGAAGGCTCACCGTCTCGGTTTTTCCGCCTTCCGAGAAAACCTTCGCCTCGAAGGGATCGTCGACGCGCAGCTTTTCGACGCGACCGAAATCGCCCATCAGCACGCCGCGCGCGAACGAACGCAGGGCTTCGGGCGCGATCATGGAGATCCCGGCGTACGGGAGGTTGAATTCGATCGGGAAGCCCTCTTCCTGAAGGCTCGATCGACATGCGAAGACGCCCTCCTCCGTCAGAACGGGTTCGGTTGCTTTGAGAATCCGAAGGTTTTTGGCGTGCTTCTTCGGATCCGAAACAATCGCACGAAGGAGCTCGCGCCGAAGCGCAATGTCGTAGAGCGTCGTGACGCCGCCGAAGAGGACGTCCTCGTCATTGGGCATGCTGACGGAATCGGCAAGGCGCGTAACAAGCTCTGCAGTCGAAAGATTCTCGTACACCCCCGCCTTCAAACGGCGCTTCAGGTCCTTCAACGTGCGAAGCGCATCGGGCGAATCCTGGGGACCCGCCTCAATAGCGGCCCCGAGCACGCGCTCGG
This sequence comes from Sutterella megalosphaeroides, assembly GCF_003609995.1. NCBI lineage: Bacteria > Pseudomonadati > Pseudomonadota > Betaproteobacteria > Burkholderiales > Sutterellaceae > Sutterella > Sutterella megalosphaeroides. The sequence goes on from NZ_AP018786.1 coordinate 1,545,318, forward strand.
CATCCTCGCGCCGCCCTTCGGCGACCGCAGCAATGACGTACTGCCGCACGGTCGTGCCTTCGTTGGGGAAGAGTTCGAGGGCGCGTTCGGCTGCGGCCAACGCCCCTGCGGTTCTGCCCGTACGCAGACGCGCTTCGGCCAGAAGATGGGTGAGGACGAAGGAATCGGTCGAAGCGAGCGATTCGGTCACCGCCTTCTCAAGCACTTGGAGCGCCTTTTCCCACGAGGAGTAATCCATCGTGGCGAGGGCCGACGAGGCGTAGAGCTGAACGAAAATCGGATCTCGGGCGATTTCCTCCGCCGACCGGTGCTTCAGCATGTCTTCGACGATGCGGGTGACCGTCTCGTACTGTGATTCGCCGGCAACGGGCGTTGCGAGGTCGGTGGTGTCTTTGGAATTCGGGAACATGGTCTTTTTCCTTGTTTCCCGGGCAAACGGCGTCCTGCCGTCATGCGCCCGGTTAGGGACGAACGGAATACGGGCGCGCGCAACGATGCGCCGCCCCTTCGAAAAAGAGAGCGTCGAGCGAACGACCGACCGACTAGAACTTCGTCCCGAAGTTCTTGACGGTTCCTTTGGGGAGGATCCCCCACATCGTTTTGTCGGCCGTGATCCTGCAGTTGGGTTCGTGCACGACGTTACTCCAAAAAAACCGGCCGCGCGGGCAGCGTCGGGATGACGGCCCGCCTCGCGACCTCGGTTGTTCCTTTCAAGCACCCATTGTAGAAAAAACTTATCGAGGGTATGGGGGTGGCGAGAGTGGCTCGAGAATGAGGCCCCTCACCCCGAGGCCGTACGACAGCAAGCTCGACTACAATGAGGCGCCTATTCCGCGAGTCGACTCCAATTTTCGAAATACATGAAGTTTCGCTATCTGCTCTTCACGGGTTTTGCCTCCGTAGCGCTCATCCCGATTGCCGCGCTCACCGTCGTGCAGTTGAACGAGCTGCGCCGCGAAGCCCGCGACCAGGACATCGCGCAGGTGACGCTCACGCACGCGACGGCGGAGCGCCTCCGTTCGCGCCTTTCGATGGCGATGAAACTCGTGGAAGTGTCGGCCCTCACGGCGGCGGTCCCCATGCAGATGCCCCAATCGGAAGGTGTCGCGCTTACGATGAACGAGCATCTGCGGCATCTGTCGGAATCCATCCGATTCATCCGTAACGCCCACATCGACAACATCGAGTTGCGTACGGTCTACGCCTACCCGAGCATCGAAGCGTTGGATAAGGAATTGAGCGTCCAAGCACGGCCCTCGTTCGTCTCGGGTGTGTCGGATTTGCGCTCGGCCGCGGGCGACCATCGTCACCTCTGGCACGCCGATGCTTTGGCGGCTCCGCGCGGCAAGGTACTTGTTTCTCCCCCGATGGAAAACGGCCCCGAGCGCCGTCCCACAATCGCCATTTCGACCCCCATCGACGGCGAGAAAGCCCGCTTCGGGATTCTCACGGCGTACCTCGACCTGAAGCGCGTCGGGGAGTACCTCGACGTGACGCTCCCTCCGGGGACGAAAATCGAAGTGCTCGACAACATGGGCGTTCCGATCGTACCGCTTTCGAACCGCCAGACGTTGGTCGGATCCGCCGCCACGGATCGCGACGTCGAACACTTGAGTCGCCTCATCGACAATGCCTCGGCGCTTCAGCCCATCGGCGACGAGTGGATCGCCGGGGAAACGCGCCTGATGCACGACCCCTTCGCGTATGCCGCCACCGACCGGCTCGACTTGAAGGACGGTCCGACGATGGTTGTTTCCGCCGTGAAACTTCCCGACGAAGTGGGCGGTTGGACGGTGGTGCTCCTGCGCGACGTCCGAAGCCGCCTCACCTCGCAGACCCGCGTCTGGGAGCGTGCGGTCTTTCTCCTCTTCGGCGTTCTCGCCCTTTCCTTTGCGGTCGCGGGCGGTTGCACGAACCGCTTCGGTCACTCGGTCGAGCAGCTGAAGCGCTACGTCTCGAAGCTCGGACAGGGAAATCCCCATCCCGAGCCCGAAGACCGCGTGAGCTTCCCCGCGGAGTTGCAGCTCGTCCAAGAAGCGCTCGAGCAGACGTCCGTGAAGCTCGACGCGCGCACGCAGGCCCTGAAGACCCTTAACCGCGACCTAGAACACAAGGTGAAAGAACGTACGGCCGACTTGGACGGACGCAACCGGTTCCTGCGCGCCCTTCTCGAAGGAATGGCGGAAGGGGTGCTCGTGACGGACAGCAAGGCTCGGATCGTGCACCAGAATTCCGTCGCACGCGAACTCCTGCACGGGGGACCCGCCGACGACCTGATGCAGGCCGTGCGGGCCGTCATGGGAAAGGACGCGCAGCGAATCGAGTCGGACTCCCGGTCGGGCTCGGCGGACGCTGCCGACAGTACGTCCGACGCGCCCTCTTCCGACGCATGGCCGAGCGACGCGGGCGAGCGCATCTCCGTTCAGGCGCATCATCTGTTGACGTACGAAGGGCGGTCGCTTGAGTTCGAGTGCTTCCACGTCGACGAAACGCTCGACAAGACGATGCGTGCCGTCCAATTCACGCCGCCCTTTACCGGTTTGCTCGTTCGCGACGTTACGGACCGCGAAGCGACGGCCGCCTTGAAGGAAAGCCTTCTTTCGATTGCAGCTCACGAATTCCGCACCCCCGTACAGGCGATGCGCATTCAGGTGGAATCGCTCTTGGCCGAATACGAAGGGCGCGTGGGGCTTGACGGAAAACGGCGCGACGTGCGCTGGGATCCGGAATACCGCCGCGAAATTCTCAAGAATCTCGACGCTTCGTCGAAACACTTGGAAGGTCTCATTCGCGACTGGCTCGACGTCGCGCGCATCGACGGCGGGTGCTTCACGATCGAGCCCGAACCCGTGTCGCTTGCCGAACTCTGGCATCGCGCCGAGACGCTCGTGCTGTCCGCCTACCCCGATCAGACGCTCACGATCGATTTCGAACCGGATGCCGAAGGGGTGTATGCGGACGCAGCTCTTTACGAACCTCTTGCTCAATGCGGGTCGCTACGCGAAACCCGGGGTCCCGAGCGTCGTCACGGTGACGGGGCGCCTTGTGGGCGATGTGACGGACGACGGCACGACCGGAGACGACGAAGAACCCTACGTCGAAATGCGCGTCCGAGACAACGGCATCGGGATCGATTCCGCCAATGCGGAACGCATCTTCGACCGCTTCTTCCAGGTTGAAAAGGGCGACAGCCGCTCGAAGGGCGGTACCGGTCTGGGGCTTGTGATCTGCCGTGCAATTTGCAATGCTCACGGCGGAAGCATCGTGCTTGCGATGCCGTCGGAGGGTTCCGACAACGTCCAACAAAGGACTTCTCGAGGGGCAGGCGAACGGGCGCGGAATTCGTTATCATTCTTCCTGTAATCCCTAAGTAAACCTACCGTCCAGCGACCCGGCATTCGGGGGAGAGTTCGTTTTTGTCTTCACCCGATGAACCGGTCGACTGCACGGAGGGCCCCCGTTCGTAGCTATGGCGCTCTATCACCCCACCATTCTCATTGTCGACGACGAAACCCCGATCCGTACGGGCATTGCCGAAAACCTCAAGTTGATCGGCTATGCCGTCGAGCTTGCCGCCGACGGCGAGGAAGCGCTCGAACGCTTCGACGCGATGCAACCCAAGCCCGACCTCGTCATTCTCGACGTGATGATGCCGAAGGTGGACGGGTACGACGTCCTTCGGGAAATCCGTCGCGTGAGTTCGGTGCCGGTGATCATGCTCACGGCCAAAGGCGAAGTGCAGAGCAAGGTCTCCGCCTTCCGGCTCGGGGTCGACGACTACCTCACGAAGCCCTTCTCGCTCGACGAGCTCCAGGTGCGCATCCAGGCGATCCTGCGGCGTACGCGGCGGGCCGCGCAACCCGTGCGCTCCCACACGTACGACGAAACTGAAGAGCTTGAGAACGGTCCCTTCCGTCTTTCGATGGAGGGGCGTTGCGCTTTTTGGTACGACACGCCGATCCGCCTCACGGAACTCGAATTCCGCTTCCTCTGGGAACTCTGCCTTGCGCGCGGGCGCGTTCTCACCCACGAAGAGCTCCTCACGGCCGTCTGGGGCGACCACCCGTCGAACTCCCTCAACGTGTTGCGCGTGACCCTCAACCGCATCCGTCGCAAGCTTGCGCCCCTTGACGTCGAGCCCACGCTCATCACGAATCTCTCGAAGGTGGGCTACTCGATGCCCGACTTTACGAAGTACCCCTACGCGTACGGCGCCCTGCCCGACGGGGAAGCCGCAAAGGGCGGCGACGGTGCTGCGTCCCCCGAGGATTCCGCCCCCGAGCGGGAAAAGTGAACCTCGAGAAGACCGAGCTCGCGTGCGAATTTCAAAACGGCGGGGGAGTTCATTCTCCCTCGCTTTTCAATTTCTTCGGGTTTTATTTTTCAAATCCCGCTTTTGGAATCCTTCTTTTTGCGCTTGTTTTGCAGAAAGAACGGTTAAAAGGTCGGAAACCGACGGCTCAAAATCGACTCCTCGTCTCGGACGTTCGGCCGATACGCAAACCCGTATTTTGTTTCCCGATTTCAGCAAGGGCTTTTTTCTTTGCTTGTAAACCAAAGAGCGTCTTCGTGACGGCAGGATTTTTACGTAGGACGAATTTTTTCGGTTTTCAAGGAATCTCGCTCCTGAACAATCTTTCCGAATAATCGCTTTTCTTTTTCGGAAATAGGGTTTATTCTCAAACTGAGGTCGAAAAATTCCTTTCGACTCCTTTTCAGAACGGAGGCCTCATGGCCCCAAAGAATCAACGGTTCGTCGATATTGCCGTCGAACTCGATCGGGAGACGTTGAGGCGCCTGCGCGAAATGCCCGAGTTGCGCGCGTACGGTCTTGACGCCGCTTTCGAAAGTTTTGTCCGCGAAACGCTCGCCGAAGGCGACTTCCCGTTTCGCTCCGAAATCCGCGTGGTGCCCGAAGGGCCCATGCCCGACCCCGCGGACGATCTGCCGCCCGCCGGGTTGAAGGTTGCAAACGCCAAATGGAACGGTTGAGAGGCCCGCCTGATGCACGCATAAGGCCCGTCAACCCGCGGTCCGTCGGCAACACGCAGTCGAACCGACGGTCCTCATGAAAAACGGAGCTCCTCCGGCCGCGAACCGGCCCGAGCTCCGTCGCTGTTTTCGGACTCCCGAAAACACCCCTCTCTCGAAGGCTCGAAACAAACCGAACGGTTTTTCGGTAGACAGCGAACCTTGTCCCTTCCTCGCACACGCCCCCTCCTCTGCCGCGCCCCGCGCCAAGCTCCAAAATCGTCATTTCGCGCCGTTCGTCCGGTCCCGCGGCGCCACCCGAGAGGCGACAACGCAACGCACTCGTGCGACCGTTTCAGCCTATTCGTCGACCATTGAAAAACCAATAAAATCAACAGTTTGCCGTAAAACGTCTCTTTGCGTGCCGTCATCTTGACTAAGCTGAATTCCTCATCGGAAGCCTGCGGGCCTTTGCGACAATCGATGAAACGCCTTGTGTTCAAGGGCCGCTCGATAGCGGTCTCCGAGCATTTCAATCCCCTAACGAAGTCAGTTTTCAATCCCGAGAGGTGCCCCATGCCCGTCAATCTGAAAAACCGCAGCCTTCTGAGTCTCGTTCACCACACGCCCGCCGAAATCAACTACCTCGTCGAGCTCGCCGCCGATCTGAAGCAGGCGAAGCGCCTCGGCAACGAACCGAAGCGCCTTGTCGGGAAGAACATCGCCCTCATTTTCGAAAAGACCTCCACCCGTACGCGTTCCGCCTTCGAAGTTGCCGCCTACGACCAGGGGGCCCACACGACGTACTTCGAACCGAGCACCTCGCAGATCGGTCACAAGGAAAGCATCAAGGACACGGCGCGCGTCCTGGGCGGGATGTACGATGCGATCGAATACCGGGGTTTCTCGCAAAAGACCGTCGAAGAGCTCGCCGCCTACTCGGGCGTGCCCGTCTTCAACGGCCTCACCGACGAATGGCACCCGACGCAGATGCTCTGCGACCTCCTTACGATGAAGGAACACTCCGGCAAGCCCTGGTCCGAAATTGCCTTCACTTACCTCGGTGACGCTCGCTTCAATACCGGGAATTCCCTCCTCCTCGTGGGCGCCAAGATGGGCATGGACGTGCGCATCGCCTCGCCCGCGGCGCTTCGTCCTTCGGACGAACTGATCGCGCTTTGCAAGTCGATTGCCGAAACGACGGGTGCCAAGATCACCATCACCGAAGATCCCGTCGAAGCCGTCAAGGGGACGGATTTCATCCACACCGACATCTGGGTCTCGATGGGGGAACCGAAGGAAGTCTGGGACGAACGCATCGCGATGTTGCTTCCCTATCAGGTGAACGCCGAACTCATGGCTGCATCGGGCAACCCGAAGGTCGCCTTCATGCACTGCCTTCCCGCCTTCCACAATACGGAAACTAAGATCGGGAAGGAAATTGCCGCGATGTCCCCGCAGTTTGCAAACGGCATCGAAGTGACCGAAGAAGTCTTCGAGTCCCCCGCCTCGATCGTCTTCGAACAGGCCGCGAATCGCCTTCACACGATCAAGGCAGCGCTCGTCGCCTCGCTCGGCTGACGAGCGCCGCGTTCCGTTGCGCCGGAGCGAATCCGACTTCCCCCGGCGCGACGCGGTCAAAAACGTCGAAAGCCCCGCCACACGTGCGGGGCTTTCGATGTTTTGAGTCTGTGCTACGATGCTCCTTAGGAAAACGAAAGCTCGGCAAGGGCAGCTCCCCACTCAAGGACGAGATACCGCCTAATGGAGCAAGGTCGCCCGGCAAGCCGTAGGATGCCGCACTCACCGGAGTCACTCGTAGGCGGAAGGGACGTGCGGCATTTTCCTTTTCCGCTCAGCCGACGTTCGGACGTCCCCGACGCAGAAAGCCCCGCCGAAGAAGCGGGGCTTCGTGCTTTCGGACGCGGGCTCGGATTCCAAGCCTCACGCCACGTTGATGCGTTCCGCTTCCCGGCCGTCGTAGCCGTACCGTCGACGGTTCGCGAGGATCATGAAGGCGGACAAAACGAAGGCTGCGGCTTCCGCCCCCGGGGCCGAGAGCCAGAGGCCGATCTCGCCGAAGAACTTCGGGAAAACGAGGATCGCGCCCGTCACGAAAAGGAACGTGTGGCTGAAGGAGACGACGGTCGCGCGCCGTCCGTCGCCGAAGGCCGTAAAAAGATAGGCCGCAAAGAGGTTCGGGCCCGTGAAAAGGAGCGAGAGCGCGTAAAGCGGGAAGTAGTCAGCGACGAGCGACGCGACGTGCGGCGAATTGTCGACGAAGGCCGCGAGCACGTCGTCCGCGAAGAAGTACGAAAGCGCGTAGGCCGAAAGCGAAAAGACCGCGAGGAGCACGAACGCTTCGTTCAAGACGCGCTTCAAGCGCGGCCAGTTGCGGTTTCCGTAGTTGTAGCCGATGACGGGCGATACCGCCTCCGAGAGCCCGTAGAAAATGGCGTTGAAGACGTAGCTCGCATACATCGCAACCGTGAGGGCCGCCACGCCGTCGACGCCGAGCGACTTCTGGAAGGCGGAATTGAAAAGAAAGAGCGTCACGGCGTGTGAGAGGTACGCGACCATCTCCGAAACCCCGCTCGTCGCGGCGTTTTTCACGGCCTGCCACTCGGGAACACGGAAGGAAAAGCGCAGCGCCGCGTTCTTTCTGCGGAAGAAGTACCAGGCACACGCCACGCACACCATCCACGAGATCGAGGTCGCCCAGGCGGCGCCCGTCATCCCGAAGCCCATCGGCCCCATGAAGAGAATGTCGAGCACGACGTTCGTGACGCCCGAGGCAATCGAAACGGCAAGGCCTACCTTCGGGAACCCCGCGGTCGTGAAAAAGGTCTGCGCGGCGACGTTCACGAGGAGCGCGGGCATCGTCACGAGCGCCACGTGCTGGTAGGCTTCGGCGTACGGTGCCTCGTCGGGGCCGATTTCGAGGAACACCATGAGTTGGTCGAGAAAGATCCAACCGAGTAAGCCCAGGACCGCCCCGAGAACGGCTTCCGCGATGAAGATCGAACTCAGGGCGCGCTCGGCCCCTTCCTTGTCGCCCGCACCGAGGCGTCGCGCGATGACGGAGGCGCCGCCCGCGGAAAGCATGATCCCGAAGGCCATGAGCACGCTCGACAAGGGCCAGACGAGATTGAGCGCTGCGAGCGCGTTCGTGCCGAGGTAGTGGCTGATGAGGGCGCCGTCCGCGACCATGTAACTCATGATAAAGAGCGACATCCCCATGCGCGGCAACGCAAAGCGAAAAAGCCCCCAGGTCGTGAAGTCGCGGCCGAGCCGCCGTGCGGTTTCGTTCACGAGCGGACCTCCCGCGGGTCGGCTTGAAGCCGGGGATTACAATCGCGTGACGCTCTCACTGTCGCGGTCATGATGACGGGTTCCTCTGTTGTTCGACCGCCGTATTATTGCTGCGTCCCGAGCCCGAGTGCAAACCGGCCGCTTGCCCGAAGCGCCGCGAATTGGGCCGTTTCCTGCCTGTTTCCCTCGCTCCTCTCTTCAGCGGTCGCTTCGAGAAAGGCCCTGACAGCAACGGCCGGGGGCCTTGGATGCGGGCTTAATGGACCCGCAGCGTTGCTCGGTCAAAAACGCCAAGGCCGCTTCTTTTGGAAGTCGGCCGCGCGGTAAGTCGCCGTTGAGTAGAACCGGACGCGCCACGGAACGGTTGCGACACGAGCCGACAGGTCTTCCTCCCTCACCCGCGGGAACGGTCCCTCGCGCCACCACTTCGTGTAGCGGTTTCCGGGTTCCGCCAGGATGGATTCGAAGTCCTTGTCGCGTGCGGTCGGATACTGCTTGAAAAAGTGTCGCCGGAATTCGGTAAGGTACACGGTCTTGCCTTTTTTCCGAGAGGGGCCGCGGGCCACAACCCAATACACGTTTCGGAGCTTCGCGGCTTCTCCGATGGCGTTGTCGATCAGTTGGTCGGCGTAGAAATCCGCCTTTGCAGGATCGGTCCGCCGCACTTCGCCCAATTCTTTCGACCAGAGGGAGAGACTGCATTGTCCGATGTGGCTCATCCTTATCCGGACACGTACCGTCTCGGGACGAATCTCGGGAGTCGCCGCATAGGCCGGCGGATCGAGCAGGTTTTTGAGGCGCGGCAGCCCCGTCGTGACCTGCCAGCGTCCGCGCAACGACTCGGGCATGCACCGCGCGAAGGCGTTGATGTTCCCGGCGTGCTTCGGGTAGCCGCCCGTCGAAAGAATCAAACGGATCGCTCCGCCTTCGTAAATCACGATGGTTCGCCAGTCACGGGCAAGGGGCGCCATGGTTGCGTAAATCCAACGAGCCGCACGCCGAAACGCTTTCTCGGATTCGGCGCATTGAGCGCGCAGACGATCGCTTTCCGCTTCGAGCTTTTCCCAGATCCGGACGGGATCGAAGGCTGCCGCGATGACGAAATCGCGCTCGCTCGGGCGGCCCTCCTCGGTGTACGGCTCGGTTGGGAGAGCGTGTGGCATGCAGGCTTTCCGTTTCTTCGCGGACGCACGTCGCGAGGCGGCGATTTTGGTCATTCGGAGCCCTCCTTTGAATTTCGGGTGTTCGGTGCATTGTAGGGCGGACCGTCCGTATGGCTCGGGGCCGCAACACCTTTCGACGGAGCGCTTTTGAACGGGCGTTGCGTGCTACTATGAAACGCACGAAAACCGTGAATGCCGTAACTTCCTTGGTAGGCCGAGAAACCGCGAACGAGGCCGGATACTGTATTCACGGGGCGCCCGTTTCAGACTCGGATCCCTCGGAGAGAACAGTCTGAACGGGCGTTTTCGTATTTGCACAATCTGGAGCAACCCTGACCCGAACGAATGTCGCCGTCTCGCGATGCCCCGACTTCCTGAGGCAGCGACCCGTCGCAGCTCGCCTCTCCTCTTCGCCCTCCTCTGTAATCGGCTTTATCAGGCAAAAGAAATCCCGCTCGTAGTGTGAGCGGGATCGAAGGGTTTCGCGAGCGGTCGGGACTTTGAGGTTCTTCGGATGCCGTTTGGCCTCCTTCCCCTCATTCCCTTCTTTTCGGAAGTCCCCCGGGCGCCCTTGATCGCCCGGGGGCTTCCCCGCTTCGCGGATGCTTGCGAATTCGACGGGATTTGTCTTAACGCACGTTACGAAGCGGCAAGCGCTTCCGCGTGCAGATCCTGAAGGTCGTAGACGTCCCCCTTGCGACCCGCGCGGATGCCTTCGGCAGCGGCAAGGCCGCCCGCCATCGTCGTGTAGTACGTCACCTGTTCCGCAAGGCACGTACGGCGGATGGCGGCCGCGTCGTCGAGTTCGCTTTCGTGTTCCGCGACCGACATCACGACGAGGCTGATCTCGTGGTTCTTGATGAGGTCGATCACGTTCGGGCGCCCTTCGTGCACGCGACTCACACTGCGGCAGGGAATGCCCGCCGAGAGAATAACTTTCGCCGTACCTTCGGTGGCGATGAGTTCAAAGCCTGCGTGCGCGAGCTCGTGCGCGCAGACGATGGCTTTGGCCTTGTCGGAATTGCGTACCGAGATGAAACACGTGCCGCTCTCGGGGAGGCTCGAAGCCGCCGCGACCTGGCTCTTCCTGAGCGCTTCCGCAAAGGTGCGCCCCACCCCCATCACTTCGCCCGTCGAGCGCATTTCCGGTCCCAAGACGGGGTCTACGCCCAGGAACTTCGCAAACGGGAACACCGCTTCCTTCACGCAGTAGTAGGGAGGCGCCTTTTCGAGCGTTTCGACGTCCAAACCCTGCGCCGCAAGCGTTTCGCCCGCCATCGCCCGCACGGCGATCTTCGCGAGGGGGCGCCCCGTCGCCTTCGAGACGAAGGGAACCGTACGCGAGGCACGCGGATTCACTTCGAGGACGTAGATGTCGGGGTTCGCCGAGTGCGGGTTCTGGATCGCGAACTGCACGTTCATGAGACCCACGACCCCGAGGGCCTTCGCCATGGCGCGCGTCTGACGGCGGATTTCCGTGACGACGTCGTCCGAAAGGCTGTAGGGCGGGAGCGAGCACGCGGAGTCGCCCGAATGGACGCCTGCCTGTTCGATGTGTTCCATCACGCCCGCCACCGCCACGGTCTCCCCGTCGCAGACGGCGTCGACGTCGAGTTCGATCGCGTCGTCGAGGAACCGGTCGAGAAGCACGGGGCTCTCCGGGCTCACCTTCACGGCCTTCGACATGTAGAGTTCGAGCCGCTCCGGCGTATGGACGATTTCCATCGCGCGACCGCCCAAGACGTAGCTCGGACGAACGACAAGCGGATAGCCGATTTCAGCGGCCTTCTCCAGGGCCTCGGCTTCCGTGCGGGCCGTACGGTTGGGCGGCTGCTTGAGGCCCAATTCGTTGATGAGGGCCTGGAAGCGTTCGCGGTCTTCGGCGCGGTCGATCGCGTCCGGAGACGTCCCGATCACGGGGACTCCCGCCTTTTCAAGCGCGCGGCAGATCTTGAGAGGCGTCTGGCCGCCGTACTGCACGATCACGCCGTCGGGCTTTTCAACGTCGCAAATCGCGAGCACGTCTTCGAGCGTCACGGGTTCGAAGTAGAGGCGGTCCGACGTGTCGTAGTCGGTCGAGACGGTTTCCGGGTTGCAGTTCACCATGATGGTTTCCCAGCCGTCTTCGCGGAGGGCCATCGCGGCGTGCACGCAGCAGTAGTCGAATTCGATCCCCTGGCCGATGCGGTTGGGGCCCCCGCCGAGCACCATGACCTTCTTCTTCGCGGTCGGGTTCGCTTCATCGGCGTCGGTCGACCCGTACGTCGAGTAGAGGTACGCGGTGGTCGTCGCGAATTCCGCCGCGCAGGTGTCGACGCGCTTGTAGACGGGGAGAATGCCGTTTGCCTGACGCATCGCGCGCACGTCGGCTTCGGTAGAGTTCATGAGCGAGGCGATGCGCTTGTCGGAAAAGCCCAGGGCCTTCAGGTGCTTCAAATCGGAGGCGTCGAGCTCCGTCAGGGCGTGCCCCTTGACGACCGCTTCCGTTGCGACGATTTCGGCGATTTCGCGCAGGAACCAGGGGTCGATCTTCGTGTGGCGGTGGATTTCGTCCAAGGACATGCCCAGACGCATCGCGTCCGCAACGTAGAAAATGCGTTCGGGTCCGGGAACCGTGAGTTCGCGAATGAGTTTCGACGCGTCGGTCGTGACGGGAGTCAGACCGTCCTTACCCGTTTCAAGGCCGCGCAGCGCCTTCTGGAGGGACTCCGCAAAGCTCCGACCGATCGCCATCACTTCGCCCACGGACTTCATCTGGGTCGTGAGGCGGTCGTCGGCGGCGGGGAACTTTTCAAAGGCAAAGCGCGGGCACTTCGTGACGACGTAGTCGATCGAGGGTTCGAACGAGGCCGGGGTCTTCCCGCCCGTCATGTCGTTTTTCAATTCGTCGAGCGTGTAGCCGACGGCAAGCTTTGCCGCGATCTTCGCGATCGGGAAACCGGTCGCCTTCGAAGCGAGGGCGGACGAGCGCGAGACGCGCGGGTTCATTTCGATCACGATCATGCGACCCGTCTTCGGATCGAGCGCGAACTGCACGTTCGATCCCCCGGTGTCCACACCGATCACGCGCAGAACGGCCATCGACGCGTCGCGCATCGCCTGGTATTCGCGGTCGGTGAGGGTCTGAGCGGGCGCCACGGTGATGGAGTCCCCGGTGTGCACGCCCATCGGGTCGAAGTTTTCGATGGAGCACACGATGATCGTGTTGTCCGCCTTGTCGCGGACGACTTCCATTTCGAATTCCTTCCAGCCGAGAAGCGACTCTTCGATGAGGACTTCGTGCGTGGGCGAGAGTTCGAGCCCGCGCGAGACGATCTCGTCGAATTCGGCCGTGTTGTAGGCAATGCCGCCACCGGAGCCGCCGAGCGTGAAGGACGGACGAATGACGGCGGGGAAACCCGTCATCTTGAGAAGGGCCTTCGCTTCGCCGAGCGTGTGCGCAACGCCCGAGCGGGCGGACTCAAGACCGATCGAGGCCATCAGTTCCTTGAAGCGTTCGCGGTCTTCGGCCTTGTCGATCGCTTCCGGGGTGGCGCCGATCAATTCCACGTCGTATTTCTCAAGCACCCCTTCGCGAACGAGGTCCATGGCGCAGTTCAAAGCCGTCTGCCCGCCCATCGTCGGGAGAATCGCGTCGGGGCGCTCTTTGGCGATGATGCGCTCCAACGTCTGCCAGGTGATGGGTTCGATGTAGGTTGCATCCGCCGTCTGCGGATCCGTCATGATGGTGGCCGGGTTCGAATTCACGAGAATCGTGCGGTAGCCTTCTTCGCGCAGTACGCGGCAGGCCTGAACGCCCGAGTAGTCGAATTCGCAAGCCTGACCGATGACGATCGGACCCGCGCCGATGATGAGAATGGATTGAATGTCTGTACGTTTGGGCATGATGTGTCCTTGTCGGGCGGGGTCAGTTCGCGGAGGCGGCCTTCTTGGCGGCCATCAGTTCGACGAAGTGCGCGAAAAGCGGCGAGATGTCGTGGGGACCCGGGCTCGCTTCGGGGTGACCCTGGAAGCAGAAGGCGGGTGCGTCGGTGAGCTCAAAGCCTTGCAATGACCCGTCGAAAAGCGACCGGTGCGTGACGACTGCGTTTTCGGGCAAGGTCTCCGCGTCGACCGCAAACCCGTGGTTCTGGCTCGTGATGTAGACGCGGTGCGTGCGCACGTCCTCAACGGGGTGGTTCCCGCCGTGATGGCCGAACTTCATCTTGAGGGTTTTCGCCCCGACCGCAAGGCCCATGATCTGGTGACCGAGGCAGATGCCGAAAAGCGGCACCTTGGCGGCTATCGCCTGCTTCGCGACTTCAATCGCGTACGTGCAGGGGGCGGGGTCCCCGGGGCCGTTCGAGAGGAAGATCCCGTCGGGGTTCATCGCCATGGCTTCGTCAAAGCTCGTGCGCGCCGGCACAACCGTCACCTTCACGCCCGCAGTCGCAAGCATGCGAAGAATGTTCTTCTTGATCCCGAAGTCGTAGGCGACGACGTGATAGGGCTGCTCGGCGGGCGTCACAAAGCCCGCGGCGCGCTCGGCCGTTGCGTTTTGCCACGTGCCTTCCGTCCATTCGTAGGAAGCCTTCGTCGTCACGACGCTCGCGAGGTCCTGGCCCTCCATCCGGCCCCAGGACGAAGCGGCCGCCTTCGCCTTTTCGAGGTCGGCTTCGGTCAGGTCGCCCTTTTCCGCGGCGACGATCGCACCGGGCTGCGCCCCCGTCGAGCGAAGGTGCATGGTGAGGGCTCGCGTATCGATGTCCGTGATCGCGACGATCCCTTCGGCGCGCAGGACTTCAACCAAGGGGCGTTCGCTGCGTGCATTCGACGGAACTTCCGTCATGCGGTTCACGATCAAACCCGCAGCTGCGATCGCGCGGCTTTCCATATCCTCGGCGTTCCAGCCGGTGTTCCCCACGTGCGCCACCGTAAGCGTCACAAGTTGGCCCGTATAGGACGGATCCGTCAGGATTTCCTGGTAACCCGTCATCGACGTATTGAAAACGGTCTCACCCGAGGCCAATCCCGGAGCGCCCGCAGAGCGCCCCCGAAAGATCCGTCCGTCCGAGAGTACCAGTGCCGCTTCGGGCCGTTTGTGCGTAAGAAGTGCCACGTTGTTCTCCTTCGTTTGTCATTCGGATCGTGCCGAAAATCCATGTCTTTCGGCGCCAAAGTCTTGTCATTTTATGTAACGCTCCGCCCAGAATCGGTCGGACCGATTAAGGAGAACACCCAAGAGGCTTTGCGCTTTTTCGTGAGGAAAAATGGTTCTTCGAACCCGTAGAATTGTCGGCAAATACTCGTCCGAAGTGGATTTGATGGTGAATACGAAGGGACTCTCCGTGATTCGGACGAAGCACTGCGCCAAGTTGTTTACGTGATGTGCATGCGAAGTTACCCGAATGTCTCCGAAGCGGAACATATATCGTCGAGCCCGTGCGCTTCTTCCCTCCGATCGGGGGCGCGAAACGCACCCCGGGCAGTATCGATTCGCCTTGTTTCCAGTCTGAAAGCGTCCTCATCCGGCTCCGCACTTGCGCCTGCCGCACCCTCTCCAAAGCCCTTTTGAGGTACCCCCCCTACCCCTACCCCTCCCCACCCCAACGAAGAGACGGCGCCGCATGACGGGCCGCAAGCGGCGTTTCCACGCCCGAACGGAAGTGTTCGACTCGCCGCCCTTCGACGTCCTTCGAGGGGTTGCGCGAACCGCCACGTCACACGATACGGCCGACAAGGGATTCCGCGACGTCCTTCACCATACCGAAGTATGGGGCGAGGATCCTTCGGGAATCGAACTCTTCGGTGTCGCGGAATGGTCCTCATTCGACATTCGTTTGGTCGACAAATGGGTCTTCGGAGTCGACCGACAAACGCCGCTATTTTCAACAAACTCGGCAACTAATATCCACTCTCTATCCTTTGCCGAATAGACACAAGAAAGAATCAGATTCGGAATCTTTTTGCGAATTCAGGGTCCCGAAATCGGGGTTTCCGATCGTATAGTTAACTCGCAGGCCGACGAAACAACGGGTCCGTCCCAAACGCCACGGCATGTGTTTTTTAAGGTTGGTATTTGTATAAGGAGTTTGACAATGAAAGCCGCCTTTTCGTCTCGGACCGTTCTGACCGGTCTCCTCGCCCTCGCTCTCTCGGGTTCCGTCTTTGCCGCCGACCCCTGGAAGGTCGCCACCGAGGGCACGTTCCCGCCCTTTGAGTTCTACGACTCGAAGACGGGCGAAATTCAGGGTTTCGAGGTCGATCTCGTTCGCGAGATGGCCAAGATCATGGGGCGCGACCTTCAGCTCTCCACGATGGGCTTCGACGCCATTCTGCCCGCGGTGCTCGCGGGGACGATCGACACGGGCGCCGCCGGCTTCTCGATCACGCCCGAACGTCAGAAGCGCGTCCTCTTCACGGATCCCTTCTACACGTCGGGTCTCACGATCGTCGTGAAAAATGGTGAAAAGAACATCAAGGGTTTCGCCGACCTTAAGGGCAAGCGCATCTCGGTGCAGCTCGGCTCGACGAGCATGGTCGCCGCCAAGAAGATCGAAGGCGCCAAGATTTCGACCTTCAACAGTGCCGGGGACGCCATCCTCAACATGCTCGCCGGCAACGCCGACGCCGTCATCAACGACAAACCCGTCACGGACTACATCCTCGCGCAGAACGCCTCCATCGCCTCGCAGACCGTACATCTCCCCGAAATGGCAACGGCCGATCAGTTCGCCATGATCGCCGCGAAGAAGGACGAGAAGTTGATCGCGGAGATGAACGCGGCGCTTAAGACCTTGAAGGAAAACGGTACCTACGAAAAGCTCCACGTGAAGTGGTTCGGCAAGTCGGCCGAGCTCGTGAAGTAATAAAAATCGAAAGGTCAACCCTCAAGCCTCCCCCGTCGGTACCCTCCGGCGGGGGTTTTCGTTTTCCCGAATCGGGCGCGGGATTGCGCTCCTGCCCTTCGCCCTTCCCGCAGCGGCACGGCGCCCCGCCGAATCCGGCACGTACCAAGCGGAGCTGCGCCGAAGACGGATGCGCCGTGAAGGGCTTCCGGTCCTCCCCGTATCCTCCCCGCACCTTCGCAGCGGAGCGTATTCGCGTAATTACCGAGGATCGATTTCGCTACCGAAAGCTGTATATCTGTCCTCGGGACTCGATTTCGACGGTGTCGCTTCGTAAAATCAAATTAACGGTACTTTCCGACCTTCACTTCAAAAGAGGTCCCCATTATGCTTTCTCGTTCGACACATCAGGATTCCGTTCGTTCTTCCCGTTCGTTCTCACCGCGTCCGATCACCCGGGTGAGTCGTGTTGCGGCAGCCGTTGCGGTGCTCGTCGTCGCCTATGCGGGGCCCGCTTCGGCGACCGTCTTCACGTCGGGCATCACGGGAAGCGAAACGGGCTACGAGTCCGTCCGCACCGTGACCGAGGACGGTACCGTGGTCTATGATTTTGCCGCGGGCGACCGGATCGACCTCACCGATTCCGCCGCGGAATCCGCGGTTCATGCTTCGGACGGTACTTGCCTTGACTTCAATGGTTCCGTCGGGATCCGCCAGCTTCGTCGTGCGCCACAGTACATCGATTCTGCGTACGGACTTTTTGCGGAGGGCATCGGATCTTCGATCGTGACGGACGACATCACGATCGACATGAGCCACGAAGCTTATGTCGGCGCTCCCATCACCTTTATGTCAGAGGCGACGGGTATCGGTGCAAGCGGCGGATCCTTTGCCGCCCGGAATGTGAGCGGTACGATCCGGGCAACGGCGGACCGCTCCGCCGGGAGCGGCTTCGCGATGGTGAATGCGCTGAATGTCGCCAACAGCAGCCGACTCGTCGTCGAGGGGGATGCCGACTTCTCGCTTTCCGCTTCCGTGTCGGAGGGCGAAGCGTGGCTGACCGGTCTCTCCATGGAAGGCCGGGCCGACGGTGTCGCCAATCACGCCTCCGTCGGCGGGGTTCTGCGGATAGCGGGAAGTGCGGTGGTCGACGAGTTCGATACGTCGGGAACGGCGTTTGCCGATGCCGTCGGTATTACTGTTCAGTCGGACGGAGAGGCGCTTCTCGGGCGCCTTGAGACCGATCTTCGTGTCGCCGTGGACGCTCCGGCCGGGACGGCGCAGGTCGCAGGCATCGATGCCGCGGCCACCACCCTCGGGGGCGCGCTTGTTCAGGCGGGTTCGGCAGACATCCGAGTTTCTGCTCGAAGTTCCGGAGACGGTGCTTCGTCGGCATTCGGCGTGGTTTCCGATATCGGTGCGGTCATTCGTCTCGGCGAGAGCGCGATTTCCGTCACGTCCGTTTCGGAAAGTTCGGCCAAGGCTTATGGCCTTCTCGCCGATGCGGGTACGATCGATCTGACGAGCGGCTCCGTCACGATCACGGCGCTTGGCGTGGCAACGGGGGCGACGGGCACGGCTACGGTCGACGGGGTTTTGGCCGACGGCGGCACCGTTCGGATCGGCTCGGGCAACATCTCGGCCTTCGCCCTTGCGGGTGAGAACGCTACGGCGCGGGCGCTCGTCGCTCAAGCGGGCGGCACGATCGACTACGAGGGCGGCCGTCTATCGGTGACGTCCGACGGGTGGCAGGCCGTAGGCCTCTACGCCGACGGCGGAACGATCCGTACCGGCAGCTTCACGGCCGAAATCGGCGACATGGAAGTCGACGGCAGGCAAACGCACACGCCGCGAACCGTCGGGATGTGGCTTGCCGACAACGATGCGTCCGTTACCGTCGAGGGCGACGCCGGCTTTACGATGACGACCTCGGGGAGCCTCGACCTCCTGATGTCGACCGGTGTGTCCTTGGGCGGCGAACCGACCGACGAATACCACAGCCTCACCGTCACCGGCACCCTTTCCGTCACGTCCTCCGTCACGCCTCTCGACGATGCGGTATCCGACGCATGGATGTTCTCGCGAGGCATCTACGTCGACTCCGCAGCCGACGTCGACATCGGTGCGTTGCGGCTCGACCTTTCGGCTACCGCCCGAGCTCCCGAACAGTACGCCGAAACGACGGGTGTCGAAAGCTCGCCCGAAAACGGTACGGCGAAGATTCGCATCGGCGACGTCGACATTCGGCTTTCGAGCATCGGCGAGAAAGGTGCCGAGGCGGGCAGCTACGGCATCTATGCCGTCGGCTCGACCGATCTTGAGATCGGTGCGGGCGATATCCGAGTCGTTGCTTCGAGCGATGGTTTTGCTACGGCCGTTGCCATCGATTCGGAAGGTGCGCGCATTGCGAAAGGCCAAGGCACGCTTTCCGCCGTCTCGGACGGCCAGGCGTTCGGCATCTACGCAGCGGGCGGCGGGTCCGTCACCTACGGCGGCGGAATGATTTTCGCCGAAAGCCGCGGCACGTCGTCGGCGCCCGCCGTGAGTTCCGCCGGCATCGCCGCGGTCGAGGGCTCGAGCGTTACGCTCACGGGTTCGACGTCGATGGATGTTCGAGGCCCGGAGGCCGAAGCCGTCTGGCTCGAAGGGTCGACGCTCACCGTGGCGGGCGACCTCACGGTTGTGTCTGAGGGTAGCGGTCTTTTTATGGACTCGACCTCCACGCTCGTCGTGGCAGACTCGGGCTCCGTCACCGTCAATTCGGTTGAGAGTTACGGCACCGCCCGTCTTGCTGCGGGCTCGAGCCTAACCGTAACGGGCGAAAGCAACCTTGAGGTCAACACGCTCGGCAGCATCGAGGCGACGAACGCCCGCATCAACGTGGGCGCGGGTGGCTACTCGGTGCAGTCCCTTACGGGCGCCGGCAACACGCTGCGCTTCACGAACCTCGCCGACAACACGGGTGTCACGTTCGATTCCGCCGTCACGGATCTTTCCCTGGCTGCGGCGGGCACCGCGAACGACCAGTTTGCCTCGCCCGAGGACGCCGCTCGTGCGGCGCTCGAAGCCGTTAACTTCACCGATCCCGCGACGACGTTGGGTGCAACCGACCTCGTCGTTGAAGAAGGTGCGGTCAACAACGGCCTCACCGCGATTGTCGCCGAAGACGGGACGCTCTCGAACGTCCGCGTCACCGAAAACTCGAAGCTCGCGGACCTCGGGTCGCTCACCATGCTCGGCGCCTTCCAGTGGCGCCACGACATGTCGGACCTCGCGCGTCGGGCGGGCGAACTGCGCGATGCGCCCCAAGGGGTGGGCGCCTGGGTGCGCGGCTACGGGACGAACCTCTCCTACGGAGGCGTCGACAATACGAACACCTCGATCCAGGTCGGTGCGGATACGGATGTGGGCGGAGGTTGGAAGCTCGGTGCGGCCTTCTCCTACACGGACGGTTCTAGCGATTTGACGGGCGGCACCGCCGAGTCGGACGCCTACGGCTTTGCGCTCTACGGCACCTACCTCAAGGAAAACGGCGCCTATGTCGATCTCATCGCCAAGGTGAGTCGCCTCGAATCCGACTTCACGGTTCGCGAAATGACGGGCTCGATCGACAACAACGCCTGGAGCGTGAGCGTCGAGGCGGGTCACCGCTTTGCCTTCGCCGATCGGGCCTTCGTCGAGCCGCAGGTTGCTCTCACCTACGGGCGCGTGACGGGCGACGACTTCATAACCGGAAACGGCGTACGCGTTCAGCAGGACGACTTCACGTCGCTCGTCGGTCGTGCAGGCGCTCGCGCGGGCTTCTTCCTTCCCCAAAAGAAGGGGACGCTCTACGCGCGCTTCTCGGTTCTGAACGACTTCGAAGGGGAGCTCGATACTCTGGCCTCCATGGGGAACGCGCGCAACACCGTGCACGACGACATCGGCGGGACGTGGGTCGAGTACGGAGTCGGCGCGAACTTCAACTTCACGCCCTCGACCTACGGTTACGTCGACCTCGAACGCAGCTCGGGCGGTGACGTCAACGAAGACCTCCGCTGGAACGCAGGCGTCCGGTTCGTCTTCTGAGAACGTAAAATCGTAGTAAACCCGAGTGTTCCGGACCCCCCTACTTTCCCCGAACACTCGGGTTAATCCCGTCGCACCCTCCCGCCGTCGGGCCAAAAATGAGTTGAAGCCTTCGGCGTCCTGCGATCCGACCGGTCCTTTCCCGGGGCGCTTCGTAAGGACGTCTTGCTACTCTGGAGGAAAAGGCCATGGCTCGACATTCCATCCGCATCCTGCGCGCCACAACGTTGGCGCTCGCCCTCTGCGGCACTGCGCTTGCCGCTCCCGTCACCACTGAAGGTACGGGCGTCGGGAAACACGGCGACGTCACGGTAGCCGTGATGTTCGACGGCGGCAAGATCACCGCGATCGACGTCAAATCGTCGCTTGAAAATCCCATTCTCGCCAAAGGCGTCTTCACGGAGATGAAGGACGCCATGGTCCGCTACAACAGTGCGGACGTCGACGTCGTGGCGGGTGCCACGCTCTCGTCCGAAGCCCTGCGCTCGGCTGTCAAGGCCGCTGCCGAAAAGGCGGGCGTGACGTTGGCGGGTCCCGTCGTGGTCGCAAAGCGCGCCCCGAAGGTCCCCGAAAAGAACGTCTATGATGTCGTAGTTGTCGGCTCGGGCGGCGCGGGCTTTTCCGCCGCCATTACCGCGCACGACGCGGGTGCGAGCGTCGTGATTCTCGAAAAGATGCCCACCGTCGGCGGCAACTCCCTCATTTCCGGTGCGGAAATGGCGGCCGCAGGCTCCTGGGTGCAACAGAAGCTCGGCATCAAGGATTCGGTCGAGCAACATTTCCAGGACACGATGAAGGGCGGTGACAACCTCGGCGACCCCGCGGTTGTGCGTGCGATGGTTGAAGGGGCTCTGCCCGCCGCACTCTGGTGCCGAGATGAAATCGGCGTCGAATTCGTCGAAGACAACCTCTTTCACTTCGGCGGTCACTCCGTCAAGCGCTCCCTCATCCCGAAGGGCGCGACGGGCTCGGAATTTATTTCGAAATTCATGACGGCAGCCGAAAAGCGCAAGATCCCGATCGTCACGGGCATGAAGGCCGAAGAGCTCCTGCGCGATGCCGACGGGCGTGTGACGGGCGTGCGGGCCGTCATGGACGGGAAGGACTACGTCTTCGAAGCGCGCCGCGGGACGGTGCTTGCCACGGGCGGCTTTGCCGCGAACGTCGACATGCGCACGAAGGCGAATCCCTTCTACGGCGCGGGCTTCAAGACGACGAACATGCCGGGCGCTCAGGGCGACGGCATCGTGATGGCGGAGAAAATCGGCGCGGCCGTTGCCAACATGGACCAAATCCAGACCTACCCGATGTGTGACCCGGTCTCGGGCGCAATCGAGCTGATCGACGACGCGCGCTTTGAAGGCGCCATCCTCATCAACCAGGAGGGGCGCCGCTTTGTCGAGGAACTCGAACGCCGCGACGTCATGAGCAAGGCCATTCTCGCTCAGACGGGTCAGTACTGCTACGCGCTCTTCAATCAGAAGGTCGAGGATCGCGCGCATGCCGTGCAGAACCATCAGGACGAGGTTGCGGTCTTCAGTCGCACGGGCATTCTCTACAAGGGCGAAACCTTGAAGGACGTCGCCGACCATTTCAAGATTCCGCTCGACGCCCTCGAAGACACGGTGAAGAAGGTCTCCTCGTACGCTAAGACCGGGAAGGACCTCGACTTCAACTACCGCGGGAAATTCGAAGACCTCACGACCGGGCCCTACTGGATCTACCGCGGCGTGCCGTCGGTGCACCACACGATGGGCGGCTTGAAGATCAACCCGAAGGCTCAGGTGCTCGATGCGAAGGGGAATCCCATCCCGGG
Source organism: Sutterella megalosphaeroides (assembly GCF_003609995.1). NCBI lineage: Bacteria > Pseudomonadati > Pseudomonadota > Betaproteobacteria > Burkholderiales > Sutterellaceae > Sutterella > Sutterella megalosphaeroides. The sequence continues at coordinate 1,567,475 of NZ_AP018786.1, forward strand.
GCTCTGGGCCGCGGGCGAGGTGACGGGCGTCACGCACGGTTCGAACCGCCTCGGCTCCAACGCCTACGCCGACATCATCGTCTTCGGACGGATTGCGGGTGAAGAAGCCGCGAAGGCCGAAGTGAAGTAATCCAACGCGCGCATGAAGAACGCCGCAGGTCGTGGCTTGGACGACACTGCGGCGTTTTTTCGTTACAGCTCCATGGTGCGCCGCCACACCGTTTTCCGTACCGCGCTGCCGGTCAAGTCGACGGTTGCTGAAAAAAAACGTGCCGGTGGGCGCACAAAATTTTCAGGACGTGATACGATAAAAACACGATAACGAATCGAGTTACGGCAGGTCCATCGCGGGCGAGAGACCGCAAGTGGGCCAAGGAAGCCTGACAGGTTCGGATGCCGCACTTACCGATGCTACTCGTAGCTGAAGGGATGTGCGGCATTTTCATATCCGGAGTTCGAGTTACGACAGCTTCGCTTCTGCGCACTTTTCCTTCGGTTCGAAGGGTGATTTTTGAAAAGAAAACCCATCAGATCGGAAAATAGCAGAGCCCGAAAGAAGCTAAAAAACAGCTCTCAGTACGCATATTTGATGAGCGGCTCGTACGGCCAGTAAAGCGCCAGGTATTCTTCGACGGACATGTCGAACATCGCCCGAATAGCCTCCCCGTTTTCGCTTTCCTTTTCTCGGCGTTCTTTCTGCCAATCGAGATGGGGCCAGTCGATTACGGTGTCCGGAACACAACCCGTATAGATTCTGTATTCTTCAACAGCTTCTTCGTAGGTCAGAATCCCTCGGCAACCGTTATCAAGGAAACGCCTGTAAGCTCTTGAAAAGAAACGATGGTTGGCCGGGCGTCGCTTTCCCAGTCCGACCGCTCCCCGAGTGCATCCAACATTCGCTCTTCGAATGTCTCCTCTTCTTCGTCAACGATTCCATTGAGGTCGTCGAATTTGTCGTCGGTCATTTCGGTCCTCCTCGTATCGGTTGCTTGTCCTTTGATGATAGGCTGATTTCGATTCGCTTGATGGGGTTGGAAGGTCGTTTTTCGAGACGATCGGGAACGCCCGTGAGCTTCCTTTTCCTCAAACGGAGAAGCGTCTTTTCAACCTTTCGTTTCCCGATTTTATCTTCCTTTTCTCGAAGTCCGATCGGCTCCGTTCCGATGATCGAGATCGGCCATCGTTCGACCGTCTTCACCGGCGACGACGCCCCGGGCGAGCTGTCGCGGCCCGCCCCGCGTAGCGGTCGACCGCACCGGCTCTCGACCCGGCGATCCCCTCTTCGATCGCTCTGCCCTCCCCTCCCCGTCGTTTGCAGTTGTAGCGCCCTCGGCCCCCTGCGAGCTTCCTCGGCGACCGGACGATTTTGGCCGTGAAAATTCACATAACAATAAAAATGTTGATTTCTTAATTTTCAAAAATCAGGCCGCCTTGAAATTTCAGGAACTGCTCAACCACGGTCCGGCGGCCTTCTTCTTCGGACGCCTCGCCCAAATTCCCTCTTTCAATCGTCAATTCTCACGTTTAATGCTACTTTTGTTCGTATTCGTCTTTCTTCCCCTTCCTGCCGTGCTCAGTCTGCTTGACCGTCCGACGGTCTGTTTGCAAAACGATCGTTCTCACATGAAAATAGAGGCAACAACAAAAATGTTGATCCTTGATTCTTCACGACGTATACATCATCACAAACGAACGTTGCGGGCGGCGCGTTTCTGGGTTTCGTCGTCGCGGCGGTCGTAGCGGGTGGTGGTCTGAATGTTGGCGTGCCCCATCATGTTCTTGATCGTCACGATGTCGACCTTGTCGTCGAGAAGTCGTGTCGCGAACGTTCGGCGCAGGTCATGCGGCGTGGTACGCTCATCGATTCCGGCTTCGTCGAGGCGCGTCTTCAAAATGAGACCGACGCTGCGCGGGTCGAGCGCCGTCGCGAGACTCAGTTCCCCGTTCTTTCGAATCCTCCCGAACATGCGGCCGGGTGCTTTGCCGCGGAAGCCGTCGATCCAGGCGTCGAGCGCCTCCGCCACTTCATCGGGAAGATAGACCGTGCGCTCCTTGTCCCCCTTACCGATAAGGGTGAGCGACGCGTCCTCCCGGTCGTAGTCCTCGAATCGAAGATCCGGAATTTCCCCGCGTCGCAGGCCGCAGCCCAACATGAGAAGCAGCATTGCCCGATCGCGCACCGTGCGGATGTCGGTTTCTTCGAGCACGCGAATGAGTTTTCCGCTCTCTCGGTAGGAAAGCGAGCGCCCCGCCATTTCGCGGGAAACCCGAACGCCCTTCACGGCCGAGATTTCGAGGAACGTCTCGTAGGGAAGGCGCTTCGAGAGCCAGGCCGCCTTCGCCACGCCTTTGATCGCCGACAAGTAGCAGTTGATGCAGGTACCCTGCCGCCCGCGCGGTTCGCCGTCCGCGCGCGGCCGGCCGCCCTCTTCCGCGAGTTTCGTGAGAATTCCGATCACGTAGTCGGCGCGCAGCTCCTGCCAGGGGCAGTCGTAGATGTCGGTCCAGCCGAGAAGGCGCGCGACGACATTCAACTTCGAGGTCATCGAAACGCGGGAGTTCCGGGAATGGAGTCCCGCGAGATAGACGAGCGCGGGATTGCTCGCGGGTTTGCGAACGTCGGTCGAAAGAGCGAACGGCGCGTTCGCGGCTAGAACGATCGGGGCGGCGGCGGACATGGCGGTGTTCCTCGGGGGGTCGGGCGGGAATTTCGGGAAGTCGTCGATCCGAAGTATGAGCGGCTCGTTCGAAGCCCCCCCTAATAAAATCTTTCGGAACTTTTACTTCCTAGAAGCATAATTCTATCACGTTAGACTAGTTATAAGGTTTTGAGGCCTGATTTCGGTTCTTTTTACCTTCCTGAGCTTTGAGCTGGACTTCAGGCGCCGCGCTTCGATCAGCACCTCGGCTCCGTCCTTTTTCGAGCGTACCCGGTCCCGAGTGCCGCCTCGCCTTCGCGTCGTTTGCCGATGCGGCCGGAAGCGCAAAATTCGGCTCGAAATAAAGCCATACAAGTACTATGGGTAAGGTGCATTTGCAGTTTTCTCTGCACCCATCCTATCGACGGCAAACAAAGTAAGTCTTTTATTTGCACCTATGTTTACTCTCAAATTTGAGCCAACGGTCGGTGAAATTCGTCGGTGCAGACGGTGTTCACCTGGCCGGACCGACGATCGCCCCGCCGCTTGCCGCTGCGCCCGTCCGCGGGGTCGTTCCGGAGCGCTTTTCTCCGCAGTCGTCGTTTTCATTTGGCGTGAGTGCGTTCGGGTCGTGTCGCCTCCGTTTCTCCGCCCGAACAGTCGTTTTTCGATCGGAATGCCGCTTGAGGTGTCCTTTCATAAGGGGTCCGAATCAAAAATCTCCGTAAATCCCCATTACGTGCCACGGATATGCAAAAACTCGAAAATTTCAGTTGATTTTGCAACTCGGAATCAAATCTGACATAATGATTGTGTGGTACGAGCGTCGAACATTTGTGGAACGGATTTCAGATGTCCATACGTACCGATCACGAAGTCGTTTTTTCGAGAACCATGTCTTCTTCCGATACCCCGTCTTCCGAGGTCCGCGAATCGGCTGCGGCACACGAAGCTCCTGAAGCTCCCGAAGTTTTCGACGTTTCCGAAGCGTCGAGTCTTTCGAGCTCAAGTCGCTCCGGCAACTTGAGCCGCAGTCGTACCCGAGTCCGTCGTTCTGCGCTCGACTGTTCCGCGGACTTGCTTTGCAGGTCCCGCGTCGGACAGCCGAACCCCGATCTTCCCGCTGGTTCTCTTCCTGCCAATCGTGCGGGGTGTTGTCTCGGCTCAAAGACCGAGACGGTCGACGGTTGCAATGAGCTCGGCCGAGATCCTCATTTCGAGCGCCTGTTTTTGGACTGCCTCGCCATTGCCGAAGTCGAGATGACGGCAAGTTGCGGCTTTCCTTCGCCCGCGATGGACTATCGGGTCGACGAACTCGACGTTGCATCCTACTTCGTGCGCGAGCCAGCAGCGACCTACATCGTGACCGCGCGCGGGGACTCCATGATCGAAGCGGGCATTCTAGACGGGGACAAATTGTTCGTCGATCGGTCGCTCGAACCGAGAAACGGGGACATCGTGCTGGCGTTTTTCGACGGGAGCTTCACCGTGAAGCGCCTTGTGTTGAAGAACGGTCGCCCCGAATTGCATCCGGAAAATTCGAGCGGCAAGTATTCGGTCCTGCGACCCGACCCCGAGAGCCTTTCGATCGAAGGCGTCGTGGTGTCGTGCGGTCGGACGTTTCGTCGGTAATCGGAGGCCGTGATGGCGCGCATCTGCTTTCACCTTGACGCGAATTCCTTTTACGCGTCGTGCGAACGGCTCTTTCGTCCCGACCTGCGAACGAAGCCCGTGGTGGTCTTGTCGAACAACGACGGCTGCATCGTCGCGCTCACCCGCGAGGCGAAGGCACTGGGACTCAAGCGCGGCACGCCGCTCTTTCAAATCCGTGAAATCCTTGAGAAAAACGAGGTCGCGGTCTTTTCGTCGAACTACGAACTCTATCAGTCGATCTCGGATCGGGTTGCCTCGATCATCGTGCGTGCGGTGCCCGAACTCGAACGCTATTCGATCGACGAGGTCTTTGGCGATCTGACGGGGCTCCCGAAACACCCCGACGATGTGGTTCGAGAAATTCGCTCGACCATCTTGCAGTGGACGCGCATTCCCTGCTGTGCGGGCATCGCCCCGACGAAGACGCTCGCCAAGTTGTGCGACCACTTCGCCAAAACCTACCCCGCGTTCGGCGGGCAACTCAATTGGTTCGATCTGACGCCCGAGCGCCGGGTGCGGGCGCTCGCCCTCACCCCAATCCGGAAAATCTGGGGGATCGGCGGACGCATGGCCGAGAAACTCGGAAACATGGGCGTTCAGACCGCGGCCGACTTTCTGAAAATCCCCTCGGGGAGCATTCGTCGGATTTTCGGGGTCGTCCTCGAATGCACTCACCTCGAACTTCAAGGGGTCGAATGCCTTCCGCTTGAACCGACCCCGAAGCAGCGGCTTCAGATTTGTCGGTCGCGTAGTTTCGGGGAACCGTGCTTCGAAATCGAGGACATCAAGGCGTCGGTCACGACGCACATCGCCGAGTCGACGCGGATGCTCCGACGGGAGTCGCTCACCGCGAAGCGTCTGCGGGTCTACTTCTTCACGGATCCCTTCCGCACCGACCTCCCCTCTTACGCTGCGGACGTCGAGCGGGAATTCTTCGAGCCGACGAACGACGTCCTCGAACTCACTTGCGCCGCGCTCGATCTCGTCGACCGGATGTTCCGAAAAGGGTTCGCCTACAAAAAAGCGGGGATCATTCTGACCGATCTCGTGGGTCTCCGGGAGCGCGACGCCGAGCGCTCCCTCTTCGCGGAACCCGAGAGCGACCTCAAAAAGGAGCGGAGCCGCGAACTCATGGCGACGCTTGACGGACTCGAGAAGCGCTTCGGTAAAGGGACGGTCGTCCCCGCCGCGGCGCTCCTTTCCTCCCGATGGCGGATGAAGCAGGATCGAAAATCCCGGTGCTCCACGACGCGGTGGGACGAACTGATTGAGACCGCGTCGTGAGAGCTGAAAATACAAACACCTCCTGTTAAGGAGGTGTTTGTATTTGGAAAGACTGAAATTTCGACAGTCGATCGAAGAGGGAGAACACGCGACCTCCCCGCCTTCCTCTTTGCGCTTCGGAGAATTCGCGACGGCGAAGAGGCAATCGTCCGTGGTTCAGGAATCCCGGTTCGGGTAGCTCTCTTCGATGTCGATGAAGCGTACGTACACGGCGCAAACGTCGCCCTTGGCGTCGTACCCGAAGTAGACGGGATAGCAGCCGTCGCCCCAGCCGGAAGCGAAGACGGGCAGATTGCAGTCGGTGTCGGGCACCGTCCAGTTGAGCCAGTCGCCGTACTCTTCCTGATACTTTGGGTGAGCTTTCGCGTTTTCTTCGAGCAGATCGGAGAACAGGTCGTTGTAGGGATCGATGTCGGGGTCTTCTTCCAGGCGCTTGGCCCAGTAGTCTTTGAAGGCCGCCTGCGTCCGAACGTCTGCTATGCAACCCATCCCGGCATCGACGTCGAATCCGAAAAATTCCCCCTCGCTCAAGTCTTGGCTCAGGTCTTCGTGACCTGTCATGCCCAACTCGTAGCGAACGGGCTTTTCCGTTCGGATCGCCACCTTGACGCAGGCGTAGCGGTTACCGTATTTCTTGCTGGGAACTACGCAGATTTTGACGGGATAGGTCCCGGCGGGGATCGTCTGAATAAAGGGCGGCGTCTCTTCCAACGCCATCAGCGGGTCACATGCGAAGACCGTTCCGGTCGGGAAATGCACGGTCCCGATGTCGAGCACGTCGACCGCCATACCTCCAATAACCTTCTCTGTAAATTGGGCGTCCAAGTCCGTTTTGCAGACGAGTTTGTCCTTGATGGATTGGTATTTCTCAAGCCATTCGTCGGTCGGCACGATCGTTCCCTCCGAGACGTTTGAGAGGAGCGTCGGTCGGCTTTCGACGATGCCGAGCCGCTCTCCTCCAATTGCAGAGTCAGGATTGACGGATTCATCATGAGCCAGCGGCTCGGCGTTTGTCAAGATCGTATTCGGCTGCACGTGAACGTGATTTGCGCCCTCCTCTCTTACGATTCGGCGGATTTTGCGGTTTCGGATGCCGGATGCAGAGCCCGCTTCGGGCGGTTGAGCGAAAGAATCACGAGGTTAAGGAGCACGGCGCCTGCCCCGACCAACTCCCAGGGCCCGAACGTCACGCCGAGAAAGAGGGACGAAAGCACTACCGCGGAAAGCGGCTGGCTGGAAAGCAGCAGTCCGGAGACCGCGGGCGAAATGAGCTTCGTGCTCGCGAGATAAAAGCGAAACGCGAGCACCGTCCCGACGACGATGATGACGAGGCACGAGGCGATGGCCTCCGGCGACCACACGACGTCGGCCGCCCAAGGAGGATTCACAACGCTGATCAAACAGCCGCCTGCGAAAAGACCCCACCCCGACGTGAGCCCCGGGCCGATGCGCGAGAGGAGCTTCTGCGGTTGAATGGTCGTGAAGGCGCCCGCCGCCGCGGAGAGGAGCGCGAAACCGGCACCCGCGAAGGAAAAGTCGAGCGTGGAGAGGTCCCCCTTCGTCACGAGGCAGCCGACGCCGAAAAGGGCCGAAACGAAGCAGAAGAGCTCGTGCGGCAGGATGCGGCGCCCGTCGTGTAAGGCGAGCCAGAGAAGGATCAGGAGCGGCACCGTCGTGAGGAGCACTGTGGCCGTACCCGCGTTGGTGTAGGAGATCGCGAGAAAGAGCGAGTATTGCCCCGTCAGTACGCCCGCGCCGTAAAGCACGACCGAGGGAAAGTTCTCGCGGGTGAAAACCGGCCGCACGACGTTCTTGCGCTGCAGGAGGTACTCGGTTGCGATGAGGATGGCGCCCGAGGCGAGGAGCCGTACCGAGACGAGGTCGGACGGTTTGAAGCCGAGGATCGAGAAAAGATGCTGGGCGACGACGCTCATGACCCCCCAACAGAGGCCGGCCGACAAGGCAAGAAGGATGCCTCGAGTTTGGTTGCTGAACATACGAAGATCGGTCGCAGGGAGCGGCCGGAAAAAAAAGAAACACTTCCCGAAAGGGAAAACCTAGATTACCTGAAAACAAAACGGGATGCGTATGGACCGCGAGCGGACGGAGGGCGGAAGCCCCCGATCGCGCCGTTCCGACCGGCGGGAGGAACGTGGGGCGAAGCAGCACCGGAGCAAGTCGAGTTGTCGTTCTGCGACACGCCCCGGTTGATCGGTGAGGAGGACGGGCCCGAGCTCGAAAGCGCCGAAGCGTTCGAGGTTCGCAACGGCCGCTGCGTCGAGCTCTCCTTCGCACCAAGAGACCAACCCGAGAAGCGTTCGACGGGAGCAGTGTCGGGCCAAGCTTTGAAGCCGTCACCCATGACCGGTGAGTCGACGGCTTCGTCGGGACTCGGTCGTTCCTCCCCCGTTACGACCGAGCTCCGACAACGGATGCGGAAGATTTCCCACGGGATGGAAACATCATGCCAATTCGTCGCTTCGGATCCTTGACACGGGGTGCATGGATATTGCCGTTTTCTAGCAACCCACGCGAAGAGCGACTACAGCCGGAGCGATTCGTACCGGGTGGGTTGAACAAAACCCACCCCGCTCGGGGTGGGTTTCAGACACGGACGCGAAGGATCGCGGGATTCTTCGAGGAAGGTGCGGTTTTCCGTAGGGTCCTCTCGGAAAAGACGCAGAGTCCGCGACCTTGGGTCGGTCGTACGAGGGCTCAGGCCATCGTCACCGTCACCGAGCTCGAGTCGGATTCGGCGTAGCCCATGAGGAAGTCGACGCGGGCCTTGTCGAGGAGCTCGGGCTTCTCGGCGGGATCCGTCAAGGCGAGGACCTGGCTGTAGGGGAGGAGCTCACCCGCGGGATCGCCCTCGACCGTGAGGCCGTACTCGGCAAAGAGACGGAAGCCGAATCGCCCGTAGTAGGCGGGATCGCCCAAGACGACCATCCACTTTTCGTTGGCAAGGCGGCACTGACGGAGGCACTCTTCGATGAGGACCGAACCGATGCCGCGCGAGCGCCGTTCCTGCTTCACGCAAATGGGGGCGAGGAGGACGGCCCCGATCTCGTCGCCGTAGGCGGTCGTGATCGTCGTGCGGGAAAGCAGCACGTGCCCGACGAGTTCCTGCGTTTCTTCGTCAAGTGCGACGAATTCGTTGGGGAACTGAAGCGCACGGGCCGGGTCGTTGCGAAGACGGTGAACGAGCTCGGCTTCGGTACCGTCCTTATGAACGGCGGTGGCAAACGCTTCCGTAATGAAGGCGGCGAGTTCGGCCCCGGTGCACGGAGCGTGGATGTAGTCGAGAATGCGGACGGACTGCGTCATGGCGAGTCTCCGAAAAGTTTGCGATTCTCGAAGTATATCGGGCTCAAGGCCCGACAGGGTCGACCGATGGTTACCGCTCGGACGAATGCGCAGCCTCGGCCTTGAGACGAAGGGCCTGCAAATTCTCGCCTTGATACGAGAAGTAAAGCGGGCCTTGATAAGCGCCGGAGCGGTTCCTCTTGCCTTCCGGTATGAAATCCCTCGTAAAGCCCGAGAGTGTGTAGGTTTTCCCCAAGTATTCGATTTTGTTGTCGGCGACGACACGAACCTCGACTCCGGTCGGCTCGAAAACGATCGCCTCCCCCCTCACGGATCCCAACCATATCGAAGCGGAAACGCGAGGCGCGACAGCCCGAACGCTCGGGGCCGCTCTCGGGCGCCGCCGGCTCGGCCTTCGAGGGCTTCTTCGGCGCCACGGGTCCGGGCAGCGCCCCTTGGCTCGGGCGCTCTTCGCGGACGGGTTTGTTGTCTTCGTAGAGCGTGATCACAGCGTCGTCGATGATCGCGGCGAGGTCGCGGAACGTTTCAAGCGCAAGTTGCGGCGGAACGTTGAAAAACTCGCGGTTCCGGCGGATACGCAGGTGTGTGAGCCGGTCAATGAGCTTGTGAACGTGTTTTTCGACTTCATGGTACTTGACGGTACGGATCGTTGCGTAGATCGAAAACGGAAGCGGCACGGCCGTGTTGTCGAGCTCCTTGGAGCGCACGTTCACGGGGCGCGCGCTCTTGCCGATCTTGATCCAGTCTTCTCGGAAGCTTTCGTTGGTGAGGATATAGACGTAGCCGGCTTTCTCGTCGTTGCCGGAAGACGGAGGCGCAGGGGTCACGGTTGAGCTCATGGGGTGAAAACGAACGCACGGCGAATTGTACCCGACCCGCGCTCTCCCCTTCGGCGTTCCGAATCGCCCCCGAGGCCCGCAAACGCGACGTCTATAATTCCTTCCGACCGACGCACCGAATTTTTCGGTGCCCCCGAACAGTTTTCGGGACAACTCGACGTTATCCACAGGAGAAAACCCATGCGGAAGATTTCCATCGTCCTCGTCGCCCTCACGGCGGCCTCCCTTGCGGGCTGCGCGCGAAACCACATGACGGGCCCCGCCTCGCTCGGCGACGGCACCAACATTATCGGTTCCTACAGCAAGGCTGTGACTGCTCCCCGTCCAAGCTGACGCTTGGGCGAGGCTTCCTGCTTCTTCGCAGACGGCCGGGCATGCCCGGACTTACACCCGCTCCACAGGCTTTTCGCGCAACTTTACGCGCGAAGGACGACCAGCCCGTTCGCCCTCAACATTCTTATGCCCTCCGCCTTCAGGTTCACCGCGGCATTTACGTCGCGGTCGAGGTGTGCACCGCATTTCGGGCACGTCCACGATCGAACCGACAGATCGAGCTCGTCTCGTTTGTACCCGCACTGCGAGCACGTTTTCGATGACGGAAAGTAGGTGTCGACGTGAACGACGTAACGTCCCTCACGTTCGGCCTTGTACTCGGTCATACGGACGAACTCACCCCAACTCGCATCCGCAATGGCGCCGGCGAGATGATGGTTCTTGAGCATGTTCTTGATTTTCAAAGTCTCGACGACTAATGCTTGGCTTTCGTTCACCAGTTTTCGAGACACCTTGTTCAGAAAGTCCTTCCGAATGCGGGCTACGCGTCGATGCTGTTTGGCCAAGCGACGACGCGCTTTCTCCCGATTCGCGCTTCCCTTCTGTTTGCGGGACAGAGACCGCTGCGCCTTTGCGAGACGCTTTCGTGCACGGCGATATGCCTTCGGTGCTTCGATCTTGCGGCCGTTCGAGTCGGTTCCGAAGGACTTGAGTCCCACGTCGAACCCGACAACCTCGGAGACACGCACGGCTTTCGGCTTGACCGCATTGCTCTTCCCGTCGTCGTAAAGGATTGAGGCAAAGAAATCACCGCAGGTATCGAGCTTGAGCGTGATGCTCTTCACCTTGCCCTCCACCTGGCGGTGGATCACCGCCTTGATAGGGTCCATCTTTGGGACTTTGATGAAATCCTCTCCGACGGAAACGCAAGTGCAGTGATAACTCGATTGCTCGCCGCGTCGGCTCTTGAAGTGCGGGAAGCCCGCCTGCTTCTTGAAGAAGCGCGAGAAGGCGGAACCGAGATTGCGCAGGCTCTCCTGCAACGCCATGCTGTCGTAGTCCTTGAGCCACGCGTACTTCGGATGTCGTTTGGCGACGGCAAGAAGTTTCTTCAGGTCGTGGACGGGATCGAGATTGGTTCCCTTGACGCGGTAAAAATGCCGCTTGAGATAGAGGCCCTTGTTCCAAACGAACCGCACGGCGCCGAATTGGCCGCGCAGGAAGTGCGCTTGTTCGGGCGTGGGGTAGAGTCGTACACGGAGGGCTTTAAGCATTGGCGGTGAATTCGCATCTTGTGGCTACAGTTAGAATTGTACCACAATTCGGAACTCAAGGGACACGTAGCCGTCATTCCTCCCCGCCCTTAGAGGGCGAGGGTTCCTGACGGATTTTGCTGAGCTCGGAAAAGGTCAAAATGCTCCAGAAGGCCGAAGCGTTCTGCAAGGATATGGACCTCACCATGAAGCCCGTCTCGATCACGGTCGTCGACCGCCGTACGAATCAAAAGACGGCCGTGGCGGTTGCCGAAACCATTCTCTCCCAGGCCGGGAACATCGAGCTCGTCTTCACGTGCGAACGCCCGCAATAAGCGTCACTCACGCCTGAAGACTTCCCGGAGAGCGTATCCGTTCTTCACCCCAAGGCCTGCGAATTGCTCTTCCATCATTAAAAAAACGGGACCCTCGTTACGGAGGATCCCGTTTTTGATTTGCGCCGATTCAAACGTACGCGGTTCGGACCGGTCGGAGTCTTACTTCTTTTCGCCCGTCAGTTCGGGAGGAAGCGACTCCATGGCAGGGGGAAGACCGGACATGCCGCCCATGCCTCCCATGCCGCCGCCCATGCCCGGGGGCATGCCGCCCTGAGCGCCGGGCTGACCCTGACCGATCGCGTCCCACATCATCTGCATCCCTTCCTTCTGGGGCTTGGGACCGACGGGGTCCTTCGGGAGTTCGGTGAACTTCCCGAGGTCCTTCGCCATTTCGATGTTGTGGTTCACGGCCGTATAGACTTCGCTCCCTTCGGGGAACTGGTCCTGAAGGCGCTTGAAGAGCATCGCGGCCTTCTTGTAGTCCGCATGGTCGAAGGCGACGGCGCCCCCGATCATCAGGGCCTTCTGGTTCCAGGGGTCGATCTCGAGGGCCTTGTCGGCATATTCGCCCACTTTGCCCGTCAGCTCCCCGTTCTGGTTCGCAACGAGCACGTCGGCGAGTTCTGCGTAGGCGAGGCCGTTCTTCGGATCGAGTCGGATCACCTGCTCGTAGGCGGCCTGAGCGCGTTCGAGGTCGCCCGTCTGGTTGTAGTGGTCGGCGAGGATTTCCCATGCGGAAAGCGTGTCGGGATCCTTCGCGACGGCCGCTTCGAGGCGGGCGACGGAGTCGAGAATGTTCTTTTCGGCCTCGGCCTGGGCGCGAACGGCTTCGATCTGGTCGTACGCATCCTCGTCGAGACTCGAAAAGTCCCCGTAGTAGAGGTAGCAGCCGACCGACATCGCCGGAATCACGACGAGGAGCGCAAGAAGGGTCGAAAGCGGATACATCGCTTCGTTTTCGACGTGACGCTTCGTCGCTTCGGGCGTCGTTTCGTCGAGGACGCGAAGCGCGAGCTCGTTTTCACGCTCTTCGAATTCGTCCTTCGACATTTTGCCCGCATCGAATCGTTCGCGCGCGCGTTCGTACTCGTGTCGAAGCGCCGCCACGTTCTCTTCCGTACGGGCCCACTCGCGCTTCGGGTCGTCATGACCGCGCAAGAGGCGCCAACCGAAGGCCGCGATCGCAAAGAGCGTCATCAGAGCGGCGAGAACGCCGAAGATGATTTCATACGTCATGGCTTCCTCTACTTAAATGCTCTTCGAAACTTTGGCTTCTCGGGCGGGAACGAACTCGCCCTCGAAGAAAACGAGTTCGCCGCGCAGCACGGCCTTCGCACGTTCAAGCGTCTCGGGCGTAGCGGCGGAAAGTCGGGCTTTGGCCGCCGCACGGCGGGAGCGCGCCACCATCACCATCGCCCAGAAGGCGAGAGCGAAAAAGACGATCGGCCCCAACCAGAGGAAGTAGGTCTTCGCCTTGAAGGGGGGCTTGAAAAGCACGAAGTCCCCGTAGCGCTCCACCATGAAGGCGATGATTTCGTCGTCGGTCTTCCCTGCAGACACCTGCGAGGCCACCTCCTTGCGAAGGTCGATCGCGAGCTCGGTATTCGATTCCGCGATCGTTTCGTTGGCGCAGACGAGGCACCGCAATTGCTTCGCGATCTCGTAGACCCGGGGGTTCGCCTTCGGGTCCATTTCGGTAGGAAGCGCTTCGCCCGACTGATCGGCCTTGAGGCGATCGAGGTCGACGGGCTCGTTGTTGACGGGAACCGCATCCGCAAACTTTGAGGCGGCGATTTCCTGCTCGGTCGCGGCGGGCGAAACCGTGAGGGGCTTCGACGCATCGACGGCGGGTGCCTGAGGCGCGGCATCCGCCGCAAAGGCGGGACCCGCAGCGAGACAGGTCGCCACGCCCAAAGCGGCGAGAAAGCGGTTGAGGGTAGCGTTCGTTCGAACAGTCGTCATAGTAGTTTCTCCCGTCCGAATCAAGCCTTGCGGCGGTCAAAGAGAGCGACCGAGCCGCCCAGGGCCATGAATAGCGTCCCGATCCAGATGAAGAGGACGAAGGGCTTCACGTAGGCACGCACCACCCAGCCGTTCCCGTCCGGGGTCGGGGTCGCGAGCGACACGTAGACATCTTCGTGAGGACGGTGCCAGATGGAAGCTTCCGTCATCGTCATCGAAGAAACGGAGTCGTAGTTGCGCTTCTCGGGGTTGAGTTCCATGAGCTCTTCGCCGTTCGAAAGGATGGAGAGCGACCCCTTCGCCGCCTGGTAGTTGGGACCGCGGTATTCGGACCAACCGTTGTAGCGGAACGTGGTGTCGCGAATCTCAACGACGTCGTTCGGGTACATGGTGACGTTGCGCTCCACTTCATAGAGGGACACGGTAGCCGAGCCGAAGATGAGAAGCGCCACGCCCGCGTGTGCGAGGTGCATGCCCCACCAGCCCGCGCCCTGCGAGAGGCCCGAGCGCCCCTGACGGCGCGCCACGCGCGCATACTTGACGACGTCGGTCACGACGCCCGCAAGGATCCAGACGGTGAGGAAAGAGGCCACGGCTTCGATCCAGAAGAATTCGCCCAAAAGGAGCGGGATCGCCACAGCGGAGACCGCCGAGAGGACGAATGCGGGGAGCATCTCGCGAACGAGCTTTTTGGCATCCTGGTTCTTCCAGGAAGCCATCGCACCCGGCGCGAGGAGGAACGCCATCGGGATCATGATCGCGCCGAAGACGGCGTTGAAGTACGGGGCCCCGACGGAAATCTTCCCGCCGCCGAGGGCGTCAAGCGCCAGAGGATAGAGCGTACCGAGAAGGACGCTCGCCATCGCAACGACGAGAATGAGGTTGTTGCCAAGCAGCATCGACTCGCGCGAAAGCGCCCCGAAGGTTGAGGTCGTGCCCACGGAACTTCCGCGCCAGGCAAAGAGGAGGAACGAGCACCCGATCACGAGGACGAGGAAGATAAGAATGAAAAGACCGCGTTCCGGATCGGACGCAAACGCGTGCACCGAGGTGAGAACGCCCGAGCGCACGAGGAAGGTACCGAGAAGCGAAAGCGAGAACGTGAGGATCGCGAGGAACACCGTCCAAATCTTGAAGACGCCGCGCTTTTGCGTGACCGCAAGACTGTGCATGAGCGCGGTACCCGTGAGCCACGGCATGAGGGACGAGTTTTCAACCGGGTCCCAGGCCCACCAGCCGCCCCAGCCGAGTTCGTAGTAGCTCCAATAGGACCCGAGCGAAATCCCGAGCGTAAGGAGCACCCACGAGGCGGTCGTCCAGGGACGCATCCAACGGGCCCAGGCAACGTCAAGGCGCCCGCCCATCAGAGCCGCAACGGCAAAGGCGAAAGGAACCGCAAAACCCACGTACCCGAGGTAGAGAAGCGGCGGATGGAAAATCATCCCCGGGTCCTGCAGAAGCGGATTCAAGTCCTGACCCGACACGGCGGGCGGGAAAAGACGCAGGAACGGGTTCGAGGTCGTGAGGATGAAGAGGTAGAGGCCGAAAACGATCAGGTTGAGGGTCCCGAGAATTCGGGCGAGCACCTTTTCGGGGAGCTTTCGGGCGGAGACTGCCACGGCGAAGGTCCACCAGCAAAGCGTCGTCACCCAGAAGAGGACGGACCCTTCGTGGGAGCCCCAGACGGCGGCGAACTTATAGAACCAAGGGAGGTTTTCGTTCGAGTTGCGGGCGACGTTCAGGATCGAGAAGTCGCTCGTAGCGAAGGCGTAGGTAAGCGTGCCGATCGTAACCGTGGCGGTGACGAGAAGTGTCAGCGCGGCGGCCGATCCCGTACGCATCCACGAACGGATGTCGAGCGCGGCGCCCAAAAGCGGCAGAATGCCGCCCACGGCCGCCACGACGAGCGAGAGGATAAGGGCGTAGTGCCCGATCTCAGCAGTCACGGAGTTGGTCTCAGGTTGGTTGAAAGAAAGGGCGCACGGGGGCTTGCGAACGCTAAGCTCCGAAAGCCCCTACGAAAAAAGCGCCGCCGCAGGGGTTACCCAAAGCGGTCGACGCTTCTTGCGCGTGGTCGTGCGCGTACGGGGTGCCCGAACGACTCCGGATGGAATCCCGGGCATCTGAGGGTACGTCGATTACTTGGCCGCGGCGTCCTTCACGTCGGCGCCGAGAACCTTGTCGTGAATGAAGGCCTGAACCTTGCGCTGCATGAGGATGTGGCGGAGTTCTTCCTTACGGGCTTCGTACTTCGGGAAGAGCTGCGAATCACGGATGTCTTCAACCTTCACGACATGCCAGCCGGCGGGCGACTGAACCGGGGTCTTGGCCATTTCACCCTTCTTGAGGGTCACGATCGTGTCGCCGAGGTTGCCCGTGTAGACGGAGGGCGAGGTCCAGTCGAGAATGCCACCCACGTCCTTGCTCTGCGTGTCAAGCGTCTTTTCGGCGGCGAGCTTCGCGAAGGAAGCACCCTTGTTGATCTGGTCGATGATGTCCTTGGCGGTCGCTTCATCCTTCACCATGATGTGGCGGATACGAACTTCCTTCGGACCCCAGCGCTTCGCTTCCTTTTCGTACTCGGCCTTGATCGCCTTTTCTTCAACGGGGTTGGCCTTCAAGTAGTCGTTGACGGCGTGCTTCATGAGGATCATGTCCGTCATCGTGGAGATTTCCTGCTTGACGGCGTCCTGCTTGTCGATGCCCTGCTGCTTGGCATAACGAGCCATGACCTTGTATTCGATGATCATCTGCTTGACCTGATCCTCGAGTTCGGCATTCATCATCATGCCATGGGGATTCGGGTTGTTGGCAAGCGCGTCGGCGGCGACCTGTTCCTGCTGAGCTTTGGTGACGAGTTCGCCGTTCACCGTGAAGTCCTTGAATTCGGCCATGGCGGAGCCGGCGGCGAGAGCAAGGGCGAGCGCGGCGGCAATCGAGGTCTTGATCATTTTTGGATCCTTCTTTGGGGTTGAGTTGTTGAGTCTCTTCTCGGGAAAGCGCGAAACGACGCGGTCCGGCGGTCGGCCGGTTGCCCGGGCGGGTTTCGGTGCCTTGTGCGGTGCAATCTACACGGCAAATATTTCGCAAACCTTACGGATTCGGCCGAAACGGGCGGTTTCGGGTTTTCACGCATCGCGCCCGCCGAAGCAGCCTCACGACTGCGGGATCGAGCCCGTTTTCAAGCGTCTTCGGCCCCTCCCAAACAAGCATCCGAACGTTGGGGCCGCCCTCGTAAGATCGGTTTTGCTTTTCGAGGCTTCGACGAAATACTGAAAACCACGACACCGAATGAAGGAAAGAATGCCCGATCCCGCAAAAAAAAGAGGAGTTTAAAAATCACCTCCCGTACGGGAGCGAATTAACGATTTGAAGTTTCCGTTCGTATTGGACCCGATGATTCGGTTGTTACATTTCTAAGACGTCTCGCCTATGGTTTTCCTCGAAAAAATACGGTAAAAATACCGATTTCCTGTGTAGGACGTCTCGCTGAAAGCGTCCGCTTCTCCATTGACTGCATCGTCGCCGATCGCTCTCCTCGCGTCGCCCGACCGATGTTCTGCTTCGGATCCCGCACCGCATGAATACGATCTACAAGGTTGTCCGCAACGCCAAAACGGGTTTGTTTGCCGTTGTGTCCGAACTTCAATCCTCCGCCCGCAAGTCGTGCCGCACCGTCCGCCGCTCAAGCGCATCCGCACGACTCGACCGGACCCGGGCCGCTTGTTCCTCGTTCTCAGCGATGAAGCCGACCGCGCTCGCCCTCCTCTTGGGAACGACGCTTGCCGCATCTTCGGCATACGCTGATCCTTGGGAGCAGAGCGACACGTGGGAACAGTGGACCCAGGGGACCTGGGATCAAATTCATGTTTACGACTACACGTCGGCTCCGCAACGGTACTCGCACATCAATACGGACTTCTACTTCGGAAGCAACGAAGAAGCACGCTATTACCAGTCTCTTGACATCACGATGAAGGGGAACACGGGCGGACGCAATTTCACCTGGACGTTCTTCCTTCAGGACTACAACGGGCGTGCGCAGAACTTCGCGAAGAAGAACCAGGCCGCAAACGACACGGGAATGCTTCTCGCGCAATCCGAGCAAGGGTTGGTGCAGCAGATCATCCGCGTCGACGACCTGACGATCGAAAAATGGGGAGACCGCGTTACGAAGGACTCCTTCCGGCTCGGCACGAACCATTACGGCAATGAGGTTGGACGCACGAACGAAAAGTTCTATCAGGGCTTCTTCGAAGAGGACGGGACGGTTTCGGCCGTGGCGGAGTACGGTATGGGGCCCGACGCCGTGCGATTTTTCGGTCGTTACGCGCTTCAGGAGGCTTCGATCGACCGCTTCGGCGGCAAGAACGCGACCGCAGTCACCGTGGACGGTCTCGAATTCGGCAACTGGGGCGTAGCCGCCAAGACACAAGGCGAGAAGAAGGGCTTTTACATGCTTGCGGTCCTTCGGTCGCTCGAATTGCAGCGCGGTGCAACCTTCACCTTTTCCGATACGGAAGGGGCCGGAAGCGGAAACTTCACGGCCTACCTCACGGGTGCGGGCAACTTGGCGCTCGTGGGCGACCCTGCGGGCGACTCGACCCTGTCATTCGTTACTTTCAACGACCTCTATGCGATCCACGACAAAAACGACTCGAGTCGTTGGTTGTCCGAGGCGAACAACTACCAAGGGTCGACAACGATCGCGAACTATACCGTGAACGCGACGCGCGCTTCCGTCTTCGGGAAAGCCGAGACGGCCGACGTCAATGCGACGGCGAGCCGTGTAAACGTACGTGCTTCGGGCGTTTTCGACCGCGTGCAACACCTCACGTCCGACAACTCGGTTTTCAATTGGGACTTCGGTTCCGCCATCTCGAACCACGCGCTTGCGGTTGCGGGCACCACCTTGATCGAGGGCGAAACGAATTTCGCGGGTCGCGGCGCCTTGACGCTCACGACCGGGACACTTCACGTCGACGACGAAGGGAGCCTCGTCATGAACGGGGTCGCGGACGCGTCCGCCCTTTCGGCCCTCACGGTGAATGCGAACACCGCACTCTTTGAAACGGCAACGCCCTTCGGGAAAGGGAAATCCGCGATTCGCCTCAACGTCGGGAACGCTTTGATTCTCTCGAACGTGGGTTCGGACGACCCCGTCGACTTCACGGTTTCGGCGCTCCGGTCGGATGCGGACGGGTTCGTCTTCCGACTCGAAAACTCCGACATTCGCCTCGGCGACAACACGATCGCCGCAAGTGAGACGAAGCTCATCGGCTCGAACCTTTCGACGACGGCCCCCTATGTCGGGCGTCAGTTGGGTGAGACCGTGCGCTTTGACGACGCGTCGAGCCTAACGGTGGCGGGTACGGGCGCGTGGACCTTGTCGGAGCTCAACCTTCGCGCAACGGATGCGACGACGGCCACGGAAGATTCCCTTTTGCTCCTCTCGGCAGGCGGCATCGGGAACGCCGTGGCGTTTTCCAACGTGACGACCTCAGGCTCGTCCGCGGGCGACGCCTTCCGGGGCGACATTCGCTTTGAAGACGCGTCTTACATCTTGACGACCCGCGATGCGGAAGCGGTCTTCGGTACGGCCGGGCTCGGGCTCGGCCGCAATTCCCGCGTCGCCTGGTCGGGGACCGTGCCGGCGGAAGTCTCCCGTCTCGTCTGGGATGGGGGCGAACTGGACCTTTCCGATTTCACCTTCTCGAACGCGACGATCGCCGCGCTGAATACGGGCGAACTTGACCTTCGCGGCTCGCAGGGGTCTGTCGGGTCGATTCGCGTCAACGCGAGCGCCTTCTCGCAGGGGAGCCACGAGGCCGTCCCCGAATCGGGGCACTTCCACCTGGGACTTGACAACGGGAACTTCATCCAATTGCTGGTCGAAGCCGATCGGTTCGAGACCGCCCTTTTGCCCGAACTCGTCTCCGAAAACTTCGACGGCAAGGCGCACACCGCCGACTACAAGGCGGAGAATTCCTCGGAAGTGGTTGCCAAGGGTCACTGGAACTTCGGCCTCATGGCGGTCGACGACCCGACCATGGGCGGCCGGGGGATCGGTCTCGGCTACCGCTTGAACGAAATCGAACTGCTTCCGGGTCACACGGCGCCGCTCGTTTTGGACGGGACCAACCCCCGGAGCGACCGTACGCTTGCGGCGCGCGTCACGGGGAACGGGAAGCTCGAAGTGCGCGGGAGCGTCTTGCTTGCTCCGAGCAGCGCGAACACCTTTACGGGCTCGGTCTTCGTGACGGAAGGCTCGACCCTCGGGACGGGCCCCGTGTCGGGCGCCTTGGGTTCCGGAACAACCGTGCTCACGCTCGGGAAAAACGTGCTCTTCACCATTGCCGAAGACGTTCGGGCGCAGAGCTACGTCGAATCGATAGGGCGCCTGGTCTTCTCCGACACGGGCGGTGCTCGGGTCGACTTGAACGGGAGCATCCTGGCGCTGACGAACGGTCGCTCCGTCTTTACGGACGCCGCCGACCTCAAGGGTACGGACGACGCCATCCTTCGCTTTGACAACACGGGCAGCGCGCTCTTTGAGAACGTCAAGATCTTCGACGAATTCGAGGGCTCCGTCGCCTGGAATTCGAACGCGGTTGCGACCACCACGATCAGCGACGACGCGAAGCTCACCTCGGGACACTTCGTTTCCCGAAACGCCTTGGGCGGTCGGGACCTTGTGCTTGACGTCGACGCGGACCTGTCGGATGCCCTCACCTTCAAAACGGTCGACATGACGCTTCGCGGCGGGCACGTGATTCGGGCGCTCACGGACGACGCACGCTTGAGCTTGGCGGGCAGTCACCTCACGCTCGAATCGGGTTCACGCTATGAACAGGGTGCCTGGACCGGCATGCAGGTCGGGGGACTCACAACACTGTCGGGCTCGACCCTTCGATTTGAAAATCCTCTCCTCGAAGTCGCGCCGTCCTTGTCGGCTTCGGGGAACGTCACGCTCGGCTCGGGCACGGTGATCGATATCGCGCAGGGGGCGACGGCGGTGAACGGCGCTTTCGTGCTTCTACACGACGAAACGACTCGCAACACCCTCATTTCCGCAGGGAAACTCAATGCGAACGTCGGTGCGATCGACCTTCGCGGCGAAGAGAACTTCAGCTTTACGCTCCGCGAGAACGGGAAGACTGTGGGGAACGCCTACGTCGACGGCATTCGCCTTGAAGCGAATGCGACGGATCTCAACCTCGTCTACCGCATCACGAAGCTCGACCTTACGGAGAATCTGACGCTCGACGCCGTCGCGGCCGAGGACCGCACGCTTTCCGCTCAATTGACGGGCGCGGGCGGCGTGACGGTTTCGCGCGGTACGGTGACCTTCACGAACGGCACGTCGCGCGTCGGGCACGTGAACGTCGACGGGCTCGGGACGCTTGCGCTCGGGAATTCGAATGCCCGCGGGACCCTGCGCCTCACGGGCGACTCGGCTTGGGAAGGGGCCGTCACGGGCCTGTGGACCGTGGCACTCGAAAAGAATGCGACGCTCACACTCGGGAAAAGCGCGGACCTTACGGGGTACTCGGGCACGATCGACCTTGCGTCGGGCAGTTTGCTCAACATCGGAACCGTCACGACCCGATCGCTCGACAACGCGTCGTTGCGACTGGCGGCGGATTCGACCGTACGTCTTTCGAACAACTATTCGCTCCTCTCGTCCTTTTATGCGGGCTCGGGCGGGAAAACGGAGGGCGGCACGCTCGACGTGTGCGCTCCCTACGCCTACCTCGGTCGAAATGTCCAGCGCGGGGGGCTCTCGCATCTCACGCTCGGCTCGGAGGTACGCGAATTCACGCTCTACGGTGCGATCGACCGCAACACGGCGACGGGCGCAGGCGTTGACGTTGACGTATCGGGCCGGGGGACATTGAGCCTTCTTTCGCTCGCCGGTTCCGTTGACATGTCGTCCGAACACACGAACCTTACCGACTTCGCCGGGACCGTCGACCTCAAGGGTCGCCACGGCTCGTCCTTTACGTTCGCGACGGGCACCGGCGGCTCGGCGCTTCCCAATTCGGACGCTTCGAAGACGCTCTTTGCGGTTGCGTCGGGAAGCAGTCTCAACCTAACGGGCGACGGGTCGGCTGTGATCGAGCGTCTCACGCTTGATACGGGCTCGACCTTGGATTTCGGTTCCGGTCTCGCGCACCTCAACCTTGCGGGCAACACCGCCTCGACCCTCAAGGGAACGATCCGCATTTCCAAGTCGCGCGTTGAACGTAAGACCGCGGAAAGCCCCCTCTTGGATCTTGACGAAGGCATCTTCGACCTTCTCGTACGCGGGCAAAGTCGTGCGCCGTCCCTGTCGGGTTCGAGCTTCGTCATTGCGGGGGACGGCATTTCGACCTTCGAGGGCGACACGAGTGTCGAAACGAAGCTTTCGGACGGCGTTACCGCGTTCCTCTCGGCCGATCTCACGACGCAAAACGGCGGGAAGGACGTCGGGGGCTTCTACCGTCTGACGGAAGTCCGTACGACGAAGGGGTCCGAACTGTTGCTTGATCGCGGGAACGCAGTCGATCCGAACACGGACCTCGAAACGGTGATTCGCGGCGAAGGGACGTTGCGCAAGACGGACGATTCGACCGTTACGTTGCGCGCGCTCGATTCGAGCGACTTTGCGGGCAATCTGGACGTGCGCGCGGGAACCTTGAAACTTGAAACCGAATCGAGCTATGTTTTTGCCGGGTCGCGGAGCGTCGTCGGTGCGGGCGCACGACTTGACGTTTCAAGCGACCAGGAGATGGCGCTCGTCTCCTCGGGGACCGTGAGCCTTACGGAAGGAGCGCGCTGGAACCTGCTCGGAAGCACGAATGTGCTTACGAACAACGCCCGCCTGACGGGCGACGGAAGTCTTGCGGTCGGCGCCAATCGCCTGCTTCGGATCGACACGGCGGACGGGGGCGTTTTCTCCGGCTTCACAGGTACGATCGAACTTGATTCCGCGGCGCGGGCGGTCTTTGCAAACCGAAGCCGCACCGCGATCGACCTCACGGATACGCTCGCGGGAAGTCGCACTTCGACCGCGACGCTCGAGCGCGGGGCCTTTGCCTTCGGATCCGGCTCGGCGTTCGAGGGGGATTACGCGGTCTCGGGCGAGGCGTCCCTCGACATTCATGGCCTTGACCCCTCGGGAAGCGACTTTTTCGAAGTTCGCAACCGCCTCACCGGGACGGGAACGCTCACGACCGACGGTCGCGTGAGCCTCTCGTACGGGTCGCTCTTGGACGGGAACGAGCGGGACGTTTTCTCCGGAACCTGGGTCGTGAACGAGAACGGGTACCTGAAATTGGGTCTTCGCGACGGCGCCGACATGCACGCGTCCGGTTACGCGATCGGACGCGGAGCGACGCTTGAAATCGACTTCGAATCGGGGAACGGCTTCCAAAACATTGCCTCCGTCAATGCAGGCAAACCCGTAACGGGGACGCTCAGGTTCTCGGGGCCGCAACACGTCGACCTCGCCGAAAGGGCGCAAATTTCACTCGACGCGCTCGAACTTACGGAAGGCGCCGTCTACCACGCCACATCGCCCTCGCAGACCGCGCAGACGAACTTCATCGACGCAGGCAGCACTCTTATTCTCGACGGGCGCGCCGATACGGACGGAATGTTCGTGTTGTCCGGGATGCTCGAAGGTCGCACGGACAGCCGCACGCTCTTTTCGGGCGACGGTCGCCTTGAAATTCTGATGCCTACCGCGGACACGATCTTTGCGTTCCACGGAGAGCTTTCGGGCACGGAAGAGGAACAGATCGCGCAGGTCGAGGCGGATGCACTCGCCCTTTTCGGTCCCGCGGGTACGGGATTTACGGGGACGCTTCATATCGCGGGCGGCACGTACCTCTACCGCAACCACGATTCGCGCCTCTTCGAACGGATCGGCGACTTCAGTCTCGGTCAAGGGGCGACCCTGAACTTTCAGGGCAGCGACACGTTGACGCTTCCGACGCTCTCCTTCCGACCCGCGGTCAACGTGGCGGGCGACCTCGTCCCGTCGAATCCCGTGCTCGATCTTTCCGCCTACCGCGGGAATACGGTTCTTCCCGACGGATCCATCCTTTATACGCCCGCAGCGAGCGTCGGGCGACTCACGATCGAAACTCAGGCCCGTATCGTGGTCGACCCCGAAGAATGGATCCACAACGGTTGGGGCAGTCCCGAACAGGACGGCAGCATTCTCGACATCGACACGAGCAACCTCGGTTCGAACCATTCGAACTACGTGCAGTTGATTGCTGCCATGGAGATCGAAGGGTCGGGTACGCTCGATCTCGTCGATACCGAGGGGAACCCCGTAGGGGGCACGAATCCCGTCACGACCGAATTTTCGGAGGAGGGTCGCGTTGTCGCGAAAGGGTACTGGAGCTACACGGCGAGCATCCAGAAGGACCCGATCGAATCGAACGGC
Organism: Sutterella megalosphaeroides; assembly: GCF_003609995.1. Taxonomy (NCBI): domain Bacteria; kingdom Pseudomonadati; phylum Pseudomonadota; class Betaproteobacteria; order Burkholderiales; family Sutterellaceae; genus Sutterella; species Sutterella megalosphaeroides. Next base: position 1,591,478 of record NZ_AP018786.1, read on the forward strand.
GTCACCTACGAACCCGGGGTTTACGTCGGTTACGGCATTCGGGAACTTCACCTTCTCAACGCCGACGACACGGCCGCGCCCTTCGTTTTCAACGCGCTTGAAGCGAACGACCACACCTTCGACGCCCGCATTACCGGGAACGGCCGGTTCGCCGTCGTCGGGGACGTGACGCTCAACAACCGCTCGAACGACTTTACGGGGACCGTCCTCGTCAATCGCGGCTCGACCCTGAACCTTGCGGGCGGCAGTTGGGTGTTGGGCGGTTACGAGAACGCGATGAACGCACCCGTGCTCGTCGAGCTCGGCGACGGCGCGCGCCTTTCCATGGAAGCCGAGCACAATTACGAACGCTTTGCTCTTCGGGCGGGAACGGGAAGCCGCGTCGACATCAATGACTTGTCCGTTCTCACCCTCGCGGAAGCGGACTTGACCGCGTCGAGCGTAATTGCGGGCGGAACCACATCGACCCTCGTCATCGACGGGAACGTCGTGATGCACGATGCCGTCACGCAACTCTCGGAATTCGAAGGAACGCTCGCTCTTGAGGACGATCCGGGAACCGTGCTCACGATGCGAGGTGCCGAAGCGAGCGTCGGGGAAGACTTCGTCGTGGCGCTTCGCGACCTCTCGAACGACCACGTCGGGATTGAGGGGGAAACCCCGCCCGCGAGTCGCTCAAACGCGATCGTGCGCCTCGAGCGTTCGGCGCGTATCGGGGACGCCCACGGTTTTACGGGTACGTTCGATGTGGCGGCGGGTGCGGACCTCACGGTCTACGGGTCGGGCGACAACCGCTCGCAGATCCACCCGAACGCGTCGATCCGACTTTCGTCGCGCGGTCGCGCGGATAACGAGTCGGGTGCGCTGACGGGCTCGACCTTGAACCTCATCGACGCCAACGCGACGCTCTACCTCCTTGAAAGCAACGCGGGCTCCACGATCACGCTCGGGTCGGCCGCGATCGGGGGCGAAGCTTCGTCGAGCGGCCTTACGCTCGACACCCTGCGCGTGAACGGTGCGACCGACCTCAAGATCGAGATCGACCCCGACCGCGTAGACCGCACGAGTCTCCTTATGTTCGACAACCCGGACGGGGCCGTCACGAACCTCATCACGGCAAAGAACGCGACGGGTGTGGACGAATTCCTCACCGTTTCCTTCGCGAACAACGATTGGCGTTCGGGCGAAATCCGTGAAGCTTCTCTCATGGACGGCAACGTTGTGATCGGAACGGTCGACTACGAGGCGTCGCTTGCGACGAGTTCGGCGGGCGAGAGCGCTCTTTCGATCGGCCTTCGAAGCCGCATCGACGAAGTCACCCTCTGGGGCGAGCTCAAACTCGACGTGCCCGTGAGCACCGTCGGGAACGATGCGGAGCTTTCCGCCGCGATCAAGGAGGCCGTTGGCCGCGAGGGGGACGGCTCCGTCACCGTTACGGGTGCGGGAACGCTCCGCTTTAGCGCCGAAAACCGCTACGGATCGCTCGAGCTTGGGCGCGACGCGACGCTTGAAATCGCCGCGATGCAAACGCTCACGGGCACCGGGGGCGTGATTGAAGGCTTCGTCACCGATTCGGTTTCGGGTGTCGAGCCCTCCCCGAATGCGGGTGCGCTCCTTACACTCGACAAGGCGGAACTCACCTTCCGTCACGTACCGACGGGGCTTGCGAACGGCATCGCGATGAACGCGGGCTCGGTTCTCACGATCGAAGGGGACGGGATTGTTCCGCGCTTTGCGGCATTGCGCTCCGGGCACGACCATCCCGACACGCCCGAGAGCTACGTGCTGCGCGGCCTCACGCTCACTCAGGGCTCGGGAGCTCTTCCCAAACTCAACCTCGTGAACGTATCGGGCCGCCTCGGTGAAATCAAGCGCGAAGCGGGTGCGGAGCGCCTGCGTCTTGCGCTTACGAACTCCGACGTGCGTGTGAACTCCGATACCTACGCGCAGCTTGCGGACGTACGAATCGGTACGAGCCGCGCAGGTTCGACCCTCACCGTCGCGGACGACGCAGACCGCTTTGCCGCGCACGCAGGTTCGGAAGTATCGGTGGACGTGGGCGAGAAGTCGGAATTGCACCTCCGCATTGAAAACGTCGACTCGGACGTGCGCTTTGGGTCGATCGGACGGGTGACGGGTACGGGGACGGTGCATTTCGACTTCGAAAACTCTTCGGTCTCCCACGACCGCCACGCGCTCATCCTCGACTTCACGGTTCCCGAGAACGCGGTCGACATGTTTGCCGGGGACTTCATGCTGACGAACGCGGTCTTTGCCGCGGGCGACCAACTGGTGCATTCGATGAACACGCTCGTTGCAGAAAAAGTCCGTACGTTCGAAGCGAGTAAAAATGCGGTGTTGAGCGTCCGCGGGAACCTCTCCCTCAACCACCTGGTGCTTGACGAAGGCGGGATCCTCGACCTCGCGGGTTCCGGAAACGAGGGCGACATCATGACCGTCGGGGATTCGGCCCTCTCGGGGAAGCCCGGGCGCCTTGCGAACCTTGTTTCTTCGGAAAGCGCCCTATTCCACGCGGGCTCGATGGTCCGCGTCGACTCGACGACGCTCACGGCAATTGCGGGTCTGCCGGGTCTCAAAACCGGCACGAGCTCGCTCGAGGCCGAAAGCGTTGACGGGAAGTTCGATCTCGTCGAAACGCTCGAAAAGGCGGAGACGGATGCGACCAACCGCTTCGTTCTCGTGCTCGAAAGCGAGCAAAAGATCGGAAGCGTTTCGGGCGTCTACGGGGCGGAACACGTCGACATCGTCGACGAATCGGGCAATCTCGTCACGACGGGCGACTACGCGATCGATGTCTTTGAAAAGGATGGCACGACCGAAGCCGCCCGCTTCGAAGGAGCCCTCAAGCTCGTTACCGACCGCGAAGGCGCCTGGCTCGGCCAGGACGTGGCACGTGCTTACCTTAAAAAGGACACCGTGCTTCGGTCCGACACAGGCACCTACGACGTTAAGGTCGCGCTCTTCGGGGAAGAGTCGGTCAATCTCTTCGCGACCGACGGGACCGTCCGTTTGACGAACGGCCTCGGCTCGATCGCGGGGTCCGTCGTGGCGAACGGCGGCGAACTGGTGCTTGCCGCCTCGGGTGCGCTCGGGAACCTTGAAGACGATCGGGCCGTTCCGACCCTTTTGTCCGCCCGTTCGGGAAGTATTACGGTGGGCGGCGCCGAATCCGGTGCGGCGGTCGAGCAGTCCGTCCGTGCCTTGGAGGTCGCGGCCGAAGGCGAACTCCGTCTCAACGACGGGTCGGTACTTGCGATTGCCGGCAACGGCATGGAGAGCGTTGTTTCGGGCCGCATCGCTGCCGAGGACGACGCCAGGATCGAACTCGCGGGCACTCGGCTCCGTCTGGACGCTTCCGCCGATACGCTCGTGCTTTCGAACACCCTTTGGAAGATGGACGACGTGTCGACGCTCGTTGTCGATTACGGTGTCGACACTTCCGATGAGACCCGCACGCTCACGGCCGCGGAAGTCGCCGTCACGGGCGGGACGCTTGCGAAGACGGGCAGCGGCCGCGTCGACTTCGCGTCGGGCGTCTTTGAGGCGGGCACCACCGCCCTCTCCGTCGAAGCAGGTAACGCAACCGTCTCCGATTGGGACCGCTCGCAGGCGGCGGACGCCGCAGGCGACAAGAACGCGCGGGTGCTCCGTTTGGCGGGCCTTTCGATCGCCGAAGGTGCAACGTTCACCATGAACGGGAGCCTCTTGGAACTCGTCGGCCGGAACGACAAGGGGTTGGCGAAGACCGGCAGTCTCAAGAACTCGGGGACGCTTGTGCTTGCTCCCAAGCGCAAGAGCGACACGGCGACGAATTTCGCGATCCGTCACATCTACGGGAACTACGTGGGCCAAGGCGGCACGATTGACGTTCGTGCGGCTCTCGGCACCGAAAACGCCGACAAGAAGGGAACCGCAACCGTCGGGATCACCTCCGACGCCTTGGTCGTACACGGCCGTGCGACGGGTTCCGTCCTCTTCTCGATCGACCTTCAGCATGAGGAACTCGATCGCGGTGCGCTCGAACGCATGGTGCTCCTGCGTGCCACGGACGGTGGCGACCTGACGTATGCTCTCGCGGACGGTCCGATCGAGTCCGGAGGCTTTACGTACTTTGCGGCCGACACGGAAGCTCCCGACGGCGGGCGCGACTACATCCTCACCTCCTACGGCGAGGACGGTGTGAAGACGGTTTCGCCCGACCGCGGGGCTTACCTCGGGATTTCGGCCTCGACCAGGATGTTCGGTCTGTCGCTCCACGATCGTCTGGGCCTTCGCCCCTACATCGATCCCTTCACGGGGGAAGTGAAGCAGACCGCGCTCTGGATGCACGAGTCTGTCAGTCACACGAAGTCGCACGACGATACGGGTAGCGTCGGTATCCGCTCAACGACAAGCACAACCTTCCTCGGTACCGATGTGGTCCGATTGACTCCCTCCTTCGGCGGTATCCTGCATGCGGGCGTCATGGGCGCCTACGGGATGTCCGATGTCAAAGCCTCGGGCTCGATTTCGAATTCCGGGGCGGACGTCGACGGCTGGTCGGCGGGTCTCTATGTCGGTTGGAACGCGGCCGAGTACGCCGAAGGATTGCTTTCCGATCCCACGGGCCCCTACGCTTCCGCCTGGATGCAGTACTCGTCCTTCACGAGTGAAGTCACCAACAACCGATCGAGCATCGACGTCGATGGTCGGGGTTGGTCGGCCTCCGTCGAACTCGGGTGGGTGCTGCCGGCGCTGAGTCTCGGCACCTCGGGTACCCAGACTGCCTCCGTGCGGTTTGAGCCGCGCTTCCAGGCGACCTGGTTTGGCGCTTCGTACGACGACGTCGAGACCGCGGACCACGACCGCATCGCCTTCGGGGGTGAGAACACGGTTGAGACCGAACTCGGACTTCGTGCCGCCTTTGACCATTCCGCGCTTTCAGGTGCCATCCCGTACGCGGAAGTCAACTGGGTGCACCGCACGAAGGACGCGACAGCTCGCATCAACGGTACGCTCAAAAGCCGCGAAGCGGGAGCCGACAACCTCGTCGAGGCGGCCGTCGGTTCCACCCTCCCATTCACGAAGTCTCTCTCGGGTTACGGCGAATTCCGCATCCGCAAGGGCGACAGTGGCTATACGGCGCGCGAAGGGAACCTCGGCGTTCGCTGGAAGTTCTGAGCGTTGAGAAACCCCGGGGTGAGAAATCGCCCCGGGCCGTAAAAGGAGAAGCAAAGAAAGCCGAAGGCCCCGTGATTTCGCATCCGGGGCCTTTCGCTTTATCGCTTGTGTGCGGCTTGTGTGTGAGGCGTCGACGGTTTACTTCCAGTTCCCGACCAAGGCAACGAGGAGGTTCGCGTACGTGTCGTAGAGCGTCAGAAGATAGCGCTCCTCAAAGTCGACCGCAGCATGGGCGCGGCAGTCGTCGTGCGCAGCCCCGACCATAAAATAGCCCGCACGTCCCCCGTGCTCCTGCACGCAACGGATCATGAGCGTGCCGTCGTCCGACCCGTTGTAGGGGTGCGTGGGTAGCACCTTTTCGCAAAAGCGGGCGCGTCGTGCGCAGACCGCAATCAGCTGCGTAATCGATTCGTCGGGTACGAAGTCGATCGCTTCCCCGACCGTGCGCGAGAGCATCTCGACCCCGAAGGCGATAGCGGCACCGCGGGCGCGAAGGAGCGCTTCCGAAGCAAGCTCCCGATTGATCGCTTCGTTTTCTCCGCGCACTTCCACTTCCATCGTGGCGTGTGAAGGCACGACATTACGGCCTTCCCCCGCATGAAGGGCACCCACGTTGACTCGGGTCATGCCTTCGGCGTGGCGCGGAAGCGCCATAACGTTGATGGCGGCGTTTGCGGCTGCCAAAAGGGCGTTCCTCCCGAGCTGAGGCTGCATGCCGGCGTGCGAAGGACTCCCGCGGAATTCGAGGTCGAGCTTCGTCGTACAGAGAAACTTTTCGGGAGCGGCCACCACGGTCCCCGCCGGGATGTCGACCCCGAGGTGCGCGCAAAGGAGCACGTCGACGTCGTCCAAAACACCCGACATGACGATCGGGTATGCACCGCGCGATCCCTCTTCGGCCGGTTGGAAAATGAAGCGGATTTTGCCCGTAAGGCGCGGGAGATTCGTTTTGACGAACCGCGCCAGTTCGACGGCCACAGCCTGATGGCCGTCGTGTCCGCAGGCGTGCATAATGCCGTGACGTACGGAGACAAAGCCCTCGCGCGCGGGAAGATGCTCGATATTGACGGGCTCCTCGACGGCCAGAGCGTCAAGTTCGACACGGATCGCAACGGTTTTGCCGGGCACGCCCGTATCGATTTCGGCCACAAGCCCCGGGTAGTCGCCCATTTTCCGTATGAGAGTTTCGGATACACCCGATGCTCGCGCGAATTCCTTCCCCTCTTCCGCAGCCCTCGCGTCGCGCCCCCGGACGAATTCGGGCCGGATGAATTGCGGCCCCCACGTGAGTCGAAATCCAAGTTCCTCCAGGATTTCCGCCACACGGGCGGTTGAGAGAAATTCCGTCCAGCCGGGCTCCGGATACCGATGGATCGTACGTCGGATGAGCTTGAGAGCGGCAAGCGACGAAGGATTCTTCCACCCGGGGAGGAGTTCCATCGGGAGGTCGTCGCAACACGCGGTCGAACCCGCGGAGTTCATCAACGGAATCGCCGACCCGGAGTCGGGTTTTCCGATGTCGCCCGATACCGGTGAAAAGGACGGTTCCGGCAGTATCGGGCGTGTAGCGTTGTTCGGCATGCGATGACTCGAAAATCTCTGATGAAAGGAGGAAAGAGGCCGGCCCTGCGCACGTTCAACGAGCACAAACCCTCCGGTGAGGGGCGATATCCGACCTCGTATGTCGGCTCGAGCAGAACCCCCGAAAACCACGGTGATTGTAACAGTTCATGCGGAGTCAACCGAGGTGCACACTACGGAAAACGCAGAAAACAGGTCCCGAGTCCGTCAAAAAGCATAAGAATCAGGGAAATTCTTACGTATTTTCTCATATCGGTTCGAGTACCGAAGGCGAAGTCTGGTATTGTCGGCTGCCACGATCGGGACCGCATACACCGCGGTCGATTTTTGCTTCACATTGTTGACAAAACATGGTAATCTCGGGCCGCCTCATCACCCGAGTAAGGGTAAATACCGAAACAAACCACCAAGGAGGTTGAGTCTTGAAATCCCAATCCCCGCACTTTACCGTTGCCGCGCTCGCGCGTGCGCTTGCCGCCGCACTGGCCTTCTCGACCGGTGCCGCATCGGCGGGTCCGGTTATGGTCATTCCCGAGTCGACGAGCGGCAACGACGTCGTGTTGAAAAACACCGAGTACGTTCTCAACGGCGTTGCGACGCCCGTTACATGGTCGTACGACACCGTGGCGGGAGGCTATTCGGACGGGGGCGCAACCGTTTCGAACAATACCGTCACGGTCAATGATCCGGAGATGGTCAAATCGGGTATCGGCTACCTCTACGGGGGTTACGGCAAGTCGGGCCTCGTTACGGGCAACCGACTCGTTGTCGACGGCTCCTACAGAGGAGGCAACGGCTCGCTTGGCGTTTCCTTCATTCTTCGAGGCTCTTTCTCCGAATCGGGTGACGTCGTAGGCAATTCTCTCGAGCTCAAGCGGATGCGCCTGGCCGCTTACGGCACTACGGTCGGTCACGAAAGTCAAACGGGGCGGGTTGCCGACAACACCGTTCTTCTCCAAAGCGTGGTCCTCAACCGTGAACCCACCTACCTCGGCGTACGCACCTACTCGGGGTCGGCCGAACGAAATACGCTGATCCTTCGAGGCTACAAGAGCCCTTACGGCGGTTCCGGGAGCGAATTGCCGACTCGCATCGATCGCGCCTATGCCGCAAGCGCCGGCAACCTTGCCGTCGGAAATCGAGCCTACCTGGAAGACTGGTCCTATGTAAATGAGTTCGGCGCCGCAATCGTCGACTCCGGGCTCGCCGAGGACAACGAAGTTCATCTGACGGGCGAACACGTTCGCGTGCAGCGTGTGTTCGGCGTGCAAGCGCAATTGGATTCGATTGCGCGAGGCAACAGCGTGTTTCTTGAGTCCGGTCCGCGGCTCGATGATGCCGACGCCGCCTATTTCCTTCCTTACGGTTCGTTAACGGGCGCTCAAACCGACACGGGAGATGCGGTGAGCAATCGGGTCGTCGTTACGGGCGGCGCCGTCGGCGGTGATGTCTACGGCGCCCGATCAAACTCGGGCACCGTGACATCGAACGTCGTACGCATGGCGGACGACGAGGGCATTCACAGCGGGTTCTTCGTGGGAGGACTCTCGACCGAAGGGACAGCCGCGAAAAATCGCGTTGTCATCGAAGGCGGTACGCTCACGGGAACGCTCGCGGGCGGGCAGACCGCTTCGGGCACGGCGACGGGCAATGTCGTCGAAATGAAGGGCGGCACCTTTACGGGCGACATCTACGGCGGTCACGCCGTTCTCGACGGAACGGTTTCGGAAAACATCGTCGAAATCTCGGGCGGCAAAGTGATCGGCAACGTCTATGCGCGCTTTGTAAACTACGGTTTGGACGGCACGGCCGATCATTCGTCGAGCGTTGGGAACCGGATTGTTTTGAAAGGAAGCGAGGCGGGCATGCCCGACCTGAGCAAAGCACGCCTCATCGCGTCGAACGTCCCCGTTCCCGTTGCGCCCCCTCCGGGCGATTGCTCTGCGGACGGTTCCTGCACCGACGGCGTCACGGAAGTGCCCGTTGAAGAGCCTATCCCGGGCGAGCCCCCCGTTGAAGCGGCTGCGCTCCTCCGAAAGGCCCCCTCTCTTCGCGAAACGGTGTTCTCGTCCGGCGGAACCCTTGAAATCGACGGTTTCTCCGGGAGCGTTCTTTCCGTGGCCGATTTCGAGCGCATCGACTTTACGAATGTTGTCTATACGGACGCGAGCGCCGATCGGCCGATTCTCACCATTCTCGACGCGGATGCGAGCCGCACGGACGACACGCTCGTTTCCGTTTCACGCATCACGCTCGACGGTTCGGCCGACCTGACGAACCTCAAAACCCTGAAACTCCTTGAGATCGTCGATGCGCCCGACATCGCATTCAAGTACGACGAATCGAAGGTTTTCGACATCTATCAGGGTGTGGGTGTCATTGCTCAAGGCTCGCTTGTCGCATCGCCTTCGGGCGGCGTCGACGTAGGCGAACCGAACGTCACGCCCGATCCCAACCCCGGCGACGGCGATTCGGGCGACAATTCGGGTGGAAACCCCGGAGGCGGCGATTCGGGTGAGGGCGGCACGGAAAATCCCGACGACGGCAATGACAACTCCGGCAACGGCGGCGACTCGGGCGACAATCCGGGCGAAAACCCCGGAGGCGGCGATTCGGGTGACGGCGGCACGGAAAATCCCGACGACGGCAATGACAATTCCGACAACGGCAGCGACTCGGGCGACAATCCGGGCGAAAACCCCGGAGTCGACGATTCGGGTGACGGCGACACGGAAAACCCCGACGACGGCAGTGACAATTCCGGCAACGGCGGCGACTCCGGAGACAATTCGGGCGGCATTGACGTCGACATTGACAACGCCCGCGTCAATCCCCAGATGCGACTCGTTGCGCGTACTCGCGCCGCGTCCGTTGCATTTGCCAACACGGGTGCGGAGCTCGTCTCCGAAAAGCTTTCGGCTCTTCGGTCGGAAACCCGCGAGGGCGGCCACTTCTTCGGCGGCATTTACGGGAAACGCGAAAAGTTCGACGTGGCGAGCAACCTCGACATCAAGGGCTACAGTGCGATCGTGGGTGCGGGCTGGCGGAGCCGTACGTCTTTTGCGGACGTGACGGGCGCCCTCTTCTACGAGCACGGCAAGGGCGACTACACGACCGAGAACACCTTTGCCGGGCAGAGCTTTGACGGCACGGGGTCGCTCCGTACGAACGGCGGTGGCGCCGCGCTGCGCCTCGACTTCGAAAACGGCACGCACGCGTCCGCCTCGATTCGCATCGGGGACCTCAATACCACGATGGACAACGTCCTCATGGACGGTATGGATCGCGCCTGGGGTTACGAGGTTTCGAGCACCTACTACGGCCTCACGACCGAGATCGGGCACGAATGGGCGCTCTCGCACGCGCTTCGCCTCGAAGGCTACGCCGCGTACGGTTACACCTACGTCGACTCGGCGGACTTCTCGATCGGAAACGAAAAGTTCGAGTTCGCGAGCGTTTCGAGCCATCGTCTGAAAGCAGGCGCACGTGTTCACTATGCCGTGAACGAAGCGAGCCGCATCACGGCGGGTCTTTCCTACGAACAGGAATTGGACGGCAAGACCACCCTGCGCGTAGGGTCGCTCGAAGCTCCGGCTGAAAACATCAAAGGCGGCACGGTCGGTGCGGAAGCGGGCTTCTCGTTCACGCCCTCGTCCGCGTCGAACTGGACGATCGACGCGACGGCCCGCGCCTTCGCGGGCGAACGTCAGGGAATCTCCGGGACGTTCCAGTCGACCTGGCGCTTCTGATGACGCTTTGAAGGGTTTGCCGCGGGAGGCGATTCGGAATATCGGTTGTCGAGGATCAACCGATTCCCGATCGCTCCCGCGGCACTTGACCCCCATACACCGGCCGGCACGGGCAACCGTGACCGGCCGTTCTCTTTTCGGGAAGACAATACGTAACCGCGTACGAACGAACTTTCGTCGGTACCGTTCACCGACGCCTTTTTCTCCGTCGGTGCGGGCCCGGTGAGGCCCTCGGGTCGCGCCCCGTAAAGGTGCGCAACACGTCTTGACGCCCGCCTCCGTCCTCCGACAGCCGGCCCCCCGATTTCTCGTCACGAGGCGCCAAAAAAGCCCGCAGCGGGTGTCATTCGTGTCAACAAGAAAAAAGCCTGCTCGGTTCTTCGAGCAGGCTTCAGGCAGATCCGCCAAGGTAGTAACCGAACTTTCGGGAGGCGGTAATGAAAAATCGGTCGCCCCTCGAAACAAACAACCGGCTCCGGGTCCCAAATCATTGGGATCATCGAAGCAGGTTTCGCCGTCAGTGTCCGACGAACCCGTCGGGCGTCGCCTCGTAGGCCTTTTTGACTTCCCAGGAGAAGTTCCGACCGTTGAGGGTCGCACCCTTGCGAATGTCGCCTCGGAAGTCGATCGACCATGCGGAACCGTCTTCGGCGGGCTTCTCAACGAGGAAGTGGCGCAAGGTCGGGGCGATCCCGCGACGCTTCCCGGAAAGCAGCGTCTCGATGCTTTCGAGCACCTCGTCGGGAATTTCCGCCGTGAGGCTCCAAGCGAGGTCCGGCGACGTGTCTTCCGCCTTTTCGAAGGCGCGACGACGCCGTTCCGCACGCTCGTGCGGGGTCTCGTGCTCGGGATCGGGCGTCGCGCGGGGTGCGGCCACGTCGATCGACGCGGTCTTCTTCGGCGTCAGGTTTCCGGAGAAGTGGGCGGTCGCAGTGGTCTTTTTGCCTTCCGCGAGGAACGAGAGCTCGTCGAGGTGGAAGCTTACGGTTCCCGCCTTGCGGAATTCCCGTTCGATCTGGTCTTCGTCGAGCGTCTCGAAGAGCACGACCGGCACGTTTTCGGCGCGGGAACTCATTTGGATTTGTCCCGCATCGAACCCGAGCTCGTTTCCGTCCTCGGGGGTAATGCGAAGCGAAGCCGTTTTAGCGGAAATCGCGTAGTCGCCATCAAGCGTTTCGGTGTGGTTTTCGTAGTCGTCCGCGTGATCCCTCAGGGTTTCCTTCGGGCGCTTGGATACGCGTTGGTAGAGGTCGTCGAAGACGACGTTCAGGTGCCCTCTCGGATCGAACTGATCGAACTCCACCCGCGACAGGACGCCTTCCGACTCCGACATGAACCATTCGCGCTCGATCCGTTCGAAGGGCTGCGGCAGATACGTGTTGCGGAATTCCCCGCCCTTGAGAACGAGCGACAGACGATTGCGCGCCGGGTCGAACGCGGTGACGCGGAAGTCGTCGAAGAAAGTTTCGAGCGTCACGGGGCTTGCTCTCCCCGCCTTTACGACGATCCGTACGGGTGAGGTTGCGGAGACGAGCCAGTCGATGGGCCCCACGCCCGCTTCGGTGGCGTTCACCTGTACGTCAAAGGGAGAGACTTCCGCTTCGATCGTAAGATCGTCGGAGAAAAGCCCCGTACGATAGTCGACCGACAAATGCGGACGAATTCCCTTCAAGAGGCTGTAGAGCGTGGCGGACATTCCCGTCGAGTTGAGGGCGTGAATTTCGCCCGAGAGGCCAAGAATCCCGAAGTGCGCGACGATGTCGAATTCGAACGTCACGGGCATGGCGGAGGGGTCGTCCGGCGACCATACACTCGATCCGATGGTGATGCTCGCGCGGTCCCGCCAGGTAAAGAGCCCGCGTTCGCGCGGCTCCGTCGTCACGATGACGGAGGCCGCCACGGCGCCTGGTTCCGCGAGCGCCGCGAGAAGCATCGACTGAACGGACTTCTGATAAACGACCAGGCCCGTCACGGCCCCAGTCGCAAGAATAACGATCGTCCCCGCAAGCGCCGAGTGACGTTTTAAAAATTCAATCGCGGTAAGCACGGCGGAACCTCCCTCTTCTCAAATCCCGCAACCCGGCGAGCTCGTCGAATTGCGGCATAACGGCGCAACGGACGCACAAACGTCAGATGCGCGCCGAGGAAGGAAGCATGTCGTTCACGGCCGCACTGTCTTCGTCGAGACCGAGCTCCCGCAACACGAGCACTTCGAAGCGCAACACGCGAATGCGCGCGAGCTGGGGAAGGATGGTTTCAAGTGCGGGCGGCATCGGAACGTCGGGAGCGGGGAGCATCCCGATCGCTTCCCGGAGGACGGCTTCCGATTCGGGAGTCTTGTCCCAGAAGCGCGTTTCGAGAATGTGGCGCGCGTCCCGCAAGTGCTTCAGCGCTTCGACATGACGACCTTCGCGGAAACGCACGATCGCTCGATAGGACGCCACCGCCGCCGAGCGGCAAGGGTCGTTGTCGGGACCGAGAAGCGCGATGGCGCCCGACGTATCGCCCGTCGAAAGCGCGAGAACGACGTCGGAAAGAAGAGCACGGGGAAGCTGATTGGTCATGGGTGACTCGTAGTGGGTAAGCTCCCCAGGGAGAAGCCCGGTCGGCCGGCATCGGAAGGCTCGCCTTCCAGGGTCGTATCCGAGGATTCCGTCGTGAGAGCGGTAAAAAGCGTTGGGAACATTATGCCGAAGGCGCGCCGAACCGTCGCACGCGCGTTGCTCGGATCGATTGCAAACGGCGGGGTCGACTTGTAAAGGTTTTTGTCCGCCGACGAAGTCCGGGACTCCCGTACGGACGAGCCCCTACTTGACAAAACCCCGAAACGCACGATGCGTTCCGGGGTCGATGGGAGACGATAAGGAGCCCGAGCGTGAATCGACCGTAGGGCCGACGGGTCCTACGACCCTGAAGCAACGGCGCCCTTACACGTACGAACCGGCTCTCGGGTGCGGTCTCAAAGCCCGGCCTTCTCACAGGCCTTCGCAACGATTTCGTTTCGGTTCTTCTGGATTTTCTCGATGCGGCGGGCACGTTCGCATTCCCACGCGTCGACCGGGTACATCTTGTCCCAAGCGTCCATGAGCTGCTTTTGCTGGCGCGACATGTTGAATTCCTTATAGGCCGCATCCATGTACTTGTAGGTACGCGCGATCACGCCGCGCGCGGATTCGGGCGGCTCCACGGTATTCCCTTCGATCTTCATTTGGCACGTGCCGAAGTCGGACTTCGCTCCGGGGAGCATGCCGAAATTGATGTTCGAGCGCAAAGCGTTCACGGAACCGATTGCGGGATAGAGGTTGTACATGTCGGCCTGCATGTGGCGGTAGGTCATGTTCTCCTTCTCGGCGCAGCGGCGCCCCTTGAAGTCGCGCCCCTTCGAGTCGACGCAATCGGGATGGCCCTCGCGCCATTCGGGAAATGCCCGCCCGAAGTTTTCTGCAGGGACGACGTGCTCCCACTCCACGCGGTGCGAACGTTTCTCGTGCTTCGACGCGGTGAAACCTTCGGGCAACGTAATGTTCTTTTTCTTGTCGAAGATAGCGTTGCAGTAGATCGTAACGCGATGGTCGTGATAGACCTGGCGCTCAAGAAGTTTCTTCGCTTCGTTGAAGGAATCGATGGTCGTATTCTGCGCAGAGACGGTCCCTGCAAGCGCAAAGAGACCGAGGACGGTACACGTAATTTTTTTTCGATCGATAAACATAACTTTCGGTATAATTCGGTGTGTCTGGGAGCGAATTTCACGAAAAGCACTCGGAAAAAGCGGACTTCGGTTCTCTTTTTCGTCGGGTGCGATTCGCTGTATACGCCGTTCGACGAAACCCCGATTCGATCGGATCGTCGAACACGAATGTTTTGAACGTAAGGCGACTGCTCGCGGAGTCATCGCCCGCCGCAAAATGCCGCGCGAGGCGGCGCTGTTGGGTCGGGTACGCCCCGAAACGAACTCAGTGTACCCGATTGACGTCAAAACGTTCGGCCCTCGGATTTTTTTCCCTTTTTATCCGAAAACTCCTTTCAGAGAGGATCCTTTATGGCTTCCGACCTTCAGACCGCCCTTGTTGAGATCTCCGAACTTCAGGATCAGATTCGCCGCAAGCGCAACCAGATTCACCGCCTGGCCGTTCAGGAGTGTCAGCGCCTCATCAACCAGGCCGAAATCCGCCCCGACGAACTCGTCTTCACGCTCCCGCCCGTCAAGACGAAGACGGGTAGCGTCAAGTATGTGGGCCCCAAGGGCGAAGTCTGGACGGGCCGCGGCCGTCAACCCGAGTGGCTGAAGGTCCTCGTCGAAGCCGGCCACGACATTCAGGAATTCCGCCGGGTCGCGGACTGATCGCTTAGAGCGCCCCTCGACCGCGACGACTCAAGTCCGAAAGCCCCGGCTTTTTGCAACGAAATTGCGGTTTGTTCACTTTTTATTCCGGTGTGTCTGCAAAAACCGAAGCGTTCTTTTGAGTAATCGAGTCGCCTGACCGGCACGTCAATCAAGACTTTTCACGTCGAAACGGGATGCGGTTTATCTTCCGCGTCCCGTTTCTTCATGAGTTGCCGACGGTCCCGGAAAGTCCGGGGCCGTGCGCCGCATCGCCCGAATGCCCGCCGTTGTACACTTTCCCGGCCACGTACGGCGTCGTTCGTCGCCTGGTCTCCGTGCTCGAACTCCCCTATTCCGAATGTCAACGCTTCCCATGACCGAAAATTCCCTTTCCGCCGACACCGTTCGCGCGATCCTCCGCTTCCGTGACGATCGTAACTGGGCGCCCTTCCACCACCCGAAGGACCTGGCGCTCTCGATTTCGATCGAGGCGGCCGAGCTCCTGGAGTGCTTTCAGTGGAGCGGCACGGACGCGGACGTGTCGGAAAAGCGCGCCCGTCAGGCGGAAGAACTGGCGGACGTTCTGATTTACGGGGTACTTCTTGCCGACCGTCTAGGGGTCGACCTCAATGCCGCCGTGCGCGCGAAGCTCTCGAAAAACGCCGAGCGGTACCCCGCCGATACGTGTCGCAAAGGCGCCTCCGACGCCGAGCGGCTCGAGGCCTACGCTCGCTTGAAGGACGAAGCCCGTTCGGAGGGGCGCGAGGAAACGCCCGAAGAAAAGGCATTGGAACGGTTCCGTTCGGCGGCCGCCGCCTACGCAAAGCACCTCGCGTCCGTTCGTCACCGACCGGGCACGTGGGCGTCCGACGACGAAAACCGAATCGTCTTCACGCGCTACACGCAGGAGACCACCGACTTCTGGCGGGAGCTCGATACACTGCGGGCGTCGGAAGCAGGAGACCTTCTTCTCAAAGGCTCGATCTACGGCACGACCGTTCGAATCGACGACGTATCGACGGAGAAACTCCGTCACCTCTTGCCCGCGGACGCCTTTGCAGTGCTCGTCACGCTCCTTCGCGAAGAACGTATCGAAGACGGCGCCTGGCAGCGGTGGGCGGCGGGACGCCGCCTTGAAGCCTTACTCTCGGTCTTTGCAATGAACGACGAAGACGACTCGAACGGCGACTCCGAAGCGCACGCTTGCACGCCTGCAGCGACTCACTCGGGCTTCGCACAGCCCTTCGGTTCGGGATCGTCCGTCCTTTGCAACTTGGCTTCGAATTCCGTTTCGGCTTCTGCTTCGGGAGCCTCTCCGGCTGTCTCGGAGTCCCGCGTCTCCTCGACCGTCACCTCCCGTTCCTTCGGCCCCTTTGCCGATTTGATCGGTCTCTTGTCTTTCCTTGAGCGCGCCGAAGCAAATCCCACGATTCTCGGTCGCACGGCGATGACGCCGATGGGCCCCGCCTTCACGTACGGGCCCGAAGCGGCCAAAGCACGGCGGCTCCTTTCGGGCTACTCCGACGGAAACTACGTGGCGGTTCTCGAATCGCGCGGCATCACCTCGTGGCACGACGCGGACCCCGATCGGGCGGACGGCCGCTTGATCGGCGCGCTTATCACGGATATTCTTCGGTCCGAACGCGACCGACCCGCGGTCTTCGTGGAGGCCGTCGAAAAGGGCTTCCTCACGCGCCTTGTGAAGCGCGTCGCGAAACTTCTCGAAAGTCCCCCCCGGAGCTGACCGTTCCCACCGCACCGTCCTACGCTATCGCGACGATTGTGCCGTAAATACGGTATTTGAAAACAGGTTTTACCGGTTGCCGTCCCGCTTGGTCGATCGCGGACTACAATGAGACGGAACAGCGGATAGGACGTCAACACGTTGCGCCCCTTTTCCCCCGAGCTTTCGACAACGTTCGTCAGCGCGGGGCGCACCCCGAACGACGTCCTTCCGAAAGACCCCGATAAAAACAAACCGACTTCGAAACATGAGCAAACACATGGATCCCAAGGTCCGCGTCCCGATCGACGCGGACAACCCCGCGATCGCCCGCATCGAAGACCGTTGCGTCTCCTGTACGCTCTGCCGCGACGTGTGTGAAACCTACATCGGCGTGCACGGCACGTACGACTTGGCCGACACGGGCGACCGTGCGGTGTGCGTGCACTGCGGTCAGTGCGCCGCGGTGTGCCCCGTGAATTCGATCATCGTGAAGCCCGAATGGGAAGCCGTCAAGGCCGCGATTGCCGACCCCGCGAAGGTGGTGATCTTTTCGACCTCGCCCTCGGTGCGCGTCGGTCTCGGCGAAGCGTTCGGGATGGAACCCGGGGCCTTTGTCGAAGGGCGGATGGTGGCGCTTCTTCGCAAACTCGGGGGCGACTACGTGCTCGACACGAACTTCGCCGCCGACATGACGATCGTTGAAGAAGCGGCCGAACTCGTCGAGCGCATTACGAAGAAGACCGGGCCCCTGCCGCAGTTCACGAGCTGCTGCCCCGCCTGGGTGCGTTGGTGCGAAATCTATCATCCGGAGTTCCTGCCGCATATTTCGAGCGCGAAGAGCCCGATCGGCATGCAAGGTCCCACGATCAAGACCTACTTTGCGAAGAAGGCGGGGCTCGATCCCAAGACGATCGTGAACGTCGCCGTCACGCCCTGCACCGCCAAGAAGGCTGAAATCCGCCGCGAAGAAATGAACGCCGCGGGCCGCATGCTGGGCGATCCTGCGATGCGCGACATGGACTACGTCATCACGACGACGGAACTCGCCGAATGGGCGAAGGCCGAAGGGATCGACTTCGACACGCTCGAAGACTCGGCGTTTGACAACTTCATGGGCCAGGCCTCGGGCGCGGGCGTCATCTTCGGCAACACCGGGGGCGTCATGGAAGCGGCGCTTCGTACGGCCTACGCGGAACTCACGGGCGAAGACGCCCCGGCGGACCTCTATGACCTCAAGCCCGTGCGCGGCCTCGAGGACATGAAGGAAGCCTCGGTCGACATCAACGGCACCACCGTCAAGGTGGCGGTCGTCTACGGGACGGCGAACGCTGGCCGCCTCATCGAAGAGATCCAAGCGGGTCGCGCCGACTACCACTTCGTCGAAGTGATGACGTGTCCGGGCGGCTGCATCGGCGGGGGCGGGCAGCCCAAGGCCTTCGGTCCCGAAGCCGACAAGCGCCGCGAAGCCCGCATCGAGAGTCTCTACAAGCGCGACGCCGCGATGACGGTACGCCGAAGCGACCTCAACCCCGAACTCGAAACCCTTTACAAGGAATTCTACGAGCGCCCCCTTTCCGAAACCGCTCATAGAATGCTTCATACCACGTACACCGACCGACGTCGGGATTTAGGAGAAAAACGAATGAGCTACCGTTGCAAAGTCTGCGGCTACGTCTACGAAGGCGACGAACTCCCCGAAGGCTACCTCTGCCCGCTCTGCCACAAGGACGCGACCTACTTCGAAAAGATCGAAGCCGCTCCCGCCGCCAAGCAGACCGCCCCGCAGTGCGCGGGCGGCAAGAAGAGCCTCGCCGGCACGAAGACCGAAGCGAACCTGAAGGCCGCCTTCGCGGGCGAATCCCAGGCTCGCAACAAGTACACGTACTTCGCCGAAGTGGCGAAGCGCGAAGGGTACGAGCAGCTCGCCGAAATCTTCCTGAAGACCGCCCGCAACGAACAGGAACACGCCCGCCTCTGGTTCGAGGCCTTGGGCGGCATCGGTGACACGGCCCAGAACCTCAAGGCCGCCGCCGAAGGCGAAAACTACGAATGGACCGACATGTACAAGACGTTCGCCGAAGAAGCGGAAGCCGAAGGCTTCCCCGAACTCGCCGCGCGTTTCCGTGCGGTCGGCGACATCGAACGCGCCCACGAAGAACGTTACCTCAAGCTCTTGAAGAACGTCGAAATGAACAAGGTCTTCGAAAAGGCCGGTCAGTACATGTGGGAATGCCGCGTTTGCGGTCACCTCGTGGTCGGCAACAAGGCCCCCGAAATCTGCCCCGTCTGCGGCTACAGCAAGGCCTACTTCGAAGTTCGCGCCGAAAACTACTGATCGGCGTGAGCGCTTGAACGGTTGAAGCGCTTCCGGGCGAAACGTCCTCGGGCATTGCACGGACCGAAGGATTTTTCCCCGGGTTGCACGAGGCGCTCCCAACCCGACAACGACAGAGAAACCCTTCCTTCTTCCTCGTTTGCACGGCGAGAGGACGGAAGGGTTTCGTCGTTTTCGGGGGTGCCCGCACGGACGCCCCAACGAAAAGGCGCTCCGTGGAACATGCCGCGAAGCGCCCGGGGGACCATACCCGGGGCCTCAAGACGAGGCCCGAAAAAGAATGAATCGTGCGATTTCAGCGTGAGCCCCTCGGATCAAACATTCGAAAGATCCGAGAGAGCTCATGCGTTGCGAACTCCTTCGATCAGAAGGCGTAGCGGACATTGACGCCGACCCCGTGCGAGGTCACGTCGCTACCGTAAGCGCCCGTGTAGGAGAGACCGAAGGTCGTGCTTTCGCCCATCTTCGCTTCGATACCGAGACCGACGCCGAAGAGGTTGTCAAGCTCTTCGCCCTTGAGGGCGGCCGGGGCCGCGTCACCGATACGCACCGTGCCTTCGGCGGCCGTGTCGCCGAAGAAGTGCATCCAGTTCACGTCACCCTTCACCTTCATGTCGACGGTCGCAAGCTTGAAGGGCATCGCTCCGCGAACACCGAGGGTCGTCACCTCGATGTTCTGATTGTCGAATTCGGAGGTGACGGCGGTCGTCCCCGCCGTTTCGGTGAAGCCGTCCGCCTTCGCGTGCACCCACGTGAAGCCGACATAGGGTTCGACCGAATACGCGTCGGTGTTGAGGCCCGTATAGGCCACTTCACCGAAGAGCTGCATCAGGTCGGCGTCCGCGCTCGTCGTGCCGTAACCGACGGAATCCATGAAGGAAATGCCGCGGGTGAGTTCGCGATCCTGCTGCGTCCAGGCAAAGCCGTAAGCCAAGGAGACCGGGCCCGTCGCCGTTTCGCCGTAAATACCAGCGTGGATGTCGTCGCTGTCGATCTTGCCGTCGACGCCGCCCTTGAAGTCGGTCGAGCCCGCACCGAAGAAGACGCCCAACTTCGTCGCGGAGCAAACCTGCATTTCAACGCCGACGAGACCCGCATAGAAGTCCGCGTCGAGGTCGGTCGAAGCGCCGCCCGCATCCGAATTGCTCCAAGCACCGATGCCGGTCGCCCAAACTTCGGCGCCGTTACCGAGCTTCGCCGTATTGGCCGTGCCGTAACCCGTCGACTGATCTTTCACCGCGCGCGAGAGCGTGAGGGAATTGACGATCGAGAGGTTCTGAGCCGTGAAGTTGATGTCGCTGCCGAGCGAATCGAACGTACGGGCCGCCTGATCCTTCGTCGCACCGAGGAACGCCGCGAAGGTTTCGCCCTCGGGGTTCGCCTCGATCGCGGCACCGATCGCACGACCGTTTTCGGTTGTCGCGGCCGCGGCCATGCCGCCGTCGCGCTTCTTGAGCGAGGCCTTCACGGTATTGGCGGTCGACGTGTCGATTTCGTTCGAGAAGAACGCATAGTCGGTACCGGCCGTCAGGTTCTCGGCACCGGTCAGCGACTTCGTCGTGAGCGTCACGTCGTAGGCTTTCGTCGGATCTTTCCAGAGATCGGTGAGCATCGTTTCGTCGATGCCGCCCACCTTGAAGATCGCTCCCTCTTCGACCGTGACGTTGCCGAGCGAAACGCCCGATTCGGCGACGGAGAGCGCGCCGCCCTTCTTCACGACGACGTTCGCGTCGTCGGTCGTCTCGGCACTGGCGGCGTAGTTGTCTTCCACCCAATCGTCTTTATCCGCCTTTTTAAGGCTGAACTGCGTGTGGAATTCGACCGTACCGCCCGCATTCACGACGACGTCACCCGAACCGAAGGAGTCCGAGAGGCCGGCCACCGTACCGCCGTTGACGATCGTGCCGCCCGAATAGGTGTTGTGACCCGTGAGCGTGAGCGTACCGTTGCCGTCCTTGATAAGGCGCCCGACGTAACCCTGCTTGGCACGCAGATCGCGCGCTTCGTCGCGGGCAGTCTTGTATTCGTACTCCCAGGTTTCTTCCTTCGTGAGGGGCCCCGCGGCCTTCTTTTCGTCGAGAACGGCCTTGCGTTTGACCCAGGCCGCATCTTCCTCTTCGTCCTCAACCTTGCGGGCCTTGATGGCGACATCCGAAATGTCGTTGCGCCACGTATCGTCAACGTCGTTCATCGTCACGGCGAAGTCGCCCAAGAACTGACCCGGACCGTAAATGGCCTTGCCGAGGTCGAGCACGCCCCAACCGTAATCGTTGTCGGGAACACCCGTCGCGGAATCCCACTCTTCAAGCAATCCCTCCTGACCGTCCGTGTTCGAAGCGGTCGTGAACATGACGTCGCGCACTTGCGTCGGAGTCAAGTAGGTGTAGCGGCCCATCAAGACGCCCATGGCGCCCGCGATGTGCGGAGCGGCATTGCTCGTGCCGCCTGCGGTGCCCCAGCCGTGGTTGTCTTTGGAATCTGTTGCCGCATTACCGTCGCCGTCGATCGCGCCCGTAGCGGGATCGATGCTCGCACCCCAAACGTTCGTCGGAGCCGTGATCGTCCACCATTTCGCAACGCCCGCGCGGTTGTAACCGCCTCCGCCGTGATCGTCATCCGTACCGGCATGCGTACCGTTTTCGTTCCCCATGATGACCATGCGGCCGTCCGCCGTAATGTCGACACCGCCAGCGGCGATCCAGTACTGTTCCGCGTCGGGCGTAAAGTACGGATACATCGCGCGATAGTACGGGTTCTGGAAGTTGCGGTTCCCGTTCGTGAAGATCTGAATGAGGCCGTGCTTCTTCGCGACCTCGTAGGCGGCGTCCATGAAGTTCTTGCCGCCCGCCTTATCGGCGTCTTCGCGGAAGAGGTAGTATTCTTTTTCGACCCCGTTCTGGCCCGTCGTGAAGTCGAATTCGGAGCCCACCTGGCCGACGTCGTAGTGCCACCCCGAATCAACGACGCCCTGGTCGTTTTCGACGCGGATGTTCGTGCCCCAAGAGTTGTTGATGACCTTCGCACCCGTGTTTCCGACCGCGTCCCAGACCGCGTAGAAGTAGTTGTAGTCCTGATACGGGCCGTAATTCATGTTGTCCGTGCCGCCCGTATTGCCGACCGCCACGTCGGATTCAAATGCAACGCCGTGCGAGCCGATACCGTTGCGGTTCCCCGCCGCGACCGACGTCACGTGCGTGCCGTGCGCGTCGTTGATGCCGAGGATCCAGTCGCCGTTCGTTTCGAACGCTTCGCCCTTCGAATATTCACCCGTCTTGTCGTCCGCCTGACCGCCCGCGAATTGGTCGAACGGATACCGGTCGCCGTCGTGGTAGTACGTGCCCGAAGCCGTCACGCCGAAAATGCGCCCGCCCGAGAGGTCGGTATGCGCAAGCTCTGCACCCGAGTCGACGACGCCGATGAGAACGCCCTTGCCGGTGTAGCCTTCGGCGTACGCCTGCGACGCGTTGATGAGCGTCAACGCGTGGGATTTCGTGTATTCGTCGGTTTCCCAGGATTTGGTGCTCCCAAGCTTGCCGGTTTCGACGTAGGCGGGATCTGCGGTCGTCCGAGCGGTCGCATCCGAGGCGGACGTACCCGAGAATTCGGGAGAGGCGGCGCCCGCGAGCGGCGTCACGTACGCGGCTTGAGCTACGCCGAGACCGAGCCCCGCCGCCGCAACGGCTGCCGCGACGAGCGTCTTCTTGCGATCGGTCGTGCGATGGTTTTCGTCGGTGACGACGTATTGACGACGAGCCTGACTCCACTTGGTTTTGAAGAAGCGATTCATGATCCAATCCTTGTCCTTTGAAACATGGGGATACTTCAGGAGGCGTTGCGCCCGATGAATCGTCGATTACGTTAGTGCATAACGAAAAACACCGACATTGGTGTTGGTACCAACCTACGAACTAGGCAGATAGTTCGTCCATAGGGTCGATGAAATCTTCTCGTTTATCGTTCGGAAGCGAACCGCCAGTAAAACCTCGGCGGTCAACACCGGGCCCCGTTCGTGTCGCCCGGTAGGCCCCCTCGGTATAATCGACTCTCCTCGAATTTTCCTTCGCGACGCCCTCTTTTCGGAGTTTTCGCCATGTCCGCCCCCATCACCGTCGAAGACCTTCTGCGCGATCCCGAACCCGCACTGTTGCCCGTCTATGTTCACGACGCTGCCGTTCTTTCGGCGTTGGGAAACGATCTGACGACGCTCCTTCGGCGCCTCGCGGACCCGACGCCTTTTTCGGACGCGGATGACGACGGCGCGGAAGTACCGCTCGGCGCCTTCCCTCTCGACCCCGAAGTCGAGGCCCGCAAGGACTTCGAAGCGTTCGCAGGGGACTGGTCCCACGAAGACCGCCTCATTGCTTCAACGCGCTCCTGGCGCTCGGCGTACGGGATGCTGAAACCCCTGGCGGCGCAATTGACGAAGAAGGAAAAGCTCGAAGCGGGGCTCGTTTTCGGGTGCTCGACCTCCGGGGTCGGTGAAACGATCGACCGACTCGGGGAATTCACCCCCTGGCCCGCCGTCGCGACTCTGGACCCGGGCCGCCCCGCGCGGCTCCTCGCTGACGCGCTCGGTCTCTCGGGCCCCGCCTACGTGGTCTCGACCGCCTGCACGTCGGGCGCCAAAGCCGTCGCTGAAGCGGCGCGCCTCCTTCAGATCGGTCGCACGACCGTGATGTTGGCCGGGGGGCTCGACACCCTCAACCCCCTCACCCGCGAAGGGTTCTCCGCGTTGGGGGCTCGGTCCGCAAAACGCGCCCGCCCCTTTGAAGCGGCCCGCGAAGGTCTTCATCTCGGCGAGGGCGGAGCCTTTTTCCTCATGTCCTCGAACCCGAAGCGATGCGTTGCGAGCTCCGGAGACGCCGCGCCGCCTGACGAGCAGTGGGCCTCCGTCCGTCTTTCGGGCTGGGGGGAGACTTCCGACGCGCACCATATTTCGGCGCCCCACCCCGAAGGCGAAGGCGCGAAGCGCGCGATGCTGCGAGCGCTCGAAACGGCGGGCGTCACGGCCGACGACATCGATTACATTCATCTACACGGCACCGCCACGCGTCAGAACGACTCCGCGGAAGCGAAGGCCGTGCGGGATGCGGGTCTTCAAAACGCTCCCGCTTCGAGCATCAAACGCGCGGTGGGGCATACGCTCGCGGGCGCCGGGGCGCTCGGGGCGGCGGTTGCCTACGGGCTCCTGCGCGACCCCGCGATGCCGCTCCCGCTTGCGTTTCGAGGCGACGAAGCGCCGGACCCCGACATCACGCAGCTCAACTGGGTGCGCGAACCCGTCGCTCGCGCGCGCCGGAACGTCCTTGTGAACGCGTTCGCCTTCGGCGGCAGCAACGCGTCCCTCCTTTTCTCGCACACGTATCTCACGGCCCCGTGCGACGCCCGGGGGCTTCTGCCGCAATCGGGCCCCATGCGTCTCATCGACGAAGGGGTGAGCTACTCGGAGGCCGGTGCCGAAAGTCTCATGACGGTGGAAAGCGACAATTTGCTTTTGGATCTCGACACGGGGCGCTTCCCGGCCTCGGGCCTCATGGAAGTGATGGCTCAGACGATCGGGATCTTTGCGGGAATCAACGCGCGGCGTGCGGGACTCGAGCCGAAGATCGGCCTTCTTTTGGGCTCGCGCAGGATCACGCTTCGGGCCTCCGACTACCCCGTCGAGACGAAGTTCAAGACGACGGCGGAAAAGTCCTTCGTCTCGGACGAGGGCTTGTGGCAGTTCGCGTGCCGCTCGGAAGCGCTTCTGCCGGGAGAAACCGAGTACCGCCCCGCTGCGGACGCGGTTCTGACGGTGTTCGACGCGCCCGAGGGGTATTTCGAAGGCTTTCGCCGCTGAGACGTGTCGAAAAAGGATCGTACGAACGCGAAACCCGAGCGTATCGCGCGTGAAATCCCGCCTTTCGGGCGGGTTTTCCGAACCCGATCGGCGCATAATTGGCGTCGGGCCCGGAACATTCGATCCGTTCGGCTCATATACAAAAACCTCCGCGACGAACCGGCTCTTTCCGACAACCATTCGACCCGAACACTCCCTCCCGAAGGTGCACCCATGACCGAAGCGACCACCTCCCGCGATACCGTTTCCGCTCCCTCCGATGCCGCCGCGGCCCTCTCCGTCAAAAGTACGGGACCGGGTGCCGGGCGGCGCGTTCTCGTCACCGGGGGCTCCCGCGGGATCGGCTTTGCCGTCGCGAAGCGCTTGGCCGAAGAGGGCTACGTCGTCGCCGTCAACGGCCGCAACGCCGAACGCGCGCGGGAGGCCGTCGAAAACCTGCGCGCGCTCGGGCACGAAGCCTATGCCCTTCCCTTCGACGTCACCGATCGAAAGACCGCGGCCGAGGTGCTCGCGGAGGATGTCGCCCTTCGCGGCCCCTTCTGGGGCGTGGTACTGAACGCCGGCATCAACCGCGACATGCCCCTGGCTGCCATGTCGGACGACGACTGGGACGACGTCGTCAACACCGACCTCGGGGGCTTTTACAACGTCCTGCGGCCGCTCGTCATGACGATGGCGCGCGCCCGGAAAGGGCGCATTGTCGTCGTGTCCTCCGTTTCGGGCATGGTGGGTACGCGCGGGCAGACGAATTACTCCGCGGCCAAGGCGGGTTTGATCGGCGCCGCGAAGGCCCTTGCCATGGAACTCGCGAGCCGATCGATCACGGTGAACGTCATCGCCCCGGGCCTTATCGAAACCGACATGGTGACGGAAGAAAACCGCGAACGGATTCTGCCGCTTATTCCGATGCGCCGTCTCGGGAATCCCGAAGAGGTCGCGCACGTCGCCGCGTTTCTGCTTTCGGACGGCGCCGCGTACGTCACGCGCGCCGTGATTCCGGTCGCGGGCGGTCTCGTATGAATTCGCACCGAAGCCGCAACGAGGCCCGGGAATGCCACCCTTGCAACGAACAAACTCTTTGACCCTCACCTGACTATGACCGACCACTCCTCTTCGCCCGCACCCGTCACCGATTCGCCGCGCCCCTGGCGCCGAGTCGTCGTGACCGGCATGGGCTGGATTTCGCCGATCGGCAACACCTGGGCGGACGTCAAAACGTCGCTCGAAACGAATACGAGCGGCGTCGTGCGCATGACCGACTGGGAGTCGATCGAAGACTTGAACACCCGAGTGGCCGCGCCCGCACGCCCTTTCGACATCGATCCCGTGAAGTTTTCCCGCAAGCGCGTGCGCGCGATGGGGCGCGTGGCTCTGATGGCCGTCAAAACCACGGCGGACGCGCTTGAAGACGCGGGCCTCTCGGAGAGTCCCGAAATCGCATCCAACGCAACAGGCGTGGCGTACGGGTCGTCCGCGGGGCAGCCTGCGGCCGTAGCCGAACTCGCGCACCTCATTCTCACGAACTCCTGCCGCGGTATTACGGCGACGACCTACGTGCGCATGATGGCCCACACGGCGCCCGTCAATATCGGGGTTTTCTTCGGTTGCAAGGGTCGGATTCTGACGACCTCGTCCGCGTGCACCTCGGGCTCCTGGGGTATCGGCGGCGCCTACGAAGCGATCGCGTCGGGGAAAAACGACATCATGATCGCGGGGGGCTCCGAGGAACTCCACGCGACGGACGCCGCGATCTTCGACACGCTTTTTGCGACGTCGACCCGCTACAACCATGCGCCCTCCGAAACGCCTCGCCCCTTTTCGTCCGACCGCGACGGTCTCGTGGTAGGCGAAGGCGCGGGAACGCTCATTCTGGAGTCGCTTGACCATGCGCTTGCGCGCGGCGCCCGCATTTATGCGGAAATCGTGGGGTTCGGGTCGAATTCCGACGGCGAGCACATCACCTCGCCCGCTTCGGCTCAGATGGCCGAAGCCATGCGCGAGGCCCTCAAGGACGCGGGCCTCACTGCGGATCGCATCGACTACGTGAACGGGCACGGCACCGCCACCGACCGCGGCGACGTCGCGGAAAGTCACGCAACGCACGCGGTCTTCGGCTCCCGCGTGCCGTTTTCGACCTACAAAGGCCACATGGGTCACACGCTCGGCGCCTGCGGGGCACTCGAAGCGATCTTTGCCGTTCGCGGGATGCGGGAAGGGTTCGTGCCTCCGACGCTGCATCTCGAAGCCGCCCGGATCGATCCCGACTGCGCCGAGCTCGACTACGTGACGGGCGGCATCCGCCCCCTCGAGCAGACCTACGTCATGACGAACAACTTCGCCTTCGGCGGGATCAATACGAGCCTCATCTTCCGCAAGTGGCGTGACGGGGACGAATTCCGTCCGAAGAACGCCTGATACCGAATCCACGCACCATGTCGACCCATTACACCTACGGCGTACCGCGCTATTTTCCCATCAGCTTCCGAACGATTCCCGACACGAAACGCGGGGTGAATGCCGAACGCTATCTCGATCGGGCGCTTCGGGAGCTCTTTCTTGACGAACGTCCGAGACGCCCCTGGGAAGAGCCCACCGATGAGGCACCGCGCCTCGTTCGCGCTTCCGTTGCGTTCATTCTGCCGCTCGAGGCCGTCGCCGACGCCGCCGACCTCACGGAAGCGCTCCTTCCCGAGGCCGCGCTCGAGCGCTTGAACGAAATCCGTCATCCCGAACGCCGGCGCCAGAGTCGTGCGGCTCGGATCGTCGTCGCGGCGCTCCTCGCGCGCTTGAAAGCGCTCTTTCCCGAGATGACCTTCGACTACGCGGAAGAACCTCCGTACGGACCGAAGATTCGGTACGCGTTACAGAGCGAATCGAACGCCGACTCGGAAGCGAATTCGGAGGCCTCGCTCGCGCACGTACTCTACTGCACGCTCTCCCATACGAAGGGTGCCGCTGCGGTCGTCCTTTCCCGCACGCCCGCGGGGATCGACATCGAAGCGGACCGCCCCGTCGAACGCCTTCAACGCGTCGCCGCACAAGCCTTCGGCGAAGACGCGGGTCGCGACGTCGTCGAGAACCTCGCGAAAACGGGCTCGCAGGACCTCTTCTTCGCCCTCTGGGGGTTGTCGGAATCCGTCATCAAGATGAACCGCGGGGCGCCGTCCGACGAGGAATTCGCGTCGCTGCGCTTTGAGAGGGGTGCTTCCGCGCATTCCGCGGGCACGGACGTCACCGTGACGGTCGTGAGCCGCACCCCCGGAACGAAGGATGCGAAACCCCGCCTGCACCCGGCGAACTTTGTGGTGATCCGTCGGCCCGGCGTCGGGCTTCTTCGCGCCACGATCGTCTCGGAAGACGAGAAGGCGCCCGTCGTTCTTGAGGCGGACGCCCAACTTCTGCGACAGATGTTCGGATTCGTGAAGAAAAAATCGCCGTCCGACGACCCCGAATCCGAATCCGAATCCGAATCCTGAGACCGATAACGAAGCCCGATACGGCAGAACGACAGCGTCTTCCCGTTTTCAACCGCTTTTCCCGAAACCGAGCCATGCCCACACCCGTCCGGAAAAACCGTCCCCGCATTCTTGAGAATCTCCTCGAAGCACAGAAGATCGCCTTTGCGCCCTTCATCTTCGAGGCGTGCGCTTCGGCCCTCTCGTCGGGCCTCATCGAAGCACTCGCGCGCAAGCCCGAAGGTCTCTCGGAAGAAGCGCTTCGGACGGAAACGAAGCTCTCTCCCTACGCCGTGCGCGTCCTTCTGGACCTCCTTGCGCCTGCGGGGGTCGTCGAGCGTGTCGAGCGCAATGACGAAGCCGACGCCCGATCGTCCGAAGCGCCGCTCCTCTGGCGCTCGACGCCCGTGGCGGACCTGCTTCTTTTCGATGACATGACCCGTGCGAACTTCTTCTTTACGAAGGACGTCAATTACGAAGCACTCGCAAAGCTCGACGCGAGCCTCACGGAAGGGCGCCCGGCAGGCTTGTCCGCATTCGACCCCTCCTGGAAGACCATCTACCCGCACCTTCCGGAGCTTCCCGAAGCGGCGCGCAAGGCGTGGTTCGGGTTCGACCACTTCCACAGCGACCGCGCCTATGAAGCGGCGCTCGGGGTCCTTGCGCTTGCGCGCGACTTCAAGCACTTGGTTGACATCGGAGGGAACACGGGCCGCTTCACGCACCGGTTCCTCATCAAGAACCCGCAGGCGCGCGCGACGGTGGTGGACCTCCCCGTCCAGACGGAAGCGATCCCTACGCGGGAAGAATTGCAGGACGTGGTCGATCGGATCGACACGTTCGCGATCGACTGGCTGACGGACACGGAACTTCACGTCTCACCCGACGCGGACCTCTTCTGGATGAGCCAGTTCCTCGACTGCTTCTCCGAAGACGAAGCCGTGTCGATTCTCGTCCGGACGAAGGCCGCCATGAAGGCTTCCGGCAAGAACCCCGTTCTCGCGGTCTTGGAGCCCGTCGTCGACGAGCAGCGCCATGCGGCGGCGGAACTCTCGCTTGCCGCCACGAGCCTTTACTTCACGGCGGTCGCGAACGGCAACAGCGCGTTCTTCCGCGGGAACATGCTCCGGAACATCTTCAAGCGCGCGGGCTTTGCGATCCGGTCCGAAGTTCCGAACCTCGGGATCAGCCACACGCTCTTCCTTCTTGAGCCCGCCGACTGACGGGCGTTGAGGGGGCCGCCGAGCTTCTCAGACCGCCGCCGACACCCAACGAACGCCCCTATGAGGCCGTGCGACGTCGTTCGCGCGGCCTCTCTGCTTTACGGTCGTTTTCCGACCTCTTTCCGGACTTCCCTGCCCGACGCTCGCCCGACGAAAGTTGTTTTCTATAGCATACGATCCTCGATAGTTTTTGCCCTCTTTCCGATTGAAATGAACATTCGGTAACGCGAACCGTCGGTTTACGACCTCGAAGTCTTCCTTTAAGCGTAGGACTACGTCCAACGACCGACGAAAAAACCGCCGAAGGGAGAATGTCGCCGATTCCGCTCCGTCCTATTCTCAATTCAACGCGAAACGAAACGGGGTGCGCACCGAAGCGCAAACCGCAAAACGGACCGCAACATCGACCGCGCCCCACCCTCGTTTCCCTCTTCATTTTGGACCGCCGTCCGGGCGCCGGCGCCCGCGGCCTCTCCCGCGATTTACGGGGATTTCGCGACCAACGGAATCTTCGACGACCTGCGGGGCGGCTCGGGGTGCCACCATGCGCACGGCGACGAAAGGAGTTGAAAAATGTTTGCAATACCGAAGGAACAGTACGGCCTCTTGATCGGCGGCGAATGGGTGGAAGCCGAATCGGGCGCGCTCTTTGAAACGTACAACCCCGCGACGGGCGAACTCATCACGCGTTGTGCCAATGCCTCGCCCGCCGACGTCGACCGCGCCGTCAAGGCGGCCGAAGCCGCCTTCGAAGGTTGGAGCCGCACGTCCGCGGCCGAACGGGCCGCGCTCCTTCTGAAGGCCGCAGACCTGATCGATCAAAACGCCGAAACGCTCGCCGCTTACGAAACGATGGACAACGGCAAGCCCCTTCGCGAAACGACGCTCGTTGACGTGCCGCTTTCGAGCGACCACTTCCGCTACTTCGCCGGGTGCCTGCGTGCGGACGAAGGCACCGCCGTCATGATCGATGAGAACACCCTCTCGATGAATCTGCGCGAACCCATCGGTGTCGTGGGGCAGATCATCCCCTGGAACTTCCCGCTTCTGATGGGTGCGTGGAAGATCGCCCCGGCGCTTGCCGCGGGGAACACGCTTGTGATCAAGTCGTCGTCGACCACCCCCTTGTCGCTCCTTCTCTTGGGCGAACTCTTGAATTCGATCCTCCCTGCGGGGGTCGTCAACATCATCACGGGTAAGGGCGCTACGACGGGTCAGGCCATGCTCGACCACCCGGGCTTTGCGAAGCTTGCCTTTACGGGTTCGACCGAGGTCGGGTACTCCGTTGCCGAAGCGGCCGCCAAGCGCCTCATCCCCGCGACCCTCGAATTGGGCGGGAAGAGCGCCAACATCGTCTTCGACGACGCGCAGATGGATAAGGCCATCGAAGGCGCCCAGATCGGGATCCTCTTCAACCAGGGTCAGGTCTGCTGCGCGGGCTCGCGCATTTTCGTCCAGGAAGGGATTTACGACGAGTTCGTGGCGAAACTCACCGAAGCCTTCCGGAAGGTGAAGGTCGGCAACCCCATGGACATGTCGACCCAGATGGGGTCCCAAATCAACGAACGACAGCTTGAAAAGATCCTCAAGTACGTCGAAATCGGGAAGGAAGAAGGGGCCGTCGTTTTGACGGGCGGCAAGCGCGCCGTCGTCCCCGGCCTCGAAAAGGGCGCCTTCATGGAGCCGACGCTCCTTGCGAACGTCACGAATGACATGCGCGTCGCTCAGGAAGAAATCTTCGGGCCGGTTGCTGTCGTGATCAAGTTCAAGACCGAAGACGAGGTCGTGCGCTTGGCGAACGAATCCGAATACGGCTTGGGCGGCGCCGTGTGGACCCGCGACATCAACCGCGCGATGCGCGTCGCGCGCGGCGTTCGCACCGGTCGCATGTGGATCAACACTTACAACGAACTTCCCGCGCACGCCCCCTTCGGCGGCTACAAGAAGTCCGGCATCGGTCGTGAAACCCACAAGATGATGCTCGCCCACTACAGCCAGACGAAGAACATCTACATGTCGCTTTCCGAAACGACGCGCGGGTTCTTCTGACGGGCAATCGTCGTCAACCTCGTACCGATCGCTTCGTCCCCACCCCCGGACCGGGCCCCGGGGGCTCACCGAGGACCGAAGCGATCACCCCGAAAAGCCGGCGGCTCAGCTTCCGGCTTTTTTCTTTGTTGATCCGAGCCGTACGTGAGAAAACGCGAATTCGAGGGACGCACCCGCTCGGCTGCGCCCCCTCGATCGACTTAGCCGAACATTGTCTACGTCAAAATTTCAGTCCTCCGAACGCCGATGCCGCTCCAAAATCGGTTAGGATCGGGTTTTCCCCCATTTTGTCGGAAAAGACCGTAAGGTCGGTCTTTTTCGACCTCCGAAAAACCCGACGAAAGGAACCCCTCTTGCTCAAGCGCATTTTCATCTTCGCACTCGGTCTCACGAGTCTCTCCCTCGGCATCGCCCTCATCACCAACGCCCACCTCGGTACGAGCTCCATTTCGTCCTTCGCCTACGTCCTCTCGATGGGGACGGGCCTCACGATGGGCCTCTTCGTCTTTCTCACAAACGTCTTTTTCTTCTGCGTGCAGACGGCGATCGACCCGACGCAGGTTCTGCTCAAAGCCGTGAAGCAGCTGCCGATCTGCGCCCTCTTCGGCCTTGTGATCGACGTCGCGATGAAGCTCACGACGGGACTCTCGGCGATGGCGGCGGGCTCCTGGTTTGCCAGGGCCGCGATGGTGCTTTGCGGATGCGTTTTCGTGGGCTTCGGCATTTCGGGGATGGTCTTTTCGCGCTTGGCCTACCTCCCGCCCGAAGGGGCGGTGCTTGCCGTCATGAAGCGCTGGGGCGGCTCCTTCGGGACGTTGCGCCTCGGCGTTGACGTCTTCATCGTGCTTTCCGCCGTTATCGCATCGCTGCTCTTTTTCGGCGAGATCCGCGGGCTTCGCGAAGGGACCGTCGCGGCCGCCCTCATTTCGGGCCCCACGGCGAAATTCTTCCTCCACGGGTGGGGGCGCTGGATGCCGCATCACGGCGTGATCGACTGAACGATCGAGCGCAGAAGCAGAGCTCGCCGACCTGCGGTTCTCGGCCTCCGTTCGAGAGCCGAAATTAAAAAAGGGACCCCGCAAGGTCCCTTTTTTCTATTCCGGAGCAAGAGAAGCGGCCCCGCAACCGGTTATCCGTCGTACCCCGGCACGTCGAGCGCTTCGCCCAACACGCGGAAGTGACCCGCACCGAGGTAGTGAATCGTGCGCAGTTCCTTCGGGGCCTTGTCGTAGTCGACCCGCCCTTCGGACATCACGCGCTCGTCCGCCCAGACGCCGAGGCATTCGCCGAGGATGAGGTCATAGGGTTCCGAAACGGACGGCGCGGGCAGAACCTTGAAGAAGGCGTACGCAGCGCACCCGTCGACGAGCGGGACGGATTCGAACCCCGGAATCGTGAAGATCTCGGCACCGCTCTTTTCGAGCTTCTGCGGCTCGTCCGCCATCGAAACGGTCCCGAGCTTCATGACAACGTCCGCCAACTGGACCGTCGGTACGGAGAGCGCGAAGACGCCGCTCTTTTCAATGAGTTCGCGCGTGAAGTGCGGACCGTCCACGACGGCCGTCATGCGAAAGGGCGCGATGTTGAGCGGGCACACCCAGCTCGCGGGCATGACGTCCCCCTTACCTTCGTGGGCGGACGAAACGAAGGCCGTGCCCCCGAGGTTGAAGATGACATAACCCTTTTCGTCGGGGAGCTTTTTGAGGTTCGCTTCCGTCGAAATCATGTTTTTTCCTCCACTCTGCAAGGTGCGCTCTTCGACGCGTCGAAATGCGCGTTCGTCGCACCCGCCGCCCGAGGAAGCGCGATTCGGTGCGAACACGCACGATCGGAATCCGCTCTCGGGCACGTATTTTCAGATGGCTTCAAGGATACGACCAAAGTTTCCCGCCGTGAGCCCCTCTTTTTGTCACGATGTTACCGTTCTTTTGCTCGAATCCGCCGTTTCGCTCCAAAATCCCCGAAAAGGAGCGCTTTTGGAGTGAAAACACTTCCGGGGCACAACGCTGCGGGTTTGAGGACTCCGGTTGAGAGTATTTCTCAATAGGCTTCATAGCTCGCCAAACGCAAAAACCCGGGCAACTCCCCCGCGTTCGACACGCGGACGGGCTCCCCGGGTTTCAAGCGTCTCACGAGGACGACGCTCAGTACATCGCACGCGACGCGCGGTTTGCGTACGCGCGGCAGTGGTCCATCCAGAGGCGCACTTCTTCGCAGAGGTACTTGTCGCGGTGGTGGCAGAAGGTGAGCTGACGCATGAAGCGGTCGGGCAATTCGAGGCGCGTGACGTACCGCCCGTAATAGGGGTCGGAAAGGACGCGGCTCGAAATGTAGGTGAGGCCGAGCCCCATCAGCACAGAGCGAAGGATAGCGTCAAAACTGTCAAGCTCCGTACTCACGCGCACCGAGGTGAGCTTCTGGCGAAGCTGCGTATCGAAGAAATTCCGCGAGGACGACCCCTCTTCGCGCAGAATCCAGCGCGCGTTCGAGAGTTCTTCGTAGGAGACGGGGCGGCCGGAAAGGGGATGCTCCTTCGGGGCGATCACGACCATTTCGTCTTCCATCCAGGATTCGGTCACGAGCTCGGAATGGCGAACGGGCCCTTCGACAAGCGCCGTATCGAGCTCAAAGCGCACGAGCTTTTCGGCAATGCGCTGCGTGTTGGCGATTTCGACGCTCGGAATCCAGCCGAGGCGGTCTTCGAAGCCGCGCAGGAGTTCCGCAATCATGAAGGTTCCGACCGTGCGGGTGCAGCCCACGCGGAACGAGGTCAAGCGTTTGCGATTCGAGAAGAGCGACGAGATGTCCTTCGCGCGCGCCACCATTTCGTCCGCCTGGGGCATGAGACGCCGCCCTTCGGCCGTGAGGAAGATGCGGCCGCGGTTGCGGTCGAAAAGGTGCACGCCCAGGCGCGCTTCCAATTCGCCGAGCGCCTGAGAGACGGCGCTCTTGCTCATGCTGAGGTCGCGCGAGGCGTTGCCGATGTTTTCCGCCTTGGCAATCGCAAGGAAGACCTGAAGTTGCCGAAGGGTGACGGAGAGTTGCGTGTCGTCGGCGCCGAGTGTGGTCATGGTGGTTCCGGGGTCGTTGTGTTGAGGGTCGAACATGGGTTTCCTTTTTTCCGAGCCCGCTCGTCGGAGCGTCGCACGTCGAACGCCGTACGCGGCCGTCGCGGGCCCGTCCCTTGGAAAACATGATACCCGTTTGGTTTTCACGGATAGGGAGGAATTTCCCGAGTAGCTTTCCCGAACGTGCCGCCATTTCGTCCGTTCGAATCGTCGGACGTGCACGGTGTGTTCGGTTTTTCAGGACGAGTATTTTAGACTCAATCGACCTATTCGAACACAAACTCGGTAAAAACGATTAGAATCGCCCCTTCGTTTCGTTCAATACGGTGGTGCCCCGCCCGAGGCCCGCCTCTTCGAGGAACCCATGCTTCGTACGTTTCATCATCGTTTCCGCGGTCTTCCCACCCCGATGGGCGGGCTCGCGCTCGGCATCGGCAGTCTCGGCTGGTGTATGGAAAACGCTCTGCCTTTGCACGGTTGGGGCCAGTTGACGGGGGCCTTCCTCGCGACCTTCCTCCTCGTACTTCTCGCCGGGCGCTTTCTTCTGCACGTCGACACGCTCTGGCGCGACCTGCAGCATCCCGTCGCGGGCTCCATCGTCCCGACCTTCGCAATGGCCTTGATGGTGATTTCGCGCGCGACCTTGGACGCCTTCCCCGTGTTTGCGGAAACGCTCTGGTGCGTCGCGGTGGTGCTTCATCTCGCGGCCCTCGTCTTCTTCCTCTGGTTCCGCTCGCAGGAAAACATCATGGGGAACATGGTCCCCTCGTGGTTCATTCCGCCCGTGGGGATCATCGTGGCGGACGTGACGTTCCCGGGAGTGCCCGAGCTCCGGGGCATGGCGACCGTGCTCCTGACGATCGGCATGGCGAGCTACGCCGTGATGCTCCCCGTCATGATGTACCGCCTCATTTTCCACCCCGAGGTCCCCAACGCCGCGAAGCCCACGATCGCGATCATGGCGGCTCCGGCGTCCCTTTCGTTGGCGGGCTACCTCACGGTCGTGAAAGAGCCCAATCTCCTGCTTGTTGCAGTTCTCCTCGGGATTGCGATTCTCATGACGGTGGCGATCTACTTCGCGTTCTGGCGGCTCTTGCGCCTTCAGTTTTCGCCGGGGTATGCGGCCTTCACCTTCCCGATGGCCATCGGTGCGACGGCGCTTTACAAAACCGCAAACCTCGTCGCGACCTACCCCGGGACGGAAAACTACGTCACGCAACTCCGTTTTCTCGCACACGTGGAGCTTGCGGTGGCGACCGTCGTGATCCTTTACGTCTTCGTTCTCTACATGAAGAACCTCAAGGCCTTCATGGCGCCTCCGGCGTAAGAAGTACGACCTCCGACTTCCGGAAAAGGCTTCCCCGCATTGCGGGGAAAGTCATGAAGCAGGAAAGGCCGACGGGTGACCGTCGGCCTTTTCACTCATTGAGCTGTACGACCTCGGAAGATCCGCGCTTCGCCGTACGACCTCGGCGGAAGTCCTTCAGCGCGAGCCGTCCAAAGCCGCATCCCGCGCGCTCGGCCCTTCGGCAGGGTTTGCGTCGTGCCGATCGAGCGCGCTCGCGGGGGTCGGCCCCGTCACGGGCAGCGGTTCCGATTCGGGGAGCTTCACGGAATTCGCAGGTGCGGAAGGAGCTTCCGTATCGGCCGTATCGGCGCCCGAGGCCGCATTCGCACCGCCCGTCGTTACGGCCGCCGTGTTCTTCGCCGCTTCGCGCTTCAAGGTATCCGCAATCACGGCTCCCGCCGTGAGACCGCTCGTCGCGGCCCAGCCGAGGTTCGTGCCCGGCACGGCCGCCTGCCCCAACGCACCGCGCGCGACTTCACCCGCAACCCACAAGCCTTCGATCGGGGCCCCTTCGGGCGTGATGGCTTGCAGTCGCCCGTTCGCGATGAGCCCCCCTTGCGTCGTGGCGTAGCGGGGCTTTTCTTCGAGAATGTAGACCAAACCCGACAAACTCAAGGGGCTCGTCATGGCGGACGCGGGCCGACCGAAGTCATCGTCCTTTCCGTTCAGAACAAAGCCGTTGTAACGCGCGGCCGTTTCGGCGAGCGTCTCCGGGTCGACACCCGCACGGCGGGCGGCCTCTTCGAGCGTCGTGCCGCGCACGATGAGGGGCGCAAAGGCGGACTCGGAGACCGCGGGAGCGGCTTCGGTCGCCGTCGGAGCAGTAGCAGTTGCAACAGAACCGGCAACGCCATTCGAAGCTCCCTCTTCCGAAATCGTCGACTCGGCGTTCGATGGCGCGGTTTTGGCTTCGTTCGCGCGAATCCAGCCGTCGAGCGTCTCGCGCGTAAGACCTCGACCCTTCAGAGCCGCCGCAAACGACCCGAACGCCCCTTCGTCCATCACGAGAAAGAGCGACCCGCCCGCACGGTGCTGCGCGGCAAGGATCGCATCGTCGGGCCCCGCTTCGTTCACGACACGCTCGCCCTCGCGGTTGACGAGAATCGACCCGAGGGGGAGCACCGCTTGGTTCGCGCGCTTAAGCGACGCCCCCGTACCCGGAAGCACCTCAAGACCGTCCCAACGAACCGTCGCGGCGTTTCCCAAATCCCGCGCGGCACCCGCTTCGGCGCCGAGCACGAGACCGTCCCCGTCCGCCGAAACGACACCGCCGTAAAGCGCCGCAGAGAGCAATTCCTCGTTGGGATGCTTTCCGTTCTTGTCAATCGAGGCCGCAACCGCTTCTTCAATTGTCGCCCGATTCGCACCGTACCCGCCCGTCGCGAGCAGCACGGCTCGGGCGGAAACTTCGTACTCGACCCCGCGGCGGCCGTTCTTCGCCGTAACGCCCGCGACACGCCCGTTCTCGATCCGAAGGCCCTCGACCTTGGTGCCCGTCAAAATCTCCGCACCGCTCTCTCCCGTCAGCGTTCTCAGCCGCTGCGCGTACTCGGGACAACCTCCGCGAAGTGTCAGTTCTCGAGGTGTTTCGCTTCCCTGCGGGCGCACGAGGCCCGACTGAGTATCGAATCGCACGCCGTGCGCGATCAGCCAGTCGACGGCAAGCCCCGCATTTTCCGAGTAGAGCTTGACGGTGACGGGATCCGTCGATGCTCCGCCCCAGGTCAAGAGATCGCGCTCGAACTTTTCGGGCGTATCGTCGAGAATCCCGAGTTCGCGCTGCACGTGGGAGTCCGGCACCAGAAAGGCCCCCGTACACACGCCCGAAGCGCCCCCTGAAAAGTCCGCCTTTTCAAGGACCAGGACGGAAAGCCCCGCTTCGCGCGCCGCGACGGCTGCAATCATGCCGGCACTTCCCGCACCCACGACAACGAGGTCGACCGTTCGGGTTTCCTTGCGAATCTCAGTCGGAATCGGTACGGTCCTGCGCCACGCCTTGGGGTCCTCGCCCGCAGCCGTGAGGGCTTTTTCCACGGCCGCTACGACGGCGCGGGACGTCAGCGTTGCGCCCGAAACGAGGTCCACGGCGGTCGACTGCTCTTCCACCATGCGCGAAGCCGTCATCGGCGCCGCTACGGCGCCCACCCCCGGGGTTTCGCGGTTGGGACCGACCGAAATCATCGTGATTTCGCGGTCGGTAACGGTGACCGTCACGGGGACGGGTCCCATCATGCCTTGAGCTTCGGCCGTGTAGGTGCCGGGAACCAGGGCCTCGACACGCCCCGTAAGAAGCGCCAGACTCATAGCAATGCTCACCGCGAGCGTTGAGAGCGCGTGGGCACTCCCTCGGTCGGATACGCTCGCCCTCGGGCGCTTGAAGCGATTGAAACGTGTGAGGGGATCGAGATCGGGAGCGGTATCGGTATCGGGCAAGGGGCGGGAAACGGCGGAAACGGAGCGCTTCCGTTCGGGTTGTCGGCTGAACATGGTCGATGATGAGGTCTTGGGTCGCATGCGGGTGCCCGCCCTCAAGCGCCGATACGTGTCAAGCCGTATGTCGGGCACCGAGAGCGGTCCGAGCAACCCGTCGAAATTGTTGCTGTGTCGACCTATTCTGCGCCGCGCTCCCTTAAAAGTCCATTATTGCGAAAACGACCGCACGCAGACCTCTCGACGACCGTCCGACGACCGGCCGGAAAGGTTGCCTCCGACGATTCCTCCGAAGGGTCGCCCGACAACGACGAAGCCCCGCCCGACCGCAGAACTTGTCGGACGAGGCTTCGCGACCCCAAGGAATTCAGGTTGATTTCGGGCGCTGTTTCGGGCCTTGACGCGCGACTTCGTTCGAGATTCACCCGCCGTGTCGATCGGCCGATCGGGCGGTCGACGAACGGAGTCGTGCGCTTCAACCCTCTGCGATCAGGCTTCCTTGTAACCCGTCGCGTACTTGCCGGCCATGAAGCCCGAGGTGTGCGCAAAGCCGCAGGCGTTGCCGCCGCAGTAGAAGGCGCCGTGAACGCCCGCCACCGTTTCGCCCGCCGCGTAGAAGCCCCCGACGGGCTTCAGATCCCAGCCGAGCACTTCGAACTTTTCCGTGACGCGCACGCCGCCGCAGGAGAGGTTGTTCCACGGGAACATGCGGATCATGTACCAGGGGCCTTCGGTGAGCTTCCACTGCTGGTCCTTGCGACCGAACTGGAGGTCGTTCTTCGTGTCGACCGCTTCGTTCCAGACGGCGATCTGCTTTTTGAGTCCGTTCAAATCGACGCCGCTCTTTTCGCAGAGTTCTTCAAGCGTGTCGCATTTCCAGAGGTTTTCGCCCTTCGCGAATTCGGCTTCGACGCGCTCGGCCGTCCAGGAGGGAAGACCCACGAGGGCGCCCAGCTGAATCTTCTGCAACGTACGGTCCCAGGTCGCCTTGTCGGCCAAGACGTAGTGGCAGCCGTCGGGATTGGCGGCAAGCTTGGGCGTCACATGGCAGATCCCTTCGAGTTCGGTGACGAAGCGTTCGCCCTTCTTGTTGACGAGGATGCCGCCCTGACCGGTGATGAACCACCAACGGCAGTAGGGGCCGTTGCGACCGTTGACGACGATCCCGCAGGGATAGCTCGCAATGTACTGCATGTGCGAGAGCGGCACGCCCGCGTCGCGCACGGCAATCCGGAGCGCTTCGCCGTCGTTCGAAGGGCCGCCGATCGCGACCCCCTTCCCTGCGACGCTCGGAACCCAGAAGTCGAGCGATTCGGGGGTTCCGGTGATGCCGCCCGTCGCGAGAATGACGGCCTTCTTCGCACGGCACGTGACCACCTTGTCGCCCTTGCCGCAAGCGACACCGACGATGCGATTCGCCTTTTCGTCGTAGTAGATCTTCGAGAGACCCATGCCGTGATGAATTTTGAGACCGCGCTTTTCAAGAGCGGCGACGAGCACTTCGATGTAGTCGCGCCCCTTGAAGGACTCCTGTCGGTGGGCGCGCAGCTGACTGTGACCCGCGTACTTTTCGAGGTGATGGGGCTTCAAGCCGTTGTCTTCGAGCCAGTCAAAGGCTTCGCCCGAATGCTTCGCGAAGGCGTAGACGGGTTCCTTCAAAGACATGTGTTCGCCGTAAGCGATGATGTCGTTCGCAAAGGTTTCCCAGGTGTCCTTGCTGCCTTCCGGGTCGGCCTTCTGCATGCGGGAGCCCCAGGCGGTGAAAAGGCCGCCGCAGAGGTTCGTGGCGGTATGGAAGGGACTCATGCCTTTGTCGAAGATTTCAACCTTCGCACCCGCGTCGTGCGCCTGGCAGGCGGCCATCATACCGGCGCCCCCGCAGCCCAAAACGACAACATCCGTTTCCATGTCCCACTTTGCGGGAAGTTCCGCCGAAGAGGACGCCGCACGCGCCGCGGGAACCGTCAGAGCGGCCGCGCCCGTCACCGCGGCCCCGAGGAAATGACGACGGGAAAGTTCGGTCTTGCTCATTTTGTTATTCCCCCTTCATCTTGATGTCGAACGTGTGGCAGTCGTTGCATTCGAAGCGAGGCTTCGCGTGCATGCTGTGACAGTCGGAGCAGTCGGGTTCGCCGCGGTGCGAGAAGTGAGGATTCGGATTCATCTTTTCGGTGCGCTTCGCGACCGCCGCATAGGATTCGTGGCAGGTAAGGCACGTTTCCTTCGCCGGAGCCTTCATTTCACCGCCCTTGTGGCACGTGTCGCACGGAAGGCTCGCGTGGGGGCCGGCGGCCTTCATTTCCGCGGCCGACGCAGGAGCCGTCGCACCGACGGCAAGGAGTGCCGAAAGCGCCAGAGCGCCGAGAATGGACTTTTTCATCATGGCTGGATTCCTGGGATGGGTTGAGGGGCCCGGAGTCGGGGTACGACGGGGTACGTTGAGGTACAGAGAGGTACGGTCTCCGAGCCCTTGGGGAAAAAGGGGTCAGTGTTCGCCCGCGGCGTTCAAGACGGCCACCATGTCTTCGAGGTACATGCGGGCGCGGTCGAGCGGGCTCATCGTGAGCGCGAGGTCGGCGTTGCAGGCTTCGATCGAAATCGGGAGTCCCGGGAGGTGCTTCAAAAGACCCGTCAGGTCCGCGGCGCCCGTGCCGGGCGAGAGGCGGTAGTTGCGGGCCTGGTAGAGGATCCCGTCCATGTCCTTCGGCACTTCTTTGGTGATGTCGCACATCTGGCAGTACTTGAGACATTCCTTCGGAAGGTTGTCGATGTCTTCGAACGAATTCTTCGCGCGGAAGAAGTGGATCGGATCGACGAGAACGCCCGCGTTCGGACGGTTGACGCTCTTCATGATTTCGCCCGCACCCTTCACGGTGCTCACGTCGCACCAGGG
Source organism: Sutterella megalosphaeroides (assembly GCF_003609995.1). NCBI lineage: Bacteria > Pseudomonadati > Pseudomonadota > Betaproteobacteria > Burkholderiales > Sutterellaceae > Sutterella > Sutterella megalosphaeroides. The sequence continues at coordinate 1,632,679 of NZ_AP018786.1, forward strand.
CATCGGTTCGATCGAAAGCGAAAGCCCGTAGGGGTGTGCGATTTCGCAGAGTTCCGCGAAGTTGTCGGTCAAACGGTTGATGTCGGGGTCGTTGCCCGCGCAAAGGACGTCCGTCGCGCCGAGTCGGGCACCCGTTTCGAAGAAGGCCTTCCAGTTGACGGCGCGCGTGTCGGGCTTGATGCGGAGAATTTCAATGTCGAGCACCTTGACGCCCGTCGCCTTGAGGTTCGCTTCGACTTCGCGGATCATGGGCGTGTCGCCGATCATGTCCCACTGCGTTTCGGTGGGCGTTGCGGGAACGAGGCGAATCCCGACGTGACTGTAGCCCGCCTTGGCGGCGCAGAGAACTTGGTTCGCGGGCGAGACGTCGAGCACCGTGAGGGCCGCGAGCGAAATCGGACGCGGGAGTTTCAGGGGCTCGAACGAGCGCGACTTGAGGTCGACGGGAACGACCTTGGCGTTGGCGGCGGAGGAAAGGCCGAGGGCGGCGGCGCCGAGCGCGGCGGAGCCGAGGAAATGACGACGATTCATTGTCTTCTCCTTTGACATCGTGTCGGGGACGATCGGTGGTCGATCGCGGGTCGGTGGTCTTGGGTCGGGCGTTCGCGGCACGTTCAATTTTTTCGAACGCGCGTTTGCTCCGAACACTTTGCATGCTACCGACCCGCCTCTCGAACCCAATACCTACCGCGGTAGGTATCCGAAGGATGTGGCGGGAATCGCGGAGTTCCTTATCTTCTTCGTAATTCAGGTCTTTTTGTATGTTTTTCTTGAACTTCCCGTGTACGACGACGGGCGGGAAGACGGGCACCCGCAAGCACCCTCTTCCCGCCCGTTACGCGGATACGCATGTTCTTCGTGCGGTCTTCGCCGGTTTCTTTATCCCGCCTCCTTCAGTGAAGCCTTCACCGAAGCAGTCTCCGCCGCACTCGTCCCCGCAATCCGCCCGAAGACGAAGGTTTCCGTGAGGCCGTTTCCGCCCAGGCGGTCGCGACCGTGCAGGCCCCCGGTCGTTTCTCCCGCGGCGTAGAGCCCGAGGATCGGGCGCCCGCGCGTTGAAAGCACCCTCGCCTTCCCGTCGATCGCGATCCCGCCGCACGTAAAGTGCACGGACCACGTCTCCCGCCCGTAGAAAAACGGGGGCGACGTGAGAGGAACGCCTGAAAGCGGCCGCTCGAACGTGGAATCCCATCCCTTTCGGGCGTCCCAGTTCCAGCGTTCGATGGTGGCGGAAAGGTTCGAAAGCGGCACGCCGATGGCGGCCGCCAGAGCTTCGATGCTCTGGGCTTCCCGAACGATCCCTTCCGCGAGCTTCACGCCCAAGGTGGCGCTCTTTTGGGTGCTCGCGTCCGAAATCGCCCAGAAGCTCCGACCTTCCGTCACGTGCAGCGCGTCGGCGAGCTCCCCGAAGGGAACGCCCTCGGAAACAAAGCGCTTCCCTTCGTCGTTCACCCAGATTTCGCCCCCGACGAAGTCGAGCAGTCGCCCGCCCGAATAGGGAATCACCTGGATGTGCCGCATGCCGACTTCTTTCGCTCCGACCGCGCGCGCCATGCGAATGCCGTCGCCGGTCGCGCCGTCAAAGAGAAACCCTCGGGGGTTGGCGGTCGTGGGATAGCGCGCGTCGAGCCTCGCGTCGTAGGTCATGCGCATGGCGACGTTCGCGGAAAAGCCGCCCGTCGCGAGCACCACGGCGGGAGCGACGAAGTCGACCGTCCGGGCGCCCTCTTTCGCGCTCTTCCTACGGGCGCGAACGCCCGTGACCTTGATGTCGGACGACGCCTTTTCCCCGCTGCGTGTGAGGAGTTCCAGGGCTTCGGTCGAATGAAAGAACCGCACGCCCAGGGTTTTGGCGCGCCCCGCAAGCGCCGTCACATAGTCGTAGCCCGCCGCGGGCGTACCCGTCGAAATGTTGCGGCTCGTCACCGCACCCACGGCGCGGTATAGGAGCGGCCTCCACTCGACCCCCATGCCCGCAAGCCACCGCACGGCCGATTCGCTCTCCTCCGCGAGAATCCGCGCGAGTTCGGGGTTCGATTCGCCCGCGCCCGCTTCGAGAATCTCCCGCACCATACGTTCGACGTCGGCATCGCGCTCGGCCGGGTTCGTTGCTTCGGGCTTCCTTCGCGCAATGGAAACCGAGCCCGACGAGTAAATCCCGTGCCCGCCCGTGATCGCGCCTTTTTCAAGGAGCACCACGCGTCGGGCGCCCGCTTCTCGGGCCGCGACCGCAGCCGAAAGCCCTGCGGTGCCCGAACCCACCACGACGACGTCGGCTTCGATCCTTTCCGTCGATTCGGCCGGATGGGATGCTTCGGTGACGGGTGTGCTCTCGGATCCTTCAGCACTTGCCGCATTCGCGCTCGCACCCCAAAGCCCGGGGAACGCAGGCAGTGCCAGCCCAACGCCAAGCTTCGCCGTCCGTTCGCAGAAGGCGCGACGGGTCGTGCGGAGGTCGTTTGCGTCCGATTCGTGAGTTGCGTGGGTATTGTGGATTTCGTCCGTCACGCCCGTACCTCGTGCGTATCAAGGAGCTCCTCGGGGTCCGCGACGCCCGACTCGAGCACGAGCCGAAGGAGCTCCCGCTGCGAATGAACGCCGAACTTCGCGAAGGCGTTCGAGCGGTGCATCTTGATGGTGCTCACCTCAAGCCCGAGCGCTCGGGCGGTTTCTTTGATTTGTTCCCCCTTCAGGACGGAGCGCACCACGTCGCGTTCGCGCGGCGTCAGGTCCGCAAACGTTCGCTTCAGGGCGTCGACCGGGGCGCTCTCCAAAGCGGCCTGCATCGAAAGCGTCACGGCGCTCGAGACCTTCTGAACGAACTCCAAGGGCTCAACGGGCTTTTCGAGAAAATCCACGGCTCCGTGCCGCACGGCGTGAACGGCCGTCGAAATCGTGCCGTGCGCGGAAAGGAAGAGTACGGGCAGCGTCGCCCCGCGCCGCTCCATCTCGGCCTGCACTTCAAGGCCCGTCATCCCGGGCATGCGCATGTCAAGCACCACGCACCCCGGGCCCGAGAGCGTATCGGTCTCAAGAAAGGTGCGGCCGTCGGGGTAATAACGAACATCCCAGCCCATGGTGGTGAGCAGAAGCTCGAACGAATCGGCGAGGGCCGCATCGTCGTCGACGATGCGAACGAGGGGTTTGGTCATGAGGGGTCTCCGGTTTTTTGATTGTCGCGGGTTGTGGTGTTCGAATCGAAACTCTTGAAGCTCTCGCTGTTCTCGAAGCGCTCGACCCTGTCGAAGGTCACGGCCGCTTCGAGGCCGCATTCGGGGAGGCGCCGCAAGGCAAGCCGCGCTCCGTGCTCGTCGACGATGTTCCGTACGATGGCAAGCCCCAAGCCGAGGCCGTCCGCTTTGACGCTTTCGCTCACGCGTTTCAAGCGCTCGAACGCCTCGTCCGGGAGCCTCGGGCCGTTGTCGACGACGCGAACGCGCACGTCGCCTTCCGCGAGCTCCGGTGCTTGCGGGCCCGTTTCGAGCATCACCCGCACGCGCGGACCCGCGGGGTCCGTCGTCTGGGCGGAAGCTTCGAGCGCGTTTTTGATGAGGTTCAGGAAAAGAAGTTCGAGTTCGAGCGGATCGCCTTCGACGAGAATCGGGTGCCCCGCCGCGTCCGCGGGCGCATAGTCGGTTTCGATCCGCCCTTTTCGGCTCCGACGGGCGCCGGCCACAGCCGCTTCGAGCCGCTCGTAGAGGTCGACGGGTCGGGGCGAACGCTTTTCGCGCTTGGCGTAGGCGCGCACCCGATCGACGATCTCGGCGATGCGGCGCGCTTCCTTTTCGGCGCCCGAGGCCGCACGGGAAAGAACCAGGTCGACGGCGTCGGTCGCATCCGCCGCGGGAGGAACGGCAATGGGATTCGGAGTCTTACCCTTCCCCGTCGAGCTTCCCGCAGCCAACTGCGCAAGCCGCATGCGAAGGACCGCCATGTAGTTGATGACGGACCCCACGGGCTGCTTCAATTCGTGCGCGATCATGGCGCAAAGCTGACTGATGGCGCCCATGCGTTCGAGCTCTCCGAGGCGAAGGCGCGCGGCGCGCTCCGCTTCTTCAAGACGAGCGCGTTCCGCCAACGCTTCGCGAAGCTCCCGCGTACGGACGTCGACCAGGCGCCGAAGCCGCCACTCGTGAAAGAGAATGAGCCCGAGCGCGATGACAATCGCAACCACGTACCACTTGAAGCGCCGCCAGAGCGCTTCGGGGGTCCAACTCTCCAAATAGGCCCATTCGCCGAGGTGAAGGCTCCGCTCCAATTCGCGCACCGCATGAAAGTCGCTCGTCACCTGCCAGACGTACCGCCCGCCCGTCAAGGCGTCGGCGGGCTTCACGGGCGTCAAGAGCGCAATCGTCATGAGCCGGGCGAGCTCGGGATCGGTCCCGGGTAAGGCCCCTGCCACCCAGTCGGGGTAAAGCTTCGTCGAATGCCGACAGGCAAGAAGCTCGTCCGTGACGGGCGCGACCACTTTCAAAGCTCCCGGCTCCACGAGCCCGCGGGCTTCCGCGCGCTCCAGAGCGCAGGCAGGCAAAATCCCCACGTCGAAATTCCCGGCCAAGACGCTCGATACGACGTTCGGGACGCCGTACGTCATGAAGTGGACGTCCCCGAAGAAATCTTTCGAGTCGTAGCCCGCTTCCTGCACTTCCAGGCGGGCGGCGAGCCACCCGTCCAAGGCCGTGGGGAGCGTTGCGGCCGTGCGCTTACCCTTCAAGTCCGTCAACGTCGTGATGTCGGAGCGGTCGCTTCGCACAACGAAAGCCGCCCCGACGGACTGCGCGGGGTTGACGGCGGCGGTAGATAGGCGCGTTGCAATCGGATGTGCGCCCGTCGCGTCGAGCACGCGACGAAAGTCGGCCGAGGGCGCAATGAAAAGGTCGGGCCGAACGCGGTCGATGTCGGAAAGAAGCGTGATGCTTGAAAGGCGCACCACGGAGACGCGCGCTCCCGGCACATGACGCTCGATCGCTTCGATCGTGGGGCGGAGCGTCGTCGAGGGAAAATCCGTTTCGCTCGACTCCACGACGCCGATCAGAACGGTGCGCGTAGGCGTCCGCTCGGGTGGGGCGTCGGCAGCCGTATGGGTAGGTGTGGCGAGTACGCAGGCGACCCCCAGGAGTCCCACGACTCCCGTCAGCAGGGAACGTTTGCCCGGAACCTTCAAGCCGCTCGTTTTGCGCATCGTCCAATCGTCACTTCGTAGAGGGGGTTGGTCGCCTCGAAGCTCGACACCGGAACGGGTACGCCCCATGAGGCTCGTTCATCCAACTATACCGAAGGCGGCACGTGGTCGAACTCGACCTAGGACGAGAGGCCGAGCTTTGTTCGACCTTTCTCGCCCCGAATTTTCGGATGCGGACGGTCGGTCGTCCTGTTGCTTCTTGTACGTCGAAAATACAACAACGAAAACAGGTGCTCCATCTTACTTTACTCTACTGTAAATGGCCTATTTTTAAGAAATATCCAAAATGTGTTGCGTTTATACAACACACTGAAAACATATACGCAAAATAGCCCATTCATGTTTATCAATGAGTTCCTGATTTGTCACCTTGTTGTAATAAAAACTTCTTGACGCATTTGCTATCGTGAATTCACTCGCTGCAACAGAAGCGAGGCACTTCAACTTTTCGGATAGGAAAATCCATCATGAAGAAGACTCTTGCCGCTCTCGCCGTTCTCGGCGCTTTTGCCGGTACCGCTGCCGCCGCCGACGTGCACCTCTACGGTGTCGTCGACACGGGCCTTGCGTACACTACAAGAACACCGAACTCGCCACGTCCGAAGCCGCCCTCACGCACGGCAGCGAAAGCCAGTTCGCGATGCAGTCGGGCTACAACTCCGGCTCCCCCTTCGGCCTCCGCGGCACGGAAGACCTCGGTAACGGCCTCAAGGTCGGCTTCAAGCTCGAAAACGGCTTCTCCTCCGACGACGGCAACTTCAAGTACGAAGACCGCCTCTTCGGCCGTGAAGCCAGCCTCTCGCTCATCAGCGAATTCGGCACGTTCTCCTTCGGTCGCATGGGCGCCCTCGGCGCCGCTGCCGGTACGTACGACGTGGTCTACGCGATCGGCGACGCCTTCGACGGCGGCGACAACGACGTCTTCGGCATGCACTCGTCCTCCCGCTACGACAACATGGTGACCTACCAGTCGCCGAAGTTCGCCGGCGTCCAGGCCACGGCCCAGTACTCCTTCAAGCAGAACTCGGTTTCGGGCTCCGGTGATGAAGGCACCTCCAAGGTCGACCGCTACGCCGGTCTCGCCGTGACGGGCGAATTCGGTCCCCTCCAGACCGTCGCCGCTTACGAACTTACGAAGTACGCCAACACGAAGGACGCTCACGACGAAACGCACGCCTTCTACCTCGGCGGCAACTATGACCTCCAGGTGATGAAGCTCTTCGCCATGGCCCAGTACACGAAGGCCGACAAAAACTTCGGCACCTTCGAAAACCCGCTCTCCGGCGCTCAGTTCGCCGGTACTGAAGGCATCGAAAAGGGCATCGACTCCTACGGCCTCCACCTCGGTACGATCGTCCCCGTTGCCGGCGGCGACTTCACGGCTGCCGTCTACTACGTCGACGGTGAAACCGACACGCTCCGCAATGCTGATGGCCAAGGTTCCGCCGAAGCCACCTACCTCGGTCTCTCCGCCCGCTACGTCTACCCGCTCAGTAAGCGCACCTCCGTCTACGTGGGCGCGGGCTATGCTGAAGAAAAGGCCGACCTGAAGGATGAAGCCGGCAAGGAATCCTACACGAACAAGATCGGCCAGGCTTACGCTGGTATCACCCACACGTTCTAATTCGAATAGCGCGTTGGGACACGTCGGATAGCGTGCAAGATTCGACAAACAAAGCAACGCGCGTTTGACATCGAACGTTGAAACCCCGCAGGAGCGATCGGCCTGCGGGGTTTTGTTTTTCGCTCTCCATTCGATCTCCCCTCTTCCGTCCGACCGACGTTGCGAAGACGCAACATCCTCTATCTCGGCGGCAACTACGACCTCCACGTTATGAAGCTCTTCGCTCTCGCCCAGTACATTAAGGCAGGAAGGACCTGGGGTCGCTCGAAGACGCTTTCTCCGATCCCGATTTCGAGGGCACTCAAGGCATCGAAAAAGGCGTCGACTCGTACGGCTTTCATCTCGGGACAATCGTGCCCCTGGCTGCGGGCGACCTGACGGTCGGCGTCTACTACGCCGAGGGCGACACCTCCACGCTCCATAGCGCTTGGGGCCGCGGCTGGGCCGAAACCTCCTACGTCGGTCTTTCCGCCCGCTACGCTTATCCCTTGAGCAAGCGCACCTCGCTCTACGCGGGCGCGGGCTATGCCGAAGAAAAGATCGACCTCAAGAACGACGCCGGCACGAACCGCAACACGAACACGGTCGGTCAGGCGTACGCCGGCATCACCCACACGTTCTGATTCGGTCCGCGCATCGGACAGGCCCGGAGGGGCCTTCCAAACCAACCCCCGCAGGAGCGATCGGCCTGCGGGGGTTTTCGCGTCTGTAAACTCTATCTGCGATTCCTGCCCGGGGGTGCCGTTGCGAAAACACAACATTAGGCTTAACCCTAAAATCCATGGAAACTTTCCCGTTTATCCAGAGTCTTGATTTTTATGTACAGCTACTTCGTCGAAAAATACGAAGCCTTTTGCTAATTTTCAAAAAGCCGCTTGACTTCTCAATGCGGAGTTCGACTTCCACATTTTTCGGAAAACAGATCATGAAAAAGACTCTTGCCGCTCTCGCCGTTCTCGGCGCTTTTGCCGGCTCCGCCGCTGCTGCCGATGTTACCGTCTATGGCGTCGTTGACACCGGCCTTGCCTACACCTACGAAAACTCCGAACTCGGCGTGTCCGATACCGGCTTCACCGAAGGCACGAACGGCAGCGAAAACCAGTTCGGCATGCAGTCGGGCTACAACTCGTCCTCGCGCTTCGGCATCAAGGGCACGGAAGACCTCGGCAACGGCCTTAAGGTCGGTTTCAAGCTCGAAAACGGCTTCAGCTCCGACGACGGCACGCTCGGCCAGAGCGGCCGCCTCTTCGGTCGTGAATCGAGCCTCTCCTTGATGAGCGAATTCGGCACGATCTCCTTCGGTCGCATGGGCGGTGTGGCTTCGTCCGCCGGCACCTACGACATCGTCTACTCGATCGCCGACTCCTTCGACGGCGGCGACAACGACGTCCTCGGTCTCAACATCTCCGACCGCTACGACAACATGGTGACCTACCAGTCGCCGAAGTTCGCGGGCGTCCAGGGCACGGTTCAGTACTCCTTCAAGCAGGACAACAAGTCTGATACCGACACGGGCGACGAAGGCACCTCCAAGGTCAACCGCTACGCCTCGTTCGCTCTGACGGGCGACTTCGGCCCCCTCCAGATGGTCGGCGCCTACGAACTCACGAAGTACGCCAACACCGACAACCACGACGAAACGCATGCCTTCTACCTCGGCGGCAACTACGACTTCCAGGTTCTGAAGCTCTTCGCCATGGCCCAGTACACGAAGGCCGCCAAGGACTTCGGTACCCTTGAAGATCCGCTTTCCGTTATCGGCAACCTCGCCGGCACCGAAAAGGGCATCGACTCTTACGGTCTCCATCTCGGCACGATCGTCCCCGCCTTCGGCGGCGACTTCACGGCTGCGGTCTACTACGTTGACGGCGAAACCGACACCATTGCGGACGTGCTTTCCGCCGACGCCACCTACCTCGGCGTCTCCGCCCGCTACGTCTACCCGCTCAGCAAGCGCACTTCCATCTACGCCGGTGCCGGCTATGCTGAAGAAAAGATCGACTCCAACGTCGGCCCCGTCAGCGCTACCGACAAGAACAAGCTCGGTCAGGCTTACGCCGGTATCACGCACACGTTCTAATTCGGACTGCGCGTCGGCACTCGTCGGATAGCGTGCAAGATCCGATGCGAACGCCGACACTCGTCTGAAAGCGAATATCGAACCCCCGCAGGAGCGATCGGCCTGCGGGGTTTTGTTTTGCCTATAAACCCGAATTCGACCCGTTCACTCTATTGCTGTTGCGTAAATGCAACACCGAGCTCACTCTTCTTCATCCGAAACATTTTCCTGTTTATCCGTGACTTGTTATTGCATAGGCAGGAAACCCAACGAAATTGTCACTTCCTCTTGCTAATTTGGGAAAACCCGCTTGACTTCTGACGGCGGGCTTCGACTCCCCTAAATTTCGGATGCTTATCATGAAAAAGACTCTTGCCGCCCTCGCCGTCCTCGGCGCTTTTGCCGGTACCGCCGCTGCGGCCGACGTTAACCTCTACGGCATTATCGATACGGGCCTCGCCTACACCTACGACAAGGTGACCGACGGTGCGAAGGAAGACACCTTCGGGATGCAGTCGGGTTACAACTCGGCTTCCCGCTTCGGCCTTAAGGGCACCGAAGAGCTCGGAAACGGCCTTAAGGTGGGCTTCAAGCTCGAAAACGGCTTCACCTCCGACGACGGCAACTTCAAGTACGAAGACCGCCTCTTCGGCCGTGAAGCGAGCCTCTCGCTCATGAGCGAATTCGGCACGATCTCCTTCGGCCGCATGGGCGGCGTCGCTTCGTCCGCGGGTACGTACGACCTCGTCTACTCGATCGCCGACTCCTTCGACGGCGGCGACAACGACGTCCTCGGCCTCCAGATTTCCGACCGCTACGACAACATGGTGACCTACCAGTCGCCGAAGTTCGCGGGCGTTCAGGGGACGGCCCAGTACTCCTTCAAGCAGAATTCGGTCTCCGGCGAAGGCACGGAAGGCACCTCCAAGGTCGACCGCTACGCGTCGCTCGCTCTGACGGGCGACTTCGGGCCGCTGCAGCTGGTGGGCGCCTACGAACTCTCGAAGTACGCCAACACGGCCGACGAGCACGACGAAACGCACGCTTTCTACGTGGGCGGCAACTACGACCTCCAGGTCCTGAAGCTCTTCGCCCTCGCCCAGTACACGAAGGCGGGCAAGAACTTCGGTTCCTACTCCGACCTCCTCGGCGCCCTCGCTCCGACGGCCGAAGGCGACGAAAAGGGGATCGACAGCTACGGTCTCCACCTCGGTACGATCGTCCCGGTTCTCGGCGGCGACCTCACGGCCGGCGTCTACTATGTCGACGGCGAAACCGACACCCTCACGAACGGCTCCGTCCAGGGCTCGGCCGACATGACCTATCTCGGCTTCTCCGCCCGCTACGCCTATCCCTTGAGCAAGCGCACGTCCGTCTACTTCGGTGCGGGCTACGCCGAAGAAAAGATCGATCCGTCGGCTTCCATCACGACCTTCGAGGACGAATACACGCACAAGATCGGTCAGGCTTACGCCGGCATCACGCACAAGTTCTAATTCGGGCCGTGCGTCGGCACTCGTCGGATAGCGTGCAAGATCCGACGCGAACGCCGACCCTCGTCTGAAAACGGACATCAAAACCCCGCAGGAGCGATCGGCCTGCGGGGTTTTGTTTTACGCCGAATTCGCAACGTCCGAATCCGACCCCACGACCTCAAGTGAGAGCGAAATGCGGGGACCCCCGAGCCTTTGAAATACCTTCGGTACAATTTCACCCATGACCCAAGGACGCAAATTTTCCGCACGCTTCTCGAATGACGCCTCCAGGTACGGCTACCTAACGTGGTCGGCCGCCCAGTCGTTCATTTACAACGAGAAGGTGCGCGAACAACGCTACTTCGACAGCCTCTACAGGCTGATCGACGAGACGAAGCGGCACTGCCAGCCGATTCGTCCGGAGTGTTGCGTGGATCGTCCGCAGCCGGATCAGAAATACGCTCACCTTGTCGACTTCGAGGAGATGCCGTGGCTCCGCGAGGTGCCCTCGATGATCTACGGCATCGGCGCCTATCGGTTTTGTCAAGCGTCCCGGCGAATGCTCAGCGGGCTCGCCGGCCGTCCGAAGGTGCATCCGATCAAGGAGTCGGATCGCGTCTTGCAACTGACTCGAAAGTATTTCGCGATCGAGCCGCACACGCGCAAGGGGTGGTTCGTCCTGCAGTTCGGCTCCAAACAGAAGCCCGGCGGCAGCATCCTCTTCAAGGCGCATCGTGAATTCTTGATGCCCGCGATGGTCTTCGTGAAGCTCTCGGCTCGCGGGCTGTCGGTCTCCTTCTGTTATGAAGACCCCAAAGATCTCGAGTGCTTTCCCGAAACGGAAGAAGAGATCTCGGCACGTCTGATGCAATACACGAAGGACGAGTTGCAGAAGAAGACGATCGGGGTGGACCGCGGCGTCGCGCGTCCCGTGCAGTCGAGCCACCGCGAGGCCCCCTACGGCCTTACGAAAAAGCAGCTCCAAAAAATTGCGAGTCGGGAACGCCATCGCAAGCGTCTGCAGCGCCGGCTTGCCAAGGCCAAAAAGGGGAGCAATAACCGTCGCAAAGTGAAGCGTCGTCTGGGGCGAACCTATCAGTACCAACGCAACGTCCTGGAGGACTTCGCTCATCAGACGAGCCATGCGCTCGTGTCGCTCGAAGACACCTGGCTTATCGTGCTCGAAGCGCTGAAGATCGACAATATGGTCAAACGTCCTGCTCCGGAGTACGACGAAGAAACCGGGCGACCGCTCAAGAACGGTGCTTCGGCGCATGCGGGCCTGGCAGAGTCCATTTTGAAGAGCGGCTGGGGGAAAGTCAGAACCTATTTGAGATACAAGGCCCTCAAGGCCGGAAAGCTTGTCCTTGAGGTCGACCCTAAGAACACCTCGCGTCGATGCCCCGTTTGCGGGCTTATAGATCCAAAGAACCGTCCCTCGCAGGCGGTCTTCCATTGTGTGCGATGCGGCTTTGAAGACAACGCGGACCACGCCGCCGCGATCAACATTCGTGATCGCGGGATCGACATGCTTCTGTCGGGGCTCTACAAGCCGAAAACGAGGAAAAAGCTTCTTCGCACGAAGAAGGCGAAGCCGTCTTCGGTGAAGCTAGGCCCGGATCGGGCCGATGTAATGCCTGTGGAGCTGACGGCCCCCGACAAGACCGAGGTCTTGTCGGCATGTCGGCGTTGAATCAGGAAGCCCCCGCATTCATGCGGGGGTGGATCACGCACAAGATCGGCAGGCGTACTACGGCATCACCCACGCGTCTGAATAGAGCCGCCTGTCGGACAATCCTCAAATTAAACCCCGAAGGAGAAATCGGCCTGCGGGGTTTTTGTTGTCGCCTCGCCTTCGGGATTCCGGCCATCGACCACGATTCCTCAACCGAGTTGACGGCCCCGTTGCAAACCCGCAACAGCCGAGCAGTCCTGAAGGACAACCGCCCTCCCCTGTTTATCCGCGTATTCGCCTCGCAAAGACACATCCCGCTGGCCGTAGCCGCACGCCTTTGGTACCGTTCTTCTAAAGTCCGCCCTGCGGACGCTTCCCTCACTCGTTTCTCCTTCCTCATCATGAAAAAGACTTCCGCCGCTCTCGCGGTTTTCACCGCCCTCACCGCCCTCACCTCTCTCTCGGGCGCTGCGTCCGCCGCCGACGTCTCGGTCTACGGCGTCGTCGACACCGGGCTTCTCTACACGTCCCGCAACGTCATCCTCGCCGCCGAAACGAATCCGGACGCGTTCACGGGCGGGCGCGTGCACGGTTTTGAAATGCAGTCGGGCTACAACGCGAGCTCCCGCATCGGTCTCAAGGGCTCGGAAGACCTCGGCAACGGCCTCAAGGCGAGCTTCGTCCTTGAAAACGGGCTCTTCACGGACGACGGTTCGATGAAGTACGACCGGCTCTTCGGACGCGAAGCCCTGCTCGGCCTTTCGGGCGAATTCGGAACGGTTGCGTTCGGGCGCACCGGGGGCGTTGCGTCCGCCGCGGGATCGTTCGACCTCGTCTACCTGACCGCGGACGCCTTCGACGGCGGCGACAACCTCGTTTTCGGCATGCAGGCCTCGGACCGCTACGACAATACGGCTACCTACCAAACGCCGAAGTTCGCGGGCCTCCGGGGTACGGTGCAGTATTCCTTTAAGACGGATTCTCTCGATGGCGAAGGCACCGAAGGCACCTCCAAGGCCGACCGCTACGCCTCGATCGCCGTGACGGGCGACTTCGGTCCGCTTCAGTGGGTCGGCGCCTACGAACTCACGAAGTACGCCAACACCGACCGCGCCGACGACACGAACGCCGTCTACCTCGGCGGCAACTACGATGCGGGCTTTGCCAAAGTCTTCCTGCTCGCCCAGTACACGGATGCGGGGAAGAGCTTTGCGAGCTTCGTGAACGCTCTGGAACCCGACGCGGCCGCGGGCTTTGCGGGCGCCGAGCACGGGTTCGACAGTTGGGGGTTGCACGTCGGCGCGATCGTTCCCGTGGCAGGCGGCGACCTGACGGCGGGCGTCTACTATGTCGACGGTGAAACGGCCGCGGTCGACTACATCGACTACACGAACAAACAGGATCTCACCTATCTCGGTCTTTCGGCGCGCTACGTCTATCCCCTGAGCAAGCGCACGTCCCTCTACGCGGGCGCAGGTTGGGCGCGTGAAGAAGTCACGTCGACCTTCAGTCTCACCCCCGGGGGGCGCCCCACGCCTTCTTACCGGCTTCCGACTGACAAAAACACCTACACTCAAGCGTACGCGGGCGTAACCCACACGTTCTGAGACGTCGCACTCTCTTTGAACCTCGAACCCGGGCCCAAATCTACCCTCCGGTCAGGATATCCTCACCATGCAAAAGCATCTTCTCCAACTCGCAATTCTCGGCGCCTTCTCGGTTGCCGGGGCGGCCTCCGCGGCCGACATTTCGGTTTACAGCATTGTCGATACGGGTATCGCCTACACGTCGAAAGACATTCGTTTCGGCTCGTCCGAAGCCGTACTCACGCACGGCAACGAAAAAAGCTTTTCAATGCAATCGGGCTACAACGAAGCGTCGCGCTTCGGTCTCAAGGGCTCGGAAACGCTCGGCAACGGCCTCACCGCAGGCTTCAAGCTTGAAAACGGCTTTTCGTCCGACGACGGCGCGATGCGGTACGACGATCGGCTCTTCGGACGCGAGGCGGCCCTTTTCCTCTCGGGCGACTTCGGTACCGTCGCATTCGGCCGCATGGGCGGGGTCGCCTCCTCCGCGGGCACGTACGACCTCGTCTACGCGATTGCGGACGCCTTTGACGGCGGCGACAACGACGTCTTCGGTCTTCAGGCTTCGGACCGTTACGACAACACGGCGACCTACCAAACGCCGAAGTTCTCGGGGCTGCAGGCCACGCTTCAATACGCCTTCAAAACGGACGGAGTGAAGGGCGAGGGTACCGAAGGTACCTCGAAAGCAGACCGTTACGCCTCGGCCGCCCTGACGGGCGACTTCGGTCCCCTGCAGTGGGTCGGCGCCTACGAACTCACGAAGTACGCCAACACCGACCGCCACGAGGATACCCACATTTTCTATGCGGGCGGCAACTACGACTTCGGGGTTGCTCGTGTTTTTGCACTCGCGCAGTACGCGAAGGCGTCGAAGAGCTTCGCCACCTTCGAAAACGCCTTTGCCGACGAAGTCGCGAGCGGAGTTCCCGGGGCCGAGAAAGGCATCGACGGCTTCGGGGCGCACCTCGGCACGATCGTTCCCCTCTTCGGAGGCGACCTGACGGCTGCGGCCTACTATGCCGAGGGCGAAAGCGAAACGCTCGGGTACGATTTCTACGCGGTTCAAGGCGACTTCTCGTACCTCGGGTTTTCGGCCCGCTACGTCTATCCTTTGAGCAAGCGCACGTCGCTTTACGCCGGGGCGGGCCTCGCGCGTGAAAAGTCGACCGCCAACACGGATTACGGCGCCTACTCGGATACGAACCGCTACACCCAGGCGTACGCGGGTCTCACGCACCGCTTCTGAGCAACGCGTTACCCTCGTCGTCATTCTTTCGCCCCGCCGCTCGGACCCGAGCCGCGGGGTTTTTCGTCGCACCGAAGGGCGGCCCACGGGAGGACAACAACGAAAAAAGGGCCGACACCCGAGAGGAATCGGCCCCAAAGGAGGAGAAATTATGATTTCGAAGGAGCTCAGGCCTTCACGGCTTCCTTCGCGGCGTTTTCACCGGCGATCTGGCCGAAGACGAAGCAGTCGAGCACGGCATTGCCACCCACGCGATTCGTGCCGTGGATGCCGCCCGTGATTTCGCCCGCGGCGTAGAGACGCGGAATCACGGCGCCCGTCCAATCGAGGCACTGAGCCTTCGTGTTGGTGTTGAGACCGCCCATCGTGTGGTGCACGGTCATGCCGGTGTAGCAGGCCCAGAAGGGACCCTTTTCGATCTTCTTCGTGAGGTTGACGGCGGTCTTGTTGAAGTCCTCGTCCTTCTTCGCGTCGACGAAGCCGTTGTAGCGCTTGATCGTCGCTTCGAGACCGTCGGGGTCGACGCCCATCTTCTCGGCGAGTTCGCGAATGGTCGGAGCGGACCAGGCTTCGTTGATCTTTTCGCCTTCGTGAATCGCCTTGCGGTTCACTTCGTCGTAGCTCATGAAGTTTTCGTTGTCGCAAACCGTGTAGGCATAGCGTTCGGGCGTGCCCAAAACGGCGTCGCGAATGACGTCGCGGCGTTCGCCTTCGTTCACGATACGGTTGCCGCGCTTGTCGACGTAGATCGAGCCGTTCACGTTGAAGTTGAGAAGAAGCTTCATCTTCTTGCCGGCGGGAGCGCCCGGGGTGGACTGAATGAAGTCCATGCCGACCAAGTAGCCGCCCACGCGCACGGCCGCCATTGCGACCTGACCCGACATGGAGGGAAGGTTGTCGGTGCCGAGGCCCTTCACACGCGGATCGTGGAGTTCGCGCAGATAGGTGTTCGCACCGAACCCGCCCGCGGCGAGCACCACGGCGCGCGTCGCACGGATGTAGCGCGTTTCGCCCTTCGAATTCTTCACCTGCACGCCGAGGACATCGCCTTCGAAGCCCCCTTCGCGGATGATTTCGACGACGTCCATGCCGGTCTTCACTTCAACGCCCAAGTCCTTCGCGGCCTTGGCGAGCACCGTGCCGTAACCCTGGCCCTTCGGAAGAGCCGGAACGTGGGAGCGCGGATAAAGAGCGCCGAAAATCTGGATGACGTTGTCCTTGAACTTCATGCCGAGGCTTTCGAGCCACGTGATCGCGCCGTAGGCGTTTTCGCAGAGCACGCGAACGCGTTCGGGATCGCCGCGGAAGTCGCCCGCAGCGAGCGTCTGCTTCATGTGGTTTTCGGGCGAATCCTTGATGCCCTGCTTGGGCTGACGCACGGGGTCGGCGGCGTTGATGAAGCCCTGAGAAAGGAGCGTGTTGCCGCCCGCAAAGGCGAGCTTTTCAAGGACGACGATCTTCTTGGCACCCGTCTGCGCGGCCTTGACGGCGGCGGCCATGCCCGCACCGCCCGCACCGACCACCACCACTTCGTAGGTATCGGTCCACTTGACGCCGTCGGCGGACTTGGCGGAAGCGACGCTCGAGGCGCCCATCGCGGCGAGGGCGGCGCCGCCGAGACCGACGCTCTTCAAAAGACTGCGGCGGGAAAGTTCCTTGCTCATGAAAATCTCCTTTGGATTGGTCGTGCGAAGCGTTGCGTTCGTACCGTTCGCTTCGCTCGCGTTTCGTTCAGGATTCATTTTCCGCAGAGGCTTACGCGCGTAAGAGTCTTTTTTCTCCGTTCGTGGTCGAAAAAGGGATCGGTGAAAACCCGCCCCCTACCCGCTCCGGACGCTTCCCGGATGCGAGGTGCCGTCGGCCGCCCGTCCGGAGCTGCACGGTTTGCGCTCGTGTTGTTCGCCCGTTGCTCGCCCGTTGCGTAAGCCGTGCGTCCCGTTCCCGGGACTTGCGCTCCGCTACGCCGTACGTTGCTCGGTGCGTCGCTTCGTCTGTCAGGCCCCGATCGGGCTCGGGATCACGTAAAAGAGCACCGCAAAGAATTGGAGCGCCGTGCCCGCAAGGACGAACACGTGCCAGATGGCATGGTTGAAGGGGAGCTTCTCCCAGAGGTAAAAGACCACCCCTGCGCTGTAGGCTACGCCCCCGCCCGCAAGGAGCGCGAGCCCGCCCCAGGGGAGAGCCTCCACGAGGGGCTTCAGAACGAAAATCACGCACCAGCCGAGCCCGAGGTAGAGGAGACAATTGATCCAGTCGGCGGCCTTCATGAGGAAGGGTTGGAAGATCGCTCCCGCAAGCGCGATCCCCCAGACGACGAAAAAGAGCGCCCAGCCGGTGACGCCCCCGAGCGTGATGAGGCAAAAAGGCGTGTAGGAGCCCGCGATGAGAAGGTAGATCGCGCTGTGGTCGAAAATCTGCAGAATGCGCTTTGCGCGTCGATTCGGAATCGCGTGGTAGAGGGTCGAGACGAGGTAGAGAATCACCATGGTCGCGCCGAACAAGGCGGAACTCGCAATGACGACCGCGCTCTTTCCCGTCGCGACCGCCTCGACGACCATAACGACCAAGCCCGCAATCGAAAGGAGCGCCGCCAAACCGTGCGTCACGGCATTCGCGGTCTCTTCGCCGCGACTGTAGACGGGAAGGTGCACGCCGCGGCGCTGCTTGGCGGATCGGCTCGAAGGAGCGTATTCCGCCCGCGGGGTCTCGCTATTCCCGTTCCCTGCTTTCGTTTCTCTTCGGGCAACATCCGTCATGCTTCTCGCTCCGTCGTGTTTCGTTCTTCGGTGTATCCGAAGGAAGTGTGACGCACGGATTAGCCGCAAAACGGCAGTAGGATTACGGGTTAACCCCTATTTTCGTTTCCGACGAGGCAAAAGACGCAACGGAATGTTGCCTGGGGCGCGGATTTTGCAGGCGCCTCGCGCAGGCGCGGCGTGCGACCCGACGACCCCAAGCGGATCACGCCTCGGGAAAGCGCTTCCGGAGCGCGTCGCGAATGTCGGGAAGAATTGCTTCGAGGGCTTCCCCCGAATGGACGTTGAATTTGCGGTAGAGCTTTGCGCGATGCCCTTCGACCGTTCGGACGGATACGCCCGTACGCTCCGAAATCTGGGCGTCGGTGAGCGCCTTGTGGATGTAGACGAGGATTCGGACCTCGTGTTCGGAGAGACTATCCGCTCCCTCGACGATCCGTTCTTCGCGGGTGCCGAGCCGACGAAGGCGGTCGCGATGGAGTCCCCGATCGATCGCGGCGATGAGTTCGTCTTCGTCGACGGGTTTCATCAGAAAGTCGAGCGCTCCCGCCTTGAGACTCGAAACCGCCACGTGCACGTCCGCGTAACCCGTAAGGAAAATGACAGGGAGACCGCGCCCGAGTTCGGCGAGGCGGTTTTGCAGTTCGAGCCCGCTCATCCCCGGCATCCGCACGTCGAGCACGAGACACCCCGGGCGTTCTTCGCGGGCTTCTTCGGGGTCCGCGAGGAAGGCGTCGGCGCTCGGCCAGTCGGCGACCTGAAAACCTTCGATTTCGAGCATCGTCTTCAAGGAGCGCCGTACGGCCTCGTCGTCGTCAACGATGCGAACGAGCGATGCGGCGCGTTCCTGCTCGCGTCGGTCGGAAAAGTCCGCGTCGAAAAGCGGTTTCAAAAGCTCGGGCGTGAGCGGTGCGGAAGCGGGCATGGGGGGTCGGTCCTCCGGGCTTGATGTCGTCGGAAGGGGAAGTGTAACGATTCGGGGGGCGTTTGGAAAAGGACGGACGGTCACGAACGGTCACGTCCGTTTGCTTTCCCGAGCTTTCCTTTCATCGGGCCCCGCCCTCGAAGGCCGGAAAGTCGATCGTCACCCGCACGCCGCCCTCCTTCGGTGCTTCGAACCGAATCGACGCACGGTGCACTTCGGCAATCGACTTGCAAAGGAGGAGCCCCAGACCGAGACCGCGCTCCTTGGTGGTCGCAAGGGGCTCGGAAAGTTCCGCGAGTTGAGCCTCCGTCAGACGCGCACCGCCGTTTCGAACGACGAGGCGAAGAACGGCGCCTTCGGGCGCGTTCGCCTCGCTCGTTTCCGTCGTTTCTTTCGCTTCCTGCCCTTCGTTCGTTTCGTTCGGCTCTCGGACGTCTTCCCCCTCCGGGCGCCCGATCGAGACCTCAATCGGTTCGGAAAGGCCCGCGGCCGACAACGCCTCTTCGGCGTTTTTGAAGAGATTCATGAGAAGAACGCGCAGCTCCACCCCGTCCCCCGCAACGAGAAGGCGTTGCCCCGGAGGCGTTGCGCCCGCGACGACCACGTCGCGCTTCAAGCGGCGCGACTCCGTCATCTCGCGTCGCACGTCCTCGACGAGCGCCGCGAGGTCGACGGGCTTCGACCGGTCGGCACCTTCTTTGGCGTAGCTTCTCACCCGCTCGATGATGCTCGTCGCGAGTTTCAGTTGCTCCGTCAATTCTTTGAGGCACCGGTCCGCCAACGGTTTGTCGACCGTCTCGCGCGCCATGAGTTTCCCGAGCGATCGGGCGCTGTAGCGCATCGCGGACAGGGGTTGCACGAATTCGTGCGCGAAGACGGAGGACAACTTCCCGATCATCCCGACCCGCTCCAAGCGCGTGAGTTTTTCGCTCGTCGTGCGGGCGAGTTCGCTCGCCTCCTTTTCGCGCCGCAAAGCGCGCGCCAAGGCCGCCGTGCGCTTCGCGACGAGCCGCTCCAGGCGCCACGCATGGAGCGCCCAAAGAAGGAGCCCCGCGAGAAAGAGCATCATGACGGGCCAATAGGTCGCCACGACCCGCTCGACCGTCCAGTCCCGCAGATACGCGTACGGCCCGATACGAAGGCGCTTGAAGACGTCGTTCACGCGCTCGAAGTCGGTGGCAAAGGAAATCGTGTAACCCCCTTGCGTGTCCTCGGGCGCGAGCGCCAAAAGGGCCGTGGCCATGTGGCGCGTGATGACGGCGGGGGTGTGGTTTGAAACCGCGAAAGTCCACCCCGGGTAGAGATCCGTCGAAAAGGCGCAGCCGAGGCGCTTTCCCGCGGGCGTTTCCTGTTGGTTCACGACCTTGAATTTCCCCTTCCACGCGGGGTTTTTCGCAACGAGCGCTTCGGGCATGCAGGCGCGCAACAAACCCACGTCGCCCGTACCGTCCAAAACGGCCTCCAAAACGGCCTTCGGGCGATTGTGCGTAAAGACCACGGACGAGAAGAACGTGTCGGGATCGAACCCCGCCGCGGCAATCGCCCCGAGGTTCGACTGATAGGTCATGAAATTCGCCGCGTCCGTTGAAAAAGCGCGCTTTCCTTTGAGGCTCGCGAGGTCGGTGATGTCCGAACGGTCGGCACGCGCGACCATGACGCCCGCAACGCACTGATTGGGGTCGGGCATCTGCGCGAGAACGAGCGTGCCGATGTCGCGAACACCGTAGCGCTGCAGTTCGACGTAAAGCCCCGAGCTCGCGAGGAAAAACTCCACCTCGTGACGCGCCACCGCGGCCTTGAGGCGCGCGGAGGAGTCGTAGGGGACCGCCACGATGTCAAGCCCCGTCGTCGCGCGCTTGAGGTAGTTGATGAGGTCCTCCTGAATGTTGTCGAGCGTCGGCCCGTAGGAGGATTCCTGCTCGAACTGCAACACGCCCACCCGAACCCGCGTTCCCGGAGGCGGATCGGGCGGGAGCTCCTTGTCGATGACGGGGGAAAGGACGGAGGATTCGGCTGCGGCAACGGGCACCGAGCCCGCAGCCGCCTCGAGGCCGAGGACGAGAGCGATGGCAACGCCGAGAGCGGACCTTTCGAAAGGCTTGAAGCGCCGGAAGAGAAAGCCCGCTCCGTCCGCTCGGGAACCGTACGCGTTGTTGTTCGTGCGGTTCGTGTGTTTCTCCGTGCGCTTCATCATCCGCCCTCGTATTCGTTTTCGGGAAGAGATCAGCCGAAAGCGATCTTGAGCGTTTGAATCTCTTCGGGGAAGGCGACACCCGGAGAGAGCGTCACGTCGAACGCTTCGTCGGCGCTCACGCGCAGGCTCGTGTTCGGGCGAACGGGGTTCCCCGTTTCGAGGATGTAGCCCGAGAGGTTCCGGAGAAACTCGCGCACTTCGTAGGCGCCGCGCTTCGAGTCGATGATTTCGAGTTCCGGAAGCCCGAAGCGGTTGAAGCCCGCCGTGTAGCCGTTCGTGCCCCCCGCTTCGCTTTGGCGCCAGACGCCCGTGAAGATCACGTTGTGAACGGGAAAGCTTCGCCCGTCCGTCATCACCTGCGCACCGTTTCGGTAACCTTCGGGGGTAAGGAGCGTATTCGTCGTGTCGATCGCCGCCACGCCTTCCTGCAAAGCGAGGCTCGCCACCACCCGCACGAAGTCGCGGGCACTCTGAAGAACGAACGCTTCCGGGGAAAGGAGCGACGTCACTTCGAGGTGCGCAAGGTGGTTTGCGGCGGCGTCCGCAGCCCCCGTCCATTCGCGATTGTTCTTCGCAACGACTTCGGCGTCGGGGTCCTTCCCTTCCACGAAGCGCAGAATGAAGTGGGCTTTGTTGAGGGCCACCACGATCCCCCGGTCGCTTTTCAAAACGACCTCGGGCGCCTCGCCCCAGTCCGCCTCGAAGTCGGCGAGAAAAGCGACGGGATTCCAGGTCGCAAAGCTCAAAAGGACGCGGCCTTCGAGACCCACTTTGCCGTTTTCGCTCGTTTCGGGGGTTGCGGTGCGGGCGGTTTCGGTCATGATTTCCTCTTTTTCATTTCGGCTGGACGACCGCACGCCGAAAAGCCTTCGTATCCCCGACACCCGGTCGGGGCATCAGAGGGGTGTCGAAAGGATCGGGCGGTCGCTCTCGGACCGGACATTATAGGGAATTCGGCTTAGACGCGATTCCGAGGGAGCGCTTCCGGGGGTGAGAAGCGACGCGGATCCGACTTTTTTCGGAGTTTTTTTCAGCGTCGCTCTTACGCATCCTCACTCGAGCTCGCTGACCGTCCGATACCGCAACCGGCGCACCCCGCCCGCTTCCGCCTTCGCCTGAGCCGAAGGCGATCCGATCGAACACCTCGTCCGCAATCTCGCCCTCGGGCGTACTCATACAATCCCCGGAAATTTTCCGTCCAAAAACGTCAACATGTGGCAGAAAACAAACGGTCAATCCGACGGCATGGCGGTTCCTCCGCAATGCTTGGATGGGCTGATGGTTTGAAGGTCCGAAAATGAGGTTCTTCGTCGAGCGCTGTACGCACCGCGGGCGGCGAACGCAGCAAAAGCAACGAACGCGGCGGGCCCGATCCCTGCCGATTCGTACCGTCGGATGCTACGAAGTTCTCACGCGGCTGAGGCACGCCTTAGTCCCTGTGCGCTTTTCGCCCGTCCGTCTCGTACAATTGAACGCAGACTCATTCCTGCAGCGAGCACACACCATGCGCATTCTCCTCGTTGAAGACGACGCAATGATCGGCGACGCGGCCGAGGCCGCCCTTCGCGACTTGACCCACGTCGTCGACCGTGCGACGGACGGCCTTACGGCGCTCACGCTCGCCGCCACGACCGAGTACCAGCTCGTACTCCTTGACTTGGGACTCCCGAAGCTCGACGGCATGGAGGTGCTCTCGAAACTGCGCGCCCGAAGCGACGTTCCCGTCATCATTCTCACCGCCCGCGACGCGCTCGAAGACCGTCTGCGAGGGCTCGACGCCGGGGCGGACGATTACCTCGTGAAACCCTTTCACATGTCGGAACTCATGGCCCGCGTGCGCGCCCTGATGCGTCGCCGAAACGGAACGGTCATGCAGGGCCCCGGCAACGGCGTCGTGACGCTTGACGAAGAAACGAAGACCGCCCGCACGAAGGACGGTAAAACCGTGACGCTCTCGCGCCGCGAGTACGCTCTGCTTTCGGCCCTCCTCGCGCGCCCGGGCGCCATTCTCTCCCGCAGGACCCTTGAGGAACGGATCTACACCTCGGGCGAAGAGCCCGAAAGCAACGCGATCGAATTCCTGATCCACAGCCTCCGAAAGAAATTGGGCACGGATACCGTGAAAAACGTCCGAGGTCTCGGCTGGCGCGTGGCGCCTCGCGACGCGGATGCGTCCTGATTTTCCCGATCGTGAGGGATTTATGAGTAAGGACCTTCAGCACGGCGCCAACGCCCGCCGCACCGGAGGGTTGCGCCGGTGCTTCGCGCGGCTTTTGGAGAAGTCGTCCGGAGCGCTCGCAGGGCTCGCTCGATTCGTCCGTGCAACGCCCGGCCGGCAGAGCGTTGAAGCCTGTGACCGAAAGCAGCCGACGGACTTCCTGCCTCGACGCCCGGTGGGCAATCCGTCTTTCAGAACGCGCGTCTTCCGTGCGAGCGCCGCGGCGACTCTGGCCTTCACGGTCGTGACGGGCGCCGTGCTCTTTTACTACGCATACGAAGAGGCGGCCGAGCATCAGGACGACACCCTTGAAGAGGTTTCCGGGGTGCTCGCGCGCTTCGTGATTTCGGGAAACGGCGCGAAGGCCGCGAAGTGGCCTTTGGATGCCGCGTTCGTCTTCTCGATGGACGACGACGATCTGGAGGACGTTTATGAAATCGAACGGAACGACCCCGCGTCGCGGATCCCCGCGGGGACGCCCGTACTCGTTCATACGTTGCACCACGGCGGGGCGGGCGTCCCCGTCGTCTTTCGCGTCGACATTCGGCCGGGGCTCCAGACCCTTCCGATCGACGGGGTCGACTACCGCATGCACGTGAGGACCCTTCGCGGCGGCACCCACATCGCGGTCGCCCAACGCACGAACGAACTTCTTGAGAACGCCGCGATCGCCGCGCTCTGGGTGGTGCTTCCGATCGTCACGTCGGGCGTGGTGATCGCGCTTCTGACGGGGCTTCTCTTTTATCGACTCCTTCTTCCCGTCGAGGCCGCGGCGCGCACCTTGAATGCACGCCGAGCAGACGATCTGTCGCCGCTTGTAACGGAAGGGCTTCCCGCGGAAGTGCTCCCGATGGCCCGAAGCTTCAACGGGTTGCTTGCGCGCGTGACGGAACTGCGCGAGCGCGAAGCGCGATTCGTCGCGGATGCCGCGCACGAATTGCGTACGCCCCTGGCGGCGCTTCTCCTTCGTATCGAGCGGCTCGCGGAATCCGAAACCATTCGGACGCTCTCGCCCGAAACCCGAGCTGAGGTCGATCGCCTTACGGCCGCAACCGAACGGCTCGTGCGGATGGTGAATCAGTTGTTGGCGCTCAAACGCGCGGAAGTCGAAGCCGCGCAAAGCCGACAGGCGCCGCAAGCAACGAACACTTCAAACACGTCGACCGCTTCGGCCGCTTCGAACGATTCCGGTTCCGCCCAATCTCTACGCGCACCGCTTGACGAAACCGTGGGCCCGGTCGTCGAAGCCCTCTGGGATGAGGTGGAAAAGAAACGAATCGACCTCGAAGTGACGGGCCTCGACGATCTCGAGATCGACGGCCGTTTCCCCGCCGCCGCGATGCCCGCGGACGCGCTCCACGGAATGCTGAGAAATCTCTTGGAAAACGCCGTACGCTACACGCCCGAGGGCGGGCGGATCACGATCGACCTCGCGCTTGGGAACGATGCAAACCCGAACGACGACACTCACGCCCTCCTTCGCGTCTCCGACACGGGCCCGGGGATCCCCGAAGCGGAGCGCTCGCGCGTGTTCGATCCCTTCTATCGCGTGCTCGGAACGGGGGTCGACGGAACGGGCCTGGGCCTTGCGATCGTGAAGACGATCGCCGGGAAATACGGCGTGAAGGTGACGCTCTCGGACGCAGCCGTTTCCACCGGCTCGACCGACGGTACCGACAAGGCCGCCGACGGCGCCGCATCCTCTCCCGTCCGCTCGGGGCCGGGGCTCTGCGTCACGCTCCTTCTGCCGCTTGCGTCGAATCCAACTGAATCCGCCTGAGACAAAACCCAAGCGATACACACGGTTACATTCTCCGCCTTGAACCGAGGCTTTTAAGCTCCATATAGGAAGTAAGGAAAGAGAGAAACGCCGAGTACCGCAGGCTTGCGGCACTGCGCTTTTCCCGGTTATTCCCGCGGGCGCTTCGAGCGCGGCACCGGTACTTCGTGCCGGCAGCTCGTGCCGGACGTGAGCCGTCCGGACGCTCGAAGGCGCCTCCCGGGGAATTTCGGAGGAATGTGTTATGTTGTTCCCGACTCTCTATCGCGAAAATCTCTTTGACGGTCTCGATCCTTTCGATCGGATGATGAACGGCACGAACGGCTGGGGGCTCGAATTCCCGACCGAAAAGCGCGATCCGCTTTTCGGCAAGCACGCCGCGCGCGTGATGCGCACCGACATCCGCGAAACGAAGACGGGGTACGAGCTTGACATCGATCTGCCGGGCTTCAAGAAGGAGGACGTCACGGCAGAACTCAAGGACGGCTACCTCACGATCTCCGCCTCGAAGTCGCTCGAACGCAAGGGTGACGAAAAAGAACACGGTCATTACCTGCGCCGCGAACGCTACGAGGGCTCCTGCTCGCGGAGTTTCTACGTGGGCGAGGCCGTCACGGAAGACGACGTGAAAGCGAAGTTCGAGGACGGGATCCTCAAGATCTCGCTCCCGAAGAAGGAAGCCGTTCAAGCTCAAAAGCGCACGATCGCAATTGAATAACGGGGCGAGACGCCTGCACAAGCGGGCGTCCCTTCCACCGCCGCCCGCTCGGGGATTCGCTTGCCCGGGCGGGCTTTTTCGTTTTCGAATTCGGGCGGTAGAATACCCGTTCGTCGCCGCAAGCGATCCCAGAAGCGTCGGAAGAAAAGCTGAACGCGTCCGACGCCCCAACGCACCGGGGCACGCTGCCCCGGGCTCTCCTACGGAGGAATTTCATGACTCGACACGCTCTCTTCATCGACGCGGGCTGCACCTTCGGGCACTCGCAGGGCGGGCTCTCGCACGCTTTCGTCGACCTCGGTCGTCGTACGCTCGAATCGCTCGGTTGGACGACCGACGTCACCCGCATCGACGACGGCTGGGTCGTCGAAGACGAGGTCCGCAAAATTCTCGCCGCCCGCCTGATCGTGATCCAGACCCCGGGCTGGTGGATGAGCACGCCCTGGAAGCTCAAAAAGTACCAGGACGAAGTCTTCGTCATGCCCGAACTCTGCGGCGGCGACGGTCGCAGCCGCCACGATCCCTCGAAGCTCTACGGCTCGGGCGGTTTCCTCACCGACAAGCACTACCTCCTTTCCTCGACCTGGAACGCGCCCCTCGAAGCGTTCGAGGACCCGAAGCAGTTCTTCGGCGGCGTCAGCATCGACGGCGTTTTCCTGCCGCTCCATCGCACGATGGCCTTCCTCGGCTTGAAGGCGTTGCCCTCCTTCATGGCGAACGACGTCATCAAGAACCCGCAGATCGACGCCGACATGAAGCGCTTCGTCGCGCACCTCGAAGGGGCGGTGAAGGACCTCTGATCGGGTTTTGATCGAACTCGGGTTCATACGCGAAACGCCCCCGGAAGCCTTCGGGCCGCCGGGGGCGTTTGTTCGTTTCCCGCCTCCTGCGTTTTTGCGCCGACCGTATCCCGGCCGGCACGCAAAGCAACACGCAGAGAGCTCGGAGCCTTAGAAGTTCCAGCGAATCCCTACGTTCCCCGCATATTCGCGGGTGTAGTCGTCGCCTTCTTCGCGGGAGAGTTGAGCCCAGAAGACCGTGTTCGTCCCCAGGGCCTTCGTGACGCCGAGCCCGTAGTAGAAGCGCGTTCCGAGAATGTCGGCCTCATAGTGCGCGTCGTTGACGTTGATCGTCTCTTCGCCCAAGAACTCGTGGTTGACGCCGAACTTCCCGTAGAACTCGAGGTCGCGCTTTCCGTCGAGCATCGACGTGTACCCGAACGTCACCCCCACACGGCCGGTAAGGCTGTCGGTATTCGACTGCTCGAGCACCATGCCGTTGTCAAGCACGAAGCGTTCGCCCCGAATCGCGTAATAGGAGAGCTGTGCGGAAGGTTCCGCAAACCAGCTGCCTTTGTCACCCCAACGCCAGGCGAAACCCGTTTCGGCGGAGGCACCCCACGCCGTGGTCGAATAACTCCCCTTGTAGGCGGTCGCACCGTCGGCCATCACGCCGTCGAGGTCCTGATCGTACCAGTCGAAGGAGGCCGTCAGGTCAAGGTACGCACCGAGCTCTCCCGGGTTCGTGTGCGTTGCGTAGAACGTCACGCCCGCCCCCTGCCCGTCGGTATCGACGTCCGTACGGCCCTTGCCTTCGCCGTTCGAATCCAGGAACCGCACGAGCGCACCCGCGGTCCAATCGGAGGCACCGAGCTTCGTGTCCGCCCCGAACATCAAGGTCGAGGTTTCCGCATCGTAGGCCGACCCCCCGACGCCCGTGAGCCGATCCCTCGTCGCGGTCACGCGCGCCCAAACCCCGTGCTCGCCGCCGTAACGAATGTCGCCGAGACGTTCGCGCAACGTATCGAGGTGCGCGAGATACTGAGCGATCTGCAAGCCGAAACTCGCCACCGAGGCCGTGTCGTCGGCCGTCGGGGAGGTCTCGTCGGTCTTGCGGAGGTAGTAGTACACATCGTTCGCTTCAGCGAAGTAGGCGTCGCCGTACTCGTTTTCGGGGTCGCTCAGGAAGTACTCCGAGAGCGCCTCGCTCAGATTCCCCGTCGTGTCCTCGTACGCGGCGAGTTCGTAGAGAAACGCCCCGGCCTCGGCGCGTCGCCCGACGATCGGGTTCTCCGAGAGCTCGAGCCGGAGATTGTGTTCGGGCGTCGAATCAAGAACCAGGATCTTCGAGCGCTCGGCAAGTTGCACTCCGGTCGATGCGACTTCGAGCATCGCGTAGGGCTTGTTCGCATCCACCGACCCGAACACCGTGATGAAGCCGCCTTCGTTGGCGACGTCATCCGTTTCGCCGAGATTCACGTCCAAGCGGAAAATACCCGCGTGTTCCTTATCCTCAAGCGAAACGCCCGAGAAATGACGGATGTCGAGTACGTGGCTCCCGAAGCCCGGCAACACACCGCTTCCCGGCGGAACGACGGTTTCGTCGTGATTCGCGAGGATGATGCGCGCCCCGTCCGAGAGGTTGAGATGCGTGACCTTCGAATTTCCCGTGACGTCCCAGAAGGATCCTTGCCCGAAAGAGAGATTCATGTCCTCCATCCAGAGACCGGCGTACTGGGAGAAAAGTGCGTCGATCTCCTCCTGCGTCATGTCTTCGTAGAGGTCGACGTGCGTCGCCCCGCGCAGAAAGCTGCCCTCGTTGAAGTTTGCTCGAAGCGCGGCGTTGTTGGCGGTAACCCACAGATCGCCCGTGAGCCGAAGGTGTTTTCCCGTCTCGGGCGTGAGGTCCACCTCCGAATCCCACATGCCGTTGTCGACCACCACCGCATAGGCGGGCGAAGCCGACGCGTCGTTCGTATCGAGCCGCACGGCGCTCACGACGGTGTTGCCCGTGAGCGCGATCGAATGGTCGCGCCAGTAAAATCCGTAGATCGTCTCGGCGTTCGCTTTGAGGTCGACCGTCACGTCACCGAGATTCATTTCCTCACCGTAGTTGTTGACACCGTAGATACCGTAGACCGTATCGATGTCCTTCGACGGCAGCGAAGCGGTGACGCTTACCCGGCCGGCGTGCAAAGAACCGTGGTTGCGAATGTCGATGCCGCCCGCATAGAAAGCGCTCCCGACGTTCGTCACATTCGCGGTCACGGCGGGCGCGGCAAAGCTCGATCCGTCGAGAAGCAACGCTTCGGCGTTGCCGAGTTCAAGCATCTTCGTTCCGTCGTACGCACGATCGTCGGAAGACCAAACGGGTTGAATCGTCGCATTGCCGCCGTCTATGGAAATCACGACGTCCTTCGCCACGTTGAAGCTCATCCCGATCCGGTCGTCGTTGCTGCCCGAAGCCTGCAGACCGACGCCGAAGAGCCCGAAGGCCTCGGCGCTTTCTATTGGGTGCCATGATCCAACCGCCGAGCACGCCGTTGCGGCCGCTCACGGTAATGTCAACGTTGCCGGCCACGCTCGCCGCGGCGATCCCGGTGACGACACCGCCCTGCAGCAGGTACGAGGTGTTGATACGCTTGAGGCTGCTTTCGCTGCCGCCGCCGCGGCGGTCGTCGAAAACGGTCCAGCCATAGCGTTGCTGCCACGTCGGGTACGAGCCGTCGTCGGGAACCGGTCGGCGCTCTTGGGCCGACTGACTGTCCATGTTGATGAGGTTGATGTCAAGATCGCCCCCGATGTGAATCTCGCCGAGCCCGATGGCGATACCGGCGGTGAAATCCCCGACGTCCGTGGCTTTCCGGTGGTTGACGTCGCCCGAAATGTCAAGGCCGGCATTGACGGTAAGCGAAGGATGACCTGTCCAGGCCCCGGTACGGTCGGTCGAAGTTCTGGCAACGAGAATCCCGGCATGGGGATTGTTCGTCATGTCGATGGCGAGGGTTTTCGCCTCTTTCAAATCGATCGTCACGTCGCCGGGATATTCGCCGTAGGCACTGCTTGAATAATTGACGAGCCCGATCGTCGCGTCGCGGAAGTCGCCGTGCGCGAGCGGACTCCTGAGCACGGCGTTTTCGAGCGTGATCGAGGTCGAACCCGAGTGATCGGCACCTTCGACCCACACGTGGAAGTTCTCCCAGGATCCCGGAAGGTCAATCCATTCCTCGTCGGTGAGTGCGAAAGCCGGCGACGAGAGAGCGACAACCATCGCAAGGACCAGTGGCCGAATGCAGTCGTTCGTTCGATTGAGTGCGGTCATACCAAATCCTCCGTTGATAACGAGACGTTTTGGTTTTTTAAGGATCCTCCGAAGGCTGTGAAATTCCGGATCACATAGTCTCCCGCAGGGACCCACCGTCTTCATCATCGCTCCCCATGCGTTCGGTCGCCAACCTTTCTACCTACATGGTTTTCCCTTGGTGCCCCTCCGACGCCCCGACTTCGCCTTCTCCTCCCGGCCTTGCAAAGCTCACACCGAAAGCCCCTCCCGGAAAACCTGCGGGCCTTCCGGGGACATACGATGCCGACGGTACGGGTGGTAGAACTCGATTACGGGAGCTTGTAGTTGTAGGTGACGCCCGCGTCAACGAGCACGTCGTTCCGGTTGTCGCTCTTGCGAAGATCCGGAAAGGAGGAGCACAGGATGCCGGAAAAAGACGCGCGCTCGCAGGCGCCCCGCGCGCTTGTCCGGAAAATCCCGCCCCTGCCCGACGTCCTATAATCGCGCAAATCTACGACTGCGTTTTGCTCCCGACGACTTCTCCGGGAAGACGTCGCCTTCATACCGCATTTCTCGTTCATCCCATACTTGGAGACCCTCCCGTGAGCCGCCTCTACACGATCCTCCTTCTTTTTGCCACACTCGTTCTTTGGGGGACGGGCCTCTCGCGCCTTGCGCCCTACCTCGAGTCGTCCGCGCTTCTCAAAGACGCTCTCCCCGCCTTCGCGGGCCTTGCCGCGCTCGCGGGGCTCGTCGCGAAGGGCGTTCTCACGAGCCGCGTGCCGCTCGAAGAACGGCACCCGCTCAATTCGGCCCTGGCGCTTACGATGCTCTTTTCGATCGTCGTTGCCTATGCGGACCTCTTCTTTCTCGAAGGGCGCGTCTTTGACGTGCTCCTTGACGCGCTCGGGCTCGCGTTTTACGCCTCGGGCGATTCGAAATTCGACGTCACGATCGGAACCGCCTTCGGGATTTTGCACCCCGTCCTCTTTACGATTGCCGCCGTCGCGGCACTCCTCGGTTTTTTCGCGAAGACGAGTACCCGCAAGCACTGACGGGGCCGAACCCCGAGCGACTCGACCGCCCGCCCCCCCGACGGCTCGAAAGTCACCGAAAACCGATCCTGCTCGGCTCGTCGGTCGGCGAGCGCGGGATCGTTTTTCGTTTGGACTTTACGTTTCCCCTCGTCCCCGGCCTTTTCCCCGCGCGACCTCGCATGGTCCTCGCCTGGTCCTCGGACGATCGCCCGCCCGAAAGACCGTTCGGTTTACCCGACCGATTTTTCGTTCCCACGGGGTCCCGTTCGCTCCGAAAAGTTCGAATTCACACCCAGTCCCCGGATACGGGCGTCCCGCGATGATGTAATTTTTTTGACATCGCCGAGACTGTATTTTTTATAAAGATCCGCAGACTCGCGCAAAGAAATGTATCCGTGTGCAACAACCCCGTCGATGCCGCGTCGAGCCTTTTCTAAGATTCGCGTATGACAGCCGCGTTCGGCGCAAGCGAACGATTTTTGACGGAATGCCCGCCCCGAACGCTCGATCTAGAAGAACTCTCCTGCAAACGACGTGAAGTCGCTTTCGCAAAACAACATCATGATCGACTCTTCCAGCGATACCTTACCGAAGCCCATCACGGGGGTGCGTCGCCGCATGACACCCGCCGAACGTCGCGATCAGCTTCTGGCGTGCGCGCGCAAACTCGTTGAGAAAAACGGCTTTCAAGCCTTGTCCTTGAACGACGTCGCCCGAGCGGCGGGCGTGGCGCGAGCGCTTGCCTACCACTACTTTCCGAACCGGCGCGAACTGATCGACGCGCTCCTCATGCTTGAGTACAAGACGTTTATGGAGCGCCTGACGCCGCCCGAGGGTCTCTCGATGGAGGAGCAGTTCGAATACCTGCAACATCGGCTCTCGGAAACGTTCTTTTCCGAAAAGCCCCGTCTCACGTTGCAGATCTTCGACGTGCAGGACTTTCAGGACATTTCGACGGGGGCCTTCGAAAAGCACCTCAATTCCGCGGTCGCTCTTTACACCCGCGTTCTGAAGCTTGACTCGGAGCCTATGGTGCGCATCGTTATCGGCGCCTATTTCAAGTTTGCGCGTGCCTACTTGCACGGAATCGTTGTGAAACAAGCAACGACGGCTCTGCGAAAGGAACGGCTCGAACGCGTGCAGGTCTACCTGCGCGACCGACTCCTTTGCGCGGTTACGGGAATTTCCGACGACGACCTGAAGCCCGAATCGCTTGAAGTGATCTGCTTCTGGCGCGCATACGCAAAGCGCGTCTGCGGCAAGACCGTCACCGTGCCCGAGTGCGCCGACTGACCGTTCCGACGGAGCGTTTGAGATTCGCACGGCCGCGCACGTGTGCATTGACCGCGCGTTTCCGTCTACAATTCCGCACGATTCCTCGTCGAGCCGGTTCCGACCCGCGCGTCGGACCGGCTCGATTTTCTTCATACGCATTGCTTAGTCATGACTCACACCCCCGTTCTCATGCCCGAACCCGAGGGTACGCTCCTCGGCAAGTCGACCGTCTATTCGAGCAGCTACGATCCCGCCCTTTTGCAGCCGATTCCCCGCGCGCTCGGGCGCAATGCCGTCGGGAAGTCCGACTTCCGCGGCACGGACGTCTGGGGCCTTTACGAAGTGACATGGTTGAACGAACACGGGATGCCGCAGGTGGCGGTGGGCGAACTTCTCGTTCCCGCGACCACGCCTTGCATCGTCGAGTCGAAGTCCCTGAAGCTCTACGTCGGAAGCTTCACGCAGACGCGTTTTTCTTCGATCGAGGCCGTGGCGGAAACGATGTCGAAGGACATCTCGGCGGCCGCGGGCGGCCCCTGCGTCATGACGCTTCGGGACCTCGCCGATTGGGAGGGCGCGGTCGAACGGATGCCGGGGCTGCTGCTTGAGGCCGAAATTCTCGACCTCGCCCCCGTCGACTACGAAGTGAATCCGACGTTGCTCGAGGTCGTTGAAGGCGAAGTCGCAGAAGAGACGCTTTCGTCGAACCTCTTGCGCTCGCTTTGTCCCGTGACGGGCCAGCCCGACCACGCCTCCCTCACGATCCGCTACAAGGGCCCGAAGATCGCGCACCGGTCGCTTCTCGCCTACATCGTCTCCTACCGCGAACACCGGGGCTTTCACGAGCAGTGCGTCGAGCAGATCTACACGGACCTCTCGCGCCTTGCGGACTTCGAATTCCTGGAGGTATATGCGTGCTTCACGCGCCGCGGCGGGATCGACATTTCGCCCTTCCGCTCCTCGCGCGACGACCATCCCGCGCACGTGATCCGAGCGCAGCGCCAGTAAGAAACGCGAGGCACGGAAGAACGCTCTTCCGCGTCAGCCCGCGCCTCCGATAAAACGGGGCCCCGGCACGTTCGTCGTGCCGAGGCCCCGTTTTTTTTGAGGCCCTGAAGTCCGTCGCGCTCAGCGCCCCGGCACCCGCAGACGCTTCTCGAGCACCATCTGTACGCCCGTAAGCACCGTGCAGATCGCGAGATACAAAACCGCCGCTTCCGCGTAGAGCCAGAAGGGTTCGTACGTACGCGCCGCAATCTGCTGCGCCGTCATGAACATTTCCGTCACCGTGATGGAAGAGGCGAGCGACGTATCCTTCACGAGCGAGACGAGCGTATTCATGAGGGCGGGCGTCGCCGAGCGCATCGCCTGCGGGAGCACGATCAATCGCAGGATCTTCGCTTCCGTGAGCCCCAAGGAACGCCCCGCCGCCCACTGCCCGCGCGGCACCCCTTCGATCGCACCGCGCAGGATTTCCGAGGCGTAGGCGCCGACGTTGAGCGCGAAGACCGCAATCGCCGCGGGGACGGGGTCGATGAGAATGTCAAGGCTAGGTAGCCCGAAGAACACCACGAAGAGCTGCACCAACAGGGGCGTCCCGCGAACAAGCCACACGTAGACGCTTGCAACGGTCGAGAGGACCGGCACCGCCTTGAAGCGCACGATCGCCGCGGCAAGCGCGATCGCAAGCCCCAGCACGAAACTCGCCGCCGTAATGGGGATCGTGAGTTCGACGATCGGGGGGAGCAACTCCCAAAAGGAATTCGCAAGGAGCTCCGCGAGCGCCGGAGCGCGCTCGGGGAGAAGGTGGGCGTAGGTTTGAAGGAGTTCGTTCATGGCGGAGCTCTTCGAAGATGGAACAAGGGACGGGCGGGAAAGAGGAAAGTGGACAACGAATCGAACCGGACGGAGCGGACGCCGGGGATCAGGATCCTCGGCGTTCGCTCACACTCGACTCCATCGCGATTCGCCGTCAGATGCCGGGCGTCGCGTCGACGCCGAGGAACTTGACGGAGAGCTTCGCGAGCGTGCCGTCCGCCTTGAGTTCCTCGATCGCGCGGGAGAAGGCGGCGGCGAGTTCCGCGTCCTTCTTGCGAAAGAGCCCGGCGGCTTCCGAGCCTTCCGTCGTGCGGGCAACGGCCTTCAAGGGGGCCTTGCCGTGAGTCTTCATGTAGTCGACGAAGGCGATTTCGGAGTTGACCGTCGCATCCGCGCGACGGGAGGCGACGAGCTGGAAAGCAAGGCTCCCCTCCTTCACGGGCACGAGCGTCGCGCCCTTCTCGCGAACGAGGTCCGTCCAGTTGGCGGTCAAAACGCCCGCGGCGCGTTTGCCGGAAAGGTTGTCGAAGGAGACGATCCCCACGTTGTCCGTGCGAACGACAAGTACGCCGCGCTCGACCATGTAGCTTTTCGTCAACGCGTACTTCGCGCGCCGGGGTTCCGTCGGAACCACCTGGTTGAAGACCGCGTCGAAGCGCCCCGCATCGAGCCCCGCAATGAGCGAATCCCAAGGAGCGGTCGTGAATTCGATCGCGATCCCGAGCTTCGCGGCCGCGGCGCGCGCCACTTCGACGTCAAAGCCCGTGAGCTTGCCGCCTGCGATGTAGGAGAAAGGCGCGTAGAGGCCTTCCGTGCCGACCCGGATACTCTCGGGAAGGTTCGCGGCACGGGCTTCCCCCGTGGCCCCAAAAAAGAGTGCGGGGACGGCGGCGACGGCCAAGAGAGCGGCGGCAGCGCGACCGAAGGTGCGGCGGGAGAGGGTGTTGGAAGTCGTCATGGCAAGGGTCCTCGTGGAATATGAAGGG
This sequence comes from Sutterella megalosphaeroides, assembly GCF_003609995.1. Taxonomy (NCBI): domain Bacteria; kingdom Pseudomonadati; phylum Pseudomonadota; class Betaproteobacteria; order Burkholderiales; family Sutterellaceae; genus Sutterella; species Sutterella megalosphaeroides. The sequence continues at coordinate 1,667,298 of NZ_AP018786.1, forward strand.
TGTCGAGGCTCGCAGAAGTCCGGAAAACCGAAAAACAAAAAAAGCACCGAACTCCTGCGAGCGGTGCTTTCATTTCGGTTTCAAGAGCTCGTCGAGCGTGCGGATCCCCGTGGGGGACCCTCGACTCGGGAGCTCCGAACTCGGTCTTACGTCGAACTCGGTTCGAACGCGGGGAGCGCCGTCGCAGAATCTGCATGACGGCGACAACAGGCGCTCGGATTCGTGACGCTCGGGGCGTTGCGAAGAAGGTTCGACATGATGTTTGGAAAGGCGTGTAAATGGGTGATTACCGAATACCTGACGAATTCTATCGGGATAACCCGTACGTTGCCTCGTACAAAAGTAGTAGTCTGCGTATCGGTTTGCAACGCATCGTTCCGTATTGACGGCTAAAATCAAACAACATGTTCGGAATTACCAAACATGAATGCGTTGACATATCTGATCAATATCTCCTTTCCTGCACGCGTTTTCAATGCGACCGAACCCCTACGGGAAGCATCCCACTTCGGGTCTACATAGTGTCTACGGGGTACGACAACCCCCGGTCCGCAAATGTCGGACTTCTAGGCACTTTCCTTAGGATATGCGCTCGAACCGAAAGCGCATACTTCAAACAAGCGCACGGGCTCGGGGCCCCGCGGCTTGGCCGTCGGAACACCGGGAAATCACACTGCTCGGGCGCAAACAAGGAGGAAAGTTATGTCCACTCAGATTTCTCGTCGCCATCTGCTCGGTTCCGCTCTCGCGGGCGGCGCCGCCGTCGTTGCTTCGCCGTTGATGGCCGCCCCTGTTCCGCAGAAATGGGACGAAACGGTCGACGTTCTGATCATCGGGTCGGGCTTTGCGGGTCTTGCCGCCGCCATCGAAGCGAAGAAGGCGGGCGCGGACGTGCTCGTCGTTGAAAAGATGGCCGCCTTCGGCGGGAACTCCATCATCAACGGCGGCATCCTGACCGCCACGGGTTGCCCGCAGCAGAAGATGCACAAGATCGAAGACTCGGTCGACCTTCTCGAAAAGGACATTCTCGTTGCCGGCCTCTACATGAACGACCCGAAGAAGGTGCGCGTCCTCGCCGAACACGCGCTTTCGAACTACGAATGGACCGTCAAGGAATTGGGCGTCGAATATCTGCCCGATGCGATCGGGCAGGAAGGCGGCCACTCCGTGCCGCGTTACGTGACGACCAAGAACGGTTCGGGCTCGGCCATCGTCACGAAGGAACTCGACAAGTGCAAGGAACTCGGCGTGAAGCTTCGCAACCGTTGCTACGTCGAACACATCATCCGTGACGAAAAGGGCGTCGTGCAGGGTCTGCAGGTCCGCGAAGGCTATCGCTTCCCGAAGAAGGACTCGGGCAAAACCAAGTTCATCAAGGCGACGAAGGGCGTCATTCTCTGCTACGGCGGGTTCGCCGCGGACGTGAAATTCCGCATGTACCAGGACCCGAAGCTGAACGAAACGCTCGACACGACGAACCAGCCGGGGGCGACCTCTGAAATGTGGCGTGAAACCGCCGCTATTGGATGCCTGCAGGTTCAGGCCGACTGGATTCAGTGCGGCCCGTGGGGGAACCCCAAGGAAAAAGGCATGGGGATCGGCTGGCAGTTCAATCAGACGGCCGCCGCCGAGTACGGCATTTGGGTAAACTCCGAGGGAAACCGCTTTGTCAACGAACTCGCCAATCGCAAGGTTCGCGCCGACGCAATCATGGTCGAGCAGGCGGGCGGCAAGAAGTGCTACGCCATTTGCAATGAGCCTAATTGTACTCCCTTCAAGAAACAGCGCCCGGGCTTCCAGGATCGCATGCTTGAGATGAAGATTCTCGACAAGTACGACACGCTTGAAGCGCTTGCGAAGGGCTCGGGCATCCCGTACGAGAACCTTAAGAAGACGGTCGACGCCTTCAACGAAGCCGTGAAGTCGAAAAACGATCCGCAGCTTGGTCGTTACATCAACAACGACCAGGTTCCGATGGTCGAAGGCCCCTGGTACATCGCCGAATGCCAGCCGAAGGTGCACCACTGCATGGGCGGAGTCATGACCGACATGGAATGCCGCGTCATCGACGTTCAGACCGACGAACCGATCCCGCACCTCTACGCTGCGGGTGAAGCCGCGGGCGGCGTGCACGGTGCCGTGCGTCTCGGCTCGGTCGCCATTCTCGACTGCCTCGTCTTCGGGCGCATCGCGGGCCAGACGGCCGCCAAGGCCTGACCTACGTCTCCTCATCTCCTCGGCATCCCTCGTAGGTTGGTCAGTTAGTTGAGGGATGCCACTCAAAAGCCGGCGACAGTGATGTTCGCCGGCTTTTTTTGATTGGGGTTGAGGGTTAATTTTCCGCGGTCCCCGCCGCCTTCCCTTCTTCAACAAGCCCCGTAAAGAGCCCCGTCGGCGAACACGCTTCGCACCGGCCGCTTTCGGAAAAGTGCCAGCTCGGCACGAAGTCTTCGCGCTGCGCGTCCCAGACGAGCAGGTTCCCGTCGTGCATGTCGTAGTAGAGGGCGTGAAGTTTCAGCGACCCTTCCGTCACGCGCTTCTTGATCCAGGGGTAAGAGAGGAGATTTTCGATCGAAAGCAGAATCGCCGCCTCCTCGCACCGACGACTGCGATCCGCATCGGTCGCGTCGGCCTCGACGTGCGAGAGGTCGTGGAGAACGGGACGGGCGTGCTCGAGCCAGCCGGCAATGTAGTCTTCGTCCGCCACGGCTTCGGGATGCATGAGCCCGTGAATACCGCCGCAGTTCGAGTGGCCCATCACAATCACGTGCTCGACTTCGAGGTGCTTGACGCCGTACTCCACCGCCGCCATGACGGCGTCGGCCCGTGCAGCTTCGCCGCAGGCGGGAACGAGTGCCGCGACGTTGCGCACGACGAAAAGGTCCCCCGGTCGGCAACCCGTGAGGAGCGCGGGGTCGACCCGACTGTCGCAGCACGCGACCACCAACGTTCGGGGATTCTGGCCCGACTTGAGCGTTTCGAAGAATTCGGCTTCCCGCAGCAGATAGTCTTCGCGGAAGTTGCGGAAGCCCTCAATGAGTTCGTGAAAGTTCGTCATGTTGTCGTTGTTCGTAGGAGCGGTTCCCGCCCGGAGGGATTCGGGGAAACACGGAGACGGAATATAGCGCTTTCGTCGCTCGTTTGCCGATACCTCGGGCGAGTCTCACGCCCGCGCATGCACGTTCCCGCTGCTTCCGAGAGGATCGGGCAGGCTCCGTCGCAAGCGTTTTTCCGACCTCGTCGCGGCTGCGGCGACCCGCCGCACCTTCTTGGTGAAGCAAAACCTCCGCACCATCTGTTGAGCCCCCCTCCAAAACGCCGAAAACGGGCTTTTGCCCGGTCCGAGCACGACGGGCCCTCCCTGCAGCCCGACCGCTCGAAGCGATCACGGTCGATATAATCGGGCAAGCTTTTGCGCATCCTGCCTCTTTTCTTCGCCCGGGCGCCGCGGGAGAATATTCGGCAACAGACAAGAGTTCCCCAAGGCGACTCGGGGTCTTCGCCCGCGGGTCGCCCTTTCTTCTTTGGAGACGAACAACCATGTCCGAAAGAACGCTTCCGTACGGTTCCTCGGCGACACCCTCCCCGACCGACGCGCAAGCCATCGACGCTTATCGGAGTTTCGGCACGCTCCGATCTTCCGCGAACGGTGCGAGTCTTGCTCCCGAAGGGGACAAACGACCCCTTCCGCAGCTCGTTCCGGCGGAAAACCTCATGGCCGAGCGCGAACGCGCGGCCCGCACGTCGGCTTTGCTCGACGAATTGGCCGCCCTGTTGGGCCGGCTCGTCCTCAAAGGCGGCTCCTACTCGACGACGATTCCGGACCTGACGATCACGGTGCGCGACCACCTGAACGAGAGCGCCTGCGCGGTCTACGACCGTGCTATCGGTCTCATGGTGAGCGGTCGGAAATGCTCCGTTATCGGGAACCGCCGCTACGAATACGGGCGCGGCGACATTCTCATCACGACGGTTGATATGCCGGCCCTCTGGCAGGTCCTCGAAGCCTCCGAAGCCCGCCCCTTCATGGCGGTCTCCGTTCGACTCTCGGAAGAAATCTTGCGCGACCTCACGAGCTCCGTTGAGGTCTCCTCGGATTCCGCCGAGGCCGCCCGCGAGGAAAAGACGGACGACCTTACCGATGAGAATGTCATCCCCGACACCGACACCGCGCACGTGGCCGCTGCGAGCCTCACCGTCACGCCGCCCGAAATGGTGGACGCGTACCTGCGACTCGTGAAACTCCTCGAGGCGCCCGAAGAAGAACGTCGTGAAATCGCACCGCTTCTCATTCGCGAAATTCACTATCGCGCCCTGAAGAGCGCCTCGGGTCCCGCCCTCGTGCAGCTCTTTTCGCGCGACTCGCGTGCGAACCGCATCTCGCGCGCGGTCGAATGGTTGCGGGAAAACTTCCGCGAACCCCTGTCCGTTACGGAGCTCGCCGACAAGGTGCACATGGCGCCTTCGACCTTCCACCGGCACTTCAAGGCCGTTACGAGCCTCTCGCCCTTGCAGTACCACAAGCGCCTGCGCCTTCACGAAGCGCGCCGCCTCATGATGGTCGAGCACGTCGACGCCGCTTCCGCGGGCTTCGCCGTCGGATACATGAGTCCGACTCAGTTCTCCCGCGAATACAAGCGCCTCTTCGGGGCGCCCCCGAAGCGGAGCCTCGAGCAGCGACCCGAGTGAGATCCAATCCCGGATCACGCAATGCCAAGCACCCGACCTCGTTGGAGATCGGGCGCTTTTGTTCGCAGGCGTTCTTCGTACCGGTTGTTCCCGACGACGGTCCTAGCCTCAAGCCGGAGCTGCCGGCACCAATTGTAGCGGGCAAGGGGTTCGGGCTCCCGCCCGATTTTCGCCTTAGCCGGCCCGTTCGGGCTTTTCAGACCGTCCGGGCCTTTCGGGCCGTTCTGACTCTTTCGCCTTCGCCCTTCGTTGATCTTCCGCCGCCCGTCTGCGCACTTTGCGGTAGGACCGTCGGGCCTCCTCCCTATACGATCGAAAGACACACTTCAATGTCCCGGGGAGAAGCAGACGGCTCTGCCCGCAACCCTGCTCTCCATCCCCTACGCCTTCTTCGCTCGAAAAGGAGACTTCCATGACCGCTTCTTCCGACTGCACTTCTTGCGATACGCCCTCTTCCAAGCCCGACGACGCCGCTCGCTTCGCGATCGACCCCGCGATCCTCGCGCGTGCGGAGGAGCTCGCGCGCTTCCGACGCGACATTCACGCGCATCCCGAGCTCGGATTCGAGACGCACCGCACCGTCGCGAAAGTGCGTGAGGTTCTGCTTGCCGCGGGCATTCCGGAAACGGCGCTCGACACGACGAGTCTTGAGGGGGCGCTCTTCGTGCGGCTCGAAGGCAAGGGCGAAGGCCCCGTCGTCGCGCTTCGCGCCGACATGGACGCCCTTCCGATGACGGACCTCGGAACGAATCCCTGGAAGAGCACGGTCGACGGGCGCGCGCACGCGTGCGGCCACGACGGTCACACGACGTGGCTTCTGGGGGCCCTTTTGCGACTCCATGAACTGCGTGACACCTGGTCGGGGCGCGTGATCGGCATTTTCCAGCCCTCGGAAGAAATCGGCAACGGCGCCGAAAGCGTCGTAAAAACGGGGATCTTCGAGCGCGAAGGGATTCGCGAAATCTACGGCGCGCACGACGAACCGTCGATTCCCGTCGGAAAGTTTGGCGTCAAAACGGGGCCGCTCCAAGCCGCGGCCGACTTTTTCTACCTCACCGTGAAGGGCAAGGGCTGCCACGGCGGGCGCCCGCACATGGGCATCGACCCGATTCCCGTCGCGGCGCAGTTGGTTGCGAACCTTCAGACGATCGTCGCCCGGAAGGTGAACCCCGTCGAAAACGCCGTGGTGTCGATCTGCTCGCTCAATGCCGGGCGCTTCGAAGCTCCGAACGTCGTTCCCCCCGAAGCAACCCTCTCCGGGACGGTTCGAACGTTCTCCCACGAAGTACGCGCCCAAGTCGAATCGGAAATCCGCACGATGACAAAAGGCATCTGCGAAGCGAACGGCTGCGGGTACGAGGTCCGCTACGACCGCCTGGCGTCCCCCGTCATCAACCACCCCGTCACCACGGACGCGGTGCGCGAAGTCGTCGCGAAAGTGTGCGGCGAAGAAGCGGTCGTTCCCAACTACCCCGTCACGATGGGGGGCGAAGACTTCTCCGAATACCAGAAGGTCGTGCCCGGCACGATGATCCGCGTCGGCATGGCGGACGATGAGCACACGGTGTCTCTGCATCACCCGAGCTTCGACTTCAACGATCGGCTCACTCCGATCGTCGCGACCGTCTTCGTCGAGACGGCGCTGGCGCGACTGAAGGCCTTGGCCTGAGACGGACGACAACGCGCTGTTTCCGATCCCGTCCCCGGAGGCCCGCCCCTCCGGGGCTTTTCGTTTTCTTTTCCTTCGAACGCCGTTCGAGCTCCCTCCGATCGCCCTTCCCGAGCCGGAGAGCCGCATCCTCGGGAATCTCCCTCACCGCGAACGCGCTAATGCGCGCGCACGGCACGCGTCCCGAAGTCCCCGAAGCGCGCCCGCCGTGCTATTGTCGCTACTATTCGCGCTCCCCTGCGAGCGCCGCCACATGCGTTCGCTCGGGCCGCACGCAAGCCGAGCCCCGGACGCACACCACTGCCCCGGAGGAATTTCACCATCATGAGTTTGTCCCACATCATGAAGCCCCGCGCCGTCGCCGTCGTCGGCGCGTCGACCCGTCCGCACACGATCGGCAACGACATCCTGAAGCGCCTCCTCGAGTACGGTTTCTGCGATCCCGTCTATCCCGTGAACCCCAAGGGCGGCACGATCGAGGGGCTCACCGTTTATGAACGCGTCGCGGACCTGCCCGACGGGGTGGATCTCGCGATCGTCGTCGTCAATTCGAGCTTCGTCCTGTCGGTCGTCGACGACTGCCACGCGAAGGGCATCAAGGGTCTCGTCGTGATTTCCGCAGGCTTCAAGGAAACGGGCCCCGAAGGGGCCGCGCTCGAAGCGACGCTCGCTGAAAAGGTGCGCGGCTACGGCATGCGCTTGGTCGGCCCCAACTGCCTCGGCGTCGTGAACACGCACCCCGCGGTGCGTCTCGACGGGTGCTTCGCCGAGAGCCTTCCCGAACGCGGTCACATCGGGTTCGTGAGCCAGTCGGGCGCCTTGGGGGGCGGGATTCTCAATATCCTTCGCGACCTCAACCTCGGTTTCGCGCAGTTCGTCTCGATCGGCAACCAGGCGGACGTCGACGCCGAAGACGCGCTCGAATATTGGGAAAACGAAGAGGACGTCACGCAGATTCTCCTTTACATGGAGTCGATCCGCGACCCGAAGAACTTCCGCAAGCTCGCCTCCCGCATTTCGAAGAAAAAGCCCGTGCTCGCCTTGAAGGCAGGTCGCAGCGCCGCGGGCGCTTCGGCCGCCTCTTCGCACACGGGGTCGCTTGCGGGCGCCGACCGTGCGGCGGACGCTCTCCTGAAGCAGTCGGGGGTCATTCGTGAGAAAACGCTTCGCGACCTTTTCTCAAGCGCGAAGGTCTTCGCCACGTCTCCCATCCCGAAGGGCGACCGCGTGGCGATCGTCACGAATTCGGGCGGCCCCGGGATTATGGCTACGGACGCCGTGAGCGAATACGGTATGCGCATGGCGGAACTCTCCGACGAAACGAAGGCACATCTGCGCTCGTTCCTCCCGGCCGCCGCCTCCGTCAAGAACCCCGTCGACATGATCGCTTCCGCCCCGATCGAACACTACAAGGCGACCGTCGAAGCGGTGCTCGCCGATCCGGGCGTCGACATGGTGATGGTGATCTACCTCCCGTTCCTCGGGCTCAAGGATACGGACGTCGCGCAGGCGCTTTGCGACATCAAGCGCGCGCACCCCGAAAAGCCGATCGTGGGCGTTTTCATGACGAAGAGCGAATTCTTCTCGGGGTTGGCCGACTCGGAACCCGAGATGCCCTTTTACATGTACGCGGAAGAAGCGGCCGAAGCCTTGGAGCGCCTCAACCGTCAGCGCCTCTGGGTTGAAAAGCCCGCGGGGGTCGAGCCCGCCTTCGAAGTCGACCGCGCCGCCGCCCGCAAGCTCTTCGCCAAAGCGAAGGCCGAGGGGCGTGCCGAACTCACCACGCGCGAAAGCATCGACGTTCTCGCCGCCTACGGCATTCGCACCTGCGGCGCGGGCTTTGCGAAGTCCGAAGAAGAAGCCGTCGCGATCGCGAACCGCATCGGCTACCCCGTCGTCATGAAGATGACCTCGAAGACCACCTCCCACAAGACGGACGTGGGCGGGGTGCGCGTCAACATCGGCTCCGAAACGGCGCTGCGCGTCGAGTACCGCGACCTCATGATGCGCCTTGAAAAGCTCGGTCTCTTGGACGGGCTCGAAGGCGTTCTCATCCAGGAAATGGTGAAGGGCACGCGCGAACTCGTCTGCGGCATCGCCACCGACCCGCAGTACGGTCCCATGATGATGTTCGGTCTCGGGGGCGTTTTCGTGGAAACCTTGAAGGACGTCACCTTCCGCTTGGCGCCTTTGACCGACATCGACGCCTCCGAAATGGTGCGCTCGGTCAAGGCCTTCAAGCTCCTCGAAGGCGCCCGCGGCACGACCCCCGCTCAGATCGACAAGGTTGAAGAGACGCTCCTGCGTCTCTCGCAACTCGTCACCGACTTCCCCTTCGTCGACGAGCTCGACATCAATCCCCTGATGATCTCGGAAAAGACGGGTGAGCCGATTGCGGTCGACGGTCGCATGAAGATGCGCCTCGACGAAGTCCGCCTCGACTGACACGGGCGCCGCGGGACGCTCGAAAAGAACGTCTCGCCTGCGCTTTTCCTCTCAACGAACCGCAACGGGCGAAAGTCTTTCGGGCTTTCGCCCGTCGGCTTTTCGGCGTCTCCCCGAAGGGCTCCCGACACGCCTCCCCACGCATTTTTCGAAATTAACCCTAGTAAAAACCCCAACTCCCTCCGTTTGTCGTTATACTCGCCCTCGCGCGACGCCCGAGCCCTTCGGCTCCGAAAGTACGTCGCACGCCCATTTCCGGAGGACCCCATGCCGACACGCAGCTGCCGCGACCGAACGACAACTCGCGCATCGAATTGTTCGATTCCCCCCACGAGTCCGACGCTTTCGGTCTTTTCGACGCACCCGCGTGCGCGCCTTTTCCAACGCACCCAACGCACCCGCCGTACCGCCGGGGTCGCCTCCCTCCTGACAGCAGGCTTCGTCGCGGCGCTTTCGCTCGCGGTCGCCCTTCCCGTCTCCGCCCGCACGAACGTACCGCGCTCCTGTGCCGACTGCCGATTCATCCGCAGCGAATCGGGTTTTCTCACCTGCATCGAGCGCTGTCTCGCGGGCGACGTCTGGTGCGGCGAAGACCGCATGACGCTCGCGCGCTGGGAAGGCTGGAAATTCAACCAGTCGCGCACCGTCGCACGACGCGAGAGCGAAAACGATTTCGAGGCCCTCTTCGGCGAACGCCGTCACGGGGTGCTCGAAGTGAAGCTCCACAACGGCAAGCCCGCCGTCGCATTTGCGATTCCCGAACTCGTTTTTCCGCTGCACGACCCGACCGTCACCATACGGGTCGAGGGTGAGAAGACCCGCACCTACCGGGGCGAGCGCTGGTCGGACAACATCCTGATCGTGACCGACCCCGAGCTCGTTCGCGCCTTCCGGCGCGGCTGCCGCGTGCGCGTCTCGACCGTCCCCTTCGGGCACGAGCGCGTCGACCTGCAGTTCGACCTCGCGGGCTTTCGCGATGCGGCGGACGTGGTCTTCGGCGGGAAGGCTCCGTAATCGGGCACCCGCATTTCCGATTCAAACAAAGTAAAGCGGCGCAACGGGCTTCGACCTCCGTTGCGCCGCTTTGTTTCCGAGTCTCCCGACGAGACTCAAGACCGGCAGAGAAAGCGCACGGCGGGTTTCGCGGGAGAAGGGATACGCAGATCCCCGAAAACGGCGAAAGCCCGCGGTACGTGCGGGCTTTCCGTAATGTGTTCGATCGCTTCGTTCTTCTTCGTGCGTTGCGTTTTCCTCGGAGCTTTCGTCGACGACGGCGTCGTCAAAAGCGCGGATGGAGAAACGTCAGCAGGAAGAAAGGTGCACCGACCGAGCCCGCTCGACCTCAAACGTCGAGCGGCTAAATCGGCCGGGGAGAGTCCGACGATCGAGCGTCGGATTCATGGTGACGGAAGGGGCGGCGGGTACCGAAGACCCGACTTGCGCCCGGATGAGAAGCGTAGTCATACGACTACTCTACCCGAAGTGCGGCCGCGCGACCTCGGGCGTCCGACCTAGGGGCTATCCCGAAAGCCGACGGCAAAGCGACGTGCGGACTCGGGTGCTCGCACAGCACGCATGTCAAGCCTTTGCGATTTTCCGGCTTTCGGTCCCGAAACCCGCTTTGTTAGAATGAACCCGAGGGCATCCGGTCGACCCGACACCGGTCCCGCTTTCGGAGGGACTCCCATGTTCGACCCCAATCGCTTTCAGCTTTTCGATGCCGCACGAACGTTGACGCTCACGATCGGCCCCGTTTCACGCTCCGACGTGCTCGCGGACTTTCCCGCCGAGCTCATCGTGTCGGACGACGTGCTCGCCGCGCGTCTCGGGGTCGAACCCGTGCCGCCTTCCGTCATCACCGCCCGCATCCCCGAGCTGAAGGCGCTCGACGAAGAGTCGGTGAGGCGCCTGTGGGTGAACCCCGTTCCCACGTCGGACGGGCGTACGGTGTTCGTGTCGCCCGTCGACGCTCTGCCCGACACCGGGGACGCGGCGGACTGGGGGTTGCGCTCCGCGGGCTTTCTCGTTTCGGACCCGGCGGTCCTCGGCGACTGGGTGGAAGAGAATTACGCTTCGGACGACATCGCGGCCGCCCTCTCGCACTTTCTCTCGATCGACCTGCTGCGGTCCGAGTCGGCCGTCCGTTTGACGGAAACCGCCACGGGGAACGTGCTGGCCCTCTGGCCCGTTCGAAACGACAACCCCTTGAAGGCCTTCGCCCGCGCGACCGAAAGCTATCCCGAGGTGCGCTACGACGACGAAGACTTCGAATTCCGACTGATCGAGCCCGGGCACTGAGTCGGCTTCGAATCCGTTTCGAGAATTCCGCTCCGCCTTCTCCCGGTCACTTCCCGGCCGCGCCGTCTATCATTTCGCCTCCGCTTCGTCCCCTCGTCCTCGAAACGACGACGGAAGCCGAATGCTTTCCACCCATCGCGCCCCCGTTTTGCTCGCTATCGGGCTATACTTCTCAATTGAGAATTACTATCATTTAGGAACCCCTCATGGATCTCACCGCTCTTCTTCCCGACTTGGACGGAAGCAATCCCTTCACGTATGCCCTCTTCGGGACGCTTTTCACGTTTCTGTGCACCATGCTCGGTGCCGCCACCGTTTTCCTCACGACGAAGAAAAGCTCCGCGCGTCTTGAGACCGTGTCGCTCGGCTTTGCCGCGGGGGTCATGATCGCCGCTTCCGTCTGGAGTCTTTTGATTCCGGGAATGGAGGCGGCCGAAGCCGCGGGGCACACTCCGTGGCTCGTCGCCTCGGCGGGACTTTTCGGCGGGGCGCTCTTTCTGAAGCTCCTCGACTCCACGATGCCGCACCTTCACTTCGGGAGCAACGAGCCCGAAGGGCCGAAGACGAAGTTGCGTCGTGCGCAGCTTTTGTTCCTCGCGATCACGCTTCACAATCTTCCGGAAGGGGGTTCCGTCGGGCTCACCACGGGCGTAGCCGCGCTCGCGGGCGAACCCGAAGCCATGGCGAGCGCCCTGGTGCTCGCACTCGGTATCGGGATTCAGAACATCCCGGAAGGTGCGGCGGTGTCGCTGCCGATGGCGCAGCAGGGGATGAGCCGCACGAAGGCCTTTCTCTTCGGGACGCTCTCGGGCCTCGTGGAGCCCATCGCCGCGCTGATCGTCGTTGCGGGTCTGGGCTTTTTCGCTCCCGCCATGCCCTTCCTTCTTGCCGCAGCGGCGGGCGCGATGCTCTACGTCGTCGTTGAAGAACTCATTCCCGCCTGCCACTTGTCGGAGCACGCCGACCTCGGCACCTTTGCCGTGATCGCAGGGTTCACCGTGATGATGGCGCTCGATACGGCACTGGCTTGAGTGCCGGCTTGAGTTTGAGACTCGGAAAGAAGAACGGGCGCCCTCCTCTTCTTTCCTTCGAGGTCTTCGCTGGAATCCCCTTCGGGCGGTCGGTCCGGAGGGGATTTTTTTCGTCGGACTCGATTCGTACGAGTTCGGCGGGTTCGGGTGAGAGCGCAGCCGGAACCCTACGTTTCACGGACCCTCGACGTCCCGGCGGCTGCGACTTCGCGAAATGATCAGCAGAGGTCCAGCGGGCGGCGAAAGCCCCGGGAATCGGGAGCTTCGACACCCTTCGCATTTTGTACTACGTTATTTTCCCGACGGGCCCTTTCCGGGAGTCGGGGTTCGAACCGCGAAAGAAAACCCGCCTCGCGGCCCGTCCGTTAGCGACAAGGGGATGTTGGAGTTGGGTTTGAGGCCGGCCGGCGGGCTTCGTTGGAAACGCAATACAAACATCGATACTTATGTTCAAAAGCTAGAGCCGAAAAACGGGTTGACCGGTCCGCGCAGCTCGACTTTTCGGGGTGGCGATCGGCGGGGAGGCTCGTGGGGAGGTTCCGGCGAGAGGCCGGCAGAGGGACGGTCGCCGCGAAAATCGCCCTATTCTGGGGCGGCGGCGCGGGCGGGGATGCGGAAACGGTGCGGACGAAAGAAAGCGCGCAGGTCCGAGCAATTTGGGCTGCGCGCGCAGGATCAATAGCCGTTCTGAACCCAGTTGTTGTATTCTTCGACGGCTCTGTTCGCCTTGTCGCGGGCTTCTTCGGCCGCCTCAATCGCTCGACGGGCGTCGTATTCGGCGTTCTCCATGTATTCCTCGGCTTTTCGAACGTATTCCTCCACTTCGTTGCGGTAGCGTTCGGCCTCGTATCGGTTGTTCCCGTAGGGTTTCGACGGCGGAAACTCGCTGAATTCAGGATAGTAATACCCGGGGAGGTTGGAGCCGCCCGCGACGTACGCCTGAGCGCAGAGCGGCGCGAGGCAGAGGAGAAGTGCAAAGGTGCGCATGATGAGGGTCTCGTGAGTTGACGTTTGAGTTGATCTTTGAGTCGATGCTCGGGTCGGCCTCTTTCGCCAACCCGCGGATCTTTCGGAAAGTATAGAGAGCCCCTCCCGAAGCGTCGGGGCCGGACCGAGCCCACCCGAAACACGCGTCCCACAGGCGCATGAAAAAACTCCGCGACGACCCGCAGCCGTCACGGAGTTTCTTTCATTTCAAAGTGCGGAGAATGAACCGTCAGCGGTCCGCCAACACCTTCGCGAAGGCCTTCGCCGCGTAGTCGACGTTCTTCGTGGTGAGGCCCGCAACGCAAATGCGCCCGTTCTCAACGCCGTAGACCGCGAACTCTTCGCGCAGGCGCACCATTTCGGCCTTGGTGAGACCCGAGTAGGAGAACATCCCCTTCTGACGAAGGACAAAGGAGAGGTCCGCCCCGTGGGCCTTACCCGCTTCGGCGAACGCGACGCGCATCGCGAGAATGCGTTCGCGGGCGCTCTCGACTTCGCTCTTCCAGAGGGCAAAGAGCTCGGAGTCGTTCAGGACTTCCGCCACGATCGCACCCCCGTAAGCGGGCGGGTTCGAGTATTCGCTGCGAACGAGCGCTTTCAGAATCGAGCGGATCGTTTCGGCTTCCTCCGCGTTCGACGCAACGACGTGGAGCGCCCCGGCGCGTTCGCCGTAGAGACCGAAATTCTTCGAGGACGACGTGGCCGCGAGGAAATTGATCCCCGACCGCGCGAAAAGACGCAGGGCCGCCGGGTCTTCGTCGAGCCCTTCGCCGAAGCCCTGGTAGGCCATGTCGAGGAAGGGCACCAGGTTCCCCTGTTCGACCACCTCAAGAATACCCTTCCATTGTTCGATCGTGAGGTCGATCCCCGTCGGGTTGTGGCAGCAGGCGTGGAGCACCACGAGCGTCTTTTCGGGCAAAGCCTTCAGGTCTTCGATCAAGCCCGCGTAGTCGAGCGACTCCTTTTCGGCGTCGTAGTAACGGTACTTCGCAACGCCGAGGCGCGCCTCGTCGAGAATCGCGATGTGATTTCCCCAGGTGGGGTTCGAGACGACGGCGCGCGTGAGGCCGAGGTACTCGTGCGCGAAGGCGCTCCCCAACTGAAGGCCCCCCGTGCCGCCCAAGGTCTGAACGGTCGCGATGCGGGCGTGGTCCGTCGAATCGCCGAAGACGAGCGTCTTCACGGCCGCGTTGAAATCGGGATTCCCCTCCATGGGACCGTAAGCGTGGGGGCGCTTGCGCGCAAGGAGTCGCTTCTCGGCTTCGGCCACGGACCGGAAAAGCGGCACCTCGCCCGAGTCGTCGAGGTACATCCCGACCGAGAGATTCACCTTTTCGGGACGCGGGTCCGCACGGTAGGCGCTCGAAATCCCCAGAATGGGATCGTCGGGTTTGGGTTCGAGATTCGAAAAGAGATTCGTGACCATGGGGCTCGTCCTTCGGGCGCTCGGGCTTGTAAAACAACGAGGACCGCGACCCGAGCCGTCGTCGGTCCCGAATTCCGGTCCGCTTGGGGCGAACGGAATCTTCTTCTTTCAAGGATAGAGGACCTTTCCTTCGGCCGCCTTAAGAAAAACGCCTAGTGCGCCGCTTTTCGGCCCGATTTTCGGGCTTTTTCGCGATTTCACCTCCTCAAAACGTCCTACCCGCGCGAACGGTTTGCGCGCTCCAACGGAACAGCCTTTTCCCCATCGCCCTCCTCTCGAGCGCTTCCCTCAGTCAAAAAAACGGGACCGTCGTCCGAGGGTCGGACGAGAGGTCCCGGTGGGTCCGCGGCGGCGTTCTCCTTGAGGCGCGAAAGGAGACCCGTGAGTCATCTTTCACCGCCGAACGGCGCCGAGCGAACCCGAATCTTCTTTCCCGATCGGCCCGAAGACCCTTCGGGAAAGAAGCGAGAAAACTGTCGGCCTGTCAAAGTCGGGAAGCAACCGGACGCCCGGCACTTCGCGAAAAACGTCAACACCGCGAGCGGTATTCCCGAGGGAGAGAGCCCAGGCCGGAAACCCTCTCCCTCGGGGCTCGGAAGTCGGTGTTGCGCGTTGCGGGGTATCCCGAGGGAGCGGCTCAGGCCGGAATCCGCTCCCTCGGGGCTCGGAAGCTTGAAAGCTTGTTTCGAAAAATCCTCAGTCGAAGCTCAGTCGAAATTCACGTCGGCCTCGCCTTCCGTATTCCAGACGATGCGCCCGCCCGTCATGGTGAGAACGGCGCGCGTACCGGCAATGCGGTCGGCGAGCTCCCCGGCAGGGAGCGCAAAGAGGTCCGTGTCGCAGACGACGAGGTCGGCGAGGTACCCGGGGAGAAGCCGCCCCTTCGTCTGCTCTTCGAAGCTCGCGAAGGCGCTGCCCGTCGTGTAGGCGTCGATGGCGTCGGCCACCGTCACGCACTCTTCGGGGTGCCAGGGGGCGGCGTTCCCTTCAAAGCGCGTGCGGGTGACGGCGCTCGCCAGGTTCTGCCAGGGGTTCAGGTCTTCGACGGGGCTGTCGGTGCCGTAGGAAACGGGGATCCCGATCTCGTTCATCGTGCGGAAGGCGTAGCTCGTCGCGGCGAGTTCGGGCCCGACGCGATCCTCGACGATCGTCGTATCGTACTGAAGGAAGATGGGTTGCACGTGAGCGAGAATCGAGCGGCGGGCCATGCGTTCAAGCAACGCCCGGTCCGTGATCTGCACGTGCACGATCCCGAGACGCGCGGGGTTCGAGCCCGCACCCGCGTTTTCCGTCGTGTGCGCTTCGTAGGCGTCGATCACGCGTTCGATCGCACCGTCCCCGATCGCGTGGATGGTCGTCTGGAGACCCGCCGCCACAGCGCGGTCGACGAGCGCCGAGAGTTCCGCGGGGGTGAGAGTCGCAATGCCCGAGGTCGTCGGGTCGTCGCGGTAGGGGGCGCGCAGCAGTGCCGTGCGGGCGCCCAGGGAGCCGTCGACGAAGAGCTTCAGGGGGCCGACCCGGTTCATCCGGTTCCCGGTCGCCCCCGCCGCATCCCCCGTGCGAAGGCCCGAAACGAGGAAGTTCTCGAGGAGCTCCGGCGTCATGAAGCACATCTGGTGATTGACGCGCAGGGTGGGAAGCTCGGAGAGGACCGTATCGTAGTCTTCGAGCGTCGCCCGCCAATTGTCCCCCTGGACGTCCATCGTATGAACGCTCGTCACGCCCGAAGCGGCCGCGTGACGAAGCGCCGCACGGAGGTGCCGGCGCCGGGCCGCACGGTCCACGGGCGGAATCGCCGCGTAGATCTGCGCGAGCGCGTTTTCGGCGAAGATCCCGTTGGGTTCGCCCGCTTCGTCGTGCCCGATGTCGCCGCCCGCGTTCGGGACCGTGTCGCGGGTGATGCCGGCAGCGCGCATGGCGACCGTATTCGCTACCGCCACGTGACCGCACGTGCGCTCAAGAACGAGCCCCACGTCGGGCGCAACCGCATCGAGGTCCGACGCAAGCGGCATGCGCGCGACGTCTGTGAAGAAGTCGTGATTCCAGCCGCGCCCGTGGAGGACCGTTCCCGGAGCGGCCGGGTGCGCCTCAATGTAGGCGCGGATCGTCTCGAGCATTTCTTCGAGGCTGCGCACGCGTTGCAGATCGATTTCGTCGAGCGTGCGGCCCGCCGACATCAGGTGGCAGTGACTGTCGTTGAAGCCCGGGATCACGAGACGCCCTCGGGCGTCGATCGTGCGGGTGCCTTCCGGGGCGGCGCGGCGCAGGGCCTCGGCGGGACCCACGGCGCGGATCGTATCCCCGACGATGAGGATCGCTTCCTCGAACCGGTTCGTGTCCGCATAGACGCGGGCGTTCTCAATCAGGGTGGCCACGGGGGCGCTGTGGGTGTTCGTGTGTTCCATGATCGTCATTCCTAAATTCACAATTCGCTTTCGGTGAGCGCGCCGGTGCGCGCTCGGAAGTTGTCTTTTCGGGGGCAGTCCGTCAGTCGTCGGCGGCGAGGACCGGCCGGGCCGAGCTCGTCTCGGTGCGGCGGCGGGCCGCTTCTTCGGAGGACTTTTCAAAGAAGACCTTGAAGATCACGAGCGCAATCGCCGGAACGATGAGGTTCAGCATCGCGGTGAAGGGGTCTTCGAGGAGGGTCGAAACGAGGAGCCCGACCATCACGGCGATCACGGCCCAGATGAGGTACGGATAGAGCCAGACCTTGTAGGGGCGTTCCATCGTGGGGTAGCGACGACGCAGAACAATCACGGCGTAGAACGTAAGACCGTTGAAGATGATCCCCGAGACCGCGACAAGGCTCGTCAGCCCCCCGAGGTCGCGCATGAAGACAAGACCGATCGAGATGGCGGCGGAAGCGAGAAGCGCGTTCACCGGAGTACGGAAGTTGCCGTGCAGCGTGCCGAGCGCTCGCACCATCGCGCCGTCGCGCGCCATCGCGTAGTAGACGCGGGGGAAGACCATCACGCAGCCGTTCAGGGAATTGAAGATCGCGAGAATCATCGCCGCGGCGACCACGGTGCCGCCGAACGTGCCGAAGAGGACGTTCGCCGCTTCGCGACCGAGGTAGTAGTCGCCCCCTTCGATCATGGCGCGAATCGTTTCGTAGGGCAAAACGCGGAAGATCGAGTAATTGAAGAGGACGTAAAGGAGCGTGACGCCGACGATCGAGAGAATGATCGCCAAGGGGAGCGTACGGCGCGGGTTCTTGATTTCTTCCGCGATGCTGTTCAAGTTCGTCCAGCCTTCGTAGGCCCAGAGGGTCGCGACGACCGCAAAGGCCACGGTGGAAAGGAGCGTCCCGACGGAGGGAAGTTCTTCGGGCATCGTGAGAATCGGCGTTTCAACGTCGCCGAGAATGAACCCCGCACCGAGAATCACCGCGATCGGAAGGAGCTTCAGAACCATGAAGACATTCTGGACGGCCGCACCCAAGCGCACGCCCCGGATGTTCACAAGCGTCAGAAGCAGGATCGTGCCTGCGGCAAGGAACTTTTGCGCCCAGGGCCCCATCGGAAAAACGGTCGAGAGGGCCGCGGCAAAAGCGACGGCGAGCGCCGCAATCGACGCGGAAGCGGAAAGGACGAAGCTCGAAAAGCCGCTCACAAAGGCCGTCCGTTCGCCGTAGGCTTCGCGAAGGTACACGTACGAGCCGCCGGCCTTGGGCATCATCGCGCCCAATTCCGCGTAGCAAACGCCGCTCATGAGCGTGATCAAACCGCCCGCGATCCAAACGAGAAGAGCGAGCCCCAAGTTCATGCCCGAACGCTCGAGCACGATCCCGCCGATATAGAAGATCCCCGAGCCGATCATGATGCCCGCGAGGACCGATATGCCTCCGAAGAGGCCGATTTCACGACGAAGTTCCGTCATGGTGAGTCTCCGAAAGATGAAAAAAAAGAAGCTGCATCGCGTATCGATGCAACTTCTTCTCCTTTCGGAGGCCGAAGGACCGCGTCTCGGGCGGATTCCGGCTGCAGGGTCGATGCGACAAACGCCCTGCCGGAACCCTCGATGGCGGTTTCGGCCGCCCTCCCGGAGGCACACTCCGAGAAAGCGAGCGTCGTCGCGATCGATAGCTCCTCCAAAAGCCCCTGCGGACTTTCGGGAGTCGCGGAAGTATTTCTCCCGCGCCCAACGCCCGACCGACGCCTCGATCGGAGTTTCGGCGGTTTGGCCTTTCCCGGGGATCGTCGACTGCCGTCTCCCACCCGGTACTCATCCGCACCGCGCCTCTATCTGCGAATGCGCCCCGCCTTCGAACCCGTGTTCTTCGGGAGGGACGGGTGCCTTGAAACGTTTCCGCCTCAGGGCGCCCTTTGTTTCCGGGAAGCGCGTTTTGCGTCTCCCGTTGCTTTTAATTTGCACGAATTCTTCGTAGGCGTGGTCCCATCCCAACCCGTTTACCCGACTTTTTTGCCCGCCCCGACCGAATTGATGATGTTCGGCAACGAAGCTAAGCCCTATTGCCTAAACGATTCCGCCGAGCTTTGCGCCTCGGGCGATTTTAAGAGTGCTCGGCGGGCGAGGGGCGACCGAAGAGCGTCAAAAAGCAGAAGACTCGAACGAAAAACCGAAAAAAACGCTCGGTGCCTTGACAATTCGATTCATTCGTCCTACGATCCGCGGCAAGCGTACCCCGCACAGCTCCGACTCGTCCGTGAGGACGGGACGTCTGCAACAAGCGGGGTCTTTTTTTTGCTTGTTTTTCGGGCTCTTCCGACGTGTCGGAGAAGAAGGACTTCCGGGCGCTCGAAAACCCTCAAAAGCCAAACCCCCGCACCGATCGTCGTTCGGTTCGACGTTCGGTTCGACGTTCAATGCGAGGGCCCGACCGTCACGCGACCTTACCTCGCTCCGCGCTCGCAGCTCCTCGAAGCAGTCTCCCTCATTCCCCTCGGGCGTAATCCAACCGTCTTCCATGTTAAAACGCCTTGGAAAACGCGCTCCCGCGCAAAGAGACGCGTTTCGACGGCCTTTCGTCGGGTTTTCCTCCGCGCGTCCTGCGCGCCGCGCGCTCTGCGTTATGTCAGAATGGAAATAAGGAATCGAGCTTCTCCGGCCCGATTTTCACCCCAGGAGGTAAGTCTATGCGCATTCTCGTTCCCGTCGACGGCAGCAACCACAGCCGCAAAGTCCTTCAGTTCCTCGCCGCCCGTCGGACGCTGCTCGGTTCGAGCCCGACGATCGACCTCGTCAACGTTCAGCATTCGGTTCCCGCGGCCGTGATGCAGTTTCTTGACCTGCAAGCCGTGCGTTCGGCCTCCGAGGCCGAAGGCCGCAAGGTGTTCGACGCTATCAAGGCGGACGTCGACCTTTCGGGCCTCGAGCCCGAAGAAAAGGTGATCCTCGGCGACGCGGGCACCGCGATTGCCGAAGAAGCCGACCGCACCGAGGCGGACCTCATCGTGATGGGGACGCGCGGCCTCAACCCCGTGAAGGGCCTTTTCCTGGGTTCCGTTTCGACGAGCGTCTTGGCCCACACGAAGACCCCCTTGCTTCTCATCCGAAACGACACGCCCGTTCCCGAAACGAGCGACGTCAAGGTGGGCATTGCGGTCGACGGCTCTGAAAACGGCATTGCCGCCGTCGAATACGTCCTCTCGAACGCCGAATTCTTCGGCCCGAACGCGACCTTTGAAATCATTCACGCGACGCCCGCCTACCATACGCTCCTTTCGACCTCGGCCTACATGGTCGATACGATCGGGCCGCTCGTGACGGAAAAGGAATTCAACGACGGTCAGGAAAAGCTCTTCGAAGAAGCCGTCGGACCCGCGGTCGACCTCTTCCGCGCGGCGGGTCTTCCCTGCGAAGCGCGTCACTTGACGGGCGACGCCGCCGTGGCGATTGCCGAATACGCGGACAAGAACCTCGACATGCTCGTCATGGGCTCGCACGGGCGCGGGAACTTCTCCTCGGCCGTGATGGGTTCGACCGCGATGCACATCGCCGCCGAAACGAAGGCGCCGATCCTCATCGTCCGTAAATAACCCGAGCACCCTTCGCCCTTTCCGGACGGCCCCCGGGCGGACCGTCCGCGCTTCGTCGAAGCCCAAGGCCGGAAACGCTCTCACCCGTGCATCGCACCGAGGCGCCGTTTCCGGCCGTTTTGCTTAATCGTTCATCGAGCACTCTTCACCGGAGGCACTCTGCCATGCGTGCACCCGTCACCGTTCGCAGCGGTCGCGACATCGCGGCCCTCGTGCATGAAATCGGCTTTCTGCCGTTTTATTCGACACCCGTCCCCGGCTTTTCGCTGCGGGACCTCACCGATCCCGCGATCTGGATTTCGAACGACCAGCGCGTCAACCCCTGGTACTACCGTCAGGACGTGGCGCTCGACGACCGGATCGTCTACGGGAAACTCTTCGACGGGAAGATGGGCTTCGTCGACCTCGACCTTTTCCCCGACTTCGTGCGCGTTCGTCGCGACGGGCGCGACGCGCGCGAGATGCTCGAGGCAGAGCTCTTGAAACCCGTCGACCTCGCGGTGCTCGATGCGATCCCCCACGGCGAAAGCCTCACCGAACCCCTCATCAAAGAGAACCTCATCGTCGAGCCGAAGGGCGTGCCCGCCGCGCTCGCTCGCCTTCAGACGGCAACCTTCCTCTATACGGCCTCCTTTGAATACAAGCTCACCCGCGGAGGGCGCCCGTACGGGTGGCCGCTTGCCGCCTACATGCGGCCCGAAGAAGAGCTCGGGCACGAACGCGTCTTTCCCGCGCCCGAGCGCTCCTACGAGGCGGCGCGCGCGACGCTCCTCGAGCGCGTGCTTGCGGTTGTTCCCGACGCGCTCGAACGGTCGCCCGAGGGCGTCGTGCGCCTCATCGACTTCGCGATGGGACCGAAGGCCCGGAAGGCGAAGGCGGCGCCCGAAACCGAAGAAGCAAAGACCGCCAAAGCCACTCGCAAAGGGAAGGCCCGAAAGTGAGTCCCTACTGCGGCGGATCACCCGTGCGCCCTGCGGTCCCGACTGCGGGGCTTTTTTCGACACCCGAAACAAACCGAACGCTCGTTATGTTAGGATTCGGGCTTCGCTTTTTTATTTCTTTTGTTTCGTGAGGTTCGTCGTGTACGGCTACCTGCTTCTCACCGCCGCCATCGTTTCCGAAGTCTGCGGCACGACCTGCTTGGGAAAGTCCGCGGGGTTCTCGCAACCGGCTTGGGCCGCCGGCGGGCTGCTTTTCTACGCCGTGTCGTTCGTGCTCCTTTCAAAAGTTATGACGTTGATGCCCGTTGCCGTCGCGTACGCGCTCTGGGCGGGACTCGGCAACGTCCTCGTGCTTCTCGTCGGATGGGTCGTCTTTTCGCAGACGCCCACGCTCTGGACCGTTGCGGGCATCGGGCTCATCGTCTCGGGCGTAGTCGTTCTGCAGCTTGCCGGGAAGTGAGTGCCCGCCACCGCGAAGGAGGCGGCACCCCGCATGCGGTCTTGCGTTTTCCCACCGATTCGGATAACCTGGGAAATGAATCCCGTCGGCTCCCTCGCTTGCTCGGCTTCTGGTAGAGCTTGCGAGCGTAGGCGCAGAATTAAGGAACGCTGATCTGCGTACACTCGACGGACTCCCATTTCGGAAGCCGCCGCCGTTACGGCAGAACGAACGAAAGAGCGGCTTCCTCACCGCGAGCCTCGGCCTCATGCGACGCCGGGGCTTTTTCGTTGGTGCGCCCCGAACGCGTTGCGCATGACGGTGTATGGCGACGTATGACGGACGAGCGGTGACTTCGCGGTAGACTTCTTCCTCTCTTCCTCGACTCTCGCCCCGGAAACCCCGATGTCGGAACCGGAAAGCTCGCAAAACCAGACCATGACCGCATCGAACGACGCATCCCGACGCAATGCCCGCAACGCCCACAAGCGCCCCAAGAAACCCGCCGAAGTGCGTCGCCGGGTGCTTGAGGTCGCCGAGGAGCTCGCGAGCACGGCGGGCGCCGAGGGGGTGCGGTTTTCCGAGGTCGCAAAGCGCGCCGACGTCACGACGGGCGGGATCGTGCACCACTTCCCGAACAAGCACGCGCTCCTTGCGGCCGTGGTCGAACTCCTCACCGAGGATATGGAGCGCGACGTCGATGCGGCGATCGAGCGGGGCGACCCCGCTCCTTATCTTGTGACGCGCGTCTATGTGAAGCATGCCCTCACGGAAACGAACGCACGCTTTGCGGCGTTGATGCGCCTCATGCTCTCCTCGGGCGAGCTCGGGAACCTCTGGAATCTCGGACTTCAACGGATGCTCGAGCGCGCTCACCCGACGGACCGCTCGACCAAAGCCTACCTCGTGCGCTGTGCCGCGGACGGGCTTTGGCTCGAAGGCATTGCGACTTCGGGTGCCGTATCGGACGCGCACCGGGAGGCCGCCCGGGCGCTTGCAAGCGAACTCGAAACGCTCGCCGCCGAAGCATCTGCCGCGTCCGAGGTCCTGTGAGACCGTCCCCGGCGGAAAGCCCGCCGATCGGGGAGAACGATCCGGTCGTCGGACGACCGTAACGAAACGTCGCACCCGTTGCCGATCGTTCAATCCTCCTTCCTTCGGTTCCGCAGCGGGAACGCCTGCGCTACGATGGTTCTCGGACGCCCGTTCCGAGGCGCTCCGCGCGTACGTCAGTACGCGACTCGCACGAATAAGAAGAAGGAGACTTTTCATGAAAACCATCGGCATTCTCGGCGGCATGTCCTGGGAATCCACCGTCACGTACTACAAGGTCATCAACGAACTCGTACGCGGCCGTCTGGGCGGGCTCCATTCCGCGCAAATCGTCCTTCGGAGCCTCGACTTCGAAGAAATCGAACGCTGCCAGAGCTCGGGCGACTGGGCCCGGGCGGCGGAAATCCTCGCCGAGGCCGCGCGCGGACTTGAAGCGGCGGGGGCGGACGTGATTCTCATTGCCACCAACACCATGCACAAGGTCGCGCCCGAAGTCGCGCGTGCCGTCACGGTGCCGCTTCTTCACATCGCCGAAGCGACGGGCGCCGCGCTCGCGCGCCGCGGGATCCGAAAGGTAGGCCTTCTCGGCACCAAGTACACGATGACGGAGGCCTTCTACAAGTGTCGCCTCGAAGCGCAGAATTTCGACGTCCTCATCCCGTCGCCCGAGGACATCAATCTTGTGAACCGCGTCATTTTCGACGAACTCTGCCTCGGCACGATTCGTCCCGAATCGAAGGCCGAATTCCTGCGCATCATCGAGGACCTGCGCCGTCGCGGCGCCGAGGGCGTGATTCTCGGCTGCACCGAAATCGGACTTCTCGTGACGCAAGAAGATACGGACCTTCCCGTTTTCGACACGACGCTCATCCATGCGGAAGAAGCCGTGCGCTTCGCGCTCGGGGAGTCGTCCGACGAAACGAAGGACACGAACGACACAACCGCCGAGAAGGCCTGAGGCGCGCTATTCGGACACGATTCGAAGACGAACGGCGCGCGAAGTAAGCGCCCCCTCACGAGCCTCCGCTTTTCCCCTAAGCGGGGGCTTTCCGCTGTTTTGCGCCCGCTTTTTTCCGTTTTCCCGTTGTTTTTCACGCACCGCCCCGCTTCCCTCGACCTTGACGGCAGTTGACCGCCGTACACCCCGCGAATTTCGTTAGAATAGCGCACCGAGGATTGAACAACCGTTCAGGCACTTTTCCCGACCGCCGCGCCCTCCCCGTTTTCCCGCACGCATTTCGACCCCGACCGCCATGACCCGCCGTTCGACCACAGAAGAAGACATACCCGGCGCTTTGCGCCGTCATCCCCAAGGCGAGATGCCGCCCGAACGCGCGTCCTGCGGCCAAGGGAGGATGAGAAAAGCGATACGCTTTCTTTGTCGAACCGCCGCGGCGGGTGCGGTCCTTTTCGTCGCGTCCTTTGCGTTACTCGAAACGAAAGCGGGCTTTACCAAAATCGTCGACTGGGGGCTCTACGAGATCGAACCCTCCTGCACGCTCTGCGATCGGCTCCCCGAAGCGTCCGCCGTCGACCTCATCGCGCATGCGGGCGGAGAAATCGACGGCTTCACCTACACGAATTCCCGCGAAGCGCTTGCGGCCTCGCTCGAAGGGGGATTTCGCTTCGTCGAGCTCGACCTGCGCCGAACGCTCGACAACCGCTACTTTGCCGCCCACCGCGTGAAGGAATTCAATGCGATGACGGGCCACCCCGAGCAGTTTGAGATTCCTCCCACCGCGTCGGACGTGCGCGAACGGACGATCGACGGAAAGTACACGCCGATTCTTCTCGAAGACCTCGTACCCGTTTTTGAAAATCACCCCGAGCGCGTGCTCGTCACCGACAAGGCGAACCGCTACCGCAAGCTTCTCGACGAATTTCCGCTGCCCGATCAGCTGCTCGTCGAAGTGCGGAACGTCGACCAATACGTGGCGGCCAAATTGGCGGGCGTCCCGAACGTCGCGGTCGACACGGCGGACCCCGAGCTCGTGCGTCGCTACGGGATCGAACTCGTCGTCGTGTCGGCGGACCTTCCCGCCGAAGCGCTCAAGGCGTTGCGCGACACGGGCGCGAAGGTGCTCCTTTCGACCTACGACAATTGCAACGACATCCCCGCGTCCGCCCGGGAGCTCGCGTCGCTCGCGTACGTGGATACCTGCTCCACGGGTCGGGTCGAAACGAAAGAGGCCGACCCGCAGCGGATCTGACGACGTCGGACGGACGCCGCGCGATTCCGATCGACAACCTCGAAAAGGCGGCTTCTCTCTGCGGCAGCCGCCTTCTTCTTTTACGGGTCGGACGAATCTCGAACGCAGTTCGGATGGAATTCGAACGGGATTTGATTGGAATTCGGTCGGGGCGGCGCTTCCCTTCTCGCGACGAATCAGAGCGAGAGAAGTTCGAGAACCCCTTTTTGCACGTCGCCGAGCGGCGCCCACTGCAATTTCGCGCGGCGCAGCCCCGGGACGTTGATGTCCTCCTCTCGGTTGAGGATGCGAATCGCTTCGGGGAGAGACGCCGCAAAGGCCGAGGAGAGCGCGGGATAGACGCCGGGGTCGCGACGGCCCTTTTCGATGTGCACGGCCGCCATCCGCGGCGTCAAGCGTGCGCCGTAGGAAAAGCCGTCGACGCGCGCTTCGGGCGTCCCGTCGGAAAAGAGGACGCCCCCGAAAAGTGCCGGAGCGATGTCGGGCGAAAAGGCGCGGTGGATCGTGGCGCGCTCTTCTTCGAGACTCGCGGAAAGCGCCCCGCCCTCGGTTTCGGTTGCGTACCAGACGTCGAGAAATTCGAGGGCCCGTGCGATCGTTTCCTCGTCGACCGTGCCGTCTTCGCGCACGAAGGGACGGAAAACCGCTTCGGGGTTCGCGGTGCGATAGCGTTTCGCGAGATTGCGCTTTTTCGCCATCGCGCGCCCCTCGAGCGTTTCGATGCGATCGCGCCGGTAGAGGTAGTCCCAGTCGCCCGAACTCGACACGACGCGGAAGCGCCGCTCGGGCACCGCACGCTTGACGGCACGCAGCAGATCGTCGACGGGCCCGTAGAGGCGAAGAGGCGTGCCGCCTTCCTTTGCCGCAATACCTTCGAGCATCTCGACGTGCGCGGCCGTGAGGTTCGTGCCGATCGGGAGGTAGTAGACCGGTTCCTCGACCGAAATCGACACGGTGCGAAGCCACAGAGCGCCCTGCGCCTGCGCCGCGGCCACACCCCGCTCGATCCCGCGCGTCAGAAGCGACACGATCGAAAGGTTGCAGTCGCCTCTGCCGCCCGCGGGCAGGTAGGTTTCAAGAAGCGAACGGCTTGCGGGGGTGAGCGGCTGAAAGTCGAGCGTGTCGGAAGACATAAGGAATTTCTAGTGTTCGGCGGAAATGCATAAATTCTACCAATTTCCAACCGCGTTGCTTGAGGCGAAATATCCGCGAACATTGCCCGATTCCGCCGCTTGAGCGCTCTCCCGTATACTTTCCGCATCGACCACCGCCTGCGGGCCGGAGGACGAGCGGCCCCGTTTCGTTCGTCGACCCGCACCATTTCGACCCGCCATGCATTACGACCTCACCGACCTACGCATGTTTCTCGCGCTCGCGCGCACGCTCAACATGGCTGCCGCCGCCGTCGAATCGGGCCGCTCGACCGCGGCCCTGAGCCAGCGACTCAAGAAGTTCGAAGCCGAAGTCGGCACCCCGCTTTTCGTTCGCGAAGCGCGGGGCCTCGCGTTGACGAGCGCCGGCCACGCCTTGAAGCCGCTTGCCGAAGACGTGCTCGCAACGAGCGCCCGAATGGAGTCGGCGCTCGCCGCCTTTCAACCGGGGAGCCGCCCGGTTCTGCGAATCGCCTCCAATACGTCCGGCATTCAAAACCACCTGCTTCCCGCCGTAGGCGCTTTTTTGCGCGAACACTCGGTGCGGCTCGTTTTTCTCGAGCGGCAAAGCCGCGCCGCCGTGGAAGCGGTGTTGGCGGGCGAGGCGAATCTCGCCTTTTCCGTCGAGCGCGCGGCCCGCGAATTCGAGCCCGAAGCGCACGTCGTGCCGTTCACGGTGGACCGCCACGTGCTCGTCGCCGACCCCGACCATCCGCTCGCGCGGGAAGAGTCCGTACGGCTTCGAGACATTATCGATTTCCCCTATGTCGGCCTCCCCGAAACCGCCCCGATGGGACGCGCGATGCGGGAGCGCACCCGCGCGCTCGGTCTTCGGTACGAACCCGTCGTCGAGGTGCCCTCCTTTTCCCTCATGCTTCGGCTCGTTCTCGACGGCGCGGGGATTGCGGTCGTTCCGCGGTCGGCGCTTCGCCCCTTCGGCGGGCTTGAAAAGCTCGCCGTCGTACGCATCGAAGAACCCTGGGCCCTGCGCCCGCTCGTTTTTGCCTACGCCGCAGCGCGTCCGCCCGTGGGGGCCGCGCGGGATTTTCTGGATTTTCTCGGGCGGGGCGGTCGCATCGGGTGAGGTTCGGGCGGCCGATGTCGGGGGCGCATCTCGATCGGATCTCGGTTGAGCCCCGGGTTGTGCCGGAGGATGTTTCAACACCCCGCTTAAGTCTTCGTTAAGTTTTTTCGAAGCGACGCGTACGTCGAAAGTCGTAGAGTGCGCTCACCGTGAAGAACGTCGAAGCGCACCGAAGCTCCTGAGGCTCTCGAAGCTTGCGACGTTCTCCATTTGCCCCAACACTCAACGGAGACCCCCATGTTCCAACTGAAAACTTTGATTGCCGCGCTCGGCTTCGCCCTCGCGGGCTCGGCCTTTGCCGCGGGCGCCGACCTCGCCTCGTTCCATTCCAAGATGGGCGGCTGCGCCGTCTGTCACGACACGAATACCGTCACGGCCGCCGCCGTTCCCGACGACGAACGCGACTTGAACGCGAAGTGCAACACCTGCCACGGCGGCTACAAGGCGCTCGCCGAAAAGTCGAAGAACCTTCCCTTCAATCCGCACGCTTCGCACCTCGGCAACATCAACTGCACCTCCTGCCACAAGGCGCACGAAGAGCCGAAGCTCGCCTGCAACGACTGCCACTCCTTCGACATGAAGATGCCGTTCGCGTCGAAGACCGACAAGAGCGCGAAGGCGACCGACGCTCGCAAGGCGGGCGAAGGTTCCTGGGACGAACGTATCGACGAAAAGGCGCTCGCCGCCGCGCTTGCCGCTCCGGCACGCGAAACGGTCGACGTAGTCGTGATCGGTGCCGGGAGCACCGGCTACAACGCCGCGATCAGCGCGAAGCGCGCGGGCGCCAACGTGCTCCTTCTTGAAAAGCACGCCTTCTCGGGCGGCAACTCGATGCTCGCCGCGGGCGGCTACAACGCCGTCGGCACGAAGCAGCAGGCGAAAAAGGGCGTTCACGACACGGTCGAATCCTTCATCGCCGACACGATGAAGGGCGGCCGCGGCAAGAACGACCCCGAACTCGTTCGCATTCTCGCCGAAGAAAGCGCTGCCGGGATCGAATGGCTCGAGTCGCTCGGCGCCAACATGGACGACCTGAAGCGCTCGGGCGGCGCCGCCCACGACCGTACGCACCGTCCGGCGGACGGGAGTTCCGTGGGGCCGCACATCATCGACGTCCTTCGCGCCGCGGCCGAAAAGGAAGGCGTTCCCGCCCGCGTGAATTCCCGCGTCGTGAAGATCAACCTCGACGCCGACCACAAGATCGAAAGCGTCATCGTGCACGGCAAGCACTCGGGCTACTACAAGTTGGCCGCCAAGGCCGTCGTGCTCGCGACGGGCGGCTTCGGGATGAATAACGAGATGGTGAGCTTCTACCGCCCGACCTTTAAGGGCATGACGAGCTCGAACAACGTGACGAGCACGGGCGACGGCCTTCGCATGGCGCTCGATATCGGCGCCTCCGCGACCGACATCGACTGGGTGCAGGCGCACCCGACGGTCGGCAAGGAAAGCCGCATCCTCATTTCGGAAACCGTTCGCGGCGTGGGTGCCGTGATGGTGAACGTCAAGGGCGAACGCTTTGTCAACGAACTCACGACCCGCGACCGCGCTTCGGACGCGATCCTCGCGCAGCCCGAACGCTCCGCGTGGTTGGTCTTTGACAGCCAGCTCTACAAGAAGGCGAAGATGGTGCGCGGGTACGACCACCTCGGGATGCTTCGCAAGGCCGATACGGTCGAAGGGCTCGCGAAGGCGATGGGGGCCGATCCGAAAACCCTCGAAAAGACGCTCGCCGACTACAACGCCTACCGTGCCGCCGGCAAGGACGAAGCGTTCGGGCGCGCCGACATGCCGCTCTCGATCGACAAGGCTCCGTTCTACGCCGTCGCCGTCGCACCCGGCATTCACCACACGATGGGCGGCGTTGCCATCTCGACCGAAAGCGAAGTGCTCGACATCCAGAGCCGTCCGATTCCGGGCCTTTACGCTGCGGGTGAAGTGACGGGCGGCGTGCACGGCTTCAACCGCTTGGGCGGCAACGCCGTCGCCGACACCGTGGTGTTCGGCCGCCGCGCGGGCGAACACGCTGCGAAGTACGCCCTCAGTAAGTAAGGGAAGTACGAACCCTCCGTGCGCGTCGTCCCGAAACGCGCACGGGGTGTAGCACTCAAGAAGCCGTCCGTTCGGATGCGATCCATGCGTCCGACGGGCGGCTTTCCGTTTTTCGCTTTCCGCTTCGTTCCTTTTTGTCCCGCTTCGTCCTCCTTTTCCTGCCGTCGTTTGTGCGGGCTGCGAGCTCATCGACCCGTCTTCTGCCACAGGATCGAAGCGCCCGCAAGCGGGGCCGAAAACGCGAGAACTCCGGGCACGCGTCTGTAAATAAGTCCTTTCTTCGTCATGCGTGTCACTTGGCGTGAAAGCTCGCCCTCTGTTTTTCCAAGAAGCGTCGCCACATCGGCCGCGGAGCACGTTTCGGAGCCGCTCTCGGCCGTCTTTTCCGCCATCACTTCAAGCAGCGCCATTTCCGCAGCCGTCGCCCCGTCGAGCGCCTCCGCGTAGAAGTCCCGATCCAAGGTGCGAAGAGCCTCGGCACGCGTCGCCTCGAAGTCCGCTGCCGTGAGGGTATTTGCTTCCCGTACCGCTTCCGGTCCGCCGCCGGCCGTCCGCTCGCACCAAGCCTTCCAAGCCGCAGAAGCCCACATCTGAAGAAAGAACGGATACCCCCGTGTTTCGCGAGCCAAGAGCTCGAGAGCCTCCTCCGTCACGGTCGTGCCCGAAACCGTAAACGCTTCAAGAGGCTCGACGATCGCGCGGCGCACGGCTTCAAGGTCCAAAGGCCCGAGCTTGCAAAAGCGAAAGAGTCGTTCGGCATAGGATTTCGCGTCGCCCGTCATCCGCAAAATCTGCGGGAGGCCCGTAGCAACGAACATAACAGGCAATTCGAGCTGCCCGACCCTATGAACGGCGGCCAGAAGCGCGGCGAGGTCTTCTGCATTCAACAGCTGAAGATCGTCGAGTGCAATAAACCAACCGCGGCCCGCTGCATGAAACGCATACCCGAGCGCTTCGAACAGCTCCGGGAGATCGACTTCGAGGCTGCCTGTTATGACTACATCGAAAGGATCTTCGTCGGGTTCGAACCGGTCGAAGCTGTCGCCCTCCCCGACCCCGTACGTCGCCTCGAACCGACACAGAGCAGAAAGGAATT
The DNA here is from genome assembly GCF_003609995.1 of Sutterella megalosphaeroides. Lineage (NCBI taxonomy): Bacteria > Pseudomonadati > Pseudomonadota > Betaproteobacteria > Burkholderiales > Sutterellaceae > Sutterella > Sutterella megalosphaeroides. Next base: position 1,697,868 of record NZ_AP018786.1, read on the forward strand.
CGTCGGCCTCGGCGCTTCCGAAACCATCGGAAAGTAGAAGCCACGTCGCCGCCGCCCGAATCTTCGGAGCGAGCAGAGCCGCGAGGTCCCTTTCGCTCTCGTCCTTCGGGCAATCGATGCTCGATACGACAAACCCGTACATCGACGCTTCTCGTGCAATCGCCCGCAAAAGCGCGGTTTTCCCCATGCCGCGATCACCGATGAGAAGCACGGGGCGACCCGAGCGGCCTTGGAGGAGCCTGCCGCAGGCCGTGAGCGCGGACGCAAGCGCTTCGTCGCGGCCTGCGAGTACGGGAGGCTCCGCTCCACGGCGGGGCGTGAAAGGATTTCGACGGGTGTCCATGAGCATTCCTCCGGGGGTGAAGATCTTCGGGGCGATTCGAGGCGACTCAGGGTGACTTGAAATGCAGGCATGGTACCGCGACGGGAAGTGCGGTGCGCGGCCTTCCGTTCGGCCTTCCGCAGCGCATAAGGAAAAAGTCGAATCCCCTTACTCGACATTTCGCCTAATCCAATCCGCCGAGCCCTCTTGCGCGGACGCAGGACTCGGACGAATTCCGTTTTTTTCGTGCACTTCGCCCTGAAAACGCGGAACACGAAATTATATCCCTCCGATAGATTGAAAGAACCGCGACGCAACTTGAGTGCCCGCAGCCGCCCGAATCCTTTCCATCACGGGGCGGCCCGAAGGCCCGCTCGCGGGACTTTCTCACCGAGGGCTCACCCCCTCACCTTTGGAACCATTGACATGACCCGAATGAACTTCCGCTTTGGGTTCCCGGCCGCAAAACGACCGGGATTTAGTAAGGAGTAACAACAATGTTGCAGGTTTTCGCTACGCTCAGCCGTTTGGCCAACAAATTCTTTGCCGTCCTCGTCGTCATTGCGGGCGTGATCGGCTTCATTTTCCCGGAAACCTGCAAACTCATTGCCCCCTACATTTCGATTCTGCTTGGCGTCGTGATGTTCGGGATGGGTCTTACGCTCTCACCTGACGACTTTCGTGAAGTCGTGCGCCGTCCGCGCGACGTCGCCCTGGGCGTTCTCGGGCAGTTCGTGATCATGCCCGTTTCGGCCTACGTCCTCTGCCTCGTTCTCAACCTTCCGCCCGAACTCGCGGTGGGTCTGATGTTGCTCGGCTGCTGCCCGGGCGGCACCGCCTCGAACGTGGTGACGTTCCTCGCCCGCGGCGACGTGGCGCTTTCCGTCACGATCACCTCGTGCACGACGCTTCTTGCGCCTCTTGCGACGCCCGCCCTCATGTGGTTCTTCGCGAGCGAATGGTTGGCCGTCGACCCGACCGCGATGTTCCTCTCGATCGTGCAGATCATCCTTCTTCCGATCGCTGCGGGCGTGCTCGTTCACAAGGCGCTCGGCTCGAAGCTTGACAACGTCGTCGCCGCTCTGCCGCTCGTTTCCGTGACCGCCATCGTCCTGATCGCCGCTGCGGTCGTGGCAGGTACGCAAAAGCAGCTCCTGAACGCCGGCCTCCTCGTCTTCACGGCGGTGTGCCTCCACAACGCCATGGGTCTTGCCTTCGGCTATCTCCTCGCGAAGGCCACGGGCATGGGCCTTGCGAAGCGCAAGTGCATGGCGATCGAAGTCGGCATGCAGAATTCGGGCCTGGGCGTGGCGCTTGCGACCGTGCACTTTGCTGCGAACCCGATGGCGGCGCTTCCGTCCGCGATCGGCGCCCTCTGGCACAACGTGACGGGTCCGATCCTCGCGTCGGTCTTTGTGAACTGGCGCGAAGAAGGCGAAGCGCCTTCCTTCTTCGACCGACTCGACGCCTCCGCTCGGAAGCCCGAAACGGAAGCAGCGTAAGGGATCAACTCGCTGCGCACGGGCACGAACGGCCTCCGAGTCCGACGTGCTCCACCATGAAATCAATCCCCCGACCGACGGAAGCGGCCGGGGGTTTTGCTTTTTCGGGCGCTCCGGATTTTCCCTTTTCCGACCGTTTCGGAGGTTGTCCGTCGGGGCTTCGTTTCTCGGAGAACATCCTTCGATGCGAACAACGCACCGGTCCGAAACGCTTGCGTGCAGTATTGCGGCACCGACCGCGATCCCGAGCGTCATGCGACGAGCCTCGTCTTCGAACCGTCGTATTCTCTCAAACGAACCGAAAAGTAGCACCGTAAACAAACTGAGATGGTGTTCCTCCTCTCCCTCGAGATTGGGTCTGTGTCCCGTGGTGAAGATGTCCGCGGAGTCCGCCCGAGGCCAGCTCCGAGGGAAGGCCATCACGCGGGTGGTAGACTTCGGGCTTTCGAAACCTCGACCCTCACCGACCCATGACTGCCTCCCCATCCGCTTTCTCCAACGCAGCCGCTCGTCTGGAGCCCGTTGACCTCGATCGCCTTCCCCGCGCCGACCATTTCCGCGCCTTTACCCAGGCCGTCCCCTGCACCTTCGCGATGACCGTGCCGCTCGACGTGACGGGCGCCGTGGCGCGACACCGCTCCAAAGGCGTGCCCCTCTATGTGCTTCTCATGCACGCCGTTCTCGGCGTCATGAACGCTCCCGACCTTCCCGAATTCCGATTCGATTGGTGCACCGGTCAACGCTCGCCCGACGGCAAGAGCGAGAGCAAGGATGACATACCGGGCGTCTGGTCTCGGGTCGGCGCGAATTTCACGCACATGAATCCCGAAACCCAAACCTTCATGTCCCTTTGGCTTCCCTGGGTCGAGGACGAGACCGATTTCGTCGCCCTATACCGCGAGACGATCGAGCGGTTCGGCCGGTCGCCGCGCATGGTCCCCCAAGGATCGATTCCGCCCAACAACGTGCCGATTTCGATGATCCCCTGGACGGCCTACACGGGCTTTCAGGTGAATTTCCCCAATTTCCGGTACCTGCGTCCCGTCGTCACGATGGGAAAGTTCGGACCGTCCGCCGCGGACCCCGCACGGCTGACGCTTCCCTTCACGCTTCAGCTTCACCATGCAACCGCCGACGGGTGGCACGCCTCGGAAGCCCACCGGCGCATCGAGCTCGCAACGCGTTGACACTTCCTCCGACTTCCCCGTCCGCCCTCCGACATTTTTCCGACATTTCTCTCTCAAAATTACAAAACTGTGACGGAAGGTCGGCGGGGCCGAGTCGCCCATGGCACGATTCGCTCGCGACCTTGAAAGCCCCCGATCGGGAAGCTCGGATATACGGTGAAGCCCCCGAAGTGCCCTTTTCCGCCCCCCGCAGATGCCTTCGGGCGGGGGCCGTAAGGCGGAAACATTCGGTTGCGGCTCGTTGCCTCGCGACACCCGCAAGGAATCCGATCGGGCTTAATGTAGACACATAGACGCAGACGAAAGCGTGCGAAGCACCCTCTCCGACGGCTTCCCGCTTTCTTCTCCCCTGTCCCGACAAAAACCAATGAGGTACACCATGCTCAAGCAATCGAAGAAGACCATCCTCTCGACCGTTGCACTCTCGGCGCTTCTCATGACGGCTCTTGCCGGGTGCGAACAGTCCGCTCCGACGGCGCCCGCGACCGAACCCGCTCCCGCGGCTCAGACGACCCCGGCTCCGGCCGAAGCGCCTGCTGCTCCTGCGGCTGAAACGCCCGCTCCCGCGGCCGAAGCCCCCGCCCCGGCTCCCGCCCCCGCCGAAGCTCCGAAGTCCTGATGATGTGATCTCAGGCCGTCCCGAGACGTCGAAAATTCCGAAGCTTTGACGCTCGAACATCCCCGCCCGGGGCGTGTCGCACACAGCGCGCACGCCCCGTTCGTGTAAAAGACGCCCGTAGGACAATCGCTTCGAACTTTGCTTCGTTTTCTCTTCGATCCTCTTTTCCCGAGCTCGCCGCCATGTCCCGTACCGAACACTCTTCGAACCGCAAGCGTTCGCCCTTTGTGCGCAACGCCTTCTTCCTTCTCGCCGCGGCGGTCTTCACGTCTCCGCTTCTTGCGGGTTGCGCCTTCAACCACGAGGCGGATCCGGAAACGGCGGCAGCGACTGCCGCGCAGTCGTCCGTCAAAGCCACGGCCGAAAACCGCGCCGTACTCGAAAAGCTCGCGGGTACGTGGCTTGCGCCTATCCCAGGCCAGCCCGGAAACGACTGGGGGTACGTGTTCGAATCGACCGGGGCGGCGCGCACGGTGAACGCCGCAACGCTCCAAGTGAAGCGCTGGTCGCTCGATGCCGCGGGGAAGCGCCTGACGATGGAAGGGGAGAGCATCGGAAACGGCATGACGACCCCCTTCATCCGCATCTATGAAGTGGAGGCGGTCGACGACACAACGCTCGTCCTTTTGAACGGGACGTTGAGGGAAACCTTCCGCCGCGCGCCCGATGCGGCTGCGGCAACTGAACCTGCGGACGAACCCGCGGCGACTGCGCCCGGGGCGAAGAGCGAGACCGAATCCCGGACGACGCTCGATACGCTTGACATGCTCGAAAAGCCCTGAGCGCTCTCAACCCTCCCCCGGGGTTGAGCCTCGGGGACTCCGTCGAGGACCGCAGCTCCGATAAAACAAAACCCCGCCGGGTCGTGGTACCCGAGCGGGGTTTTTCATTCGAGCGAACGAGCGAAATTACTTCGCTTCTTCCTTCGCGCCCTGTTCGACCGCAGCCGGAGCTTCCTGCTTGGGCTGCAGACGGCCCGTGAGGTAGCGGTACATGGAGACGTCCTTCACGCGAACGCCGAAGTGCGGGTCGTTCTTGGGCGAGAACCAGACGTCCTTCTTTTCGCGCCAGGCGTTGATGAAGGCGACGTAGTCGGCCGGGATGTCGGTCGAGTTCGTCACGGCGTTGAGCGTGAATTCCTGACCGCCGACGAGCGAGACGATCAGACGATGAACGACGGGTTCCTGAGCGGCCGCGGCGGGAGCGGTCTTCTGTTCTTCAGCCATTGGAATGTACCTCCTGAATCAGACAACGGGCGGATGCTCCGAAAAAAGAGCGGGCAGCCGCCCCGGAAAACGAAACCCCGACCGAGTCCTCGGCCGGGACGTATCGGGTGTCGGGCTTGCGGCCCGACCGTTAGGAAACATTTTGCCAGAGGGTTCGCGGGCCGTTCTGCTCGTTTTCCTGTATATCGGCCTGAAATACGATCCCGATCAAGGGTCGGGCAGGTTCGGGCAACGCGTGCCCGCTTGAGCTCTCGCAACGAAACGACCTCCGGGCTTGAAATTACAACAAAATTACAGCAAAATTACTTTTCCATACCCTATAAAGGTTAAGTACCACCCCGATAGGTAGTTTTGCGCGATCTTCGAAGATCCCCGTAAACCCGAATACTCAACGCAATACTTTAAAATTCCCGAACACCGTGCGGAAAAATCCGCACGAAAACCGGGAAATCGGTCATAATTACTTTGTAATTTTTTGCCCACCCGTTGGGTCGCCACTTCAAGAAAAAGAACACCATGCTTACCCGCACTCCACGTACTCCCGCCTTCGTCCCTACATGCGCAAAGGCGACCGGGCGGGCGGCGCCGCAAGCTCGATTTCGACGGGTTCGTCCCTACATGCGCAAAGGCGACCGGTCGCGCCGCGACATGCTCGACGCCGCCCGCCGTCTGATCCTTGCGGGCGGTCTCGAAGCCGCGTCGCACGCCGCGATCGCGGGCGAACTCAACCTCTCGAAGGGCGCGGTTCTCTACCACTTCCCGACGAAGCAGGCCCTCTGGAACGGCCTCATCGACGAGTACGCGAACCACCTCGCCGACGACGTCGTGCGCTTCTCGCAGCCCTTCCGCGATGCGGGCTTCACGTTCGAAGATTCGATCCTGCCGGCCCTTTACATCTGGTTCATCTACGACCGCGACCGCCACCCGATGTGGAAGGAAATCGGCATCGTGCTGATGAGCCTGCACCACAGCGACTCGAGCCGCTTGTCGCCCATCGGTCGCTTCTGGTACGACGCGGGCGAACGCGTCCTTTCCTCGAACCTCCCGCGCGCCGAAGCATACTGCACGCTCATGGCCTTCCACGGGTTCTTCCTCTCGATCATGCTCGGCAGCGTTCCGATGACGCCCGAAAAGGTAACGGAAACGATGCTCGCGATGGTGCTCGAGCTCTACGGCGACCGCGCCGAAGAACTCCGCAAGCTCATCGAATCGATCGACTTCGACGCGATTCCCCCCTCGCCCGATTCGGTCCGTCCGAAGCAGCTTCTGAAGTCGAAGTATCTGCGCCGCTAAGACGCCGCCGCTTCGCATCCGAGAGAGGCCTTTCCTTCCCGCAGCTCTGCCCGATCCTGCGGACAACGGAAAGGCCTTCGTTTTTTCGGGCTCCTCCGGAAAGCCCCCCCCCGGCAGCAGACGCAAAAAGCCACATGTGAAAAGCCCGAGCGGTGCGCCGCCCGGGCTTTCGGTTCAGATGGGTGTCAAGCTTTCGGCTGCGGTCACTTTTCGCCCAACATCACGCGAATGATTTCGCGGTCGGTCGAGACCATGCCGCGGCTTGCGATGCGCCCGACCGCTTCGGCCGTCTCGTCGACGGAGTGTTGCACGATCCCGTCCCCTTCGCGGAAGACCTGTTCGTTTTTCACCATGTCGAGTGCGACGAGCGCCCCTTCGACGCTCATGGCGATCTTCGCGGCGCACGAGGACTTGGCGCCGTCGCAGATGAGACCCGAGGTGATCGCGAGCGCATTCGTGATGACGCTCTCGATCGCACGGTCGTCGTAGCCCTTCAAAAGGGCGATCCCCGCGCCGCTCCCGCAGCCCGCGCTCACGGCGCCGCAGTAGGCGGAAAGCTTCCCGATCCCCTGCTTCAGGGCGATCGTGACGAGGTCCGAAAGGAGCACCGCACGAAGGCGCGCCTCCTCGTCCGACTTGAGGCTCTCGGCAAAAATGACGACGGGAACGCTCGCGGTGATCCCCTGGTTGCCGCTTCCCGAGACGATGACGACGGGAAGTTCGCACCCGTTCATGCGGGCATCCGAGGCCGCAGCCGCCCAGGCGCGGGCCTTGACGGCGGGGTCGTCGGGATTGCGCTTCAAAAGAACCGCACCCACCCGGGCGCCCCAGCCGCCTTTGAGACCTTCTTCGGCGATCGCCATGTTCATCGCGATCTGACGCTCGAGCAAGGGGCGCGCCGCATCCAAGGGCATCGTGCGCGCCGCGGCGATCAACGCCGCAATGCTCCAGTGTTCGCCCGAAGTCTCTTCCGCATGGGCGTCCCCTTCTTCGAAGACCGTCACGCCGTTTTCTTCGATGCGGGTGACGTTCGTGTGACAGGTGCGGATCGTGACCGAAACGGTTTTCCCGTCGCGCGTCCCCGTTACCTTGATGAAAAAGACGTCGGGTTCTTCGGTCGCGTGAACGCGAACGGGCCACCGGTCGGGCGCGTTCATGCGTTCGTGCACGATCGCCTTTTCCTCGTCCGAAACGACGGAGAGCACCTGAAGCCCTGCTTCGGGGCGCGAGACGGCAAAGCCCGCCGTCACGGCCGCTTCGATGCCGCGGAGCCCATCCGTGTTGGGTACGACGACGCTCTTCACGTTCTTCACGATGTTGCGCGAAACCTCCGCGTCGACCGTATCGGGCAAACCCCCGAGACGCGCGCCCGCAATCGCGGCGGCGTACGCGAGCGCGATGGGTTCGGTGCACCCCATGGCGGGAAGGAGTTCCGCGGCGAGCGCCCGGTTGTAGGAGGCGCAGGCGCGCTCGAAATCCGAAAGAGCCCCGTCGGTGACGTGGGTCTCGTCGTGGGTGGAGGTCGACATGATTTACGGTCTCCCGCAAGTGTTTATATGAGGCGCATTGTAGCGAAAGCGAGCGTCTCCGAACGTTTCGAAAGTACCGATTTTGTCCTCGCGGGACAAGCACAACCGCCGCTTTATAGGCCTTGCACGGTCATGCACAAGCCTTTTCGGGCACCCTCAATAGCGAAACCCCGGGGTTCGACGTTCCGGAGAACGCGCTGTGCCCGGGGCTTCTGTTTCGGCTTTTCTCAGAGGGGCGACGCCCAGCCACCCTTTCTCGCGGCTCGATGGATTCGAAGACCGGAAACGAGGTTCTCGCGGAACACCTCGTACGTCATGGCCTCGTCGGGCTCAACGACGCTCCCCGAGACGGGATCGGCGACGACAAACCACACCGCGTTGTAGAGGCTCGCTTTGCGAAGGCGTTCGCAAAGGAGACGGAACCGCTCGAGGAAGGAGGCGTTCTCGAACATCGGGTCGATTGGAAAGTGCGGCGAATAGACCGTCTTCCCTCGGTTGCGGCTCTCCGGACAATCGCGCACGATCATCACGTAGCCCATGACCGGAGGAATCTTGCAACTTCCGAAGAGTTCGCTCTTAAAGGCTTCCAGGATGTCGACAGCCGACCCGATGGACTCCTCCGCGCGGTTGTTCGCGTTGTTGCCGAAGGAGCTCCCTATGCTCTTAAGCTCGATGGCAGCAACAAGCTCGCCGCAATCGAACGCAAGCAAGTCCCAGTTTTTGGTAGGTCAAAACCAGCCCGGAAGCACGCATTGGCGCCCGGTGTCGAAAATTTCGTCGGGATTGAAATCCCTGTCGATCAAGTCGTTCTTGATGATCCGAACGAGCGGATCGAGGTGCTTGCCGGACGTGATGCCGCTTCGCCGCCCCTGATCCCTGTGTCCCTGCTTCGACTGCTCGTCCGCCGCACGTTGAATGGCTGCGTACATTCCGAGAATGGCTTGAGCCAAATCTTCCCTCATCGCAACACCTCCTCGTAGGCCATCTCCGCAAAGTAAGTGGCCGCATCCCGATTCTTTTCGTCAAACGCCCGCCGCAGGCCGTCACGGACCGTCTCGTCGAGCGACTCGTAGCGCGGCAGCCGCAGGAGCCTCAGATACTGCGCCTGAAAGCGCAGCGTCCCGCCGCGCATCTTGACGCCGAGCGCGTCGATGAAGCGTCGCGTCGTGTCGGCCATGAGAAAGCCGCCCAACACCCGAAGGTCCCAGGTGTCGGAAGCGATCCAATAGGTGTTGTGATGCGGGTACTTGCCGCGCGAAAGCACGGGATCGGGCTCCGCCGCCATGTCGGGCATGAAGAGGAGATCCCGCTCGACGAGTCCCGGCGTCAGTTTGTCGATCGTCCGATACCAGGCCGCAGGATTTTTCTTCGCGACGTGACGCATGCCGAGCCGTTCGCGATGCGCCTCCAAATAGGCTTTGAGCTTCGGATAGTGCTCGAGCTCGACAAGCCGTCCGTCGGTCGTCCACGGATTCACCAACCAGCGCTCCCGATTCAAGCGGCCGCGACGATAGTCGCGCATAAAAAAGAGCGGGAGCATCCGTTCGGGCTCGACGAGATGTTCGTCGTCGGTCAGGAAAATTTCATCGCACCCCGTGGCCACACCGATCCCGAGCCGAATGCCGGCCTCTTCAGGGTCGGGAAGCGCGGCGCGCGCTTTTGTCACGAACTCAACAAGCTCGGAACTTCCCAGAGGATAGACGTCGTCGCCCTCGGGGCGGGTGATCTCGAAAGCTTCGAAACGTTCGCCCTTCATGTTGCCCGAAGGATCGGCCAACCAGTCAAGAACGGCGCGCGTATCGCGTTCCGCGTCGACCTTCGCAAAGTCGCTCACGCAGTTGATGAAGCGAATCGGACCATGGGCAGCTTCTTTGCGAATGAGCGTGATGGCGGGATAAGCGTCCACATCGTCTTCGAAGGCGTCCACCCCGTGCATCCGCACGAGCGCTTCGAGGTTGCAGCTCGATCCCACGCGCCGGCGGAGCTTCCGCCCGTAGGCGTTCTGCAACCATCGGTCGGCGCACACAAATCCGAGACGTCCTTCCGGACGCAGGATGTCGAGACCGCGATCGAAAAAGCCTACATAAAGGTCGCAGCCGCTCGTCATAGAAGGAAGCGCCGAACAGTAAAGCGCGCGCTTCTCGCGGTCGATCTCGGTCGCCCGCACGTACGGAGGGTTGCCGACAACAAAGTCGCACTCGGGCATCGGATCGAGCAGAAAGTCCGCGCGGCGCAGCCACCCGCGGGCGATCTCGCGCGCCTCCTCTTCGGGGCAGCCGCGCGCGGCGAGCGTTCGGGCGACCTCGGCTTCGCAGCGCTCGAGCGCCTCGGCGTCGATGTCGAGCCCCAGGACGGATGTGCAAATGCGGTCCCAATCGCCCGTAGCAGCCACTTCGTCGGCAAGGCGCTCGGCAATCACGGTAAGAAACGCCCCGCAACCGCAGGAGGGCTCGACGATCTTCTTTTGGACGAGCCCCGTGCCGGAGCGGTAGCCGACCATGTCGAGTATCGTCTCAACTACCCATCGCTTCGTATAAACAACGCCGTGTTCGCTTTCTTTCATAAAAAAACGGGCACGACCTCTCCGTCCGTTCGGGAGATCGACATGCCGCCCTTGTTGGTTGAAGAAGGTGTTCCTTGAGGGGCGCCCTCAAAAGAAAGAGGATTGTACGGACGAGACGCATGTTAGCACCGCGCGTTTTTATGACGAGGGGCTCGCCGCGCGACGCAGAAAACGACGCAACCTGAACAAACGCCCCCGGCGCGGCTTGCATCGGGGGCGTTTTCGATTCTTTCATTCTGCGGACCGCTAACCGACGGTCCTCTCCGGGCCGCCCGCGTCGTCTCTTCGCGGAGTGACAAACGAAAACGCCAACCCTCACTTGTCTCCCGTGTCTGACAAGATTTTGGATTGGCGCCCTACGGCTTCACGAAGTTTGAACACCCTTGTACGGTGTCACGGCCTCAGAACGGGGTGTACCTCGTTGAGAGCTTTCGTTTTCGTTACGACAACGTTAACACCTTGCCGCGTCCATAAATTCCGTAAAACTACTTATTTTTCAATAGGATCAGTTCGTTCCGGAGCGCAGCCGCATAAGTTCGTCGAGGCACGGTTCCACGAGCACGCCTTCGCGCGGGTCGGTACCGACGTCGATCGTGTACTGAATGATGTGCGAGAGGAAGTGCATCGCGTCGGAGACCGCCGTTTCGAGCGACCGGCCGCAAAGGACCGCACCCGTCACGACGCTCGTGAAGATGTCGCCCGTGCCGCAGGTCGAGAAGGGCAAACGCGGCGTTTCGAATTCCATGAAGCGGTTCGTGGCAGCCTCGTAGGACGAGACCTTGATACGGTTCCCGTCCGCGGGAATGCTCGTAATAACGACGTTCGGGGAGCCGAGCTTCGCGAGTTCGCGCGACATCGCTTCGACGGCGCCCGCTTCGGGAAGACCCGCGTCGTAGGGTTTGTCGAGAAGGAAGCACGCTTCCGTGTAGTTGGGCGTGATGATGTCGGCCTTGCTCGCAAGGCGGCGCATCCGCTCGACCATCGCATCGGTGTAGATGGGATAAAGCTTCCCGTCGTCGCCCATCGCGGGGTCGACGACCGCAAGGCCCCCGTCGCGCTCGCGCAGCAAGCGGTTGATCGAGTCTTCGACGATCTCCATCTGTTCGACGTCCGCGAGGAACCCGCTATAGACCGCGTCGTAGCGGAAGCCGAGGCGAACCCACTGGTCGAGAATCCCCGGCATGTGTTCGGTGAGGTTCGTCGAAACGAAGGACCCGAACGTGAAGTTGTTGGAGAAAACCGCCGTCGGGAAGGGACACGCCTGGTGACCCATGGCCGAAAGAACGGGAACGGCGGCCGTAAGCGAGCACCGACCGAACGAGCACAGATCGTGAACGGCAAGAATGCGTTTGGGTTGGTTCATTTGTTTCCGCCTACCTATTTAAGAATGGGTTTCGAAAGAAGCCCGGGACTTCGGGCCGAGCTTCCGCGGTCGCGCGCGGCCCCTCGTGTGCGTGCGGCCGGGGCGCTTCTTGACCGACGAACGTTGCGGGCGCGGCCGGAGCCTGACGCAGGTCCCCCGCCCCCGCAACCGAGAAGCTCAATAATACCGAGATCAACTGCGGGCGCCGTCGTGATTTTTGTCACAATGTTCGGAAAAACCGTCAGGCTCGGATCCGCCCGCATCAATGCCCTCGGGAAAAACTTCGGCCGAAGCCGAACGAAAAGAGGCCCGCCCGCAGACGCCCGGAAATGTCGGGCGTCTCCCCGGGCGAGCCCGTTCGTAAGAGATCGGCGAGAGAGCCCTCGGAGAGAAAGGGCTCTGCTCCATCGACTCGGTCGATTCGAACGCCCTTCCCCCGCAGGTCTTTCGGCCGTCCTCAGCGTTCTCGGCTCATCAGGCCGCAACCTTCTTGATGAAGTTGTGTTCCGCAGCCATACCGTAGACGGCCCAGCCGAAGAACGTGGCGAGCGACCCGTACATCATCGCTTCGTAGCCCGCGGCGTAGAGCGCATAGAGGCTGTAAACCGTGCCGACGAAAGCGCAGAACTTGATGACGGTGCTCATGCCGGCGGAAACCTTCTCTTCCTTGAGAAGCACCGGAACCGCGGCCATCGAGAGGAGGTACGGCATCACGTTCGTAACAACAGCCAAGTCAACGAGCATGTTGAACTGTTTGTAGAGCGACGGGCTGATCGTGAGGAACGAAAGGCACGTCTGCGTCACCGTGATGATGATCATGCCGAGCACGGGCGCGTCGTCCTTCGTGACCTTCGAGAAGGCGCTCGGGAAGAACTTGGCATCCGACAGGGACTTGAAGACCTGAGCGATCGTGAACTGCCAGGAAAGGAGCGACCCGGCGCACGAGACGACCATCATGCCGATCACGACCTTGCCGACCGTTTCGTTGAACATCGAGGCGAAGACGAGACCGAACGGAGCCGTCGACTTCACGAGTTCGGCGTTCCCGACGATGCCCGCACAGATGTTCGTCGACAGGATGTAGATGACCGCCACGCCGATCGTCGCACCGAGCACGGCCTTCGGGACGTTCGTTTCGGGATTGTCGACGGCTTCGGAGTTGGCGCAGGCCGACTCAAGACCGAGGAAGGCCCAAAGCGTCATCGAGATGGAGGCGCTCAGCGCGTCGAAGAACGGGATGTTGTTCGGGTTCCAACTTTCGGCGTAGAGGGTCGGGCTGAACCAAAACCAACCGAAAATAGAGAGACCCGCAACCGGAATGATCGCCCCCCAGGCGGAGAAGTTCGAGATGTACCCCGTGATCTTCGGACCCTTGAAATTCAGGGACGTGCACACCCAAAGCGTGACGATCGTTGCCAGGCAAGTCCCGATCGGAGAAAGCTCGACGTCAAAGAATGCCGTGAGATAACCGACAACCGTAATCGCAATGGCGACATTCGCAATTACGAGCGAAACGGCATAGGTGTAATTCGCAAGAAAATTACCCGATTTTCCGAAAGTATATTCGGCGTAACCGCCCATACCACCTTGTTTACGTGAAAGCATGCCGCATTTTGCAAATGCGTAAGCGAGTGCCGTCGACCCCGTAGCAGTCACCAACCAGGACAAAATTGAGAATGTACCGACTTCCGCCAATTTGGTTGGCAACATGATAATGCCCGAGCCCATCATGTTCAGTGCGGTAAGAAGCGTGAGCTGAGTCACACTCATTTTATTGTTGTTGGAAGACATGGATTTTGTCTCCTCATTAAGAAATGAATTTCAATGAGGACGCACATTCGAGATTCAATGTGCGTCCTATTGGGTTTATGAATTTCGATTTCGCCGGATTGCCTCAATCGAATCCATTTACACGAACTCAGTCGACAAGCTCGGCTTCCTTTTCGCGTTCGAGCACGTAGCCGTAGGCGCGCTTGCGACCGTCGTCGTCTTCGCGGACGTACACACCCTGAAGTTCGGGCGCGAAGCCGGGGAACCGGTTGATGCCTTCTTCGAGCGCGAGGAAGTAGCGGAGAGCCGAGTCACCCCAGACTTCGCCCGGAACGACGCAAAGAACCCCCGGCGGATAGGGGAGCGCCCCTTCGACGGCGATGCGACCTTCGGCCTTTTCCAAGGGCACGAGTTCGGCGTTCCCGCGGATGAACTCGTAGTGCGCGGCCTGCGGCAGGAGCGGCGCCTTCGGGAGATGGTCGTGGCGGAACATTTCTTTCTGGAGCTGCTTCACGTTGTTCGACTTGTAGAAGTCGTGCATTTCCTGACACAGCATGCGGATCGTGTAGCCGCGATAGCGCGCTTCGTTCGCGCGGTAGATCGACGGGAGCACTTCTTCGAGCGGCGCGTCCGCATCGAGGAGCGCTTCGAAGCGGGCGATCTGCGAGACGAGATGCGCCATCTTCGCGTCGTCTTCCGCCGGCGTCATCAGGAAGAGGATCGAATTCAAGTCGCACTTTTCGGGAACGATCCCATTTTCACGGAGGTAGTTCGCGAGAATCGTCGCGGGCACGCCGAAGTCGTCGTATTCACCCGTTTCGGCGCGGATACCCGGCGTCGTCAGGAGGAACTTGCACGGGTCGACGAAGTACTGATGCTTGCCGTAGCCCTCGAAGTTGTGCCACGAGGCGCCCGGTTCGAATTCGAAGAAGCGCAGGTCGCGGGCGATCACGTCCGTGGGATGCTCTTCCCAGGCGCGGCCGTCGACTTCCTTCGGGATGAAGGGAAGGATGTACTTGCAGGTGCGAAGGATCTGCTTGCGCGCTTCGATGCCGACGCGCACGCAATCGGCCCAAAGGCGACGGCCCGATTCGCCTTCGTGCATCTTGGCGTTGACGTCAAGCGCCGCAAAGAGCGCGTAGAAGGGGCTCGTCGAGGCGTGCATCATGAAGGCGTTGTTGAAGCGCTTGTGCGGGCAGTAGCGGCGCTGGCCCTTGATGTGCGAGTCCTTCTTGTGAATTTGGGAGGTCTGCGAGAAGCCCGCCTGCTGCTTGTGAACGGACTGCGTCACGATGATGCCGGGATCGTCGGGACCGAGTTCAAGGAGAAGCGGCGAGCAATCCTTCATCATCGGGATGAACTGTTCATAGCCGACCCAGGCGGAGTCAAAGAGAATGTAGTCGCACAGGTGACCGATGCGGTCCACCACCTGACGGGCGTTGTAAATCGTGCCGTCGTAGGTGCCGAGCTGAATGACGGCGAGACGGAAGGGGCGCTTTTCGTCGGCGCGCTTCGGGTTCACTTCGCGGATGAGACCGCGGAGGTACTCTTCCTCAAAGCAGTGATCGTCGATCCCGCCGATGAAGCCGTAGGGGTTGCGGGCGGTCTCGAGATAGACCGGAACGGCACCCGCCATGATGAGCGCGCCGTGGTGATTCGACTTGTGGTTGTTGCGGTCGAAAAGCACCAGATCGCCCGGGGCGAGGAGCGCGTTCAAGACGACCTTGTTCGAGGACGAGGTCCCGTTCAGAACGAAGTACGTCTTGTCGGCATTATAGATCTTAGCCGCAGCCTGCTGCGCGGCGCAGGGAGCGCCTTCGTGAATGAGGAGGTCCCCCATCGCGACGTCGGCGTTGCAGAGGTCGGCGCGGAAGACGTTTTCACCGAAGAAGTCGGCGAATTCGCGACCCGCGGGGTGACGGCGGAAGAAGGCCCCGCCCTGGTGCCCCGGGCAGTCGAACTGGGCGTAGCCGCGACCGACGTAGTCTTCGAGAGCGCCGAAGAAGGGCGGCAGGACGCGCTTTTCGTAGCCTTCGGCGAGCGTGTCGATCTGGCGACCGAAGAAGTCGCGGTCGTTCGGGTTGCGGGTGATGACGGTATCGGCACGACCGACGAGCGTGTCGGGGAGCTTTTCCCCTTCGGTCACGACGGCAACGGGAATGCCAAAGCCCGTTTCGTCGAGCTTCTTGAGACCCCGAGCGGCTTCGGCGGCCGTCAGGACGACGGCGGAAACCTCGGTCAGATCGGCGTGGTCGAAGTCGACGATCGGACGCTCGCAACGGAAAGCCGTTGCGGCTGCGGGGGTGGCGGCAATGTGGAGCTTACGCATGGAAATACCTCTTTGGTGGTTGCGTTTGCTTAACACCCGCGGTCGAGGTACAATTGCTCCTGGCAATCGAGTGCCATAACCACGGGCTTCGTTTTGCCAAATCGAATCAAGGTTCAATCGTGTCTGCGAAACACAACTGTTCCTCGAGGAGAAAACACGAGCTGCAACCTCCGAAGCGAGCAAACTTGACGAGGTTGCGGCTCTTTTCTTTTTTATTCGATTTGACTTGGGAGTTTCCGGCGCAACAGTTCGGCGAGACCGAGTCACGACGGACGGACGGTGGTCTCGATGCGAATATCGAAACCACGGAAGACGCGAGGCTTAGAGCCTGCCGGTGGTGTAGCAATCGAGTGCCATAACCACGGGCTTCGTTTTGCCAAATCGAATCAAGGTTCAATCGTGTCTGCGAAACACAACTGTTCCTCGAGGAGAAAACACGAGCTGCAACCTCCGAAGCGAGCAAACTTGACGAGGTTGCGGCTCTTTTCTTTTTTATTCGATTTGACTTGGGAGTTTCCGGCGCAACAGTTCGGCGAGACCGAGTCACGACGGACGGACGGTGGTCTCGATGCGAATATCGAAACCACGGAAGACGCGAGGCTTAGAGCCTGCCGGTGGTGTAGCGATGGTAGTCGAAGCAGGAGCGGACGGCAAAGCACATGATGTGCTGCCGACGCCTGAGACCGATGTTATAGATTTGCATGATTCAACCTCGTTGTTTCTCATGCCCGAAAACCGGGTTTATCCCTGTGCGCGGGAAACTCGCGGAATATCGCCGAAGCCCGCGGGAAAACCCTCCGTGTCGGTTCGAAAACACTCGCGAAGCGAGCACTAACCATCGACAGGAATATAATGCAATCTCCCTAAGGGTTTTGTCAACATCTTTTTTCGATTTATTTGTCAAATAGCCGGAATGGGCTATTCAAACCGACCGCCGTAGGATAAATCGCGAAAAATCCACGCAAAAAGAGCGAAATTCCGAGCAGACCCTCGCAAAAAACCCGCAAAAGAGAAGCGGAATTTCCTCGACAAAAGTCACCGAAACGCGAGCGTCCAATAAGACACTTCCCCCTCGTCCCCTCTCCCGCAGCCGATCGAACCGGTGCACGGCAAGCGAACGAAATCCTCGTCCGATCTGTTCGACCCCCTCGAACAGATCGTTCGGCCGATTCGACCCATCCTCTTCGCCTCTTTTTTCGTCTCGTTCGCCTCACCGCCCCGTCGACCGATGCCGCACGATCGTCCGCAAGGCCGCCGCCGTGAGGAGTGCCGGCACGGGAAAGAACCAGAAGAAGGGATCCGTGAAGACGACGGGAACGAGCGTCGCCCCGTGCGCGAGCGCGACGATGAGGGCGAGAGCGCATTTGGCCCTTGCGTGCATCAGAGGGTTCGGAGGAATCCCCCGCATTTCGGCGCGGCGCCTTGCGGCCCGCCCGTCTGCGACGGCTGCGGGAATCAGGGGAAAGAGAAAGAAGAAGGCGGCCGCGAACTGCCCCATCCGGTTTTGCGCGAGCCTCAGGAGCGCGGCCGCGTCGAGGATCAACGGGTCCCGAGCGTGCCGGGCGAAGAAACTTTCCACGGCCGCGTTGTCGCGCACGGCACTTTCCGCCCCTTCGCCCGTAGGGGCTACGCCCTTCGCGCGGTAGTTCGAGGCCCAAAAGGTGAAGAAAAACCGCACCGCGTCGACGGGCGCTTCCGCAGCGCGCGTCGCAAGGCGCACGACCCCTTGGGCGTCCCCCGCGTAGCGCGCGTAGACGACCGTTCGGGTTTCTTCGCGCAGAATCGCATCGATCCGCGCGGAGTCGACGGCGGAAAGCACGTAGAAAAACTCGACGAGAAGAAGCAAAAAGAGTACCCCGACGAATCCCCCGGGGCGCCCGACGGTGTCGAGCCGTGCATCGCTCGAAGATCCGGAAACTGCATTCGGCATGGCGGTGTCCTTGATGTGCGTACCTTTGTTCGGCCTTTGTTCGGCCTCTGTGTGTTGTTCGTGTGTTTCTCCTGCGGCGTCGGTCAGCCGTTTGCTTTGAGCCACTCGCTTTCCGTGCGTGCTTCGCCCGTCCAGCGCGCCGCTTCGCGGGCGGCGACGGCGTTTTCGATCCGAACGCGCGCGGCGCGGGGCAAAAGACGTGCGAGCGCAAGGCGCAGACGTTCCCCGAACCTGCGGGCGGGCTTGGGTGCCCCGGCCGCGTTCAATGCAAGGCGCGCCGGCACCCCGGAACGGATCTGAGGAAAGCGCACCTTCCACACGGCCCCCGACAGAATCACGAACGCTTCCTGCGGAGGGAGCGTTCCGAGGTCCGCGGGTTCGACGAGCGGCACCTCTTCGGCGTCGATGCGGGTGCTTTTCGCGGCCGACCGATCCCCGAGGCGGGTGGTCGTGGCGCTCCTCCCCGCGGTCATGACGGGAACGCGCACGCGCTCGACGTGCTCGCACACCCACTCCTGGGTCGTGCGGTCTTCGGTATTGCAGACGATCACGTTTCGAAGGTTCCCGAGAACGGCCTCCGCCATTTCGCGGCTCCCCATGCCGATCCCGAGGTCGTTCACGGTCTGGGCGACGATCGTCAGGTGCATGCCCGCTTCGAGCCCCTTGTTGGCGATTTCAAGAAGCGGTCGGTTTGCGACGTTCGAGACTTCGTCGATGAAGAGTTCGATGGGATCGGCGTGCGTGCCCGACGAGGCCGTGTTGTAGAGGTCGCCCGCCAGGGTTACGAGCCCCGCGAGGAGGAGTCGCCCCACCGTGTCCGCGAGGTCGCGGTCTTTGAGGGCGTCGAGGCTCGCAT
The DNA here is from genome assembly GCF_003609995.1 of Sutterella megalosphaeroides. NCBI lineage: Bacteria > Pseudomonadati > Pseudomonadota > Betaproteobacteria > Burkholderiales > Sutterellaceae > Sutterella > Sutterella megalosphaeroides. The sequence continues at coordinate 1,716,357 of NZ_AP018786.1, forward strand.
AGAGAATCCCCCGACCGCGTACGATTCGCTCGAGCGTCACCACCGTGGCGTCGATCCGATCGACGCTAGGGGAGAGCAATCGCCCGAGTTCGCCTTCCGTCAATTGCGAAAGGGGCTTTCTCAACGACGAAATCGTCTTTTCCCGGTGCGTCACGTCGTGCCGGAAGTCGGAAACGAGTTCGCTCATCGCCTTTTCTTCCGCTTCGAGCCGCGCGGCGGCGGGATTGCCCCGTTCGCCCGCAAGGGTCGCAGCCCTCTCCGCTCGCATCGCGCGCCAGAGCATCGTGACGGTGCCGCGCAGTGCGAGAGCTTCGTCGGGATCGGTTTGGTCGAGTGCTTCGGCTTCCGGCTCAATCAGATGAAGCGGTGCCTTCACCGCCCCGGGACCGAGAAACGCCTCCCAGAAGGCGACCTTTCTGAGGGTGTCCGCGGATCCCGCACCGAGTTTTCCCCCGCGTCCCGGGATTTCTTCCGGAATCAGAGCCTTGAGCCGCTCGCGCGCCGCCGGGTAGCGTTCGATCCAGGGGTCGACGACGCGGTCGGCAAGGCGCGTCATGAGGCTCTCCAACCCGCCAGCACCGAATACGGCGTAGTGGATGGAGCGCAACGTCGGACCTTCCCCCAACACCATCATCGCTTCGCACACGACCGAGACGGCGAGAAGGCAGTAGCTGCGAAAGTCGGACGCTTCCATGCCCGTGGCGTCCACGATGCGCGTCGCGATTTCACCCGCGCGTTTGGCGCCCGCCAAGAGGTCGATCGCGACCGAGTCGGCTGCGAGCGGGTGAAAGCGAAACGCGTCCTTTCCGACGGCCTCGGCGCTCGCACGCACGAGGTCCCACATGCGGGGGCTCGATTTGGGGTCGACGACGACGGTCGTACGGCCCCAGAAGATCGACTGCGAAACGAGGTTCGTGAGAACGACGCCCTTCCCCGTTTGCGTTCCCCCGAGAATGACGGTTCCGGCGGGCACTTCCCCGATTTCGCGGACGATCAGGCGCTCTTCGCCCCCGCCCACGCCGTGCACGCGCCCCGAGGCGGTCTTTTCATTCCCGCGGCGACGTTCGTTCCGAAGCCACGCATCGCTCCATTCGGGCAAATGCCAACGGGCTTCGTCGGTGGCGCGCAAGCCTCGAAGCAAAATCGCGTGCCTGCGCGTCCACGGGAACCCCGAGCCGTAGACCACATGCCGAATGCGTGCGGCTTCGGAGGGCGTGATCCGAGGGGTTTTTCCGGTCGCGGCCGCGCGCAGTGCCGCGTGCAGGTCTTTGGCGCGGGCAATCGCCTCCGCTTCCGGAGCGGGATCGGGGTCGCTCGAAGGCAGCGCCCCCGCCGAAGCTCTTCCCGATGCAACACCCCCGGACGTCGCAGAAACCGAGGGAACGGAGGGCGCTGCGGGAAGCGTTCTTTCGAGCGTTTTTTCAAGTAACCCGACACCGCGCCCTTCCCCCGCCGTCCGCGTCCCTCGGGCGGTTTCCCGGTACATGAGCCCCGAACGAGCGCGATCTGGTCTTCCAAGCTCCAGACGAGCGGCAAATAGCCCGTCAACGAGGCCCGTGCCTTCCAGGCCGAGAAAGCCGACCGCCACCGAAGCAATGCCGCTGCGCCCGTCGCCGCACAGACCGTTCCGGTGAAGGCCGGGGGCTCGTCCCAGAGCGGCAGGAAAAACCCGATCCACGCGACTCCGACCGTGAGCCAAAGGGCGCTCGCCGCTTCGGGGGCCGTGCGGTAAAAGTCGGATTCGGTGATTTCAAGAGCGGTTGTGGCGTCCGACTCGGGGTGAGCGCCCGAGAAACGCCGCACGAAGCTGCGGGGAAGGAACGCGGTGCAGCGAAGAGCGGCGTTCAACACGGGATGGCGCTCGCGGAATTCGGGCGCGTGAGAGGAGGTTGGAGTTGGCTCGGAAAACATGGCAGTTCTTGGTCGAAAGGAAACGCTTGTGAGCGGGAGAGTCGTCGGACGTCGCAAAGGTCACTCTTCGCCCGCGAGCCGTCTCCCCGGCGCGGGCCAGGGCATTTCGGATTCGCGACCGTTTTTCCAGCGGCCGACGATCCGAACGCGCGTGGCGGGAATGACGACACCCAGGCGATCCGACGGGGCCGAGGGGCGCGTGCGCGGTTTCATCGGTTTCGCGGGGTTGGAGAACTTCGCTCCTCCCTCGCCCGCGGCGTTTCGAGCGGAGATCGCACCGCCCGCGATTTCATCCGCGGCCCAGAGCACGTCGAGCCCCTCGCGGTCGACCCGAGGACCGCGGGATTTGCGCTCGTTGAGGGAATTCCGGACGGAGTCGGACCCCGTCGCCCCGTTCGACGCCCCCGGGAGCACCGCACGCCCCGCGCTCGTACGCATGACAAAGAGGCCCGAGAGACGCAGCAAGGGTTCGATGTCGGAAAGATCCCCGTCGGGGAAAGCCGACTCGGGAATGAAAAGACCGAGGTTCGTCGCGAACCGCTCGGCATCCGGTCGATCGTTGAGGACGTCGACGGCGTCCGCGACGAGGCGAGCCACGGCGGGCGACGTTTCCGACCCCGTTCGCACCACCCACACAAGCCTCGGGCGCCCCGCCGCTTCCGGGCGCTCGGGGCGCCCGAGCGAGGGATCGCGCCCTTCGGCAAAGGCGCGCTCGCGCTCTTCGTCGCGCAGGATTTTCGTAACGGGCCCTTCGATCGGCTTCACTTCCACGCGACCCCGCGCGCTTTGAATCGCGAGGTCCACAAGAGCCTCGGGGTGCGCAAACGCAAGCGCATTCCAGGAGCGGATGCCCGAGGGCAATCCCAAGGCTTCCGCATCCCACCCGTCCGGGCACTCGACCCGGTGGAGAACCGTTCCCGCCGCGGCCGTACGCACGATCCCCGCTTCCGCCATGACGGCGGCAACAAGATGGATGTCGTCGGGCAAGTCCGTAAGACCGAAATGCTCCCGCAGGTAATTGATGACATCGATCGCCGTTTCGGGAAACTTCCCGTAAAGGCCGTCCGAGCCCCAGAGAAGCGCCCGCACGAAGGGTTCTTTCGTGCGGTCGACCAACCGATCGACGTCGTCGAGGTCGTCCCAGGCGTCGGCGTTCTCCCCGTGCGCTCCGTGCGCCCCTTCCGCGTCGTCCCTTCCGTTTGCCCCCGCACCGATCCGCGCCTCTTCCGGGTTGATGCGCCAGGAGAGATCCCGCACGAGCCCTTCGACCGCCTTTTCAATGAGGTCCGCAAAGGCGTAGTGGAGCTGCGTGCGCCCCGAAATCCGCACGGCCGCGGCGTCGCGGCGCTTCATGACATCGAGATGCGCCCTCAGGACCGCTTCGACGAGAATCCGCACGTCGCGCGCCAGGGGGCCGGCGGAAACCGCGGCCGAAGAGCGCAGAAGCACGCACTGCAAGGCCGCATAGACGGGTGCTTCGTCGATCCACGCGGAGGCGTTCCCCGTCAAACCGGAGTCCCCCGCATCGCGCGCCCCGGGTAGGCGCGTGCCGTGCGCGAGCCAGCGCACCGTGGCGCTCGGAAGGAGCGTCGGGAGAAGATGCAACACGAACGACCTCCCGTAAAACGCGTCCGCCCGCGGGGACGGCCGGTTGCGCGCGGCAAAGGCCGCCCAATCGGCGTCCGAAAGAGCGGAGGGCTCCGAATCGTCGGACGAATTTCCGAATCCCGGACGGCCCTCTTCGGCGTCCTTTTCCTCTTCGCTCGCGCCCGAATCGTCCTCGCGGATTTTGAGCGCCAACACCGCTTCGCGCCGCGCGCGCTCTTCGAGGACGGACTTCGTCCACACGAGCTCCAGGACGAACCCCGCATGGCGCTTCGCGAAGTCGCAGAGGGTCTCGGCCATGGGCTCGAACACCACGCGCCGCGTCGGAAAAGCAAAGGGATCGGCCGCCGGCGACCCCGCCCTCTTTGCATCCGCTTCGGGAATCGCTTCGATTCGAAGCGACTCGAAAACGCCCGCGTCGTAAAAGAGCCCCGCCGCACAGGCCGCAACCGTCATCTTGACGGTGTAAAGACGTCGGGCTTTGGGCTCCAGGTCCGTTCTCGGCAGCATCGCGTTGAAGTGTTCCACCGACCGCACCGCGGTTTCAAGCCCCGAGCGAAAGAGCCCGCCCTCTTCCGAAAAGGGACCCGACGGACTTCGAGGGAGAAGTTGCGCCGCTTCGGCCCACCGTACGACGAGGGGCCAGACGTGCGCGTAAAAAAGCGCTTCGTCCCCGACCGCCGTCGAAAGACGTCGCAAGACGCCCTCGTTCAACGCAAGAATCCGCTCGGGGGCTGCGGGTGCCAAAATCGGGCGGTGCGCTTCGTCCCAGGTCCAGGCGGGAATCGCTCGACGAAGCCGCGCCTTGGCGGCGCGCTCGGCTACGTCCTCGCGCTCGCGCTTTGCCAAGGCTTCGCGATCGCGCACATCGCCCTTCCCCCGGGACGAACGGGGGCCTTTTTCCGCACCCCGCGCGGCCTCGGCGACCGAAGGAAAGAATTTGAGTACGGGCGCCATTGCGGAAAGCAATGCCGACACCACGGCGGGGCGTGCTTCGGGCGGGCGGCTTCCCCGCTCGGGGGCGTCCTCGTCCTCCCGAGCGCGCCAGGAGCGAACGAGCACCTTGAGGCGCTCGTCGACGGCGCTCGGAGCGATGCGGGGGTGTTCGAGAAAACGCTCGACTTCGCGCGCAGACGAAGCGTCCGAGACGGAACTGAGGTCGGAGTGAAATTCGGGATGGTTGGGGTCGTGCATGGGAGGCGTGCGGCACGGACGGATCGGCGACCCCGCCCCGAAGCTGACGACCGACGATTCGCCGTCCGAAGCTCGACGGGCGGCGTCGCGTCGTATGGGGGGATCGGCCTTTCCGGGGCGATGCCCGAAGAGAAACTCGAAGAAAAAGTCGGAAAAAAAGTCGCAGAGAAGCTCGAAGAAAGGCCCGAGGCGGACGGCCCCGGGCGAAGGAATGAACGGGCGAAAAAGAAAGCGACGGAAAGGAACTGCAAGCGCGGCAATCGTCGCCGGCAGTTGAAGTCGTTGGGAAGAAGGGCGCGGGGCATCGGCCGGCACAAGCGGCACAAGAGGCACAAGAGGCACAAGCGGTACAAGCAGCACCGGCGGCAAAAGCGGCGCCGCCGCTCCCGCCTTCCGAACGATTCGTCGAAGGCCCGCCGCGGGGCTCGACGAAAGATCGATGAAGCGTTGAAGAAAAAGAAGATGGCCGCCTCGCGGAAAGCCCGACCGTCGGAGCCGAACGGGAGTCCGATCGAGGCACGAAGCCCCGAAATCGGTTTTCCCGTCCGAACCCCGGAAACGGTCGGAACTTTCCTCGAAGTCGGTATCCGCAGTCAAAGTCGAAATGCGCGCGCGACGAGGCTTTGCGGCCCCAAGACGAAGGGCGGCGGCGGAAAGCATGTTTCTCCCCGACCGCACGTCCTTCGAGCTCGCACGGTGCTCCCCGATTCGTTCCCGTAAAAGGGGATCGAAAACCGCGAGGCCGGGCCTCGGGGGCAAGCCCCCGAGACGGGCGACGCTTCCGACGGGAAGCGAAAGCGACGTTTCGAAAAAACGAACCGGAGACGAATCGAACGAAGCCCGAAAGAGCCTCAGCACCCGCGGCCTCGCGTCCCGTCGAGCGTACGCCTTACGAGAAAACGCACGCCCTTGGGGATCGATTCCACGCGGTCGACGAACACCGTCGGGAACCCGTAGATGTGGTCGCCCGACATGACGTCGGCCGGCTGCTCGACACCTTCCGGGCGCCCCACAAGGAGAAGCCCGAGTTCGATCCCGCTCATCCGAAGTTCGTCCGCGTAGCCTTGGAGCTGCTTTTCCGGAAACTTTCCGTCCGAGAGGACGAAAAGGATCCGACGTTCTTCGCGGCGTCCCGAAAGACCTTCGAGACCCCAGAAGGCCGCCTCCTGCACGGGCGTGGGCCCTCGCCCCGGAATCGGAGCGATGCGCACGTACGTGTCGTCGGCGGGCGTGTCCCAGTCGGAGACCGCGATCACGCCCATGCGCGTCCTCGAGGGAAAGACGGCGGTTCGCGCCGCAAGGCCCCGCGTCGTCTTGAAGACTTCTTCAAGACGATAGGCCGCGCACTTCAGAATCGCACCCGTTTCCGCGGAGACCGACCCCGAGAGGTCGACCGCGATCTGAAGCGCGACGGAAAAGCCCGGCGCCTTCCCCCGCACTTTGAAAACCCGAGAGTTTCCGGTGCGAAGGCGAATCGTCGCGTCCTCGAGCAACGTCCTCCCGCTCGTCCCCTTCCGAACGGGTTGGGTGACGGGCCGGCGGATGTCGTCGAGAAGCGCGGCGCCGAAGCCGAAGGTCTTCGTGCGAAGCTCTTCGGTCACCTGGAACGCGATCCGCGCTTCGAGAGCGTTCGAATCGTGCCCGGCGTGCTTTTCCCAAGCCGCGTAGGCGTCCCGTTCGGGAACGTAGCCGCGGGAGCGGTAGGCTTCGATAAAAAGCCGTCCCGCTTCCAAGCCCATGGCGAGCTGTTGCGCCTGCGAAACGTACTCCGCTTCCGGAATCGCGTAGGTCACTTCACCCACAAGGTTCCGAAGAGCGGAGGCGATCGGATCGGAGAAGTCGTCCGATCGCTCGCTTTCGCGCGCGACCGTTCGCAGGGCCCGCAGCCTTTCGAGCTTCGCCTCGGGCGAGTCCGCCCCTTCCGGAGCGGCCGCACCCGAGACGGAACCGTCGGGAGCAAAGAGGGCCGGCTGATCGGCCGAGTCCGCGTCGTCGAAGGAATCCTTCTTCGAGCGGCCCGATCGGGAAGCTCCCCGACCGCCTCGTCCGTCTCGTCCGCCTCGTCCGCGACCCGAACCCCGACCTCGGCCGGAGTCCGAATCGTCCGAGTCCTTCGATTTCGCACGGGCGTTGAAGTTTTCGATCATGAGATCGATTGCTTCGACGTCCGAGTCGTCGATAAGGCCCTGAGAACGGAGCGAGACCGCCTGAGTCGACGTTTCGCTTTCGAACGACTCGAGAACGTCGAAAGCGAGCTCTCGTGCGGCATAGGTGTCTTCGAGCGGAAACCGTCCGAGCACGAACGATTCCGTGCTCTTACGGAAGTCCGCCCCGAAGAGTTCCTCCGCGCGCAGGGCGGTCTTCTCGCGAAGCCGCGTCGGAAGTTTGAATTCCAACACGGTTTCCGTAAGAAGCGCCCAGAGCCAACCCGCCGCGACGAGCGCGGGGGTGTTGAGACCTTCGGCTCGCAGGAACCCCGCCGACGCGTCCGTCGAGAGCACCCGATAGAGGGCGTTGCGCCAGATCCGATAGCCCGCAAGGTCCCGATCCCCGAGTGCGTCGACGCGGATGTCTTCGAAGACGTTCGTGAGAAAGAGCATGAAGCCCTTCAAATCGCGAACGGCCCGAAAGTCCGAGTAGAGCACGTGGTTTCGCTCGTGGATGCCGGAGCCCCACGCGTAGATCACCCCGAGAGGGTTCGAGAAGTCGATTCGACCGAGTTGAATCACCTGCCCGTTCGTGCAGGGAGTCGCCCCGTCGAAACGGATCTCGATCCCGTCGTTGCGGCAAAGGACCCGCAGACCGACGCGCGCCATGCCTTGGGCAACGGTCGCGTCGCCTGCAAGGAGCTTTGCGTGAAGCATCGGACGAATCTCCTTGAAGATGTCCGCAATCACCATAAGGCGCGCGAGCGCCTTTTGGGCTTTCTTCACCTCTTCGAGGAGCATTCGGCCCTTCTCCCAGCGCTTCTCGACAAGCGACATCTTCGAATAGTCCGCCGCCAGACGGTTCGCTTCGAGGCGAGCCGCCCGCAAGGCGGGAAACGCTTCTTCCATCTCGCGTGTGAAGGCGTCGACGCCTTGGTCGGGATCGACCGTGTCGGGCGATCGTCGGACGCGGGCGTCGACGGGTGACGTCGCGGGAGAAAGGAGCGGCAAAGATGACGCAGCCGAAGGCAAAAGCGACGAAGCGGCCGGGATTTCCGGAGAAGTCGCCGCAAGGGCGACCGCTTCCGGCACCCCGAGGTGTCGCATCGCTTCCGCGCGCTCGGCGGCTTCCCGCTCGGCGCTCTCCTTCGCGGCACGCTTTCGGGCATCGCGTCGGTCGAGCGCCTTCAAGCGCTTTTCCTGCTCGTAACGGGCCTCTCCGAGCGAGAGGTCGTTGCGGGTGATGAGCGGCACTTGAACCGGGACCTTCGGATGACGAAGGATTCCCTCGGCGTACGAGCGTTCGGCGGCGACGCGCTCGGAAAGTCGAGCGGCGTGCCGGCGAGCGAGCTCGGTGCTCCGGCGCGTTGCGGCGTCGCGAGCAGCCGTGGGAGGTGCCTTGGGAGGTGCTTCGGGAGCCGGAGGTGTCGACGGAGCTTTCGCTTTCGCGCTCTTCGTCGGGCTTTGAACTTGGGCTTGGGTTTCGGTTGAGTTGGGTTTGTCGGTTTCGTTTTTTCGACCGATGCCGACCGCCGGAGCGGTCGACGTCGCGTCGTTCGCATGTGTCGAATGTGTCATTTGCCAAGTGCCTTCGCACCGACCGCAGGGACCCGCGCGCGCACGAGCCCCCCGAAGGCGGCGACGCACGGCGTGCGCCCCTTCGGCGATGCTCGTTTGTGAAAATGCGCGTAAATCGCGCGGGTTGAAAGTGCGGGATAGAAAGTGCGGTGCGCGGCGCCGCGATCGGGAAGTCGCCGAACCCGGCCGCAACCGCCCCCCGAGGACCGAAGTCCCCGGGAGAAGTTGCAACCGAGCCCGCAAGAGCCCCCTATGCCCCTACCCTGTTGCGCCCTTCGAATTCCTCCGAAGAAGAATCAAAAGAGCGTTCCGGAGCGGGGAGCGGGGTTTGCGCCTTCGGGAGACGCGTCATTCGACGCGCTCGTCGAAGCGGAAGCACTTCGGGGCGAAGCCCCGGGCGCGCTCTTTTGCAACCGAGCCGATTCGCGCTTCAGAGTCTCTGCGAGCTGTCCGAGGCGCGTTCCGACGAGCGTCACGAGGGCGGTTCGCGGTACGGCATCGAGTGCGTTGGCGATCCCCAATTCCACCACCCACTCGATCAGCTGCGATTCTCGATCGAGGACGATGTCTCCTGCGGCATAGCGCAAAAGCACGGTCGTCATGCGTTCGAGCGCACGATGAGAGAGCGGGTGGTTGCGGTTGTCGAATCCCACCGTTTTTTGCGCGGCGGCCTTTCTCGAAGCGGCGGCAATGTCGGCGAGCGCCGTCAATACGCTCAACGCTTCCTTTTCGGGAAGACGCGCGCGCAGGTCGTCGGGAACGCGCTTCCAGAGTAGGAGCGCCTCCTCGCCGACCGTGAGGCCTTCGAGACGGATGTGCCAGAAGCGGTCGATGACCGACAGGTCCATGACCGATCGGCCGAAGTAGCCCGCTTCGTGCTCCGAGGCGTGCCCGCGGGTGTTGTCGGTGACGACAACGCGCGTGAGCGGATGACGTTCCACGCGTTCGCCCGTCGAGTCGATCTCAAGCGGCGCCCCCTCCAGAATGTCGTTCGCGGAGACCCACATTTCTGCAGGAGCCGCGGAGAATTCGTTGATGAGGAGAAGCCACCCGTGACGCCAGCAGAGCGTGGCGGGACCGTCGACCCAGTCCATGCCGCCGCGGTCGTTGGCAACCCAACGACCGAGGAGTTCGTCTTTTTCCATCCCGGGACGCACGGTGACGCTGATGACGGGTTGACCGACAACGGCGCACCATTGCAGAACGGAGCTGGTTTTGCCCGCGCCCGCCGGACCGCTGATGTAGAGCGGTTCGTTGGTCGCGAAGTTCCACCAGGCGGAGGCCGAGATGAAGAACTGACGATTGAACCGATGGGTGGAATCGCGGCGAGGAATGCGGCGGGAGGCCTCGGCCTCGACGGCGCATTGGTTCGACATGCGGTAAGCCCGGCAGCCGTTGAGGTCGGAGAGATGACTCCCGAATTGGGCGGCCGGAACCGTGAAATCGGTGTAAACCGAGGTTTTTTCAATGGACATTTCGTTTTCCTTCTGAAAAAAGAGGACAAAAAAATGCCCCGGGACGAACGTCCCGGAAAAAACCATACGGTTCCCGAGGGCGTCGCCCTCGGGGCTCGTTGAGGAAGGTTCTGCGCGTCGTCGAAACGAACGGGGAACCCACAGTAGAAAAAAGCGCGCTTTTTTGTACCTGAGTTCCGGAGCGCAAAACCAACCGGGCTTGTGATAAGCCCGTCCATGGTGCCACGCGTAGCACGGAAAGGCAAATTTTCCGGCACTGGGGTTTCTACCAGGTTGGGTGTTCGCAGCGGTGGGAGAGAGACCCGTTTATGCAAACTAAAGACCACTTTCAGTTTGCATTAGAGATTTTTATTAACTCAATGTGGGTTTGAGTTTATAAAAGCGCAAGCGTCGCTGCGGACACGGTCCTCGCAGGCGCCCCGCCGCACGGGACCTTCGACGGCCCCCGAGAAAGCGCACCGGGAACCGCCCCGGGTCAGTCAAGCCGCTCGACGTCGGCCGCAACCTGCCGCTCGAAGCCGCCCCCGAAAATTCCCGAAAAAAATGCCCGCGAACCTTTCGGCGGGTTCGCGGGCACAACAGGTCAAAGTTTCCGGTTTCCTCACGGAACGTCCCTGCGCGGGTGTCAAGCGGGAGAGCCAAAACACCCGCGGCATCGGACGGAGGTTTCCGACGGACGTCCAGTGAGGATAGAAGAAGAAAACCGACTTCCTACAAAGCGACGAACATGACTCAAACGCCCAATATACGGGGCGAATACAAGAGAGTTGCGTCGGCGGAAATATTCGCATACTTTTTCGCCCTCTGGGACGCGCCCGTGCGCGTCTGACATTTTTTCGACATTTTTTCGAAATGATTTTGTAACTTTCCGAGGAGAAACCTGCCGAGAGGCACGTTGTCGATAGGATCGGCCAATACGAAAAAACCCGAAGATAGGGAAGCGTGTACAAAGACGCCCCGAAACGCGAATGTAAGGGGAAAAACCGTTCGGCTTCGGGGCGCCTTTGTCGGTGCCGCTATTGGTACTTGTCGGATCGTACAATGACTGCAGCGATCCGACAAGACCTCACTTCACCGTCGCGCGGATTTCCGCGGGCGCGCCGCGCACGGTGTCGCCCGCCTTGACCCCGCGGAAGTCGTTTTCGGCCTTGACCGCGTTTTGAACGGCCGCATCGACCGCCTGCTTCGCGGCGGCGATCGCCTTGTCGTCACCCGTGGCGGTAACGGTGAAGGTGCAGTCGCTCGCGATGGAGTTGACGGAGTTGCCTCCCTTCATCCCCGCGATCACCGCGTCGGGCGCCGTGCGGGTGAGTTCCATCACGGCGCGCGCCCCGGCGTGCACGGCGTTGACGTTGCCGTAGTTGCCGTTCGAGTGCCCGCCCGGGCCTTCGAAGGTGACGGTCCAGGTGGCCGTGGCGGCGGTGGCGGCACCGGCAGCGACGAAGGCAAGAAGAGCGACGGTGCGCTTCAAGGTAATCGTGAACATACGCATGGTCTTCTCTCCTTACTTGTACATTTCTTCCGTGGTGCGCGGACCGATCGGGGCTGCGCCCGGTTCGACGACCTTGCCGTCCGCGGTGTTGTAGCCCGAGGCGATGAGGCCCGAGAGGACGAAGCGGAAGATGCGCTTGCCTTCCGCAACGCCGTCACCCGGAATACCCCATTCGTACCACGTGTGGCCGCCGCCACCGCCCGCGTTCGTTCCGACGTTCATGTTGACGGTGGGCACGCCGAGCGCTGCGGGCACGTTGTCGTTGAGGCTCGCGGCTTCGGTCGGAATATCCTTCGTGATGTCGGTCCCTACCGTGAGGTTCGACTGCCACCAGGCCGCAACCGCAATGTCTTCGTAGTTCGGACGCTGATAAGCCGGGCGATCGCCGAACCAGACGACTTCCATCTTGACGGCGTTCGCATCGTCCGCCTTCACCTTGTGAGCGGCGTTTTCTTCGTCAACACCCGCCTTGAAGGCGGGTTCGATCTTCGCGCGGATGGCGCTCAAGGGAGCCTGCGTGGGGCTTCGCATATCGACCATGAAGCTGCACGTCGTGCTCCGTTCGCCCGGGTTCGCAGGTTCGTCGCACGTGACGACCCCCACCGTGTAGGTGGTCTTTTCGGCCTTCTTGTCCGTGTCCCAAGCGGTCTTCAGATCCGCAATCTTCGCGATCGCGCGGTTGGCGGCAAGCAAGGCCGACGGACGCGGCGCGTCGCCCGCCTTGAAGCCCGCGGGTTCGGTGTACTTCACCTCAAAGCGGTAGCTCCCGAGGTAGTTCAGAGTCGCGTCGCCCGGGCTCGTCGAGTCGGCACCGAAGTTCGCGACGAAGTTGAGCGCGTTGTTGCCTTTGCCCGTATCCTGCGAGTAGCCGTAGAGCTGCTTCATCCCGCAGAGGTTCCCCTTCCCTTCTTCGCCCGCGGTGCCGCAGACCCAGATGTCGTAGACGGGCTTGATCCCGTACTTCTTCATAAGTTTCGCGGCCTGCAGAACCGCGACCGTGTTGATCATCGCGTCGTTGTAGCCCGGAACGTAAAGGCGCACGGCTCCCGCCTTTTTCGCGGCTTCGAAGTCCGCATAGCGTTTATAGGCGCGCTTGTAATTTTCGTCCTTGATGATCTTCCCCGCCTTGTCGAAATGAATTTCGTCGGGAAGGTTCTTGAGTTCATCACGCGTTGCAACGACGGGATCGGTCGCGAGCTGAAGTTTCACGGGCTCGTAGGGGGTCTCGGCGGGCGGAAGCACCGCGGGATTCACCGTGTCGATGTGACCTTCGAGGAGCACCTTCGGGAACTGCCCCTTGTAGCTTTGCGCGTCGGGTCGGGCCCCGTAGGTCCCCGGAATGCGAACGCACACGTTGTAGACGGGAAGACCGTCCACCGTCTGAAGGCCGGCGCCTCGGATGACGCCTTCGGGCGTCGTCATGATGTCTTCGGGCGCAAAGCCCCACTCTTCGACGAGACGCTTCGTGATTTCCGTCTGGCGACGCATTTCGGAGCGCGAGGGCGAAGCGATGCGGGCAAGCTCAAGAAGCGTATCGAAGCGCCATTCCTGCGCTTCGGGGCTCGTCAACTCTTCGAGCATCGCCTTCATCGGCGCGTCCGCCGCGATGGTCGTTGCGGCCGTCTTCACCGACTCGGGAACGGTCGGGAGTTCGGCAAACGCCGCACTCGAAGCGGCGAACGCCAGAGCGGCCGCGCAGGCAAGCGCCGCGCGTGTGAGACGGGGACGGATTTCGATCATAAGAACCTCCTCTCTTCGGGTTATTCGAACGTTGAACATCTTCAACGCCGATCGGAGCCGAGTCTAGTTCGGGGACATCGAACAGACCATTCAGGAAAACCTTCTCAAGGAAAACCATCTTCTCGGTTTTCCCGTCCCTCGAAAGGCGTAGAGCGCGCCTGCCTCCTTCGGGCGACGGATAGGACGGGGAGAACGCGGAGGACGGAGCCGACGGAGGTGAAAGAGACGACAAAGAGGAACGGGGCGGGAGCTGCGGCAGCGCAAAGAAAACTTCGAAAACGGTCGACCTCGCGATCGGAGAAACGTCGACGGGGAGGAAACGCGGGGGCCGAAGCGCGAAAGACGGGGAGCATTGCGAAAATGCGTCGCATTTCCGAAAAAATGCTTCAAAAAATTTTGAAGCACCTTGGCTTGTGATTTTTAAGGGTTTTTACCTCTCCGAAGGGCCCGAGTGTTGTCGATTTACAACATTTCTCGCCTCGGGAACCGAGCAGGATTTCGCCGCATCGTGTAGGCTTTCAGGTTCGACATGGACCTACGACAATGCCGGCTACACACACTCTCCCCGCTAATTCCCGTCAGCTTCTTCGCACCCCCCGCGTGGTTTTGCGCACGTGGCGCACTTCGGACCTCGTTCCTTTCCGCGCGCTCAACGCCGACCCCGACGTCATGGCCGAATTTCCTTCGGTGCTGACCGCCGAGGAAAGCGACCGCCTGGCGCTTGCCTCCTACGAGGCTCACGAACGCAACGGCTTCGGCCTTTGGGTTTTGGAACTCCCGGGCGTTGCGGACTTTGCCGGGATCATGGGCTTCAACCGCCCCTCCTTCCGACCCGACGACGTGGAAATCGTCTGGCGACTCGAGCGCCGCCACTGGAGCCAGGGCTACGCCCGCGAAGCGGCCCGCGCCGCGCTCACGGCCGTCCTTTCCGAACGCGAACCCGCCGTCCTGACGGGTTTGCCGTTGCCCGTGAGCGTTTCGGACGAAATCCTCGAAGGCGTCTTCACGCAGCGCATCGACGAAGTCGTCGCCTTTACGGCTACGACGAACCGTCGCTCGATTCGCCTCATGAACAACCTCTCGATGACGCACAACCCGGCGGACGACTTCCTGCACCCCGCTCTGCCGCCCGACCATCGACTCGCCCGTCACGTCCTCTACCGCTTGAAGCGGCACGACTGGATGATGCACGGCGAAACGCGCATCGAACGCATGTGAGACATGCGATCGGTTGCGGTTGATCCGATTCGCTTTGCGGAATCGGACCGCAGGCCGAACGACTCCAAGGGGCGCTCGTCGAGAGCGCCCTTTTTGTTCGTCGAAACTTTCTTCGGGCGGCTCTTCGGCGGCGCTTCGATCGAATCCGAGCGCGGAGGAGCGTCTTCATCGAAGCCCCGTACCCAAAAAGGCCGAAAGCAAAAAGCTCCGGGATTGTCGGATCCTCGGAGCTTTTTTGTACTTGCGTCGTGCTTTCGCCGTGCCCCTGTCGGGCGTCGGCGGTTGTCCGACGGCCCGACGAGGGCCGACGGGCTCGCAGGAGCTTTTCGCTTGAGCCCGAAGCCGATTACTGCGCGACGGCGGGCTGAGCAGCGGGAGCGGCAGGCTGAGCCGCAGGAGCCGCTTCGGAGGCGGGGGCGGCGGCGGGAGCAACCTGAGCCGGCTGACCGTCTTCCGTCACGGCCTTTTCTTCGTCGCCCGAAAGCGCGTTGCTGATCGCGTTACCAGCGACGACACCGATGGCGGCGCCCGCGATGTTGCTTACGAGCCCCGCGGCCATGGAGGGCTGGGCGGGCGCGGCGTTGGCGGCGGGAGCGGCCGCAGGAGCGGCGGCACCGGGAGCCGCATTCGCGGCGACGGGCGCCTGAGCGGGAGCAGCCGCGTTCGCGGCGGGGGCGGCCGGACGGTTGAGGGCGGAGACCCCCGGCACCGGGGCGCTGCCGGCATTGGCGGCCGTGGGAGCGACAGGAGCGGCGGGAGCGGCAGCCGCAGCAGGAGCAGCGGCGGGGGCCTTCGCGGCGGGAGCCTGCACCGGAGCGACGGGCTTGGCGGTCTGGCTCTTGTACGCGGGCGTCGAAATGGCACGCTTCGGGGCCTTGCGCTTCGCGGCTTCGGCGGCACCCGCCATGCAAAGAGCGGTGACAACGGCCGTTACGACAATCTTCTTCATGTTGGTCTCTTCTTTATTGGACGTATGGTCGAATGGATTTCAAAAGCAAGCTCGGTCGATTGCGTCCGAGCGTCTTTCTTCGTTGGACACCATTGTACGGTGTCCGACCGATAGCTTCAGCTCGAAGGTCTTTTCCGATTGATAGAAATGTGTAACGGTCGTTGACCGAAACGCCGTCGGACTGGGGTTTTCGAGGCTTTTCGAAGCCCTTCAACTCCTTTGAGCCTCTTTCGGCGGCTTCCGGTCGGATGCCTTCGGGAGGATACGTCGGTTCGAAAAAAGACTTTTCTCCAAACACGGATTCCCCGTAGACTGAATCGGACGGGCGACCGACCTCAGGCCGTTTTGGAAGCCCTTTTTGCACCGCCCCGTCGGCCGCATCCCGACCGCCGCATCCCCGCAAACCGTGGAGGGAAAAGATATGGACCTCTTGCAACAATGCCAAATCTGGACCGAAGAGGACGAATTCCGCAAGATCATCGATGCGATCGAAGCGCTTCCGGACGACGAGCGCACGCCCGAACTCGATTCCGAGCTCGCTCGCGCCTACAGCAATGCGGCGACGGTCGACGACCGCGACATGCTCAAGCACGCCATCGAGCTCCTCAAACCCCATGAGGCGTATTTCCGAGGCGACCACCGCTGGAACTTCCGCATGGCCTACGCCTACTTCTACCTGGAGCAGGAGCACCGGGCTCTTCCCTACTTCGAGAAAGCGCTTGAAGCCCGGCCGGGCGACGAAGACACGGAAGAATTCATCGCGAAGTGCCGGCACTACGAGACGCTGCCGCTTTTCCGGTCTTGCTTCCGAGAACGCACGGCGAAGGCCTGGGAGGCGTTTGCCGAAACGGAAGCCGACCTTCGGAAGGCCCTGGCCGAAGACAAGACGCACGAAAACGCACACGAAATCGTCGAACAATTCCGGTCGATTTTCGACATTGCGTTCGACGACGTCGCTTTTGAGATCGGCGTCAACGAGCACAAGCACGAAGTGATCCTGAGTCCCCAAGGCGACAAGGTCAAGCTTTTCGAGCTTGTGTACTTCCGCGACCGTGCGCCTGCGTCGGTGCTCGAAAACTGGAATATCCTCGTCGGGCGCCAACGCGCGAACGACGTCGGCATGCGCACCGAAGACTTCGACATTTCCGGGAGCGACGTTCGCGTGTGGGTCGAGAAAACCGATGAGAAGCGCATCGGCCTCAAAGCCTACTGCGAGAAACTGCTCCCCGTTCTTAAGAACGAGGAAGGGAAGGCCTATTGGGCCTTGGAGACGCTCACCGACCAAATCCTGGGCGAAATCCCGCACATGCGCTGCGTCGACGCGTTCGAGGTTCTCGATCGACCGCTCGCAGAGCCGGGGATGCTGCTCGCAGACCTTCCCGCCGAACTCGAAGCCGAAGGGTTCGACCTCGACCCCGATCCCGCGCGGTGTCTCGATTCCGCTCTCTGCTACCAGTGCAAGCCCAACGACGACCCGGATGCGGATTGGCGGTTGGACGTCATGGCAGGGTCGACCTGTTGCGCGGCCCTCATCAACGACTACCTCGGGGGCGACACGGACTTTTCGGACGAACTCCTTGACGACGGCGCCGTGGCCGGCTTTTTCATCTATCCCCTCGACGGATTTTTCGGCGAAGATCAAAGCAAGCGGATTTTCGACTTCCGCGATCGACTCGAAGAGGCACTCGCCGCAGGCGACGGCCCGGAGATCGCGACGCTCACGGGCGGCGCGACCGGCACCCGGTGCGGCTATGTCGACTTCATCGCCTGGGACATTCGCGCGCTCATCGAGAAGGCCAAAGCCTTCTTCGACGCGTCGCCCGTGGAATGGGCGAACTTCCATGTCTTCCGCCGCGATGCAGGCACCGTCGCCCTGAAGGCGCCGCAAAGCACCGATCCAGAAGGCGATCCGGAAAAGAAACCGGATATGGAAGAGCATTCGGAAACGTTCGCGTCGAAGGCTTCTGGCGCAGAGGCGACCGCGCAGGGGTCATCGAAAGCGGAAACATCGGCATACTCGCCCGAAACAGCCGAAGCGTTCTTCGCTCAAATTGAAAAATGGAACGATGCGGACGATTTCTCGTCATGCATACGGGCTCTGGAGTCCGTCCCCGAGGATCAGCGGAATTACCGAACCGCCTACGCTTTGGCCCGGGCCTTGGAAAACTACGCCGTCCTCGGAGACCACCAGGAAGGATCGCCGCAGGACGAGGCGCAGGCCGCCCTCAAGCGTGCCGTGGACGTTCTGGAATCCGTTCGTGCGGAAGGCGTTGACAAAGCCGAGTGGCACATGCGCATGGCCTACGGCTACCAATATATGACCGACCAAGAGGAAAAGGCCGTTTCCTACGCCCGACGTTGGGCGGAGCTCGATCCTCGGGATGAGTGCGCGCCCATGGTGATCGAAGAATGTGCCCGCAGGATCCGTCGTCGGTTGCGTCGGGCCGGAAAGACGAAGTTCACGCCCGGGGCCACGCCCTTTGAAGGTTTCGACTTCACGAACTTCTGGAACGATTCTGAGTACGCGAAGAAGGAATACGTGAGTGCCGAGCCGTCCGACGAGCTGATCACCGAAATCGAAAGAGAGCTCGGCTATAAACTGCCGGCCTCATACGTCTGGCTTATGAAGCGGCATAACGGCGGGATTCCCGTCAACACGTGCTTTCCGACCGACGAACCGACGAGCTGGGCCGAAGACCACGTAGCGATCACCGGCATCTTCGGCATCGGACGCGACAAAGCCTATTCCCTCGGTGGCAACCTGGGCAGCCGATTCATGACGAGCGAATGGGGGTACCCGCCGATCGGTGTGGCCGTTTGCGACTGCCCGAGTGCCGGGCACGACATGATCTTTCTGGACTATCGCGCGTGCGGACCGGAGGGCGAACCCGCCGTTGTACACGTCGACCAGGAACTGGACTACCGAATCACGCACTTGGCCGACAGCTTCGAGGAGTTCGTTCGCGGTCTTCAGAACGACGCCGTCTTCGAAGAAGCGGACGAGGAAGAGAACAAGGGCGACGCTGTCGACAACGAAAACGACGACGCGACGGACGCAAAGGATGCGAAGGATGAGCCCGGATGCGGACCGTTTCTCGGGTTCGCGCTTCTTTCCAAAGGGTGCTGGGACAAAACCCGACTGATTGGCGACCTGAAGAAACTGTGGGACATCACCGTCCCGGAAAGCGATCCCGACGAAGACGAGCGGGACGATTCGCTGGTCTTCAACCTGGGCGATCGGATGGTCGCCATAAGCCTGATGCCCTTTCCCATCCCGGGCAACGAAGCTGAAACCAATGCCGAAAACAACTGGATGTGGCCCGAAGCCGTGGACGTCGCGAAGAAGCACGCCGCGCACATCATGGTTGCGGTCTGCGGCGGAGACGACGATCCGATCGAGCGCGGCAAACTGTTCGTCAAACTCATGGACGCCTGCAGCCGGCAACGCTACGTGAGCGGCATCTACACGAGCGGCGTCGTCTTCGAGCCCGACTTCTACCGGAAGGCGGCCGACGCATTGAGGAACGACGACCTTCCCGTGCACGCTTGGATTTGGTTCGGTCTCTACGAGACCGACCACGTGCTCGGCGCCTACACCTACGGCCTGGAAACCTTCGGTCGCCGCGAGATCGAGGTATTGAATGCCGAAGGTGCCGATGCGCGGGAGCTCTGGGCGTTTACATCATCGATGGCCTCCTACGTTCTCGAGTGCGACCAAACGCTTGAAGACGGCCAAACCATCGGTTTCTCGGAAAATGACAAGCACGCCATTACACTTTCCGAAGGAGCGGCTCTTCCGGGGATGACCCTCAAGTTCGCATACGGAAACGGGATGCCCGCCGCTTGATCCGACAACACGTCAACCGCGAAGGCGGGTCCGCGGCGAACCTGCCTTCGCCTCTTCGCTTTCCGAATCATGACGAACGGTATTCTCGCAGTCGCTCTTCTTCTCGCGGTCTTGGGCGTCGTCTTCGGCGGCATCCCATGGCTTCTCGACTGGTTCGAACATCCGGGCAGGAACCTGCTGATCGCGCTTGCCGTATGGGCGGGACTCGGCCTTTGGATCCTCTACCGATGGTGGCGCTTCTGACGCAGGCCTTTCGAGGGGCCGTCCTCCGGACGGCGCACTGAGGTTCTTCCGAGGTCATTCGGCCGCCATGCAAAAGCGGTCGGCCTCCCGCGCATGACGCGAAGAAGACCGACCGCCTGAGTGGCACATTCAAGGCGCCTTCGGAGAAAGCGCCTTCAGGTGTTCAACGTCAGAAGGTGTACCGCACCCCCAACGACCCTTCGCGGTTCGAGTACCCGTCGGAGCCCGACGTGACGCCGAAGTGGCCCCAGACCGTGAACGCATCGTTGATGCGCCAATCGGCACCGGCACGCACTTCACCCTGGTCCTCGGCACCGACCTGCTCGACCGTCACGTTCGACATCGTGACGCCGTACGTTTCGGTGTTGTGGATCCAGTTGAGTTCGACGTACGGGGAGAAGCCGCCCGAGTTCTTGCCGAAGGCGTAGGTCTTCACACCCAACTTCGTGCGGATGTTGTCCTTCCCTTCGAACGTCACGTCGTGGACGTCGTTCGAGACGTCGTCCGCTTCGTAACCGAACCACGTGACGGAGACGTGCGGTTCGACGTAGATGTCGCCCGCCTGACCGTGCGCGTTGTAGGAAAGGGCCTTGAAGCCCCAGCCCGCTTCGATCGACGCGGAGAGACCGTTCCCGTCCACCGTTTCGGAGACGTTCCCGCCCTTCACGTCGCTTTCGGCGTCGGTCCAGAGGATCCAGCCGTCGACGTAGGGACCCGTGCGGTCGGCGCCGTTAAGCTGCCAGCCCGCATAGAGACCCGCGGCCCACGCGTCCGTATCCGCGCGGGAGTCGAGCGCCGTACGGTTCGAACGGCTCTTCGTGTCTTCGGTCGCATAGGAGAACATCGCGCCCGCGTACCACGTGCCGCCCGCGGCAAGGCCCGAGAGGATATCGGAACCCACCGTGGTGGTCGAAGCCGTGTCGTGGACGTCGATCTGCCCCGTCGAATCGCCGTAGCGTTCGTTCGAGACGGTTTCGAGCACCCAGAAGCTGTTCGCAATCGATCCGTCGGCGTTCGCTGTCAACCACGAGCGGTTGCTCATGCGGTCGTGGAGCGAAATGTCGAAGAGCTGCGCGGCGGCCGCAACACCGAGGTAGGAACCGGCGGTGACCGTCGTATTGCGAACGTCGTCCTCACCCGTGATGCTCGAAAGGAACACGTCGGTGCCGTTCTGGGCGTCGTCCTTGCGAACGAGCGTGTAGTCGTAGGCACCGGCCGTGAGGGCCTCAATCCGAGAGCCGTTCGCGTCGACAAGGTTCACGGTGAAATTCCCGTCCTCGGCATGCGCCGCATCGACGAGCTGGATGCTTTCTTCCGCACCCCGGTCGACGTTCTTCGGCGTCACGGCGAGGTTGAGCGTCCCCGAAGCGGTACCCGTCACGCGGATGCCGTCGGAACCGTTTTCGCCCAGGCCCCAGATCGGCTTCGTCGTCGAGGATTCGCCTTCCTTCACGGAGACGGTCTTTCCGGTCACGACGTCGAGCGCGAAGATGCTGCCCGCATCGGCCGAGAGGCTCTGCGTCGTGAAGACGCCGTCCACATCAACGACCGTATCGGCGCGGGTCGTGAGACCCAGGATCGAAGCACCGCCCTTGACGTTCGTCGTGCCTTCGGCCGCAACGAGACGCATCGCGGCAAGGTTTGCCTGCGTGCCGTCGATGACAAGCGTCCCCGCACCCGTCTTCACGAATTCGCCCGCACCGATCGCACGCGAGCGTGCGTCGGTGTAGTAGAGAACGTCGTTCGTCCAGGTGTAGGAGCCGTCCGCCACCGTGAAGTCGACGGAAGCATCGGTATCGACGCGGAAGGCGCCCTTGAAGCCCGAAAGCGTGTCGAGCTTTTCAACGACCAGTTTGCCGCCTGCAAGACCGATCGTGGTCGAATCGTCGCCCGTCACGGTCGAATTCGCGGCGAGGGTCGACGTACCGGTGCCGGTCAAGAGGAGATCGTTGTCTTTGGCAAGTTCCACGGTGCCGTTCGAGCCCACGGTGAGTGCGTTCACCTTGAGAGCGTTCGTGTAAGTGCCGGTGTTGCCTTGCGACACGGACACCTTGAGAGTCGAAGGCGCGGAATCGGTTCCGTCGCCGTTCTCCATCGTACCGACGCGAACGAGCGAGCTGCCGCCGAATGCGTCCTCATTCGCGGCGGTAAGCGTCGCACCGAGGTCGATCACGGTTTCACCCGTGTAGGTGTTGCCGGCCGCAAACGTAATGCCGTCCGAACCCGCAGTACCGAGACTGTTCGAAACGATCACATTGCCGTCACCCTTGATCTCCGCGTCGACGACGTGAACACCCGACTCGGTCGAGGCCGCTTCGTCCATGCGCAGGGTCGCGCCCGAGACGATGTCGATCCCGGTGATGCCCGCACCGATCGCGATGCCGTTGTGAGCCTCGTCGGCCACGAGCTTCACGCCCGTCGTGACGTTCGCGACGTGCACCGTCTTGTCCACGTTGGGATCCCAGTTCGGCTGCCAGAATTCGACAACATGCTCGACGTTGTCGCCTTCAAGCTTCATTTCGGAAGCGATCTTCGCAAGGTCGCTCGTTTCACCGATGTTCTTGATGAGCGTGAGCACCGGATAGTCGGGCGTGTCGCCCAACATGTCGAGAATCGACCCGTGATACGTTCCGCCCGAGGGAAGACCGCTTGCAAAGTCGAGGTTGTCGACGTTCGCAACGACCGTCACCGTATGCTCGGCACCGGTCCCAACCACGTCGAACCCGTGTCCCTGCATGTCGATTGCGTTCACGGAAACGCCCGAGGTATTTCCGAGATATTCGTCGCCGCTCCCGGGAAGAACCCCGGCCGTGAAGTCGAGCGTCGCACGGTCGGAAATCGAGAAGTCGCCCGCGAGCTTCACGGGATTCGGCGTCACGGTACCATCCCCGCCGCGAATCTTGGCGTTGTTGATGTGAAGGACGGATCCTTCACCGACCTCAAGCTTGCCCGTCGACGTCGCAAATTGAGTGAGCGCCGAGTTTGCAACGGAAACATCGGTACCGATCGTCGCTTGGGCGTTCACAAAAGCGAGCGTACCCGTGAAGGCGGAAGAATCCGTTCCGATCGCCGTCACGTCGAGCGTTCCGACCGCTTCGGACGCAGGCGCATAGCTGAGAACGACCCGCCCGTCGCCCGAGATTTGCGAGAGGTCGGTCGCACCCGCCTTGCCTTGAATGTCGAAGTAGGCGCTGCTCGAATTGTCGACCGAAACCGTATCGGCCTCGAACGATCCGTCTTCGGCCGGAGTGTAAGGACCGAACGTAACGGAGCTTCTGTTTTCGAGGACGTAATCGGCCGAGCCCGAAGCGAGTGTGAAGTTCCCCGTCGATTCCCAGAAGGAAACGACGGCACCCTTTTCGGCCCTGACGGCACCCGCAAAGAGATCGGGACTGCCGACACGGTCCGCAATCAGAAGTTCGGCATTTTCACCCTCGGTCTCCGCATCAAGGACAATGCCGAAGTCCGTACCGGCATAAGAGCTCACGGCAAGCGTACCGCCCTTTACGACGAGCTGACCGTCGCCCGAAACTCGACCGTTCACCGTACCGCCCGCAGCCAGGATCTGATCATTCTTCAGAATGACCTCTGCGTCTTTTTCGACATCAAGGGTTCCGTAGGAATTCCGGCCGGCGAGCGTCACGATTTCCTTCTCGACCTTGATTCCGCTCGTTTCCGACCCCGTCACCGAAAGATCAAGCGTCGTATCGGCCGTCGGATCGGGCGAGCCGGTGAGGTTCAAGACCCCCGTGAGGGTCAACGAGTCGGCCTTCGTGTTGAAGCCCACGCCCTTGTCGGTCGTCACCTGCCCGAGCGTGTAATGGATCGTCCCGATCTGCTCGCCGTCCTGCATGAGATCGGGATCCTTATCCACATTGTCAAGACCCGTGATCGTGACGTTTGCGACTTCAACCTTGTCGCCCTCGACGAGCCAGGTGGTCTTCCCCTCGACGTTGTCGATCGAGAGAATGTCGGACGCATCCACGGTCAAGCCCGACGCGTCGGTGGAGACCTCGATCGTAACGTCGGAAAGGTTCACGTTCGTCCCGTGAAGCGCACCGCTCGCGATGTCGGCACCCGCCGTGACTTTGCCCACATTCAGAACGCCGCCCCGGAGGTCGATCGAATTGAAGACGTGTTCGCCCTTCGACTCGATCGTACCGCCTTCCTCGGTCATGACGAGGTTCGCACCCGACGTGGAGTCGGCATTCTCACCGTTGATCTCAAGGTGGCCGCCCGCGACCTTCGTGGTTCCGTTGAAATTGCCCGTCGTGTCGTGCTTTGCGTAGTCCTTGAGGACGATCGTACCCAGACCTGTGACGTGCGAAAGATCCGCGACGTCATCCCGGCCGTCTTTGTTGCCGTCGAGAACGAGTGTGGCTTCGCCGCCGACCCGAATCTCGCCTTGGTAGCCCGAGGTGACGTCTTCGATGTCCGTTACTCTGAGGGTTCCGCCGTTAAGAGCGAGAGTCGTGTCGGAACCGCCTTCGAGTACCGAGCCTTCGGCGAAATAGCCGCCCTCTGCAACTTCGAGCGTCAAGTGATTCTCGGTCGTGTTGCCGCCGATCTTCACGACGCCATCAACGGCAAGTTTCTCAACGATCTGATCACTCTTTTCATCCTGAGCACCGCTCAGAACGAAGGTGCCCTTCGCATCGACGTCAAGCATGCCGGTGCCGAGCGCACCCGCTTCCGCAATGAGGCAACCGCCTTCAACTACGGTCGAACCGCTCCACGTATTTTCCGTGTTCACGAGATGCAGGAACCCGTCACCCGTCTTTTTAAGGGTGCCCGTACCGGTCAATTTCGGTTGAACACCTTGGTACTCGGAACCCTCGACGGCAAGTTCGAGGGTTTTGCCCTCAAGGAGTTCGATTTCGTTCAGCTTGTGCGTGACGTGGAGCCCGGAGCCGTCGAGTTCCGTACCGTAACCCCAGGTTCCCTTGGCGGCGGCACCGACCGCGTTGTCGCCGATGAAGAGCCCGGAATCGCCGAAGTACCCCGTCAGTTGTTCATCGTGATCGGTGTCGCCGTCGACGATAACGTTGATGGTTCCACCCGCGGCTTCGGGGTCAAACCCGTTGGCAACGGAAATCACGAGCGTTCCCCCGTTGCCGTTGAGAGCGTCGAAAATCGAGTCGCCCTCGTCGCCCGTACCGACGGTAAGCCCCTGCACGGCCGATTCGTCAACCACGATCGTACCATTGCCGTTCACGGTGAGATCGTTGACCGTGATCGCGGCCTTATCGCTACCAAGGTTGCTGAAATCGAACTTCGAAAGGTCGATCGTACCCCCGGGATTCTTGCCGGTATCAGCCCAACCGAGGCGATTGAGGCGGGTCGTCTGATCGTTCGAAAGGGCGATCGTACCGCCAGTCCCTACCGAAACGCTGAGCTTTTCGGACAGGCCTTGCATGTTCGCCTGCGGGAGATGAAGGGTCGTGCCCGTCATGCGGATCCAACCCGCGTAGTTGTCGTCGACCTGAACGGTGTCCGCGAACGCAACCTCCCCCTTCCCCGAAAGCTCAATCACGTCTTCGGGAGCGGATCCTTCAACCGAGAAGCGGTTGTCGATCACGAACCCCCAATCCGACTTGAACGTAAGCAGATTCTGACTCTTCGCGGAGCCCGAGGTATTCGTCATCACGACGTGACCGAGACTCACGGCATTGTCGTATGCAAGCGTCAGATGAGCCTGGTCAAGGGTCGTCGTGCCGACGTTCCTGAGCCAACTCGTATATTCGACATTCGCATTTGTGAGCGAGACGTTGTACGCGGATTCCGAATTCAGTGCCGAGACCAAGGTGCCGAACTTGTAAACATCATCCGACGTACGGCCCTTGCCGACGAAAGCCAGCTCCTCACCCACCTTGAGTCCACCGACGGAGAAGTTCGAAGTATCCGTTTTGCTCCCGGCGGTACCCAGCGTGAGGGTGTGCTCAACATTCAGCTCGCCCGTAACGGTAAGCTTGGCATCGTCATCCACCGTCACGCTCGTGCTTGCGGTGAGTCCTCCACGGGCCACATCGAGACTCACGCCGTTCGCAAGTGCGACGTCCCCACCGCGAATGAACGCACCGTCCGTGGTGGAAATCGTATTCGCGCCCGAAAGGCTGACCGAACCCCAAGCATCAAACCGGGCGGCGTTAATCGCACTGTCGTGCATCACGAGCAAGTCGTTGACCGCAACGTTCTTGTCCGCAACGAGTTGCGTACCCGCGGCGAGCCGGGCGGTGTTCGCCGTGAGGTCGCCAGTTGCATGGAGGGATCCGTTTGCATTGAGAAGCAGGCTGTTCGCGGAGAACGTACCGGCCGTGACGGTATTCGCACCCGAAACCGTCGTGTTCCCGGTCACCGTCACGGAAGAAGCCGTCAGGGCCGCGTCGGAGATCTCAAGCGCTCCCGCCTTAAAAGTAGCCAACCCCGTCGTAAGGGACCCCGACGTGAGTTCCGCCCCGTTGTCAACCTCGAAGGAACCGACCACGTTTATCGTGTTCTGGCCAGCAAAGGTCGCATCGCCCGTAACTTCAAGCGACGTACCCGCCGTCGTCAGCGCCGTATTCGTGAAGTCGATCGTGTCGAGCTCGCCAAGAGCACCCTCGTTGACTTCGACGATGTTCGCGTCGGTAGCGTTCAGAATCCCCGAGCTGCCGAGCGACGTTTCGCGCTCAAGGTTGAGCGTGACGCCCTTGACGGTCGTCGCCCCCGTGTAGTCGTTCGCAAGATGCAGACGGTCGAGTTCCTGATCTTCCGTCTTGTGCGATTCGAAGTTTTGCTTGACCGTGACGACGTCTTCCGCTTTGTTGTCGCCAACGTACGCAACGTCACCCTCGCCCGTCAGGTGTGCACCCCAATTCTGCGAGCCCGAGACGTTGAGTTTGAGCGTTTGCCCGTCGTAAATTTCAAGTTCGGAAAGGACGGTGGCCGTGTAGAACGTGGTGTCGGTGAACATGATGCCATCGTGGTATCCGTCCCAGGTCTTACCATCGAGGGCCTTCAGGTTCTGAGCGCGCGTGCCGATGATGTATCGACCGCGAGCGACCGTCTTTCCGTTTTGTTCGATGAGTTGCTCGAAAATGTTCGAGTCAAGAGGGTCGCTGTTCCCCGTATCCACCGAAAAATGCGCTCCCGAGTGTACCGTCAATCCTCCCTTCACATGAACGAGCGCCTGATCGAACCCCCGAGATTGTTCGAAGACCGACATCGCATACGGGTCGTCGAGATTGAGTTTGACGGTCGGCGTCCCCGACGAATCGAGCCCGTTGAACCGGAAGACGTAAGGGTCAAAAGCCCACGACAAGACCGTAAGGTCTTCGTCGTAGGTCTTGGCCGCGAGATCAAGGTTCTTGTTACCGAAGGCGAAACCTGAACCGACGTGCGTGGTTCCCTCGTCATGTTCCTCATTAAGAATGACATCGTAACCGGTGTCCCAAGTTGCCGCTTCGATCCCGGAAGAGAGCGCGGCCGCAGCAACTGCGGCCACAGCGATTGCCTTGAGGCGGGAACCCTTGGTCCGACTCGTCTGAAGTTCGGATACCGCCGTCGCAGAGCCGGTCCGATGATTCTTCAGTGTTTTGAAAATCTTATTCATGGTGAATCCCCTTCTTTCCGACTCCGCGGAGACGACGACGCTCGGAGATCTTCCGCGCGAGGGCAACCTGACCTCTCGCGCGAGTGTCCCGTCCTACGGAGTCCTACGCGTAAAAGTTTCCGCGGACGGTTTCTCTACCTGTTTAGGGGTATCCACCAATTTGCGAAGGGGGGGGGGTAATTTACATAAAAATCAATCACTTACATTATTACAAAATCCTACTCGCGATCCTTTGGTTGTTGCGTAAACGAAACTACGCCTAACGGACTAGACCGAAAACGGATGGCTCCGAGCAAACTTTCAAGAGTTCCGACGAAGCCTTAACAACCGCTTTCAGTAGCTTTCGGAGCTTCGGCCGCTTTTTCGGCCTTCTCGGCCTCGCGCCGCAGATAGGCCTCCGCCGCGTCCATCGCCCAGACGCTCGCACCCGCGCGCGCCTCCGAGAGGTCTATTTCGGGAAGACGCCCTTCTTTGCGGAGGTTGTCGCGCATTTCGGCGTGCGCCCGCTGCATGGCCGCGACCGCGCGGAAGTAGTCGTCGCGCGGGGCGCGGGCGACGGCTTCAAACGCCAGCACGACCGCGTCCTTCAAGCCTTCGGCCGCAGCGCTTTGCGTCACCGTCCCCTCAATGAGGGAAGAGATGAGCTCGTCCCCGCGCGCAAGACGCGTACGAGCCGCTTCGGGATCCTCAAGGCCGTCGACGAGCGGTTCCGCGATTTCAAGCACCGAGAGAATCGTCGCAAGGTCGCCATTCGTAGCGTTCGAAGCCGCGAGTCGTTCCATCGCTTCGTCGATCGAGCCGCGCAGACGCGCCTGCGTTTCCTTGTCGACGGGAAGGCTCGCGAGGATGGAATTGGGACGACGGTTGGGCACGTACTTCTTGGTGCGCTTCTTCTTCGGCTTGGCCATGGGAACGGGTCTCGGTCGGAATGCGGGAAAAAATAGGGAAAGATTCGGGCGAAGGCCCATTGTAGAGCCTCGGCGGTCGGCGGGCAAAGACGGACCGAAGTCGAGGGACTCGCGGCCTTACGGCGGGTTTCCGCAAAAATAAAAAACCCCGCGGACGCATCCAGCGGGGCTTCGCTGCTCCTCACCGATTCGGGGCCTCGTGAGGAGAGACAAGCGGCATTACTTCTTGCCGTTGACCTTGTCCTTCAGGGCCTTGCCGGCCGTGAACTTCGGCAGCTTGCAAGCGGCGATCGTGATCGCGGCGCCCGTGGCGGGGTTGCGGCCTTCGCGGGCGGCACGTTCGGAAACTTCGTAGTTGCCGAAGCCGATGAGCTGGATCTTTTCGCCCTTGACGAGGGTTTCCGTCACAACTTCGTGGTAGGCGGCAACGAGCTTTTCGGCTTCGGCCTTGGTGGTGCCGGCCTTGGCGGCGATGGCGGCGACAAATTCGGACTTGTTCATTTGAGAATCTCCTAATTTGCAGGGTTTCCGGGCCTCCATCGCCCTATTGCCCTGCAATCGATCGAAGTATAGCGGCAGATTCGCGCGGCGGGGGAGCATTTTTCGCTCGAAACCCCCGAATCCTCAGGAACGGCGGGCGTTGGCAGGGGTTTGAGAGTCCCCGAAAGCCCGCTCTCACGCCCCCGACCGACCTCCGACACATTGAGAAGAACTATCGGGGACGCGCGAACGCACGGTTCGGCGATTTATAAATGCCACTGAAAACACCCCTAACCATCTGATAAACCTTTAGGTATACGAAGTCCATTCACCGAAATTCCGACGACGCGAATTTGAAACTCTTCGGCATAGTCTCACGGTCCTTCCACGGCGTAGGGACACCGGGGCGAAAGCCCCGTCTTTTCTCGCCGGAAACATTTGGTTTCAATCATGACCACCATCTCCATGACCGCGGCCGCTTCTGCCGCTTCTTTGATTCCTCGTTCGACCTCGCTTTCCTCCTTCAGCAAAGAAGCGGCCGAATTCCTCGCGCGCGAACGCGTTCGCAAGGTGCTCTTCGTCCTTCTTGCGGCGGCTCTTCTTTACGTCGCCTACGCCCTCATCGCGGACCCCGCCTTCGCGGCCGCGAGCCCCACGGGCACGACCGACTTCGACGCCCTCTACAACCGCTTGCTCGGCTGGGTCGGGGGCTCGCTCGGCAAGTCCTTGGCCTTGGCCTTCCTGGTCGTTGGCCTTGCGGTCGGGATCATCCGCGGCAACTTGACGGCCGCGATCGTGACGCTCGGCGCCGGGATTGCGCTTGCGATGTTCCCCGCGATCATCGAAAACCTCTTCACGCTCGGGAGCTGAGGCTCAACCCCGTCAAGGAAACGATGCCATGCGTTCGACACCCGTACCCAAAAACCTCGACGCGAAGCCCCGGATCCTCTTCTGGGATGCGGAAACGGTCCTTGCGGCCGTCGCCCTCACGGGGATCGGCACGGTACTCGGGCACGCGGTGACGGGCGCCATCCTCGGAGTCGCTGCGGGCTACGCCCTCCACCGGCTCCTCGCATCGCGCGTTCGGGGGTTTCCACTGCACCTTGCGTACTGGCACTTCGGGGCGGGGTCCTTCAAGAGAACTCCGCCCTCCGCGAAGCGCCGGTTCGTGGGGTGACGCGCAGGAGCGGACGGGCGGAGGGAATCGCAAGAACGCAAACCCCTCGCCCGTTCGCTCCGACTCTCCTACGGTTCGCCTCGTTTTCCCGTCGTTCGTTCAGCCGTTCGTTCACCCGTTCGTCACGTCGTCCGCCCGATCGCCGATCCGTCCCGCCCGAGGGCTGGAAAGCCCGAGGGCCCTTTTCCACTTCACTCACCCACTTCGTCGTACCCATGCCGCTTCTCTCCGACCGCGTATGCGAAGCCAACCGCACGAAACTCGTGCTCGAACTGACGGTCGCCGCGTTGTCGGTGACGACCGTCCTGCTCGCAGGCGCCGTTCTCTTTCGCAATCCTCCCGTCCAAACCGTGGTACTCCCGCCCTCGGTCGTGAAAGACGCCGGGTGGACCTTCACCGAATCGGGCCCCTCGGCCTCCTATCTGGAGCGGTGGTCCGCGGACCTTCTTTCTCTGGCCGCAAACCTCACTCCCGAAACGGCGGACGCCTCGATGCAGAGGCTCTTGGCGCACGTCAACCCCGAAGACGTCGTGCGGCTCCGAATCCTTCTCGAAAACCAAATCGAAGGCCTCAAAGCCGACCGCGCCTCAAGCGTCTTCTATCCCAACGCCGTCGAGGTGAACGAAAAGGCCCTGACGGCGGACGTCTCCGGCATTCAGAAGCTCTTGATCGGCACCCGCGTCACGCACTCGGAGTCGGTCGTCTATCGGTTGCGCTACCGCTACGAAGCGGGGCGCCTTTTCCTCCGGGCGATCGAACGGGTCGACGGCGGGAACGGTGACGGCGCGGCTTCTTCGTCGAACGCTTTGAACGCCGCCGACCGCACCTCCCGGGAGGCCGCACGATGACGGACCGCACCCGCCGCACCCTCTTTTCGGCGTTCGATCACGCCCTCCCGCGCGCGAAGCGCTCGGCCCTCTGTTCTTTCTTTCCCTTTGCCGCCTTCCTCACCGCGGGGACCGCGGCGGGAACGGGCGCGGCGCTCCTTTTCGGCCTTCTCCATCCCGCCGAGTGCGAGGCGCGCACGACGGACGCTCCCGCGCAGCCCGAATACCATTCGATTCTTCCGTTCTTGGACGGCTACGCCTATACGGGGGACCCCGACGGGGTGCCCGAAGAAGAGAGCGTCTCGACGAAACCGTCGACGGTCGAGCCCGCAAAGACGGAACCGCGAAAAGCGGATTCTCACGCTGCAAACGCCGCCCTCCGCAACGAAGCGCCCGTCGCCCCCGAAGGGCGCGCCGTTCCCGATGCCCTTCACTCGGGGGAAGCCCCGGAAGCACCCGAACACCGGGAAGCCTCCCGCCCGATGGAAGACGGAGAAGACGGAGAAGATGCGAAAGAAGCACCCGCGAAGGCGCTTGCGGAAGAGCTCGCCGATACGCACGCAAAGCACGCAAACGAGCCCGATACCGCCCCGTCGCAAACGAGCAACGCGTCGAGCAACTCGGCGAGCGATGCGGCGATCGACGAGGCGCCCCAAGCGATCCGAACGACCGAAGCAACCGAAGCGAACGATGTGAACGAAGCGGCCGGAGCGCTCACCCCCGCCCGAACCGTCGAACCCGCCTTCCGCGCGGCTCCTCGGGCGCAAAACCCCTTCGTGCGGCAGCGGGAAACGGTGCCCTCGTTGGTCTTTCACATTTCTCCCTACCAGACGAGCCGCCTGGCGGTTGAGGGCGAGCGCATCGCATCCGCCATCTGGGATCAGGCCGATTTAACGCTCGAAGCCGAAAGCCGCACGGGCGAAGTCTATTTGCTCCCGAAGCGCCTCGGGAGGATGCAGCTCTACGTCACGACCGAGTCGGGCGAAACCGCGGGGATCACGATCGTCGCGGACGAACGGGCCGAACCCGAGAACATCGTCTTGGAGCGCCGACGCTCGCGCAATGCGACCGAACAGGCCGAACACCGTACGGCTCCGACCCGACAGCTCCCCGCCCTTCCCGCTTCGGATTTCGAAGGGGCGCTCAAAACCTTTGCCGCGACGCTCGCGCGCGGGGAAGAACCCCCGGCCGTCGAAAAGCGTCCGTGCGTCGAGACGGAAGCGGTGCTCCACGCCCGAAAGGTCCTCGCAACGCTCGCCCCGAAGGCGGAAGTCTGCTACGCGGCGCGGGGCCTCTTTGCAACGCGCATTCGCATCAAGAACCGCTCGATCCGACCCGTTCTTGTTCGGGAATCCGCCCTTCTCGCACCCCAAGTGCTCGCCGTCACGGCCGAAAAACCCGTCCTTGCCGCGGGCGAGAGCACCGTTTTTCACATCATCGAGGCTACGCATGACTGATTCGACCGAGAATTCCGCCGGATCGAACCCCCTCCGCGATTCGGGCACGACCGCCGATACGGGATCCATCGCCCACCGCCTTCGCGGGCTCTTGGCGAGCGCCGCCCGCTTCGGAAAAGATATCGACTCGACGGATACGGGCACGAACCCGCCCCTTTCGAACGCGGCTTTGCGCACCCGTCAGAAGCGCCTCGGGGCCGTCACGGTGCTCGTTTTGACCCTCGTTTCGATCGGGGCCATTTCGAGCGTCGACTCGCCCGAGCCGCTCGCACGCCGCGAACCCGAAGAAACGACGAAGGTCGACCTCACCTTGGCGCCCGACCGCACGCAGCGCGAACGCTACTTCATCGCATTCGAAAAAGACTTTTCGAAGCTCGAAAACGAAGTGAGTCGCCTGAAGAAGGAAGCGCTCGAGCGCGAACGGCGCGACGCGGCGGAAACGAAGGCCTTGAGAAGCGAAAACGCGACGCTCAAAGAAGACCTCGATCGTTTGAACGAAGAACTCGTTGCCGCCAAAAACACGGCGGCCGTGACCGAGCGGACGCTTGCGGACCTCTCCGAGCGCGTTGAGAACGGTACCGCAGGAGACCCCCGACGTCGTCAGGCGAAGGGAGCGGTGGGGGCCTTCGGGGCCGAACCCCTTCCTCCCGACGCGCGCTTTGCGGGTTCGGGCGGGGTGAGAACGGGCCTTCCGCCCGCCGTCGGAGGCTCGGTGAAGGGAGAAAGCGACCCGACCGCCCGCTCGGGGCTCGCCGTGCTTCGCATGCCCGAACCCGTAAAGGACGAAAAGCACGCCGTTGCCGCCGCTCCCGCAGCCCCGGCTCCGTTTGTCGAGCGCGACTCGCCGATCGCTCTCAACCGCGCGGCGGGCAGAACCGTGGAAACGTACCTGCCGCCCGGCACCTTCACGACGGGAACGCTCTTGACGGGCGGGCTCGTCGCGACGGGAGGCGGCAGCGGCGGCCGCCCCATGCCCGTTCTTCTTCAGGTGGAAGACACCGCCTTTCTCCCCAACAACTGGAGGAGCGACGTCAAAGACTGCCGCGTGACGGGGTCCGCCTCGGGGGACCTTTCGACCGAACGCGTTCAGGTGCGCTTGGACCGTCTCTCGTGCGCGGGACCGAACGGCGAGGCGCTTGACGTGCGGGTCTACGGCTACGCCGTGGGGGCGGACGGGCGGGTAGGCCTCAAAGGGAAGCTCGTCACGAAGAGCGGCCAGGCGATCGCAAACGCCCTGAAGCTCTCGCTCCTCTCGGGGTTCGGCAAAGCCGTGTCGCTTTCCGCCGAAGAAGTGCAGACGTCGATTACGGGCACGCAAACCCACACGTACGAGAACGCCTGGAAGGCGGGACTCGGACAGGGGCTCTCGGGCGGCATGGACCGACTCGTCGCCTACTACCTGAAGTTGGCCGACCAGGTGATGCCGGTCCTCGAAATGAACCCCGGCCAGCGCGTCGACATCGTCTTCAGCCAGGGGGTGCACCTTGCGGCGGATCCGCGGTGAGGAGCTCGAAGTGGTTCCGGGAGGTTCCGAAGAGCCCCCGACGGGCCGATCCGGAGCTTGGGGCCCGAAAGCAAACACTAGGAATATCCCTAAGAGGGCCGGCAGACAGACCCGATTCCCGGCCGTAAATCTAGGTGGTTTCCCGCATTCACAAAATCAAAGCAGATGAAAAACCTTTACATTTTCTTACATTTAGACGGCAACACAGCCTCCTCCGGATGTGTTTACACCCTCCCGGCATCGCTTCCGCTGCGCGTTTCGGGGGCCTCGTTTCGGCTCGGCGGGGCGGAGGCCGGGCTCCCCGTCGGGTCCGACCGTGCGCGCAGGGGGTCGCTCACCGCGTCGGCCGAGGGGGCGATCGGGGGCTCGAACGGGGCTCGAACCGCCCTTTCGACGACCTCGCTCGAGTGCCTCCGAAAGGCCTTCGTCAATCCGATCCTCGCAGAAATCCCGACCCCGAATGTTTTCAAATCCGAGCTCATGAAAGCTCGATACGGACTTTCGCCCGTATCCAACGGGGCGCCTCGCGCACCCTACGGTATTTCCCCGACGTTTTATTTCGACACGGGTAGGAAAACGTCTACGAAAAGTTCATGTCCGTCGAAAAACCACCCTATTGAGGGTCGGTTCGGACCGATTCGACTCGTATATTCGGCCGTGTTTTCGGATACCCGGAAAGCCGCCGGCGAATCCCCCGCGACGAGGTTTTCGAACACTGCCGTATACGTTGTTCGGCCTACCGAGACGCTCGTTTCGATGAGTCTCCCGACGCAATGCTTTCCCTTTTCAAGGGTCTCGCAATTCGCTCTCGCCCCCCTCGGCGGCACGGCCGTCGCCCAGGAAGCAGGCGCCGCCTCTCGCGTTGCCGCGCCAAGCCGTGCGCAAGTTGCCGCGCAAGCAGAGTGCGTCGGTACCCTCGGCAAACTTTTTCGAAACTTTTCAAAGCATTTCATATTGTTGCGAAGCGAAAACCGATCGCGTTTCCCCGCAAGAGGAACTTGCTCGGGAGCTTCGACGCGGGACCAGGAGCGCAACCGCCGGCCCCTTCGAGCACGAGCCCTCGGGTACCGAACGCGCCCCGAAATCCATCCGCAAGCGAATGAACCGCAATCCCCTTTCCCTTGCGAATGTGTTTCGACGATTCGAAATCCGCCTCTTTTCGGTTGCTGAGAAACCGGCGAAAGAAAATTCGAAAAACGGAATCGCACATCGAATGAAAATCCAAAAATATACGTCGAAACGACTTTCTTCGTAATCAACCCTCGAATTTATAAACGTATCGTTGATGTACCTCGGAATACTTCGAATCCGAATTCTTGACGAAATGCTTTTGAAATTATTTTGAAATTCCAAAATCGAACTTTTAATTCCGATCATGATGCCCTCGATTTTCCTTTATATGAGCTACTTGAAATATCGTTGTTATATTACCCATTGGTATTATCAATACCTCCCGACACAGAGGTATTCCGTCGATCGAACGAGGCTCGCTCTTGCGCGTCTGCGAGGGCTCGCGCGAATAGCACATCCGAGAAAAATTTGCAAGAGCATTTACCTATCCGCTCGGTCGGTTTTTAGGATCCCGACGGCCGCTTTCGACTCTATGGTAGCTGAAAACCGCCTTTTGCAAGAATCTCCGTCCGGGCGTATATTTCGCTTCGCTGTCGGACAATCGGGACCCACCCCGAATCCTTCCACACTCGAAGGGAGCTTTTTGCCGTCGACACGCACCCCTTTCGGGAGACTCTCTCGGTACGCCGAAGAGCCCCTACGAAATCGATGCGCGCTCAGTTTGGAAGCGAACTTTGAAGGATCGAATTCGGCTCGGTCGCGATGGATCTGCGAGGATTGTCGGGAGCCGTCAAGAACGATCGGCAAGGCATCGATCGGATCGTTGCCAAGCCTGTCGAACGCCTTTCCGAGCGCCTCTCTGCGCGCCTCTCCGCGAGCCTCGTTTCGGGATTCTCTTCCCGCGTGACGCAACGCTTTGAGACTCGATTTCGTCGATTCTCGGCCCCCGGCAAAGCCTCGTCGGCATTCCGTTTCGGAACCCGATAGGTACCGCCGCGGTACCTCCGAAGCGCCCCGCAGGATGCCGTCCGACGAGCAAACCGTCGGGCTGAAAGAGCGCCCGGCATCCGTTCGAGCCCCTTCGGCGGATGCCTCGTCGAACCCCTCAACCCTTGTCAAAAAATTTCTTTTTTTCACTCCCGACGACCATGTTGGAAGCTAAAAAAATTTTCGGTGCGATCAAAGAAGCTTTCGAAACGACCGCAGAGCCCGCACCCACGACGTCGCTTCAAGCGTCCCCCGAGGTTGACAATCACAGCGACGCGACGTACGACACGCCCGCCGACCCCGCGACCTACGGGTCGAACGAAGCGCCCGTCAACGAAACGCCGCCGAAGACCATCCGTCGAAAGTACAAGCGCTCGGCCCGGTCCAAAAAGCGTGCGGTCCCGTCGAACCTTTCCACGAAGCGCGCTCTCGACCCCGAAGCGCTTTTCCGGGCGACGACCTCGCGCCTTGCGACGCTCACGCCCGAGGAGCTCGAAAGCATTCCGGAAAACCTCGCCCCCGGGCACGAACCGCGCCTCACCGAAGCGGGCACCCTCGTAAGGAACCTCCCGCGTCCGATGCGTCGGGGCATTCTCGCGCGGTTGGGTGCGTACTGCTCGGAACTCGTTCGTCCCCGGTTCGATACGAAGTCCGCGGAGAGCGGCATGCCCGTTTCGCCCGGCTATTGCGTGAAAATCCTCACCGAGACGGACTGCTACGTGTTTCACGCCGCGATTGAAAACGACCTCGTTCGTATCCGCGAAGTCCTTCGCATCGAACTTCCCGTGTGGCTTTTGAAAAAGTTCCTGCGCGGGCAGCGGCCGCTTTTTCGCCACCTGACGGCCTTTTTCGGCCGTACGCCCGAAGAGCGCCGGGCTTTGCTCGACATGGTCGAAGCTCAGAAGCTTCACGGCGACGAGCTCGTGGCGGTTCCGGTGCATCTGGAGCAGAAGGTGCGCGCTCCGCGCACGACCTCGCAGCTGCGCAATGAGGTTCACTACCACCGCACGCTCCTTGCCGCCGTC
Organism: Sutterella megalosphaeroides; assembly: GCF_003609995.1. NCBI lineage: Bacteria > Pseudomonadati > Pseudomonadota > Betaproteobacteria > Burkholderiales > Sutterellaceae > Sutterella > Sutterella megalosphaeroides. The sequence continues at coordinate 1,752,783 of NZ_AP018786.1, forward strand.
GACCTCGAACTCGAACTCTTTCTCGGTCGCAAGGCCAATCCGACGAGCGAACGCACGGCCATCGACCTTTTCGACAACCTCCCGACCGCGAAGCCCAAGTCCGACAAAGGCTACGTGACCTCGTTCTCGAAGAAGACCGAAGAGGGTTCCGACAAATGACCGCCGACCTCAAAACCCGCGTGCGCCCCGTCGTCGGCTCCCTCGCGCTCGGTTCGATCCTCGTCCTTTCGGGCTGCGTCACCGACCTCACGGGGATCGGTGCGGGATCGGACTTTGCCTGCCCGATGGACGACGGGACGCTTTGCGCCTCCATGGCGGATATCTCGCAGATGAGCCGCCGCGGGGAACTCCCCTGGGAGGAGCGTCGCGAGGCCGCTCGTGCGCGTGCCGAAACCGAAGGGCTCGAAGCCGCGAACGCTCCGGGCGGTTCTGCCGACTCTTCGTCTGCCGCCTCCGCCGACACGCAAACCGCGCGCGTCAAAGGCGTCGCCAACGCCGTGAGTTCGACCGAAACCTCGGACAACTCGTCCGGCCAATCGACCTCGTCCGCCAAGGGCGCTCCCGCGAAGGGGACCTCGGCTGCCGAAGCGCATGAATCCGACGGCGTCGAAACCGAACTTCGTCCCGGCTTCCGCCCGAACCGGCCGCTCGGGGCCCGCCTCACGGAATCCTGGGGACGCTCCCCCTTGACCGCCTGGGCGACGCCCGAGCGCACGCCCGAGCGCCTTGTTCGGATTTTCGTCGCCCCGTGGACCGATCGGGACGGGGACCTGCACGACGCGCACTACGTGTACGCGGCCGTGACGCCTCCCGAGTGGAACACCGCAAGGAGGCGCCATCCCGACGGACGGGCCGTGGTAAAGCTTCCGTTCGAACTCAATCGCCCCGTCCGTTCCCACCGCTCCGACCGCTCCCGCGAGGTCGAAAACCTCGATGCGGCTTACGGAAATTACGGTACGGTCGGATCGTACGGCGAGTTCGATGCCCACCGCGCGGACGACGTGAAGGACCCCTTCGGCCATTCGGCGGATTCGGACACCGAATCGGACCCTTCGGGGGCCGAACGACTCCGCACCGATCGGGCCCGACAGATGGCCGCCGCCCGAAAACTTGCGGCACCCGCCGCGGCCTTCGGCGTTGGGGACCGGTCGGAGACATCGGACGCACCCGCAACGGCCGAAGTGCCTGAAGCGCAGGAAGCACCTGAAGCACCTGAAGCACCGGAAGCACCTCACAAGGCCGACGGCTCGTAACGCATAAGGCCGCATGAGACCGCATAAGGTCGCATGAGGCCGAATAAGGCGACGCCGTCGTCTTCAACCCTTTTCTTCCTCCGCCCGGGGGGTGCGCTCCCCGCCGTTTTTTGTCCTTGCCTGCCTCGCGGCGGGACCTCCGGGCGGACGGAAGAAGCCTTTCGAATTTCACAAGAACCCTCAACCCTCACAACCCGCGAGCATCACGCAACCCCCCGGAGCTCACGCCCTCGGGGTCGGAAACGCCATGAGTCACACCACCGACACGCTCCCGACCGGGCACGCCTTCCGTCCCACGGCCGATACCGTCAAGAACCTCTCTCCCTCCGAAGCGCCCGCCGCCTCTGCAGCCGCTTCCGCCCCCTCCGCCGCCCCTTCCGGCCCCGGCGGTCTTCGCCGGCGCCTGAAGGAAAAGTTCCGAGCCCTCTTTCCCGACTCGAACCTTCGCATCGACCCCGAGCAGTCGCCCTACGGGGCGGGGCTCGGACCGTCGGATCCCCCGCGCGCGGACCGCTTCGGCGACCTCCTCCCGCATATGGGTACGGTGACGCAATTCCGTTCCGTCCCGCGGGAACGCGAAGTCGATGCGGGAAGCCTCTTTCTTCTCGAAGGCCCCGTCGCGGGGAAACCCGAAGCACTCGGCTTTGCCCTCGCCGTTTTGCCTCAGACGGGGGTTTCGGACGAAATGCTGGAGACCCTCAAAACGCTCGGGTTGAATCTCCCTTTGCACTCCACCGTCACCGTCACGACCCACACGATCGCAAGCGTCATGCCGCGCCTCAATCGTCTTCGCGACGTGTACACGCACGGGATCCGTGCGTTCGAGACGGGGGACAAAGAGGTCTTGACCCGCATGGTCGAAGGTCGCACCGAGTTTCTTGCGCGCGTCTCCCGCGGGGAGCCCGTGGCAACGAGCGCGCCGTTGCTTGCACGCGAATTCCGTACGGTGGTCTCGGTCGTGATTCCGTTCGACAACCCGCTCTCGGACGCGGCTCTGTCCGAAATCTCGGACGCCCGAAGTTCCGTTGAAGCGACGCTTCTTCAGGCGGGGCTTCCCTCCGCGCGGATGGAAGCGCAGAACCTTCTTGAACTTCTTCGCGCCATGGCGAACCCCGAAAAACACCTCCGAGACGAGCTTGGCGGCCGCGCCTTCAACCCCTTGGAGGAGCTTCGTCACCAGGTGATGGACGCCGACACGGAGGTGACGATCGGAAAGCACGGGATCGAATTCCGCGGAGGGGTGTCGGAGTGGAAAGAGGATGACGGCCGGGCGACCTCTCCTCACGCCTCGGACCCCGTCACGGCCTTGGCCTTCACCGTTCAAGGGTACCCGGCCGAGATTTCCGTCGCACACGTTTCCGCTTTGCTCGGCGATACGGGTCGCGCGGGGGCGCAGCTCCCCGGGCGCTTTGCGTTGGCCGTCTCCTGGCAGGTCTTGGACCAACGTCGCGAAAAGGACCGCATGGGAACGCTTCTCGTGCGCTCCATTCAGATGTCGCACTCTCAGATGGCGGTCTTTTCCACCCAGTACGGCGAAAACATGCGCCACTTCCGTACGGCTCTGAAGAGTTTCGAGTCCGAAGGGGGCATCGCCTACGTGCGCCACGCGCTGCTTCTCTTTACGAAGAAAAGCCGCATGAAGGCGGATGCGCAGACGGCGGTGGCGTTGGGAAAACGGTTGTCCTTCGACCTCATCCCCGACACGGCCGTGATGGGGCAGTCCTTTTTGATGATGTTGCCCTTGGGGCTCACGCCCGCCCTTGCCGCGGACGCCCGCCGCATGGAGCGCTTTGAACGCCGCACCGTCTCCACCGCCACGAACGGCGCGCCCTGGATCGCGGGGTGGTCGGGAAACGGCTGCCGCGCGGGGCTCGGTTGGGAGACGCCCTTGGTGACGCTCCTTTCGCGCCGCGGACAGATCTTTCACGTGGATCCGTTTGCGAACGTCTCGGGGAACTATTCGGTAACCGTAGTCGGCAAATCGGGTTCGGGGAAATCCGTCCTCATGAACGAACTCTGCGCTTCGGCTTTGTATGGAAACGGGGTCGTGTGGGTGATCGACGTGGGTCGCTCCTACGAAAAGCTCGCTCATCTCGTGGGCGGGACGTATCTTGACTTTGCGAGCGACCGCGTGCGGGACCTCAATCCCTTCCGATTTGCGCTGGCTGCGGCGGGAGCTCAAGCTTCTCAAACCGCTCAAACGGCTCAATCCGTTCAATCCGCCGCCGACCTCGCGCGCGAGACGCAGGAGATGGTCGTTCGGATCATCGAGGCGCTCTTGACCCTCAAGGAGCTCCCCGACCGGGAACTCTCGATCCTGCGTGCGGCGGTCGACCGCGTGGTGACGAAATCGACCTCCGAAGGACGCGTCGCCACGCTCGACGACCTTTTCAACGAGCTCATTCTCTATCGCCTCCCCAACGACCCCGACCATACGGTCGACGAAGCCGTGCACCTGGCGGCGATGCTCTCGCCCTACACGAAGAGCGGTCCCTTCGGGCGGTGGTTCGACGGCTCGGGCGAGCCCGTCGATCTCACGAACCGCTTCACGGTGCTGGAGTTGGAAGGCTTGGGAACGCACAAGCCCCTGCGAAACGCCGTGCTTTTGAGCCTCATGCTCGCGATCGAAGGCCAGATGATGAAGCTCCCGAAAGAACGCGTGAAGCTCGTCGTGATCGACGAAGCCTGGGATTTGATGGGGGAAGGGTCGGCGGGCCACTTCATCGAATCGGGCTACCGCCGTGCGCGAAAGCTCAACGGCGGCTACGTCACCGCCACCCAATCGATTGCGGACTACTGGAAGTCCCCCACGGCCCGCGCAGCTTGGGACTGTGCCGACACGCGCATCTATCTGCGACAGGATCCGGACGCGATCGAGTCGCTGCGCCACGACGGGAAACTCGCATCCGACGAGGGTCTTCGCTGGGCGATCGGAAGCCTCACCACCATCCGCGGGGCCTATTCCGAAATGGTGGTGAAAGTGGGCGACGGCCCCTTTGAGATCGGGCGCCTGGCGCTCGACCCCTATTCGCGCGTCGCCTACTCGACGCTCCCTGCCGAGCGCGCGGCCTTGGAAGCCCGCCTCAAGGCGGGGATGACCTTGTCCGACGCCATTGCCGACGTCGCCCGCGGGGAGGTTGCGCCGTGAGCCGAAAGAAAGCCGCCGTGGAGGCGATCAAGGCGAAGAAGGCCCAAGAACGGGCCGAAGCACGAGCCGAAACACAAGCGAAGGCGCGGACCGCGAAGAACAAAGGAAGAACGGCATCGACGTCGTCGGCGTCGAACCTCCCGCCCTCCGCACCGCACGCAGCCCCGACGAGTACGGGCTTTGTCGCCGCGAAGCGCCTCGAAGACGCGACCCCCGAAGAGTTGGAGCGCCTCCGTTTGACGCCCGACGGACGGATGTTCCGGCGGGAAGCGTTGAGTTCGAAAGTCCGCCCCCCGAAGGCCGAAAGTCCGAGCAGAACGGAAAGCGAGGAAAGCGCGGAGAACGCGAGAACGGCGGCAACTCCCACCCCCGCCCCGCTCGACCCCGCGGACCGGACGGGTCGCCCGCACACGCCCTTCAAAACGCGCCTTTACGACCAGTACGCGCGCAACTCCGCCGCCCGCGCGACGCTCCTCGACCGCTTCGCGGAGATGGAGCGGGAGCGCAAAGAAAGAGAAGAGCAAAAAGAAAAAGAAGACGACGAGGATGCCGCCCGAGCGGCCTCAAGGCAAACCGAAACCGACGAACACGAACCCCCTCAACCTTCCGACACCGAAGACGCCATGACGAAAACGAACCGCACCGCTTCCGAATCGACGGAAGCGAACAAAGACGACGAAACGCTTGATCCCCGCCCGGAAGTGCACGACGGCGAAGTCGACCTCGACGACTTCGACTACAACCCCGAGGGGCTCGCTCGCATGATTTCGGACGGGTATTCGGACGAGGAAGAAGAGGAAGAGGAAGAGGAAGACGACGAGAGCGATTGCGCGTCGGAGGATGACGAGGAGAACAAGGAAGACAAGGTAGAAGGCAAGGCAGAAGACAAGGACGAAGACGTCGATCCCGCCGCGGGCGTTGCCGGTGCGGCAGGAGTCGTTGCCTCCGCCGCGAGCACCGCGAGCGACTCGAAAGCGGAATCGAAGACGGAACCGAAGCCTGCCGCGAAGACCGCAATGAAGGCGACCGCTCAAGCGCCGAAGGCACAGAAGGCACAAAAGTCACAAAAGGCACAAACAACACCAAAGGCCGCCCCTTCGAAAGAAACGGCAAAGACCTCCGCGAAGGCCGAGTCTCCCAAGACCGCCGCGAAGAACGCCACGGCGAAACCTCAGGCGAAGAAGGCCGCTCGGCAATCGAAGGCTCAAGCCAAGCCTCAGTCTCGGCAACCGAAGCCCGCGGCGTCCGCCCCGAAGACGACCGAACCGAACACGCCGAAGGCTTCGAAGGCTTCGAACACGGAAGCGAAAGCCCCCGAGATCGAGCCCGCCGCCCCCGTCGTGACGGAGGCTCGGGTGCCCGCGGACGTCGTTGAAGCCGCCCTTGAGCCCGACGCTGTTCCCGACATGGATTCCGCCCCGGATTCCGCTCTTCTCGAAGAAGAGCCGGCGTCCGTTGCCCTCCCGGAGGCCCCTGCAACCGCCCGAGCCGCCGAGTCCGATGCGTCTTCGAAGCCCGAGAAGCCCGCGAAGAAGCTCCGCGACAAAACGGGCCGTCGCGCGCACGGGTACGCGGATGCGCTGCGTCATGCGGCGGACGTGAAAGCCGCTGCGGAAGCGCGGGTGGAAGTGTCGCTCGGGCGAACGTTCGACGAAATCCATGACGCGGCCGACGAGGATGACGAGGATGACGATGAGGAAACGGAAGCCGAAATCGAAACGATGACGCCCGCGCTCCGCTTCTCGACTGCGAACGCCACGCTCGAAGCCGACGAACCCGCGCCGATGCTTGCCGCTCATGGGAGGCGGGGTGCTCAAGGTGCTCGGTCGTCCCGCGACGGGATGCTCCCCGAAGTCGAACGCATCGACGGGCGTCGCGCGACGCTGCCCAGGAACCGTACGGGGAAAGCGCTTCCGCGCATTACGCCGCTTTATGCGGACGACCCGGCTCCCGTGGATGTCGGTCGTGCGTACCTCTATGCGGTCGACGAACGGGCTCGCGCCCTCATGGACGAAGATGCCGACCGTCTGATGGAAGAAGGCTTCCGAGACCGGTATGTCGTGCGTACCGAGTGGGACGGTCCGTCGCCCGTCGAAAATTGCCTCCGTCTTGAAGCGGAAACTCCGGCGATTCTCGATGCGGAAGCGGCCCGACGGTGTGCGCGTACGGAAGAAGAGCAAGAGAACGAAAAAGCCGATCGCGACGCCGACGGCACGATCGAGGGCAACACGCGGGAACCCCGCAAGAGGGTTCGCTTCGGGCGCTTTCCCTTTGCGCTTTTGCCCGGGAAGCGTCGCGCGCGAGGTGCCGAGACGATGAACGCGACCACCGCGACGAATGCCGCGAAAGCAACGAACGCGGAAACGACGTCCGACAAAATCGAAGGCCACAAAGCCCGCGACGTAACCGAAGCCGCGGACGTTGCGAAAGCCCGCCCGGCTCCCGAAAAGGATGCCGTCGCCGAGGCGACGGAAGGAAATACGACGGCAGGCAGCGTTCCCGCCGCCGAGGCCCGGAGCTGCTCCCTCGAAAGCTCGGCCGACGAAGCGCCTGCCGCTCACGGCGCCCGTACCGGGAAAAGCTCGAATGCGTCCGATGCGTCCGATGTGTCGAACGCCGCGCAAGGCTCTTTCTCCGTAGCAGCCTCGAAGGCGCCTCTCTCCCGCCCCTCGAAAACGACGGTCGTCCTCGGTTTGACCGCCCTCGTCGCGTCGGGTCTGGCCGTCGCACTCGCCTTCACGCACCCCGCGGTGGAAGCGGGCGTCCAGAAGGCAACCGAAATTCTGAAGTCCCGGGTTCCCGCAGTCCTTGGGGGCGGGACCGCTCCCGATCGGCTTCACCCCGCAATTCTCGTCGTCGACCGCGGGGCGGTGGAAGAACGCGCGGCGCTCGCACGACTTGCCGCCACCCGCCCGGGAGCTCAAGCCGCTCGCGACGCTCATGAAGCGAACGCCTTCGCCTCGATCGACCGCGAAGCGATCGATCGCGCGATTGAAGCGACCGCAGCGGAGAACCGCGCGATCGTTCTGGACCGCCGTCTCGTCTTGGCCGCCGCACCCGAATTTGCGCTTGAGAAGACGACCACCTCCGAGACCTCTCCCGTGATGCGTCTCGACGCCACGCCCGAGGTCCTCCGCCGTCTCGGGCTCGACAAAACCGACCCCGCCGCTCTGGAGCGCGCCGTGATGGAGCACTGGTTCCCGAAAACGAAAGAAGCCCGGGGAGCCGAAAACGAGCTCGAAGCGGCAACCGCGTCCGAATCCGCAGGGGCCGCCGCACCTGCTGCGCCGGCCGCACCCGAGAAGACCCTGCGCGACCTCGCGGCGTTGCTTCTGCCCGAAGGCGCCGAGCCCGCCGCCACCGATTCCGCTGCGGGATTTCTCCCCGTGAAGCGAGTCCGGAAGTGAGTTCGCACACGCTTCGTTTTCATTGAAATCCCGACGCAATAAAAGCAATCAACACACCCGTCACCTCCCGAACACGAGAACGTTCCCATGACCGCCCTTCACGACACAGAATCCGACAATTTCGACGCCGTCGATGCCTCCCGCCATACGATCGAGCCGATCGAGCCGATCGAGTCGCTCGACGCCGATACGTCCCCGAGGGCTTTCGCCCGCACGAGCACAAACCGCTCCGCACCGCGCTTTGACATTCGCGACGCGCAAAGGCCCGCCGAACCCGCCATGCAGCGCTTCGAATACGCCGTTGCGGCTTTTGCGACGGGCGTCCCCTTCGAGCGCCGACCCGTTTTCCTTCAGAACGCCTTCCTCGCGGAAGCGAGCACCCGCTCGGCGGGGGCCGCGGACGTCGTGCAGGCGATTTTGGGATACGCCACCGTAGGCCGCTCGCTTTTGGCTGCGCTCGACATTTCCCGCACCGAAGCGCGCGAGCTCGTGACGCGCGAAATCAAGGGCGAAAAGAATCAGGCGACGATCGACGCCGCGGAGCGCCTCGTGCAGTGGTGGCGTCGTCGGTCGCACCAGATCTACGCCGACCTCTCGAAAAACAACCGCCCGGCGACGCCCGCAGCCGTTGCGGCCCTCTATCGGAGCCGCTTCGGCGACGCCCTTCCGCCCGCACTGCGTCCCCGCATCCACGCGGATGCCGGCAAGGGCTTCTACCAAAAGGGCGGCTACACCCCCTACGACGCGCACTTCGACGGGTCGCTCGTCTCGTCCCGAGCCCTCTGGCAGGCGGGGATCGTCCGTTTGGCGCGAGCGGTCACGCCCGAGACGAGCGACCGCATCACGACGATCGTCGCGGACGCGGCGGCAAGGTCGGGCGCGACGGGCCGAGCCTTGAAAGACGCGGCCGCCTTCTGGAACCATCGCGCGACGACCGTGCTTCTCGACCGCTTCACGCCCGAAGCACTCAAACTGATCGACGATCTGCGGCTCACCGACCCGCGAATCGCCGTGGTCTTGACGGCCTCCGACGAACGCATCGCCGCCGCGCACGCGGGCGTGTCGCCCGAGGCCGCGGAACTCGCGGACGAAGCCCGTGCGGATGCGCCCCTGACCGTGCGGTCTTCCGCTTCTCGGATCGAGTCCTACCGCCGGAGTTTTGCGGACCGCCGCATTCCCCTGATCGTCGACACCCACGGGGCGTTGCGCTCGATGCTGCGCGTCGACCGTTTGCCTGCCGTTCTCGAACACCGCCACGGGGGTTATGCGCTCTACATCCCGACGGGGGCATTGCGCGATTTGGGTCGCAACAAAACCCGAAGCGCGCCGGTTCTCCCCTCCTGGATCCGAACGCTTGCCGAAACCCGCCTCATGACGCTCCTTCGCGAAGTGCTTCGCGAGTGGAAGCAGGTGGAGGGGGCCCGGAAAGCCGCGGACGACGCCCGCGGGGCCCTTGAAGAAACGATTGAAGCGCTCGAAGTCGCCGAAGCCGAAGTCGAAAACGCAAACGCCGGAGCTGAAAAAGAAAGCGCGGAACGTTCGTACGATGCTGCTCGGGCTCAGGCCGGGGCTCCCCTTCCGATGCCCCCTCTCCTTCCGACGCTTCCGCGCACGGTCGATCCCGCGCCCACGCCGGCCGAAATCGAACTCCTCGACAAGCTCGAACGCTTGGAAGCGCTCCTCGAGTGTCCGCTCCTTTGCGAATCGGACCTCACCGCCCGCGTCCCCGCCGAAGAGCTCGAAGGAATCAAGGCGCGCCGCGCCGCGTACGTCGCCGCCCGAAATGCGATTTTCGAAACGGTGCGCTCGGTCACGGCCGAACTCGCCGCGGACCTCGCTTACGAAAAGCGCTCGGTTCACGTCTTGAGAAAGCGCCTGCGCGACGCGCGGGTCGAGGCCGCGCGTCGGATGGAGCGCCTCCAAAAGGAGGGGACGATCGGCAAGGGAAAAGCCCGGGCGGTCGACTCCGCCTACCACTACGCCGCGTGGCCCGCGGGGTTCCGCACCGTGCGCTTCAAGCGCCGTACGGATGCCGAGGCGCAGAACGCCGGTTCCCAAGCGAAGAACGCGGGGAAGATTCCGGTCGATCGAACGGTGACCGATGCGCACGCTTCCGGGGACGCCGCAACGGACGCCTCGGAGAACGCTTCCCGCCGCCATGCGGGTCGCCGTCAGGTCCCGGGCCGCGCCGTCCTGCGGCTCAACGCCTGCGTGCACGCGTTGACGGTCGCTCGCAAAGAACGAAAGCGCATCGAAGCCGCTCGGAAGATGCGCAACGAAAAGCGAAACGAAGCAAGGACCGAAGCATGGACCGATGCGCGAAACGACGCCCGAACCGCTGTAAGCCTAAAAGCAAGCCCGAAAGCACATACAGCACATACAAAAGCGAGCACTTCGTATCGGGAAGTCTCGCGTAAATCGGGAGATGCGTCGTGATGTCCAACCCGTTCGGCGCACACAACGAAGCCGCCCTCGAGGAAGCCGAGGGCGCTTGGACCGCGCTTTGCGTACTGCTTCGCCCCGTGCTCTTCACGTTCTTCCTTTGGACGACGGCCGCCATGGCGGGGACGCTCGGGCTCGGGGCGACGGACGCCCGTGCGAGCGTGACTGCGAGCGAAACTGCTGCCGTGACTGCACGTGCGAATGCGGGACTGAATGAGGAAGCTCCCCTTCCCCCCTCCGAGCGCGTGCGCGACCTCGAAGCGAAGGCAAGGACTCTCGCGGACGAAGCCAAGCACCGCCGCGAAACGCTTTTGAAGCGCTCGCGCGTTGCGCGCGAAACCCCGGGCGCCTGCTCGGGTCGGGTGCCCGATCCCGTCACGGACCTCTGCTGGTCGTGCATGTTCCCGATGGTGCTCGGGAAAACGATTCCCGTCTCGGTTTCGGGGAACCTCCCCGACGTCGAAACGGACGCCACGGCCTTTTGCCTTTGCGGCTCGGACATCAACGTCGAAGGGGGTCTCAATTTCTCCTTCTGGGAGCCGCTGCGCACGGCCGAGGTCGTACGTCACCCGTGGTGCTTTCCGCAGCTCGGAGGGATCTCCATGGAGGGGCCGGGCTCAAGCGACCACGCCCGCACGAGCCGCACGGAAGAAACCCGTCGTCGCACGGCCTTCTGGAACGTGCACTGGTACCAGTCGCCGTGGTTCTTCATTACGGAAGCGGTGGCCGACACGGGGTGCCTCGAAACCGCACCCTGGGACCTCGCCTACTTGTCGGAACTCGACCCCCTGTGGGACGACACGGTGACCTCTTTTCTCCTTTCTCCCGACGCCGCGCTCTTTACCTCCGCCGCTTCGGGCGGGGCGTGTGCGGTCGACTGTGCGACGGCGTTGCTCGGCACGTCCCTCAATTCGCTCTATTGGTGTTCGGGCTGTCAGGGGCGCGTCTTCCCGCTTTCGGGTTGGATGGCCGCGATGACGGGATCGGTGCAGGCCTGGCACCTGATGGCGCACCGCTTCGCGCAGAAATTGACGCGCGAAGGCGTCCTCTTTTCGGGTCACGGCGCGCGCGGCCAGTGCGGTCCCTACATGCAGCCTCTTTTCCAGAAGGACGTCTGGCGTACGCAACTCATCTATCCGAGCCGAAACGCGTCGGGCTCCGCCTGCTGTCAGCCGCTCGGGCGCTCGACCGCACCTCTCGGCCCCTACAAGACAACGCCCATGACGGGCGAAGACGGCGCGATCCTCCTCTGGCGCAAGCGCGACTGCTGCATGACGAAGAAAATCGACACCTCAATCGTCGCCCCGGGCACGGAAAATTTCGGACTCGGTCGCGTCCCCGAAGAAATCCGTCCGAAACCCGCGAGCCGCGACGCGTTCTCGGCCTTGTCCGCCATTGCGAATCCGGACGCGAACCGCGCCCGACCGACGGCCTCCGACCGTGCGCACAAAGAGAACGGCAAGGACAATCCGACCGACGCCTCGACGCAACCCCGCACGGATCGAGGTGAGCGTATCGAACCCGCAAAGCTTCTGCCCGAAATCCGCGAGTTCGACGGATACGGCGAACGCAACGACCGCCATGAAGGCAACGACTCGAACGGGTTCCTCCGGGAAATCCGCCCGACGGCCGATGCAAGCGACTCCGCGAACATCCTCACGGACCTCCGTCGCACGCAGGTAGCCCGTGCCCTTTCGGCCTTCACCGCAATGGTCGCCCGCATGACAGCCATGACGTCCATGACCGCTGCGACCGCGCATGCCGCCCCGACCGAAGAGCCCCGTACGGTCGGGGGCCTCCGCCGTCTGGAGATCGCGCCCGAAGCGAAGAGCCTCTTTCCGAGCCGAGAACCGGCGGCCGAGATCCCCGAGGCTCCCGCTGTTGCCGATCCATCGAATGCTCAACCCCGCTGCGACGCACGGGTGTCGGTGACGGTGCACCCCGCGGAAGGGCCGCTTTACCCCCACACCGACCCCGACTTCCTGGAGCTCCTTCACGCGACCGCCCGCCGGTGGGAGAAGTCGGGCCTCTGGCAAGAGGCCCTCGAGAAAGAAATCGCCGCGGTGCGTCAAGCGGCCGAAACCCCGACGGGCGCCCGCGTATTGCCTCGCGAAACCCGCTCGCGCCTTCACGTGCGACACGTCGCGTGGGAAGAGAAGGACCGTCGGCGCTTGGAGACGCTCCTCGGCCCCTTCGAGCGGCGGTTCCTCTTCATCGATGCCGCGGACCCCGTGCAGCTCGCCTTTGCGGCTCGACTCATGAAACTCGATGCAAAGACGACCGACGCCTCGACCGACAGCCCGAACGATTCACCGAACGAATCGCCTGACGACCTCGCGAAGCTCGCCCGCCTCACGGGGGCTGCGGGTACGTCGAGGGCCTCAAAGGGAGTGAACGGAGCCGACGCCCGAACGGATGCTCGCAAAGACGCCGAACACCTCCTTCCGCTTCGCGTCGTTCTGACGGCGGGCTCCCGGAGCGCAGCCGAGCGTGCCTTGCCCGGAACCCGAATCTGGTTCGACCAGGGCGGAGCTCTCACGCGCCGCCTGGGGCTCAACGCGTTGCCTGCGTTCGTGCGCTTGACGCCCGAAGCCCACGTCCTCTTTCAGGGGGCGCTCACCGAAAACGGGTTCCTGCGCTTTGACGCCCCGACGGATGCGGACGGGGTCGAGCGCACCGAGTCGACGAGCGTGATGCCTTCTCTCGGGGCGCGGTGACCGACCGAGCCGCCGAACCTCTTTTGTTTTTCGCCTTTTGTCTTTCGCTTTTTCCGTTTCGAGTTTCCTTCCATGTCGAAGTTCTTCTCGTCCTTTGCCGAACTCATCGCCCGACGCTTCGCACCCGTGAACCTTCCCACGGGCCTTCCCGCAAACCCCGAAGCGAAGTGCGCGCTTACGTACGCGGGCGGCTCCGCCCGTGAAAGAAAGCGTGTGCCCGCTTTCGGTTTTTCCCCTGTAAGCCGTGCTGTTCTTCCCGCTCTGCCCGCTCTTTTCGGCCTCCTCGGCCTCATCGGTCTCCTTGGTCTCGCAAGCGCCGCCCTCGCCGCCGAAGTCCCGACCCTCCCGGCCCTCTCGGCTCAATCGACGCGCCTCGCCGACATGACCGACCGCATCGGGCCTCAAACATTGCAGAGCCTTCAAGAGGCGGGCCCCGACGGTTCCACTCCGAACAGCTCCGAACACCTCACGCCGCTGCGCACCCGGCGCTCGGGGGAAATCGTCCTCTACGTCGACAGCCGCATGCCCGAAGCGGTGCTTCTGCAACTCGCACGCTCGGCCGAGCGCCTGGGCGCCACCGTCGCCGTGACGGGCTTTCCCGTGAAGCCTCGCGACAGGAATCCCGCGTTCCGGAAGGAAACCCTCGAAATGAGCGACGTCCTCAAAGCCGAGGGCCTCTTGCCGCGCGACAAATTCGAGCTCGGAAACGCGGCGGCGCTCGTAAAGGCGGGCATCAACGTTTCCGTCAATCCTTTGCCATGGGAAGCGATCGAGCGAAGCCTCAACGCAAACCGCGCCCCCGAAGACCGCGTCGCTCTTCCGATGCCCGCGCTCGTGGCGATCTGCGGCAATGCCATCGAAGTTCTGCCGGGAGCGGTCGATCCCGTCTACGGAGCCGCCCGCCTCGCGCAGCGTGCCAGAGATCACGGGGTGAGGGCTTACTTGCACGAACACCTCCGAGAAAAAGGATTGAACGTTCACATAGCCGAACCCTGAGAGGAGCCCTGATGGTACCCTGAAGGAGTCTCGTGAAGAGCGCATCAAGCGCCCTCCCCTACTCCGCTCGAATCTCGCCAAACCCTCAAAACCCTTGAACCCGACAACCCCCGTAATTCCCGAAGCGACTTTTCCCATGACCCGCCGATACACCACCGCCGAAGTCGAAACCGAAGACGCAACTCAACCCATGCGCGCCCCCGTGCTCGAAACCATACCCGTAGCCGACGCGTCCGCAACCCGCTCCGCTCACTCCTCTCACACGACTTGGGATCCCGAATTCGAAGCCGACCTCGCGCCCTTTCGCCGCGCGTCGCTCCGCCGAAAACGCCTCTCCCGCGCGCTCGACCTCCTCGCCGGAGCGTCCCTTCTCGCGCTCTTCGGCATGCTCCTCGCAGGCATGATCCGGCCGGGCCTCATTCTCAACGACCCCGAAGAGGCGAACCGCGCGGAGGCGCAAGCTCAGGCCCGGCAGAAAGCGCAAGAAACCAAGGAAACCGACGCGACCCGAGACGCCGACACGAAGACGCCCGAAGGAAACCGCACCTCGACCGCCCCCGAAGGCCGGCTCGTGCCTTTGAATGTCGTTCCCTCGATTCTCCCCGCCTGGGTCCCCGAAGTCCGCGCCGCGATGAGCGCGTCGGACGCCGTCACGGCCGCAAACGGCACCGAAGTGCCCGATGCGAACGACGTGATCGGAGGGTCGTCAACGTCCGAGATGCTCGGGGGCTTCGGCTCCGGGGACCTCACCCTCGTCGAAGACCAAACGAAGCTCTACCAAGGCGGCTACGGGTCGCTTTTCAATCCCGCGACCGACCGGGTCGTCGTCTGCCGCAACGAAAACGACCCCGAGTGCCTCGCGATTCAGGAGCTCGACCACGGGTTCCCCGAGCGCCCCGACATCGACGACTCTGTGCTCGACGACAAGAACGACGCCGTTCACGATCAGGTCGTGGAGGTCCCGGGGATCGGCAGCACCGAAGACTGCACGCAGTTCGTCGTCACCACGGACCCCGTCAAAACCACCGAAACCTGCCGCCCGGGCGGTTGGTACGTCACAAACGACTGCACCTCGGGCTGGCACGTCACCGCCGGCGAAAGCTGGACCCGCTGGACCTGCACGAATTCGCTCGCCTTTGCGACGACCTTGGCCTGCCGCATTCCGGCGTCGCTTGAAACCACGCCCGAAACCACCGAGCGCTGCTACTTCGATGCGAACGCCCTGGCGCCCGTCTCGACCGTGAAGGAAACGACGACCGCCACCGCCACGGGTGTGTGGCCCGCCACCTGCCGCGCGACGCAAATCGTCGAAGAAAACCTCACGTGCGAAAACGTTCTCACGGTGACGGTGACGCCCGACTCCTGTTCGCTCGGGGAAAAGGCGACTTCCACCACGACCGGGGACTCGTCGCTTTTCGATGACGGCTGCCCCGGGGCGGACACGGCCACGATCACGACGACCTGTGCGAAGCCGTCCCTTTTCGGGAAAAGCTTCATGCTGAAGCTGAACGGCGGCTACCCCGAAACCAAAATCACGGGGACGACGAGCCGCGAGATTGCCGATACGGCTTCCCCCTGCCGCGCGAAGGTGACCGTTGCCGAACACAGCTGCAACGGGACCGACTGCCTCGTGCGGGCAACGATCGACGTCTACTACCGATCGGGGACGACGAACGACTGGAAGGGGACGATCAGCCTTCGCCACCCCTACCGCGGCTACGACGAGAACGCAGGGTCGTCGACCTCCGATGCGTGGGAAAACGGCTGCGCCGCGCTCGAAGGGAAGAAGTCGGCCGAAGCGCATGAAGCGCATGAAGCGACCGAAACGACGGAAGGAGCCGCCCGATGAGCTTCACCACCCGCTCCGTCCGCTCCGTCCGCTCGATCCGCACGACCCGCTCGTACGAGAAGTCCACCGAAGTGAATGCCCGCTTCTCGGAAAAACTCGAAAGCATCGCCCCTTCGACCTCCGCCGCCGACCTCGTCTCTCCCCTCTTCCGGGAGCTTCGAGGGTTCCGACGTTTCGGTCTTACGAGCTTTACGAGTTTGGCGTGCTCGGCGTTCTTGGCCGCGCTCCTTCCCGCAACCTCTGCAAGCGCCGCCCAAGAGCGCAACTGCGTCGAAGTCTCCCGCACGTGCGTCGACACCAAAGACCGCGTGATCGACGGCGTCACCGTGCACCGCGACTGCTGGCGCTGGGAGAAGAAATTCCGCTGCACGCAACCGTCCCCGGAAGCAAACCGGTGCGACGCCGCCCACGTCCCTTCCTCCTGCACGATCACGAAGACGACCTGTACGAAAAAGAGCACGACGGGCGAGTGCCTGGCGGTGGAAGCGCAACTCCGTTGCACGACGAAGCCCTCGGGCCCGGGGATCACGGCGGGGAAAATCGAAGTGTCGATCGCGTACGAGACGAAGACGGGTGCGCCCGTGCCGATTGAAAAGATGGAGAAGACGAAGAACGTCGGGACGGACGACTTCGACGCTCTTCTTCGCAACGGCCGCATGGACCGCATTGAGCGCATGGACGGGAGCATCGCGAATGCGGCCCCTCTCCCCTCGTCGTTCTCCGCACGCTCTTCTTCGTCGTCTTCGCGAGCTTCGTCCTCTTCCGACGACGGCTGCCGCGTCACCGCCGAGCGCTGCATCGATTCCGCACCCCGCAAAATCCCCGTCTCGAACGCCCCGGGCGAATACGTGACGGCCGCCCCTGCCTGTTGGGTGAAAGAGAAAACAATCTCCTGCCCCTCGATCGACGAAGCGGCGTCGTGCTCGAAGTTGGAGAGCGCCGGCTGCCGCCGAACGGGCGACAAAACCAGCGCGCAGAAGGTCGGGGGCACATGCGTGCGGTGGTCCGCGACGTACGTCTGCCCCGGCGTCCCCGTGACGGGTCCCGACATCGATGCGGACGACACGGTGGACGTTCCGACGGGGGGCGTCGTCGAAGACGAGTCGCAGTGCGAAGCGGCGGTCGAGGACGCCCGAAAGGAGGGCCTTTCCTGCACGACGGAGTCGAAAACCTGCGTCAAAAAGGGCGGGAAAGTGACGATCGGCGGCGTCACCGTGACGCTCCCCTGTGCCGAGTACGAAGTCAAGATGAACTGCACGGCCGAAGGGAAAAACGGCTGTGCGGCGCTCGAAGCCCTGGAGCGCGACAAGACGTGCCGCCGAGAGGGCGACGTCGTGTGCGTGAAAAAGAACCCCGACGGCACGTGCCGAGAGCAGAAAGCGACCTACGTCTGCGGCGAAGGCGTTTCGGAGGATCAACCCCCTCAGGGCGGCGACTTCGTCGACTCGGGCGATACGTCAACGGTCGAGCCCGTCGACACGTGCGGCGACTACAAGAAGGACCCGAGCTGCACCCTTTCGAACTCCGTCTGCACCGACGGCCCCGGGATCAAGTACGTGAACGGCAAACCCGTCTACAAGGACTGCTGGCAGTCGACCGACACCTACGTCTGTCAAGCCTCGGGCGAAAACGAGTGTGCGGCCTTTGAAAAAGACCCCTCCTGCACCCTCCAATCCTCGGGCTGCCCCGAGGGAGAGACGAAGTGCGACCGCCCCGTGAACGTCTACGTGTGCGAGAAGGAGGGGTCGGAAACCGTGATCGGTGAAACCTGTCAGGGCGAAGCCTGCATCGCCGGCATCTGCACGCCCGTCGACTCGGATGCGAACGACGACTTCGCGGACGCGGTGGTGGGCTTTGAAATCGGTCGCCAGGGGTCGATCTACGGGGACGTCACGGGAAACCGCTTCTTTCAGGGGCATCTTTCGACCTGCAAAGACCGCGTGGGGGCGACGTCCTGCTGCCGCACGGAAGAAGTGTCGGGGACCTCGAACGCCGGGGGCTTTTCGATTTGGCTGAGTTTCGGGCTTCGCGCCGGCTGGGAAGCCGTCAAGTACGTGGGCTCCCCTTACGTCTACGACATCCTCTCCTACTCGGATTCCACGAAGTGGCTCTTGAATTCGCTTTACGGATCGGCGAGTTCGGGGCTCTACAACCCGAGCTTCAGCTGGTGGGGGGTCTCCGTCTCCTACTCCGCCGCGGAAGGCTTTGCCTTCGACTTTTCGCCCGCAGGCTTTTTGGCAACCGCCTTGGCGCACTTCTACGCGGGCTACCGCTCGTGCGACGCCGAAGACCAGCAGACCGCTTTGCAGCGCGGTCAGCGCCTCTGCCACTACGCGGGGACGGTGTGCGAGAAGAAAGCGGCCGGAAAGTGCATCACGACCCGTCAGAAGTACGTGTGCTTCAACTCGCGTCTTGCTCGGATTTTGAACGAACAAGGTCGCCCGCAGCTCGGGCGCGGCTGGGGGACGCCCGTCAATCCCGACGTGCGGGGGTTCACGCAGGAGGAACTCGAGCTTCTCGACTTCACGCAGATGGACTTGCAGGAGTTCGTGCGCGACGTCATTCACGAGGCGATCGAAGGGGCGGACGCCGGAAAAATCGACCTTGAGGCCGCGAGCCAACGCGCCCAGGAGCGCGTCGACGCGATGCTCGAAGGGGTGATCGGGGCGACCGAAGCGATGCCGGGGCCCACGGGCAAAACGCGCGATCCGTCGACGCCCCCTGCCGAGGCGCAGAGCCTCGGGCGTGCCGCCGACGGTTCTAAAGAGAAGGGATGGTCGCACCGGACGCACCGCTCGCCCCTCTCAACGGACGCACTTCTTCCCGGCACGCAGTCCTTCCGCAGCCCCGCCCGGGAGCACCCCCTCTGGGGGCCCTACTCGCTCGAAGGGGAAATCGCGCGCGCGGCGCGGGAAGCGGACGAGGAGCGGCGGCGGATCGACGCGATGAGCGGACAGGGTACCGGCCCGGGGTTTCGGCTGCCCGATCCCTTCTGAGGGCTCTCCTACGCGAAGGGCTTCGAACGGCTTCAAGCGGCTTTGAGCGGCCTCGCACGGACTTCTTCGACTTCTTTTGACTTCTTCCTTTTTGGGACTACTTTCGATGATTTCGACTTTCACGAGTGACCGACGGGCCCGACCGGACCGACGGCAGCGGCAACACCGCAGCGTGCTCCTTGCGAGCCTGGCGGGGCTCTTTGCGTGCGCTTCGGCGCTCTCGCCCGTATCGTCTGCCGGGGCCGCCCCCGCGACGACTTTTTCAACGACCCCTTCCACCGCCCCGGCGGGCGTGCTCGCTTTTCCGGCCGTGACGGCCGGTGCGGATGGTGCGGCCGGTGCGGACATTGCGGGCTCTGCGAGTTCTGCCGCCGCTTCCCAAGACCGCTCCCGCTCCGACTGGTGGACCGAGGACGTCTGGCAGGATCCCGACCGCCCCTTTCTCTTTTACGGGAACCCCGATGAGGAAGAGAAAGCCGCCCGTCGCCGGAAGGCTCGTACGGAGGAAAACGACGAGAAAGCGCGCCGCGAAGTGCGTGAAGAACATGAAGAGCCAAAAGCCCCGACCTTCGAGCAACTTGAACACGTTGCAGAAAGCGCTCCCCGGAAAGAAGACGCCCGGAAAGCGGCAACGCCCTCGAACGCCTCTCCCCTCAACGACCCCGACCTCACGACCTTCACGACCGTCAAGGGTCTGCGCGCCGAAGTCGAGCGGCGTCTCGAGCGCGCCCTCATGGACCCGACACCCGAGCACGTGTCGGCCTACCTCGAAGCCAACGCCTTCATCCTCGGGAAAGCCCACCGCTTTCAGGTCGCGTGGGAGCGGACGCGCTTCGCGCACCCCCAATACGACTGGACGGCCTCGCACCCCGTCGCGAACTTCGCCACGGCCGAAGAAAACGAGCGCGTGATGCGGGAGAAGTCGGTCTTTTTGAAGTCGCTCGGCGAAGAAGCGGGGATTCTCTTCGTCGTGCGCGCCGACGACCCCTTGAGCGAACTCGCGGCACGGTCTCTTTCGAGCTTCGCGCGCACGAACGGGATCGAGGTCCTTGTGGCGTCCGACCGCCCCGTCACCTACGCGGGACTGCCTCCGTCGAAACCCTACAACGCGCTCGTCGCCTCCTTGGGACTCACGCGCCTTCCTGCGGCGGTGCTCGTTCCGAACCCCGCGACGGTTGCGGCGGGAGCGCTCAGGCACCCCGCGCTTCAGGCGAATCCCCGCCCGACCCTCTTTGCGACGGGGGTGGTGTCGGTGGAAGAGCTCGGGAGCCGCCTGATGCTTCTCCTTGCGCCTCCGGCCACGGAAGCGACCGACGCCGTGGCGGCGACCCGCAACGGGCGGGCGCTGACGACGGGAGAAGCCTGGGAAGCGTGGAAAAAGCAGGAGAAGTCGGCCGGATCGACCGGAGCAGTCGTAGAGGGTACTCCCGCGAGCGCGCGCCTCAACGCGTCCGAAACGCTTGCCGCACAAGACTTTGCGAGCTCCCGCGCGGCGCACGAGGGCATGGCAGGAGAAGCATCGCGTGCCTCTTCGAATGTGGCTTCGGATGAGGCTTCGCATGCAGCGTCGCATGAGCTTTTCCCCCGAGAGGAGCGCGCGCGATGAGGGGCTTCTGGAAGTCGCCGACGGGCGGGAAGAATGCGTCGGAAAGGGATCCTGCAACACTCGAAACGGCCGTCCTTTTTCAGGATGGCGCAAGGGATACGGAGGAGCTTTCGAGACGACATTTCGATTGCTGTTTCATAGGTCTCCGTCGATTCGTTGCACGAGCTCTTGAAATCTGATTTTTAAGCTTCCCGAAGAACTGCTTTCAACTGCATTTAAACCGTCTTTAAAACGCTTGTCAAGAGCTTTGTTTGTCTTCTTTTTGTTGATTTCAGCATCTTCTCAATTACGCACTACGGACCGAACCACACCGTCATTCACCGTTATTTTTTCAACCATGTTGTCCGACCTCTTTCCAATCACCCCGACGTCGTCCGATGCGGCGAACCGCCCCGCACCGAGCCCAACCATGCAGGCTCGGCAGGACCTCTGCGCCCTCTCTTGCGGAGCCCGAGCCCGAACCCGCGCCCGCCTCGAATCCCGAGAGGATGTTCGATCCGAATCCTGATGCACGAATCGAGCGCCCGAACACGCTCGTACCGATTTCGATATTTTCGTCTTTTCTCGGGGTTGTCTTTCGACCTTTGAATGGCCTTCCCTTATCCGACCTATGCCAAATTTTCATTCTCAATATATGAACTATTTTTCGAGCTCCTTATACGAGCTCTTGTTAGGTCTTTCAAGCGGTTGCGTGAAAAGGTTTGAAGACACCTTCCGTTCGTCGTCGTCTTTCCGGTCGCAGAGCTCTCAAGAAGTGCGCTTCGCGAGGGCTGAAAGCGTCAAGTCTTTGACTGAGAAGTCCCTCTCCCGGGCGCTGCGGTGCGCGTTTCCGGTGGCGGACGTCGAGGGCTTCGCGTGCGCCTTCGGACGCACGCTTCGCACACTCGTAAAAGGAAGTGCGAGGCTCGATCGACTTCGCCGCACCTCCGGTCGGTTTTTGCTTGGGGCTGCCGTCGCCTCGTCGATCGCCCTCGCCCTTTCCTCTCCCGCCCGCGCGGGGTTCCTGGAGGACTACTACGACTCGGTCGGCGCCCAAGGGGCGGTGACGCCCGCGGGGGTCTACCAGTCGCAGGGGATGGGGGTCGCAACGGGCGGCAGTTTCGTCGTCAAGGTGCCGAGGAAGGATTTCACGCCCGTTGCGATCGAAGCGCCGCACCTCAAAGCGGGCTGCGGCGGGATCGACGTCTTTCTCGGAGCCTTTGCTTTGCCCTCGCGCGAAGAGTTCGTGAGCTTCTTGCGAAGCATCGGAAGTGCCATGCCGGGGCTCGCGTTTCAGTTGGCGCTTCAGTACCTCTCGCCCGACCTCAATGAGCAGGTGACGTCGTTCCGAGATCTCATCATGAAGATGACCGACAAGTATTCCGACAGCTGCGTCGCGGCGCAGACCGTCATGCAGGGGGCGGCGGAACTTTACATGTCGAACCGTCAGGAGCGCGCGAAGACAAGCCTCGTCGCCTCGGGCGAAGTGTCGGACGCTTCCGAAGCCGACCGCGTCACGCGAACGGACGGCTCGAAATCCCTCACCGCCGCCCCCACCCGCAAGGATGCGAACGGGAACATCGTCGAAGCGACCGAACTCAACCTCACGTGGAGTCTCTTGAAGGGCGGCAAGTGGGGCTCGAGCGTCGACGAGGAGACGCTTGAAACCATGATGACGCTCCTTGGCACCGTCATCTACACGAAATCGGGCACCGGAGAGTCCGCCGTGATCGCCGACCGCACGATCGGGGCGCGCGACATTTTGAACGACCTCTACGGGGCCGTGGGCGAAGCGAAGACGAAGGGCAAGCGCCTCGTCTGCGACGAGCCCGTCAAGTGCCTGAACCCCAAAGAGACGGACGCCTCGGACCTCAACCTCGTGAACGCCGTCTACGAGGCGGCGCTTCGCTACCGAAAGAGCTTGGTGGAGCGCAATCGCGCGGCGGTGTCCGAGCGCGACATTCTGCTCCTCGGCAACGTCTCGAGTCTCCCCTTGTTGCGCCTTGTCGAAGTGTCCTCGTCGCCGCGCATTCCGGCGCTCTCCGACCAACTTCTTCGGATCTATTCCGAAGCGGCCGCGTACGAGGGGTTGACGACCGCGCTCTCGGCGCTTACGGACGACGTGCGGCGATTGATCGAGTCGTCCTCGGCCCGGTCCGCGACGTCGTTTAACGAGCAGCACGCGAAGAACCTCGAAGACCGTTTGAAGACCGTCACCGCGGAACTTCACGCGCGCGAATCGCACCTCTACGAAGCGATGAGTCGCGCGCAGGACTACGCCCTGCAGGTGGAGCACATCGAGCGCTCCGTCTTCGGGACGGCGGCCGTCAAGACGGTGACGGCGCTCCCTGCGATGACGGGAGGTGCGCGATGAGCGTGGCACTTGACTTTTACGCCTACTGGAACGGCTCCCAGGTGGCGGACGTCCTGCAAGCGGTCGTCGGCATCGTCGGCACCGACGGCTACCGCACCGGGATGAGTTTCTTGGCGATCGCGGGGTTTCTTACCGTCATGACGGTTGCGGCCGTGCGCTACCGGGGCGGAGACGTCATTCAGTGGTTTGCGGCGACCGTTTTCTTTTTCTTCGTCGTCTTCGTACCGAAAGTGAACGTGAACGTGCACGACGTGCGCGCGATGACCGTCAAAACCGTCGCGAACGTGCCCATGGGGCCCGCGTTCGTCGCGTGCGCGACCTCGCAAATCGGAAAGTGGACGGCGGAACTCTTCGAGACCGCGTTTTCGGACGTCGACGCCGCGCGCTTTACGAAGTTCGGGGCGGTCTTCCCCGAGCGGGTGGTGGCGGCCCTTCAGACGACGGGGCCGGTTTTGCCCGAGACGCGGGCGCTTTTGAATCCCTTCATCGAGCACTGCATTGCGCCCGAGATTCTCGATTCCGACGCGAAACTCACCGCCCTCATGCAGAGTACGAACCTCCTTTCCACGATCAAAACGTCGGGGTGGCTCAATCCCGCACGGTTTTTCCTTCGCGAAGACGGGACGCCGCTTTATTGCACGGATGCCGTTTCCGTCATTGAGACTCAGCTCAAGACCGTTGAAATCCCCGCACAGGAGCGCAAACTCCTCGTGCGCCTGGCAGACGGCTCTGCGACCGACGCCGTTTTCGAAACGGCGCTCCGGAAAGCCATTCCGGAAGCGGAAACGCTTCTTCTCGGGATTTCGCGCTCGATGTCGGAGAGCCTCGGGCATGCGCTGCTCATGACGGAAATCCCCAAGGGGCTCGCGGACTACGCGGGAACGTCCGCCGCCGGTTCGGGCGCTGCGGCCTTTGCGGCGAGCATCGAACTCTCGAAAGCCCAGGCGCATCTCTCGACCGAAATTTCTTTCCGAACGATGGGAGAACTCGTGAAGGTGTATCTCCCGAAACTGCGCAACCTCCTTGAAGCCGTTCTCATTGCGGCCTTTCCCTTGGTCTTTCTCGTTTTGGTGGGGTTGGGTTCCCAGGGCGGGGCGGTGGCGCGCATGTATGCGGTTCTTTTCATCTGGATTTCCCTCTGGGCGCCGCTTGCGGCCGTCATGAACCACCTGATCGTACACATGGACGCCGAGCCCATGAACCGGCTCGTCGCCGAGTACGGGGGCACCACGCTTCTTGCCGCCGACGCCGTACGCGTTGCGGGCACGACCTCCCAGGCGATGGCGGGCTACCTCATGATCTTCATCCCGATCATCGCGTACGCCATTGCCAAGGGCTCCGAAATGGGTGCGGTGTCGCTCGCGTCCTCCGTCTTGTCGCCCGCCAACTCCGCCGCTCAGGCGCAAAGTTCTTCCGCCGCGATGGGGAACGTCACGACGGGTGCGAATGCTCAGGGGTCGACGACGCTCGGGGCGGTTACGACCGGGAAAACCGATTATTCGAACGTCTTCGCTTCGCCCGACACCTCCCGCACCACCACCCCCTACGGGACGGTGACGCGGGACTTCTCAACGGGCGACGTCACGGCCCTTCAGGTCGTGCGCTCCGACCTCGGGGTCGAATCGTCGAGCGCCTTTACGAACACGCTCTCGAACCAGAACATGTCGTCGGCGTCCTCCACAGTCGCAAGCGGCGCGACGGTGGCGAGCGGCTCGCAGCAGAGCTTCTCGACGGGGTCCTCCACCTCCGCCGCACGCAGCACCGACACGGGCACCTCGTCCGTCGTGGCGCAGAGCGGCCAGACCACCTACTCGAGCGGCTCGACCTACGCCGAGTCGATCGACAACCGCTCGAGCTCGGGCTTCGGGCAGAGCGGACGGGTGGATGAGAGCTTGGGGTTGAGGACGAGCGGATCCGTTCGGGCGCATGGCTCTATCGTGGACACCACGAGCATCAGCAACACTCCTCTTACCGGTCAACCGAATCAATCCGTCTCCGCTCCCGAAGTCACGCTCGAAGGCAATGAAGCTTCCGATGTTCTCATCAGCGTGCCTGGTAGCACGCCGAGCGTCTTCAACCTTGCGGCCAATAGCTCGAATAATGGAGTTTCTAAGAGGCAAGGTAGTCAGGTCGCTCAGCTGATGCAAGGCGATGCGGGCCTGGCCGTATCGACGACCGTCGGCCACGACAACTCGGCCTCGACGACCCAGCTCACCTCGTCGGGCAACTCGTGGAACCAAAATTCCGGCTTCAACCGATCGGATACGGAAAGCTCGCAGGACGCCTTCCAGACGGCGGCGCGCGCTCAGACGTCATCCTCGGACAACGCCTCGACGACGGATACGCAGAGCTTCAACCGACAGGAGCAGACCTCGTCGGGCATGAACACGTCGACGGGCTCTTCCGAATCGCGAAACCGCTCGGGCTCCGTCTCGACGCGTACCGCCTCGGACCCGATGGTGCGCGATCGCGTCATCGACCTCTACGGCTCTCCGGAAGAAGCGCTGCGAGGCCTCTCCACTGCGGAAGGGCGGCGCGCGCTCGGGCGCGATCTCGGGTACCGATCGAGCGCGGAAGCCGATGCCCTGCCGCACTTGAGCGAAGTGAAGACTGACAACGGCAACAGCACCTTCCGAGCGGCCGAAACGCTCGCAGCGGCGGATAAACGCAATGCCGCCGTGGAGCACGCGTCGGCCGTGCACGCCGTTGAGGCCAAGGGAGCGGCTCAGGCTGCGGCCTTCTCCGCGCCCGCAGCCGCGCAACGAGGAAACGAACACGACATACAACGGGATGCCGTCGCCCTCAGTGCGGGCGCATCCAAGGTAGTGAGTGCTTCCTTCCAGGATGAACTCGGATTCAAGACTCTGATGCAGGTAGGGGTTTTGGCCGGGCTCGCGTACGACACCCCGGGCGAGCGCTTCACCTCGTTGATGACTCAGGCCAACAACAACCCCGAACTGCGCCAACACCTCATCGACATCGGTTCGAGCTCCGAGACCAACGCCACGGCGATCCTGAAGGCGCTTGAGACGCCGTCACCCGACGCCCAGCAATGACATTCCCACAGATCCGAATTCTCGGGCTTGACTTTGAGTTCGAGAGTTCGGCTCAAAACCGACGCATCATCAGGCTGATAGCAAAGTTATGTTCACGAAAAGCTTCCTCGGCTTGTGCCCGAGTCATCTTGATCCGAGAGCCTTTGGGGGACCGGAAAGGCCGCCCCCACAGCCACGGGTACTTGACCATCCACTGCTGCGCGGTCATGCGGGGACCGATCTTGCCCGCGCGGCGCAGGAGGTTCGGGATTCGGGTGAATTCGAAAAGCTCCCAGACATAGAAGACCGCGAGGAAGGCCACGCTTCGGAAAGGCGACTGCACGTAAGTGATGTCTTCGGTCTCGGTTTGAACGTCGTAGGTAACGAGATGATCGGTCATGGGGGTTTCTCCGTTTCCTGAAATTATCCCGCCTTGAATTTTGTAGCTCGCGGGTCGGGCGCCTCAGGGAGGCCCGTCCCGCAACGATCTTTCCTTTTCTTGTCATAGATCAAAACTCAATTTTCGCGGATCGATTCGATCCGCCCCCTTTGCCATGGAATCCACCGAAGCAAAAGAAATCGCCCGTCAAATCGGCTTCAAGAATTTTCTCGACCTCTCCTCGGGCGTGAGCCTCGCCGCGGTCTTTCGCGAGGCGGGCCTCGCGGACACGCCCGCGGTCTACCTGCTCTTCGACTCGGAAACGAAGCGTCTCTATATCGGGCAGACGAAGCGCCTCCTCAACCGCTACGCCCAGCACGTCTACGACGGCCGCACGATCGACTACATCGCCTGGATCGTCAGCCCCGTAAAGCAGCTCGACGAGAAGGAGACTTCCTACATTGAGCGAGCGCTCGCACTCGGCTACAACCTTGTGAACAAGATGAAAATGCCCGCCTTCCGGACGGAGACGGCGCCCTACGACGACATCGTGCTCCCCGTTCGCCAGGACGAGCATCTCAAAAACGTGGGCCTCGGGCTCTTCTCCGACGCGCACCGCGTGCAGCGCGTCTTCGAAGGCTCGGACGCTCAGCAGCAGGAGCGGTGGGAGCGGCTGCGCGAGCACCCCCGTCACAAGGAGATGCTCGACGCGGCGCGACGCTACATCGAAGTGTCGATCCCCGACTATCGGGAGACGGTCGGGAACTTCTGGACGCTCTTCGTCGCCCCGGCTTCGAAGCGCAACGCGGTGCTCCCCTGCGTTTCGATCGTGACGGGCCCCGTTCAGACGTTCGAGATCTACTGCTACAGCCGTTCGAAAGAGGCGTGCTTCGTCTCGATGGAGCTCTCGGCCTACACCCTTTTTCAGGCGCCCTCGATGCTCGCCGACTTCCTGCGCGCTTTTCCCTGGGCGGACCTCGTCTGGGGCGAGACGCCCCTGCGAAGCGGCATGCCGCTTCCCGAATGGCAGGAACCTACGGCCGAGGAGCTTCAGCAGTTTCTTCCGCTCCGTCGTCCCTACCCCTCTTACGAAGATCGGGAGGAAGACATCGTGCGTCCCGTGAGCCTCGCTCGCCTTCGACCATCCGTGACGCTCACCTGCACGCTCGAACACTTCCCCATGATCTTCGAGAAGTCCCTCTTGATCGAGACGGCCGCGTCGAGCTACGCCATCGCCTCGATGCGCCACAGCCGCATCGTGCATCCTGAAAACCACAATCCGATTGCGATGGCGGCAGTGCTCGGGGAGGCGAACATTGGTGAGTGAGGGCTCACCTCCGACCCTTCTCCGATCGTCTCACCGCCCTTCGGAATTTCGGTACAATAGGGCACTGTGTTTACCAATTGGCCCGCGCCAACCGCGCGGGCTCTCCCTCCCATTTGGAGAAACATAGTGCAGAAACGTACCGTGTTCAAGTTCGCGCTCGCGGGCGCCGCTTCCCTCGTACTCTCGGCCTGCGGCAAGGAAGAAGCCAAAACCGCGGCTCCCGCCTCCGCTCCCGCTTCCGGAGCGGCTCCTGCCAAGGCGGACGGCCCCCTCAAGGTGGCCTTCATCTACATCAGCCCCGTGAGCGAAGAAGGCTGGTCCTCGCAGCACGACCACGCCCGTCGCGAGCTCGAAAAGCATTTCGGCGACAAGATTTCCGTCACCGCGATCGACAACATTCCCGACACGGCCGACGCCGAACGCGTTCTGCGCGACCTCTGCAACCAGGGCAACAAGCTTATTTTCGCGACCTCCTTCGGCTACATGAACGGCGTTCAGAAGGTGGCGCGCGAATTCCCGGACGTGAAGTTCGAACACTGCACGGGCTACCAGACCGCCCCGAACGTGGGCGTCTATATGGGGCGCTTCTACGAAGGGCGCTACCTCGCGGGGCGCCTCGCGGGTGCGACGACGAAGTCGAACGTTCTCGGCTACGTCGCCGCCTTCCCGATTCCCGAAGTCGTGCGCGGCATCAACGCCTTTACGCTCGGCGCTCGCTCCGTCAACCCGAACGCTCAGGTTCGCGTCGTGTGGACCTCGTCCTGGTACGACCCAGGTAAGGAAAGCGACGCCGCCAAGTCCCTTGTCGGGCTCGGCGCCGACATCCTCACGCACCACACCGACTCCTCGGCCGTGGCGCTTGCCGCCGAAAAGCTCGGCGTTCAGGTGATTTCCTACAATTCGCCCATGACGAAGGCCGCTCCGACGAAGCTTCTCGGCGCGTCGGTTCCCGAATGGACCGCCTTCTACATCGATCGCGTCAACCAGGTGCTCGAGGGCTCCTGGAAGTCCGAATCGACCTGGAACGGCGTCGCGGACAAGATGGTCGACCTCGTGGCCGTCAACGATGCCGTCCCGCAGAACGTGAAGGACGACCTCGCCCTCTACCGCACGAAGCTCGCGAACCGCGAATTCCATCCCTTCACCGGTCCCATCAAGTCGAACGAAGGCAAGGAAATGATCCCCGCCGGCAAGACCGCGACCGACAAGGAGCTTCTTGAAATGAACTGGCTCGTCGAGGGCGTCGTCGGGAAGCTGCCGCAGAATTAACCTCGGAGGGCCCGACCGAATTGCCCGATCTGTTTTGAGGTCGGGCCCGTCCGAGCCTTATGGCGGAAAAAGGCCGCGCTCCGGTTGGAGTGCGGCCTTTTACTTGGCCCGCACGTTGCGGTCGCAGCGTCTCTGAAAACGCTCTCACTCCGGGAAAGCCATCCTTGGCGGAAACCTCACCTTATGGGAGAATCCCCATATTGTTCCTCGTGAGGAAGGAAATTTTCGATGACGAAGCGCACTCCCTGGTCCGAAGACGAAATTACGCTGGCGCTCGCGCTCTACTGCGTGACGCCCTACTCGCGCATTACGCCGCACACACCGGGTATCGCTCGGTTGGGCGAACTCTTGGGGCGCACGTCCGGAGCGGCGTCGATGAAACTCGCGAACCTCGCCTTCTTGGACCCGGCGGTCGCCGCAAGCGGTCGCAAGGGATTTTCGAACGGCTCCCGCGCGGACCGGGTCGTCTGGGAGCGGTACACGGCGTCAGGGAACCTCACGCAACTCGTCGAGGACGCTCAAAAAATTGCAGAGAATCTTGGTTTCTCGCTCGACGAAATCCTCGGAGACGCCTCCACGGTGTCGTTGAATTCTGTAGCCTTTGCGCACACGGAAACGCCCAAACTCCTTCCGGGCGAAACCGAAGCGATGGCTCAAATTCGCATTCGACGCGGTCAAGACTTCTTCCGCCGCACCGTGCTCGCGAAGACGGGCGGCGCCTGTGCGATCACCCATTGCCCGATCACGCAGTTGATCGAAGCCGCTCACATCCTTCCCTGGTCGGAATACCCCGAGCACCGGCTCGATGTGCGAAACGGCATCATGTTGAGTTCCACATTCCACCGGGCCTTTGATACGAACCTCTTTGGTATCACGCCCGACGGGCTCATCGTCATTTCCGACGGCTGGCTCTCGAACTGCGGGGACGAGCGGCAACGCCATTACCTCGACCAAGTCAACCATACGAACATTGATTTCGGTGACCGCTTCCGGGTCTCGCGCGAGTTCCTCG
This sequence comes from Sutterella megalosphaeroides, assembly GCF_003609995.1. Classification (NCBI taxonomy): domain Bacteria; kingdom Pseudomonadati; phylum Pseudomonadota; class Betaproteobacteria; order Burkholderiales; family Sutterellaceae; genus Sutterella; species Sutterella megalosphaeroides. The sequence goes on from NZ_AP018786.1 coordinate 1,782,572, forward strand.
ACGAGCGTTTCAGTCGGTTCGTGAAAGAGCACGGCTCGAGCCACCACGGCTGACCCCCTCAAGCGTCCGCACCCCGAGAGCAAAATCCGCTTCAAACACTGCTCCCTCGGATCCGAGCGCTCAACGCGGCGACCTTCACAGGTCCTCGATCTTTCAACACTTCGATCACCCTACTCGCCCCATGCTCGACTCCGAAATCGCACTCGTTTGCTTCCTCGCTCCCGTCGCTTCGTTTCTCGCTTGGGTAGCCTCGTACCTTCCCGAGTCGCTCTCTTTCCTGAAAGCCGATCGCAATGCGGTCGCAACGTGCCTGATCGCGCTCGGGACGGTCGCGGACATCGCGCTCGCCGGCCTACTCCTCCGTTGGGCGCTGAGGCGGAACGTCTTTTCGACGAACGTCGTGTATTCGGTCGCTTTCGCGTCCTATGCGTCCGTGCATATCTTTGCGTCCTACGTATTCTTAACCGTCTACATTTTTGATTGAGTCGCCTCGGGCGCCGGGCGACCTGCGCGGACACCGGCGGAGGTGCTCACCCGCCCGACAGCTCGGCACTTCAACCACGCTCTGCCATGATCGACCCCGTAATCGCACTCATCGTCCTCTTCGCTCCCGTCGTCTCTTTGCTCGCTTGGGCAACCTCGAACCTTCCCGACTCATTCGCATTTCTTGAGGCCGGTCGCAACGCGGTCGCAACGGGTCTGATCGCGCTCGGGACGCTTGCGGACATCGCGCTTGCTTTCCTGCTTCTCGTTTGGGCGCTCAGACGCGAAAAATTCTCGCTGAGCGTCATCTCGTCGGTAGCCTTCGCGGCTTATGCGGGCGCGCACCTCTTGGCGTCGTATCTCTTCGTCACTCTCGTGATTCTCGATTGAGTGTCTCGAGAGACTTGCCCGGTCTAAAGACCCCCCGCTTTGACGCACCGATCGTGCCTGAAAGCCTGAGAGCGACCGTGCTGGCTATCGCGCGGCCGCTCACCTCATCTTCCTACACCCAACGCGATTACAGCACCGCCGAGATCTGCAAGGCGAGCCTCAGAACGTAGCGCCCGTCCGCGAGCCTCTGAATCGCCGTTTCTCCCTCTCGCGTGGGCACCTTCGCCCACACCCGATACGTTTCCATCAGAAAATCCCCGAAGGCGCTCGACGTCGGCTCAAAGACGATCCGCGTCCCGTCCGCTTTCGTGAGGACGAACGCCCGACTCTGGCGTTCGACGCCGTCCCAACGCACGTCGGGCGTCGCCCCCGCGTGGAAGGCGAGCAGCATGGCTCGTACCTTGTAGCGGAGCATCTCCACGACCTCCGACGGGCAGAGGACTACGCCATCCGTCCATCCGAAGCCAAGGCGGTTCGGGTTCTTTTCCGACGCGAGCACGTCGGCGAGGCGCTCGACACACTCCATCACGGTCGGCATGCGCCCGACCTGGCACGCGTCGTGCGCGTCATGCGCGTTGAAATGCGCAGTTTCGCCCGACTTTCCGGGCGTCTTTTCAGGCGCCCCATCCGCCACCGCGAGGAGCAACGCCGCCACGAGTTCCGGGCCGCGCGAGTCGATAAGGCGTAGCGTCGCGGTGAAGTTCGGCTGCGCCTGAAGGAGCTGAAGCTCGAACCCCGCCGCGCGTAACGCCAGCAAAAGCGCTTCGCCCGCCGATTCCGCGAGAGCGAGCGCGTCGTTCCCTTCCTCATCGGTGAGCGGTCGGTCCGCGCGTCGAACCTCAAACTCAAAGGTCGATGCGTCACTTCCCGCTACGAGCGTTTCGCGTCCTTCGAACGGGCTTCGCACCGAACGTACCGAGGCACGCAGGCTTTCTTTCGCGAGCGCCTTGGCGACGCAGTCGCCCACGAAGTCACGCTCGTGCGTACGGCTTTCCGGATGCACTTCACCGTCGCAGAGCGTCGAGAGGCCGAGAAGCACCCGAACCACATTCGGGTCGTCCGTCACAACCTTCGTATCGACCGTCGCCTTTTCGACGACGTCGAGCACCTCGCGCGTAGCGCGCTCAAGTGCGGTCTCGGTCCCGAGCGCCTGACTTGCGTCTTGGTCAGGAATGGAAGTCGGAGAGTGCTTCGTGCACGTTGCGAGTTTCGTCATTTTGCATGCCTCCCAGGAAAGCCATCACGCTGTCGGGGCCGCGCATTTTCACTCGGCTCGTCCGTCGAGCGATCCGTCGGATTCCCATCGGGTGAGCAGTCCGTGTAGCGTGCTTTTTCTAACGTCGAGGTCGATTGTGCCGGATCTCGCACGGGTAGTCCGGGGTCCGCGGGAAGCTCGGGCGGCACCGGCAACGCGGTCGGTGCGCACGACGCAGGGGCCGCCGAACGGGGCGCCGCCCGCAACAACCCCCGCTCACCCTCCTCGACCCCCGACACCCCGAACCGATCGGCTGCACAATGTTCCGAAGCCGCGTGCGAAACGCGCCCGCGAGGCCGCCCGAGAGGCCGCTCGCTCAACGTCCGCTTCCGCCTGCCGCGCCAACCTTTTCGAGGAACTTTGATGACTCTTGCCGAACACCTACGCAATTTTCTCTGGAACGACCGCATCGGTTTCGCCCGCTGGAAAGTTGCTCGCGAGCTGCTGAAAAAGCGCCCCGACTTTTTCAAGAAGCCCTCCTGCGGCGACCTCGAACTGCTCTCGGAACACATCGACGGGATGCCGACGGGCAGGACGGTTTTCTTTCCGCCGTCGGGCGTTGCCGGCATCGTCGCGGGCATGGACGACAAATTCGGGCGCGACGATTCGTCCGACCGCCTCTTTCCTCCGATCTCCTGCCGCTGGAAGGACGAGGAAACGCCTGTGACGCCCGAGGCCATTCGGGCGGCGAACCTGGACCGCATCCGCGCGTTGGGATTCGTTGAAAACGGGCTCATCACGGCAACCCCCTCGATTCGGGGCTACGTGCTCATGACCTTCGACGACGCGACGGGCGAACAGGTCCTCATCCTCGTTCCCATTCGCGTCGTCCTCGAGCGCCTGCGCATGGGCGAGGACTACCGCAACATCCCGCCCGTCGAGGGCGAGCATCATCTTGACTGGTGGGCGGAACTTCGCCGCCGCTACCCGAAGGAGACCTTTTGGGTTCCGAGGCAGTACCGGCGATGAGGCCGGCCCAAACCGCGCCCAAACCGCGCTCAACCGCGTCGCATCGTGCCGCATCGTGCGCAAACACGGTGATGTCGGGCCGTCGACCAAGCTCTTTTTTTTCACACCCGACCATGGACATTAAGGACATCGAGAATATTGAGGACGTCGCAGCCGAGTTTCGCCTCAATCCGCTGCAAAAACTCCTCCGGCGCATCCGCATCGCCATTGCCCGAAGGCGCGTTTTCCGTGCCATCGCCAAGCGCAATCCGAAGGCCCTCACGCAACTCTCCCGCGGCGGCATCGGGCTCCTTTCGATGCGCTGCGACGGGATGCCGACCGGCCGCACGGTCGACTTCCCGCCGATGGGCGTGGCAGGCATCGTCGCCTGGATCGACGACAAACTCAAAGACGGGCCCGAGCGCGTGTTCCCGGCGATTTCGGATCGCTGGAAGGACGACGAGCTCCCCTCGACCCCCGAAACCATCGAAGCCGCGAACCTCGACCGGATCGTCGCCTTGGGCTTTTTCGAGGGCGACCGGTTTCTCGTCGAGCCTAACATTCACTCAGGCGTCTTGATGACGTTCAACGACGAAACGGGCGAGCAGGTCTTTCTCACCGTCAGGATCACGGAGATCCTCGGGCGTCTCCGCATGGGCGAAGACTATCGCAACATCCCGCCCGTTGAGAGTGCCGACGGTTCGGACTGGTGGGCGGAACTGCGCCGCCGCTACCCGAAGGAAACCTTTTGGGTACCGAGGAAGTACCGGCGCTGAAACGCGGGGCTCTCGCGTTCGTATTCGGCCTGAACCGAAAAGGAAGGCGAGCCGAGTTCCGTCGACAAGCATCCGACCGTCGGGGAGGCGCCCGGTGACGCATGACCGCGTCACACCGCCCGACGCGGCGGGCGGGTGCGACGCCCCGCCTCCGCTTCACGAAACAGTCCCGATTCCGGTTCCGGGTTGAGCCGGAACGACGAACCCTCATCCGGTCAACCACCCCTCCTTAAAAGGAGAGGCTTGAGCGATCAGGCCGGTTGACCAGCCTCAGTGATCCGAAAGGAGAACTACGTTGCAGTTAGGTTACACGACCCGCCCCGGGGTGCTTCCTCAGCTCCGGGCTCCGGAAACGGCAGAAGCAGACAAGCTTTGGGTAAGCACGAAACGGTCTGCCGTTGCAATGCCGGACTGCACCATTGGCGAGGGGAATTCAACTTCTATGTTGATGTCACGGGGGTAACCCCCGATTAACAGTAAGGTTTACTAAACATGTCAGTTTCAGTGTTTGTTCAGGACAGGAAGCACCGGCCTCTGATGCCGTGTCGACCCGCTCGGGCGCGAAGGCTCCTGAAATCGGGCCGAGCTCGCGTCGTGAGACTCTTCCCGTTCACGATCCGTTTGACGGATCGGTTGATCGAGGACTCCAAGCTTCAGCCCGTCCTCGTGAAGATCGATCCGGGCTCCCGTCGCTCGGGCTTCGCCGTTGTTCGTGTGGACGAGAAGGGAGATCATCATGCCCTCTTCTTCATCGAACTCGTTCATCGCGGCGCATCCATCCGTGATGCATTGACCGGTCGCAGTGCCTGTCGCCGTTGGCGACGCGGGAATCTCCGCCATCGTGCCCCGAGGTTTCTCAACCGCACGAAGCCGCAGGGATGGTTGCCTCCGTCGCTTCGACACCGCGTGGATACCGCGACCGCATGGGTGGCGAAGCTCGTCAAACTCGCGCCCGTTACGGGGATCGTGGAGGAGCTCGTCAAGTTCGACGCGCAGAAGGTGCAGAACCCGGAAATCTCGGGCACCGAGTATCAGCAGGGGACGCTCTTCGAGTACGAAGTGCGCGAGTATCTTCTTGAGAAGTTCGGCAGGAAGTGCGTTTACTGTGGAGCGGAGAACGTTCCGCTCAACATCGATCACGTGGTCCCGAAGGCGCGTGGCGGTTCGAACCGCGTCTCGAACCTCGTGCTTTCCTGCGTGGACTGCAACCAAAAGAAGGATGCGCAACCTGTTGACGTTTTCCTGAAAAATCGCCCCGAAGTGCTTGATCGCATCAAGCGTCAAATCAAGAAGCCCCTTCGAGATGCGGCGGCGGTCAACGCAACGCGTTGGTCGCTCTTCAACGCGCTGAAGGCCTTCGGCCTTCCCGTCAAAACGGGGTCGGGCGCACTGACGAAGTTCAACCGCCATACGTTCGGCGTTCCCAAAGAGCACTGGCTCGACGCGCTCTGCGCGGGCCGGGTGAACGGGGTGCACTATCCCAAGGGGATGGGCATCCTTCAAGTCCGTTGCACGGGACGGGGGAGCTATCAGCGCACACGGGTCGACAAGTACGGCTTCCCGCGCGGCTATCTGACGCGCCAAAAACGCGTTCACGGTTTCGCCACGGGCGACATGGTGAAGGCCGTCGTTCCCTCGGGGAAGAAGGCCGGAGCCTACCTGGGACGCGTGTCTGTCCGTAAAAGCGGCTCCTTCAACATTCAGACGCCCGAAGGCGTCATTCAAGGTATCGGTTGGCGTCATTGCCGACTGCTTTCTTTCAACGACGGATATGGGTATGCGTGGCTTTGCCCCGCACCTCATTCCTTCCCCGTCTGAAGACGGGGGTTTCCTGAGGTATTTCTATGAAAACCCCCTACCGGGTCAAGGCCCAAACGGGGAGTTTTCTATCGGACGTATGTCACCGCTATTTGACTGTGCCCCCGAGGAATGCAAGCCTGCGCTTCGGACGGACGGCAACCCATGAGGAACATATTGTTAATTTCTCAAGATGTCTTTGCAGATTAGCTCTTTATGCGTAGGCATGGGACGGCAACAATAACAGGGCGCATCGGACCGGATGCGCCCTCAAAGACCAACCAAAGGAGAGGGGTCGGTACGACCCCGGATGATCTTATGCAACTGTCTGCTTTTCAACCCAAACTCGTGGCGCTTCTGATAGCCGGGCTCTGCGCAACCACCGCCGGCGCAGCCGAAGTGCAAATCTACGGGATCATCGACGAAGGCTTGTCCTATATCCGCACCGACGCCGACAACGGCTCGGAAGCGAAGGACACCTTCGGGCTGACGTCCGGCATCACCAAGGGATCCCGCTTCGGCTTCAAGGGGGCCGAAGATCTCGGCAACGGCCTGAAGGTCGGCTTCATCCTCGAAAACGGCTTCGAAGTCGATTCCGGCGAATTTGCCGCGGCGACGAGCACGCGCATGTTCGGCCGCGAAGCTTCTCTCTACGTCGAGAGCGCCGACTACGGTCAGCTGGCCTTCGGGCGTCTTCAACACATCACGGCCGGCTACGGCACCTGGGGCGTCGCGGCGGGGATCCTGAACCCGTACGCCATCGGTTGGAGCAATCACGTCGTCGGCTACAAGAACGTCTTCGGCTTCAATTCCGGGCGTCTTGACAACGTCATCGCCTACAAGTCGCCGACGGTATCGGGCTTTACGTTCTACGCGCAGTACTCGGGGAACACCGACCAGTACAACGGGCCCGACGGTGCCGTTGAAAACAAGGGTTCGGCCGATCGGTACGGTTCGCTCGCCCTCAAGTATGCGGGCGGCGCTTTGACGGCCTTCGGCTCCGTCGAATGGTCGGCATGGAGCAACGCACGGAGCGAAACGCGCGATGCCGACGACGGGATCGCGGTGACGCTCGGTGCGAACTATGCTTTCGACTTCGGTACGCTCTACTTGGCCGGTCAGTACTTTGATAACCAGTGGAAGCTCCCGAGCCCCTCGGAAATCGAGCCTCTCGCCTTCAAATCCGCTTCGGGCGCCTCGGATCGTATGGTCCAAGGTTACGGCTTGATTGCCGGCGCGAAGATCCCCGCAGCGGGCGGCGACGTTTTGCTCGCGCTCGGCATGCGCGACGCCGAGCTCGTTAATCATTCGGACGTGAAGGCCTTCCGCGTGAGCGGCACGGTGGGCTACAAGTATCCGCTGAGTAAGCGCACGTACCTCTACTCGGCCGCGAGTTACACGCGCGACGATCAGGAGAAGCAAAAGAGCGCCGGCTCCGAAACCACGGTCAATGTGAACCCAAATGCCATGCAGGCGGTGCTCGGCCTTTGCCACACCTTCTGATAGTGCGAAACGCCGTGTTCGCTTGATGAGGGCCCTTCCGTGAGGAAGGGCCTTCGTTTTAATAACCGCGTTCGAGTACGGCCTCGGGATCCAGACCGAATTTTCGGTACCAGCCCGTCCAGCGAGCCCGGCCCTCCCGACCTTGCTCTTCGGCGAACCAGTTCATGAAACGCATCAGGTCCTCGTTGAGAAGGTTCCTTTCGCGAATGACGAGCGAATTTTGCCAAAGCGGTCGATGCCACTCTTTGAGCACGGGGACGAGTTGGCCCGACTTCAAGGCTCCGTCGATGACGCCGAGCGAGAGGTCGAGTGCGATGCCCATGCCCGCGAGCGCGGATTGGTAGCAGGTCATGCAATCGCCGTAGACCGTTGAGAGCCGGCGGTTCTTCTTCCGAGCGGGACCGCTGTACGCCGACCGGGCAAGGAGCCCGAGCTTGTCGGGGAGCGGCTGACGCTTGAGCGTTTCAAGGTCGAACATCTCCTTCAAACTGAAAAGCCGGGTGGTGACGGGATAGTAGCGACCCGTGCGAATCAGCAACCGATGGTGCACCAGGTCTTCGACGCGTTCGGGCGTTCCGTTCTCCTCAAGGTAGGCGGGAGAGGCGACGATGAGGTTCGTCGCGGTCAGGAAAGGACGGACGTGAAGGCCCGAGACGTTCGTGGGACAGTAGGGCAGCATGGCGACGTCGACCAGTCCGTTCTGCACGTCCATGTGGTCGAGATTGCTGAAGATCTCGAAGTCCACGTTCGGATCGACCTCCTGGTTGTAGCGATCCATCAGCAACACGAAGAATCGGCGGGCGATGTTGGTCGGTACGCTGAAGCGGATCGTGACGCGAGCTTCCGACTCGGAGAGAAGCGAGGCTTGCTCGATCAGGTCGCGGTGGAGGTCGAGCATCTCCTCGATTTTGGAGAGCAGAGGCTTGGCGTTCGCGTGAAAGCGCATGGGCTTCGTCGTCCGGTCGACGAGCGGAATTCCGAGCGACTTTTCGAGGCTCGCCAGCAACCGAGACGCAGCCGAGAGTTCGATGTCGGCGGCCACGGCCGCTTGGGTCAGACTGCCCGTACGTCCGAGAGCCAAAACCAGACGCCAGGCCGAGAGGTTGTCAAGGTTGTCCGCCATACCGTTGTCCTCCGAAAGGTGTAATTGAGATCTTGTGAAAATCACAAGTTGTGATTGCGTCTCGGGTATAGCTTAACCCGTTCCCGCTATTTAGACTACCCCGTATCGAAAGCGCCGGGACCAACGGCGTTCCTCGACTTTTAAAGGAGAAAACCATGACCGATATTTCCCGCCGCAACTGGCTCAAAACCGCCGCAGTGAGTTCCACGCTGATGGCCGGCGGCATCACCGCCGCTTCGGCCAAGGCCGTCGATCCGATGCCTTCCAAGTGGGACGAAACCTTTGACGTGGTCGTCATCGGTTCGGGCTTCGCGGGGCTCGCCGCCGCCATCGAAGCGCGTCTTGCGGGCGCCTCCGTGTGCGTGCTCGAAAAGATGCGTACGATCGGCGGCAATTCCATCATCAACGGCGGCATCATGGGCGTTCCCGGTTCTCCCATGCAAAAGCGCGAAGGCCTCGAAGACTCGCCCGAACTCATGGCCGAGGACATGTTCCGCGAAGGCGGCGGCCTCAACCATCGCGAAAAGGTCCTCCACATGTGCAAGCAGGCTTTGCCGACGTGGGAATGGACCGTGAAGGAGCTCGGCGTCGAATGGGTACAGGAACGCGTCGCGCAGGAAGGCGGACACTCCGTTCCCCGTTGCGCGATCACGAAGAACGGCTCGGGCTCCGGCATCGTGTTGAAGGAAGTCGAGAAGCTGAAGAGCCTCGGCGTTGTCCCCCGCACGCGCGTCTTCATGGAAAAAATCATTCGCGATGCCGACGGTCGCGTCAAGGGCGTTCAGGTTCGCGAAGGGTATAAGTTCCCCGATGCGAAGTCGGGCAAGGTGAAGTTCATCGCCGCCAAGCGGGCCGTCGTTCTGGCGCACGGCGGGTTCGGCGCGGACGTGAAGTTCCGCTCGATTCAGGATCCGAAGCTTACCGAAAAGCTCGGCACGACCTGCCAGCCGGGGGCCACGTCCGAAGCATGGCGCGAATCCGCCCGCATCGGCTGCCACATGATTCAGACCGACTGGATTCAGTGTGCGCCGTGGACGGCGCCGAGTGAAAAAGGCATGGGCATTGCGCTCTTCTTTGCGCAGGGCGCCGCGGCCATGTTCGGCGTTTGGGTCGAAGACAAGAACGGGACGCGCTTTGTCGACGAGCTGGCCAATCGCAAGGTTCGTGCCGACGCGATCATGAACCTTCTCAACCAGGGGGTGCACTGCTACGCCGTGGCGGACGCGAAGGGCGTGGAGCCCATGGGGGTTTCCCGTCCGGGCCTTCTCGAAAAGATGCTCGAACGCAAATGCGTGCGTCGTTACGACACGCTCGAAGCACTCGCAGCAGGCGAAAAGATCAACCTCGAAGGGCTCAAGAAGAGCATCGCCGAGTGGAACGATGCCGTTAAGACGGGGCACGACAAGCACTACAACCGCTACGTCAACAAGAAGGCCGTTCCGATGGGCACGGGTCCCTGGTACGTTTCGACGATGGTGCCGAAGGTTCACCACTGCATGGGCGGCATTTACACCGACATGCACGCGCATGCGCTCGACATTGTCAACGACGAACCGATTCCGGGGCTCTACGCCGCGGGCGAAGCGTCGGGCGGCGTGCACGGTGCCGTGCGTCTCGGCTCCTGCGCCGTGACCGATTGCATCGTCTACGGCCGTATCGCCGGTCAGAACGCCGCCAAGGAAACGCCTTGGAGCTAACCCAACCATTCGCGGAGGAGGAAGCTTCGCCTTCCTCTTCCGCCACCGCGACAGGTCTCTTATGAAACTCAAAAATTTTTGTTTCGGTCTTCTCGCCGGAACGCTTGCCGCAGGGGTCTTCGCCGCCGAACCCGGCATCGCGTCGCTCCACGGCGAAAAGGGCGTCGCGTGCGAAGCATGCCACGGGCCCGACAAGGCGAATCCGACCGAACCGACGACCGCAACGTGCACGGGTTGTCACGACGTCAAGGCGCTTGTCGCCAAGACGGCCGGCGTGAAGCCCAACAATCCGCACATGTCACCGCACTACCAAGATCAACTCGACTGCACGAACTGCCATCGCGGGCACGAAGAGTCGGAGAACTTCTGCAACCAGTGTCACGACTTTGATTTCAAGGTCAAGTGAACGAACACCGTGAGTCGAGACACCATTTCTCTGCCGTAGAAACAAAGCGGCGATCGAAATTCGCAGTGTGACTCGCAGTCCGGCGCGGCTTGTGTCCGCGCCGGATTGTTTTTACGGGTTTGACGCGTCGACGCCGACACGAACCGTCGTGCCGAGGCAACGCGAGCCGATGATGCGACGACGGCTCGTTTTCCCCATGCTTCCATGAGCTTTGAATTCCGGCTCCGCAGCGTTGCGACCGGACAACTCGAAGAACTCAAGGATCTGCAAGGGCCGGTTCGCGAAGAAAATCTCCTCATGAGCGGGCCTGCCGGCCCGGGCAAGAGCTTGTCGACCGTGAGACCGGGAAAACGAGCTGTGCGCGTGTTGCGCGAAAGATACCGCACTTACTTCATCAAGGAGCGCGCCGTGAACGAGCAACTCGATAACGCAACCGCCGGATACGCAGGGAGTCGCGCATCCGGCGGTAACAAAGAGCCGATCGCTCAAGAGGTCGTTCAGTAGACGTTGCCGGACGTGTCGCCCGCCGGCTTCGCATTGCGTCGCGGCAGGCCGACGACGAGATTGGGTTTGGTCAACGACGCGCTCGGCAGGGGAGCGATCTCGGCGTTCGCACCGTGCTTGCGCCGCAACTCCTCGATGTCGCCGAACTCGATCGCTCGATGAGGACAGGCTTCCACACAGACGGGAAGAAGTCCCTTTTCGAGCCGGTCGACGCAGCCGTCGCACTTACGCATTTTTCGGGCTTTGCGGTCGAGTTGGGGAGCGTGATACGGACAGGCCGTCGCGCAGGCACCGCACCCGATGCACTTGGATTCGTCGATCAGCACCAACCCGCCCTTGTCAAGGTGCTTGGCGTGCGCTTTCGTCGGGCAGACCTTCACGCAGGCCGGGTCGGCGCAGTGGTTGCAGGCGTCGGACACGTAGTAAGCGAACACGTCTTGCTTCCACGCACCTTCCTCCGTGCGTTTCCACGTGCCGCCCGCATACTCGGTTACGCGCCGAAGCCGGATCCCGGGTTCCGAACCGTGCTTGTCCTTGCAGGCGACCACGCAGGTCTTGCAGCCCGTGCACTTGGCCGCATCGATGAAAAAGCCGTATTGTTTCATGATTCGTTTCTCCTTCAGGCCTTCGTGACTTCCACAAGGTTCGTGTGCATGCCGCTGCATTTGCCGACCGGCGTCGGCTCCTGGCTGGTGATGGTGTTGGCGCACGCACCGCGGTCGATACCGTCTTTGTCGGGCGTGTACCAGCCGCCCTGCGGGAAGGCCACCAGCCCGGGAATGATGCGGGGCGTCACCTTCGCCGGAAGACGAATGGCACCGCGGTCGTTTTTCACGATGACGTCATCCCCCGTCTTGATGCCGCGCGGCTCCGCATCGATCGGGTTGATCATGAGTTCGTCGGGAGCGATTTCCTTGAGCCACGGAAGGTTGGCGTAGGACGAGTGCGTATGGCCTTTCCCGTGGTAGCCGTAGGCCTCAAGCGGATACTTCGCTTCAAGCGGGTCGCCCTTGCCGAGCATTTCACGGGAAACGACGTAGGAAGGAAGTGCGGTGATTTTCTGCCCGATCCCTTCGGGGAGCGGTTCCTTCTCGGCTCGTTCGGCGAGGCGTTCCGAATAGATTTCGATCTTGCCCGAAGGCGTCTTGAGGGGCGACTTCTGCGGATCGCGCCGGAAGCTCTCCATCGTGATCCCGGTGTCGGCGGGGACCGAATAGCGCACGATGCCGCGCTTCCAGAATTCTTCGAAGGGCGGCAACTCGGGCGCTTTTTCCCGGGTTGCTTCGTACGCTTCGATCATCCAATCACGGTACGTCTTCCCTTCCGTGTACTTGTCCTCGACACCGAAGCGGCGAGCCATCTCGCGCATGATTTCGTAGTTCGGCTTCTGCTCCCATTGCGGTTCGACCGCTTTCTGCATGGCGATCAGGTAGCACTGGCCGCCCACCGAGTAGGAGTCCGCCGAGAAATCGTCGACTTCCGGACCGAGAACGTCGGGAAGAACGTAGTCCGCAAAGCGGGCGGTCGGCGTCATCATGTTGTCGACTACGACAAAGCAGTCGATGAGTCCGGGCGTACGCAAGAGTTTTGCCATTTCGTTGCTGCCCGTGTGTTGGTTGATGACGTTGTTGCCCTGCGTCTCCCACATGAACTTGATGTTCGAGCGCAGGCCCGTCGTGTTCTTCGCAAGCCCGTTTTCGACCGTCATCGACGCGGCATCCGTGACGGCTCGATGCCACACGTTGAGACAGATCGACGCCTTGACCGGATTGGGCGGCACGGGAATGGAGGCGGCAAAGCCCGCTTGGTCGGCTTCGCGCGCGCCGTTGTTGGTGCCGGGAAGTCCGATCTGACCCGTGAGGATCGGGAGCATGGCAATGGCCAGCGTCAGGCTGTCGCCGTTGGCGTGCCGTTGCGGGCCCCAGCCCTGGGCAACGAAGAGCGGCTTCGTTGTGGCGATCTCCCGAGCAAGACGCACGATGGTTTCGCTCGGAACGCCCGTTTCACGCGCGGCCCACTGCGGCGTTTTTGGGAGTCCGTCGGGACCTTTACCGAGGATGTAGCTCTTGTAGTCGCTGTTGGCCGGAGCGCTCTTCGGGAGGGTCTTTTCGTCGTAGCCGATGCAATAGCGATCGAGGAACTCCTGATCGACCAGGTTTTCCGTAATCATGACGTAAGCCATGCCTTCGACGAGCGCGGCGTCCGTGCCCGGCCGGATCGGCACCCACTCGTCCTCGTTGCCGAGCATGGAATCGGTATAAATCGGATCGATCATGATCATGCGGGGCCGCCCCTTGCGAACGGCGCAACCGAAGCCGAAGGACTGTCCGCCTCCCGACGCACGGGTAACGGCCGGATTGTTGCCGAAGCCGACATAGAGCTTGGCATTGGCAATCTGTTCCATATACGAGCCGACGTTCGTATCCTGGCTCAGAGCGGCACTCGTGTAACCGGTCGCGGCGAAGTCGCCGAAGAGGTAGGGCCAGGCATGTTGGAACTGACCGGCCGAATAGTCGGAGAAGAAGTTCAGGTTCCCGCCGATCAGGTTGAAGAAGCGTTGCGTGCACCGACGGGAGTTCACGGCAACGCCGTTGTTGCCCGAACCGTGGTTGATGAAGACCGCTTCGTTGCCGTATCGGGCGATCGTGGCCTTCAACTTTTCGGCGATTTCGTCAAGCGCCTGATCCCAAGAAATGCGTTCGAACTTCCCGTCGCCTCGTTCCCCGACGCGCTTGAGCGGGTATTTGAGTCGATCCGACGCGTAGAGCCGCTGACGCATCGACCGACCGCGCAGACAAGCGCGAACCTGCGGGAAAGCCCCGCATGCGACGTCGCCCGTATTGTCGGTTTCGATACGAATGACCCGACCGTTACGGGAGGCAAGTCGAAGTGCGCAACGACTGCCGCAATTGACCGTGCAGGCGGACCAGGTCCAGGTCTCAAGATCGGTTACAGCCTCGCCGACCGCTTTGGCCAGCGGCGTAAGGGGAAAAGATGCGAACGCGGTCGCCAGTCCCGCAACCTGCAGGAAGCTGCGGCGGGAAAGTGATGACGTGCCCATTTGGGATCTCCTTTTTCGGACTCGGATTCTTCGTGGCGGCGAAGCCTCCGAGCGTTTGAAACCCCGTCATTGTCGGCATCCTACGGTTTCGGAACCATAGCGTAACCGGTCATTTGATACGTCATTTCAGACAGTTGGGGTTTCCCCTGTCCTCCAGCCGGATGTGTGAACCGTCGACGTCTTTGTGCTCGTAGTCGATGGTCCAGTCCGGATCTTCGCCCGTCAACAGGAGAGTTTTTCGGAAGTTGCCGGGTGTCTTGCCGAAAATCTTTTTGAAAGCCTCAATGTAGGCCGACGGGGTTTCGAAACCTGCGTTGTAGCTCGTGCTTTCGACGGATCGGCCGTCGTTGAGGTCGTTCAACGATGCCAGCAGCACCATGTGCATGCGCCATTTCGCGAAGCTCAGTCCCGTTTCGCGAGACACCAGACGAGAAAGAGTCCGCGCGGTCATGTTGAGACGAGCGGCCCAAGCCTCGTTCGAGAGGTTCCGGCATTCGGGCGTCAAGAGGTTCTCGGCGATTCGGCGCAGAACAGGATGGTTGGATAGGGGCGCGAAGCCCTTGGGGAGCTCCGGTGCGTGACGGAGCTCCTCGATGAAGAGCTTTGCAATTCGCTTCGCATGCAGACTTCGGTCGGTCGATCCGTAAACCTTGGTGAAATGACGAATCATCTCGAAGGTCATCGGGTTCAACAGAATTCGCACGGGGCGCGGCGGGAACGTGCGGGCCACCTGCGGGGCCACGTAAAGCGTCATAAGCTCGGCCCCGGAATCCTGAATGCCGTTATGGAACGTTCCCGGCGGCAGCCACGCCGCGGCGTAGCGAGGCAGAACCCAACGCCAGTCTTCGAGTTCGACGCCGCACCGTCCGCCGCTCAGGGGAATGCTGAACTGCCCGTTGGGGTGCGAGTGCAACGGAACGGTAACGCCTGCCTTTTCCGTCTGAACAAAAACGGTGGCAAACGCGTAGGGGATCGTATCGTTGAAGTTGGGGGCATTCTTCGGCCACTTTGTAGCAAGGAGAGCGGAGGACATCGGAGAAGCATTACCTATCGGAGGAGGAAGACTCGAAGCGCTGATCGAACCCTACACCTTCTCGACGTCTGCGGGGGACGTGCCGTTGAGCACCGTAAAGGCGGCGGAGAAGACTCGGTAGGTTGTCTTGGCCGATCGAAGCAAGGAGCGTCCCGGCGGTACCGACGGAGTCAGCCGCAGAGGATCTTGCGCGGAATGTCAAGCTTGTCGGCGGCCCGATACGCAGGGCGCTTCTCATGGAAAGCAAGGTGGAGAGCGTTGAGCTTGAACTCATGGGTGAACCGGTGGCGGGGCATGTCCATGGAAAAACTCTTTGAAAGAGGTTGCATCGTGCCTTAACTTCCCCGGGTCAGCGCGTCTGTTTTTCCGCCTTCATTCCAATTCCATTTGCGCCCTCGACGGGCGGGATAAGGCGGTCGAGCGCTCCTCGCACCCGAATGGGTCGTCGATGCCGGCGACAATGCCCGCAGCCCCCCGTTCCTCCTTCGTTGCGGGAGATGACGAAGCGCGCTATTACCGGAATGAATAACTGCACTATGGTGCTAGGCCGCACATACAGCTGGTCGGTCCGGAGAAGGCCGCGGATAATTCGAACATTCCCAGACCCCTTCCAGGAGAACAGGATGTCCCATCGTCCGCCCAAAAATCCGAGTTCGTGCGGGCTCACGCGCCGCAATCTTTTCAAAACCACGGCGGCTTGCGCCGCGGTGAGTTCTGTTTTCGGTCAACTCGAACGTGCCGTTGCCGCCGTTGCCCCGAAATTCGTCACCTCGACCCGGTCGATGCTTGAGACGAACGTCAGAGTGATCAACACCTATCACGAAATTCACTGCCACGGGCAGTGCATGCTCAAGGCGCACGTGCGCGACGGTCGTCTGCTCGCGCTCACTTCGGCCGGTGACGTACCGCGCGCAGAAAGCGCCGGGGACGAATCGATCGGCTGCATGCAACGTCGCGCCTGCATGAAGGGCTACGCAGAACGCAAGCGCCTTTATGCTCCCGATCGCCTCAAGTACCCGCTTCTCCAGACGGGCGAACGAGGCAATCTCGCCACCTTCAAGCGCATTTCCTGGGATGAAGCGATCGATCGCGCGTGCGAGAAGATCGAGTTGATGAAGGAGCGTCAAAAGACGCTCGGCTACCTTCCGATTTGGGAGTTGGGCGGAACACCCCTGCCTTTCATGGGGCCGTACCTCTCCGCGTACGGTCACCATTCCGCAGGAAACCAGAACGACTGCCTTTACAACGCGCTCGGTAAGGGCGTGACCGGCCATCCGGCGATCGACATGCTGAATTCGAAGTTCATCGTCGTCTGGTCGGCGGACCCGCAGACGACTTCGCCGCACCTGCCCTTCATTATGACGAAGGCTCGGGAACAGGGCATCCCGATCGTTGTTGTCGACAGTCGCTACACGGGTACGGTGGGCGCCATGGCAACGGGCGCGCCGGGCCTTACGCCGTGGATCGCGCCGCGTCCGGGCACCGACTCGGCGATTTTGGTCGCGATGATGAACACGATTTACAGCCGCGGCCTCCATAACGAAGCCTACTTGCGCAAGTATTGCTTCGGCTTCTATCCGAACGACAAAGTCGTCTCCCGGTCGCCGGGCAAGAATCCGGTTACCGGCGAAGCTTGGAAGGGACAGACGTTTGTCGTGCCCGAGGGGCAGAGTTTCGTCGAATATCTCGAAGAGCTCAACCGTGAAAAAGGCGGTGAGGCGGGCGTGCTGCGCTGGGCTGCGGAACTCTCCGGAGTCGATGCGAAGACGATCGAAACCTTGGCGCTCACTTACGCGCACGCCAAACCGGCCTGCCTCTATTCGGGATGGACGGCAGGCGGCGCGCAGCGCACCGGCAACGGCATGTATTACACCTGGTTGCTCCTCGCACTTGCGGCGATGACGGGCAACGCTACGGTTCGCGGCGGCGGCATCGGTTCGCTCTCGCCCGTGGACGGGATGTCGCTCAAACTCGGGCAGGCGCCCGGACTCGGCAAGGGTGAAAAGTCGAAGGCGATTCTCTTCTCGCAACATCTCTCCTCTCAGGTCATCCTCACGGGGCGCGATTCGCGTACGGCCGAACAGCTTCGCGACGACGTACTGCGCATGAACGGGATCGATCTCGGCGAGGATCCCCGATTGAGGATCGAAATGATTTGGCGCGGTGCGGGCTCCTGCGACACGTTCAATCAGCGCGGTGCCATCAACCCGAAGCTTCTCGCCTGGAAGAAGCTCGAATCGATCATCTGCTACGAACGCTTCATGAGCTCGACCGCACGCTACGCAGACATCGTGTTCCCGGTGGTCACGCATTTCGAAGAAAGCTTCTTCACGGGCAGTCGCGTCAAGACCGACACGAACGTCGTGCGCAAGATCGTTGAACCGATGTACGAATCGAAGCCCGACTGGGAAATCAACGCCATGATCGCGGAACGCCTCGGCCTTGATTACGGGCGTCGCGGTATGAGTGACGAAGAGGTGATGGCGATTCAATGGAAGGGAGCCAAGGTCCCCGAGGCCTACAAGGCGATCGATCCCGACTTCAAGTTGCCTACCTTCGAGGAAATGCTCGAGAAGGCCAACCTGCAACTGCCGACACCGCCCGAAAAGAGCGTGATTGCGGCGGCGAAGTTCGCACCGGGCGAGTTCCCGACCGACACCGGTCGGATCAACTTCTATTCGCCCTTCCTGGCCTCCCGCGGTCGTCTCATGCAGAAAGCGGCACGTTGCCAGTACGTTCGCCCGCCCGAGGGACGCGAAGACGTTGTGGAAGGTCGCAAGGGCGCGAAGGGCGTGGCCTATCCCCTTCAGTTCACGACGCCTCACATGCCCAACCGTTCCCATTCGAGCTTCGACAACACGACGATGCTGACGGACACGTTCGAGCACGGCGTGTTCATGCATCCGTCCGACGCTCGGGTCCGCGGGATTTCCGAAGGGGACATGGTTTACGTGTGGAATGATGCCGGTTGCATGAAGTTGCCCGCGATTCTCACGCTTCGCCAAGTGCCCGGCGTCGTGGCGATCGGCGAAGGCGCCTGGTATCAGCCGAGCGAGAAGGAGTTCTTCGAGGCTTGGTTCGATACGGACGGCGATGGCAAGCCCGAGAAACACACCGTGCCCGTGGACGTGGGCGGCGCCGTCAATACGCTGACGACCGACCGAGACATCGGGGCGGGGGATCCCTTCCTGCACACCCAGACGAGCAAGTCCGGCGGGTTTGCAGCCGGCGGAAACCTCTGCGAAGTATCGAAAACACTTCCGCATTGACGTGTGCACCACGACGAACGACTTCTAGGACGAATGAAATGACGCAATGGGCTTTTTACTTTGATCAACAGCGCTGCCTTGGGTGTCGTACCTGTACCGTTGCCTGCAAGGAATGGAACGAATGCCGTCGGGGCGACGCCTCTAAGCATCCCGCACTGGATGCGGAAAGCGCCGCAGGCTTCGACATCCCCGCTTCGTGGGGTGCGGGCGGACGTCCCACGGCTGAGACCGGACCGCACGACAAGGCGTTGCTTCGCCGCTTCGACATGAAGGAAACCTGGCGACGCGTGAGCTTCTTCGAGTTCGGAGAATGCGCGCCCCATGTGGAAATCGTGCCGCTCTCCATGGGATGCAACCATTGTGACGATCCGGCCTGCCTCAAGGTTTGTCCGGTCAAGGCCATCACGAAGGACGAGAAGTACGGCGCCGTGAAGGTGGATCCCGCCAAGTGTGTGAGTTGCGGCGCTTGCGAAGCCGCTTGCCCGTGGCACGTGCCGCAGTACGCTCGGAAGGGTTCCACCCCGATGACGAAATGCGACATGTGCACGGACCGACTCGACAAGGGGTTGAAGCCGGCCTGCGTGGCATCCTGCCCGGGCCGCGCGCTCGAACTCATGCCGATCGAAGAGCTTCGGCGACGTCACCCCGAGGCTGCGCAAATAGCGGTGGGCCTTCGTGAGGAAGATGTTCGTCGAACGAAGCCCAACCTTTTCGTGAAGGCTCGTCCGATGCGCGTCAAGCTCTGATCTCATTTCGGACTCCGGGGCAAGGAGCATAATTGATCCCCTTGCCCCGGGAAAAGACCGCATGCCCGGAGCGATTCGACGATTCGACGCTCCCCTTTAGGAAAACTTGCCGATGCACTTCAACGATCAAACCGTCGACGCCCGTGCGCTCGATGCCGCCAAGATCCGCGCGCTTCTGATGCTCTCGCTCGGCGCCTGGTTCGTCTCGGGCCCCCATCCCCGCGTTGCCGAAACATTCAGGTTCGTACTCGACTGGCTCGCAGAAACCGCCCCTGAGACGGCATCCCGGTTCGAGAGACTTCGAACCGCTCTGAACGCCGACGAGGACGGGGAAGCGCTGTCGCAAGCCGAGCAAGATTTCGCGCGCATCTTCTGTGTCGGGAAGGAGTTGTTCCCCTCAAGCGAAAGTGCGTTTCGAACCGGACTGCTCATGCAGGAGCCTCGGGATGAAATGCGCCGTTGGATGGCCGCCAACGGACTTGAACATGCCCCGGACGAGCGCACGCCCGAGGATCATCTCGGCATGGAACTGACTTTCGGCTATCACCTGCTCAAACGAGTCCTGGCGGCCGATGAGGCGCACGAAGCGCGGGCATCGACGGAGGCCGGTCGGGAGAACGCCGCTCCGGACGAGGTTCGCGAGGCGATGGAGCGCTTCGAGGCGTACGTGCGCGAACGCTTGGCGTGGCCGATCGAGGCAGAACCCCTTATCGAAGCGTTGCCCGAAGGCGTCACGAAGGATTTGCTGTGGTTGACGCTCTTCGTCGTGGAAGCGCGCTGGCCCTCGCCCTGCGGAACTCGCCGACTTTGAGAATGTGCAAAGCGAACGGTATTCGGTACGCCGCGCTCGGGAACCTCGTTGCGCGTGCGGTCGTCCTTGTGACGGGGACGGCGTGCGTTTTTGGGGTTCTCGCTACCGAGACAATCGTCCCGAAGGTAGAGACGACGTTGCGGGTGGGGATTCTCGAAACGGTCGGGAGACTTTCGAGCGCGGAAACATTTCTGCCGACCATTGTATATTTGCGCAAACGGTTGGCCGATGACGGTATTTCGCTGGAGGTCTCATACCACGACATCGAGTCGCTGCGTCGAGCCGTCGAACAGCAGGAGCTCGATTTTTTCATTTCGAACCCGGGGTTCTTCGCCGTCGCACAACAAACCTACGGGGCGCGTCACCTCACGACGCAGCGCCCGCGCGAGGCGGATGATCCGAACTTTGCTCTGGGCGGTGTCTTCATCGTGCGCGCGGAACGCACGGATCTTCAAACGCTCGAAGACTTAAAGGGTACGCGCGCCGTGGCGGTAGCCTCCAATGGCTTCGGCGGCTATTATGTCGGCTTGGGCGAAATCAAAGCGCAAAGCAGAGCCGTCGGATTCGACGGACGGGCCCCGGAACGGTTTTTCGACGAAGTACGCTTTACGGGTTACCCGATGCAGTTGGTAATCAACGAGCTTCAGCGCAATGGCGGCGCGGACGTCGGCTTCGTCAGAACCTGTTTGCTCGAAGAAGCCGAAGCCAAGGGGATCGTCAAATCCGGCGAGTTTCGCGTTGTTAACGAAAAGCCTTCGATTCCGGGGTTCCGATGCCGTCGCTCGACCGACCTGTATCCGGGCTGGGTCTTTGCGACGACGGCACGTGCGGGTGCGCAAGCTTCGAAACTCGTTGCGGCGGCGTTGCTTTCGATGCCTGCAGATGCGGAAGGCGCCGAGTGGAGCATCGCAAGCAATTTTCTCGCCGTGGATCGCCTTTACCAAACACTTGAGGTCGGGCACTACGCATACTTGCGTCACTTCGACGCGAAACGTTTTTTGCTCGCCTACTGGCCGCACGTGCTCCTCCTCGTCATTTTGATCTTGGGTGGCATCGCGCATGCGATCAAGGTGGAACGGATCGTACGCGAGCGCACTGCTTCGCTTGAGAGTGCGCTGGCCGAACAGCGGCACTTGGAGGCGCAGGCGCGCGACGCTGGGGAACGACTCGATCGGATGCAAAAGATGAGCGTGATGAGCATGCTCTCCAACATGGTGGCACACGAACTCAAGCAACCGCTCGGCGTCATTTCGAACTACACGGAAGGCATTCGGGATTGGTTGCGGGAAACAAGCCGAGCAGAACAATCGAAGGGTTTGCTTGCAAACGAATCCGCTCCGGACTGGGAGCTTCTTGAGACGGCGCTCTCCGAAATCGAATCTCAGAACCGACGTGCCGCCGAAATCATCGATCATGTTCGCGGATACGCCAAGGGGGAGGCTCGACGCATCGAGCGCTTCACCGTGGCGAATCTTTTGGAGGAAGGTGCGACAACGTTTCGAAAGCTCTACGGAGAACGCTGTCGTCTCGAGATTGAAGAGAATGAGACGCTATCGCAATGCGTGCTTGAAGGGAGTCGCATGGAACTCGGTCTGGTACTCCTCAATCTGCTTAAGAACGCGGCTGAAGCGGTACGCCGCGACGCGGATCCGACCGTTTGGCTCTTTGCGGCGCCGCCGCCCGACATTCGTTTTGCCGACGGCATCGGCTTTTGCGTTCTCAACAAGGGAACGCTCTCCGACGAAGTGCTCGAGCGCGTGTTCGAACCCAAGAAAGCAGTGCGCGACGGCGGGCTTGGCCTCGGACTCGCCATTTGTGCTCAAATTATGGAGCGAGAGGGCGGAGCGGTGAGCTTGAGGCGAAGGTCGGACGGCTTTGTGGAGGCTTGGATGATGATGTACGAAGCACGATAGGATCGAACGCATGACGATTTCAAACCCTAATTCCGAGACTTCTGCGGTTGATGATGCCGTACTGAAAGCCGCATCGGTGGTGCGCATTGTGGATGACGACGAAGCCATGCGGCGCTCGTACGCGTTCATGCTCACCATGGCCAAGTGGCGCACGAAGCTCTATCCGAGCGCCGAAGCGTTTCTTGACGAGGACGACCCGGAGATTCCCGGAGCAATCATCCTCGACGTACGCATGCCCAGAATTTCCGGCTTGGCGCTTCAGGATCGGTTGAGTGCGGACGGCAACGACTTGCCCGTGATTTTCGTCACGGGACACGGTGACGTCGACATGGCGGTACGTGCGGTCAAGCGCGGAGCTTTTGACTTCATGCTCAAACCCGTGGATCCCGTGCGTCTTAAGAAAGCCGTGACGGAAGCGATACGAGCAAGCTGGATCAAAGCCAACGAGGCGCGTCGTACGATGGACTTCTCGGGAAAGTGGGCCTTGCTCACACAACGCGAACGCGAAGTGTTTCAACTCATCGCCGAGGGATGCCTCAACAAGGAAGCAGCCTTTCGTTTGAACATTGCCGAGCGCACGGTGAAATTCCACCGCGCTTCGGCATGCCGAAAGCTCGGTGCACGCACGCCTCAGGAAATTGCGGCGATCTGGTTGGCGCTCAAAGAAAGCGTACGGTCATCGGGAGGGGCGTGAGAGCCGTGACGGACCTCTCCCATTGCGGGAACGTCGTCCGTGCGCCCCCGATCCGTAAGACGAAAAAGAAGGGCGGCCCGTAAGCCGCCCTATTGGAATACGATCAGGACTTCTTTCCTGCGATTTCCAGCGCGGCAATTCGACCGTACGCCATGGCCTTGCAGACCGCAGTGCCCGTCATGTACGCCGCGCCGTGCACGCCGCCGCAAACTTCGCCGCACGCCCAAAGGCCGCGGATCGGTTCGCCGAAGACGTCAATCACTTCGCCCTTCGGATCAATCCGCAAACCGCAATAGGTCGCGATGATGCGTCCGCGCGAGCGGTACAGATAGAAGGGCCCCTTCTCGATCTTGACGAGCTTGCCGAAGCCCGAAGTCAGGGACGTACGACCGAACTCGGTGTCCTTACCGAAGTCAACCGCTTGGTTGTAGCGCTCGACCGTCGCCTTCAACGTTTCGGGCGGGATGCCGGCCTTCTTCGCCGCCTCTTCGAGCGTGTCGCCGCGCAGGCAATAGTCGGTTTCGCCGCCGTTGTCCATCGGCGAGAGGAGCTTCTTGTACTTGGCGCTCTTATTCCGCATCGCAACTCGCAACGGTTCGTCGAAAAGTTGGAAGTTGTTCGGATCCTTCTGAACAAGAGCGGCGTCGGCGAGAAGCTTGTAGGAGAGCGACTCGTTGACGAAGCGCTTCCCGTCGCTGTTGACGATGATCGCGCCGTCGTAGTACCCGTGCAACGTGTCGGCCGAGTACTTCTTGGCATCGGGCCTGTAGCCGAACGTGGCCTTGATGTACTGCGTGTCGAGCGTGTCGGCGCCGTAGGCCTGCGCCATCAGCATGCCGTCGCCCGTATTGCCCATGCCGCCTTCGGGCTCGGTCTTCATCATAAGAGGGTTGTACTTTTCGAGCAGCTTCGGGTTGCGCGTAAAGCCCCCGGACGCAATGAGGACGCCCCTCTTCGCCTCGATGTACAACGTCTTGCCGTCCTTGGTACGGGCGCGCATGCCGTTGATTCGCTCGGCGTCGGAGTCCCAGGTCAGGCGTTCGACCCTCGTATTCATCAGAAAGTCGACGCCCTGAGCTTTGTCGTATTCCCAAAGCTTTCCGATGAGATCGGACGGCGTGAAGTGGTGCGCGCGCGGCACGCTCATGCCGGAAACCGCCGAAACATGATCGGGCTTCAAACCGAGCTCTTGGGTGACGAACTCATAGGCCGCGCGTCCCGACTTGATCATCGCCTTAACGAGCTCGGGGTCGTTGCGGTGCCCGCCAACTTCGAGCATGTCTTTGAGGAAGATTTCTTCGCTGTCTTTGATTCCCGCTGCGCGCTGCTCGTCGGAGTCCGCCACGGACCACTCGCCGCCGCACAGCAACGTCGAGCCGCCGACAAGCCCCATCTTTTCGACAACAAGCACGTTGAGCCCCGTCTTCCGGGCGAAGGCCGCCGCCATCAACCCGCCGCCGCCCGCGCCGACGATCACCATGTCGGCCGAACGGTCCCATTTTTCCGGAGATTTCGTAGAAACGGCCGAAGCCGGCGCCGAGGCCAGACACCCCGCTCCGGCGGCAAGAGCCAAACCAAAGAAATTGCGTCTTTGCATGGAACCTCCTCACCGCGAGCAATCTCGCGGTTCTCAAGGCCAAGGTAGCACGGTCGAGCGTTTCGGATAATAGTGTTTTTCCTGTTGGCTTCCCGAATAAAGGATCCAACGGCAGCCGCCCGCCCGCCGAAGCCGCATGTCGCAAAAGAGCCGAAGCGACGCCATCGAAAAAGGCCGCCCTCCCGGCGGGAGAAGCGGCCTTTTGATCGCACTCAAGCACCCCGGCCCGCGCGCATATTCTGCGAACGCGGCCGCGCACGGTCCCGAGGCATTGTCGGCCAAAGGAAGAAGTTTCCTTCGGTCGGCTCGAAGCAGTTGATCCGGACTCAGCCTTTCACGAATTCGGCCACGGCGACGCCGAAGACCGCTGCGCTCGTGAGCTGCGCACCGCCCACGTAATTGTCGTAGAAGAGGCCGCCCACGGCGTTCCCCACCGCAAAGAGCCCGTCGATCGGACGATTTTCGGTGTCGAGCACCTGACCGTTCGTGTTGATGAGCGGACCGCCGAACGTAGCCGTCATGCCGCCCTGGAAGGGCACGATGTAAAATGGCGCCTTTTCAACGAGCGGAGCCTTCGGGAGCGTGTTGACGGGAACGAGTGCGCCGCGCTTGTCTTCTTTCACCGCCTTGTTGTATTCGGCCACGGTCGCAGCGACCTTGGCGGGATCGAGCCCGGCCTTCTTTGCCGCCTCTTCGATCGTATTTCCGACGTACACGGGCGCACCCAGACGAGCATAGGAGTCCCAGTCGTTGGCCAGCACGGGATTCTCACGACCGGTCTGATCCGTCACCATGAAAGCCCAGTTGTCGGGCGTCATCGAGGCGACGTCACGAGACATCTGAACGTAGGTTTGCCCTTCGTTCGTGAAGCGCTCGCCCTTTCGGTTGATGCACACGCCGTTGTTGACGATGTTGAGCGGGTTTGCCCCCGTGGGACCGTGGATCGGACCGCAGTGGTACTGATCGACGTTAACGACTTTCGGGAGGAAGGGAGCGGTGAGCGCGATGTTTTCGCCCGCAATGATGCGCGAACCGCGAATCGGCATTTTCGCGCCGCCCGAGCCGATGTACTGCGTAACCATAGCCTGATTGGCGGAGAAGCCGCCCGTCGCGATGACGACGCCCTTCTTCGAGCGGAGTTCGGAGAGACCTTCCTTCGTCTTGATACGAACGCCGTTGATCGCGCCGGTCTTTTCATCCTGAAGGATCGCCACCGCCTTTGTGTTGAAACGAAGATCGACACCGAGCGCCTTGGCTCGTTCAATGAGACTCAAGCTGAGCTGGCCGCCGCCGGGCTTGACCTTGCCCGTCACGAGGTGAGCGCGAGAGAGCATCGGCCAG
This sequence comes from Sutterella megalosphaeroides, assembly GCF_003609995.1. Classification (NCBI taxonomy): domain Bacteria; kingdom Pseudomonadati; phylum Pseudomonadota; class Betaproteobacteria; order Burkholderiales; family Sutterellaceae; genus Sutterella; species Sutterella megalosphaeroides. Next base: position 1,807,919 of record NZ_AP018786.1, read on the forward strand.
ACAAGTTTGGATCCGGCCGAGAAGTTGATGCCCGCGGACTTGTGCAACCACTCGAGCGTCTTGTCGGCGTCTTCGGCAACCTTGCGCGTCAACTTCGGATCGCCCTTGCCTTGAGAGACCTTCATCATGTCTTCGTAGAAGGCGTCGACGCTGTCGGCGTCGTTTTTGCCCGCCTGGAACGAGGTGTGAACACCGAGGAGAAAGCCTGCGGCGTAGATCGTGTTGCCCGCAGAAGTGGACATCTTTTCAAGGAGCGTCACTTTGAGACCGAGTTCCGCCGCACGTACGGCGCAACAAAGTCCGCCGCAGCCCGCACCGAGGATAATGAGATCCCGATCGGCCGAGGCCTTGGGCGAGGCGGCCATGACGGTTTCGACGGAAGCGGCGGCACCGATGGCGCCCGCTGCCGCGGTCTTGAAGAATCCGCGACGGTTGGTGAGTTGACTCATCTGTTTTCTCCTTGATCATTGAAAGGCTTGCGCCTTGTTCGGCGTCCGCCGGGTGATGCTCGGCAGACGCTCTGTACGTTCATTTTGCGTCCGGACGTACGTTCCGGCGAGACGCCGCAGGGACTTGACCGGGAGAAAAATTCGTGCTAATCAGGGAGCTCTCGAAGATTCGGGCATTGCGGTCCGTCCTCCGGACGCGGCGCACCTGCCCGCGACGCGTCCCATCGTCAGTGCCGCGCTCAGGCCGTTTCCGCCGATGCGATTCGCGCCGTGGAGGTTTCCGACAATCTCCCCCGCCGCAAAGAGCCCCGGAATAGGCCGCCCCTCGGCGTCGAGTACGGCACCCTCGGCATCGATCGTTACGCCCCCCAGCGTGGAATGCACGTTGAGAACGACACGACTTCCCCAAAAGGGCGGCGTCACGATGGGTTTGCACGCCACGCGCGCGCAGGAAGCCGTTTTCGAGCGCGTCATGTCGTTGTGAGCGTCGAGGCTCGCACGCAACTTCAAGGGGTCGAGCCCCAAAGCACGTGCGAGCATCTCGGGCGTTGCCGCCCGTACGGCGTCCCCGGTTTCCAGTCCCCGGTAAATGGCCTTGCGACTCACCCGGTCGTAGGATTCGACGGCGGAGTCGTCGGTGACAACGAAGGCGCCGCCCCCGGGGGCGCTCAAAATGGCGGCCGAAAGCGACAGGCGCGAGCCCGCCGCATCCTTGAGGGCGCGACCGAACCCGTCGACGAGCACCGAACGACCGGCGTCGAGGTCGAGACGCACCTGAAAGTTCCGATTGCGTTTGGCGCCGGGTACGGTCTGCACGCACTCGAGATTCGTCAGACGCGCTCCGATGCGTCGGGCTTCAAGCATGACTTCGCCGGTACTGCCGGGGGCATTGTCCGAAGGAAGCTCCGCAAAGCCGGGAGCGAAGCGCCTCAAAAGCTCGGGATTCGCGCCGTAGCCGCCCGCAGCAAGCACCACGCCCCGGCGAGCGACGACACGCCTTGCCCTGCCCTGCTCATCCGTGAAAATCGCCCCCGTCACGCGACCGCTCGCTTCGTCGCGCAGGATCCTTTCGACCTTGGCATTCGTCATGATTTTTCCGCCCGATGCGAAAATCGCCTCGGAGAGCATTCTCACGTAACTTGATCCTCGAGGCAGGAGCGGCTTGTGCCCGCGAGGCCATTCGGCCCCCCAGGTAGTCACCGTCTCGGGCAGGAAACGAATGCCGTGACGCTCCAACCAACGAAGCGTCGCGGGCGCTTCGGCGGTAAAGCGCCGTACGACCTCGGCATCGTTTCGACCCGCACCCGAGGCCATCGTCTGCTCGAAATGCCAGTCGATCGAATCGCGCACGCCCATCGCTTGTTGTCGCTGCGGGTCGGCGGCATTGAAAAGCCCGCTCGCAATGAGCGTGTTTCCGCCGATCGCGGCTTGCTTCTCAAGAATGACGACCTCGACGCCCGCTTCGAGTGCGCTCAGCCCTGCAGCAAGGCCGGCGCCGCCCGCCCCCACGACGAGTACGTCCGTGACTTCGGTTTCGGGTTCGAAGCCGAGCCATTGCGCGACGGTTTCGAGCGGGCCCGCCGACGCGAGTTCGGGCGCGAACGCGTACGCGCCCGACAGCATCAAGACGTGTCGACGCAACGTGTTCGGCATGACCTTTGTTTTCATCTTGACCGTCACGATACGTTCTCCATGTCCGATCGAACGAGACGTTCGCGGTCCATTTCTTCCGAAAGACGTTCGCGCTCGGAAAGGAACGTCGCCAACTCCGCGGCATTGTGTATGCCGAGCTTCGCAAAGAGCGCGCCGCGTCGCGTTTTGACGGTCTCTTCCGTAAGACCCAAAACTCGAGCGACCTCACGATTGGAAAGCCCCTTCGCGACGAGCAACGCCGTTTCGCTTTCCGCCGGGGACAGTCTCGACCATTCGGCGTCGTTTTCGCACCAGGCCCGCAGGACGGCCCGACGGTACGCGTGCTTGGCGCAGGCGGATCGCAAAACGTCGACGAGTTTCTCGGGGTGAGGGGGCTTCACGAGAAAGTCGAACGCGCCCGCCTTCACGCAACTCATGGCCATTTCGACGTTCCCGTGCGCACTCAGGAAGACTACGGGGAGGTCGCTCGCTCGGGCATTGAGTTCGGTTTGAAGTTCGAGTCCGGTCATCTCCGGCATGCGCACATCAAGAAGCAGACACCCTTCCCGCTCCGGATCGTCGTAGGCGAGAAACTGTACGGCACTTTCGTAGTGACGGACCTGCAAGCCGGCCACTTCAAGCACGAACGTGAGCGATGCGGCAACGGTCAGGTCGTCGTCAACAAGACGAACAAGCGGCGGAGTCGTGTTTTTCATGCGAAATCCCTGTTCAAGTTGCGGGTTGACGGGGTCGATGCGGCGTCAGGTGTTGCGAGCGGCAGCGTGAGCGTCGCTCGCAGGCCTTGCGGCTGACGGCGATCGAACGCAAGGTGACCTCGGTGCGCCTCCGCAATCGAGACGGCGATGGCCAGACCGAGGCCGAGTCCTTCCTTCTTGGAGCTCGCGTGGGGCTTCCCCAGGTTGCCGAAGACGTCATCGGAGAGCGCCTCGCCGTTGTCTTCCACGGTGACGAGCGCACGGTCGCCGTCCGCTCGGAGCGTAACTTCAAGCCTCCCGTCCGCGGGATTCGTCCGTTCGACGGCCTCAAGCGCGTTTTTGATGAGGTTGACGAGCACGAGCTCGATTTCGAGGGCGTCGACATCGACCCAAACCGGTGTGTCGGGTTGACGGCGTTCGATCAAAACGGAGGACTTCATGGCGCCGGCGTGTTGCATGGCGCACGAGAGAACCGAACACAAATCCGTTCGCTCCGGCACGGGCATCTGGCGCTTCGCGGACTGTCGTACGCGCTCGACGATGTCGGCCGCAAGATAGGCGGCCTCCAGCGAACGATCGATGGGAAAGGCTTCGCGCGCGGGATCGAACGTACCCTGCTCGCGCAACATCTTGATCCCCGTAAGGTAGTTGACGATCGCGGTGAGGGGTTGCTTGAGCTCGTGTGCGAACATCGCGGAGAGTTGTGCGACCATCCCGGCACGCTCGAGGTTGGCGAGCGCCTGACGGCTCGCGCGCAAGGCTTCAGCGGCAGCCTCGCGACGGTGCGATTCACGCGTGAGTTCTCTCGTCCGACGTCGCACCAACAAGTTGACGCGTACGACATGTACGGCGAGGATGAGAAGCGCCGCCGCCAGGGCCGCAAGCGGCACCTTGTACCGCTCGACGAGGGCCGACGGCGACATGTCCCGCAGATACGCCCAGGGGCCGAGTTGCAGACGCTCCATCAGTTCCAAAACGCGCTGACGGTTGTTGTTCGACACCCAGTCGTAGCCGCGTCGGTCGGGCGGCGCCGTGAGTACGGCCACTGTTACGTCGCGCACGACGTCGGGATGTGCGTTCGGAAGCGACGCGAGCATCATGTCGGGAAAGAGTTCGGTCGAGCGTTTGCAGCCCCCCGCACCGACGGGCGGTTGCTCGTTCACGACGCGGAGAGCCTGCGGATCGATCGCACCCGCCGCAACGGCCTCTTCCAAGGCGCAGGTGGAAAGGATGGCCGCTTCGGTTTGGCCCGAGAGCACCATCGTAGCGGCATCGGGAACGTTCCACTCGGTGAAGAGCACTTCGGAGAAAAAGTGCTCGGGGTCGAACCCCGCTCGTGCGATTTCGTTCATCGGGACGAGCCAGCCTTCGAAGGCGGCGGGACTCGTGGTGGCGACGCTGCGTCCCTTGAGGTCCTCGAGTGTTCGGACGGGGCTCTTTGCAGGCACGACGAAGACGGCGCCGATCGTGCGATCGACGTTCGCGCTTCCGGCAACCCTTCGTGTGGCGATCTCCTCGAGGCCGAGCGCGTCAAAGCGCACGGCGTCCCCGCTCGAAAGAATCAAAAAAGTATTGGGCTTGAACTCAACGCGTTCGAGATCCGTCCCGCGAGCAAATTCGAAGGTTCTCACCTCGTACTGCGGGAGCTTCGCACGCAACGCTTCGACAAGCGGCACGAAGCTGTACATGTAGAAGTCGGGCGTGAACGTGTCGACGAGCCCGATCGTGATGACCGGACGCCCCGGAGACGATTCGTCCCGGGCATCCCTCTCGGCTTCTGGGGCCGCAGCCGAAGTCCGACTCTCGGCCGGCACGGCAAGCACAAGCCCGAGCGCTACGGAGAGCGTAACGAAGAGAGCCCGCAAACAAAGCGGTGGAGTGCGTTGGGACATGCGGGACGGTGCGAACAAAATTTCGAATTCAAGGGGCGCAGGGCGGACGGATTCGACGGAACATTTTAAGCCGAGCATGTCGCCCGCGAAAAAGGCCGCTCTCCCGGCGGGAAAAACGGCCTTTTGATCAAAGTCGGACACCCCGGCCCGAACGCGTTTTGAGCGACTGTCAGGCGACCGTCGGGCGCCCGCCGTCGCGCACGGTTCCGAGGCGCTGTTGGCTGAAAACAAAGCAGGCTGACGCCCAGCGGCTTATTTTTCCTCAGCCGCGTACCCGCCCGCGATGCGGCCCGACGTGTAGGCGATGCCGAGACCCGTACCCGACGTATAGACGCGACCGTAGTACGGACGATTCTGAACTTCGCCGCCCGCGTAGAGACCCTTCACGGGCGAGCCGTCGGCGCGAACGACCTGGAACTTGTCGTTCACCTTGACGCCGCCCATCGTTCCGCCCGTCTGCGGCACGACGCGCACCGCATAGAAGGGCGCCTTGAGGAAAGGCTTCAGGTAGGTCTTGGGCTTCTTGAACGCCTTGTCGTCGCCCGTTTCGCACGCTTCGTTGTAGGCGTCCATCGTGCGCTTCAGGGCTTCGGGCGGAACCCCCATCTTTCGGGCGAGCTCTTCCCAGGTGTTGGCACCGACCGCAAGCTCGGCGTCCGGATAGTCGACGAGCACCTTCACCTTTTCGGCGTCCGCACTGTCGACGATCGCCCAAGCCTTTTCCTGCTCGGCCACGTAGTCGGTCAAGTACGGGAGATTTTCGTTAACGAAGCGCTCGCCCTTCTGGTTCACGAACACGCGGTCCTTGTACTTGTCCTTCGTCGTAAAGGTCTTCGTGAGTTCGGACTTAAGGCTGTTGACGTAGAGCCCGATCACCCAGGCGTCGTCGTACATGACGCCGCCCGCCTTGACGGCCATGCGAATCCCGTCACCCGTAGCGCCGACCGTTGCGACCGAGAGGTCCGCAAAGGGCGCGTACTGCGGAACGAACTTCGCGAGCATCTCCTTGTTGTGCGCGAACCCGCCGGTCGCAAGCACCACGGCTTTGGCGGAGACTTCGTAGCGGGTCGTTTTGTTGTGCGCGGTTACGCCGACCACAGCACCGTCCTTCACGACGAGGTCGTCGACGGGGGTCGCCGTACGAATGTCGACGCCCAACTTGTCCGTATAGGTCTTGAGCGACTCGATCACGAACCGCCCGCCCGCAGGCGACGAACCGCGACCCGAAGCGGGAACGGGCGACTTCAAGGGCGCGTGCGCGTAGCGCGGGCCGCCGTAGCCGAAGGGACGGGGCGACGCATATTGGTGGCCGACGTTCGTTTCGAGCCAATTGACCGTTTCCGTGAACTCATGCCCCATCCGATCGACGAGCTTCACGTCCGGAAAAGCGGGGTTGCCGCCCGGGAAGCTTCGCTTCTGGTCGTCGAGCCAGATCTTGATAAATCCTTCGGGCGTCGCGTCGGTGACGCCTTCCTTCTTTTGGAGGTTGGTCGATCCCCCTGCAATCGCACCGCCCGCAAAGGCGGAGGAGCCGCCGATCATCGGCATCTTTTCGAAAACGATCACTTTCGCACCCTTTTCGGCAGCGGCCGCGGCGGCCGCCATCCCGGTGCCGCCCGCACCGACGACAACGACGTCGGCCGAGAGCGTTTCAAGGGGCAAGGTCGCCGGGTCGATCCCGGCTTGGGCGCAAAGCGCCATGAGCGAGACGCTCGCGGCGACGACGGTTTTTGCAATTCTCATCTTTTGTCTCCTTCTTTTCGTGCGGGGAATAAAGAGCCGAGTCGCCCCGCGCAACCCGATAAGTTTAGAACTTGTGCGTCAACCCGATCGATGCTTCGACGATGCCGTAGGTGTCGGAGCCTTCCCGCCTCACGTCGATTTCGTCGTTGGCGTAGGAAGCAACGCAGTAGATCGACGTACGCTTCGAGAGGAAGTATTCGTAGGCGGCCGAAGCGCCCCAACGCGTCGTTTTCTCGTCGAGTGCGTTTTCGTCGTTCGACGGGTCGCTTTCGAAGTACCCCGCGGCGAACTTCGCGTCGCCCCCGCCCGCCGGGATGTTGACACCCGTCGTAATCGAGAAGCCGTCCTGGTAGCGTGAGGCCGCCGCGTCGAAGGACCGGAAGACCTTCATCGCATCCGTTCGGGCGTTTTCGAAATACTGAGCGCCCGCGAAGAAGCGCAGCACGCCGAAGTCGTAACTCCCCGTTGCCGTAACCGTAAAGGCGTCGTCGTCATCCCGTGTCGTCGGTGTGTTGCCGTAGTCCCAGGTATCGAGAACGAGTGCCAGATTGAGAGCGTCCCGCTTGTAGGTCGCACCGATCGCGGCGAAGCGGTCGACGTGCGAGGAACCTTCTTCGAACTGAATGCCGTCGGTTGCGGCGTCGTAGTCCTTCTTGGTGTCGATTCCGAAGGAGTACTGCGCCGAAAATTGCAGGCCCGCATACTCGGGCGTGCGGTAGGTCACCGTGTTGTCAAAGCGCAGGTACCCGAAGAAGTAGTTGTTGTTCGCGACCGAATACGTTCCCCAGGACGTGCCGAAGGGCGTACCCCAACCGGTCAGCGCGTAGGTGCCCGCGCCCGACGAGAGTGCACCCGTGCGACCAAAGGCGATTTCTCCGAGCGCCCCCTTCAGGTAAACCGTGCTTTGGCGCCCGAAGAGGCGGTTCGAGAACGTCATGGCACCGTCGTCGGGCGTGAAGCCCGATTCGAGCACGAACCCTGCTTCCCAACCGTTGCCGAGGTCTTCCGAGCCCTTGAGGCCCCAACGGGAACCCTTGTTGACGTTCGAGCGTAGCGAGAGCGCGCCTTCGGACGAGGAATCTGCCGTCCGGGCAGCAGAGCTCTCGGCATCAAGCGACGTGTGCGTATAGGACAGACCGAGGTCTACGTAGCCGTAGAGTTGAACGTCGGCGGCCGAAGCAGCGTTGGTGAAAAGACCGCCGGCCGCAAGGAGCGCGGCGTGAGCGATGATGGATTTCTTCATGGAAATACCTCAGGAAACCCCCGTCTTCGGACAGGGGGAGAAATGGCGTGCGGGGCGAAGCCACGCACACCCGCATCCGTCGTTGTAGGAAAGCAGTCGGCAATGACGCCACCCGATACCTTGAATGACGCCCTCGGGCGTCTGAATGTTGAAGCGGCCCGACGCACGGCACGGTCGGCGCGATGCGCGCGGACGGCATCGAATCGCAGCCGGTCCGAGCGTGGGAAAAGACTGCAAAACGGGCGGCCCGATGCGCGGTGTCATCGAGCCGCCCTTGTCGTTTGCGTTCGCGTTCGAGCGACCGTCAGAGTTCAATGCCGAAGAGCGCCTGCGCGTTCTTGTACATGACCTTTTCGTAGACGGCACGGTTCGGGATCAGCTTTTCGTAGCGCCCGACCGTTTCTTTGAAGGGAAGGAGCGGATAGGCCGAACCGAAGAGGAAGCGGTCCTGCAGGAAGCCGTTCGCCGCATCGACGTACTCGCGCCAGCCCGGGACGCCGCCGAACATGTACATGTCGCCCGCGAGATAGACGTTCGGGTACCAGTAGCACACGCCGAGGATTTCTTGCACGTGCGGCCAACCGCCGTGCGCCATGTAGAACTTGCACTTCGGGAAGGCGGCGGCAATGTCCGCAACCGCCGCATGGTCCGTCGAACGAATGAGGTTGGGCGAATTGTTCCCGCCCGTCATGATGGCGACCGTCAGGCCCTTTTCGGCGCAGAGGTCGTAGACCGGATAGAGCTTCGGGTCGTTGGGCATGGTCGAAACTTTGGCGCGGCCGGGCTCGATGTAGACGCCCTTGAGCGGGCCGTTCACCGCGTACTTTTCGACGAGCTCCATGTTTTTGTCGATCGGATCCGACGCGTCGAGCGTGCAAAGCGACCGAATGCGACCGTTGAAATGCTCCTGCATCTTCACGAGGCTCTCGTTCGGGATGTTGCGCTTCATGGCAAGGCCCATCGTGATCCCGGCCTCGTCCATTTCCTTCAGCATCAACTCTTCCGATTCCTTCGCGACGGAGGGAGGCATCGTCCAACCGGTGCGGGCGTAGGCCGAGCCCGATTTCGCTGCGGGGAAGGTCTTCAGGAATTCACCCCAACGCGGACGAAGGCGCGCGTCGATGACGGGACACGTGGGCTTTTTGAAAACGAAGGGCTCTTCGCTGTCCCACGGCACCATCTGAGCGCGAGCCGTGGTCGTCAAGCCCGCACCGACCGCAAGACCGAGACCGGTCCCCAGGAACGTACGTCGATTCATAGGATTCTCCTTTGCAGTGCACGCTCGGTCCCGCCGATTTGTCTCATTTTGAGAGTGCTCGGTGCACTCGGCAATTTCGGCGCTACGTGACCGCAAGGACGAAATTTATATTAAAGTCGGTTTTTGACTCCATACGTAGAATCGCGGGCTTGCAATTCACGGAAAGGCGTCTGATGTGCAACGGAAGTTCGGTGACTCCGGTTCGGTGCATGTGCGGCGGATCGACTGTCGTACCGACCGTCACAGCCGATTTTCAAGCAGATCGCCTCCCGACGTCGACGAGCGTCCTACGGAGCAAGGGCCGATCTCTTGAGTGCACGAGCACTTTCGCAACACTTGCGCGCAACGTCTTTTCCCGCCCGAAAGCCCGCGTCTAAAATGGTCGAACGCGAGTCCCACCGCGGTCGCGCGGCGAGCCCTCGCGGAAAACCGGACCAAAGGAGAAGAATCATGCAAAGACGAGAATTGCTTCGAAACGGAACGCTCGGCGTGATCGGCGCCGTCGGAACAGTCGGGGCGAGCCTCACGGCAGGTGCGGCCTCGGCCGCGGACCTTGACGCAAAAGGCTCCGCGCGACCGACGTTCGATCGCACGGTCGACGTGCTTGTGATCGGTTCGGGCTTTGCGGGTGCGGCGGCGGCCTTGGCCGCGGCGGAGGCCGGTGCCGAAGTCGAGATCGTCGAAAAGATGGCGTTTGCGGGCGGCAACTCCGCGCTCTCGGGCGGGATGATGGCCGTACCGGGCTCGTCGGTGCAGAAAAAACAAGGCATCGAGGATTCGCCCGAGAAGCTCGTTGAAGACATGCAGCGCATCGGCATGGGACTCGGCGACCCCGAGCTCGTGCGCGCGCTCTGCAACGAAGCTGCGGACACTTTCGAATGGACGCGTCGCCACGGCGTCGTCTGGAACGAAAATCTCACGGGCAAAGGCGGCCATTCCGCGAAGCGTTGCATGGTGACGAAAGAAGGCACGGGGCAAGGGATTTTGAAGCCCTTCTACGCGGAACTCGCGCAGAAAGGTGTTCGCGTGCGCACGAAGGCCTTCGTCTCGCGCATTTTGCGAGACGAGTCGGACGACGCGACCGCCGGAGCCGTAACGGGCGTCGAGCTTCGCGAAGGGTATGTCTTCGGGAAGCCCGACTCCGGAAAGCTCGTGCGCGTCGGCGTGCGTCGCGGAGTTGTCTTGGCCTACGGCGGCTTTGCCGCCGACAAGGCCTACCGACGCCGCCTCGACCCGAAGCTTTCCGACGACCTGAAGACCACGAACCAGCCGGGGGCCACGTCCGAACTGTGGCGCGAAGCAAGCCGCATCGGTGCTCGCATCATTCAGGCCGACTGGATCCAGTGCCTGCCGACGTGCTCTCCCAAGGAAGAAGGCATGGGACTTGCCACTCACTTCGCCGACATCGCGGGCGCGCTCTACGGTTGCTGGGTGAGCACGCTCACCGGTGCGCGCTTTGCAAGCGAATTCGCGGACCGCAAGGTGTTGACGGACGCCATCATCGGCGTCATGGGGAAGGGCGGGCAGGCGCTTGCCGTCGCGGATGCGAACGGGGTCGCGGAAATGGAGAAGGTTCGCCCGGGGCTTCTCAAAAAGGTGGTGGAGGCGGGCGTCGTGACCGAGCACGCTTCGCCCGAAGCGCTCGCCAAGGCCTACGGCATGGATCCCGCGGCGTTTGAGGCGGGTATTCGCGACTACAACGCGCTCGTGCGCGCGGGCAAAGACACCGCCTTCGGGCGACCCCTCGAAAAGGCCGCAAAGGAGCTCGCGCTCGATCGCGGGCCCTGGTACGCGTCCGTCATGAGTCCGAAGCTTCACCACTGCATGGGGGGCGTCACGGTCAATGCCGCCACCGAAGTGCTCGACGTCATGACCGACCGTCCGATTCCGGGGCTCTACGCCGCGGGCGAATGCGCGGGCGGCATCCACGGGGCCGTGCGTATCGGTGCGTGCGCCGTCATGGATTGTCTCGTCAACGGTCGCAAGGCGGGTGCCGCCGCGGCCGCGCGGAAGGCTTGAGCTCGACGCTCGTCCCGATGCAACAACGGCCTCCCGGATCGAACAACGCTCGACGGACGGCCGTTGCAGGCGTTTCCGGCACTTCGACGCTTCGAAAGGCGTTCGACGTGCCGGACGCCCCCGAACGAATCTCAAGTGTTTGCGGGTCGTCGGCACGGCCCGGCGCCCTACTCCAGCTGGCCGTCGACATGCTCGAAAGCAAGCAGCGGCCTGCGTCCGATCCCGAGTCCGAAGCAATCGGGAAATCCGAGACCGCCGCGCTCGAATCTCATCGCCTTGACCGTTGTCCTTTCGTTCTTGCGGTCGAAGCATCGCCGCCTTACGGCGTCTTGAATTCCCACGTATGGCATTCGGCACAGTAGTTCACGCCCGCTTTGTGCCCCTTGTGGCATTCCGTGCAGGGCAGGATGCCGTCGTGCTGGGCGTGCGGGTTGCCTTCGGCTTCGTCTTTCGGTTGCGTGAGTTTCACCAACTTGTCGTAGTCGCCGTGGCAGTCCGTGCAGACATCCTGATCGTCCTTCTGCTTCATCACGCCCGGAGCCTTGGGATCGTGGCAGCTTTCGCAAGGTACGTTGTACTTCTCAACATGGCGGTCCGCCAGAAAATCGGAGGCTACAGCATGGGCGGAGAGAGCCAGAGCGAGCGCCCCGGCCAAAAGAGAAACAATCGCTTTCATGGCTTGGGCCGCCTCGCCTTGTTGGGGAGAGGCGGCACGAAGAAAAGACTCAAACGGCTTGTTGTGCCGCGGCGTTTTCGCCGGCTACGCGACCGAAAACCAGGCATTCGGCCAAATTGCCGCCGCCCTGATAGACGAACTTGAAGACGGAGACGATTTCGCCTGCGGCGTAGAGATGAGGAATGGCCTTCCCGCTCCAATCGAGCACTTCGCGCTTTCCGTTGCAGAGAAGGCCTCCCGCCGTATTCGGACCGCCCGCCATCATCATGGCGGCATAGAACGGGCCTTTGTCAAGCGGTGCCAGCGTGCTCGCGCGACGCCCGAGTTTGTCCTTCCCGGACTTGCAGCCTTCGTTGAACTCGGCCACGGTGGCGGCCAACACCTTCGGATCCATGCGTTCCTTGTTTTCCGCCACCTGCCGAATCTTTTCACCGAGTTCCTCCATGGTATCGGCCTTCAGGACGAGTCCTTCCTCAACGGCCGACATGTTGTCGCGGCTCCAGTTGACGAGACCGTACCCGACGACGGAGTTCCCGAGGCTCACGATCGGCTTGGATTTCCGGAGCTCTTCGTCGAAGATGAGCCAGGAGGGGGTTCTCGGATAGGTGAGATTGTCGATGTCGAACTGCGTGGCCTCCCGATAGAAGAAGTACCGACTCGGATCGTCGGTGATCTTCGTTTCGGCCTGGTAGCGCCTGCCGTAGTTGTCTACCACGATCGTGTGCTTGCCGCCGACCGTCGGGGTCACGCATCCGATGCGCATGCCGTTTTCACGTCGATTCGTCACGACGATGACGCGAGAACAACACGATGCGACTTTCGCGAGGCCCGCGCCGACCTCCTGCCCCATCGCAATGCCGTCGCCCGTATTGCATAGGGCGCCGTAAAACGCCCAACCGTTGATGCCGGGGCCGGTGAGGAAAGCCTCGCGCATCCGGCGGTTGTATTCGTAGCCGCCCGAGGCAAGGACGACGCCCTTTCGGGCTCGAATGAAAAAGGGCTTCCCGTCGCGTTGTGCGGCCACGCCTACGATGACGCCCGCTTCGTTCTTGATCAGATGTTCGGCTCGGCAATCGAAGACTTCCGTGATGCGGTCCTTGCGCTTTGCAACCCCTTCGCGCAGGCACCGGAAGAAGGCTTCGCCCGCATACGTTTCCTTCTTCGGGGATTTCCAACAACTGGCATTGCCGTCCTTGACACGCGGAACGTATGTGGCTTTATAGCTTTGGTAGTCGCACGCCTTGGCTCCGGGGAAGTTCGGGAAGGCCGCACCGTGAGCCTGCGGCGTAAAGACCGCTCGAAATTCCGGGTCCAGAGACTTCATGAAGTCGACGTTTTCGGGACAGTACTTCACCCAGGCCTCCGCCAGGTCGTCGGAGAAGTCCGCCTGCTCGCCCTCTTCTTTCCAGGGCAGGTTTTCGCCCGAGAACATCGCCTTCGTGTATTCGAAGAGCGCCTTCTTGTCGCCGTCCTTGCCCGGGCAATGGAAGATGCCGCCCGACATGCGCGTGTTGTTGACGATCTCGGCTTCCTTTTGCTTGTCGAGAAGGAGAACCTCGGCTCCTTTGTCGGCGGCGGCAATGGCCGCGGCGGCACCCGCACCGCCGTATCCGACGACCACAACGTCGGTCTCAACCGAGAACCGCGTTTCGGCGGCCGCGACCGTCGTGGAAAGACCGAGCGTTGCGGAGCCGAGCGTCGCCCCGGCAAAACCTTTGATAAACGTACGACGAGAAACTTCGCTCATAAACAACCTCCGAAAGAAAGCGCCCCCTCGGACAAGACCCGAAGAACACCGTCCGAGAGAGCTCTCGGGTTCAGAGTAGAACGTTGCGGATTACGAAAAAAGCGAAGGAACCCTTAAGGAAGGAAGTCGAGAAGTGCGGCCGCCGTCGGAGTGTGATTCCGAGCGCACGAACGAAAACGAGCCGCCTTACGAAAAAACTGTTTTGGCTCCGCCTCAACTTCCGGGCCGCCCCCTCGACCGGCCACGGGAGACGCTCCCCGAATCGGTCGCAGAAGCGAACCGCGGTTCGATCAAAAACCGAAAAAGCTTGTTGTACTTCTCTTGTATTTCACTGAGAAAAGCGGGAATTTCGCTTTTTTACCCGGAAACGCAGAATGATCGCATGCGTTTCATCCGGGCAAAAGGAGGCCCTCAACATGAAAACTTCGACCCCCCTCATCGCCGCGCTGGCCCTGACGGCACTCAGCTTCAACGTCTATGCCGCGGGCGGCCACAGCGGCGCCAAAGTCGACCTCCCCGTTCAGGGGAAAATCGGCGAAGTCATTCTCAACCCGTACGAGATGGCCCCGCTCACGGCCGTCATCCGCAACGGCGGTTACGTCCTCAAGAACGCCCACGTCAAGGTCTTCCCCAAAATGAAGGGCCGCACAATCGAATACGACGTGACGGACAACCTTCTGATGACCTACGGCGGTATTCCGGTGATCGGCCTTTACGCCGATTACGTCAATAAGGTCGAAGTCTCCTACACGCGCGTCTACAAGGGAAAGAGCGAAAAATTCACCGAGACCTACAGTATTTACGCCGCTCCCCTCTACGGGAACGTCAACGGCATGGCGCGCTTTCCGCAGCCTTTCTTCAACGCGAACGTCAAGAAGGTCGATCCCGAATTCGCGGATCGTCTCTACCTCGTCAACAACTTCCAGGGAAAGCCCTCGAAGGGCGTGCGCGTTTCCTGGAACAACCCCGAAGGCGGGGCGCTCGAATGGAATTTCGAGCCCCAGGTGGCCGTCATCGATACGGCGGGCGACATCCGCTGGTACCTCGATGCGTCGCCCATTTACGACATCAACTCGATTTACAACGCGGGTTGTTTCATGGGTTTCCGACAGAACGACGACGGTCAGATCTCGTTCGGGTACGGGCAACGTTATGCCAAGATCGACCTCATGGGGCGTCAGATCTTCAACCGGATTCTGCCCGAAAATTACAATGACTTCTCGCACTCGATGGACAATTCCCCGAACGGGAACTATTTCCTGCGCGTCGCAAGCTCGAATCTGAAGCTTGAGGACGGCCGCAACGTGCGCACGGTGCGTGACGTGATCGCCGAAATCAACCCGGCCACGGGCAACGTGGTCGACGAGTGGCGGCTCTTCGAAATTCTCGACCCGTATCGCGACACGGTCCTCAAAGCTCTCGACGAAGGGGCCGTCTGCCTCAACATCGACGCCTCGAAGGCCGGTCAGACGATGAGCGCGGAAGAGCTTGCGAAAGTCAGCGCCTTCGGCGACATCCTCGGTACGGGCCCGGGTCGCAACTGGGCGCACGTCAACTCGGTGGACCACGACACCGAAGACGATTCGATCATCATCTCCTCGCGCCATCAGTCGGCGGCGATCAAGATCGGTCGCGACAAAGAAGTGAAGTGGATTCTCGGTTCTCCCGAAGGGTGGAAAAAGCCCTGGGCCGACAAAGTTCTGACGCCCGTCGACAAGGAGGGCAAGCCCATTCCGTGCGAAGGCTCCGTCTGCGAAGGCGACTTCGACTATCCGTGGACGCAGCACACCGCCTTCAAGATCGACGAGAAGAGCAAGGGCGACATCCTCTACCTCTCCGTCTTCGACAACGGCGACGCCCGCGGCATGGAGCAGCCCGCCTTGCCGACCATGAAGTACTCCCGCGCCGTCGTCTACAAAATCGACCAGAAGAAGATGACGGTCGAGCAGGTGTGGTCCTGGGGCAAGGAGCGCGGCTTCGAGTGGTACAGCCCCATCACGTCGATCGTCGAATACCAGAAAGACAAGGATTCGGTGTTCGTCTATTCGGCCAATTCGGGCGCCAAAGTAAACGAACACGGCGGGATGATCAGCGCGCCGAACCCAACGCTCCTCGAATTCCACTGGGGCAGCAACGAACCGTCGCTTGAAATCCAACTCGAAAACTGCGCGGGCTACCAGGCGATGCCGATCAGCATCGAAAAGGCCTTCGACGCCCGCAAATAAATTCCGCCTCCGGTCCGCGCGCGAACATCCCGAGTCCTCCGCGCGCGGCCTCGTTTCCGACCCCGAAGAGGTTCCCTCATGACCACCACCGGCAAAACACGTTCAACACTTTTCCTCGCGCTCCTTGCCGCATTGAGCGCGCTTTCCGTCGCCCAAGCGGCCGACATGCAGCTTTACGGACGCGTGAGTACGTCGCTTCGCATGACGAATGTCGAGGGCGGCGACACGTCCGTCGACATGAACAACGAAGGCTCACGCTGGGGCTTCAAAATCCACGAATCCCTCTCGCCCGACCTTTCGGCAAATGCCTACCTCGAAGGCGGCTTCAATTCGGACGACGGCGGATTTTCCAACAGCGGCCGCAGCAACCTCGATACCACGCTCTTCGATCGCCATGCCGTCCTCGCACTCCGGTCGAAGACCTACGGCGAAATCGGCTTCGGTCGCAGCGGCTCCGTCAACTCGGCCGTCGAACCCTACAGTCTCGTTTATTTGCCGCTCGACCCGGTGAACGGTGCTTACTACGACATCGTCTCGTTGTCGGTGATGTTCGGCGCCGACCCGCGCGCGAACAACACCCTCACCTACGTGTCGCCGCGCATCCTCGGCTGGAAGACGGGTTTGAGCTACTCGTTCGCAACGACCGATCAGGAGTTGCCCGACAGTCGCGAAAACAACCGGCTCCTTTCCTTCGGCGCCAATTACGAAGGCGGCCCTCTGGGGATCTACCTCGGCGCCTCCTACGCCCGGAACGGCGAATCGGACGCGGCCTCCGCCGATGCGGGCAAGAAATACGCGCGTGAAGACAGTCAGGCCTACACGATCGGCATGACCTACAAACCCGACGAAACCTGGAAGTTCTACACCGCCTTTCAGTACCAGAGCGATTACCGCAACGTTGCGGGTTGGAAACTCGACCGGGGGGCCGTTGCCGATCCGCTCGACCGCAAGCACGGCATCGACGGCATCTCGGCCATGGTCGGGTTCAACTACCGCATGAGCAACGGTCTGCGCGGCACGATGAGCTACTACTACTTCGAAGGCGACCATACGCTTGTCGACGGTACGGAGGAATCCGGGAAACGCCAAACCGTCAACGCCGTTCTCGACTACCGCCTCTCGAAGACGTTCATGCTCTACGGCACCGTCACGTACTCGAAGGGCGGCGACGTGCTCGACACCGCCGACTGCTCCAAATGGGTGTCGCGCATCGGCGCGATGAAGTTCTTTTGAGCCGAAACACGCCTCCGAACGTCCGTCGCCGGAATCCGTCGAAGGTCCCGCAAGCGGCATGGCGACGGACCGGAGCCCGGGGGCGTCGTGCGCGCTCTTGGCCGACACCCCTTTCCCGTTTCTCCTTCGCGTTTTTCCTCGGGTTGGGCGAGTCGGCCGGTCTCTACAATCGGAAGACCGTCCGAGCTCGCGACGAACTTCGTGCAAAGCTCGACGCCGGAGCACAGTGCGGAAAAATACGGCTCCGAACACACGGCCTCGTACGCGCCCGAGCCCCCTTGCGGACGTCGTCGACGGACGAATCTTTTGAACCACGACGGATTTTCCCATGGAAGGAAACGGCCCGCTGAAGTACTGCGATGTCTCGGCCTCGCTTCTCAACCTCAAGTTTTCGGACATCTTTCTCTTCGTTCTGCTGCACGACCGGCAAAAACTCTCCGACGTCGCGCGGGAGATGAAAATCTCGGTACCGACGGCCGAGCGTCGGCTCAATCTCTTGCGCGAGGCCTTCGACGATCGACTCTTCACGCGCGGCGGCGCCAACGGTGCCTTCATGATCCCGACCGCTCGTGCCGAAGCGATCTACGCATCGGCCGCTCAGATGCTGGAAGGATACGTCCGAAGCCACCGAACCCCGACCTTCGATCCGTCCGAAGTAAGTACCTGCTTTCGCTTCGCGCTCAACAGTCACGGGATTTTCTTCCTCGGAACGAATTTCTTTCAGAAGCTGAGCGAAAAGTGTCCGAAAGCAACCGCCATGATCGTGAAACCCGCCGATGACATCATCGACATGTTGCGAAGCGGCGAAGCCGACTTCGCCATCTACCACCGACGCCCGAAGGAAAACGAGACCGGCATACATACCATGCCGATCCATCGATGCGAAATGAGCATCCTCGTTCGAAAGGGACATCCCCTCGAGAAAAAAGCCGAAACCGTTCGTCTTACGCCCGAAGATTTGCGTCCCTACCCGGCGGTGCGCCTCTACTCGAAACCGCGCAAGTACCGCATCGAGCGTTACATCGACACGTTGCTTGCTCCCGAGGTCGAACAAACGACCCAGGTGGCTCTTCCCTTCTTCGCCGTCGCCCCGTACCTTCTGCAGATGAACGACCGAACCTGCATTTGTCCCACGGTGATCGGGCGGTACTGGGCGCAAACGGGGCTCGTCACGTGCCTCTCGGCGGATTTTGTCCGAGCGACCGACCTTCATCTCATCTGGCACGATCGAACGCATACTCTCCCCGAATTCCAGTACGTCCGTTCGCTCTTGGCCGACTCGCGCAGAACGGCCTGATTACGCCCGACGAGCGAGCGAAGCGTCGCCCTCGCGCAAATCCCGCACGGACTCTCCGTTGCCGTCCTCTTGTCAAGCCCGGCGTCCTACGGAAAACTTCCGATTCGTTTCCGGCACCGGCCTTCCTAGACTGGCGAAATTCCAACCCGAACGGGCAGTCGACGAAGCACGGCTTCGCGGCGCGCTCGCCGAACTCCAAGGAGGTGTTTATGGGAAATCATCGTGCGTTCTTTCTTCGATCTTCCCTCTTTCGAGCGCTTGTCGCCGCCCTCGGCACCGCGGGATTCCTCGTTGCTTCGGGCGCCGAAGCAGGTCCCAATACCGTCTATTCCTACACGGTCGAAGCGCACAACGCGCCGATGACCGTAGACGTCATCCTCAAGGACGGCAAGATCGTCAACATCCTCACCGACAACCGCGAAAGCCCGGGCGTCGGGAAAAAAGCGATCGAACTCCTCTCGAAGGCCATGATCGAGCACCAAACGGTTGCGGTCGACGCGATCACGGGCGCGACCGTAACGAGCTTCGCGCTGCGCGGTGCGGTGACGGCGAACCTCAAGGCGGCGGGACTTGACACGGCGAAATTCCAAACGAAAATTCCCAAAGCGGAACTCAAACCCGAGTACGCGACGGAAGTCGCCGTCGTAGGCGGGGGCGGAGCGGGTTTGGTCGCAGCCGCGGCCGCCGTCGAAGCGGGTGCACGCGTCGTCATCATCGAAAAGCTCGGCTACCTGGGCGGAAGCACCGTTGTTTCGGGCGGCGGCTACAACGCCCCCGACCCCGAACGGCAGGATCGCCAGGGAATCGAAGACAGCGTTGAGAAGTTCTACGACGACACCCTCCGGGGCGGTCACGGCACGAACGATCCCGAACTCGTCAAGGTCCTCACGAGCCGCGCGCTCGAAGGGATGCACTGGATGGAAGGAAAAGGACTTGCGTTCAAACCCAAGGTCACCACAATCGTCGGCGGCCTCTATCCGCGCGGACACAGCGCCTACGGAGGCGGCTACGGGTACGTTGCCGCGCTCGAAAAATTCCTTCGAGCCTATCCCGATCGCGTGACGGTCCTCACCGACACGACCGCGAAAAAACTCGTCAAAGACGCCTCGGGCCGCGTCGTGGCCGTCGAAGCTCTACACAACGGGAAACCCGTGACGATTCGCGCCTCGAAGGGCGTCGTCATGGCCACGGGGGGCTTTGCGGCGAACGTCGAACTTCGACAGAAATACAACACGGGCGTCTGGAAGGAACTCGTGCTTGACGAAAAGATTCCCTCGACGAACAACTTCAAGGCTTCGCAAGGCGACGGCCTCAAGCTTGCGGCGGATGCGGGCGCCGACCTCATCAATCTGAGCGACATTCAGCTTCATCCGGGCGGAGCACCGAAAACGGGCATCATGTCTTCCTGGCCGAGCGGGCGCAACCGCATCTTTCTCAATACCGCAGGGGAGCGCTTCGTCAACGAAGACGCCGCGCGCGACACGCTCTGCAAGGCGATCTTCAAGGAAGGCGGCACCTACTGGATCGTCTCGAACCATGTCAAGTACCCGTCGCTTGCAACCGTCTCGAAGAACCTCACCGTCGGCGAAATGATCGAACTCGGGCAGGCCTTCTCGGGCGAAACGATCGAAGAGCTCGCGGGCAAAACGGGCATGGATCCGACGAAGCTTCGGGCGAGCATCGACACCTACAACGCCGTCGTGACGGGCAAAACGAAGACCGACGCCTTCGGCTTCACGAAAGCGACGAGCGACGACCGTCCCATGACCGAAGGTCCCTACTACGCGACCCCCATGGTACCCGCCGTGCACCACACCATGGGCGGCATCCGAATCGACCGCGACGCGCGCGTTCTCGATGCGAACGGAAACGCCATCCCCGGGCTCTTCGCCGCGGGTGAAGTGACGGGCGGAGTTCACGGCGCGAACCGCGTGGGCGGAAACGGCATTGCCGATGTGGTCGTCTTCGGACGTATTGCAGGAGCGGGCGCGGCCGAACCGTAAGCCGCTCGCAGTCGCGGCCCTCACCGAGACCGTGCAAGTCACGAAAAACCCGCAGGACTGTCCTCACGCATGCGACGAATTCCTGCGGGTTTCGTTTGGAGCCGATCTCCGTCGACGATAGAGAAAGCGCCGCCCTACTTCGGGCGTCGCAGCCGGCCTCGTTCGGAAAGAGCGCTTGAAAAAACTCGCCCGAGACCGAAGTCCCGGGCGAGGCATCGTGCGTCGGACGTGTTGCCTCACTTATGGCAGTCGGCGCAGAGATTCTTGGCGGGCGCGTGCTCCTGATGGCACTCGGCGCAATCGAGCAAGTCGTCGTAATGGGGCGACTTGTGCGGGTTGCGCACCATGGGCGTCTTGATGGTGATGCTGCTCATCGAGCCGTGGCACCCGGTGCACTTTTGCGTGAGCGAAGCGCTCGGGTGCTCCGCACCGGGCACGTGACAGGTTTCGCAGGCCACGCCCTTGTGATGGCGCATCTCAAGAGAGGCCGCCTCGGCGGACGGAGCAAACGAAGTGCCGAAGGCCGCGAGGACGGCAAAACCCGCGAGGGTCGAGAAGAATCGGTTTTTCATTTCGAATTTCCAATGATTCAGATCTTACGGAGCGCGGCATTGCGGCCGGCGATGCGACCCATGGCAAGGCAGTCGGTCGACGAGGTGCTGCCGAGACGGTCCATACCGTGCACGCCGCCCGTGACTTCGCCCGCGGCGTAAAGCCCCGCGATGGGACGGCAGGTCTTGTAGCTCAGCACCTCGGCCTTGTCGGTAATGCCGACGCCGCCCATGCAGTAGTGCAGTTTCGGCCAGAAACGGATCGAGTAGAAGGGCGGACGCAGCTCGATCGGCTTGTCGATCGGCTTGCCGAAAGCCGTATCCTTGCCGGCGCGGACCATGGCGTTCCACTCGTCGATTTGCTTTTTGAGTTCGTCGACCGGGGCGCCGTAGAGAGCGGCGAGTTCCTCGACGCTTTCGGTGCGCTTCGTCGTGCCTTCGCGAAGGCTCGTTTCGAACCCGGGACGATTCTTCGTCGTTTCTTCCGAGCAGAAGCCGAACGGGAAAACGGGATTCCCGTCCTTGTCGAGGCACTTCATTTCCGCTTCGGAGCGTTCGCGACGCGATGCGAGTTCGTTGACGAAGCGGCGGCCGTTGCGGCTGTCGACCATGATGCCTTCGGCAAAGATGTAGTCGGCGAAGACGGAACCCGCACCCGCACCGAATTCGTCGGGCGTCGCCCAGGGACCGATCTGGTAGATGTCGAGCATGACGGGCATGGCGCCGTAGCCGAGCAGCATGCGAATCGTTTCCGAAGTAGCCCCCTTCTGGCTCGTGCAGGCGAGCGTGCGGTAGGGAGGCATCGACGTCGCGATGAATTCCTTGTCGGAGCCCCAACCGCCCGAAGCGATCACGACGCCCTTCTCGGCGCGCACGGCGTAGGCTTCGCCCCCCTTCTTCGTATCGAAATCGTACTCGGGGACCACTTCGACGCCGACCACTTCGTCCTTCTCGACGATGAGGTCGCGCACGAAACTGCGATTGCGGAAAACGACGCCCTTCCCGCGGAGCCACTTGTGCATGGGCACGCAGATGCCGCCGCCCGAATAGTTCGAAGCGAAGATCGTGCGCGGTGCGCTGTGACCGCCGAGACGAATCACGTCGTCGGCGAACTTGACGCCGCAGTCGACCATCATGTCGTAACAGGCGGGCGCTTCCTTCACGAGCGCGTCGACGAGCGCTTCGTGGTTGAAGCGCTGGCCCGCACGCAGCATGTCTTCCTTCATGAGGGCCGCGGAGTCTTCGATGCCCTTCGACTTTTGCAGACCGCTGCCCGCAAGCGACACCTGACCGGCGTTGATCACCGAATTGCCTCCGAAGACGTGCATCTTCTCAAGAACCAGCACGTTCTTCAGACCGTTTTCAAGCGCGGCATAGGCGGCGGCAAGCCCCGTGAAG